>NZ_AUBE01000023.1 GCF_000429085.1 Streptomyces flavidovirens DSM 40150 | reverse complement strand
GGGGCGACTCGGGCCGGTACGGCGTCCACCCCGGCCGGTGATCGGCCGAGCCACAAGCCCGTTGCTGGGCTTGGTGGGTGGTGGGGCCACCGCCGAGCACGGGCTCTGGGCAAGCGCCGCACCCGATCCGCACCACCCGGAGCGCTTCCGAGCCGTCCGTGTGAGACGAAACGCGCCCATGATGACCAGAAGCGATACGGCCGGGGCTCGTGGGACTGGGGAGGCGTGCCGGACTCATCAAGTGCTGAGTTTGTTGCATGTTCGAGCACGTAGTCGTCGGCCAGATATGCACTACAACGGCGCGTGGAAGGAGACGGTGGCATTGACGTACTGACCACCAGCCACGGGCGGCGGCCCGCGCACACGTACGGGGCCGCCGCAGGGTGCGGTGCGTGCCTCGGGGTGCGTCGGACCGTTGCGGTGCAACGAACCCCGCACATGACGCGCAACTCAGCCCCCAGATCGGGTCGGAACAGGGCAAATGATGCACGGGTCTTCGTCATCTGCTTGTTTCGTTTCATCCCGCCCGCCCGCAGGCGTGGAAGTACGGTCGCACCTCCACCGGCGCCGCTGCTCGCAGCCCGACCGACCACCGGGCGGGGGCGGCGGACGCCCACCAGCCGGGGCGGACGCCCGCAGGTCGACCCGGTCGGCCGACCGTCCACGGCCTCGGTGCTCCTCTGCGTCGGAATGGCGGTGTCGCACCAGCGGCCGTCGCCGCAGTCGCTGAGCCAGGGGCCGGGCCACCCCTGGAGCTCTTGCGCCCCACCCACTCACCCGACAGCCACCGAGCCCACCCCCACCACTCTCCGGACCTCGCGTGCAGGGCGTTTTTTCTTGGGCCGTCCCGTGGAAAGCGTTAGCGGTGGGCCGGGGTGGTGGGTCAAGGGTGGGCCGTAGGGCCATCGCGCAGCGACGCGACGCAGGAGCGCCCTTGACGCACCGCCCCGGCCCACCGACCCTGGAGCGCTCGGGACGGCCCGGAATCCGACCCCCAGAAGCCACCCGTGGTTCCCGCCCGGTGTTCACCGCCCCCCAGAAGCAACCCGTGGTCCCCCCGGCGCCCACCGACCCCCAAAAGCAACCCGTGGTCCCCCCGGCGCCCACCACCCCCCAAAAGCAACCCGCGCTCCCCCCGCCCCCCTCACCCCCGCCGTGCCCCCGCCACCTCGCGCAGCGCCGACAGGACGCGGGCCACCGCCGGGCCCGCCTCCGCACCCCGGCGTACCGCCGCCACCACGTGGCGCTGGGGCTGGTCCGCGCTCAGCACTCGCATCACCACCCCCGTACGCCGCTCCGCCGCCGCCATGCGCGGGACCAGCGCCACGCCCATCCCCGCCTCGACCATGGCCAGGATCGCCGTCCAGCCGGCGGCGCTGTGCGCCTGCTCCGGTACGAAGCCCGCCGCCTCGCACGCGTGGCGCGTGATCTCCGACCACGGCCCGCTCCCGCCGAAGATCCACGGCTCGCCCGAGAGGTCCGCCAGCCGCAGGCCCGGCGCCGCCGCCAGCGGGTGCCCCGCTGGGAGCGCCACGTCCAGCGGGTCCGCCAGCAGCGGGACTCGGGCCAGTTGGAGGTCGCGGGCGGTCGGTGCGTGCGCCGCCAGCGACAGCGCCAGGTCCACCGCCCCGCCCGCCAGCAGTTCGTACGCCTCCGCCGCCTCCGCCTCCCGCACCCGTACCTCCAGCGCGGGATGTGTCGTACGCAGCCGCTGCACCGCCGGCACCACCAGCGCGGGCACAGCCGTCGAGAACGCCCCGACCCGCACCTCTCCCGCCTCCCCGCGCACATAGCCCGTCAACTCGGCGTCCGCCTGCTCCAGTTGCGCGAAGACCGCCTCCGCGTGCCGCAGCACCAGATGGGCCGCGTCCGTCAGACGTACCCGCCGCCCATGCGCCTCCAGCAGAGGTACTCCGAGCTGCTTGCCGAGGTTGGACAACTGCTGCGAAACGGCCGACGGCGTCATCATCAACGCCTCGGCCGTCGCGGTCACGGTCCCCCGGTCGCGCAGGGTGCGCAGGATCCGCAGCTTCTTGATGTCCCACTCGATCACGGTACGGAATCTATCCCGGCCCGCCGCCACCCCACGGCCCGTCACCGTCCCCGGCCCGCCCCCAGCATCACTCCGCCCAGGATCAGCGCCATGCACACGAGCTGCGTCGGGCCCGTCGCCTCACCCAGCAGGGCGAGGGAGAGCAGGGCCACACACACCGGCTGGAGGTAGTAAATGACGCCCGCCCTCGCCGCGCCGATCAGGGCGATCGCCTTGTTCCAGGCGAAGAAGGCGACCGCGGAGGAGAAGACACCCACGTACACCAGCGGGCCGACCGTACCCACCGTCGGCTCGAAGCCGCCCTGGAGCGCCAGGCTGACGGCGTACGCCGGCAACAGCATCAGCGCGCCGAGCACGAACGTACTGAAGAGGAAAGCCAGTCCGCCGATCCCGGCCGGCTTGCGGCGCAGCAGCGCGCTGTACGAGCCGAAGCAGACCGCCGCCGCCAGCATCCACAGGTCTCCGGCCGCGAAGTCCATGGCCGGCGAGCCCTTGCTGACCAGCAGCAGCACCCCGGCGCAGGCCACCAGCATCCCGGCCGTGCGGCGGGCGCCGAGGCGGGCGCCTCCCAGGCGTTCGTAGAGGGCCATCAGGACCGGCGAGGCGGCCATGATCATGCCCATGTTGCCCGCGGAGGTGGAGAGCCCGGCCTGGTTGACGAGGGTGTTGTAGACGGTTACGCCGAGCAGCGAGGCCAGGGCCACGAAGCCCATGTGGCGGCGCAGCACCGCCCGTTGGCGCCAGACCTCGCGGGCCGCGAAGGGGGCCACGGCGACGATGGCCACGATCCAGCGCCAGAAGGCTGCCTGGACGGGCGGTACGGAGTCGTGGAGGGCGCGGGAAGTGATGAAGCTGCCGGACCAGACGACCGTCGCGACGGCGGCGAGGACAAGACCGACGACCGCCGCCTTCTCCGCCTTCCCGGCCTCCCCCGACCTCGTCCTCTCTCCTGTCGGCTCGCTGCCGATACGGACGCGGTCCCGCACTGCCATGCCATCCCCTCCCACTTGGTTGCGGTTTTTACCGTCGCATCACAGCACCCATCAGGTCCATCGAATCTTTTCGACGAATTCGTTCAGCTGAGGCGAAAGATCCGAAAAGTTAAAGGCGCCTTCCCCGTACGCGATCACTCGCGTACGGGGAAGGCGCCCTCAGAAACGTGTACGGGTTGGTGTCAGCTCTGCTTCTTGGACTTGTCCAGCACCATGACGAGGCCCGTGATCACCAGGAACAGCGCGATCGGAGCCACGACATACAGACCGAGCGTCTCGGCCACGCTCAGGCCGGGCCCCGGGTCGTCGCCGTCGTCGGGGATGGCCGCGAGCGCGGGGGACGACATGAGCAGCATCATCAGCGTCGTACCGGCCGCGACGGCACCGGCGCGCAGGGCATTCTTCTTGTCCACAGTGCAAACGTAGCGAACGCCTACGGGAGCCGCGCGCCCGGGGGTGCCATAGGAGGCGGCCCAGCAGGTGGCACAGGCACCGCCGCCGCCCCCGTCGATGCCGTACGCGTCCGGAAAGCGGCGACCAGATCATGCAGCCGCGGCGACGCGGCCAGTTCCTCCAGGGTTACGGGCCGCCCTTCCGCGTCCGCCACCGGCAGTCGCCAGTTCGGGTACTGGTCCCAGGTGCCCGGCAGATTCTGCGGTCGGCGGTCGCCCACCGCGTCCGGCAGCCAGATGCCGACCATCCGGGCCGGGGTGCGCAGCAGGAAGCGGTACACCGCGCGGATCTCGCCCTCCTCGTCGCCCACACCCTCCGGCAGCAGACCGAGCCTGGCCAGGTACGACAGCCAGTCGGCCACCTCCACGGCCGCCTCGGCCCGCTCCTCCTCCAGCGGACGGGTGAGCAGGCCGAGCCGGTGGCGCAGTGCGACGTGCTCGCCGGTCAGGCGGGCAGCGGTGGACGGCAGGTCGTGGGTGGTGGCGGTGGCCAGGCAGTGCTCGCGCCAGTTCTCCGGAGGCAGCGGCCGGCCCGTACCGGTCCAGTCGCGCTCGAACCACATCACCGACGTACCGGACACACCGCGCTCGGCCAGCGCGTCCCGCACGCCCGGCTCGACCGTTCCCAGGTCCTCCCCTATGACGCTCGCGCCCGCAAGGTGGGCCTCCAGGGCGAGTACGGCGAGCATCGCCTCGGCGTCGTAGCGGACGTACGTCCCCGCCGTGGGTTCGAGGCCCTCCGGGATCCACCAGAGCCGGAACAGTCCCATGACGTGGTCGATGCGCAGGGCGCCCGCGTTGCGCAGGAGCCCGCGCAGCAGGCCTCGGAAGGGGGCGTACCCGGCGGCTGCCAGGACGTCGGGGCGCCACGGGGGCAGGCCCCAGTCCTGGCCCAGGGCGTTGAAGGCGTCCGGCGGGGCGCCGACCGACATGCCGCGGGCGTACGCGTCCTGCTGCGCCCAGGCGTCGGCGCCGCCGGGGTGCACGCCGACGGCCAGGTCGTGGACGATGCCGACGGGCATGCCCGCCGCGCGGGCGGCGCTCTGGGCGGCGGCGAGCTGGCAGTCGGTGAGCCAGGCCAGCCAGCAGTGCAGGTCGACACGGTCGCAGAGCTCGTTGCGGGCGCGCTCGACGGCGGCGGAGTGCGGGGCGTCGCGCAGCGCGGACGGCCAGGTGTGCCAGTCGGGCCCGTACACCTCGGCGAGCGCGCACCAGGTGGCGTGGTCCTCCAGGGCGGTGCCCTGCTCGGCGAGGAAGTCGCAGTACGCGGCGCGGCGGCCGGGGCCGAGCGGGACCGGACGTACGAGCTCCAGGGCCTGCTTCTTCAGCTGCCACACGGCGTCGCGGTCGATCAGCTCGCCCTTGTTCAGTACGCCGTCGCGCAGGGTGGCGGCCCGGTCGAGCAGGTCGTCGATACGGGCACGGTCCGCCGGCGGGACATGGGCGTACTCCGGAACGTCCTCGACCCGCAGGTGCACGGGGTCGGGGAAGCGGCGCGAGGACGGGCGGTAGGGGGAGGGGTCGGTAGGCGTACCGGGGACGGCCGCGTGCAGCGGGTTGATCTGCACGAAGCCGGCGCCGAGGGAGCGCCCGGACCAGGCGGCCAGCTCGGCGAGGTCACCGAGGTCGCCCATGCCCCAGGAGCGCCGGGAGAGGAGGGAGTAGAGCTGGACCATGAAACCGTAGGTGCGGCCGGGGGGCTGCGGGACACGGGCGGGCGCGACGACGAGCGTCGCGGTGTCCTCCTGCCCTTCCGGCGTACGCACGCCCAGCCGGTGCACTCCGAGAGGGAGCTGGTCCCAGCCTTCGCTGCCCACGCCCGCGTCGCTGCCCACGCTGCCGTCACCGGACGCGCTGCCGTTGCCGAACACGCTGCTGTGGCCAGACACGTTGCCGTCACCGCCCACGCTGCCCTCGCTCGCCGCGCTCGCGGACGCGGCTGAGGGCGGCCGGGCCGCGTCGGGTGTGGGCCCGGGCGGGTCGGCGGCCGGGGTTTGCCACTCCACCGCCGGCCCCTGCTCCGTCTCGACGCGCAGCCGTGTGCCCGGAGGCAGGCCGGCGACGGCGGGGGGCGGCTGGGGGCCGGCCGGGCCCGTCCAGGACACCAGCGTGGCGGGCAGCAGACGGCGGGCGGCGGCGGCCTCGTGGGCTTCGAGGGCCGTACGCACCGCCTCGGGTGTGCGCGCGTCGACGCCGAGGGCCGCCAGAACGGCCAACACCGTTTCGTCGGGGACCTGGAGCGTGCGGTGCGCCGACGGCTGGTAGGACGTGGCGACGCCGTGCAGGGCCGCGAGCCGGGCAAGGCCCATCTAGACCCCCGTGGGCTCCACGCCCGACGCTGTGCCGTGGGCGGTCGGTTCGCTGGTCAGGGGGGCGGCGTCGGCCATCGGGGGCTCACTGGTGAGCGGGGCGGCGTCGGCCATCGGGGGCTCACTGGTCAGGGGCGGCTCGGAGGTGAGCAGCGGCTCGGCGAATCCGGCGTCGTCGAAGGGGAACGCGGCGGTGATGTCGGCACGGGGGGCCGGCACGGGTTTGGACAGGGCGGAGAGGAGAAGCTGTGCAGCGGCCACAGGGGCCTCCCTACGGTGGGCTAAGTGGACACAGCAGCCCTACCCAATGGACACGGCCGCAGACGTATACGTTCCATCAACGTGTCCCGCGTCACACCAGGTTCCCCGTATCCAAATTGACACCCGGCCGGACGGGTGGTGGGCTCGGGGCCCACAGGAGAAGACTGACGCGACTGAGGAGACGGCCGTGCAGTTGGGGCGCAGGAGAGGCGCGAGGGGCGCGACCGCGGTCGCGGTCGCCGTGATGGGTGGGTTGCTCGGCGGTTCGCACGGAGCGTTCGCCGCCCCCTCCGACCCCGACCCGGGCGCCGCCGGGGCCACGAAGCCGGACCGCGAGAGCGACGCCGCGACCCTGCCCGCCGTATGGCCGCGGCCGCAGACCATAAGGGCGGCCGGGCAGCCGGTGCGGGTCGGCGGGGAAGCGGTGCTCGTCGCGGAGGCGGGCACTGATCCGTACGCCCTGAAGGCTCTCGGAGACGTACTGCGCGACGCGGGCGTGCAGACCCTTTACCGCGTGCGGCCCGATGAGCCGCTGCCCGCGCGTGGCCTGGTCGTACGGGCGGGAGGCACCGGCGCGCACGACGCGCTGCGCGCCCTGCGCGCGCCCGAACGCGCCGATCTGCCGTCCGGGGGTTACCGGATAGCCGTCGGCAGCGTCGACGGGCGGGACACGGTCGCGCTCGACGGTGTCGGTGACGACGGCCTGTTCCACGCCGCGCAGACCCTGCGTCAACTGGTGACGGCCTCCGGCGATGGCGGCGGCGGCAAGCAGATCGCGGGGGCCACCGTCCGCGACTGGCCGGGGACGGCCGTACGCGGCATGACCGAGGGCTTCTACGGGCAGCCGTGGACCCGCGAACAGCGGCTCGCCCAGGTCGATTTCATGGCCCGTACCAAGCAGAACCGATACCTCTACGCCCCCGGCGACGACCCGTACCGCCAGGCCCGCTGGCGCGACCCGTACCCGGCGGACCAGCGCGCCGACTTCCGGGCGCTCGCGGAGCGGGCCCGCAGCAGCCATGTGACGCTCGGCTGGGCGGTGGCACCGGGGCAGGCGATGTGTATGTCGTCCGACGACGACATCAAGGCGCTGAACCGCAAGTTCGACGCGATGTGGGCGCTCGGCGTGCGTTCCTTCCAGCTCCAGTTCCAGGACGTCAGCTACAGCGAGTGGCACTGCGGCGCGGACGCGGACACCTTCGGCTCGGGCCCGGAGGCGGCGGCGAAGGCGCACGCGCGTGTGGCCAACGCGGTGGCGCGGCACCTGGCGGAGCGGCACCCGGGGTCCGAGCCGCTGTCCGTGATGCCGACGGAGTTCTACCAGGAGGGCGACACCGACTACCGGCAGGCGCTCGCCGCCCACCTGGACGGCGGGGTGCACGTCGCCTGGACGGGCGTCGGCGTCGTACCCAGGACGATCACCGGGCGTGAACTGGCCGGTGCGCGCAACGCGTTCGCGCATCCGCTGGTCACCATGGACAACTACCCGGTCAACGACTACGCGCAGGACCGCGTCTTCCTCGGCCCCTACACGGGCCGGGAGCCCGCCGTCGCGTCCGGCTCGGCCGCCCTCCTCGCCAACGCCATGGAGCAGCCGTCCGCCTCCCGCATCCCGCTGTTCACGGCCGCCGACTACGCCTGGAACCCGCGCGGTTATCAGTCGCAGGAGTCCTGGCAGGCCGCGATGGACGACCTGGCCGGTGGTGACGCGGCGGCCCGCGCGGCGATGCGGGCGCTGGCGGGCAACGCCGCGTCGTCCGTGCTGGGCGGCGAGGAGTCGGCGTATCTGCGGCCGCTCATCGACGGCTTCTGGAGTGCGCGTACGTCTGCCGACCAGGGCGTGCGGGACGCGGCGGCGAAGAAGCTGCGGGACGCCTTCACGGTGATGCGCGAGGCCCCGCTGCGGCTCCAGGGGCCGGCGGGCGGAGCCTTTGACGACGAGGTACGGCCGTGGACCGAGCAGCTGGCGCGGTACGGGAGGGCCGGCGAGCTGTCCGTCGACCTGCTCCAGGCGCAGGCGCGGGGCGACGGCCCGGCCGCCTGGCGCGCCTCGCTCGACCTGGACGCGCTGCGCGGCTCCCTGAAGGCGAGCCGGGTCACCGTCGGCAAGGGGGTGCTCGACCCGTTCCTGGCGAAGGCCGTCGAGGCGGCGGACGCCTGGACCGGCGCGGACCGCGAGGCGGGCCGCGTGTCGGAGGGCTTGGGTGCGTACACCGTGCGGCTCGACAGGGCGCGGCCCGTCGAGGCGCTGACCGCCATGACCGAGCCGGGTACGGGCGAGGGCGCGGCCGTCGAGGCGCATGTCGTGGGCGAGGGCTGGCGGCGTGTCGGCACGCTGTCGGGCAGCGGCTGGACGCAGACGGAGGCGAAGGGTGCGCGTGTCGACGCCGTACGGCTGAGGTGGGACGCGGACGGTGACGGCGGCGCTCCCGTGGTGCACCGCCTGGTGCCCTGGTTCGCGGACGAGCCGCGTGCGGGGCTGCGGCTGGAGCGCAGCGAGACGGACGCGGAGATCGGCGGGGCCAGGCCGGAGCGGGTCACGGTACGGCTGACCGGGCAGCGGCCGGGCGAGGTGCGCGGCCGGCTGACGGCCGAGGCGCCGAAGGGCATCGAGGTGCGGGCCCCGCAGGCGACGACGGTGCCGCGTGGCGCGTCCACCGCCGTGCCGCTCGATGTCCGGGTCGACAAGGCGGTGCCGGCGGGCGAGTACAAGGTGCCGGTGTCCTTCGACGGGGAGAACAGGGTCCTTACGGTGCGTGCGTTTCCGCGTACGGCCGGACCCGATCTCGTGCGGGGTGAGGGCGTGAAGGTGTCCTCGTCCGGCGACGAGACCGCCGACTTCCCGGCACCGAACGCCGCCGACGGCGACCCGGCGAGCCGGTGGACCTCGCCCATGGGCCCCTCGGCGTGGTGGCAGGCGGAGCTGGCGGGGCCGGTGCGGCTCGGGCAGGTCGTCCTGCACTGGCAGGAGGCGTACGCGAAGAAGTACCGCGTCCAGGTGTCCGAGGACGGCCGCACCTGGCGCACGGCGGCGACGGTCAGGGACGGGCAGGGCGGCCGCGAGACGGTGCGGATGGACGCGGAGAACGCGCGGTTCGTGCGGGTGCAGTGCGATGAGCGGGCGCTGCCGTTCGGCTACTCGCTGTTCGGCGTGGAGGCGTACGCGGTGGCGGAGGGCGCGGACTAGCGCGGGCTGGTTGCGTCCCTGCGGGGCCTTTCCCCACCCCGCCCCTTCCCGGCTGTGACCTGTGCGGCTCCGCCGCGTGGGCTGCAAGCCCCAGCCCCCCGGACGCCCTCCGGGCGTTGTCCTCGAACGCCGGACGGCTGGATTTGCCCCAGCGCGGGCTGAGGTTGCCGCGAGGACGCCGGATCGTGTCCCTGGGCGAGCCCGATCGTGGCCGCCAAGCGGGCCGGACCGTTGCCGCCAGGGCGGGCCCGACCGTTGCCCCGAGGACGGGCCGGACCGTCGCCGCCAGGCCGGACCGTCGCCCCCGAACGGGCCGGACCCTCGCCGCAAGGCGGGCCGCTTTGGCGGCCCCGGCCGCGCATCTCGCCCTGCCGGCACCCTCCAGCCCCTCCGGCGTTTGAGGAGCGGGGTCTGGGGCGGAGCCCCGGGTTCGGGGAGGGGCGGGTTGGGGAATGCCCGCCGCAGGCGAGCCGGGTCGCCCCGCCCCACGGGAGACGACCAGGGCCGGGCCTCAGGCGGAGATGCCGTCGATCCGGGCCAGCGCGTCATCCGCGCCGAACGGCTGCAAGTACGGCAGCCAGCGCGGATCCCGATGCCCGGTCCCAATGATCCGCCAGGCAAGACCTGACGGCGGCGCGGGCTGATGACGCAGCCGCCAGCCGAGCTCCATGAGGTGCCGGTCGGCCTTGACGTGGTTGCAGCGCCGGCACGCCGCCACCACGTTCTCCCAGGCGTGCTGGCCGCCCCGGCTGCGCGGTACGACATGGTCGACGCTGGTTGCGACGCCACCGCAGTACATGCAGCGCCCGCCGTCCCTGGCGAAGAGTGCACGGCGGGTGAGAGGAACAGGCCCCCGGTAGGGGACCCGTACGAACCGTTTCAGCCGCACAACGCTGGGCGCGGGAACCGCCCGGGTCGCGCTGTGCATGAAGGCGCCGGATTCCTCGAGGCAGAGAGCCTTGTTCTCCAGGACGAGGACGAGCGCGCGGCGGAGCGGTACGACGCCGAGCGGCTCGTACGACGCGTTGAGGACCAGGACATGCGGCACGGATGCCTCCTATAACGCCGGCGGCGCGTGGCTCGCGCCGGGACGATCTGCTCTCAGTCTCCCCTCATGCCTGGTCGAAACGCCACCACGTCCGGGTAACGGGCTGGGAGTGTTTTCGACCACACGGCCTTCATGCCCTGGTGAGCCTTGTCTCTCCCTCGAACACAGCGCCGGGTCGGGCGGGATGCCCCGTTAGTGTGGTTGGTCTGTTGTCGTCCCGCCCGCCTGGAGGTCCCCGCCGTGCCCTGGTCCGTCCTGTCGGCCGCTGATCCGACGCCCGAGAAGCAGCCCGTCACCTTGGACGAGGCGACGCAGAAGGCGACCAACGCCGCGAGCTGGGTCGAGCAGAACTGGTCCACCTGGCTGAGCGTGGGCCTGCGCATTCTCCTGATCGTCGTGATCGCCGCTGTGCTGCGTACGGTCATCCGCCGCTCCCTCACGAAGCTGATAGCGCGCATGAACCGCAGCGCCCAGGCGGTCGAGGGCACCGCGCTCGGCGGCCTCCTGGTGAACGCCGAGCGGCGCCGCCAGCGTTCGGAGGCGATCGGATCCGTACTGCGCTCGGTCGCGTCGTTCCTGATCCTGGGTACGGCCGCCCTGATGGTGCTCGGCGCGCTCAACATCAACCTCGCGCCACTCCTCGCCTCGGCGGGTGTCGCGGGTGTGGCGCTCGGTTTCGGTGCGCGCAACCTGGTCACCGACTTCCTCTCCGGCGTCTTCATGATCCTTGAGGACCAGTACGGCGTCGGGGACAGCATCGACGCGGGAGTGGCGTCCGGCGAGGTCATAGAGGTCGGCCTGCGGGTGACGAAGCTGCGTGGCGACAACGGTGAGATCTGGTACGTACGCAACGGCGAGATCAAGCGGATCGGCAACCTCAGCCAGGGCTGGGCCACGGCCGGGATCGACGTACAGGTGCGTCCGACGGAGGATCTGGACCGGGTGCGCGCGGTCATCGTCGAGACGGCTGCCGTACTCGCCAAGGAAGAGCCGTGGAACGAGCTGCTGTGGGGCCCGGTCGAGGTGCTCGGCCTGGACTCGGTGCTGCTCGACTCGATGGTGGTGCGGGTTTCCGCGAAGACGATGCCGGGCAAGGCGCTCGGCGTCGAGCGGGAACTGCGCTGGCGCATCAAGCAGGCATTCGACCGGGCGGGCATCCGGATCGTCGGCGGCCCCGCGGTGCTCGGCGACGAGGCCGCGCCGGGAGACCCGACGGCGGGCATGGCGGCGCCGTCGGCACTGGCCAGCCCGACGTCCCCGCAGTCCCTCGCGGCGTCTCCGATCCCGCCGCCGGCCACGAATCTCAACAAGTAGTCGAGCGCCCTTGACGGCCGCCCTGCCTCCGCCCTACTTTCGTCCCACGAAATAGGAAACTTTCCTAACAGTGGGTGGGTGCTTGCCATGGCCGGTACGTCGAGTACGTCCAGTACGCCTGGCACGCCACGCGTTCTGCGGGCGATGAACGACCGGGCCGCACTCGACCTGCTCCTGGAGCACGGCCCCCTCTCCCGTACGAAGATCGGCAAGCTGACCGGGCTGTCCAAGCCCACCGCGTCCCAGCTGCTCGTCCGCCTGGAGAGCGCCGGCCTCGTCGTCGCCACCGGTACGACGGAGGGACGTCCGGGACCGAACGCCCAGCTGTACGCGGTCAACGCGCGCGCCGCGCACGTGGCCGGCCTCGACGTGACGCCGCAGCGCATCCGCGCCGCCGTCGCCGACATCACCGGCGCGACCGCCGGTGAGTTCGAACTGCCGACACCGGGCCGCCGCGCCGAGTCCGTCGTACGCCAGGTGACCGACGCCCTCGACGGCGCGGTCAAGGCCGCCGGGCTCGTACGGGCCGACGTGCACCGCGTCGTCATCGGCACGCCGGGCGCCTTCGACCCCGGCACCGGACGCCTGCGGTACGCCTCCCACCTCCCCGGCTGGCACTCCCCCACCCTCCTCGACGACCTGGCGGCCGCGCTGCCCATGCCCGTCGAGTACGAGAACGACGTGAACCTGGCCGCCGTCGCCGAGCAGCGGCTGGGCGCGGCGCGGGGGCATCAGGACTTCGTACTGCTGTGGAACCACGGCGGCCTCGGCGCCGCGCTGGTGATCGGCGGCCGGCTGCACCGCGGCTGGACCGGCGGCGCCGGCGAGGTCGGGTTCATGCCGGTGCCGGGCACTCCGCTCGTACGCCGGGTGACCAAGGCCAACTCCGGCGGCTTCCAGGAGCTGGCGGGCGGTCAGGCCGTGCCACGGCTGGCGCGGGAGCTGGGCATCGCGGTGCCGCCCGGTGAGACGTACATCGATGAGGCGATCGCGCTGATCGGCGAGGCGTCGCGGGCGGGCAGCGGACCGTACCAGGACCTTCTCCAGGCCTTCGCGACCGGGCTCGCGACCGGCCTGGCCTCCATGGTCGCCCTCCTCGACCCCGAACTGATCGTGCTGTCCGGCGGGGTCCTCGTCGCCGGCGGTGAACCGCTGCGCGCGCTGGTCCAGGCGGAGCTGGCCGAGCTCGCCGCGCCCCGGCCCCGGCTCGTCATCGGTTCCGTACAGGAAGAGCCCGTACTGCGCGGGGCGTTGGAGAGCGCCCTCGCCACCACACGCGACGAGGTCTTCGACACCACCGCCCGCTAACCCCTCCCCTTCCCTTCCCCTCTCCCCCATCACGCCTGACTTCGGGAGCTTCGCCATGCGCAAAAACAGCCGTCTCACCGCGTCAGCCGTCGCCGTCGCCGCGATGTCCGTGCTCGCCTCCGCGTGTACGGGGCAGCCGGAGACCGGTGCCACCGACGACCCGGACGCGAAGACCACGATCACGTTCTGGCACGGCTGGAGCGCCCCGAGCGAGGTGAAGGCGATCCAGGCGAACGTCGACCGCTTCGAGGCGCGGCACAAGAACATCAAGGTGAACGTCGTCGGCAACATCAACGACGACAAGCTCAACCAGGCCCTGCGCGCGGGCGGTTCGAAGGGCCCGGACGTCGTCTCGTCCTTCACGACCTCGAATGTCGGGAAGTTCTGCTCGTCGGGCGCCTTCGCCGACCTGAAGCCCTTCATCGAGAAATCGAAGCTCGACCTGGAGAAGACGTTCCCGAAAGTGACCCTGGAGTACACGCAGTTCGAGGGCAAGCGATGCGCCATGCCGCTGCTCACCGACGCGTACGGCCTCTACTACAACAAGGACGCCTTCAAGAAGGCCGGTATCTCCTCGCCCCCCAGGACGATGTCCGAGCTGACCGCGACCGCGAAGAAGCTGACGAAGACCAGGGGCGACAGTTACGAACAGCTCGGCTTCATGCCGAACTACCACGGTTACGAAACGACCACCGAGCACTACATGGGGAGCTGGGACCAGCAGTACTTCGACGCGGACGGCAAGTCGAACATCGCCAAGGACCCGGCCTTCGCCGCCATGTTCAGGCAGCAGAAGAAGCTGGTGGACGAGCTCGGCGGCTTCCAGAAGCTGGAGGGTTTCCGCGGCACCTTCGGTGACGAGTGGGGCGCCAAGCACCCGTTCCACACCGGGCAGGTCGCGATGCAGCTTGACGGCGAGTGGCGGCTCGGCATGGCCGAGGACGCCAAGGTGCCGTTCGAGGTCGGTGTCGCGCCGATGCCCGTCGCCGACGACGAGGCCGACAGTTACGGCAAGGGCTTCCTCTCCGGCACGATCATGGGCATCGCCCCGGCCAGCAGGAAGCAGAACGCGGCCTGGGAACTGGTCGAGTTCATGACGACCGACACCGAGGCCGTCGTGGAGTTCGCCAACGCGATCCGCAACGTGCCGTCCACCTTCGCCGCGCTGAAGTCGCCGGACCTCAAGCTCGACCCGCGCTTCAAGACGTTCCTGGACATCGCGCGGCACCCGAAGTCCAGCACCCCGGCGGGCGCGGTGAACGGTGCGACGTACCTCCAGACGATCCAGGAGTTCGGCTACCAGTACGAGAAGGGCGCGGTGAAGGACCTGAAGGCCGGACTGGAGAAGACCGCCGCGCAGATCGACACCGACATCGCGAAGGCGAAGTAACCCGCCGATGACCACGACCGCGCACCCGCTCCGCTCCAAGCGTCGCAGGTCGGCGCTGCGGACGGCGGCGTTCATGTCGCCGTGGCTGTTCGGCTTCAGCGTCTTCTTCGCGTACCCGCTGCTGTCGACCGTCTATTTCTCCTTCATGCGGTACGACGGTTTCGGCGTCCCCACGTTCAACGGGCTCGACAACTGGACGTACGTCTTCAGCCACTACCCCATGTTCTGGCCGTCGCTGCGCAACACCCTGTGGCTGGTCCTGATCATGGTCGGCTGCCGGGTCGTGTTCGGGCTGGGCGTCGGCCTGCTGATCACCAGGATCAAGACGGGCACGGGCCTCTTCCGCACCCTTTTCTACCTGCCGTTCCTGGCGCCGCCGGTCGCCGCGACGCTCGCCTTCGTCTTTCTCCTCAACCCGGGGACGGGACCGGTCAACTCGGTTCTCGGGGAGCTCGGGCTGCCGGCCCCTGGCTGGTTCAACGACCCGTCCTGGTCGAAGCCGGCGCTCACCATGCTCGCGGTCTGGGGCATCGGTGACCTGATGGTCATCTTCATGGCCGCGCTGCTCGACGTACCGAAGGAGCAGTACGAGGCGGCGGAGCTGGACGGCGCGTCCGCGCTCCAGCGCTTCCGCTTCGTCACGCTGCCGAACATCTCCCCCATCGTGATGTTCGCCGTCGTCACCGGCGTTATCCAGAGCATGCAGTACTACACACAGCCGCTGGTCGCGGGAAAGGTCGCCTCCGGCATCATCGGCGGTTCGGGCCAGCAGTTCGAGCCCGGCTATCCCGACAAGTCGACGCTGACGCTTCCCCAGCTCGTCTACAACCTCGGCTTCCAGCGGTTCGACTACGGGTCCGCGTGCGTCGTGGCCCTCGTCCTGTTCGCCCTGGCCATGGCCTTCACCGCGCTTTTGATGCGGCGGCGCGGCGGAATTCTCCAGGCAGGTGAGTGAAGGTCATGACTGCAGCTTTCGCCACACCCGCCGGGCGAATCGCACGCCGCAAGGCATCGCGCCACTGGATCGCCGTCCACTCGCTGGGGATCGCGGCCGCGCTCTTCTTCGTGCTGCCGTTCGTCTTCGTCGTACTGACGTCGCTGATGAACGACCAGCAGGCGCTGACCCGCGACCTGACGCCCAACACCTGGGAGTGGGGCAACTACGTGAAGGTGTTCGAGACGCCGGGCTTCCTGACCTGGTGGAAGAACACCCTGCTGTACGCGGGCCTGGGCACCGTACTGACGGTGGCCTCGTCCGTCCCGGTGGCGTACGCGCTCGCCAAGTTCCGCTTCCGGGGCCGCACGCTGTCCCTGATGCTCGTCATCTCCATGATGATGCTGCCGCCGCAGGTCGTCATCATCCCGATGTACCTGTTCTGGGCAAAGCAACTGGACCTGTCGGGCACGCTGTGGCCGCTGATCATCCCGATGGCGTTCGGTGACGCCTTCTCGATCTTCCTGCTGCGGCAGTTCCTGCTGACGATCCCGAACGAATACCTGGACGCGGCGAAGGTCGACGGCTGCGGCGAGCTGCGGACGCTGATCCGGGTCGTACTGCCGATGGCCAGACCGGGTATCGCGGCCGTCGCCCTCTTCCAGTTCTTCTACGCCTGGAACGACTACTTCGGCCCGCAGATCTACGCCTCCGAGAACCCGGCCGCCTGGACGCTGTCGTACGGACTCGAATCCTTCAAGGGCGCGCACCACACCGACTGGAACCTGACCATGGCCGCGACCGTACTGGTCATGGCCCCTGTGATCGTCGTCTTCTTCTTCGCCCAGAAGGCGTTCGTAGAAGGCGTCACACTGACCGGAGTAAAGGGATGACGACCATGACCGGCATGAAACTCGCGGTGGTGGGCGGCGGCTCCACCTACACCCCCGAACTGATCGACGGCTTCGCCCGTCTGCGGGACACCCTGCCGATCGGGGAGCTCGTCCTCGTCGACCCGGCCGCCGACCGCCTCGACCTGGTGGGCGGCCTCGCCCGCCGCATCTTCGACAGGCAGGGCCACCCCGGCCGCATCACGACCACCTCCGACGTGGACGCGGGTGTCGCGGACGCCGACGCGGTGCTGCTGCAACTGCGCGTCGGCGGGCAGGCCGCCCGCGACCAGGATGAGACGTGGCCGTTGGAGTGCGGCTGCGTCGGGCAGGAGACGACGGGCGCCGGCGGTCTCGCGAAGGCGCTGCGTACGGTCCCGGTCGTCCTGGACATCGCGGAGCGGGTACGCCGCGCGAATCCGGACGCCTGGATCATCGACTTCACCAACCCCGTCGGCATCGTGACGCGGGCGCTGCTCCAGGCGGGTCACAAGGCGGTCGGGCTGTGCAACGTCGCGATCGGCTTCCAGCGGAAGTTCGCGAAGCTGCTGGATGTGGCGCCCGGCGACGTACACCTGAACCACGTGGGCCTCAACCACCTCTCCTGGGAGCTGGGGGTACGCCTCGGCGGGCCCGAGGGCGAGGACGTGCTGCCGAAGCTGCTCGCCGAGCACGGTGACGCGATCGCCGACGACCTGCGCCTGCCGCGCGCGGTGCTCGACCGCCTGGGCGTCGTCCCCTCCTATTACCTGCGCTACTTCTACGCGCACGACGAGGTGGTACGTGAACTCGGGACGAAGCCCTCGCGGGCGGCGGAGGTGGCGAAGATGGAAGCGGAACTCCTGGCGATGTACGGCGATCCGTCGCTGAACGAGAAACCCGCGCTGCTCGCGAAGCGCGGCGGCGCGTTCTATTCGGAGGCGGCGGTGGATCTGGCGGCCTCGCTGCTGGGCGACGGCGGCAGCCCGGTCCAGGTGGTCAACACGTACAACAACGGCACGCTGCCCTTCCTCGCGGACGACGCGGTCATCGAGGTCCAGGCACGGGTGGACCGGACGGGCGCCACGCCGCTGGCCGTGCCGGAGCTGGACCCGCTGTACGCGGGGCTCGTCGCGAACGTGACGGCGTACGAGGAACTGGCGTTGGAGGCGGTGCTGCGCGGCGGCCGCGACCGCGTCTTCAAGGCGCTGCTCGCCCACCCCCTGATCGGCCAGTTCGAGTACGCCGACGGGCTCACCGACCGGCTGATCGCGCACAACCGGGAGCACTTGGCGTGGGCGTGAGCACAGTCGCTGTGATCGCCATCGACGCGGGCAACAGCAAGACGGACGTGGCGGTGGTCGGGGCGGACGGTTCGGTCCTGTCCACCGCGCGGGGCGGGGGGTTCCAGCCGCAGGTGGTGGGGGTCGGGGCGGCGGTCGACGCGCTGGCGGAGACGGTCGGCCGGGCGCTGGAGGAGGCGGGTGCGACGGACGCCGAGTGTGTCTTTGCCTGCCTCGCCAACGCCGACCTTCCCGTCGAGGAGCAGGAGTTGCAGGTCGCGGTGCACGCGCGTGGCTGGGGGCGTACGACGGAGGTCCGCAACGACACCTTCGCGATCCTCCGGGCGGGTGTGGACGAGCCGCGCGGGGTCGCGGTGGTGTGCGGCGCGGGCATCAACTGCGTCGGCATGCTGCCGGACGGGCGCACCGCCCGCTTCCCCGCGATCGGCCGGCTCTCCGGCGACTGGGGCGGCGGCGGGGGGCTGGCGGACGAGGCGATCTGGTTCGCGGCGCGGGCGGAGGACGGCCGGGGCGAGCGCACGGAGCTGGCGCACGCGCTTCCGGCGCACTTCGGGCTGCCGTCGATGTACGCGCTGATCGAGGCGCTGCATCTGGGGCGTATCGCGCCGGGGCGGCGGCACGAACTGGCGCCGGTGCTCTTCGCCGTGTCGGCGGAGGGGGACCGGATCGCCCGGTCGATCGTGCACCGCCAGGCGGAGGAGATCGTCGCGATGGCCAGGGTGGCGCTGGGACGCCTGGGCCTCCTCACCGAGGAGGCGCCGGTACTGCTCGGCGGCAGCGTCCTGGCGGCCCGCCACCCGCAGCTCGACGACCGCATCACGTCCCTGATGTCGGCCCGCGCCCCAAAGGCGACCCTGCGCGTGGTAACGGCCCCCCCGGTCCTGGGCGCGGCCCTACTCGGCCTGGACCACGTCTCGTCCCCACCGGAGGCATACGCACGACTGCGGGGCCGTTACGCGTGAGCGGTTGCCTGCGGCGCTTTCCCCGACCCGCCCCTTCCCGAACCGGGGCTCCGCCCCAGACCCCGGTCCTCAAAGGCCGGACGGCTGAAAGTTGCCCAGGAGCGACTGGCTCGGCTCGCGTCGGGCCGCGGCGGTGGATTTCAGCCCGGCCGGCGTTTGAGGACAGCGTCCGGAGGGCGTCGGGGGCTGGGGCAGCGCCCCGGTTCGGGAAGGGGCGGGGTGGGGAACAGCCCCGCAGGGAGGCCGGTGCGCCGGCTTCGGCCCGGGAACCACCGCCGCGCGCCCCGCGTATACATGGTGGGGAGATCAGAACGCGCAAGCCTTGATCGGCACAAGATCCAGTCAATCCTGGTGTGGAGACCGGTCCCTGCGGCCATACTGCTTGCCGGGCACGGCAGACCGTCAATGACCGAGGGGGAGGTCACGTGGCACACCCGCCGAATGTGCGCGAGGCGCGGCCACCCGCACGGACCACCGCGTGGTCGGAGGGCGTGGACCGCCTGCGCGCAGGCGCGACGACCGAGCCCGGCCGGCTGCGCATCATCGGCGCCCTCGTAGCCGCGCTCGTGGTCGCGTTCGGTGCGGTGACCGCCTGGGAGATCTCCGGCCGCGCGGCCGCCGCCACCGACGTGGTCACCCGCAGCCAGCCCCTGAGCGCCGACGCCGCGAGCATCTACCGTTCCCTCGCCGACGCCGACTCCGCCGCCGCCAGCGGATTCCTGGCGGGCGCGCAGGAACCGCAGGACGTGCGTGAGCGGTACGAGGACGACATCGCGACCGCCTCGGCGCTGCTGGTGAAGGCCGCGGCCAACACGGACAGCACCAGCCCCTCCGGACGCGAGATCACCACCCTCAACCGCCAACTCCCCCAGTACACCGGACTGATAGAACGCGCCCGCGCCAACAACCGCCTCGGCCTGCCCCTCGGCGGCGCCTACCTCCGGTACGCGAACGAGCGCATGACCACCGAACTGCTGCCCGCAGCCGAGCGGTTGTACAAGGCGGAGACCAGCAGGCTCGGGGACGACTACGACGACGCCCAGGTGTGGCCGTTCGTCGGGCTCGGTCTCGGAGTCCTCGCCCTGGTCGGCCTGGGCTGGGCCCAGCGGCGCAACTACCGGCGTACGAACCGGGTGTTCAACCACGGCCTGCTGGCCGCGAGTGTCGCCTCAGCCGTGGTCCTGCTGTGGCTGGGCATAGGGCACGCCGTGGCGCGGTCCGAGCTGGAGGACGCCATGGCGCACGGCCAGGAGTCGCTCGAAGTCCTCAACGACGCGCGCATCAGCTCGCTCAACGCCCGAGCCAACGAGAACCTCACCCTGGTCGCGCGCGGCGCCGTACTGGCCGAGGACGGCAAGCGCGACCTGTACGAATCGCAGTACGCCGACGGCATGAAGGCCCTCGGGCAGCGCCTCGCGCAGGCGCGGCGGCTCGCCGACGACCTGCACGGCAGCGACCCCGTGGCACAAGCCGCCGACAAGGCCGCCGAGTGGCGCAAGCGGCACACCACCGCGCGCGCCACCGACGACAGCGGCGACTACGAAGGCGCCCTGGCGAAGGTCATCGGTGGCGAGGGCTCCACGGGCGAGTGCTTCAAGGGGGTCGACGCGGCGCTGGAGAAGGCGCTCGCCCACGAGCAGGCGGAGTTCACAAGGGCCGCCGAGGGCAGCCGGGGCGCGCTCTCCGGGCTGCCGTTGGGAGCCGCGGTCCTGGCGGTACTGGGCGCGGCAGGCGCCGTGCTCGGCATCGGGCGCCGGCTTTCGGAGTACAGGTAATGCGGGCAATGCGGGTGAGGCGGGAGATGCGGGCGGGAGGAGGCGCGGTGACCAGGTCGGGCAGCGGGTACGGCGGCACCGGCAGCAGGCTGCGCGGCTGGGGCGGCGTGGCCGGGATGGCCGCGGCCTGCGCGCTCACGGCCGCGGTCACGCTGCTGCCGATCTCCCACGGCGCGGGGGCGGGGCAGGCCCCGGATGCGGGGCAGGGTGTGACGCGGGCGGTCGCCACGCGGGCGGACACCTGTGAGGACCCGGAGGCCAGCCTGCGGCCGTCGGGCGCGGAGGGACCCGCTATCGAGAAGATCAAGGCGCGGGGCAAACTGATCGCCGGCGTCGATCAGAACAGCTTCCGCTGGGGCTACCGCAATCCGGCCACCCGTGACCTGGAAGGCTTCGACATCGACCTGGTGCGCGCCATCGCCGAGGACATTCTCGGCGATCCCGACAAGGTCATCTACCGCGCCATACCCACCAATCAGCGCATCCTCGCCCTCCAGGAGGGCCGGGTCGACGTCGTCGTCAGGACGATGACGGTCACCTGCGCCCGGATCAAGGACGTCGCGTTCTCGACCGCGTACTTCCAGGCGGGCCAGCAGGTGCTCGCCCCCAAGGAATCGACGGTCAAGGGCTACGACGCCTCGCTCGCCGGCAAGAAGGTCTGTACGGCGAAGGGCTCCACGGCGTACGACGCGCTGGCCGCGAAGTCGTTCGGCGCGCGGTTCGAAGGGCTCACCGTGTCCAACCAGCTCGACTGCCTGGTGCGGCTCCAGCTCGGCGAGGTCGACGCGGTGGTGACGGACAATGCCCTGGCGGCCGGCCAGGCGGCGCAGGACCCGGCGGTCGAGCTCAAGGGCGAACCGTTTACTCAGGAGTACTACGGCATCGCGGTGAAGCTCGGCAGCGACGATCTGGTACGCCGGCTGAACCAGGTCCTCGACGACTACCGCGAGGGCGGCGACAACGGCCCGTGGATGAAGGCGTACGGCAAGTGGCTGAAGGACGACCTGCCCGGCATCAAGAAACCACCGGAGCCGAAGTACCGGGACAATTGAGCCGGTTGAATCCTGGGCAGAACGACACGAGGCAGTGCATCGCGGAAACCGGAAGCCCGGAAGCCGGGAAGCCGGAAGCCGGAAGCCGGGAAGCGCAGAAAAGCGGAAGAGCGGAGAGGTGATCGATGAGCGTAGCGGCGGATGCCACCGGGCCGGTGATGGACCGGGACGAGGTGGACCGTGCGCTGGCACGGCTCGGCGCGGAGTACGAGGCCATCGAGAGTTCGCTCCTCGCGCTGCAGGATCACGCCGGCCGCAGGCTGCTCGAAGGCGCCGAGCTGACGGGCATCACGCTGGAGCGCTGGAACGCCACGGAGCCCGCCATCACCCTGCTGTGGTCGTACTTCGACACGTACACCGCCGCCCTGCGCGCCGCCCGTGAGCTGCGGGCCCGGCGGCGCTTCCCCACCCGCCAGGACCTGTCCGAGCTGACCGATCTCCTGCGCGGCGAGAGCGTGACGGTGGCGGGCGGCGTGTCCGCCCACGCCCAGCCGTCCCTCACGGGGCCCGCCAAGCTCTCCGAGCGGCTCACGCTGGCGGCGCTGGTGTCCCGGATGAACGACCTGTACGCGCAGTCGCTCGACATGGTCGTCACGGCGGATGCGGTGTGGTCCGCGCTGCCGGCCCGGATCGACCTCCTCGCGGCCGAACTCCAGCGCACCCGTTCGCTGGCGCACTCCGTCGGCGTACGGCCCGGTGAGCATCCGTCGGGCGACGACCTGGAGTCGATCACCCGCGAGCTGGCGGCGCTGCGCTCCCAGGTGGTGACCGACCCGCTGGCCTTCTGGCGTCCGGGGCTCGGCAGTTCGGCGCCGGGCGGCGGGCGGCCCGACACCGAGCGCTACGACCGGGCGGCCCGCGCGCTGGAGGAGGTCAGGCGCGAGATCGACGCGGTGCTCACCGTGCGGCAGGACGCCGAGCAGCGGCTGGTGCGGCTGCGTGACGTGCTCTCGCGCGCGGACCGCACGCTGACCGAGGCCAGATCGGCGCGCGGCGAGGTCCTGGCGAAGATCGCCGCCTCCGAGGTGCCGGCGGTCGGCGGCCCGCCCACCGCGCTCCAGGAGCAGCTTGTGCTGGCGGCCGACTACCGCAGGCACGCCCAGTGGCACCGGCTGTCGCCGCTGCTCGAGTCCCTGGAGCGGGAGGCCGAGGACGAACTGCTGCGGGCGCGCGAGTCGTTGACCGCGGTCACCGCGCCGCTGGCGGTACGGGCCGAGCTGCGCGGCCGGCTCGACGCGTACCGGGCGAAGGTCGCCAGGCACGGCATGGCCGAGGACCCGCTGCTGATCGAACGTTACGACGTGGCCCGTCGCATGCTGTGGAGCGCGCCGTGCGACCTGCGGGCGGCCGAGCAGGCGGTGCTGCGCTATCAGCAGGCGGCCGCCGAAGTCCTGGTCCCGCGACAGAACGAGCCCAGAGACCAGACGGGGAACCCGTCATGAGCCAGTGCCGACGCCCCGGTTGCGAGGGGTCGTACGAGGACATGGGCAGCGGCGAGTTCTACTGCGGCACCTGCGGGCTGGCTCCCGTCGTCTCGCCCCTGGGGTCTTCCCTGTCCGAGCGCGGTCGGGAACTCAGGGAAGGGATGCTGTCGTCGCCGCCGACCGGGATGGCGGCCGGCGGCCGCGGCGGCAAGGGCCGTCCGGGCGGCGACAGTTCGTCCGGGCGCAGCGGCTCGCGCAGCTCGTCGCGTGCCTCCTCCCGCTCGTCACGGTCCTCGACCTCGCGCCGCTCGGTCTCCGGCCGCCTCTCCCGCTCCCTGTCGGGCGCGTCCACGTCCCGGTCCGTCTCGGTCCGCAGTTCCGGCGCGTCGACGGGCGCTTCCGGGCGCAGCCGGCTGGGCGCGGGTCTGGTCTCGATACCGGACGTGCCGCGCCCCGATCCGCAGTCCGCGGTGATGGAGAACCCTGAGGTCCCGGAGCGCAAGCGCTTCTGCTCGCGGTCGGACTGCGGGGCGCCGGTGGGGCGTTCGCGCGGGGACAGGAAGGGGCGTACGGAAGGCTTCTGCACGAAGTGCGGGCACCCGTACTCCTTCGTGCCGAAGCTGAGCGCGGGCGACATCGTGCACGGTCAGTACGAGGTCATGGGCTGCCTGGCGCACGGCGGCCTCGGCTGGGTCTATCTGGCGGTCGACCGGGCGGTCTCGGACCGGTGGGTCGTGCTCAAGGGCCTGCTGGACACGGGCGACCAGGACGCGATGGCCGCGGCGATCTCGGAGCGGCGCTTCCTCGCCGAGATCGAGCACTCCAACATCGTCCGCATCTACAACTTCGTCGAGCACCTGGACCAGCGCACCGGCTCCATGGACGGTTACATCGTCATGGAGTACGTCGGCGGCAAGTCGCTCAAGGAGATCGCCAACGAGCGGCGCGGTCCGATGGGCAGGCGGGATCCGCTGCCGGTCGAGCAGGCGTGCGCGTACGGCATCGAGGCGCTGGAGGCGCTGGGGCACCTGCACAGCCGCAATCTGCTGTACTGCGACTTCAAGGTCGACAACGCCATCCAGCAGCAGGACCAGTTGAAGCTCATCGACATGGGCGCGGTCCGCAGGATGGACGACGACGAGAGCGCGATCTACGGCACGGTGGGCTACCAGGCGCCCGAGGTCGCGGAGGTCGGCCCGTCCGTCGCCTCCGACCTCTATACGGTGGCGCGCACGCTGGCCGTGCTGACCTTCGACTTCCAGGGCTACACGAACGTCTTCGTGGACAGCCTGCCCGACCCCGGCAACATCGAGGTCTTCCAGCGGTACGAATCCTTCTACCGGCTGCTGGTACGGGCGACCGACCCGGACCCGGCGCGGCGGTTCGCGTCGGCGACGGAGATGGCGGAGCAGCTTACGGGCGTACTGCGGGAGGTCGTGGCGCTGCAGACGGGCCGCCCGCGCCCGGCGCTTTCGACACTGTTCGGGCCGGAACTACGCGTGCCGGACACGCGGTTGTTCGCGGAACTGACGGGCGATGTGTCGCGGCTGGGCAGCCGGGCCGCCCCGGCGGGACGCCGCGCGTGGCGCGCCCGGCGCGCGGCGGCGGGGGCAGCCGCCATGAGCGGCGGCCCGCGCACGGCTGCCATCCCCGCGCAGAGCACCGGCCCCTTCCCGGACCCGCCCGGCGGACCGCTCCCCGCCCCGCCCCAGGCGTACGCCCCCGCACCCGGCACGGCCCTCGTCGGTGGGGTCGGGGACGGTGTGGCGTTTGCCGGCACTCAGGCTGCCGTGCCCGCGCCCGTCACCGTGCCGCAGGCTGTCGCGCCGCCGGGGGCCGCTCCCGGTGTCGGGATCGGCGGCGTACCGGCGCTTTCGCCGTACCTCGCCCCGCTGAAGGCGGGGGCGACCGCGCTCGCGCTGCCGGTGCCGCGCGTGGACCCGGACGATCCCAACGCCGGGTTCCTCGCGGGCCTGCTGGCCTCCGCCCCCGCGGAGCTCATCGCCGCGCTCCAGTCCGCGCCCGCCGACTCCGTCGAGCTTCGGCTGCGCGAGCTGCGTGCCCGGCTGGAGATGGGCGAACGGACCACCGCCGCCGACGCGTTGTACGACCTGGAGCTCCAGCACCCCGACGACTGGCGGGTCGTCTGGTACCGGGGCATCGCCTCCCTCGCGTCGGGGGACGACGAGATCGCCGCGCTGTCGTTCGACGCGGTCTACGACGCGTTCCCCGGCGAGGCCGCGCCCAAGCTGGCCCTGGCCGTGTGCGCCGAAGTGCTCGGTCAGCTCGACAACGCCGCCGAGTACTACCGCCTCGTATGGGCTACCGACCCGAGTTACGTGAGCGCCGCCTTCGGGCTGGCCCGCGTCCAGCTCGCGGCGGGCGACAGGCCCGGCGCCGTACGCACGCTGGAGTCCGTGCCCGGGGCGTCGATCCACTACACGGCGGCCCGTGTCGCCGCCGTACGCGCGCGCCTTCGCCGCCGCGCCGCGCAGGACGCGCTGATCGACGACCTGACGGCGGCGGCCGCCCAGGTGGAGGCCCTGGACAACTTCGGACTCGACGCCGTACGCCGGGAGCAGCTGTCCACCGAGGTGCTGGGCACCGCGCTGGACTGGGTACTCTCCGGTGGGCACGGGGCTCGCCCCGCGCAGACCGCGCTGCTCGGCAGCCAACTGGACGAGCGCGGCCTGCGCTTCGGTCTGGAACGCTCGTACCGGGTGCTTGCCCGGCTCGCCCAGCGCGGCGAGGAGAGGATCGACCTGGTGGAACGGGCCAACCGTTTCCGCCCCCGGACCTGGGTGTGAAAGATGTCGCAGATGCGCCAGCTGCCTGCTGAGCCGACCTGTCCCGGCTGTGAAGAGCCGCTGGAGCGCGCGGACTTGTTCTGCGGGGCGTGCGGGTACGACCTGTCCGCCCTGTCGCAGGCGCCGGTGGACCACCCCACGGTGGCCATCACGGTGCCGCCCACGGCGGGCGGCGCGGAGCCCGGCCCGGAGCTGCCGCCCGCGGCCATACGGTACGACGATCCGCCGCGCGCGGCGCCCGCGTCCGGGATCGACGACTTCGAGCTGGCGGCGCCCGGCCTCGTACCCCCGCGGCCGGAAGCGGAACCGCAGCCCGTCGACCCCCGCTCCGTCGTGCCCGAGCCGACGCCCCCGTCCGGCACGGTCGCCAAGGTGTGCGTCGCGTGCCGCACCGGCCGGATCGACGAGGACGGCTACTGCGAGAACTGCGGCCACGCCCAGCCCCGCGAGCGCGACCACATGGAGCAGGAGCTGGACGCGGTCGCCGCCGTCAGCGACCGCGGGCTGCGCCACCACCGCAACGAGGACTCGTTCGCGGTCTCGGCGGCGGCCCTGCCCGACGGTTCGCCCGCCGTCGTCGCGATCGTCTGCGACGGCGTGTCGTCGGCGACCCGCCCCGACGAGGCGTCGGCAGCCGCCGCGACCGCCGCCAACGAGGCTCTGCTGGAGTCCCTGCCGCGCGGCACGCACCCGCAGCAGGCGATGCACGAGGCGATCGTCGCGGCGGCGGAGTCGGTCAACTCTCTCGCGACCGACCCGGCTCACGCCATGGACCACGACCCGAACCGCCACACCAACGCGCCCGCCTGCACGCTGGTCGGCGCGATCGTGGCGAGCGGGCTGCTCGTCGTCGGCTGGGTCGGCGACAGCCGCGTCTACTGGGTGCCCGACGACCGCACCGCACCCCCCGCCCGCCTCACCGAGGACGACTCGTGGGCGGCCCAGATGGTGGCCGCGGGCCTGATGAACGAGGCGGAGGCGTACGCCGACGAGCGCGCCCACGCGATCACGGGCTGGCTCGGCGCCGACGCGTACGAACTGGAGCCGCACACCGCGTCCTTCAAGCCGGACCGGCCGGGCGTCGTGGTGGTGTGCACCGACGGCCTGTGGAACTACGCGGAGGCGGCGCACGAGATGGCGCAGGCCGCGCCGGCCGATGCCGCCGCCCGGCCGCTGCACTGCGCCCAGGTGTTGGTGGGGCACGCGCTCGACGGCGGGGGCCACGACAACGTAACAGTGGCCGTGCTGCCGTTCGCCATGCCGGAGCAAGGGGCAGGATCGGCCTACGGCACGGCGTAAGGCCCCTGCATCCCGACCACACCCGTCACTCACTCACCGCCTTGACCGCCAGCACCAGGTGTCTCGTGGAGTGAGTGGAGTGGAGTCCGCCCGTCCGAGGAGCCGATTGACCATGGCCAATTTCTCGAAGTCGCGTGTGCCTCAGTTCTCCGTCGACGTCTACCAGAACGAGTACCTGCCGGAGGGCGGCCGCGAGGTCAACGCGATCGTCACCGTGACGTCCACCGGGGGCGGCACGAGCGGGGCCGCCGCGCTTCTTACCGGGGCCGGGGCCTCGCCCGCGTACATACCGGGAGGACAGCCGCCGGGCGGGCCGGGCGCCGCCGTCGTGATCATGGTCGACTGCTCGGGCTCGATGGAGTACCCGCCGGCCAAGATGCGCAACGCGCGCGAGGCCACGGCGGCCGCCGTCGACACCCTGCGCGACGGAGTGACCTTCGCGGTGGTCGGCGGTACGCACCAGGCCAAGGAGGTCTATCCGGGCAACGGGCGCCTCGCGACCGCGAACCAGGTGACCAGGGCGCAGGCCAAGGAGGCCCTGTACCGGCTGACCGCGGGCGGCGGCACGGCGATCAGCACCTGGCTGCGGCTGGCCGATCAGTTGCTCGCTCAGGCGCATGCCCCGATCAGGCACGGCATTGTGCTGACCGACGGACGCAACGAGCACGAGTCCCCCAAGCACCTCCAGAACGCGCTCGAAGCCTGCGCGGGCCGCTTCACCTGTGACGCACGTGGCGTCGGTACGGACTGGGACGTCAAGGAGGTCACCGGCATCGCCTCGGCGCTGCTCGGCACGGCGGACATCGTCGCCGACCCGGGCGGGCTCGCGGCGGACTTCACGCAGATGATGGAGAAGGTGATGGGCAAGGAGGTCGCGGACGTGGCGCTGCGGCTGTGGACGCCCGTCGGTGTGGAGATCAAGTTCGTCAAGCAGGTGGCGCCGTCGGTCGAGGACCTGACCGGGCGCCGCACCGAGGCGGGCCCGCGTGCCGGGGACTACCCGACGGGCTCCTGGGGTGACGAGTCCCGCGACTACCACGTGTGCGTGCGGGTGCCGGAAGCCGGCATCGGCCAGGAGATGCTGGCGGCCCGCGTCTCCCTGGTCCGCCCCGATCCGTCGGGCGGTACGCCGCAGACGCTCTCCCAGGGACTCGTACGCGCGGTGTGGACGGACGACGTGGCGGCGTCCACCTCCATCAACCCACAGGTGGCGCACTACACGGGCCAGGCCGAACTGGCACACGTCATCCAACAGGGCCTCAATGCTCGCAAGTCGGGCGATTTCGATGGAGCGACGGCGAAACTGGGGCGCGCGGTGCAGTTGGCGGCCGCTTCCGGGAACGCGGACACCGCGAAACTCCTTTCGAAGGTGGTGGAGGTCGTCGACGCGACGACCGGTACTGTGCGACTCAAAGCGAAGGTCGCGGAGGCGGACGAGATGACCCTCGAAACGCGCTCGACCAAGACGGTTCGCGTCAAGAAGTAACCAAAAAGCTGTGTGAAGTACTGATTTGCGGCCTTCGGGCCGGACGAGAGGGGGAAGCGCCGACATGCCGACCTGCCCGAACGGACACCAGTCGGGTTCCGACGACTGGTGCGAGGTCTGCGGCCATCGCATGGCCGGCGCCGTGCCGCCGCCTCCCCCGCCCCCTCCGCCGCCGCCCGCGCCCGGTTACGGCTACCCCCAGGGCCCTGGCCCTGGTCCTGGCCCCGGTGCAGGGCCTGGTCCCGGTGCTGGGCCTGGTCCCGGTCGCGGCTCTGGTTACGGCTTCCCGCCGCCGGGGCCGGACGCCACCGCCCAGGCGGAGCTGTGCCCGCAGTGCCGCACGCCGCGCGAGGCCATGGCCCCGTTCTGCGAGGAGTGCCGCTGGAACTTCCTGACGAACATGGCCACCTCCTACACGCCGGTTGCCCCGCAGACCTCCGGTCCTGGTCCGGGGCGGCCCCGGCCCCGGCCTCAACCTGCCGCCGGGCTTCCAGGCGCAGCAGCAGGGGCCGCCTCCCCCGCAGCCCCGTGATCCGTACGAGTACCAGGCCTCGCGCCCGTCGCAGATGAACCGGCCGGCCGAGCCACTGGCACCGGCGCCGGCTCCGGCGCCCGAGCAGTCGGGCCGGCAGGCCCCGCCGCACGCGTTCCAGCAGCAGCCGCCCTTCCAGCGGCCGCCGGGCCCGCCGCCGCCCCCGTCGTTCCAGCAGCAGGCACCGCCCGCACCGCCGCAGCGCCAGCAGCCGCCGGCGCCTCCGCGGCGGGACCGCAACGGTGATGACGACTGGATGCTGCCCCCGCCGTCCCAGCAGCAACCTCCCCGGCAGCAGCCCCAGCAGTCACAGCCACAGCCGCCGCAGGCACAGCCACAGCAGTCACAGTCACAGCCGCCGCAGCAGCAGCAATACCAGCCGCCCGCTCCGGCCGGCTGGACGGCGACCGTGGGCCCCGACCGTGAGTACTTCATGGCGATGATGCAGCGCAGCGGCCCCGACGCCGCGGGCCTCAACCTCCCCGCGTACTCGCCCGAGCAGCAGCGCCCGCTCACCGGCAACCAGGTCACGATCGGCCGCCGCCGCCAGAGCACGGGCGAAGCTCCCGACATCGACCTGTCCGTACCGCCGGAGGACCCGGGCGTATCGCACCAGCACGCGGTCCTGGTCCAGCAGCCCGACGGCTCCTGGGCGGTGGTCGACCAGAACTCGACGAACGGCACCACGGTGAACGGCGCGGAGGACCCGATCCAGCCGTACGTCCCCATCCCGCTCCGGGACGGCGACCGCGTGCACGTCGGCGCGTGGACGACGATCACGGTCCGCAGGGATTAACAAAGCCCCCGGACGCCCCGGAACCCCGCGGCAGCGGGGTTCCGGGGGCGAAACCTCGCGGCAGCGGCCGATCTACGCCGCCCCCGCCGCCCCGCCCAGCGGCCATGCGTACGGCCCCTGCGGATCGTCCAGCCACGCCCACTCGCCGTCCCCGGCGATCGTGATACCGAAGCGTTCCCGCGGCGGGCGATGCTCGCGGTGCCACAGCGTCAGCGCCTCGTGCGGGTCCAGGCTGCCCGCGGTCAGCGTGAGCATGAACCGGAACAGGTCGTTCTCCAGCGCTCGGCGCGGCAGCCCGCCCAGGTTCCCCGACGTGGACTCCGCCGGGCCGCCGCGCAGCGGCACGAAGTACGCCGGAGTGTGCAGGAAGCGCCCCTCCGCGTGCGTGGCGTCCCGTACGCCCAGCGCGATCAGGCCGGTCGCCAGCGGCGCCACGATCCGCGCCCCCGGCCGGCACTGGGCGAGCCAGGCGCACGGTACGGACGGCAGGGCGCAGGTCGCGATGATCCGGTCGAAGGGAGCGCGGGCGGGACAGCCGCGCGCGCCGTCGCCGGTTACCACCGTCGGGTGGTAACCCGCCGCCTCCAGGTGCTTGCGTGCCGACTCCGTGATCTCCGGGTCGAGGTCGACCGTGGTCACCTTGTCGTCGCCGAGGCGGTGCGAGAGGAGCGCCGCGTTGTAGCCGGTGCCCGCGCCGATCTCCAGTACGGCGTTCCCGTCCCGTACGTCCAGCTCCTCCAGCATCCCCGCCATCAGCGACGGCTGGCTGCTGGAGGAGACCAGCTCGCTGCCGCGCATGCGCGTCGCCAGGGGCGCGTCCGAGTAGACCCCTGCCAGCCACCGCGCCCGCCGCCTGGGATCGGGGTCCTCGCCCCACAGCCGCTCGTGGCCCGCCGGGCCGGGGACGAAGTAGTACGGCACGAACAGGTGCCGCGGGACCTCGGTGAAGGCCGCGCGCCAGGCGGGGTCGTCGAGGGCCCCGGCCGCCGTCATGTCCCGTACGAGTGCCGCACGGGCCTCGGCGTACTTGTCCACGTCAGGTGCGCCCATACGCCCACTGTCGCGCGGCGCGGGCCGGGAAGCGAGTGGCTGGGGGCCGTGGGTGGGCGTTGGGTGGCGGTCCTAGGCCTTAGGTCGTCGGCCGGTCCGTCTGAGACGATGGACGGGTGAAAGAGATTCCGCGCGGCACGCTTCAGGAGCAGACCTTCTACGAGCAGGTCGGCGGCGAGGAGACCTTTCGGCGCCTGGTGCACCGGTTCTACCAGGGAGTCGCGGAGGACCCGCTGCTCAAGCCCATGTACCCGGAGGAGGATCTGGGCCCCGCCGAGGAGCGGCTCGCCCTCTTCCTGATGCAGTACTGGGGCGGCCCCCGTACGTACAGCGACAACCGCGGCCACCCGCGCCTGCGGATGCGGCACGCGCCGTTCACCGTCGACAAGGCCGCGCACGACGCCTGGCTCAAGCACATGCGCGCCGCCGTCGACGAGCTCGGGCTGTCCGAGGAGCACGAGCGGCAGTTGTGGAACTACCTGACGTACGCGGCCGCTTCGATGCTGAACACCGAGGGCTGACGCGGAAGCCTGACGCGGGAGGGGCGAGACTGAGGGGCCGACGCCCGCATCGCGGTGACCGGCGCCCGCAATCCGGTCACGATCGCGTCAAGTCCCCTGTGGAAGCGGTTTCGTCCGCCACCCGACTCTGACAGCATCCCCACAGGCCAATGGCACCGGCAGAGGCCTATGGGTGCGTAGCACCACGGTGTGGCGGTTTCGGGGGGAACGGGTGGCGGGGTTCATATTTCTGCGCGTACGCGCGCATCGGCTGCTGCTTGCCGCCGCGCTGCTGTCCGTCCTCCTGACGACGGCCGTACTCGCGACCCTCACCGCCTTCTCCGGCTCCATCGGTGACGCCGGGTTCCGCCACTCCCTGCGGACCAGGAACGCCGCGGCGTCAGCGTTGCTGATCAAGGGGGAGGCGCTGACCGGCGGGCACGCGAAGGCGGACGACGCAGTGCTGGCCGGGGCGCGCCAGGCCTTCGACGGGCTGCCGGTGGAGCTGCGCGGGCTCGGCCGCTCGGGACCGTACGCCCTGCCGCCCGGCCTCCGGTCGTCCGGCGCCACCGACGAGGACCCCGACCTCACGCACCTCGCCTCGCTGGACCGCTCGCGGGTACGGCTGACGGCGGGTGTCTGGCCCGGCAGGGTGACCGGCGCCGTCGCCGACGTGGCGCTGCCCGAAGTGGTCGCCCAGGAGCTGAAGGTGAAGCCCGGCCGGAAGGTGTTCGCCCTCACCGACCGGCTCGGCGGCGCGGCGCTGAAGGTCCGTGTCACCGGCCTCTACCGGCCCGCCGACCGGGCTGATCCCTACTGGCAGTTGGACGAGCAGGGCGGCCGCGGCGTCAGCAAGCTCGCGTTCACGACCTACGGTCCGCTGCTCGCGGACCCCGCGCTCATGAGCTCGGGCCGTGTCAGCACGGGCCACGTCGGCTGGCTGGCGACCGCCGACTTCCGTACGGTCACCACCGACCGGATCGGGCCGCTGCGCAAAGCCGCGAAGAGCGCCCTCGCCCATCTCGACGCCCAGGAGCCGCTCAAGGGGAAGGTCACCGTCCGCACGTCGCTGCCCGACGTGCTGGACCAGTCGGAGCGCTCGCTCCTGGTCTCCCGTTCAACGCTGCTGATCGTCTCGCTCCAGCTGGTGCTGCTCGCCGGTTACGCGCTCCTCCTGGTCGCCCGGCTGCTCAGCTCCGAACGGGCGGGCGAGACCGCCCTGTTGCGGGCCCGCGGCGGCTCCCGGCAGCGCGTCACCGTCCTCGCCGCCGCCGAGGCCGTCCTGCTCGCCGCCCCCGCCGGGCTGTGCGCGCCGCTGCTCGCCGGGCCCCTGACCCGGCTGATCGCGGGGCAAGGGCCGCTGTCCCGGATCGGGTTGCGTCTCAACACCCCCCTGACCGGGCAGCTCTGGCTGGTCGGCGCGGCGGTGGCGGCCGGCTGTGCGGCGGCCGTGGTGGCACCGGCGCTCGGCGCGGGTCGCGAGGGCGGCGGCCGCGCCCGCGCGCTGCCCGGTCCGCTGCGGGCGGGCGCGGACATCGGGCTCCTGGTGATCGCCGGTGTCGCGTACTGGCAGCTCGACCGGCGGGCCTCGGGCAGCGGTGCGCTCAGCGGTGACCGCGAGGGCAGGCTGGGCATCGATCCGCTGCTGGTCGCGGCCCCCGCGCTTGCGCTGCTGGCCGGCACGCTGCCCACCCTGCGGCTGCTGCCGCCCCTCGCCCGCCTCGCGGAGCGCCGCACCGCCCGTGGCCGGGGCCTGTCGGCGGCCTTGGCGGGCTGGCAGCTCAGCCGCCGTCCGATGCGTGGCGCGGGCCCGGTGCTGCTGCTCGTGCCGGCGGTGGCGATGGGTGTGCTGGCGATCGGGCAGGGCGCGACGTGGGACCGTTCGCAGGACGACCAGGCTGACTTCAGATCGGGTGCGCCGGTCCGCGTACTGGGCAGCGGTACGCCGCAGTTGGGCCAGGGCGGGGTGTACGACGCGTTGCCGGGCGTACGCTCCGCGGCGCCCGCCGCCCGTACCGGTCTGGAACTGTCCGACGGGCGCTCGGCGACCGTTCTCGCCCTGGACACCGCGCTCGCCGCCGAAGGGCTGCGGCTGCGCGACGACCTGGCCGAGGGTGGGGACGCGGACCGCGTGACCGGCGCTCTGACGCCCGCGAAGCCGGGGCGGGGTTCTGACGGGGTACTGCTGCCCGAGGACACCGCCCGGCTCGCCCTCGACATGACCTTCCGGTCGACGAACCTGAACGCCGGCGACGACCTGGCCCCGTCCCTGAGAGTCACCCTGGAGGACCGCTACGGCGTGCCGTACCAGCTCTCGATGGGGCCGCTGCGGCCGGGCGGCCGCCCGCACACGTACACGCTGGACATCGCCGGGGCGGCGGGCGCCCCCGAGGGGAAGCCGGCCGGGCCGCTGACGCTCACCGCGATCGACATCGACCAGGAGTTGCTGGACGTCGCGGACGCGCGGGAGCGGCTGACCCTCGGCGCCGTACGGTCGCTGGGCGCGGACGGCGACTCCCGTGAAGTCCCGCTGCCCAAGGGGCTGAAGTGGCGCGCCAAGGCATCCATCGGCACGACGGACCCGTTGTTGATCGACGTCATGCCGAGCATCCGCCGGCTCGGCTCCTCCGCGGCCGCACCGCTGGACATCACGTACGACACGGGCAGACCGGAGAGGGCCGCCGGCCAGTACGCCGACCCGCTGACCGTCGGCATTCGGATCACCGCCGCCGCTCCCGAGCCGCCGCTGCCCGCCGCCGTCGTGACCGACCGCTTCCTGGACTCCAGCGGCGCCGAGGCCGGTTCCGTCCTGGAGATCCCGCTGGCGGGCGAATCGCTGAAGGTGAAGATCACCGCAGTGGTACGGGAACTGCCGACCACGGGGCCGAGCACCCGTACCCTCGCGCAGGCCAAGGACCCCGAGACCGAGGGCGGCGCGGTTCTGCTCGACCTGCGGGCCGTCAACCAGGTGCTCGCCGCGCTGCCCAACGCCTCGCTGCCGCCCACCGAATGGTGGCTGTTCACCGAACCCGGCGCGTCCGGCGACGTGGCGTCGGCGCTGCGCGAGCGGCGCGACCTCGACCCCGCGCAGATCCAGGTGCGCGACGAGATCGCCCGCGAGCTGCACGACGACCCCCTGGGCGCGGGCCCACAGGCGGCGCTGATCGCGGCGGCCGTCGTCGCGGCGGCGCTGGCCGCCGTCGGGTTCTCGGTGAGCGTGGCGGGGTCGCTGCGGGAACGTTCCGCCGAGTTCGCCGTACTGCGCGCCCTCGGCGCACCCCGGCGCCGGCTCGCCCGCCTGCACGCCGCCGAACAGTGCCTGCTGATCGGCCTGGCCCTGCTCGTCGGGCTGGCCCTGGGCACCGCGCTGGCCCGGACCGTGATCCCGCTCATCGTGCTCACCGAACAGGCCGCCCGGCCCGTCCCGCACGTCCTGGTCGAACTGCCCGCCGGGCCGGTGACGGCGCTGCTGGCCGGGGTGGCCGCCGTACCCCTGCTGATCGTGGCGGCGCTCGCGCTGCGGCGGGGCGATCCGGCGACCGCCCTGCGCACCCAAGGAGGCAACTGACATGGGCGGGACGGCGAAGAAGGCGGTCGCGCCGTGGGTCCGCACCCGGCTGCGTGCCGCGCCGGGCCCGGCCGTCGCGCTCGTGCTGCTCGTACTGCTCACCTCCGCACTCGGGGCGGCGTTCCCCCGCGCGGTCGACACGTACGAGGACCGGGGCCTGCGCCACGCGGTGCGCACGGCGTCGGCCGGCCAGAGCGTCATCGAGCTGACCACCGACCTGTCGGACGACACGATCAATCCGTCCCGACGCCACGAGTACGCCCGGCCCGCCCTCATGGCCGAGCGGTACCGGAAGGCGGAGGAACTGCTGCCGGACGGACTGCCGGCCGATGCCCCGCAGTCGGCGTACGGCGTGCACACCATCGAGCCGTTCATCGCGGACGACCCCTGGCTCCCCCGCCCGGACGGCCTGCCGCCGAGGTTCTCGCTGAGCACCCAGTCCGCGCTGTCCCAGCACTCCCGGCTGCGCGACGGGCGGCTGCCGCGGGCCGGGGCGGCCACGGTCACCGGGCGGACGGGCGCGGTGGAGGCCGCGGTCACCACCGCCACCGCGAAGTCACTGAAGCTCAGGGTCGGTTCCACCGTCCACGTCGGCTCGCCCGTGCGGCGCGGCAGCCTGGCGGTGACCGTCACCGGGATCGTCGAGCCGCGCCGGCCCGAGCTGAGCTACTGGTCGTACGAACCGTTGCTCCGCACCCCCGGTCTGCGGTTCGAGCCCACTTCCGGCGCGCCCATGCGGTACTGGGTCGCGGCGCTGCTGCTGGCCCCCGAAGCAGCCCCCGCGATCTTCGGCGTCGACCCGAGCCCCGAGCTGTACTGGCGCTTCGCACCCCGGCCCGACGCGTTCACGGCCGCCGGTCTGCCCGGTCTCAGAACCCGGATCGCTTCCCTCGAACACGGCCCCGGCCTGGCCCGGATGCGCGCCGAGGCCGTACCCGGCGTGAACGTCGACTCCCGCCTGGACGACCTGCTCGCCTCCTACTCCGGGACCCTCGGCGCCATCGGCCCCGTCGTCGCGGTCGCGGCGTTCGGCGTCGGCACCGTCGCGTCCGTGGTGCTGCTGATGGCCGGCGGCCTGGCCGCCGCGCGCCGCGGGGCCGAGCTCGCCCTGCTGCGTTCACGCGGCGGCTCCCTCCGCGGCATCGGCGGACGGCTGCTCGCCGAGACAGCGGTCCTGGCGGTGCCCGCCGCCGCGGGCGGCTGGGGGCTGGCCGTGCTGCTGCTCCCCGCCGGCCGCGCGCTGCCCGCGGCACTGGCCTCCGGGGCCGTCGCGCTGATCGCCTGCTGCGCGCTGCCACTGCGCGCCGTGTACGTCCACCGCAGGCCGCGGGCGCACGGCGGGCGTAACGACCTGGTGCACGCGAGACCGTCCAGGCGGCGTACGGTCGCCGAGCTCACCCTGCTCACGCTCGCCACCGCGGCGGTCGCCGCACTGCGCCGCCGGGGCGCGGGGACGGGCCAGGTCGACCAACTGGTCAGTGCGGCCCCGGTACTGGTCGGCGTCATCGCGGCGCTCGTTCTCGTACGCCTCTATCCGCTGCCCCTGCGGCTCGCGGCCCGGTCGATGGCACGGCGGCGCGGCGCGATCGGGTTCCTGTCGCTGGCCCGCGCGGGCCGCTCCCCCGCCACGGCCGCGCTGCCACTGCTCGCCCTGCTGACCGCGCTGACCACTGCGGCCTTCGGCGGCTCCGTACTCACCGGGATCGCGGACGCGCGAGAGCGGGCGTCGACGCTGGCGGTCGGCGCGGACGCGCGGATATCGGGGCTGAAGGCCCTGCCGCCCTCGCTGGCGGGTGCGGTGCGCGAGGCCGAAGGGGTGCGGGAGGTGACGCCCGTGCTCATCGACTACGACCTGGACCTGCGCGACCGCGAGGGCTCGGTGTCCTTGGTGGCCGTGGAGCCCGAGTCGTACGCCCGGCTGGCGCGCCGCACCGGCCTGGGCGCTTTTCCGGCCGAGATCCTTGAGCGACCGGGCGAGCGTCCATCGCCGGCCGGCCCGGTCCGGGCGATCGCGTCCCCGTCGGTCGCCGGGCGGCTCGGCGCGGGTACGACGCGATTGACCTCCTCGGCGGGGAACTTCGAGGTGCGCGTGGCGGCCCAGCGCCCCACCACACCCGCGCTGCCCGGCGAAGGCTTCCTGCTTGTCAACGCCGCCGACCTGGACCGTCCCCTGCCGAACACCCTGCTGGTCACCGGCGACGGCATGGACACGGCGGCCGTATCGGCGGCGGTACGGGACGCCGGGAAGGGTGCCGAGGTGAAGTTCCGCTCCGAGGAGCGCGCCGCGCTCGCCGACTCGCCGGTCCAGGCGGGCGCCGGCTGCCTCTACACGGCGGCCGTGGCGGCGGGCGCCGGATACGCCGTACTGGCCGTACTGCTCTCCCTGCTCCAGACCGTCCCCGAACGCCGGGCGCTCCTCGCCCGGCTGCGCACCATGGGCCTCACCCGCGCGCAGGGCCGGCGCCTGCTCGTCCTCGAATCGCTGCCGCAGGCGCTGCTGGCGGCGTTCGGCGGGGCGGTGGTGGGCTGGGCGGCGATCAAGCTCGTGGGCCCCGGCCTCGATCTGGGGGAGCTGGCGATGGCGGCGCCGAGGCGGCTGGAGGTGCTGGACGCGCTGGGCGTCGTACAACTGCGCACGGACTCCTGGTCGTTGCTCCTGCCGGCCTGCGCCGTTGTCGCGATCGCGGCGGTGGTGGCGTTGGTGCAGGCCTGGTGGACGACGCGCCTCAGGACGACAACGGAACTCAGGGCAGGAGACGCCACATGACAACCGACACCTCCCCCACATCCCTCGGTGAGCTCGAACGGCGGGCGAAGACCCACCGCGCCCGCCCGGCGTACGGTCACGACGCGCTGATCTCCTGCGACCGGCTGGTCCGCATCTTCACGACGGACGGCGTGGAGGTCCAGGCGCTCCAGGGCCTCGACCTGCTGGTGGACGAGGGCGAGTTGATGGCCCTCGTGGGGGCGTCGGGCAGCGGCAAGTCCACTCTGATGAACATCCTGGCGGGCCTGGACGAGCCGACGGCGGGCGCGGCGAAGGTGGCGGGCTGCGACCTGCTGACGATGGGCGCGAAGGAACGGCTGCGGTACCGGCGGGACGTGGTGGGCTTCGTCTGGCAGCAGACGGCACGCAACCTTCTCCCGTACCTGACGGCGGCCCAGAACGTGGCGCTCCCCATGCAGTTGCGCGGCCGTAGCCGCAGCCGTGACCGCGCGGCCCGCGCCGACGCGCTCCTCACGATGCTGGAGGTCGCCCACTGCCGCGACCGCCGCCCGCACCAGATGTCCGGCGGCGAGCAGCAGCGCACAGCGATCGCGGTGGCGCTCGCCAACAGCCCCTCGGTCCTCCTGGCCGACGAACCGACCGGAGAACTGGACTCGGCGACCGCGGAACAGATCTTCGGGGCTTTCCGTACGGCGAACGAGGAGCTGGGCACGACGATCGTCATCGTCACCCACGACCAGCAGGTGGCGAGCGAGGTCCGCCGCACGGTGGCCATCCGCGACGGCCGCACGTCGTCGGAGGTACTGCGCCGGACGGAGGTCGACGCGACGACGGGCCAGGAGTCGGTGGTGGCGAGGGAGTACGCGATGCTGGACCGGGCGGGCCGCCTGCAGCTCCCCGCGGAATACACCCGGGCGCTGGGTATGGAACACCGGGTCATGCTGGAACTGGAACAGGACCACATAGGAATCTGGCCCGACAACACCAGGGATTGACCGGACCGGCACAGCTCGAACCCGGCCACCCACCCACCCAGCCCGTCCGGCGTTTGCGGACGGAACCGCCCGCTGGGCCCCCGGCCGCACCGCCCGACCCGTCCCGGCGCAAGCCGCTCCAGGGCCCCCGCCGGCCCCACCTACACCGGGGCCACCGAAAGCACCCCGAGCCCTGCGCGACGTACCGCGATCGACCCGTACGGCGTGCGCAGGCGGAGCCAGCCGCCCGCAGCCAGGAGCGCGACCGCGGCCGGGTCCGCGTCGGCCCGGCGCGCGGGCCTCAGGAAGCCGAGCGACTGCGCGGCGTGCACCGCCCGCAGCGGCAGCTCCGTCTCGCCCAGCGTGCGTGACCAGATCTCCCGCCCGATACGGTCCCGAGCTGCCCGCGTCCGGTCCTCCGGGGCCAACGCCTCGTCCCGCGCCCGGAATTCCGCGACCGCGGCCGCGACCGCCGCGCGCATCGCGTCGGGCCCCGGCAGCCCCGGAACCTGCCGCCAGCCGCCACGCGGCGGCAGCACCCCGGCCCACGGCGGCCCCGTAACCGCACCGGGCACGGCAACCGCCCCGGTGGACTCGTCGATGCCTTCGAGAAGCTCCCCGGCAGACACGGTGACGTCAAGATCACCCGCACCGGCACTGGCACCCGCACCCGCGCCACCCGCATCCGCCCCCGCAAGCCGCGAGGTCCGAACAGCCAGTACGTCGAACGACGGCGGCCGCCCGAAAACCGCCACCGCCCCACCGCCCACCTGCAGACGAACCGCCGCGGCCCGGTCGTAATGGATCAGCCGCCCGAGGAACGCGGCAAGATCCGCCGCCTCCCCCGCGTCGGCAAGCACCAGCCCGCTCAGCGCCGTCATGCGGCGACAGCCCCCCGCGTCCCGCGCCGGCCGGCGCGATCGCCGGCGCCGCCGTCGTCCAGGTACTCCTGGAGGAACGACTTCTCCTCCGCCGAGATCCGCCGCGGCCGCGCCGCTTCGAGGTCGTACGGCACGACGACCGTCGAGGCCCGGACGTACACGCGCTCGGAGCCGTCGGCGTCCGTGTCCTTCACCTCGTACGCGATCGTCAGCGACGCCGCACCGATCTTCGTGACCCACGACTCGATGGTCACCGGCTCGTGCCGGTGGACCAGCGGCAGCTTGTAGTCGATCTCGTGCCGGGCCACGACAGACCCGCCGGCGAACGACGGCGAGCCGTCCCCCGGCGCCAGCCGGAACATGAAGTCGATCCGCGCTTCCTCCAGATACCGGAGGAAGACGACGTTGTTGACGTGCCCGAAGGCATCCATGTCCGACCAGCGCAGAGGGCAGCGGTAGATGTGACGCGACAAGATCAGTCAGCCTCGCGTCAGCTTCTTGTACGTCGCACGGTGCGGCCGCGTCGCGTCCACGCCGAGGCGCTCGACCTTGTTCTTCTCGTACGACTCGAAGTTGCCCTCGAACCAGTACCACTTCGAGTCACCCTCGTACGCGAGGATGTGCGTCGCGACCCGGTCCAGGAACCAGCGGTCGTGGGAGATGACCACGGCCGCACCCGGGAACTCGAGCAGCGCGTTCTCCAGCGACGACAGGGTCTCGACGTCCAGGTCGTTCGTCGGCTCGTCGAGGAGCAGCAGGTTGCCGCCCTCCTTGAGCGTCAGCGCCAGGTTGAGGCGGTTGCGCTCACCACCGGACAGGACACCGGCCGGCTTCTGCTGGTCCGGGCCCTTGAAGCCGAAGGCGGAGACGTACGCCCGCGAAGGCATCTCGACCTGGCCCACGTTGATGTAGTCCAGCTCGTCCGACACGACCGCCCAGAGCGACTTCTTCGGGTCGATGTTGGAGCGGTTCTGGTCGACGTACGAGATCTTGACGGTCTCGCCGACACGGATCGAGCCGGAGTCCGGGGTCTCCAGACCCTGGATCATCTTGAACAGGGTCGTCTTACCGGCACCGTTCGGACCGATGACGCCCACGATGCCGTTGCGCGGCAGGGTGAAGGACAGGTCGTCGATCAGGACCTTGTCGCCGAATGCCTTCGAGAGCTTGTCGACCTCGACGACGACCGAACCCAGGCGCGGGCCCGGCGGAATCTGGATCTCCTCGAAGTCCAGCTTCCGCATCTTGTCCGCCTCGGCGGCCATCTCCTCGTACCGGGCGAGACGCGCCTTCGACTTGGTCTGGCGGCCCTTGGCGTTGGAGCGGACCCACTCCAGCTCTTCCTTGAGCCGCTTCTGACGCTTCTCGTCCTTGCGGCCCTCGACCTTGAGGCGGGCCGACTTCTTGTCGAGGTACGTCGAGTAGTTGCCCTCGTAGGGGATCGCGCGGCCGCGGTCGAGCTCGAGGATCCACTCGGCGACGTTGTTCAGGAAGTACCGGTCGTGGGTGACGGCGACAACGGCGCCCGCGTACTTCGAGAGGTGCTGCTCCAGCCAGTTCACCGACTCGGCGTCGAGGTGGTTGGTGGGCTCGTCGAGGAGCAGCAGGTCGGGCGCCTCGATGAGCAGCTTGCAGAGCGCGACACGGCGCTTCTCGCCACCGGAGAGGTTGGTGACGGGCCAGTCGCCGGGCGGGCAGCCCAGCGCGTCCATGGCCTGCTCCAGCTGGGCGTCGAGGTCCCAGGCGTTGGCGTGGTCGAGGTCCTCCTGGAGCTTGCCCATCTCGTCGAGCAGCTCGTCGGAGTAGTCGGTCGCCATGAGCTCGGCGACCTCGTTGAAGCGCTTGAGCTTGCCCATGATCTCGGCAGCGCCGTCCTGGACGTTCTCCAGAACGGTCTTGGACTCGTCCAGCTTCGGCTCCTGCATGAGGATGCCGACGCTGAAGCCGGGCGACAGGAACGCGTCACCGTTGGACGGCTGCTCCAGTCCGGCCATGATCTTCAGCACCGTGGACTTACCGGCACCGTTGGGCCCCACCACACCGATCTTCGCGCCCGGCAGGAAGCTCAGCGTGACGTCGTCAAGGATCACCTTGTCGCCGTGCGCCTTGCGCGTCTTGCGCATCGTGTAGATGTACTCAGCCAAGAGAAACCGTCCGGCAATCGATGTGTGGGCAGATACACCCCATCTTGCCTGACGTCCACCCCGCGACGGAAACGGGTATGGCGGAGGGCCCCTGACCAGCGGCGCAGTAGGTGGCCCTGTGTCTGGTACCCGTCATTGTTGGTCGTTGTTGGCCGTCGTTGGTCGCCCTCGGACGGCCCGTAGACGGCCCAGGAGATGGGCTCCGACCTGCTGCTATACGGGGCTCAGCGAAGGTCCGAAGCCCCACTCTCTCACCCTTCCACCCGAGACCGGAGGCAGTGTGCGCGTGGCCCACTACGCTGTTATGCACCACCTGAGAACGGAGAGTGCTCCACGGATGGGACCGAAGACGACGAAGGTCTACGAGACGCTGCGCGATCGACTCGCTACGGGCCGGTATGCCCCCGGCGACAAGTTCCCCTCGGAACGGGCGCTCGTAGAGGAACTCGGCATCGGCCGTACCGCGCTGCGGCAGGTACTGGCCCGACTCGTCGCTGAGAGCGCTTTGGAAGTTCGAGGGCGGAGTTCGTACCGGGTACCGGGAGCGGTGAGCGTCACGACACCCGAGGGGCTGGAGCCGTGGCGCATCCATGGCGAGCGGGACGTCTACGACAACCAATGGGTCAAGCTTCAGCTCTGGGACGTTGAACCGCCGGGAGTGGAGCGTTTCGAACATCACGTGGTGAAGCTGCATCACGTCGCCGTTACTGCCGTTCTGGATGATCAGGACCGCGTCTTGATGATGTGGCGGTACCGCTTCGTCCCTCAGCAGTGGGGGTGGGAGCTTCCGGGGGGCATCGTGGACGAAGGGGAGGACCCGTCGCACACGGCCATGCGGGAAGTGGTGGAAGAGACGGGGTGGCGCCCCAAAGCAGTGGAACACGTCGTCACGTATCAGCCCATGGTCGGCATGGTCGACTCACCTCACGAGATCTTCGTAGGGCATGGAGCTGAGCGCGTCGGTTCCCCAACGGACCTTGAAGAGGCGGGACACATCGAATGGGTGCCGCTAGCTGACGTGCCGGGGCTTATGGCACGCGGTGACCTGATGGGGTCCGGCACCCTCGTTGCCCTGCTGCACATCCTCGCGAGCCGGGGCAAGCAGGGGCTCACAGCCGCGCACTGAGCAGATCGACACGGCGGCGCTGCCGCACGGAACCGGTGCGGCTCGCCAACAGCCGTGCCTGTCGCAGGTGGGTCTGCGCGTCGTCATACTCAGCTCGCGCGACGTGCGCTTGGGCGAGATCGGTGTGGAGACCGGCCTGCGCTCGGACAAAGGTGGGGTCCACCACGTCCAGGGCGTCATACAGGCTGGTCACCGCGTCACCGTCACCGAGCAGGGCAAGAACGTTGCCGTGCCATCGGGCCAAGTGGGCGCCGTTGAGGAAGATGCTCAACATGTCCGGGTCTCGGTCCTCGGATCCGGGCGGGATGCTGGCCAGGGCCGCATCGAGGGCGCGTCGGCAGTCGTCGGGCATTCCCGCGTGGGCGCACATCTCCGCTTCGGCCGCGTACAGCCATGCCCGGAGACGCGGCGAACCCGCCTGGCCAACGGTCCGTTGCGCATCGCGTACCAGGTCGACACCGAGGGACGGCCGGCCAGCCTCGCAGAGTACGTATGCCTGCTCCGCCATAGCGTGCGCGAGGTACATCGGCGCCTCAGCGTCGTGCGCTGCCCGCTTCGCGAGTTCGTAGTGACGCCACGCTCGTTCGACCGCTCCAGAGTCGATCGCCTGCCATGCTGCCAGGGTCGCCGCCCCCGCGAGCGCGAGCGCGACAGGTTGGCGTGCGGTGGGAAGCACTGCGAAATTCAGCGCGTCTTCCAGACGGGCGAGATGCCCCGTCATTTGGTCGACGAGACCGGATGCGCCCAACTGACGATCCATGGTGCGCAGTAGCTCGGTCTGGTCGTTAAACGTCTTCACCATGGACTGGCTGACGCTGCTGGCTGAATCGATCCTGCCCAGCAGTTCGTCATACCCGTCGGCCATCGGCGGAGCGGAAGCGAGCGGGGCACCCCTCAACTCCCTGTCAGTGACCCCGAGAAGCTGCCTCAGGATCACTGCGTAGCGGTCCGAGAGAGTGCGCCTGCCGTTCTCCCACTCGGATACGTACACCCGCAAACTCGCAGTGGAAGCAACGTCGGTGACGTGCTGTCGGGCGTACTGCTCTATCTCGCGAACCAGACGCTCCTGAGACCAGCCACGCGCCGTTCGCGCGCCCCGAAGTCCTGTACTCACAGGCCACCGCCCGACGTTGGATCCGCTCACTGACCATTCCAGCATGCCTCATACCGCCGCAGGTCAACAGGCCTTAACTAGCTCCTTAACAGGCCTGCTGTGAAGCGCTGTTGGCTACCGACACCCCTACCCGAACGGGTCTTCTGGAGATGCACCGGGGCGGACGGACCCCACTCGAAACGACGAAGCCCTTGACTCTGGTGCGCACCAGATACTTTCCTTCTGGTGCGCACCAGATGACGGAATTGTTTCCGCCTCCCGGTGCGCAAGCAAGGGGCGGAGGACGCTGCAAGACCGCCCGTGAAGGCCAGGGGACAGGGTTTCGGCCCGACTGGCGAGGTGGCCCGGTGACCGCGAGCAACGGCCGGAGGGTGGGGACTTGGTCCCCCTTGCAGTGCACCACCACATCCGGCCACGGCAGAGAGGAGACGCACATGTACCGACGACATCGCCCGGCGCCATCGCGCCTGACCAGCACGACGGCAACGCCGCCCGCGTCTCACTGACTTCCGCAGCAAGAGCGCTGCGGCCGGTTGCCTCCTTCCCCCGTCCGGACCGCCGCGTGCGGTGCCGTACGGGGGGAGCGGCAGGGAGCTGGATGTTCCGACTTCAACGGCGCGCGGCCCCGGTGGGCAAACACCGGGGCCGCTTCTCGGGCCGTTCCACCTGCTAGGGAGAACACGACCCATGAACCACATCGTCACTGTTCAGGAAGCTGTTACCGCGTTCGAGCCGTGGATGGAGCCCACAGAGGCGGAGCTGGACGCCATCGACGCGGAGATGCCCGTCATCCGCGCGGAGATGGAACTGCTGGACGCACAGATCATCGTCATCGACCGCACGCCGTGCGAGCTGGACGAGCGGCGCATCCGCCGGGCCCGCCGACGTGTGCTCGCCGCGCACCGCGACCAGGTCAACGGCCTGTCCGGTCAGACGGGCGGTGCCGCATGAGCCTGCACCGCAAGGGCCGCACGGCCCTCGTGCTCGCGCTGGTCGTCGTGGTCGCCATGGCCTTCCGAGTGTCCTGGAACGCCCTGCGCGACATCGCGGGCGCCATCGGCGCGGATGCCACGGCCGCGACGCTGTACCCGTTCGTCGTCGACGGCCTCATGGCCCTGGCCCTGATCGCCACGCTCGTGCTCGCCGGGCGGGACCGGACGTTCGCGCTGCGGGTGCTGGCCGCCTACACCGTCGCCTCGCTCGTCCTGAACTACGTGCACGGCTTGGTCCCGGAGCTGCATGGCGGCTCGGTCGACTGGGGTCGACTGGCCGACTGGGACCCGGCGAACTGGGTTCTGGTACTGCTCGCCACCTCGTTGCCAGTCGGGTCGATCTACTTCGGGTCCGACCTCGTGGCGAAGGTGCTGCACCACCGCCCCACCCCGATCGCAGCTCCAACCACGAATGCTGATGAATCGACCAATAGCGTGAGGAATCGGTCTAGTTCTGACCTCGTGGTATCGACCCCGGCGGTGATCGCGCCGAACGTGAAGCCGCTGCCCCGACCGGTGGCCGTCGGGTTCCTCAAGTCGACCATCCCAGCCAAGCCGGTCCAGGCCATTGAGCAGCCGACTGTGACGCCGGTCGAGCGGCGCGCGGTGGCTGCCGAGTCGCCCGGCCCGCGCCGGGCCACGGGCCGCGTGCCGGAGGTGGCCCGCACTCCGCGCCCGAAGCGCACCCGGGATGAGCTGCTCGACGAGGCACGGAAGGCCACGGCCGGTTGGGCGGACGCGAAGCTGACTGCCGAGGGCATCCGCCGTGAGGTCCGTACCTCGCCTGCGAACGCCCGTACCCTGCGGGACACCCTGCGTGCTGAACGCGGGCTTCAGGTCGCGTGATGGCTGCGCTGCCCGTCTACCGGTGGCGGCTCGCTCCGGACGGCTACGCGACCTACCGCCAGCTCCGCGCCCTGGGACTCCGTCCGGGTGGTCAGGAGGTGGCGGCACAGGTGGAGCGGCCCCGGCGCCGACGGGGCCCGCTGGTCGCCTACCTCTACCGCATCGACAGGGCCAAGCCGGTGCGTGCGATGACCCCGGCCCGCTGGGCGGCTCTGGCCAAGGCCAACGCTGCCCGTCGTACCTGCCCCGAGTGCCGACGCGACGCCGGGTACGTCATTCCGCCGTCGCTCGGCATGTGCTCTGCCTGCGCTTTCCCCGACAACGCCCCGGAGGGTGCGTCATGGAACAGCTCCCCTCACACCGCCCGCTGACGGTCGTCCAGCTCCCGGACGGCAGCCACGTCTACGCCGACCCCGCCTCTCTTCCCGTCCAGCAGCCCGCCGGGCCGCAGGTGGTGCACATCCACCACGCGCCGCCGGACCGCACGATGCAGCGCGTCGCGCTCGGCTCCGGCGTCGGTGCCGGTGCGGTCGCGGCTGGCGTCTACTTCGGCCCGCTGCTCGTCGGCGTACTGACCGCCATCGCCGCGAACCTCGCGATGCTCGCCTTCATCGCGCTCGTCCTCGGCTGGGCCCTGGTCACCGTGGTCCGCTCGGTCACCACCGGCACCAAGAGCACCGGCAAGCGCATCCGGAAGGGCCGCTAAATCACCGCGAGCCCATAGACGGCCCGCAGGGCGCCCGAAGGGCCTTCCGGGTGGGGTTTGACCCCCCGAGGGCCGTTCGGCCGCCACAGGCCCCGTAGCAACGCAGGGTGACGGAAGTTTCCGTCCCCGCGCGCGCACGCGTAGGGGCCGCCTCGGAAACCAGAAAACCGGAAACACGCTCACTCCGCGTAACACATGTGTGTGGTGACGGGCCGCCGCATGGCCCGTCACCACCGACCCACTCATCCCAGAGAAGAGGACACCCGTGAGTCACGGACAAGTCTGGCGCACCCACCGCCAGTACGCCGCCACCGCCGCCCGCTGGAGCGCGGAGCGGTGGCGCAAGGAAGCCGACCGCCGCCGCACTCTGCGCGCCGAACGCAAGCCGCTCGTGCGCGATGCCCGCCGCGCGCTCGCCACCGCACGCGCCATCGACCCCGAGGGCGTCACCTCCCTGCGCCACCGCGCGGAGCGGGAGTTGCGCACCGCCAAGCGGCGCGTCCCGGACCCCATGTGGCTGATCGCGTCCAAGAGCGCCACCGCGCTCGGTGTCGCCGGATACGTCTGGCTGCCGCAGGTCACTGCCCGCGTGTGGGTGTGGTCGGCCGTCGCCGTCGTCGCCGCCATCACCGCCCTGACCGTGTGGGTGGCCCTGCGCGAGCGCGACACCACCGGACTCAAGCCCACCGCCGAAGAGACGGCGCTGCTCAAGCGGCTCGCGCCGCAGCACTGGAAGGAGCACGCCGAACAGCGCGGCCTGGCGGGCACGCTAACCGGCCGGCCGAAGCTGACCGAGGCGGGCATCGTCTGCTCCGTCCGCCTCGACGGCACATGGACCGCGACCAAGCTCCGCACGGCCGAGGACCACATCCGCGCCCTGCTCGGGGCACGCACGAGCCTGCGCATGCAGATCAAGGCAGGCAAGCAAGGCGGCTGGGCCGAACTCACCTTGCGCACCCGCAGCGCGGCCGACGGCGACGACCTCACGTGGACCCCGGAGCGCCGCTCGCTCGGCATCGACACCGTCACCGGCGAGCAGGTCACCGTGCCGCTCGGGGAACGACTGCTGATCGCCGGACGATCCGGCGCAGGCAAGTCGGTGGCCTCCCGGCCGCTGCTGTACGACGCCTCCGAGGGACAGACGAACGCGCTCGTCATTATCGACCTCAAGCGGGTGGAAGGCCGCCTGTGGGACCACCGGGCCCGCGTCGCCTCCACTCCGCGCGAAGTCGTCGACGTGGTCGACGAGCTGGAGACGGAGATGCTGGACCGGCTCAGCATCCTGCCCAAGGGCCAGGACACCTGGACCCCCACGGCGGGCCGTCCGCGCATCACGGTCGTCGTCGACGAGGGCGCCGAGGTCATGACGGCCGCCGACAAGGTCCCCTACGAGACCGAGGCCGCAGACGGCAAGACGCGCACCGTCAACCGGTCCGCGCTGCCTGGCCTGGAGTCCCTGGCTCGGATGGGTCGCGCGGCGTGCATCGACCTGTGGTGGATGACTCAAAAGCCCACCATCGGCGACGGCATCCCCAAGCAGATCGCCCCACAGATCGGCGTCTCCATCTGCCTCGCCGTACGCACCCCCGCAGAAGCGCGCGTCGTCCTCGGGGAGGACGCACAGGCCAAGGGATGGAACGCCGACGAACTCCCGGTCCCCGGTGTGGCGCTGATCCGCGACGGCGTGCGCAAGCCCGACCCCGTCAAGGTCCGCTACATGGACAAGGCAGTCGTCATCGCCCTGCCCGACCGCACCCCGTGGTCCCGCACCGCCGCTCCTTCAGTGGAAGCCGCGGGAGCCCCGACGCTCACCCTCGTCAAGGACACCGCGACCGAGACGGCACCGGCCACGGACAGCGCCGTCAACCGTGTCCTCAAGGCCATCGAGACCGCCGACGAACCGGTCCTCCAGAAGGACCTGGCCACCATCACGGGCCTGTCCAAGGGCGCCGTGTCCAAGGCCGTCAAAACCCTCACCACCGGCGGCACGGTCGTCCGCACCCTGGACGGCCGACTGACCACCACGCGCGGCGACGACACCGCCGCCGCCTGACCCCTTCCGACGAACGACAACGGCGGCCCCCTTCCGCCAAGAACCGGGGCCGCCGCCAATCCAGCACCTTCACAGAGAACTGGAGACATTCAGCATGACTCAACCCACCATCATTCAGGGAGAGCACCTGCCTACGGCGCTCTCCCTGGCAGCCTCCAACGTGCCCGTGCTGCCGTTACGAGCAGGGAAAGTGCCGTTCGGCAACTGCCGCCGCTGCGCCGACAACGCATGCGGCGGCCGACCGAACATGAAGACCCCCGGCCCCTGCACCTGCCCGGCACCCTGCCACGGCTGGGCCGCCGCCACCACCGACCCCGCCGTCCTCCGCTCCACGACCTGGGCACGTACGTGGCGCGACGCGGCGGCTGTGGCCTACCACCCCGGTGGGGCCGGTCTCACCGTGGTGGACCTGGACAACGCGGACGCCATCGCATGGGCGCGCGCTAGCCTGCCCGCCACACGGGCCGTGCCGACGACCCGAGGTGAGCACTGGCTCTACCAGGGCGCCATGCAGTCCGCCAACGCCGTGCGGCCCGGCGTGGACATCAAGTCGCTCATGTCCTACGCCCGGTGGCTGGGCCCCGGCACCGGCACCATGACGGCGCTGCCGGAAGTCGTGCGCGCACTGGTCGTAAAGGAGCCCACCGCAGTTCGACCGGCGGCCATCACTGTGCCCGCACTGGCCGGGGGCGGGGACTGCCCTCACCGCACGCCCGCCTATCTGGACCGTGGCATCGCCATGGCGGAACAGCGCATCACCGAGGCTCGTGAGGCGGTGCACGCCACCGTGTACCGGACGTTCCTCGCCGTGCTGTCCACGCACGGCCGCTGCGGCTGCCTCACCGAGGCGCACACCGCGCGGCTGTTCACCGCCGCACAGACCAAGGGCGAAACCGCCCGGCACTGCACCGACGCGTGGACCAACGCCCTGACCACGTTGGGACTTAGCCATGTCTGAGGACGAAAAGACTCCCGCCCGCGAGGTCATCGCGGACTACGCCCAAGAGCACTTCCGGTACTTCCGCACCGCCGAAGGAACCGTGTACGCGCAGAAGAACGGCCACCCCGTGGCCCGCCCGATCCGCTCCCAAGGCACGACGGGCAGCCACCGCCAGGAACTCATGGTCGGCCTCTTCAGGGACGGGCGCGGCGTGTTCAACGGGAGCGCGCTCAAGGAGGCGCTCGACCTGATCGAAGCACTCGCGCTGACCGAGGACGTGCAGCCCGTCCACATCCGCGTCGCCCCCGGATTCGACGGAGCGACGTGGCTGGACCTGGGCCGCAACGACGGGCAGTCCGTCCGCATCCACCCCACCGGATGGGACATCCTCACCCCCGACCCGCGCGAGGTGTGCTGGCGCCGCACCCAGCTCACCGGGGAACTGCCCCTGCCCGTCAAGGACACCGACGGCAAGGGCATCGACCTCCTGATGCGGCTGTGCAACTTCGCCAACGCCGAGACCGAATGCCTGGCCATCGCCTGGCTCATCGGCTGCCTGGGACCGTCCGTGCCCGTCCCCGCGCCGTTCCTCACCGGCCCGCAGGGCGCGGGCAAGTCCACCGGCGGCCGGATGCTGGTACGGATCATCGAGGGAATGAGCGGCGACCTGCGCCGCGCCCCGAAGGACGAGGAGAACCTGATCGCGGCGGTCGCGGCCGGATGGGTCACCGCCCTGGACAACCTCTCCCACATGACCCCGGACCTGTCCGACGCCATGTGCTGCATCGTCACCGGAGCCGAGAACGTCAAGCGCGCCCTGTTCACCGACGGGGACGTGTTCCGCGTCGGCTACCGCCGCCCCCTGCTCCTGACCGGTATCGACGTGGGCGTCATCCGGCCCGACCTCGCGGAACGGCTCCTGCCCCTGCGCCTGGAGCGGCCCCGCGTGAGGCGCACCGAGGCAGAACTGTGGGCGGAGTACGCGGAGATCCTGCCCGTCGTTCTCGGCTCGCTCCTGGACCTCGCGGTCAAGGTCCGCGCAGCCGAGGCGGAGACCCCCACCGACCTGCGGATGGCCGACTTCGCCCACCTGTGCGCGCAGCTCGACGCGGCAACCGGCCTTGGGGCCCTCAACGCGTACCGGGCCAGTCTGGACGACCTGAACGACGACGTGATCGAGGGCGATCTCCTCGCGCAGACCGTTCTCAAGCATGCCGAAAGCATGGAACCGGGCGGCGAGCAGCGGATGACCTCCACCGAGTGGCTGCACTGCCTCAGTCGCCTCTACAGCGGTGACGAACTGCGTCCCCTGCCCAAGGGCTGGCCGACCACGGGCAAAGTCCTCTCCGACCGCCTCAAGCGCCTCCAGCCGACGCTTGCCGCTCGCGGTGTCCTCATCGACACGGGCCGCACCAGCGAGGGCCGCTACCTCGAAATGACCCGCCAGACCACCCCGCCCCCACACGAACAGAAGCGGGTGTTCTGACCCGCACCGTGTTCGCCCGGACAAGCAAGAAGAGCACCCGGCCAGGCGTGCTCTTCTTGCTGTTCGGCGGAACGCCGCCCTGGTGGTCGCGCCGCGAAGCGGCTCCTTCTTCACGCTGTGAGGCGCACCGAACTACAACAGACACCCCCTCCTTTTGTCCTAAGAGGGAAGACGCTGCGTCATCTGCGTCATGCAGGTCGAGAAACGGCACCTGACCTGCGACGAAAGCCATGACGCAGACGGCGGTCTCTGCGTCATCCTGCGTCATCTGCGTCACCCGATGACGCAGCCCATGACGCACCGATGACGCACCCCCGAACCACTGCGTCACACAAAACCGCAGGTCAGAAGCCTAGATGACGCTGGTGACGCAATGACGCAGAAATCCGCACCTCGGACAGACACGGGCCCCCGAAACAGCCACCGGCGCACGGAGGACACGCCATGAGCACCGCACTTGAACTGCCAGACCCGCGCGCCACGCTCCGCGCCGGGTTGCCGGACCGCTACCTCACCCCCGACGACATCGCCGAGATCTTCGAGGTGCCCAAGGAGACCGTCTACCAGTGGCGTAAGAAGCGCATCGGCCCGCCCGGCTTCCGCATCGGCAAACACATCCGCTACGACCCCGCCGACGTACTCGCCCACGTAGTCGACCGCAAGAGCGCCGACCAGGACGCCGCCTAGTCCAACACCCACCACAACCAGCAGGGAGAGCCGCTACCCAGCGGCTCTCCCTGCTGCGTGTTGAGAGGATCGCCACCACATGGCAGGCCACATCCAAGACCGCTGGTTCAAGACCGAGACTGACGCAAACGGCAAGCCCACCCGAGTCCGCTCCGACCGCTACGGCATCGGCCTGCGCTACCGCGCCCGCTACATCGGCCCCGACGGCACCGAGAAGTCCAAGAGCTTCCCAGACCGTCAGAAGGGGGGTGCCGAGAAGTGGTTGACGCGGATTGAAGCCGACATGGACGCGGGTCAGTACATCGACCCGAAAGCCGGACAGATCACGTTTCGGGAGTACGCCGAGAAGTGGCTGGGGGGTCTGACGACGGAACTGGGTAGTCGGGAAGTCGTATGCAGGCGTATCCGGCTGCACGCGGTCCCCTACCTGGGCACGCGCCCCATGGGGTCGTTCAAGCCCGAGCACATGCGTACCTGGCTGAACAAGCTCACTTCGGCGGTGCCGAACGGAACGTACCGCCGCGCCATCTACGATTCGGTGTCGTCGCTGTTCAATGCTGCGGTGGACGACTGTGTGATCAGGTCGAACCCCTGTCACGCCCAGTCGGTCAAGGCCCCGATCCCTGAGCACCGTCTGATCGTGCCGTGGACCGAAGAGCGCGTCTTGGCCGTTCGCGCGGGGCTGCCCGACCGGTTCGCGGCCACCGTGGACGCTGGCGGGGGCTGTGGGCTCCGTCAGGGGGAGGTGCTCGGCCTTGCCCAAGAGAATCTCGACTTCGACGCGGGATGGGTGCACGTCCGCCAGCAGGTCAAGCGGGTGGGCGGCACGCTGGTCTTCGCCCCGCCTAAGCGCGGCAAGCTCCGCGACGCGCCACTCAGCCCGGTGGTGGGGGCGGCGCTCCGAGCGCACATGCGGCAGGTTCCGCCGGTCGCCGTCACGTTGCCGTGGAAGACGCCGGACGGACCGCCGATGACGCTGAGGCTCGTCTTCACCAGCACCGTGGGCAATGCTGTCTGGCGAAGCTACTTCGACGATTACGTATGGAAGCCCGCCCTTGCCCACGCGGGCGTTATCCCGCCCAGGGAGCCGGGCAAACGCTACGCTCCCGCTCCGGACGACGGCATGCACGCGTTGCGGCACTTCTACGCCTCGGTGGTCCTGGAAGCCGGTGGCAGCATCAAGGCACTGAGCACCTACCTGGGACACTCCGACCCCGGATTCACGCTGCGGATCTACACCCACCTGATGCCGAGCAGCGAGGAGAAGGCACGGGCTGCCGTATCTTCCGTGTTCCAGCGCATCCAGCCCGTGTTGGAGCTACCCGCAGCAGCCTGACGGCCCACAGACGGCCCACGGCCCCGAAACGGCCCCTGCCCGACGGTTCCGCCGCTGATCAGGAGCCACATAGCGCCCCGCAGCCGCCAGAAACACCCCATCTTGCCTGACGTCCACCCCGCGACGGAAACGGGTATGGCAACGGCCCGGGTGCGCCAGGGCATACCGGGGCCGTGGCCATGGCTTGCTCACCGTGCGTCGTGCGTTGTCACTTTTCGCCGGGGGTGGCGTCCTTCTTGCGGACGAAGAAGACTGCGGCGATGCCGAGTACGAGGAAGACGACCGCGATGCCGAGGATCATGGGCGTGGCGTTGGAGCTGCCGGTCTCGGCGAGGTCGAGGCCGTCGCCGGCGGTGGGGGCGTTACCGGCCGTGGCGGGGCTGGGCTGGTTCTGGAGCTGGTCCATGGTGCCGGTCCCGGAACCTGCGGACGAGCCGGCGCCCGCGGCGGTGGCGCCCGACGTCTTGCAGTCGAGGACGCCCTTGAAGTTCTTCTTCAGGCCGCCGGGGCCCTCGATCGTGAAGTCGTACGCCTGGTCCTCCTGGACCGGGACGGTGACCGTCCGGGACTGGCCGGCCGCGACGGTGTGCTTGAAGTCCATGAGCTCGAAGCTGAACGGCTCGTCGCCCTTGTTGACGGCGGTGATGTCCACGCCGCCCTTTGCGCAGTTCTTCCTGGCGGAGAGCGCCGGGATGGCGCCCTTCTTCGCCCACGTGGCGGTAGCCGCGGCGGAGACGGTGGACTCGCTGGAGCCGGCCAGGATCTGGGTCTGGCTCTGTGTGACGCCGGCGAAGGCGCGGCCGACCGGTACCGACGTGGTGGCCTGCACGGTCAGCGAGGACGAGCCGTCGGCCGCGTCGGTGGGTACGTCGAAGTACAGCTCGCTGCCGTTGGTGGCGGCGGTGACAGGCTTGCCGTCCTTGCCGACGACCTTGACGCCGCTGGCGGCGGCATCGGCGGGCGGGACCACGGTGACGTGGCCGGCGTCCGTGCGGACGGTGACGGGGCCGAGCTTTTCGCCGGCCTTGCCGGAGACCGCGTTCGGTTCCAGGGTCAGGGACGCTCTGGGCTCGGCGGCGCCGCGCGCGTTTTTCTCCAGGAAGTCGGCGAGCTTCTCCGCCTTCGGGTCGAGCGCGTCGACCTTCACGTGGTCGGAGTACCGCCAGATCGCGACCTGTGTGCCCGCCGCCGCCGTCTGCTCGGTGAGCGAGTCGACCCCGGCCCGCTCGGCCAGCGCGCTCAGGTCGTCGACCTGCGGGTACGAGTGGTCCAGGATCCAGCGGATCTTGCCGGCGTCACGGTTCGCACCGAGCGACGTCTCGTCCCAGGAGGTCTCCAGGTACTTCGCCTGCTCCTGCGTCGGGCGGTGGACGTCGATGCAGTACGTCTTGAGGGTGCCGCCGCCGTCGACGGTCATCTCGAACAGGCCTGCGGGGATCTGCTGGTCACCGCCGTCCGTGTGGAGGACGGCCGTGTCGTAGGTCTTCAGCCCGTCGAGCGTCGCCACAGCGCCGCCCTGGTGCTGCGGCGTCTCCTCCGCGGCGGCGGGCCCGGCGGCCGCCAGCGCCCCTGCGGCGAGGAGCCCCGAAGCCACGGCCGCGGCGGCGAGACGGGTGGAGCCCCGCCGACGTACAGACAACGAAGAGAACGCAGAGAGCGCAGAAAACACAGAATTCCCCTTCGGGCGAGGCCCTTTCGCGTGGTGCGACTGTGGGGGGAGTGCCTCGCCGGCAGACTCAAGTGCCCCGTGAGTATCCAGACAGAGATCCTAGAGACGCCCGGAACGACAGCCCCCTGTCATACCGTCAGATAGCCATTCCGAATCGGAATCGTTATCGCTGATCGCCTCTCGCAGCCGGTGCTGTCGATAAATCGCCGTACGAATCAGCCGAGTTGTGCCCTTCCGTCACCGAACGCCGCGCCAGGGCCGGGTCCCCTTTCACCACCCGTCTGAAGGCCGAAGTACCGCGCGTCATGTCGTGCCCGACCGCCAGGGCGTCGATGTCCGCGGAGAATCTGCGCTGCCCGTCCTTCTCCTCGTCGCGAATCCGCAACCGCCCATGTACGACGAGTGGTTCACCGATGGATACCGAGCCCGCCAGGTTCGTCGCCAGGGACCGCCGCGCCCACACCGTGTAGAAGCTGGACTGCCCGTCCGCCCAGCTCTCCTTCTGGCGGTCCCAGTACCGCGCCGTCACCGCGAACCGGAAGCGCGCCACACCGCCCGCCGCCGAATCCCGGTAGTCCACGCCTGTCGCGGCATTGCCCACCAGCGTCACCCAGGTGTCACTCATCCCGGCTCCCCCTCCGCTCTCGCCACTTCCGCCACCGCCCTTGTAAGGCTGACTGGTCCCATGCTGGACCGGACGCGGCCAGCCCGCCGGAGCCTGTGGGTTACCGGCCGGTTGTGGACAAGCCCGTCACCGCCACGTACTGCTCCCGCACCTCCCAGTACCGCATCAGCTCCGCCGACACCGGGTCCAGCACGCGCGCCCGGCCGCACCCGGCCGCCGCCTCCCGCAGCCGCCGCTCGGCGTCCTGCCCGTACCGCCGCGCCGGCCCCCTGGCCGCCACCGAGCACGCCCACTCCAGCAGCGGGCCGCCGACGATGCCGGCGAGCATCACCAGGACGGGCGGCAGCAGCTGCGGCTCTAGTACGCCCACGATCTGGCCCACCAGCCACAGCCCGCCGAAGATCTGGAGGAGCGTCATCGAGGCCTGCGTCAGCACCGCCGCCGGCCACCACGCGGGCTTCGGCGGCCTGCCGCGGGGCAATCCGGCCCGTACCGCCAGTACGTCCAGCTCCTCCGGCAGCCCGGCCGCGCCGCGCACCGCGGACTCGCGTACCGCCTGCGCCCAGGGGGCGGGCAGCCCGGCGGCGGCGGCGTCCGCGACCGTACGCACGGCCTGCTCCACGCGCTGCCGGGCGGTGATCTCCTCTTCCTCCCCCTCGGCCGGGGTCTGCCCGGAAATCGGGTCGATCCCGGCCCCCAGGGCGCGGTGCGCCTCGTACCAGCGCCACAGCCTCAGCCACGGCGTCCCGCACGACTTCCCCGCGTTCCGGCGCCACTCCCGCTCCGCCGCCTGGCCCACGGCCGCCGCGCCCACCGCCTCGGCCAGCCGGTCGGTGAACTCGGCGCGGGCCCGCTCGCCGAGCTCCGGCGGCCGCCTCCCGTCGGCGACGTAGACGGGGCGCAGCCGGGCCGCCGCGGCGTCCACGTCGGCGGACAGCCGGCGCGCGGGGGCTCCGCGCTCCTGCACGAACTGGCCGAGCATCTCGCGGAGTTCCCCGACGCCCTCCCCCGTAAGCGCCGAGAGGGCCAGGACCGTGGCGCCCGGTTCGCCGTGTTCGCCGAGTGCCATGCCGTCCTCGTCGAGCAGCCTGCGCAGGTCGTCGAGGACCAGGTCGGCGGCGTCGCCCGGCAGCCGGTCCACCTGGTTGAGCACCACGAAGGTGATCTCCGCGTGCCCGGCGAGCGGCCGCAGGTAGCGCTCGTGCAGCACGGCGTCGGCGTATTTCTCCGGGTCGACGACCCAGATCACCGCGTCGACGAGCGTGAGCACCCGGTCCACCTGGTCCCGGTGGGCGGTGGCGGCCGAGTCGTGGTCGGGCAGGTCGATGAGTACGAGCCCGTTCAGCGCCTCGTCGCGAAACCCGGGCGGCGCCGGCCTGCGGCGCAGCCGGCCGGGGATGCCGAGCCGGTCCAGCAGCCCGGCGGCGCCGTCCGTCCAGCTGCAGGCGATCGGCGCGGACGTGGTCGGCCTGCGCAGTCCCGTCTCCGAGATCTGTACGCCCGCGAGTGCGTTGAAGAGCGTCGATTTGCCGCTGCCGGTGGCGCCGGCGACGGCGACGACGGTGTGGCGGGCGGAGAGCCGCTGGCGGGCGGCGGCCTCGTCGAGTACGCGGCCGGCCTCGGCGAGGGTGGTCGCGTCGAGGCGCGTACGGGAGAGGCCGACCAGCTCACGCAGCGCGTCGAGACGTCCGCGCAGCCGTCCGCCGTAGGCGCCGCCGGGCAGCAGACCGTCGTAGTCGTCGTAGTCGTCGTCGACGCCCTGGGCCCGGTCGGACGGCGGTGGGTTGGACGGCGGCCGGTCGGGCAGCGGCGGCGTGGGACGCAATGCCCGTACGGCCTGCTGCTCGCCCCGCGCCGCGGCCCGCTCGGCGGCGCGCCGGGCAATCAGCCCGTCGTCCCACCGCCCCTCCGCCGGCCCATCTGCCCGCTCCCCGTCCGCCCGCTCCCCATCCATACCGTCCACACCATCGGTGTCATCAGTCACAGCAGTCACGTTTGCGATCACTTCTCCTTCTGCAGCACGGAGAGCGCGGCGATCAGCGCGGCCTGCGGCTCCGGGGTCACTTCGAGGGCGTCGAGCGGCGCGAGCCGCCGGTCCCTCTCGGCATTGAGTACGCGGTCGATGTACGTCGTGAGCAGCTCCCCGCCCTTGTCGCGCAGCCGGGTCGCGGCGATGGCGCCGATCCGCTCGGCCAGCCGTTCCCCGGCGGTGCGCGCACGGCGGCCGCCCAGCAGCGCGGCGGCGAGCAGGGCGGCGACGGTCTCGGCGTCGGGCGCGGGCGGCCGCTCAAGGTCCCGTACCTCCTCCTCGGCAAGCTCTTCGAGCACCCGGCGCCAGCGCCGTGCGGCCATCGCGATCCGCTCGCCCGCCTCCCGGTCGGGGATGCCGAACGCCACCGCGCCCGCGGCGGGCTCCCGCCGCCATGCCTCGTGGACGCGTTCGTCGGCGGCGGCGACGGCGCACTGCAGCAGCGCGGTCAGGCTCGCGACGAGCGAGTCGAGGAGCTCACCCGCGGAACTGTCCAGCGGATAGCCGCGCCAGCGGGTGAGCGCGTCCCCGGACAGGACCGCGCCGCGCCGGAGCCTGCTGCGTACCCGCGCGCCCTCCCTCTCGTACGCCTCCTCGACGTCCGCGCTCAGCCGTACGGAGGCGGCGTACTGCGCGGCGACGGCCCCGGCGAGCTCGGGCATCCGGGCGTTGAGCGACTTGATGACGCCGCTCGCGGTACGGGCGACGGTCTGCTGGCGGGCCGCCGAGTCGTGCACCCGGTGCGCCAGCCAGGCCCGCAGTGGCTCGACGGCGGTGGAGGGCAGCAGTCCGGTTCCGCCCCCAGCGGATTCGGGCAGCTCGGGGATGGTGAACCGGGGTACGTCGCCGAGCCCGGCCTTGGTGAGCAGCGCGGCGTACTGCTGCGACACCTCGCCGATCACCTGGTGGGGCACCCGGTCGAGGACGGTGACGAGGGTGGCGTCGTACTCCTTCGCCGTACGCAGCAGGTGCCACGGCACGGCATCGGCGTACCGGGAAGCCGTCGTCACCATCACCCAGACGTCGGCGGCGCAGAGGAGCTCGGCGGCGAGCACGCGGTTCCCCGTGATGAGCGAGTCGATGTCGGGAGCGTCGAGGAGGGCGAGCCCGCGCGGCAGCGTCCCGACGGTCTCGACCCGCAGCGTGTCGCCGCCGTCGGCGCCCTTGCCCGCCTCCAGCGGCACTTCCGCGCCCTCTTCCTCCCCGTCCTGCCGTGGCAGCCATACGCGGGTGAGCTGCGGCAGTACGCGCAGGTTCGCGAACCAGTGGTGATCGTCCGGGTGGCACACGAGCACGGGCGTCCGCGTGGTGGGCCGCAGCACGCCGGCCTCGCTCACCCTCCGGCCGACCAGGGAGTTGACGAGGGTGGACTTGCCGGCCCCGGTCGACCCGCCGATGACGGCGAGCAGCGGCGCTTCGGGCTGTTTCAGCCGGGGCAGCAGATAGTCGTCGAGCTGCGCCAGCAGCTCGACCCGGGCCTGCCGGGCGCGTGGAGCCCCCGGTAGCGGGAGCGGGAGGCGCACGGCGGCGACACGGTCGCGCAGGGCGGAGAGTGCGTCGATCAGCTGAGGCCGTGCGTCCAAGGTCACCACATGCGAAGAATGCCCAATTTTGAAGCCTTTTAGAAGCTTAAAGGCACCTCTGCGCGCCGATTGGCGGTGAGGGACAGACGGTACGAGTGGGGCGCAGGCATAACGAGTGCACAACACCCGAGGCGCGAGACGCCAAAAGCGGTGCGCGATTCGCACTCGCCTGCGATTATCAGGTTCGCTTCACTGAACCTCCACATCGTGCCACGCAGGTGAAGCAACCGGCCCAAGGCCCTCGGAGCCCTATCCTTGTCCCCGGCAAGGCCCAGGACTCTCACAGCCCTGGGGTTCCAGGCCACCGAGGCCATGATCCGGCCCCCGTAGCTCAGTGGATAGAGCAGGCGCCTTCTAAGCGCTTGGCCGCAGGTTCGAGTCCTGCCGGGGGCGCTTACACATCCTGACCAGCGGAAACGCTGGTCATTTCCTTTTCTCGCCCCAAGCACATCGCTTATGCGCCAAGCGCCTTGACTGTCCACGATAGTGGGCAGCATGGTGGAGCGCATGACATCGACGCGGTACAACCTCGGGCCGATGTGCGCCTCATGGCTGCGCGCACTCAAGTCTCAGCACCTCTCGGACAACACCATCCGCATCTACGGCCAGGCCGCGAAAGCGTTCACGGCCTTCCTCCTCGACGAGGAGAACGGCTACCGGCCGGCCATCGACGACGACGGGAACGAGGGCAAGCAGGCCCCGACCACCATCGAGGAGATCCACCGCGAGCATGTAGAGGCGTACATCACCGCCACCATCAAGAGGACGTCGGCGAGCAATGCGAACCAGCACTTCCGCAGCTTGAAAACGATGTTCAACTGGTTGGTCAATGAGGAGGAGTTGGACCGCTCCCCCATGCGCACGATGAAAGCGCCCCACCCCGGCGAAGTAGAGGTGCCAGTCATCAGCGACGGCGATCTCGCCAAGCTGTTCAAGACGTGCAAGGGCAAGACCTACGCGGACCGGCGCGACACGGCGCTCCTCATGCTGTTCCTCGACACCGGGGTGCGGCTGAGCGAAGCGACCGACCGCAGGGTTGCCGATCTCGACCTGGACCTGATGGTCCTCCAGGTGCTCGGCAAGGCCAACAAGGTCCGTAGCGTCCCGTTCGGCCGCGCGACCGCGACCGCCCTCGACCGGTACCTGAGGGCCGCAGCCAAGCACAAGGGGAAGCCATTGGACGACGACATGTGGCTCTGGTGGGGGGACCGCAACCGAGGCCAGCGGCTGACCATCTGGGGCGTGGGGACGATGCTCAAGCGCCGGTGCGCCGAGGCCGGCATCCCGCCCATCCACCCGCACCAGTTCCGGCACACGTTCGCTCACCAGTGGAAGGTCGGCGGCGGGAATGAGGACGATCTGATGCGGATCACGGGGTGGAAGTCCCGGCAGATGCTGTCCCGGTACGCCTCGTCTGCGGGCGCCGAGCGGGCGAAGGCGGCTCACGCGAGGCTGAGCCCCGGCGACCGGCTGAAGTAGCCGGCCGCCGTCGGGCTCAGTGGCGACGGATAAGTTCGAGGCTGTTGACGAGCCGCGGTACGCGCACGCATAGGAGTGCGATGGCCGCGGCTTCGTCGATCTGTGCGGGGTCGTAAGCCATACGGACACGGTGACCGTAGTCCCGGTACATCACGGGTATCCCGCCATCCAGCTCGGCCCGCTCCATCTGGACATCCGTCACATGACCCCCTGTCCCGCCGCATGCCAGATCGCACACGCGTTCGTATCGCGCGAGGTGCTGTAACCATACGACTACAGAGGCCATCCGTGCAGGTTGCAGGCAGAATGGCGAAGGCCCATTCCGCATTGTGACACTTCAGAGATAAAGCCTGCACCCCCCGAGTGTCCAAGATTCAGCTACCCCACGCCGCCCGATGTACTACTCCTCGGAGGCCCAACGCTCGGCCACGGCACGGGACTTGGGCATATTCTCCGGACGCTGGCCGATCTCATGCAGCACCGTCGCGGGCGCCTCGCCGGCCAGCTCGGACGCGGTGTATCCGATGACCTGGAAGTGGGCAGCAGCGGCGACCACCTCGCGCGGCAGGCCGAGGCCGACGGCGACGGCGGACACCAGCTCTGGCGTGATGTCGTAGGACTGGCCCTTGACGATCTTCCCGACGAGCGACTTGCTCGGCGCCCACCCAGTGGCGGGGTCCACGGCGACTTCGGCAAAGGTGCGTGTGGACCAGCGCTTCCCGGTGCCCACGTGCTGACAGATCAATTCGGTCAGCGCATCCCGTTGCTCTGGCATCACTACCGCCTCCCTGGGCGTCACAGTCCACACCTTCCGGCCGGTACTGACCCAGAATTCCCAGGTCAAGGCGTACAACCTTTTACTGTCGTCAGTCATTGTCCACGATCAGGGGCACCTTAGTAGAGGCAGGCGTGGCCTAGGCCATTTGTTGACCGAAAGGAAACATGCCCACGATCGTGGACACCGCTTAAGCGATGTGCTTTAGTGGAGCTGTCCACGAACGTGGGCAGCACGACGGAGGCACCGATGACCCCTGCCAGACTTCGCCTGACCGACCCGCACCTCTTGCGAGGGCTCATGCAATGGGCGCCCGGAGGGGAAAGCATCACCGGTCAGCAACTGGCAGGGCGGGTCGGAGTTTCCAAACAGAAGATCTCCGCGCTACTCAGCGGAGAGCGCGCAACGGTGGAGCCCGCAGTGGCACGACGGATAGCCGCCACGCTCGGCGTCCACCAAGGCGCTCTCTTTTTTGAGCCACTGCCCACGCCCATGGGCGTGGGCGCCTCTCGAAAGGACACGACGCATGAGCACCAGCGAGCGGTCGATGCAAATGCGCCTCGCCGCGCACAAGAGCTGGGCCGCCACCCCCGACAGGGCGAGCCGTACCGCCGCCGCCCGTAAGGCCAGCCACTTCACGCGGTTCATCGCCAAGGCCCGCGAGCTGCACCCGGACGCCAGCGACGAGCAGATCAAGGCCGTCGCGGAGTCGCTCCGCAAGGCGCACTACACCGAACTGGCGCTCCGCTCGGCGCAGGCCCGCCGCATCAAGGGCCAGGCCGCGAAGGAAGCGAAGCGCCGGCAGCAGGCCGCCGAACTCGCTGCCTTCAAGGCCGGCGCCGTCGCCTGACCCACCACGTAAAGCGGGGCCGCCCCGGACCTAGCCCGTCCGTACGCGACCCCTCGGCACCTCATCCACACGAGAAACGAGGACACCGTGACCATCGACCTTACCGCTCCGGCCATGCCGGACAGCAGCCTGACCCGGCGCATGAACTACATGACCGCGCTGGCGCTGGCGGAGACCATCCTCAGCGAAAGCACCGTCATCCCCACCAACTTCACGATCCAGTGCCCCGACTTCGCGCCCGACGAGCCGAGCATCCAGTTCTACTTCCACCAGGACCCCGCCGCCGTCGCCGTGTTCGCGGACGAGCAGTCGATGACCGTCGACACCAGGACGCACGGGAGCGGTGACCAGTTCACGGAGGCCAGTGGGGAACTGGTGCGCGGGGTGAAGGTCACCGCGTGGGCGCTGGTGTCCGCCGTCGAGGCTGCTGACGCTGCGGAGGTGTCGGCATGAGCGGCGAGCCCCTGATCCGTACGGCGACGAACACGATGGCCGCCGCTGCGACGCAGTGGAACGGCAGGCCCGCCGAACTGTTCGCGCACCTCGCCGACGCACTGCACAGCAAGCAGCTGCTCCAGCCGGAGGGCGCGGCCGGCCAGCTGGAGGGCCTGCGCGCTCTCATGAACGCGCAGCCCGCCGAGCTGACCGAGGCGCAGATGGACGCGCTGGTCAACGCGGGCGACCGGGCGGTCAACGACTACTACCACGAGCGTGCTTGCTCGTGTGACCTGTGGCCGTCGAGCTGCCACACCGACCCGGCGTACGCCAAGGGCTACTGGGACAGCTCAGCGTTCGGCATCGGGCTCCCTGCGGTGATCGGCCTGTGGGAGGTCATGCGGGCGGCTGGTGACGCTGGTGAGCTGGGGCGCCTGCGGGCCCGTGTCGCGGAGCTGGAGGCCGACCTGACCATCGCGCATCGGGCGACGGAGACGGACAAGGCTGCCCCGCCTTTCTGCCGTCACGTCAGTCCGCACGGCTGCACCTGCGACCTTGACGCCGGGCATAACGGCGATCACGAGATGAGTGATGGAGCGGGCGGCCACTTCGGGTGGCCCGTGGAAGAGCCGAAGCATTCGGCGCCGTGCCGGTGGCCGGCGTCCCCGGACTGCACCTGCACTGACGACGTCCACGCTCGCGTCATGGCGCCCGACAAGGCCGGGGCCTGCGACGTCTGCGGCGACAGCCCGTCGAAGTGGTGCCCGGACTGCGCCGCCTGCCGCAGCGGGTGCCACGGCGGGCACGTCGACAACCCGTGCGCCCACGCGAACGCCCGGTGGGGCGGTGTCGCGTGATCTGGCTCATCGCCGCCTGCTTCGCGTTCCTCGCCTTCTGGCTCCTCGAACTGCTCCTCGGAGGCACCGATGCACGCTGACCGCACGCCCGTCACTGGGCCGTTCCGCATCTCCGTCGACATGCTGCCGACCGGCGTGGCCCTCGACGTCTCCCACTACCTCTCGACGCTGGTCCTCGCCCTGGCGCAGGCCGCCGAGGAGGATGGCGAGGGTGTCCTCGCAGACCTGGTGAACATTGCTGAGCTGGACCGGTCCGCCGGCCACCAGGGCATCGACTCCGGTGCGACGCACGAGCGGGACGCTCGGGTGCAGGACCTGCTGGACGAGCTGGTCGACGGCGGCAAGGTCCCGGTGTACGGGCAGCAGGTTCTCCGCCTCGCGGAGCGGCTGCGGGTGCTGGCTGCGCCCAAGGCCGTCCCGTCGCAGCGTGAAGCGGGTGCCGCGTGAACGCTCGCGATGCCGCGATTCAGGCGGTTAAGGACCACCCGTCCACCACGTTCATGGCTCCGTACGAGTCACTGGCTGACGCCGTGCTGGCCGCCGCGGCTCCGCTGATCCGTGCCGAGACGTTTCGCGAGGTCGCCGACATACTGCGCCGCGACGGGCTGCCCATGTCGGCGGGCGTCGTCGAGGCGCAACTCGAACTCGAAGCGATCGACGCCGCCGGGCAGGGCGAGAAGGACACGACCCCGGCCGCGACGTCCACTCCCCAGCCGTGCGCAACCTGCGCACACGGCCCGACATCCCACAAGCACCTCCGGACCTGGGGCGGCCCCGGCTGCCTGCTCTGCCCGAGCGACGAGACCCGCGCGTGGCTGCACCCGTACACGGGGGCCGCTCCCCACCTCGACGAGCTCACCGCCCGCCTCTACGACCACATCCTCGGCGCGGGCGGCCACTGGACCACCACCAGCGCCCACCGCTGGCTCGTCGCCCACGTCGACCCGGCCACGACCCGGCACCGCGCCCGCCACATCCTCCAGCACCTCGCCGGACTCGGCTACCTGACCGAGCAAGACGTACCCGGCCGCCGCACGTACACCCCGAACTACGCGAAGGACAGCGAGTGATGACCGGACCCGAGCACTACCGCTGTGAGGCCGAGCGCCTCGCCAAGCAGGCGCACCACTTCACCTACGGCGACGGCGCCGACCCGGTCACCGGGCACGCACTCGCAGCCGAGGCGCAGGTGTACGCAACGCTCGCCCTCGCCGCCGCGCAGACCCCGGCCGCCCCCGCCGTGCAGCTGGAGACGGAACCCGCCGTCGCGTACGTCTACCGGGCCGCGTGGCACACCACCCCGGTCGGCACCTACACCAACGAGGCCGCCGCCCGCACACACTGCGAGGCCGACGCCACCAACAACGAGCCGGACCCCACGGGGCTGACGTTCGACTGGCTCGGCGACGATTCCGAGCCCGACGCCCCCTACGAACTGGTCATCACCCGTGACGGCGACGAGCAGCCGACGGACTACACCGTCACCCGCATCACCGTCGCCACCGAGTACGACCCGGAGGCGGACTCCTGATGAACAGCACCGCGCAGGCTGGGGCGGCCACCACCGCCCCGGCCGCCGGCCGCAGGGTCACCCCCACCGGCCGACTCATCCTCTCCGCCGACGCGGACCGCGACGCATGGCTCACCGCCCGCCGTAACGGCATCGGCTCCTCCGACCTCGCCGCCGTCCTCGGCATCAGCCGGTACGGCAACGCGCTGTCCGTATGGCACGACAAGACCGGCGGCCTACCGCTGGAGGGCGACGACTCAGAACCTGCTCTGTGGGGTCGGGCCATCGAGGACACCGTGGCCCGCGAGTGGGCCCGCCGGAACCGGTCGGCCGTGCGCCGCGTCGGGCTGGTCGCCAACGTGGATCGCCCGTGGCAGATGTGCACTCTGGACCGCCGAGTCCTTGTGTGTCCCCTCTCCTCCGAGACCCGCGAGCGCTGCGCCGTGGAGATCAAGTGCCGGGCCGCGTTCAAGGCCGGGCAGTGGCGCACCGGTTGCCCGGACGACGTCCTGGCGCAGGTGCTCTGGCAGATCGACGTGTGCGGGTTTGATCACCTGCACGTCGGGACGCTGATCGGCGGCAACGACTACCGGCAGTTCGTCGTACGCCGCGCCGATCACGAGCCGCTCATCGCCGACCTGCGGGCGGCCGGACAGCGGGCGTGGGAGCAGATCACCACGCGCCGCCCGCCGGTCCTTCCGGAGTCGGCCGACCCGGACGTCCTGATGGACCTGTACGAGCAGCTGCACCCGAACCGGTCAGGCGAGCCCGTCGCAATCGACCGCGACGGTGACGCCCAGGACGCGCTCGCCGACTACCTCGAAGCGGGCAACGACGAGCGCGACGCCAAGGCGCGTAAGAAGACCGCCAAGGCCAAGCTCATCGGCGCCCTCGGCTCGGCCGATACCGCGCTCCTCGGCGGCCGGACGGCCTACTCGTACGACGAGGAGACCCGCGAGTACGTCGACCGCGAGCGGCTCCGCGAGGAGTTCCCCGCCGCGTACGCCGCGTGCGTCGAGGACCGGTCCAGCCGCCGCATCAACATCCCGCACACCGTCCGAGAGGCGCACCAGGTATGACCACGCTCGCAGAACGCGCGGCGGCTGCGGCCGGCCGCACCGACACCCCGACCACGGCGGTGGCTACCGCCCCCGAGGACACCTTCACCCCGGCACCGCTACAGGACCCAGGCATCCCCGAGCCGGGCCCGGACGGACCGGAGCAGGTCCCCGTGTGGGTCGCCTGGTCCCGCGTCATGGGAGAAGTCCGCGGCGTCAGCAAGGGCAATTGGTACGGCAAGGCCAACACCACCGGCAGCTACCAATTCCGTGGCGTGGACTCCGCTCTCAACGCATTCGGCCCGGCGTGCCGCCTACATGGCGTGCTGGTCCTGCCGATCCGCACCGAGACCGCCTACCGGGACGTGAAGACGTCCGGGGGAAAGCCGTCCCGTGAGTGCACCGCCACCGTCACATACCGGATCATCGGGCCGACCGGCGACAGCATCGAGGTGCAGTCGGCCGGTGAGTCGATGGACTCGGCGGATAAGGGCACGGCGAAGGCCTTGTCCACGGCCCTCCGTTCGCTGCTGTTTCTCGGCGGGCTGGTCCCGACGAACGACGCGGACCCGGATGCCTCGAACGTCGAGCGCGGTGAGGCCCCGGTGCGGTCGGCCGAGTCCTACCGGGACGAGCAGCTCGACCCCAAGACCCCGCCGAGCCGACTTGACCAGATCCGTATGGAGCTGCGCAGCCACGGCATGCTCAACGCCAAGGTCCAGAACGAGACCGGTGAGCTGGAGACGCTCGACTCCATCGGCGGCCGGATGTACCGCGAGCGCACGGGCGGTGCTCAGTGAGCGCCTTCCAGGTCATCGCAGGCGCCCTCGCCTCACTCCGCGCCCTCGGCTGCCTCTTCGTCTGGCACGCGCTGCGCCCCACCGGTCAGCGCCGCGCCACCCCGGTCCCCAACATGGCGCCGCTCGCCGCCCTGCTCGCCGCGGGCGAGCTGGACAGCAACGACACCGCCTGGTGCCCCGAGGAGACCCGCACGACGTACCACGCCCTCCACGCCGACGGGTCCCGCACCTGCTGGACCTGCCGCACCGACACCCCGGCAGGTGCCTGATGACCACGTTGACCCTGTGCGCGCAGGCCACCGTGCCGGCGGCGGGGCCCCGCCCCCTCTACACCGTGGCGCTCCCCACCGGCCTCGAACTGATCAACTCCAACCAGAGCCAGCACCGAGCCCGCCGCGCCCGCATCGTCAAGGTACTCCGCGGCAAGACACAGGAAGCCGTCACCGAGTGCCCCGCACTCATGGACGCCCTCGCCGCGGCCAAGCCCGGCCCGCTCTTCCAGCGCGCGCACATCCTCGGCATCCTGCACCCCAACACCGCCGGGCGCCGCGACCCGGCGAACTGGTACCCGTCGTTCAAGGCCTGCGTGGACGGCCTGGTCGACGCTGGCCTCCTCGACGATGACGACCACACCCGACTCCTCGGCCCGGACATGCGCCTCGGCCACAAGGTCAAGGGCAGCCAGCTCGTCCTCGTCATCCGCGGCCTGGCCCCCGACGAGGACTGGCCGAACCTCGGGGCGGTGGCTCGATGACGGTCACCACCCTGCCCCGCGCCCGCCACTGGAGCGACGCCGCCGCCTGCGCCCAGCACCCCGACCTGTTCATCCCCGAGAACGACGGCGACCCCGACTACACCACCGCCAAGAGGATTTGCCGCGCCTGCCCCGTCATCGAGCAGTGCCTGACCGCCGCCATGGCCGAGGAAAAAGGCGCCGACCGCCACGTGCGAGCCGGAGTCCGCGGCGGCCTCACCCCCGGTGAGCGGGCCAGGAAGCACCGGCAGGAAGCCAGGGCCAAGGCCGCCTCACAACCGCCGCGCAAGGACCCCGCCGACACCTCGGACTGCGGAACGCAAGCCGCATACCAGCGGCACGTGAAGCGCCACGAGGTCATCGACCAGGCGTGCCGCGACGCGCACACCGAGTGGCAGCGGGAGCGGCGGGCCGCCGCCAAGTCCGCCGGCGCCGCCGTATGACCGCCCGCCGGCCCCGCCCTCAGCCTCCGCCCGGCGGGCTCCTCGACTGGCGCGATGCCTCGCACTGGTCCCGGACGGAGAAGCCCTGCCGCTACTGCGGATTCCCCACCCACCTCCGCGACTCCAAGCGCAGCCCCGCACACAAGGTCTGCGCCGAGGAAGCCCTCACCATCCAGGCCGCAGAAGCCGCGGCCGCCTACCAGAACGGACGACTCAGTGACTGACTTCCCCCACCGTGGCGGCCACGACAACCCGTGTGCGTACGCCGCGGGCATTGGCCCCAACTGCTCCTGTCTCCCGTACACCGAGGACGACCTCCGCGCCGAGGCCGCACGCCAGCACGCCACGCTCGCCGAAGACCCGGACTTCATGGGCGTGGGCGAGCAGATGAACGGGACCGAGATCGCGAGCCACCTCCCGCCCGCAGAGGCCGAGGGCGCGGAGGGCTGGCACTGGGACGAGGCGCTCGACGAGGACCAGTTCCACGCCGCACAGCAGAAGATCCACGACCTGATCAACGGGGCGGCTGACGTTTCCGCGTGGGCCGTGAACCTCGGCGCCGACGGGCTGGAGCCCGACGAGCACACCTTCGGGTTCGCGGCAGGCGACAAGCCCATCATCCGCGTGCACTTCGCCTTCGCCCCCGAGCTGTCCGACGAAGCCCGCGACGCGTTCGTGACCGGCCTCGGCGAAGCAGCCGCCCGCGAAATGCACCTCGCACTCAACCGCCACTGACCCGCTCCCACCCGCCCCCACCCGGAAGGAACCCCATGCCCAAGCTCAGCCCCGCACAGGCCCCTGAGGTCAAGCTCGACTCCGCCGCCGGTGCAGTCGAGGCCAGTCTCACCCGCGACCAGCGCCGCGGCCTGTTCGAGAAGCCCGGCAGCGTCATCGTCGCCATCGTCGAGCTGACGTCCAAGTCGTACACCGGCCACGCCGAGGGCGAGGAGAAGGAGCCCCAGGTGAAGGTGCGCGTCACCGGCTGCGAAGTCGCCCGGTCCGACGCGGAGGCCACCACTCTCCTGGAAGCCAAGCGCGCCATGTGGAGGGCCCGCCGCATGGACGGAACCCTCGACGAGGTCGGCCCCGGCCCCCGCGACGCCGAGCAGGTCATCGGCGACGCCTTCGCGACCTACCCGTCCGAGGCCGAGTACACCGCGCACCAGCGGGCGCAGGAGCAGCGCCGCCGCGACGAGTACGTGCGCTGACCACCGCTCCCGCATGACCGTCCGGGGCGGCCGGCCCCGAGCCCCGCCCCGGACGCGACACCCGCACCACGACCGAGAGAAGCCGCACATGCCCTGGGTCCGCCTGGACGACCGGTTCCCGTCCCACCGCAAGGTCGCGCTCCTGTCCGACCGCGCGTTCCGGCTGTACGTGTCGGCCCTGTGCTGGTCCTCCGAGAACCTCACCGAGGGGAAGATCCTCGACCGCGAATTGACACTCGTGGCGCGCGTTCGGAACACGAAGAGCGCAGCAACGGAGCTTGAAGCCGCCAAGCTTTGGGACCGTGTTGATGACGGCTGGATGATTCACGACTTCCTTGAGTACAACCCGGACCGCGCGAAGGTGAAGGCGGACCGTGAGGCGAACGCCGCACGTCAGCAGGCGTATCGGGAGCGGAAGAAGGCCGAGCAGGAAGCGAAGCGGAACGCCGAGAAGATCAAACGTAACGGCGTTACGGACCCGTCACGTAACGCGTCGCGTAACGGGGGGAGTAACGACACCCCGTCCCCGCCCCCGTCCCCTACCCCTTCTTCTCCTACGGAGAAGAAGCAAGCAAGCACACCCGTCACTCCCGACGCAGACATCCCCCAAGACGCACGGCCCCTCGTCCACGGACTCACCACCGCCGGCGTCTCCGTCCGCTGGCCCTTCAAGGGCAACGAGTGGTTCCCCCTCCTCGCCCTCATCGCCAAGACCGGCGTCCCGGCCATGGTCGATCACGCCGTAAAGGTCGCCCGCCGAACCGAAGTCGAGTCCGCCAAGTACTTCCTCAACGGCTGGGCCGAACTCCCGCCCCTTCCACCTGCGGGCACCGACCGGCCCCCTCTGCGCGCCGTCGCCAACCAGGGCTGGCAGCCCTACCAGAACCCCGTAGACCCGTCCGTGTACCAGAACGGATTCTGACCATGAGAGAACCGCAGACCGTTGGCAGCCTCGGCCCCTCCGCCTTCGCGAAGATCATGGCGGGCATCGCGCACCGTCCCCAGGTACAGCCCGGCCCTGTGGACGAAACCCCCACCCCCAACGAGCCCGGCCACCCCGAATACCACCGCCTCCGCCGAGCCGACTGGGCACTCAGCCGCTGGGCCGCAGTCGCCCCGCCCCGCTACCGCCACGCCGACGCCACCCACCCCGACGTCGTCGCCTGGGCCGACCGCGTCGCCGCCGACCCCACAACCGCCGGTGGCCTCCTCCTCACCGGCACCACCGGCACCGGCAAAACCCACGAGGCGTACGGCGCACTCCGCCGCATCGCCGCCGCCGGCCCCCACGTCTACGAGATCGTCGCCACCACCGCCGCCGACATGTACGGCCTCCTCCGCCCCAACGGCTCCCCCCGCGGCGCCGAGGAAGAACTCCGCCGCCTCTGCCGCGTCCCCCTGCTCCTCCTCGACGACCTCGGCAGCGCCAAAGCCTCCGAGTGGACCGAGGAAGTCACCTACCGACTCATCAACGAGCGCTACAACGCCTGCCGGCCGAGCCTCTACACCAGCAACCTCCCCGCCGACTCCCGCGACGAGCACGGCAACCGCCAAGGCCCCGACCTCACCACAGCCCTCGGCGAACGCATCGTCTCCCGCCTCACCGAAGACACCCACGTGATCGCCATGGTCGGCCGCGACCGCCGACGAGGAGCCGCCGCATGAACCCCATGCCCCCGGCCGCCATCGCCGTCATCGCCTCCGCCATCGACGAATACCGCCTCACCACCCCACCCACCGAAACCACCCCCGCAGGGCAGGCAGAACGCATCGCCGAGCACCTCCTCAGCAGCGGATGGGCCATCCAACCCCAACCCGACCAGACCACCGCCGTGCATCCGGTTCCCCGCCGCCCGCGCGCGATACGAGAAGAGACCCCATGACCGAGCAGCCCGACCCGATCGCCGAACTTGCCGACCTCGCACGCACCGTCCTCGTCCACCACTGCCGCGCCGTCGACATGGCCCTGCCCGACGACCCGGACACCGTGTTCCGCCCGATGGTGGAGGCCGTCCTGGACGAGGCAGCCTCGCAGGCCTGGATCGAGAAGCAGCTGGCCGAGACCGGCATTCGCGCCATGGACTTCCGCAACGGCGCAGAGATGGAACTGGAACCCGCCCGCGAGCTCGTCGCCCACTGGGTCGCCGCCGCCCGCACCATGCTCGGCGACGCGCCGAACTACACCGAGACCAAGGTGTCCATGGACGTCAAGGTGGCCGAGTCCCCGGAGCTCTACACCTTCGTTGTCCAGCGGCACGCGCCCGGTGTCCTCACCCCGCACGAGGCGCGCCAGAAGGCGGAGCAGCAGCGAGACGAGGTGCTGCGCATCGTCCTGGACTACGTCATCGAGTCCAACGACGTCGGCGGCCTCGACGCGAACGACCTCGTCGACCGCCTGGAGCAGGCCGGCTACCCGCTGCCCGAGACCGACGAGGAGCCCTCGTGATCGTCGTGGTGCTGTTCGTCGCCGTCGTCACCGTCGTGGCCGGCGTTCCCCTCGCCCACTGGACCCAGAAACCGCTCTACCTGCCCTGGAGGAAGCCGTGACCCGACTGCTCCTCGCCGCACTCACCACCGCCAGCACCGCAACCGCCGTCTGGCTGGCGGTCCACGGACAGATATGGGCAGCCCTCCTCAGCGCAGGATTCGCCCTCGCCCTCGCCGAGACCGCCCGCGCGCACCGGATCGCCGTACGCCGTACTGAGCGCCTTGCACGCCCCGCAGGGCCCGGCGCCACCACCAGCCCCCTGTTCGTGCCCTGCTGCCCGTTCTGGACCGCCTCCGCAGGCGAGATCCACGCCGCCAACTGCCCCACCTGGAGCGACCGATGACCGAGCAGCGCCACACCGCCGACACGATCACCAGCGACGCCCTAGACGCGCTGTACGACGAACGCGACCGGCTCCGCGCCCAGACTGACCGCGCGTACCGCCGACACGACTCCCGTGACGCGCTTCACTACGCCTACAGCGGCCTGGCCGATCAGCGTCTCCGCGTAGCTGCCCAGCTGGCCGCCGATGAGCGGGACCGGGGCTTCGCCGCCGAGCAGCGCGCCGACCGCGCCGAGGCCGCCATCGACCGAGTGCGCGCCTGGATCGCAGGAGATCCCGTCACCGCGCGATCCGAGTTCGGCAACGGCTACCGCGAAGCACTCAGAGACATCCGCGCCGCCCTCGCCCACGTGCACGCCCTCGCCGAGCCCAAGGAGCCCACCACATGAGCGCACCCGAACCTCCAGGCGGCCGGTGGACGTGCGCCCACGGACACGACTGGGAGGCATACCAGCCCTGCCAGGAGTGCCTTGCCACCAGGGAGCAGCCGCACGAGGCAGAGCCCGTAGACGCCCAGCTGGAGCCCGGCCGCACAACCAAGTACCGGATCTGCCAGAGGTGCACCCAGGCCGTTGTTGAGCCCATCCACCGCCCTGCCCAGCCCTCGGAGCCCACACCGTGAACGCCTACACCCTCGCCGCAGTGATCGCCGTATGCGTCACCGCACTGCTCTGCGCCCTCATATGGGCCGCCGTCCGCGTCAACCAGACCAAGGGGAAATGACCATGAACCCCAACGTCCCCGTCGGCCGCATGGTCGACGCGAGCCCCCAGCTCTGCACCTACTCGCCCGGCGACACCGACGCCAACGACTGTGGCGTACCCGCGACGTGGCACATCGCGTGGGACGCGCAGATGGAGAACGGGCTCGCTTGCGACCAGCACATGGCCGAGGCGCAGCAGCGGTTCGCCTACTTCGACCGGCACCCGATCAGCCCGGACTGTGGCATGCCCAACGCCCACTGGTTCTTCGAGCTGAAGCGCTGCGGCTACCCGGACGACCCTGCCACCCAGGAAGCCGCCGAAGCGCGCCGCCAACACGCCTGAGCATGAACGCGGGGCGTGCCCACGATCTCCCCAGACCAGGCACGCCCCACCAGTGGCCCCACCGTACGCCCCGCACCACACAGGAGCCACGATGCACACGACCGAGCAAGGCCACCTCACCACCGTGATCCGCCACTGGACCGACCTCCAAGACGCACTCGGCGCCCCCGCCAAGGTGCAAGGCTTCGGTGTGGGGCTCCGCAGCTACCTCGCCGCCCTCGACCGCATCGACGAGCAGCAGGCCGAAGCCGACCGCCAGACCGCCCTCGACCGCCGCCTCCTGGAGCGCGACCCGTCCCAGATCGGGGAACGCCCGACGCCCGTACGGATCGCAATCTTCGACACCATGCAGGCCATCCACGCCGACCTGCTGGAGTGCGCCGACGCAACCGCCGCAGCAGCCCAGCGCCCGCCCATGGGCCCGCTCCCCGCGACGTACCCGGAAGCGGACCGGGCGCGCCGCGCCGTCCTCGCCATGCGCGACGCCCACGACCCCCGACGCTGGAAGTGGAACGGGCCGCGGCCGAGCGCACCCCTCACCGCGCTCTGGCTGTTGGGCCGCGTACAAGGCGCGCCCGGCCCGTTCCACCGCCTCACCACCCGCCAGACCGACTACATAGCGTCCGTCGCCCGCACGGCAGCCGACCGGGTGGAGAAGGCCCTCGACATCGCCGCCCAGCTCGCACCCATCGCCCAGCCCTGCCCCGAGCTGCGCAACCTCGTACCGTGCGGCGGCCGCATCGAAGTCCACGGCGGCGCCGGCGCATCCCCGCTCGCCCACTGCGTCAGGTGCGGGCGGATCTGGAGCGAGCAGGGCATAGCCGCGTAGGGCATGCATGTCGGCCCCGTGCTTTACCGTGGTGGTGGGCGCGGGGCCTGATGCTCAGAAAGGCCCGTCATGCCCTACGGCCGCGTCAACGCCGCGAAGTTCATCAGCCGCTACCTCGAACCTGCGGCCGAAGCCGCACTCGGCGGCGAAGAATCCCACCACATCCTCGCGACCGCCCACGCCGACCGCGTCTGCCCGCCGAGCGGCCACCGAATCCCTTGGAGCGACTGCTACGCCTCGGCGGATCTCTACCCTCTGCCCTGGAAGGCAGCCTTGCTGCTCGACCCGTCTGGCTCTGCGCTCCCTGTTGCCGACCACCTCACAGGCGAAGCGCACGAGCGGGCGGTGACTGCTGCTGCGCTGGCCGAGTGGATCGCGCGTGAGGCGCGCAAGCTCGGCGTAGACCGCTAAGCAGCTCAGGGGGTGGGCCACACGTCGGGTCCGCCCCCACGCCAGTCGACTCAGACGCCCCGCCGCCCACCAGGGACAACGGGGCGCCGGCACCCCCAAACAACGGCCGTCAGCCCGACGCGTACCGCGTCACCTTCAAAACCTTGCACGTGATCTTGCCTGTGGTGTCGCTCAACGCCTGCGCCTTAGCCTTCACCTTCTGCCCCGGCGCAACACTGTTCGCCGCAGCCATCCCCTCACCAACCCGCGCACCGGACCCGTCCACGAACTCCACCGCCACGATGTAGTTGGACGACCGGGCCGACCGGTTCGTGATCGTCACGTCGGCGGACGGCCACGTCGTCACAGGCTCGACCACACACCCCGTGACCTTCGCGTCGCCCTTAGGATCATCAGCCGCAGGCGCAGCGTCCTTCCGCTTCGTCGGCGCCTCCTCGCCCTTGGCCGGCGCGTCCCCCGCCGGCGCAGAACTCGCGGTGCCCGACGCCCCCTTGCGCTTCCCCTTGGCGGTGCTGTCGCCATCACCCACCGCAAAACCGATCACGATGAACACCAGCAACAGCAGCAGCGCACCACCACACCCCAGCCCCACGAACAGCCCCGCCTTGCTCTTCTTCGGCGCTGAGGGCGGGCCACCCCAGCCAGGCCCCGGAGGCTGCTGCCACTGCGGCGACGGAGGCTGCTGCCCCCATTGCGGCTGCTGTCCGGGCGGCGGGTAGGCGTTCGACATGAGTCCCCCCAGGGATGCTCGGTGATGAGGGGGATCACGGTACGGGCGAAGCGGACTCCGCCGTCCCGGTCGTGTCGTATCTGTGACTGATCAGGTGAGGGTCCGTCACGGCCCGGTCGTCCACATGTCCGGCCCGCCGCCCCGCCATTCGATCAGGGCGGAGCGCTCGACGTCCGACTCCTCGATGCCGTCCATGCCCGCCCGGCGCAGGAACTCCGCCACATCCCGCAGGCCGTACGCGAGGCCGAGGATCTCCCCATCCACGCGCACGCGCCGGCCGCCGGTCGGGCTCGGCGGGTAGACGATCACGGGCGGTCCGGACATGCCCCCATGGTCGATCGGGAGCAGTCCGGGCGCATCCCGAGTGTGGCCCCCGTCACGTCCCGTCGGGGCCGATGGAGCCGACAGCCCGCCCGGCATCCCAGACGCTGAACCCATGACGCCCATCACCCTCGCCGCCATCCGGGCCGCACTCCGCGCCACCACCGCGACCCGCACCACCCCGTTTGCGATCGCCCTCCGCGCCGCCGTCGCCGCCCAGCACCGCCAGCTCTCCCCGGCCGACGAATCTCGGTGCGCGCGCGATCTCCTCGACGCTGCCCGTGGGCCCGGCGGGTACACCTACGGGCCCGTCCCGGCCTCGGACCAGCGATGGGACGCTGATGCCGCCGGGTACGCCAGGCAGGAGGTCGGCATCGCACCGCCGAACGACGTTGACGCTGCGCTGGCGGCCATCGCTCACCTTGCCGACCGGTAGGCCCCGGACAGTACAGAGTCAGCCGAGGAAGCCGAGTTCCGTGTCCGGCCGGCACAGGTGGCACGCCGCGGTGCCCGCGGCGAGGAGTTGGAGGGCCTGCTCCTGCGCCACGCCTTTGTGCCGCTTGCCGACGATGGCGCAGCCACCCATGTGGACGGCGACGGGCGGCGCGCCTACGCCGATGCCGAGCTGTACGACCCACTCGGGGGCGGGCGGCCGCTGCTGCTCCCGACGCGCTTTCTCCGCCGCGGCGGTCGCTTCCTGCTGCTCGGCGGCCAGGATCGCGGTGCGGATGCGGGTCAGCCACATGGTGTGCCATTGCTCCAGGGTCCGGAGGCGGGGCAGATCAGGCGGCAGATCGGACATACGTTCGAGTCTACCGCCGCCACGCCCGGACAGCACAGAGCCCCCGCCTCGTCGAGGTCGGGGGCACGCGCGTACGCACGGGCTACTCCTCGGTGGCCTTTGGGCGGTGCTTCCCCGACCCCGTGTAGCCGCGAAAGATGTCCTGCACGGTGCTGAGCTTGATCTCTAGGCGGGCAGCGATCTCCCGGTAGGACAGCCCGCGCCCCTCGTCCCAGAGTTCGATCACCAAGGCCTTTCGCTCCTCGGCCCACGGCCGATTCCGGCGCACCTGCTCAGCCATGATCCGACTCATAGCCCGCACTCGGGCTTCACGGTCCGCGATCCGCTCGACCTCATCAAGGGCGCTCGTCACCCGCTGCACCTCCTCTTCGCTCATCCCGGCCCTTTCTTTCGGTGGGCCGCTTGCCCTGAGAGTAGGGGACCCCTACAGTCATGGGCAAGCAGTCCGCACTGCTGATGCAAAGCGGCCCCGGCCGGCGTTGGAGCGCCACATGGCCGGGGCCAGTCACCAACCTGACGTGACCAGGAGATGACCATGCCCGAGCGTACCGATCACACCGAGCTCGACGCAGCACTGAGGCGCATCCTCGCCGAACCCTCCACCACCGCGCGGATCATCACCGCCACCGCCGACGAGCTCGACACCCACCCGTTCCTCACGATCAACTCTTTGTCGCTGGACTACGCGGCCACCATCGCACTCCGCCACGTCACCGACGGCCTGCCCGACGTAGTGGCCACGGAGGCCATCACCGCCGCGACCCACGCGTTCCCCCCGGCCCACCCCGGTGAACGGTGCGGCGAGTACGCCGTCCGCCTCCGCGACCTCGCGCCGAGCCTCTGATGGCGCCCGAGCACGACGCGCCCGAGGTGCGCACCACCGTCCAGGAGATCCGGCCGAACCCGATCATCGGGCAGCCCGCGACCGTCGAGGACTGCGCCGCCGACTACGCGGCCGCGGCCGATGTCCGGGCGACCGCGGCCAAGCAGGACGCACGCCACCGCTAACCACCACCTGACCGGCCGGGCCCGCCCACGCACGGGCCCGGCCGCCCTCCCGCCCCGGAGCTGCACCGTGAAGACCCGCACCATCACCCAAACGCAGCTGGTCCCGCACACCATCGACGGCAAAACCCGGCTCATCCACGACGACGTCACCACCGAGATCCCCGCGCCGCCGCGCGACTGGGACCGAATCGTCCTCACCGGGGTGACCGGCGTCGCGGCCCTGGTCCTCACCGCGTCCGTCGTCTGGTCCACCGCCAGCATCGGCGACCTCCTCGACATCGTCGTCATCGCGCCCGCGGCCTACGGTGCGGCCGTCGTCTTCGACCTCGTCTGGATCGCGTGCATGGCCGTCGAGTGGCTGTCCCGCTACGACCAGGACCGAGCCAAGGTGCCGCGCCGTGCCGGCCACGGTGCGCTCCTCGTGGCCATGGTCGCCGTCGCTGCGCACGGCTGGCTGTCCGGGCACGAGGTCATCGGGATCGTCGGCGCCGTCGTCTCCGGCCTCGCCAAGGGCCTGTGGACCGTCGTCCTGAGCCACCAGGCCCCGCCGCTGGACCGACGCACCCGCGAGTTCATCCGCCAGGAGCTGGCCGAGGCCGGCGCGAGTCTGGCCCTGGTGCCGGTGCGGCGTCAGGTGCAGCGAGCGCAAGGGCTCGTGGCGGCCGAGCGGATCGCCCTCGGATCCGATCCGGAGGCCGATCCGGACCAGTCCGGACAGTCCACGGACGATCCGGACGCCGATGTCCTCGAACTTCACCCCGGCACTGTGAACACGAAGGACGCGGTCCGGATCGCGTGGGACGCCGGATTCCGGGACAAGGACAGCGCCACCCGCTACGTCGCCAAGGTCACCGGCAAAGCCCCCTCCCCGGACACCGTGGACCGGTACCTCCGCGCCCTGCGGATCGCTGGCTGATGACCGCCGAGCTGGGCCCGGACGAGGCCCGGATACGCCACTACCTCGTCCGGCTCGGCGATGCCCTCACTCCACCTCTGCCACCGAAGGACCCCGACGTGGACCGCCCCATCACCCCGACCCGCATCATCCCGCCCGGCGCGCCGCTCCCCGCCCGCTCCCCGCAGCCGGACGAAGCCCCGCCGTGGCGTACCCCGCCGCCGCCCCCGCCGACAGCACCACCGCCCGCCGGCCCCCTCCCCTTCCCGGCTCCCCCTTCGGAGCCCCGGATCGTGGAGGTGCGGCACGTCCACGAGATCGTTCTGACCAGCCCGGACCCTGATCCAGATCCGTCCCGGTGGGAGCGGATCACCGGCTGGGTCCTCGGGATCGCTCCTCCGTGGAAGATCGGCGCAGCACTCGCCGCAGCAGCCGTCCCGATCCCCTGGACCGGATACAGCGCCGGCACGACGTGGGCCTACACCGTCGGTGAGGCCAGGCAGATGCACATGGGCGTCGGCTACGGCCTCGCGTTCGGCTGCTTCGCCCTGGCCGCGCACCGCTGCGCCCGCCGCCGCTCCCTCCTCGCTCTCACCGGCACCGCCGTGACCTTCATCGGTCTGTTCGGCGCCATGCATTGGTACGACCCGATTCTCTGGACGACTGGAGTACGACCGTGACCGGCCTGACTATGGGCGGCCTCGCCCTCTCCCTCGCCATCCTGTGGGCCAACCTGCGCCCCTGGTGGAAGGGGAGCCGCGACCCGAAAGCCCTGATCCCCTTCGGCTCCGGGTTCTCCCTCGGCGCACTGTCCACCATGTGCGTCGGCGGCATCCTCGGGTTCCTCGCCGGGCGCCTCGTCAGCATCGTCAACGGAGCCGGGGACAAGGTCGTCGGAGGCACGACCGGCACCGGAGGATCAACCATCAGCACCGGCACCCTCGGCACCCTCACCCCCGAAGGCGCCGCGGTCACCTTCCTGATCACGTGCGGCGTCTTCATCGCCTGGAAGACCGCAGGCAAGACCGACAAGCGCCGGTACGCGGGTGGCGCCATGTGCGGCGTGACCCTGTGCCTCACCGCAGGGATCGCCGGGGCCCTGGCATGGGTGCCCGACGTCATCAACACGGCCGGCATCATGCTGCGCACCACAGTCGAGGGCGGCGGCGTCCTGTGAGGTGGCACCAGCGGGCGGCCGACCGCCTCAGCCGCGGCACGACCGCTCTCGTGCGGGGCGCGGCCGCGTGGGTGCGGGCAGCAGGGTCGCGACCCGGCTCCGTGGTGCGCCTGTGCCTGCTCCTCGGGGGCGCCTACCTGGCGTGGCGAATGGTCCGTGCGGTGCCGTCGCTGCTGTGGCTGATCACCGGCCTGTGGATGCGCGCCGCGTGGCGCTCCGCACCCACCACCGAGGCCGCCGACGAGCCCCCCGCGGAGCCCGATGTGGAGGCCGTCCGCGAGCTCCTCCGGGACCTCGTCGGGGACCGCACCGGGGTGCACCTGTCCACCGCCCTGGCACACCTCCAGGAGAGGGGCCACGGAATGGGCTGGACGGTGGGCGATCTCCGCACTCGCCTGGGGGCCCTTGGGGTGCCCGTCCGGCGGTCCGTGAAGGTGGACAAGCGGGTGACGTGGGGGGTGCACCGGGAGGACCTGACGGCCCCTTCCCCCGCCGTGGTTGACGAGACCGCCGCGTAGGCCGTCTACCCCGCATCTACCTGCGGTTTCTACCGCCGTCTACCGGCGGATCTACCCGCCATCTACCGGGCGTTGCGCTCACCGAGACCCCAGGGCGGCCGGCTCACTGCCAGGCGAACGGCCGCCCCGGTTCCCATCCCGATCACACGAGACAGGACCGATCATGGCACTCCGCAAGACCATGCCCACCCGCGACGAGAAGCGGGCCGAGGCCGAGCCGCAGCACTCCCGGCAGTACGCGGGCAGCACCGGCGGATACACCAAGCCCGTTCAGCCGAAGCCTGACGAGAAGCGCTGACCGCCTGCCACACTGGCAGCTGCGCGCCGGGTAACGCCCGGCATGAGGTCCCTCCACAGGGGTGCTGTGGAGGGACCTCTCTTGCGTTCAAGGGCTACACACAGGCGGGGTACCGGCGTACCGTCGCCCGCACGGTGCGCGTAGGGGCCACTGCGCGTTTGTAGCGCGTAGCGGTACAGCCGAGATACGTCGGCCTACCGCTCGGCGCGCCCGTACTAGCGCCCCGTCGCCTCCACCCGGCGGGGCGCTCTCATTCCCCACTACGGATGTAGTTGCAAAACTCGCGATCATCCGTCATCCTGACCGCAGATCCGGCATGCCCGGAAACAAAGACACCAGCCCCCGCCACCAGCGGGGGCTTTTGCGTGCCCGGAGGTGACCGTGGCGAACCAGACCACGAACCCAGTGACCGAGGAAGAGCTGGAAACCCTGCGGCGCCTCCACGCGGAAGGCCACGGCCGCAACGAGATCGCCCGCCGCATGAACCGCGGGCTGCGCACCATCAGCGTCCACGCCGCGAGGATGAACCTGTCCTTCGACCGCACCGCCACCGAGGAAGCCACCCGCGCCCGCAAGGCGGACTTGGAAGAGAAGCGCACCATCCTCGCCGACGCCCTCGTAGACGACGCGCTGCGCCTCTCCGCGCAGGTGTGGGAGCCGTCGGTGGTCTACAGCTTCGGCGGCAAGGAGAACACCTACAACGAGCGGCCCGTCGACGAGCCGCCGGCCTCCGACAAGCGGCAGTTGATGACCGCGGCCACCGCGGCCGCCGCGCAGTCGCTGCGCCTGGTCCCGCCGACCGACGACGGAGGAGCCGAGCAGGCCCGCTCCATGGTCGGCCAGCTCATGAGCGGCCTGGCTGACGTGTACCGCGGGCAGCGGGCGCAGGAGGCCGCAGGCGAGGGGGACGGTGATGCTCCGTGACGTCCCGCTGCCCCTGTCCCCGAAGCAGATTGCGTCGGTTGTCGAGTCGCAGGACGCGCCGATAGCCCTGTGGTCGGGGGCTGTCTCGTCGGGCAAGACCATCGCGTCCCTGTTGGCGTTCTTGATCCGGCTTACGGTGGCCCCCGACCACGGGCTGATCGTCATCGTGGGCCGGACGCTCCAGACCATCGAGCGCAACCTGTTGGACCCGCTCCAGAGCAGCCACCTGTTCGGCCCCCTGGCGCGCCACGTCCACCACACCACCGGGTCCACCACGGCCGTCATCCTCGGCCGCACGGTCCACCTGGTCGGCGCGAGCGACGCTCGCGCGGAGGGACGCATCCGCGGTGCGACGATCGCCCTCGCCTACGTCGACGAGGCCACGCTGCTCCCGCATTCGTTCTGGATGATGCTGCTGTCCCGCCTCCGAGTGGGCGCGGAGTCCCGGCTCCTGGCCACGACGAACCCTGACGGGCCCTTTCACTGGCTCCGGAAGGACTTCATCCTCCGCGGCGCTGAGGTGGGCCTGACGAACTGGCACTTCACCCTGGACGACAACCCGACGTTGGACCCTGGGTTCGTCGCCCGCCTGAAAGCCCAGTACATCGGCCTCTGGTACAAGCGGTTCATCCTCGGCGAGTGGTGCTTGGCCAGCGGTGCGGTCTACGACATGTTCGACGAGGACCGGCACGTCGTCGACCTCCTGCCGTACATGCGTCGCTGGACCGCCGTGGGCATCGACTACGGCACCGTCAACCCGTTCTCCGCCGTGCTCATAGGGCAGGGCGAGGACAACCACCTGTACGCCGTGTCCGAGTACCGGCACGACTCCAAAACGGCCCTACGGCAGCTCACGGACGCCCAGTACAGCGCCGGAGTGCGGCAGTGGCTCGCGTCGGTCCGCCGGCCGGGCGAGCAAGGCGCAGCGCGCGGCGTACGGCCCGAGTGGATCTTCGTGGACCCGTCCGCGGCGTCCTTCATGAACCAGCTGTGGACCGAACGCGTCCCCGGCATCGCCCCGGCCGTCAACGACGTCCTCGACGGCATCCGGTCCGTGTCCGTGGCGCTGGGCTCCGGTCTGCTCCGCGTCCACCGCTCCTGTACCGGTCTGCTCGGGGAGCTGCCCGGCTACGCCTGGGACGAGAAGGCGGCCGAGCGTGGTGAGGACCGGCCGTTGAAGATGGACGACCACAGCGCGGACGCCCTCCGGTACGCCCTGCACAGCACCGCGCACGAGTGGCGCGGCCTGATCGACTACGAGGAGGTGGCCGCGTGATCCCGAAGCTGGCCAAGGTCAGGCTCAACGCGAGCGGCCACGGCACTGTCGAGCTGGACGGACAGCCCATTCCTGGCGTACGCGCTGTGACCGTACGCACGGAGGCGAACTGTCGGCCCCTCATCATCATCGAACTCCTCGCCCACGAAGTAGACGTTCGACAAGGCGCACAGGAAGTGGAATCCGAGGAGGCCGCCTGATGGCTGCGACGCTGCCCATCCCGGTGTACCTGCGCGTCGGTAACGGGAGCGAGACTCAAATCGGCGAAGTGGTCGTGTCTGTGGACAGCACCGGAATGGCGACGCTGACCCTGACGGACATCGCTGCCGCCCTGCGAGCCACTGCCAACGAGATGGACGCCAGGATGCAGGAGGACACGCCCGATGCCCCTGCCTGAGAACAACGTCCCGTGGCCGCCGAAGCAGTACGCCGAGCAGCTCGCCGACATGCGCATCGAAGACGCCTGGTACAGCGGCGACCGGAAGAAGCTCGCAAAGGCGTACGGCACCCCCGACAACCGGCGCGACGAGAACGGCCGGCCCTGGCGGTTCTGGGAGCGCCCCAAGCCGTTCGGGAAGAAGGACGGTCGCCTGCATGTCCCGCTCGCTGAGGACATCGCCGCCACCTCCGCCTCCCTGCTGTACTCCGAGCCGCCGACGTTCACGTTCGAGGACGACGCCACGCAGGAGCGATGGGACAAGATCACCGACGAGGGCGGGCTGAACAACGTCCTGCGAGAGAGCGCCGAGGTAACTTCCGCTCTTGGCGGTGGGGTTCTGCGAGCCACCTGGAACCTGGACCTGGCAGACCGGCCCCTGATCACCGCCGCGCACGCCGACGGCGCCCTGCCGGACTTCTCATACGGCATCCTGACCGGCGTCACCATGTGGCGCGAGGTGCAAAACGACGGGGCGATCGTCCTGCGGCACCTGGAGCGCCACGAACCCGGCAAAATCCTGCATGCTCTCTACCAGGGCACGCAGTCGAACCTCGGGCACCGGGTACCGCTGTCCGAAGACACGTCCCTGGAGCCGATCGCCGAATCCCTTGACGCGGACGGCCCCGGCGACACCATCAGCACCGGCATCAAGGGCCTGACCGCCGTCTACGTGCCCAACATTCGGCCCAACCGGAAGTACCGCGGCTCGATGCTCGGGCGCAGCGACTGGCAGTCGGACGGCGTCCGGGACCTGTTCATGAGCCTCGACGAGACTTACACGTCGTGGATGCGGGACATCAAGCTCGCCAAGTCCCGCATCATCGCGCCCAACGGAATGCTCACCAACCTCGGGCCGGGCGAGGGTGCGTTCTTCGACGACGACCGAGAGGTCTGGACCGGCATCAACGCCTCCCCGACGTCCGGCGAAGGCCTGACGCTCAACCAGTTCGCGATCCGAGTGCAGGAGCATGAGCAGACCTGGAATGCCCTGACGCGGCAAGCCGTCCAGGCGGCTGGCTACTCGGCACAATCCTTTGGGCTTGGCGACTCGACGGCCGTCACAGCGACGGAAGTTGTCGCCCGCGAGCGCAAGAGCATGATCACCCGTGATCAGAAGGCCGGATACCAGAAGCCGCCCCTCGGCGACCTCGCGTTCGCAGTCCTCCAGCTCGACAAGCGACTGGGATTCAGCAGCGTCACGCCGTCGCGGCCGCGCATCGAGTTCGGCGACTCCGTCAGCGAGGACCCGAAGGCGCTCGCCGAGACCATCGAGCTACTCGCCCGCGCGCAGGCCATCAGCACCGAAGCAAAAGTGCGGCTACGCAATCCCGACCTGGACGACACGGCCGTCCGCGAGGAGACCGACCGGATCTTGAAGGAGACCGGGCAGCTGGTCGCCGATCCGATGATGACCGGCGCCGAGGGCCCCGGAGCACCGGGGTTCGGCCAGGGTGGAGAGGAGGCGAAGGATGCCAGTCTCCCCGGCGCTCGCTGAGGATCTCGCAGCCGCGGTCACCGTGCTGTACGAGGATGCCGAGCTGGCGCTCCTGGACAAGCTTCGGGCCGCGCTGGAGCAGGGCATCGACTCCCCGTTGTGGGCGGAGATCAAGCTCCGCAGCATCGGGGACCTTCGGGCCGCCGTGGAGGAGATCGCCACCGCGCTCCAGACCGACGCGAACGGAGCCGTAGCGGTCGCGCTCGCCCAGGCATACGGGCGGGGCCGGCAAGCGGCCGTCGCCGAGCTGGGCGCGCTGGACATCGGCCGGGAACTACAAGCCCGCCGGGTGCTCCCTGGAGCGCCTGCCGTTGACCGGCTGGCCGCGTCGTACGCCGAGGACACTCGCCCGCTGTACGTACGAATCACGCGCGCCGTGCTGGACACCTACCGGTCAGTTGTTTCCCGTTCTTCCGCCTCCGTACTCCTGGGCGGCCTCACTCGACGCCAGGCGTCGCAGCGGGCCCTTGACCAGTTCGCCCAGCGCGGCGTCACTGGCTTCGTCGACTCCGCCGGCCGCTCCTGGGAGCTGGCCAGCTACGCGGAGATGGCCGTCCGCTCCGTCACCGCGCGCGCCGCGATCGAGGGACACATCGACGCCCTCGCGGAGATCCGAGTGGGACTGGTCATCGTCTCCGATGCGCCGCTGGAGTGCCCCTTGTGTCGCCAGTGGGAGGGGGAAGTCCTCACCCTGGGGCGGCAGTCCGGACCGCACACGATCCGCGCCGAGCACACGATCCAGTCGACACGGCTTCTCGCCCGCACCCGCACGGTCGCTGTTCACGTCGCCGGAAGCCTCACCGAGGCGCGCGCGGCCGGCCTGTTTCATCCGAACTGCCGTCACAGCTTGGCCGCGTATCTGCCTGGTGTGACGAGCCGGCCACCGCACCACGCGACGCCCGGCACGACGTACGAGGACACGCAGCGGCAGCGGGAGATTGAGAGGCACATCCGCGCCTGGAAAAGGCGGACGGCGGTCGCCATGGACGAGCAGACCCGCGCGCGTGCGAACGCGAAGGTCCGTGCGTGGCAGGCGGAGCAGCGCAAGCACGTCGCCGCCCACCCGCACCTACGCCGCAAGCCTGCCCGCGAGCAGATCGGTGCAGCGCGCTAGCCCGCTCTGAACCTCACGTCCCCTCTGGCCTCAGCCCAGGCCCCCGCGCCGTACATGACGACGATGGCACCTTCGGCATTTTGGACGGCCAGCACGCCGCCAGCAACGACTCCGCGATGGTCCTCCGGGAAAGACGGGGACTGCTCAGCCCCGACCTTCCAGGACTGCGACGTAAGAACGACTGAAATTGCCATGAGCCGACAGTACGTCGGAGCCATGCCTCTCGCCCGCCTGGCGCGGGCCCGATGCGCCCCTGGAGGGCACATGCACACCACCCCTTTCCGACACCCGCTCGCCTCGCACGCCGCTGGGACGATCCTGGGCTGGCGCCGCAGCGGATCGCCGATCTACGCCATCGCGGGTGGCAGCGGCGAGGGCGCAGGCGAGTCCGGATCCGGCGGACAGTCCGGATCCGGTGAGTCCGGAGGCTCCGGACAGGCAGGTGCCGGGTCCGGGGGGCAGAGCTCTGGCCAGGGCGGACAGCAGTCCGGACAGTCCGGATCAGCGTCCGGAGAGGGCAAGGGCAACGACGGCAGCGAGGACATCAAGTCCCTGCCGCCCTGGGCTCAGAAGGCCCTCACCGACGCACGCTCGGAGGCCGGCAAGGCGCGCACGACCGCCAAGCAGAACGCGGCGAACGAAGCGCGTCAGGAGCTGGCGCAGGAGATCGGGAAGGCCCTCGGACTCGTCAAGGACGACAAGCCTGCCGACCCTGCCGAGCTCACCCGGACCATCACGACCCAGACCGGCCGCATCGGTGAGCTGGAGGGCACAAACCGGGCCCTGTCCATCGAGCTGGCCGCCTACAAGGCCGCCGGGAAGCACGACGCTAACCCGGCAGCCCTGCTCGACTCCCGCAGCTTCCTGGAGTCCGTCAAGGGGCTGGACCCCTCAGCAGCGGACTTCGCCACCAAGCTCGACGACGCGATCAAGGCCGCCGTCGACAACAACCAGCAGCTCCGCACGGGCCAGGCGCTCGGACGGCGGGGCGGGGGCGACTTCGCCGGCGGGCCCGGCACCAAGAACCGCCCCACCTCACTGCACGACGCCATCGCCGCCCAGATGGGCGGCTGAAACCCTAGGAGCACCTCATGCCCGTCACCCTTGCGGAGGCGAAGCTCAACGCGCAGGACGACGTGGACGTCAACGTCATCGACGAGTTCCAGAAGAGCTCGGACATCCTCAACCGGATGACCTTCGACGACGTCGTGTCCCCGACCGGCGGCGACACCCTCACGTACGGATACCGGCGCCTGATCACGCAGGTGTCGGCGGACTTCCGTGCGATCAACAGTGAGTACACCCCGACCGAGGTCACCACGCAGCGGTACACCGTGGACCTTAAGCCCCTCGGCGGTAGCTTCCAGGTGGACCGTGTGGTCGCCCGGCTCGGCGCTGCGGCGTCGGGTGCGGTCGCGCTGAACATGTCCCAGAAGATCAAGGCGGCGCGGGCGAAGTTCGCCGATGTCGTGATCAACGGGGACACGGCTGTCGACGCGAACGGCTTCGACGGCCTGTCGAAGATCTTGACGGGCACCGCGACCGAGTACCTGCCGCTCAACAACGGCGTCGCCGCCGGATACGTCGACTGGACGACCGTCGCCGACAAGGCCGCGGCGCTCACCCAGCTTCGGCACGTCGACTCGTGGCTCGCCACCCTCGACGAAATCCCAGACGTGATCTACGGGAACCGCAAGACCCTCGCCTACTTCAAGACCCTCGCTGTCTGGAGCGACCAGTACGAGAAGAGTGAGGACGCTTTCGGCCGTCCGATCACCCGTTACAACGGGATCGACCTCGTCGACCTGAAGTCGAAGGCCGGGTCCAACAACGACGTGATCGGCCTCGTCTCCCGCGACACCGACGGCGGCGGCGCCGGTGGTTCCATCTCCAACCTTGGTGACCTGTACGCCGTCCGCTACGGCATGGACGGATTCCACGGGGCGTCGATCGTCGGCGACCTCGTCGAGACGTGGCTGCCCGACTTCAACCGCGCCGGCGCGGTCAAGACCGGCGAGGTCGAAATGGGGCCGCTCGCGGTCGTCCTGAAGGCCACCAAGGCCGCCGGGGTTTTCCGCAACATCAAGTCCGCCTGAGAGGGGCACTGACATGGCACGCATCGAATCGCCGGACAAGACCTACACCGGTCCCGGCCCCGGCGGCATCCACTTCCAGGACGGCGTGGCGGAGACCGACAGCCTCGCCGTCATCTCGTACTGCCAGGGCGCCGGGTACACGGTTGACGGCCAGACCATGACCGACCCGCCGCCCGCCGCCCGTGTCACGCCGGTGGCCGACCCGCGGTTCGTGCGCCACGTGGGCGACACATCGCCGCTGCGGGACGCTGCGGTCGACCCGCGTCCGGGTGACGTCCCGCCGTCAAACGCGGGCGCAGCGAACCCACACGGCCCCGAGGTCGTCGCACCGGGTATCGGCGCGCCCCCGGTCGTCGCCGACCCCAGCGGTGACGGCCTGGTGCCGGTGACCGAGGTGGAGCCGCAGGACAACCCGCCGACGCGCAAGGCCAGCAAGGCGGACTGGAAGGCGTACGCGATCGGTCAGGGCATGTCTGAGGAGGACGCCGACCGGGCGACCCGCGACGAGCTCGCCGACCGCTACAACGCCGGGAAGGTCGCTGAGTAATGGCCGTTGTCACGGATCTCGGCATCACGGCGAGTGTCCGCCAGACCAAGGTCCTGGACCTGACCACCGCAGCGGACGAGCTGGCCTTCCGTCGGGGCGTGCACCTGGAGGACGGCACCGCCGCAGGGAAGGCAGACCGGGCCTTCCACGACCGGCGCACCCTGGCGGCCAGCGGTACCGAGGATCTGGACCTGGCCGGCGTCCTGCTCGACGCCTTCGGCGCCGCTCTGACGTTCGTCAAGGTGAAGGGCTTGTTCATCGCGGCCGACATCACCAACACGAACAACGTCGTCATCGGCGCGGCGGCGACGAACCCGTGGGCGGCGCTGCTCGGCGCGGCAGGCACGCTGACGCTGCGGCCGGGCGCCAGCATGGGCCTGATGGCAGGAGCGGCGGACGCCACGGCGTACGCGGTCACCGCCGGCACCGGGGACCTGCTCAAGGTCGCCAACTCCGGCGCGGGCACGCCGGTCACGTACGACATCGTCATCGTCGGCGCGAGCGCGTAGGAGGTGCCGTGGCAGCCCGGATCTACGCAACGTCCGCGCAGTACGCGACGTACACCGGGGCGCCGCCGCCCGCGGACATCGATGCGCGGCTCGCGAAGGCGTCCAAGTTCCTCGACAGCAAGGTCTTGCGGCTGTGCTGGTACGAGGTCGTCGAAGCGACCGGGCTGCCGTCCAACGCCCTGGTGATCGAGGCGTTCCGGGATGCGGTGTGCGCGCAGGTGAAGTGGGGCGTGGATGTCGGCGACACCTCGGGGGCGGCCGCGGTCGGGTGGGGCACGGTGGAGATCGGCTCGGTCAAGTTGTCCCGGTCGGTCACCGCCGTGTCCGGCGACGATGCCCCCGGCCGGCAGATCGCGCCGGAGGTATGGGACGCACTCCAGTCCCCGGACTTGACCGCGGACCTGTTCCAGCTCGGGGCGGTGTGCACATGAGCCTGCCTGCCTTCCTGCTGGTGCACACGGTCACGGTGGAGGCGTACCTGGGGGATTCGGCATACGAGCCCCTGTACGCCGCTCCTGTGTCGGTGCGGTGCTTCCTCGACGAGCAGACCAAGACCGTCCGCAACAAGGCAGGAGAGGAGGCCACGTCGTCGTCCACGCTGTACGCCCCGTTGGAGACGGTCTGCCCAGCAGAGTCCCGCGTGACCCTGCCCGGCGGGCGGCAGACCACCGTCATCACCGCGCTCAAGCGCGACGGCGGCAGCCTGCCGACACCCGACCACCTCGAAGTCCAACTCATTTGAGAGGAGGCGGTCATGGGGCAGTACACGACGTTCCGCTTTGACGGTCAGCGGCAGTGGACTTCCCGCGGCCGGCGCCTGGCGGGGGAAGGCCTGCAACGCGGGCTGGAGCACGTCCTGGGGGAAGCTCGGCGGATCGTGCCGCTCGACGAGGGGACGCTGGAGCGCTCGGGGCGGGTGACCAGGGACGGCCTGAACGGGGCGGTCACGTTCGACACGGTCTACGCGGTCCGCCAGCACGAGGAGCTGACGTGGCGGCACCTGCCAGGGCGCAGCGCGAAGTACCTCGAAATTCCCATGAACTCGGAGCGCGATGTCGTGCTCGATCTGATGGCCGTGGGGCTGCGGAGGTGGCTGCGTGGCTGACTTCCTCGATGGGCTCGCCCGGCACTGCGAGGTGCGGGGGCTGCTCACCTACGACGAGACCGCGGCGTCGGGTGACACGTTCATCGAGTCGATGCCCAGCAGCCCGGACACCGTGATTGTCTTCACCATCTACGGCGGCGGCGAGTCCGATTCCCTGCTGGGCTACGACGAACCCAACGTCCAGCTCCGTGTGCGGGGCACCAAGAACCCAAAGATCAGCCGCCAGCGGTGCGCGGCGATCCGCGACGAGCTCCACGGCCTCGGGCCGGTCGTCCTGCCGGACGGCACTCAGCTGATCCTGTCCGTCGCGCTCCAGGCCGCGCCCGCGTCGATGGGCGTGGACTCGGTGGGGCGGCACGAGCACGTCTGCAACTTCCGCATGGAGATCCGCAACATCACGACGCACCGCGTCTGACCCACCCCCTCTTTCTCAGGCCCACAACCGCCCCGGTTGTGGGCCTTCGTCATGCCCGGAGGCAGACATGGCAGTGATCAAGTACAACGCCCGCGACGTGGTGTTCCAGATCGAGGACTACGCCGCGCCCGGAACCTGGGTCGCGATCGCCCCGACAGGCATCAACACCTTCTCCAAGACCCACGAGGAGGAGGTTGCCGACACCACCACGTTCGGCTCCGCAGGGCAGGCCGAGAGCCAGAAGATGCAGATCGCCAAGACCATGACCCTCGAAGGGTTCCGGCTGCGCGACTCCGTCACCGGTGCCCTGGACCCCGGACAGAAGCTCGTCGAAGGTCTCTCCGAGCGCCTCGGCGAAGAGTCCCTGTCCGGCTTCCGCTTCGCCCACAAGGACGACACCACCTGGGAAGTGTGGGCCAAGGCCCACGTGAACCTCGGCGACCAGGGCGAGGGCAATAACGGCAAGGTCACCTGGTCCGCCGTGTTCACCCGGTCCGGCCCGAACACCACGGCGGCCAAGGCATGACCGCCCGCAAGACCCCCGCCGCAGGGTCCTTCGACGCCTTCTGGGCGACCGTCTCCGGCGGCAAGACAGAGACGATCCGCGGCGTCACCGTCACCATCCCGACGGACGTGCCGCTGGCGATGGAGATGCGGATCAGCGAACTCCGCGAGTCCTCCGCAGAACAGGACATCCGCGAGCTGCTCGGCATGCTCTTCGGCGCCGACCACCTCGACGCGTGGCGCGACGCCGGAATGGGACTCACTGAGCTTCAGACCGTCCTCGCCTGGGGCATGGCCCACGCCTCTGGGAAACCGCTGACGTTCGCCGAGGCGTACGAGGCGGTCATGAGCGCGCAGGGCGAGGGAAAAGCACCGAGCGGCCAGAACCGAGCCGCACGCAGAAAGCCGTCCGCGAGCACTGGTGGGCGGTCCGCGCGGACTTCCGCCGCGAGTACGGCATCGGCACGGAAGAGCTCGCGCGCATAGGTCGCACCGAGTTCTACGACCTCCTCACCGGCCTCACCGCCGAAGCCGCCTTCCGGCGGGCAGCGGGCGACGAGCTCCACATCGTCGACGACCCCGAGCAGATCCGGCGCGCCTTGCGCTCCTGACCCACGTAGGAGGGCAGCGCCATGTCCCTGACCATCGGTGATCTCGTCGGCCACATCCGCGCAGACGACACCGGGATGCGGCAGGGGCTGGCTGGCGCCGAAGACCGGATGCGGGGCTTCCAGCGGGACGTCAACGGGCGCCTGCGGGACATCAACGGCCGGTTCGTCAGCCTCGGCGAGCAGGCCGCAGCTGGATTCGGCCGGGCCGAGCAGGGCGCGGGCGGCTTCCAGCTCGGCCTCGGTCGGCTGGTCGGTGCGGCCGGCGGGCTCGGTGGCGTAGCGATGTCGATCGGCACCATCGCGGCGCAAGTCGGTGCCGCAGTGCCACTGGTCGCTGGGCTGGGGGCGACGCTGGCGCAGGTCGCGCCGGCGGCCGGTGTGGCGGTCACGGGGCTGCTCGCGGTCAAGTTGGCGACCACGGCGCTGAAGCTCGGCATGGTCGGCGTCGAAGACGCCGTGTCGGCGGCTCTGGACCCCTCGAAGGCTGCCGAGTTCGAGCAGGCCATCGCCAAACTCTCCCCGAATGCCAGGTCATTCGCCCGCGAAGTAAAGACGCTCGCCCCGGCATTCAAAAAGCTCCAACAGGATGTCCAGGACAAGCTCTTTTCAGGCTTCGACAAGACCCTGCGCGATATGGGCAAGTCGACGCTGCCGGTTGTCCGTAAGGGACTGCTGGAGGCTGGTGGCGCCCTTAACTCGATGGGAAAGGGTGTTGGTGCCGCAGCGATCACCCTGTCCAAGAACGGCACCCTGGGCAAGGCTATCGGCGGGGCAACGGCCGGGCTGAAAAACCTCTCTCGCGTTCCGGGCCAGTTGGTCACCGGACTGACGCAGGTGGCAGCTGCGGCGGCGCCGTCTTTCGACCGGCTCACGAAGGCCGCCGGGAAGGCATTCGACCGCTTCTCAAAGCAGTTCACCCAGTCGTTCGAGTCCGGCGCGATGGAAAAGTCCATCGAGAAGGCCATCACAGTCATCGGCGACCTCGCGGAAATCGCAGGGAACGTCTTCCAGGTCATCGGTTCGATCTTCAGCGCGGCTCAGGCTTCCGGCGGCGGGTTCATCGGCGTACTGAAGGAGATCACCGGGGCACTCGCCGACGCGTTCGCCTCCCCGGAGATCCAGGGCGGCCTCAAGGCCATCTTCAAGACCATGGCGGTCGTCGCGACGACCGTTGCCCCGCTCCTCGTCGACATGCTCAAAATCATTGGGCCCGTCTTCGAGGCGCTGGGACCGCCCATTCAGGAGGCCGTTAAGGCCCTCGGCGCGGGCCTGAAACCAGTGATCGACGCGCTCGGCCCGGTCCTGGTCTCCCTGGCGAAGGCGTTCGGGTCACTGATCCGAGCTGTGGCGCCGCTGCTCACGGTCGGGGGTGAGCTGGTCGCCGCTCTCCTGCCCGCGCTGATCCCGCTCTTCGAGGCGCTACGCCAGATCTTCGAGGCGGCGGCACCGTTCGTGCGGCAACTCGCCGAAACTTTGGGTGCTGTCCTCACACCGATTTTGGCGGCCCTGACACCCCTCGTCGAGGCGCTCACGGTGCCGTTCGTTCAGCTGGCCCAGGATTTGTTCCCCCTCCTGACGGAAATCCTCGTCGAGCTGACCCCCAGCCTCGTCGAACTGTCAACGGCCTTTGCTGACCTGGTCGTCGCGCTGGCACCTGTGCTTCTGATGCTCTTCAAATTCACCACGATGTGTGCCGGAGATGTGCTGCCGGTCGTCGCGGAGGTCGCGGCGTTCTTGGCGGGTGGCCTGTCCGGCGCCCTTCAGGGCATCGCGATTCTCCTGAACACTGTCGTCATCCCGGCCATCAAAATCCTTGCCTCCGTTATGCGCGGTGACTTTGGTGAAGCGGCACGACGGATGAGGGAACTGGGCGATAACCTCCGGCAGAAGCTCGGCGAGATCTGGACGCAGATTAAGGCCAAGGCCTTGGAGAAGCTGGGACAGATGCGTCGCGATATTTCCGTCAAGGGTGCGGAAATGCGTAACGATTTCGTGGCGAAGATGAGCGAATTGCGGCAGCGTGCCGGGCAGAAGATCGGTGAGCTCCCCGGCGCGATCCGGTCCGCCCTGGGGAACCTTGGCTCGACTCTCTACAACTCTGGCCGATCGCTGGTGCAGGGATTCATCGACGGACTGAGGTCGATGCTTTCCTCTGTCCGCAATGCGGCAAGCAGCCTGATGTCTGCGGCGCGGGACTACTTCCCCTTCAGCCCCGCGAAGGAAGGCCCCTTTGCCGGGAAGGGCTGGACGCTGTACTCGGGGCAGTCCATGGGTGAGGCGGTGGCGGCTGGCCTGGCCAGTCGTACGGGCGCCGTGGGCGCGGCAGCCACCACCCTGATGGGGGCCGCGGAGCAGGCATTCGCGGGCCTGTCCGCGCCGCCCTTCCGGATGCCTGGCGGTCAGTTGGCGGGAATGCCCCAGGCGTTGCCGGGAATGACGAGCGGCCGGGCAGGAGCGGCGCCCGTGGGTGGGGTGACGACGGTCCGTATCGAGCTGGCCGGGCCGGAAGAGGTCAAGCGGTTCATCCGCAAGATCGTGCAGACCGACGGGCGCGGCAGCGTGCAAACCGCATTCGGACAGTGAGGAGGTAGACCATGCCGGTGCCGGGCGCGCGTATGGAGTTCCAGATCGGCGGCCAGTGGGTGGACGTCACCGCTGATGTGCGGGCCGCGGGCACTGAGATCACGCATGCGCGGGGGCGCCGGGAGGGCGCTGTGCGTGTGGACCCAGGGGCGGCCAGCTTCACAGTGGCGAGCCCCGGCGGCAAGTACTCCAACCGCAACCCCAACAGCCCGAACTTCGGGCTCCTCGGCCGGAACACACCGGCCAGGATGAGCGTGGCGGGCCCGTCGTACCTGCGCATCGCGGACAGCTCGGGGGACCGTGCGTCCACGCCCGATCACGCCTCGCTCGACATCACGGGAGACCTCGACATCCGGGTGGAGGCACGCCTCGACGACTGGGGGACGACCACGGCGACGTGTCTGATCGGCAAGTACGACACCGCCAGCAACCAGCGCTCCTACCGACTGGTGATCCAGAACGGGTTCGCCTACCTCGCCTGGTCCACGACCGGCACCGACGTTCTGGAACGCTCCTCCACCACGCTGCCCATCCCACTGTCGCGGCGACTCGCCCTGCGCGTGACCCTCGACGTCGACAACGGTTCGACCGGGCACACCGTCACCTTCTACACCTCCGACACCATCAACGGGACCTGGGTACAGCTCGGCACCCCCACCGTCACCGCAGGTGTCACGTCGGTGTTCGCCAGCACCGCACCGCTGGACGTGGGGCAGATCCAAAGCCTGACGTACCTGGCTCCTGTGGGCCAGATCGCAGCTGCACAGATCCGTAACGGCATCGGCGGTACGGTCGTCGCCAACCCGAACTTCACCACACAGGCCGCTGGCGCCGGGAGCTTCGTGGACAGCGCCGGCCGTACCTGGACCGTCGCGGGGAACGCGACGATCGCTGACCGGTGGTACCGATTCCTCCAGGCCATCCCCGAGTGGCCGCCGAGCTGGCACGCTTCCGGGAACGACGTACGGGCCTCCTTGCAGGCGGCCGGGACCCTGCGCCGCATGGGCCAGGGCACGAAGGCCCTGGATTCGACGCTCCGGCGCCGCATCCCGTCCGGGAGCCCCAACGCGTACTGGCCGATGGAGGAGGACCGCGACGCCACACACGCGTACTCACCCATCGCCAAGGTTGCACCCCTCAAGGTGAAAGGCCTCAGCTTCGGCGCTGATGACAGCCTCTACGGGTCATCGGCCCTGCCCACGATCAAGGGGCCCGCGAGCATCGCCGGTCGAGTGCCCCGCACGAACACGCAAGGGTGGCATGTCGAGGCGGTCTACAACTTGCCGACGCTGCCGCCCACGATGCAGCAGGTCATGCGGGTGCAGGTCGCCGGGACGGGCCTTTTCGGCATGGCATCGGCCGTGGTCCTGGTCAGCACGGCGGCCGTACGGGTGGAGATCCGCGACCCCGACGATGCGCTTGTCGCTTACGCCGAGTACACGGACCCCCGCGCCTTGGCCGACTTCGCGGGCGTCTGGAACAGGCTCCAGATTTTCACCGCAGACGCTGACGGGCAGACGTACGTAGCGGCCGCGTGGCGCGATGTCGTAGCCAACACCTACTGGTACGCGCGCACCGTCTACTCCGGATCGCCGGGCAGGGCCACCGACGTGACCGCCTCATGGGGCAGTGCCCTGGACGGAATGGCGGTCGGGCACGTCGCCGTGTGGAACGGCGTGAGCGGCACGATCACCCCTCCTGCCGCTGGCGTCACCACCTACGAGAGCGCCGACAGCGGTTTCTCCGGTGAATCGGCGGTCAACCGGCTGAGGCGCCTGGCAGCCGAGGAGAGGCTGCCGCTCGCCTTGTACGACGGCGATCCGACGGTCAACTCCGAGCTGATGGGCCCACAGCGCCCCAACGCGCTGCTGACGCTGCTGGAGGAGTGCGCGGAGTCCGACATGGGCTTCCTGTATGAGGACCGGGAATCCACTGGCCTGGTGTACCGGGACCGATCGTCTCTCTACAACCAACGGCCTGTGCTGACCGTGCCGTACGGGCAACTGGCGCCGCCCCTGGAGCCGGTCGACGACGACCGGGCGATCCGCAACGACGTCACCGTGCACCGGGAGGGCGGCAGCTCGGGGCGCGTCGTCATCGAGGACGGCCCTCTGTCCGTGCAGCAGCCCCCGGCCGGCGTCGGCATCTACGACGAGTCAGTCAGCGTCTCCCTGCACACCGACGACCAGCCCGTCCAGATCGCCGGGTGGCGTGCGCACCTGGGCACGTGGGACGAGGCCCGGTACCCGTCCGTACGGCTCTTCCTCCACAAGTACCCGGCGCTGATCCCCCAGGTGCTGAAGTTGGACGTCGGCGACATCATCCGCATCACCGACCTGCCCCCGTTCCTGCCGCCCGGACCGCTGGACCTGATGGTCCAGGGCTACCAGGAGAACATCGGGCCCCTCACCTGGGACCTCACCCTGTTCTGCTCACCGGCCGGACCGTGGAACATCGGCGTGGTCGATGATGCGGTCCTTGGCCGGGCGGACACGGACGGCTCCACGCTCAGCACGGCGGCGACCGCATCGGCGACTGCGCTGGAGGTCCATTCCGATGTGGGCCCGGTGTGGACGACGACGGCAAGCGACTTCCCGATGGATCTGCGGGTGGGCGGTGAGGTGGTCACCGCCGTGACCGTGACCAACCGCACCGACACCTTCACCCGGACCCTGTCCAACACATGGGGCACCAGCAGTTCGGGCCACCTGTGGACGGAGGTCGGCGCAGTAGCCGCGGACCGCTCGGTCGACGGGGCCCGCGGCGTCCTCACCCTCAGCGCGCCGGTGCCCACCATCAGGTTCCAGATGACGGTCGGAGACATCGCGGACTGTGAGGTGCGGTGCCGCATGTCGGCCGGCCAGGTCTCGACCGGGTCTTCGATGCTGCCGGCGGTGCTGCTGCGCTACGTCAACGGCTCGGATTACTACCGTGCGCGGCTGCATTTCGGGACGTCCGGTGCGATGTACGCCTCTGTCACGCGGGGTACGACGCAGGTGGGCGGCACCACGACTCTGTCGTACACGTACGCGGCTGGAACTGAGTTCGAAGTTCGAGTCTTGCTCACTGGGCACCGGGTTCAGATGCGGGTGTGGCCGGTAGGCACGGAGGAGCCGACGGTGTGGCACCACGAGGGCACGGTGACCACGAACACCATCGCGTCCGGGGCCGTCGGCGTCACCGCGTCTGCGTTTGCGGAGAACACCAACGTCAACCCGCAAGCGCGCTTCGACAGCTTCCAGGTCGTCAACCCACAGCGGTTCACCGTCACCCGCAGCGTCAACGGGATCGCCAAGGCCCATCCGGCCGGTACGGATGTCCGGCTTGCTCAACCCACCATCGTCGCCCTGTAGGAGGCCTGCATGACCGCGTGGCTTGCCGGTATGCGGATCACCGCAGCACGGCTGCTCACTGACACCCCGACCATCACCACCACAGGGCTGGTCGCGGCCAGTGGATTCAGCGTGAACGACTTCCGGGGCGCGAGGTCGGGCAACGTGATCGTGTTGGACATGTACGTCCAGCGCACAGGCGCCGCCATCGCGCTGACCTCAGGAAATCTCCCGGACACGGCTGCCTGCACCGCGCCCGCTGGCTGGCGGCCGACGCACGGCACGATCAACGGCGACTGGGATGACGGCACCGCCACCGGCGGGTTCGTTATCGGCACCGACGGCCTCTGCACTCTGAGGACGTCGACCGGGGACATCGCGACTGGCAGAAATCTACGGATGCACGTCAGCTTCATCGTCGAATAGGAGATACCGCATGCCCCTCGGTGCCCCGCAGGGTCCGACCAGCAGCCAGTGGACGATCGACGCGCGCAGCGTCACAACGATCGGCGAATACCCAGTCCAGCTCGCAATCACTGCGACGACCGACAACCCAAACGCGCCCGAAATGGGGGCGATCGTCCAGCAGTTCGTGGACCTCATAGCGAGGTCAGAGCATTTCCGTCTGTCTGGCGCGTCGCGTACGTACTCGTACAGCGAGGCGGTCACGCCCACCGTCTGACCGTTCGCCCCGCCGAGCCCCGAGCCCATGGCCGGGGCTTTCGTCATGTCTGGAGATCTCATGGCCGCACCGTTGTCCGCTGATCGTCTGCTCTCCGCTCTGCGCGCCGAGGGCGTCAAGGTGCAGGAGGAAGGCAACTGGCGCACGCACAACCGCAACCACAAGGGCGCGTGGGGCCCCGTCCACGGGGTGATGATCCACCACACCGTGAGCAAGGGGACCGCTGACACGGTCGCCCTGTGCCGGAAGGGGCACAGTGCCCTGCCCGGACCGCTGTGCCACGGCGTCATCGCCAAGGACGGGACCGTGCACCTCGTCGGCCACGGCCGGACCAACCACGCCGGGCTCGGTGACGACGACGTACTGCGTGCCGTCATCGCAGAGACCGCACTCCCGCCGGACAACGAGGCGAACACCGACGGCAACCAGCACTTCTACGGCTTCGAGTGCGAGAACCTCGGCGACGGCAAAGACCCGTGGCCCGCCGTACAGGTAGAGGCAGCGGTGCGCGCGTCCGCCGCCCTGCTCCGCGCGCACGGCTGGGGCAAGGGCGGCGACACCTCCGTCATCGGACACTCCGAGTGGCAGCCGGGAAAGATCGACCCGCGCGGGCCGGGGGTCGGCATGGCTGACATCCGCCGCCGGGTCGCCGAGCGGCTGAAGCACCCGGCGAGCTGGTCGCCGACCGCGCCCAAGCCACCGGCGCCGGCCCCCGCACCGAAACCCCCCACAACAGCCGAGCGAATCACCGCTCTGGAGAAGCGCGTTACCGCGCTGGAGAAGAGGAACGCATGACCACAGCAGCATTCTGGAAGGCGACCGCCGAGCGCATGGTGCGCACCTTCGCGCAGGCCGTACTCGGCGTCATCAGCGCCGACGGGCTCGGGCTGCTCGACGTCGAGTGGGTCGCCGCGCTGTCGGTTGGCGGGCTCGCCGCCGTGCTGGCGCTGCTGACGGCGATCGTCACCAGCGGCGGCACGGTGGGCCCCGGCATCACGGAGACCGTGGCCGCCCCGACGACCCCGCGCGGGCCGACCTCCATCTGATCGGAGTAGCACGTGGCTGATGAGCCGTCGATGTCGAACGGGGAGCTTGGGCGGCTCATCCAATCCCTGCGCGAGGACATGCGCGAGGACCTGGGACAGCTCAACTCACGCCTTGACAAGGTCGTCCAGGTCGAGGTCTACAACATCGAGAAGACCACGATTGCCGAACGCGTCGCCGCCTTGGAGACGCAGCGGGAGAAGGACGCCGAACGCATCCTCGCTACCCGCCGGTGGATGATCGGCGTGGTCATCACCGTCGTCGCGGTCCTGCTTCCGTACCTGACAGCAATCGTGACGGGGGCGAAAGCGTGAGGCGGCACAAGGCGCCGGACGAAAGCCGGTCACGCAGCAGGGACGTTCTTGCAGTCGGCGGCGCGATCCTCGCTGGCGCGGCCCTTTTCACCGTGCAGGATCTGGCCGTCGACCTGCGCGAAGCAAACGAGGCCAGAGATGCGCTGGCCCGCCAGGTGCAGCAGATGGGTGGCACGCCAGTTGCTGGGGAACCAGGCTCGCGCGGCGACGTCGGACCGTCCGGAGTACCCGGCCGCGCCGGGACCGATGGCAGGGACGGCAAGGACGGTAGGGCCGCGCCGACGATCACACCGTCGCCGGGCGCGTCCGGTGCTCCAGGCAAGCCAGGGCGACCGGGCTCGGACTCCACAGAACCCGGACCCTCTGGTGAACCAGGGCGATCGGGCGCCGACTCGACCGTGCCCGGACCCACCGGCCCGGCCGGCCAGCCGGGTGCGGACTCCACCGTGCCGGGACCGCAGGGCGAGCGCGGGGAGAAGGGCGACACCGGCGACACGGGACCCCCAGGACCGGCAGGCCAGTCCTGCGAGACGGGGTACAGCTGGCAGACGCCGGAGTACGACAAGGACGCACGGGTCTGCCGCCGCGACGGGGCCCCGCCGCCGGAAGATCCTGACCCGCCCCCATCGAACCCGAGCGTGCTCGGGCTCCCTGCCGAACGACGGCGCTCTTGACGACAACGCCCCCTGTTCTCCCCTCGGGGAGGGCAGGGGGCGATTCGTGCGTCCTGGGACGCTTGACCTCTACGCACGTTGACCCTCAGCATGACTACTGGGCCAGTCCACTAGTCAGCAGGGGAAAGTAATGGCACTGCCCAAGTACGACCAGATCGCCGCCGACCTCCGAGGCCGGATCGTGCGCGGCGAACTGACGGCCGGCCAGGCGCTGCCGTCCGAGCGCGAACTGACCGAGAAGTGGGGTGTCTCGCGCGCCACTGTCGTGAAGGCGCTCGACGTTCTCCGCCAGGAAGGACTCATCGAGACCCGCCAGGGGACCGGCTCAACGGTGCGCGAGCGAACCCCGCTTGCCCGTACCGCAGGAGAGCGGTACGCCACCTCGGTTGCGACCGGCAACATCTACACCGCTGGGGAGTACGCCGAGATCGTGTCCGCCGACATCGTCCCGGCGCCGGAGGACGTGGCCACCGGGCTCGGCATCGAGACCGGCGCGAACGTGGTCTGCCGCCACCGCGTGACGTTCGAGGGCGAGACGCCCACGGCTACCTCGTACAGCTGGTTCACGGCCGAGGTCGGCGCAGCAGCGCCCAGGCTGTTGCAGCGTGAGCGTGTCCGCGAGGGGACGACCCGGTACGTGGAGATGCAGACTGGCCGTCGGCCCCACACCGGCCGCGACTGGTGGACTGCCCGCCTGGCCACGGAGCAGGAGCTGGAGCTGCTGCGGCTGGAGGGCCCGGCCGCCGTGGCGGAGGCGCGACACGTGGCTTACGACGTTGAAGGGCGCGCGCTGGCCTACGAGGTGGGCATCAGCCCGGCGGGCCGCTGGTCGCGGACGGAGGAGTATCCGATGGGCGGCTGATATTCCGTCAACCCTCTTGTGAGCCCCTGCCGTTGGCGGGGGGCTCTTTCGTGTGCAACCCCTTGACCTGACTAGTCCACCGGTGGACCATGCATGTACGGGGTGTTCCGCAGGGATCACCCACTGTTGCCGCAGGGGTCCAGCATGTCCAACGACACCGCAACCGCACCCGCACCACTCCCGCCCTTCCGCGGACTGTCCCAGCGGCAGCAGCGCGGCATGGACTGCGTGTGGTGTGGGATCACCCTCACCGCGTCCACGGCCATCGACCTCGGACCGCGCCCGATCCGAATCCTCGACTACGCCACTCACTGGTTCCCTCGGTCCTGCCAGGGCCACCGCGGAGACGCGGCGTACAAGGCACTCCTCGACCACTGCACGGACTGCCCGACGTGCCCCGAAGGGTGCGAGACCGGAGCTCAGTTGCGGCGGGCAGTACGGGAGGCCCGGCGATGACCGAGTGCCCGAAGGGCGACCACGAGTTCCCCGACGAGGACGACACGGGCGCCCACTGCGACGAGCACGGCGTCACCCTCCTCTGGCACGGGCCGCCCATCACCCCCGAAGACTTCGCGCCCGAGCCTCACGGCCGGCGCTCGGCGCCGCCCGCGCCGCGCGCGCTGGGCCAGCACCCCCACTGAGCCCCCGTCTCGGCCGCCACGCCCCTGGACAGGTCGACGGCCGAGACGGGCCCCGCCGCTGGTCGCTCGTACGGGTGGACAGCCGCGGGTCAGCACCCTGCACGACCGGCTGCCGCGACACGCTGGCGAACCTACGAGAACGGAGCCTGCCGTGGCGCAACAGCCGCCGTACTGCCCCCACTGCCCCACGCACCCGCTGCTGTGGAAAGACACCACGACTACACGGCCCGGCGCCGACGACCAATGGCGCTGGTACTGCACCGAGTGCAAACGGCGATGGGAGCCCACCTCCGAGCAGAAGGTCAGGTTCACGTATGGGACACCAAGAGGACCAGCAAACGCCCTGCGGTAACAACGGGTGCACTGGCACCAAAACGACGATCTACGTGTACGACGACTGGGGCAACTGCGTCAGCCAGACGGCGTGGCCCTGCAGCGTCTGCGGGAGTTAGCTCGTCGCCCCGGTTGGCCGCTACTTGGCCGGCCGGGGCTCTTCACTGCCGTACGAGGTCGGCGAGCGGGACACCGATGGCGTCGGCGATGAGGATCAGAGAGTCGAGCAGCGCCGAAGCGTGACCCTGCTCGATGCGGTTGTACGTCGCCCGGTCCATCCCGGTCCTGTTCGCCACTTCCTCTTGCGTGAGGTTGGCCCATAGCCGGGCTGCTCGGATCTGTTCCCCGATGGCTCGGCGACGGGCGATGACCCAGTCAGGCGGAGGGACAGAGCGCGGCACCCGATCACGTTCGCCGCTTCATGATCCAAAGTATGTAGGGCAAAACCCACATTGATTGATCGCGGAGGATTGGGGTAGAACGGCTTGGCACCCCCCTCCGGCATATGTCCGCCCTCACGGGTGGGCACGGGTCTGCGGTCGAAGGCCTCGCGCGAGGTTCGTCATTCCGTCCAGATGACGGAGCCGCAGCATCCCGGTCGCCCCGGCCTCTACAGTGGAGGCCGGGGCGGCGTCGCGTCTGGGCGTCGGTTCTGCGTCAAAGTTCCGAGAAATTTAGGCCAAGCGCCTTTCCCTAGATTGGTTCGGCGCGGCCAGCGGAAACGCAGGTCAGCACATCGCTTAATCTCGCACGCCTTCTAAGCGCTTGGCCGCAGGTTCGAGTCCTGCCGGGGGCGCCTTTCACAGACCAGAGGCGCGATCCACACCCTCCGCAAGATCATTGCGGAGGGTTCGTCCATCCCTCGGCCGTCAGCACTGCGACTACCGCGACCGCCACGCCCGTACGAGGCCCTCCGGGCCACCGGCTCGCGGCGCATGGCCCGAGCGCAGCACATCGACCACCCCAGGGTCGGCAAATCCTCCCGCAGGCGTCCCACTGAAACGCGGGGCCGGGAGCATCTTACGAAAGTCCTATTCGCGCCACCACATACCCCTCAACGAGTGCCAGGAATGCGGCAAGGGAGTGAATCTACCCCTCCCGCAGCGACCAGTCCGCGATCAATGCGTTAGCTATTCCACCGGTGCCTGAACGGCGCCGGACTTCCCCCATTTCATGAAAGGCTCATCGCATGAACGCCAAGAAGGTGCTCGCCGGCTCCCTGCTCACGCTTGCCGCCACCGGCTTCGCCGCCTCCCCGGCGATGGCCTACGAGGACCCGAACAATCGGGGTGGGCACGGAAAGGGCGACGGAGCGTCGTTCTCGCAGAACATCACGATCATCGATGACCTTTGCCCGACCATCCAGGACATCGACGTCATCACCATCGAGGTCCTCGACGAGGCCCGCGCCAACCAGTGCCACGACATGAAGAAGTCCGCCATCGTCGACAACTCCGACGCCCCGGCACTGCCCATCCTCGGCACCGTCCGCTAAGGCGCTCGGCGCGCTTAATCGCAACACTTCCCCGGTATACCGGGAGAGACGCCAGGTCTCGTGGACGCCTTCCACGAGGCCTGGCTTTCGTATGACCTCTCGCGGCATGCGGAAAGAAGCGGCAAACGAGGTAATTCCCGCGCCAGAACCGCAACTCCCTCGCGATTGTGACGTTAGATATTGCATCGGCGCCTCCACGGCGCTGGATCTCCTCCCCCTTTCAGGAAAGGCTCATCGCATGAACGCCAAGAAGGTGCTCGCCGGCTCTCTGCTCACGCTTGCCGCCACCGGCTTCGCCGCCTCCCCGGCGATCGCCACCGACGAGCCGTCGTTCTCGCAGAACCTCCAGATCATCGACGATGTCTGCCCGACCATCCAGGACATCGACGTCATCACCATCGAGGTCCTCGACGAGGCACGCACCAACCAGTGCCACGACATGAAGAAGTCCGCCATCGTCGACAACTCCGACGCCCCGGCACTGCCCATCCTCGGCATCGTCAGCTAAGGCGCAAGCCACCGCATT
>NZ_AUBE01000022.1 GCF_000429085.1 Streptomyces flavidovirens DSM 40150 | reverse complement strand
AGCATCTAAGCGGGAAGCCTGCTTCGAGATGAGTGTTCCCACCCCCTTTGAGGGGTTAAGGCTCCCAGTAGACGACTGGGTTGATAGGCCAGATGTGGAAGCCCGGTAACGGGTGGAGCTGACTGGTACTAATAGGCCGAGGGCTTGTCCTCAGTTGCTCGCGTCCACTGTGTTAGTTCTGAAGTAACGAACTGTGCCGTTATCCGGTTCGATATCTTCATAGTGTTTCGGTGGTCATAGCGTTAGGGAAACGCCCGGTTACATTCCGAACCCGGAAGCTAAGCCTTTCAGCGCCGATGGTACTGCAGGGGGGACCCTGTGGGAGAGTAGGACGCCGCCGAACAAATTTTATGCCCCGGCCCCTGGACTTATGTCCAGGGGCCGGGGCTTTTTTGCGTTCTGGGATCGTATTCTCAGGACCGGAGTCGATGCGGCAAACATTCGAGTGAAAGTGGGCGTCCGATGGGAACTGTGGTGCATGTCCCCCAGACTCGGGACATGATCGGGGAGGAACTCTCGGGCGACGAAGCCCTGACCGCTCTGCGGCACTACGGGGGGCGCAAGCTGTTCCTCGATGCCTTTTCCCGCTTCCGGTACGCCGACGGATTCAGCTATGCCCGGTCCCTCGCCTTCCAGGTGGTGCTGGGCATCGTGCCGTTCGCCATCGCCCTGGTGGGCGTCGCCGCGAGCGTGCACACCGACAGTGTGGGGCGCGTGGTCGAGCTGACACTTGGGCACATCGTGCCGGGTGCCAGCAACGAGCTGGTGGAAGAAGCCCTCGCGGACACCAGACGCAGCGCCGGCGGCAGTACATCGATCGCGGTCGCCATGTGGCTGGGGCTCGGCTTCGCCGTACTCAACCTGACCTCGGCCATGGGGCAGATCGAGCGCGGCAGCAACCGCATCTACGGGATCGAGAGGGACCGGCCGTTTCTCGCGAAGTACGGCCGAAGTCTGCTGCTGGCCCTGGGGGCCGGGGTGCCGATGGTGCTGGGTTTCCTCGTCATGGTCGCCGGTGAGGCGGTGGGGGAGTCGCTGGTGGAGGCGCTCGGGTGGCCGGAGTCCCTGCTCGACGTGTGGGGCCCGCTGGAGGTGCCGGTCGGTGTCCTGCTGGCACTGCTGGCGTCGGCGGTCATATTCCGCTGGGCGCCGCGACGTGATCAGCCCGGTTACACCTGGCTCGCCGTCGGATCCGCCGTACACCTGGTGCTGTGGGTGGTGGCGACCTGGCTGCTGGCCCTGTACGTCGCCAAGAGCGGTTCCTTCGGCGCGGTCTATGGGCCGCTCACCGCCTTCGTCGCCTTGATGCTCTGGGCGAATCTCACCGGAATCGCACTGTTCCTGGGCGTCGCCTTCGCCGCCCAGCTCGAAGCCGCCCGCGCCGGCATCACCGAGCCGGTCAGGCCCGACCCCGGGCCGGGGGCGTAATCCCGGCTCTGCGTACGGACAAGGTGGCGTCCACGTACGCGAGCAGCGCCGCCCCCATGTCCTCGGGACTCGTGCCTGTTCCGGCGCCTGGTGCGGCGGCGAGCACCTGGGTGGCCAGGCCGTCGATCAGTGCGGTCAGCCGCAGCGCGTCGGCGTCCGGGTCCGTGGTGGGGCGGAAGACGCCCTGGCCGACACCGCGCCGCAGCACATCGGCGACCGTGGCACGCCACTGCCGGTGGTACGCGATGTGCAGCCGGCCCACGGCGGTGGAGCGGGCCGCCTCCGCCCACAGGTTGAGCCAGACGCTCCACTGCCACCGCTGCTGCTCGGTGTACGGCGTCTGGAGCTCGATCAGCCGCCGCAGTTCATCCGCCGCGTCGCCCGCGTCGGCGATCCTGGCCGCGCGCCGCGCGGTCTCCTCGTCCATGCACCAGCGCACGGCGGCTTCCAGCAGCTCGTCCCGGCCGGGGAAGTGGTAGTGGACGGCGGCGGTGCTGGTGGCGCAGGCCTCGGCGATGTCGGCGACCCGTACGGTATGGAAGCCGCGCTCGGCGATCAGCCGCACCGTCTCCCGGACGATCTGGAGCGGCCTGCCGCACTCGCGCGCCGCGACGGCCGCCGCTCGGTCGCGGCGTACGGCTGAGGACTTCGCGGAGGCGTCGGTACGGGCCCCGAGCAGCCAGCGTGCGTCGACGTCGGCGGTGTCGGCGATACGGGTCAATTCGGCCACGGTGAACCGGCGCACACCGCTGAGTGAACGCGAGAGTTTTGACGGATCCATGACGATTCGTCGGGCGAACTCGCGCTGGGTCACACCGACGGCGCCGATCACCTGACGCACTCGCTCGGCGACCTCGGCGCCCGAATCGCCGACCCGGCTTCCGGGTTCTGACCGCATGGCCGGTCACCGTACTCATGCGTTGAGGTGAACGCAATGTGCCAGGCGGGAACATCGCTGCAACCTCAACGGATTCAGCCCGGTGATGAGGTGCTGACTGACGCGTCAGTCAGCGGCGTAAGTCGTGAGAACCCCCGGCACAGCGGCGAAATTGGACTTCTGCAACTTTGGGCAACTTGCGATCAACTTGGTTCAGGCGACGGCCAATTGCATTGTTATTGATGGTCGGACATGGGCATATACGCCCCAGCGTACGCGGGGACTCAACCGGAGGCCGAACATGACCGTAATCTCGCCACGTCGCTTGGGACAGCAATTGCCGAGCGTGCCCTTCTATTGCCCAGTGCCGTCTGTCGTCCACCCGTCGGCCGAGGCCCTCAATGACATCACCGTGCGATGGATGCTCCAACAGAGCCTCGACGTGGACGATCATCAGCGCAGGCGGCTCGCCCTCTGTGACTTCGGCGGCCTCACGGCGTCGACCATGTCGTACGGGCAACTTGAACCGCTCATCCTGATGGCGAAGTTCCACGCCGTGCTCTTCTCGCTCGACGACGGCGTGTGCGACGAGTCCTACGTCACCGCGGACGCGCTCGCTCAGGAGACGTCCCGGATTGTGCGGGCCATAGAGGCCCCGCATGCCTACCAGCCGGACGACTCGCCGCACGCGGCCGCGCTGCGCTTACTCCGCCTGGAACTGGAGCGGTACGCGTCCCGGCAGCAGATCCGCCGCTGGACCGACGCCATGCGCGTATACGCCTCGGGGCTGGTGTGGGAGGCGGCCTGGCGCCGCAGCCCTGAACTGCCTTCGCTCAACGACTACGTGACGCTGTGGATGAGGGCCATAGGAATGGCCCCCTCCACCGCGATGATCGAGATCGTCGCCGGATATTCCATACCTGACAACGACCTGGAGGACCCGCGGGTGCGGGCCCTCACCGAGATCACCTGGACGCTGGTCAGCTGGGACAACGACCTCTACTCCCGCAACAAGGAGCTGCTGCGGGCCGGCGACGACCTCAACCTGATAGACGTGCTGTGCCAGGAACTCGGCTGCGATCCGCACCACGCGCTCCAGGAGGCCGTGGCGATGCGGGACCGCGTCATGGTGCTCTTCCTCCGGCTGAGCGAGCAGGTGCTGAAGGGCGCGGGCGGCGGACTGCGCCGGTACGTACAGGGGCTCGGCCAGTTCATCCGGGGGCACCTCGACTGGGCGTCGGGTTGCCCCCGTTACAGCGTGCCCTCCGCCCCGGCGGGCAAGCCGGACGAGGGATGGTGGAAGCAGCGTCCGGCCGACGACAGCTTCGAGCCGCTTCCCCTCCCGACGATCTCCTGGTGGTGGGATCTTCTGACGGTCAGTAACCGCGCCACCAGCGAGTGAGCGACTGCCACATCCGCTTCGGCGCCACCGGCCTGCGCTGAGCCGGAATCGTGACCGGTGTCTGTACTGCCGCGGGTGGCGTTGCCGGTACGGGTTCGGGCGCGGGCCCCGGCACCTGGGCGGGCTGTGGCGCGCTCACGGCGGCCGGCGAGTCCACCTGCCAGTCCGGTTGCGGCCTCGTGCGCGACGCCGTGGTGATGAGGCTCTCGGCGTCGGACTGCGGCCCTCGCGCGGCGAACTTCACCGGGAGCGCGATCAGATGCCTGGACATGAGGGCGCTTCTGTACTGCAATTCATGCTCCTCGACAGCGAGTTGCAGGTCGGGCAGGCGCATCAGCAGCGCGTCGACGCCGGTGTCGGCGATGGCGCGCCCGATGTCCTGCCCCGGGCACTCGTGCGGCCCGCCGCTGAAGGCGAGGTGGGCCCGGTTGCCCTGCATCGAGGCGTGCGGGTCGGGGCGTACCACCGGATCGACATTGGCGGCGGCGATGCCGACGATCAGGGCGTCGCCCTTCTTGATCTGCTGGCCGCCGAACTCGGTGTCACCGACGGCCCAGCGGCCGAGGATCGTGGTGAACGGCGGCTCGTCCCACAGCGTCTGCTCGACCGCCTCGGGCAGCGTCATGTGGCCGCCGCTGAGCTGGGCGCGGAAGCGCGGATCGGTGAGCACCATGCGCAGTACGTTGGCGATCAGGTTCGCGGTCGTCTCGTACGCCGCGATCAGCACCAGCCGCAGATGCTGGCTGACCTCGTCGTCGGTGAGCCCGGCCGGGTGCTCGATGAGCCAGCTGGTGAAGTCCTCCTCGGGTGCGAGCCGGCGCTTGGCCACATGCCTGTTCAGTACGCCCATCACATAGGCGTTGCTGGCGTTCGCCGTGGCCGTGCCCTTGATCATGTCGCGGGCGCTCTGCACGATCCGCTCGTTGTACTCCTCCGCCATGCCCAGGATCTGGCACATCACCATCATCGGCAGGTGCTCGGCGAAGCGGCTCACCAGGTCGGCCTTGCCGTCTTGGCAGAAGCTGTTGACGAGCCGGTTGCTGTACCGGTTGATGTGGCGGCGTACACCGCGCGTGTCGATGCGCCCGATGCTGTCGGTGACCGCACCCCGCAGCCGCTCGTGGTCCCCGCCGTCGGCGAAGACGCAGATGGGCTGCCAGGTGAAGACCGGGGCCAGCGGATGGTCGGGGGGCACGGTTCCGTCGGCGACCAGGCGCCAGTGGCGCGAGTCGCGGGAGAACTGGGAAGGGGTGCGGGTCATGTGCAGGTTCTCGGTGTGACCGAGGACCAGCCAGGCCGGTACGTCGTCGTTGAGCAGTACGGGGGCGACCGGGCCGTGCTCGGCGCGGAGCTTCTCGTACACGGCCATCGGGTCGTTCTCGTGCTCCGGCCCGTACAGCCGGCGCAGGCCGCCCGGGCCCGTCGCGGTGATGGCGTGGGCCGGGCATGCCGGGGGCGGAAGAGCCCCGTCGTCCGCTCCGGGTAGATGGTGGAAGGGGGTTGTCACGGTCACTCCAGGGATCGGGCGATCGGGCCGGCAGATACAGGGCCCCGGTGGTCGCGGGGGCCGGGCACGTACCGGACCCGGCAGTTACAGGGACAAGGAGTGCAGATAGCGCATCAGCGTCAGGAGGACATCGCGGCAGGACCCGCGCCCTCGCGCGTCGCAGTCCACTATCGGCACTTCGGGGGGCAGGTCGAGGGCGGTGCGCAGGACGTCGAGTGGGTAACGGGGCGCGTCCGGGAACGTGTTGATGGCGACGACGAACGGCACTCCGCGCTCCTCCAGGCGCCCGATCACGTCGAAACTGACCTCGAGGCGGCGGGTGTCGACCAGCACCACCGCTCCCAGGGCGCCCTCGAACAGGCCGTTCCACAGGAACCAGAAACGCTCCTGGCCCGGTGTGCCGAAGAGGTAGAGGATCAGCTCGTCGCTGATGCTGATCCGGCCGAAGTCCATGGCGACGGTGGTGGCGGTCTTGCCCTCCAGGTTGTCGTCGACGCCGACTCCGGCCTCGGTCATGGTTTCCTCGGTGGTCAGCGGACGGATCTCGCTCACCGAGCCCACCATCGTGGTCTTGCCCACCCCGAACCCGCCCACGATGACGATCTTCACCGCGGCCGAGGCCGTGGTGGGAAGGACGTCCTCGCTGCGCGGGCCGGTGATCGTGTCAGAGCTTCTGAAGTCCATGCATCACCGCTTCGAGGAGGGATCGGTCCGGCAGGGCGGCGCGGACGATGGGCGCCCGCGATTCGACCAGTTCGGTGGCGAGGAGATCGGTCACCAGCACCGTCACCACGCTGAAGGGCAGGTTGAGATACGCCGAGATCTCGGCCACCGACAACGGGGCCCGGCACAGCCGCAGGATGGCGGCCTGCTCGGGCTGGACCGTCGGTGTCGGTTCGGTGCGGGAGACGACCATCGTGACGAGATCGAGCGGGGCCCGGTCAGCACTGTCCGCGCCACCGGTGAGCACGTACAGCCGTTCCGGGTCCTTCGTCCCGGGTTGTCGCCGTTCTCGTCGGGGCGGACTCATGCGCTCTGCCCGTCATGGCGCGGAGGGCTCGTCAGGTGGGCTCCGATACGGATGACCAGGTCCCGCATACGCGTCCCCATGAGGCCCGCGTCCACCGTCTCGTCGGCGAGCACCGCGAGGTAGGCGCCGGTCCCGGCCGCCATCATGTAGAAGAGGCCACGGTCGACTTCGATGACGACGAGCCGCATCTTGCCTTCGCTGTACGGGATCTCGGCGGCGACGGCCGCGGCGAGGCTCTGGAGCCCGGCGCAGGCTGCCGCGAGCCGGTCGGCGATGTCGGGGTCGCCGCCGTGCCGGGCGATGCGCAGTCCGTCGGCGGACAGGACCACGATCTGCTGGATCTGCGGTACCCCGTCGGCCAGTTCCTTGAGCATCCAGTCGAAATTCGCCCGTTGCGTGATCACTTGAGATCTCCCTTGTCCAACGCGTCGTCAGGTTCGTCATCGGCCGACGGGTCCGGCAGCTCCCCGTTGAACCCCTTGTTGAAGGCTTCGATCCAGAGCCCCGGCTCCGGCTCGGGCTCCTTGGCCGCGCCGTTGGCATGGCTGTTGGTGTGGCCGTTGGTGTGGCCGTTGAGCGGCGGACGCTGTTCGGGCGGCAGGTTGTGGGACCCGAGCGGTGCACGGCCCCGGCTGCGGCGCTGCGGCAGCCCCTGCGCCGTCCATTCGGTCACCTCGGGGACGTCCTCCTCCCTGCCGACCGGCATGTGCACCGGACGCTGCGGCTGGACGGCGGGCTTGGGCTTGGGCTTGCGCCTGGGGACACGAGCCTCTTCCGCCTCGGACAGGCCGGACGGGCCCTGCCGGGGGATCGCCTGCGCGCCGATGCCGTGGGCGATGCCGGGGGCGCGACCGGTGGTGATCACGTCGCGCGGCACGATGAGCACCGCGCGGACGCCGCCGTACGCGGACTGCCGCAGCGAGACCTTGAGGTCGTACATCTGCGAGAGGCGGCCGACGACGGCCATGCCGAGCCGCGGCGTCTCACCGAGGTCGTTGAGGTCGATGCCCGCCTGGGCGCGGGCCAGCATGCGCTCGGCCCGGCCCCTGGCTTCCTCGCTGAGGCTGACGCCGCCGTCCTCGATCTCGATGGCGATGCCGGTCTGTACCTCCACGGCGGTGACGTGCACGCGGGTCTGCGGAGGGGAGTAGCGCGTGGCGTTGTCGAGGAGCTCCGCGCAGGCGTGGATGAGCGGTTCGACGGCCGTACCGATGATGGCGACCTTGGCGATCGAATGCAGATCGACCCGCTGGTACTCCAGGATCCGGGACATGGCGCCCCGCAGAACGCTGAACAGCGGTACGGGCTCGGGCCATTGGCGTCCGGGCCGGCCGCCGCCGAGTACGGCGATGGAGTCGGCGAGGCGGCCGATCAGCGACGTGCCGTGGTCGAGGCGCAGCAGGTCGTCGAAGACCGCGGGGTTGCGCCCGTGGTCCTCCTCCATCAGCCGCAGCTCGCTGGACTGCTGGTGCACGATGGCCTGCACGCGGCGCGCGATGTTGACGAACGCGCGCTGCGCGGAGTCGCGCATCGCTTCCTCGTTGTCGACGATCTCGAGGACGGAGCGCACCAGGGCGCGCTCCGGTTCGGGGAGATCGCGGTACGTCGGGTCCGCGTCCACCATGTCCCGCATCACCTCGTCGGGCGACTGCCCCTGCCGGAGGCGGCGGATGGTGGCAGGCAGCAGCTCGTTGCTGAGCCGCAGGGTCTGGTGGGCGTGTCCGGTGACGCGCTGGTCGAGCACGGCGAGGCGCTGCTCGTACTCCCCCCGCAGGGCCCGCATGGCCCGCCCGCGACGGACGACTTGGGCGGCGACGGCCGTCACGACCACGGTCGCCAGAACGCCGAACCACATGACTGGTATCCGGGCGGGACCCGGTACGACGACGAAGGCGGCGGCGGTGGCGGCGGCCATCAGGAGGGCGGGTGGCACGAGCGCGCGAAAGAAGGGGGATTCTCTGTCAGTTGGAGGTGATTCAACGCGAACCATGTAAACCCTCTGGCGGTCGATTCGGGATGTACTCGAACTATCAAGACACTTGCGAACAAGTGTGTGGTTTCATATCAACTCGGCGCGCTTCGAGCGAGCTTAGCCAGATGGGATCAGTGCTGCGGCATATTCACCTAACCCTCTGCACGGGCCCTCCTGGCGGGTTTAGACTCGCCAACTTTGCACACTGGGCTCATGCGTGTGCGCAAGGAGTAACCGAACGGGTGACGAGTAGGCCTTGTGTACGCGGAGACCGCTCCCGCGGAGGGGGAGCGTAGGCCGAACCGGGGCTCGCCCCGGCCCCCGGTCCTCAAACGCCGGACGGGCTGGGCGGTTGCCGCACGGATAGGCGCTCGCCGCACCGGCCGAAGGCCGCCGAGCGGACGGGCGGTTGGGCAACGTGGAAGGTGCCCCGGCGCCGGGCGATGCCACCGGACGGGCGGAGGGTGCGCGGTACGCGGAACGTCACGTGGGGCGAGTGCCAACCGGACGGAGGGGCGCGGGTGCGCTCACATCACGCGGGGTCAGGGGAGAGTTGCCGGGCGCGCTGGGGGCTCCGTACGCGGATTGTCGCGCTGGGGCGGTGAGAGTGCCGGAGGGCGGGTGGCCGACGTGCCGGTGCGAGCCGGCTGTTGATCAGCCTGCCCAGGGCCGTGCGCACGGCCGTGCCCAGGGCGGTGCACCGGTTGCCGCTGTGCGGTAGGTGTCAGAGCGTTGGTGAGGTTGGGTAGAACCGTGACGGGCTCGTTAGTCCCTTCCCGCCCCTCCCCTCCGCTCCACGCCAGGGCACTTCAGCCCGTCCGGCGTTTGAGGACGACTCGCCCGTAGGGCATCCGGGCTCCGGGGCCGGGCTCTGGGGCTTGGCCCGGTTCGGGAAGGGGCGGGGTGGGGAGCAAGCTCCGCAGGGCACCGCCCGGCCCGCCGGCGCCGCGTCGCCTCAGGCGATGGACGCGGAAACGATCGCCGCCACGGCGACATTGCACGACGCGGTCACCCACACCGCCGGATGCGGCTCTTCCTGCACCAGCGTTTCGCCCAGCTTCCCCGGCGTCACCAGGTCGACGACCAGGAACGCCACCGCCATCATCACGAGCCCCAGAACCCCGAACGCGGCCGTCGACACAAGCCCCTTGCCGAAGTCGTTGTACGTCGTCCAGATCGACGTGAACACGATCCCGCCGATACCCAGCAGCGCCGAGCTGAGCAGAAGCGCCGCATTGCGGTTGCGCTCCTCCCAGATCTGCCGGCCCAGCTTGCCCGGCGTCAGGGCGTCCACGAGAAATATGCCGAGCGTCAGCAGCACCACGCCGAGGGCGCCGTAGGCGGCGGAGCGGCCAAGTCCGTTGACGATGTCTTCCATTGGTCTCAAGTCTCCGCGCGTGAAGTCGATCGTGGTCAAGGAGAGGCAAAACCTATCGCACGCGTCCGCCGGTCCGGCCGGACGGGTTGTGGAGTGGCGCAACGGTGCCCGTACGAGCGATTACGATCCGAACTCATGAGCGCTTCTGACCAGGAACAGGCAGTGACCGACCCCTCTCCCGTCCGGACCGGTGGCCTCACGCCCCGTCAGGCCCGGCGCCTGCGCATCGCCGCCGCGTCGGTCCTGATGGTGGCGGTGGGAGCGGTGTTGGCTGTGCGGCTGGCGAGCCGGTCGTCGGTTCTGGTCGTCGGGGTGTACGGGCTGGCACTCATCCTGTGCGGTGGCGTGATCGAGCTCAGCCGGCGCGGGCGCACGCGACTGGGCACCTGGCTGCTGGTGGCGGGCCTGGCAGCGGCGGTGGCGGCGGACGCGTTTCTCATCCCGTGACCCCGTGACCCCGTGACCCCGAACGCGGCTCGGCGCCACGGGCGAGTGATCCGCCCGAGGCGCCGAAGCCGCTGCACAGGAGCTCTGGGAGGAGCCCCGGATCTCTTAGTCGAGGTAGTCGCGCAGGACCTGCGAGCGCGACGGGTGCCGCAGCTTCGACATGGTCTTCGACTCGATCTGACGGATGCGCTCACGCGTCACGCCGTAGACCTTGCCGATCTCGTCCAGCGTCTTCGGCTGACCGTCGGCCAGACCGAAGCGCATCGAGACCACACCCGCCTCACGCTCGGACAGGGTGTCGAGCACCGAGTGCAGCTGCTCCTGCAGGAAGGTGAAGGAGACCGCGTCGGCCGGGACGACCGCCTCGGAGTCCTCGATCAGGTCACCGAACTCGCTGTCGCCCTCCTCACCCAGCGGGGTGTGCAGCGAGATGGGCTCGCGGCCGTACTTCTGGACCTCGATGACCTTCTCGGGGGTCATGTCGAGTTCCTTGGCCAGCTCCTCCGGGGTGGGCTCGCGGCCCAGGTCCTGGAGCATCTGGCGCTGGACACGGGCCAGCTTGTTGATGACCTCGACCATGTGCACCGGGATACGGATGGTGCGGGCCTGGTCGGCCATCGCGCGGGTGATCGCCTGCCGGATCCACCAGGTGGCGTACGTCGAGAACTTGAAGCCCTTGGTGTAGTCGAACTTCTCCACCGCGCGGATCAGACCGACGTTGCCCTCCTGGATGAGGTCCAGGAAGAGCATGCCGCGGCCGGTGTAGCGCTTGGCCAGCGAGACCACCAGGCGGAGGTTGGCCTCCAGCAGGTGGTTCTTGGCCCGGCGGCCGTCCTCGACGAGGATCTCCAGCTCGCGGCGGAAGACCGGGTCCTGCTCGTCCTCCTCCTCCAGCTTGTGCTCGGAGAAGAGACCCGCCTCGATGCGCTTGGCCAGCTCGACCTCCTGCTCGGCGTTGAGCAGCGGCACCTTGCCGATCAGCTTCAGGTAGTCCTTGACCGGGTCGGCGGTGGCGCCGGCGACCATGACCTGCTGCGCGGGCGCGTCGTCCTCGTCCTCGTCGGACAGGACGTAACCGTCACCCTGCTGCGGCTGCTTCGTCGGCTTCTCGTCCGCCTCGTCGGCGACGGGCGCCTCGTCGGCCCAGGCGTCGCCCTGCGGCTCGTCGGGGGCCGCGGCGGCCTTCTTGGCAGCGGTCTTCTTCGCGGTCGTCTTCTTCGCGGCGCGCTTCGCCGGGGCGGCGGGGGCCTCGGTCTCGGCGGCGGAGTCCATTACCGATATTGACGCGGGAGCCGCCTGTGACGTCGCCGAAGCGGTCTTCTTGACGGTCTTCTTGACGGCGGCCTTCTTGGTCGCCGGACGCTTTTCCTCGTCCCTCGCGACGGTCTTGCGCGCACGCTTGACGGGCGCCTTGGCCGGAGCCTTGGGCGCCGTGACCATGAGCGTCACGCCCTCTTCGTCGAGGACCTGGTTGAGGCTGCGCAGCACCCGCTTGAGCTGGTCCGCGGGAATGCTGTCCGCCTCGAAGGCGTGGCGTACGTCGTCGCCGTTGATGTGACCCTGCTCCTTGCCACGCTCGATGAGCGCGACCAGGGAGGGGGATTCCGCAATCTCCTGTGGGAACGGGCGGGACGGACTGACCGACACGAGGAGCCTCTCGTAGCAAAAATGATGACTAGGCGAGGTCGCATGACGTAAGGGGCAGCGCGACGACACCTGTGGGTTCATCGCACGCTCGCGCCATTTCGTTACGCCTTGAATAGAGTGACCTGAACCACTTTCCCGAAACGGCCCCCTCGGGGTCCCTCCGGTAGCGTGACGGCATGATCACCGGCACTGGCCATGTACTGATACTCGGCGGTACGACGGAGGCCAGGCAGCTAGCGCGGACACTGGCTCCGGTCCCCCTCCTGCGCGTGACGACCTCGCTCGCAGGACGGGTGACACAACCAAGGATGCCTGATGGTGAGATTCGCGTCGGAGGCTTCGGCGGTCCGGGGCCGATGGCGGCCTGGCTGAGCGAGAAGAAGGTCGCCGCTGTGATCGACGCCACGCACCCGTTCGCCGCCGTGATCAGCGCGAACGCGGCGACGGCGGCGGCTGCCGCCCGCGTCCCGCTGGTCGCGCTGCGCCGCCCCGGCTGGCAGCCGGGCCCCGGCGACCGCTGGCACCACGCCGACAGCCTGGACGACGCGGCGGCGCTGCTGCCGGGGCTCGGCCGCCGGGTCTTCCTGACCACCGGCAGACTCGGCCTGGCCGCCTTCGCCGGGCTGGACGGGATCGACTTCCTCGTACGTTCCGTAGAGCCCCCGGAGCCGCCGTTGCCGCGCCGTACGCGGCTCCTGCTGGACCGCGGCCCGTACACCGTCGAGGGCGAGAGGGAGCTGCTGCGTACGTACGCCGCCGACGTCCTCGTCACCAAGGACAGCGGCGGCCCCGCCACCGCCGCGAAGCTCACCGCGGCCCGGCAGCTCGGCCTGCCGGTCGTCGTCGTGCGGCGGCCGGCTCCACCGCCCGGCGTGCGTACCGTCCCCGATGTGGCGGGGGCGGTCGCGGAGCTGAAGCGGCTCGGGTGCCTCAGTCCCGGTGCGATTCCCGGCGCAGCAGGTACGTGTCCATGATCCAGCCCTTGCGGGCGCGGGCCTCGGCGCGCAGCCGCAGGATCCGGTCCGAGACCTCGGAGAGCCTGCCGGAGACGAGGATCTCGTCCGCGGTGCCGATGTAGGCGCCCCAGTAGATGTACGGGTCCTCCTCGGCGTACCGCTGGAAGACCTGGTGGGCGTCGAGCATCACCACCACGTCGTCCGTGCCCTCGGGCCAGCCCTCGGCGAGCCGTCGGCCCGTCGTGATCTGGACGGGCTTCGCTACCTGGTTCAACCCGGTGCGGTGCCGGGCGACCAGCGCGGACACGCTGCTGACACCGGGGACGACCTCGTGCTCGAAGGTCACCTTCCCGCGCTCCAGGATCTCCTCCAGGATGCCGAGCGTGCTGTCGTACAGCGCCGGATCGCCCCACACCAGGAACGCGCCGGTCTCGTCCTCGCTCAGCTCGTCGGTGATCATCCGCTCGAAGATGTCGGCCCGGCGGCTGCGCCAGTCGCCGACCGCGGGGGAGTAGTCGGCGCCTCCCGCCCTGCGGTCGCGGTCCGGATCGCGTCCCTCGACCAGCCGGTACTCCCGCCCGTCCGCGATGTGACGGCCGAGGATCTCGTGCCGCAGCCGGATCAGGTCCGACTTCTCCTCCCCCTTGTCGAGGAGGAAGAAGACGTCCACCGTGTTGAGCGCTTTTACGGCCTGGATCGTCAGATGGTCCGGATCACCCGCGCCGATGCCTATGACATAGATCTTTCTCACCTGACGGAGTCTGCCGCATCGGGTCCGCCGGCCTCGGCCTCGGGCCGCCCGCGCAGGCGCGGAGCGCTCTCGGCCGCCGGTACGGGCTTCTCCTCCCGCACGACACGGCCGGCCAGCTCCTCCGCCCACGCGGTCAGTTCGGTGAGGGCGATCCCGTACGGACGCGCGTCGCCGTACGCGGCGAGACCGGCGGCGCCGCGCCGCAGCAGCCTCGCACCGCCGCTCCGGTTGCCACGGGCCGCGTGGGTGAGACCGACGGCGAGCTGGGCGAGGCCGCGCCACAGGGCGCGCTCCGCTTCGGGGCCCGACTTCCAGGCGTCCTCGAAGACCTCATGCGCGTGGAACGGCATACCGGCGTCGAGCAGCCGCTGCGCCTCGTACACCGACTCGTCCCCGGTGCGCTCCACGCCCTCGGGCTGCCGGGCCACGCCCTCGGCGCCGTACGGCAGCGGCCTGCCGAGCCCGTCGCGCGGCCGCGCGCTGCGCGCCCGCCCCTCGGGATCGCGGTCCCTCCTGTCCATGTCCCGTTCCCTGTCGTCCATCCGCCCATTGTCACGCGTCCCGGTACGCGGTCACCGGACCCGTCCCGGACAGGCGTTGAAGTCCCGGCGGCAGTCGGGACCGCTCAGAGAGTGAGGTATTGTTCTGTTGCACGCCCAGCCAGGGGAAACCCCAGGTCAGGCGGCATCGGGACGTGGCGCAGCTTGGTAGCGCACTTGACTGGGGGTCAAGGGGTCGCAGGTTCAAATCCTGTCGTCCCGACTCGAAAGAGTCGCAAGTCAGAGGCCGTATCGGAGTAATCCGACACGGCCTTCTGACATTTCTGGGGTCCCGACGGGTTGTCAGAACCTGTCCGTCTCGTCTTCCGGTACGAGCGGCTGCTCGGCCCAGATGGTCTTGCCGGTGGACGTGTAGCGGGTGCCCCACTGCTGGGTCATCTGCGCCACGAGGAAAAGGCCCCGGCCGCCTTCGTCGTCGCTGCGGGCATGGCGCAGGTGAGGTGAGGTGTGTCCGCTGTCGGAGACCTCGCAGATCAGGGTCCGGTCGCGGATGAGCCGTAGCTGGATCGGGCCCGAGGCGGCGTGCCGGATGGCGTTGGTGACGAGTTCGCTGACCACGAGTTCGGTGGTGAACGAGAGCGCCTCCAGGCCCCATTCGCCGACTTTCTTGGTGGCGACGGCCCGCGCGAAACCGACCGCCTCCGGATCGGAGGTCAGGTCCCACACGGCCACCTGGTGGCGGCCGAGCATGCGCGTACGTACGAGAAGCAGCGCCACGTCGTCGTCCACGGAACCGGGCAGCAGCGTCTCGACCGTCCGGTCGCACAGCTCGTCCAGTGGGCGCCGGTGCTCGGTGAGTACGGAGCGCAGGCCGTCGAGCTGGTCGGCGAGGTCCCGTTCGCGGCTCTGCACCAGGCCGTCGGTGAACAGCGCGACGAGGCTGCCTTCCGGCAGCTTCAGCTCCGCCGTCTCGAACGGCAGGCCCCCCAGTCCGAGCGGTGGACCCGCGGGCAGGTCGGGGAAGGTGACGGAACCGGCCGCGGGGTCGACCACGGCGGGGGACGGGTGGCCGGCCCTGGCCATCCTGCACAGGCCGGACACCGGGTCGTAGACGGCGTACAGGCACGTCACGCCCAGTGCTTCGTCATAGGGCATCGTGTGGCCGTCGACGGGGACGGCGCCCTCGTTGGCCGCCTGGTTGACCAGGTCGTCAAGGCGGGAGAGCAGTTCGTCGGGCGCGAGGTCCAGCCGGGCGAGCGCCCGTACGCTCGTGCGCAGGCGGCCCATGGTGGCGGCCGCCCGCAGACCGTGCCCGACCACGTCTCCCACGACCAGGCCCACCCGCGTGCCGGACAGGGCGATGACGTCGAACCAGTCGCCGCCGACACCGGCCTTGTTGTCGGCGGGGAGGTAGCGGTGCGCCAGCTCCACGCCGGACAGCTCCGGGAGGTTCTGCGGCAGCAGGCTGTGCTGGAGCATGAGAGCCGCGGTGTGCTCACGGGTGTAGCGGCGGGCGTTGTCGATGCTCACGGCGGTACGGGCGACGAGTTCGTCCGCCACGGCCAGCTCCCCGGCGTCGAACGGGTCGCGGCGGCGGTCCCAGGCGAACGTCACCACGCCCAGTGTGGTGCCTTCGGCGCGCAGCGGCACCACCAGCCGTGCGCCCGGCTGCGGTTGCGCCTGCGCCTGTGGCTGCCCGTTGGTGTCTTCCGGGTGGACCGGGCGGTCCTGCACCGAGCGGCCGGAGGACAGGCTACGGGCCTGGGGGGAGTCCGGCGGGTAGTCGATCCGCCGCGGTGCCGCGGGGCGCTCCGCGGTGGGCGCTCCGCTTCCCGGTCCCCACACGCGGATCACGTCGCCCGCTTGCGCGGTCCGCCAGGTGGGCTGATCGCCTTCCAGTACGGCCTCCAGGAGGTCGACCGTGACCTCGTCGGCGAACTGCGGGACGGTGACCTCCGCGAGCTCCTGGGCCGTACGGGCCATGTCCAGGGTCGTGCCCACCTGTCCGCCGGCCCGCACCAGCAGGTCCAGCCGCTGCTGCGCGAGGTAGCGGTCCGTGATGTCCATCGTCTCCTCGCACACCCCCAGCGAGGCTCCGGTGGTGTCCCGCAGCCAGTAGTACGAACACGACCAGACGTGGTCGCGCTCCGGGTCGCCGGGTGGGCGGCCGCGGTAATGGAGCTCGATGACAGGCTCGCCCGTGGCGATCACCCGCCGCATCGTCTCCTCCAGGGTCGGCGGGTACCGCTCGGACAGGATCTCGCCGTCGGCCACCATCTCGTCCGGGCCGAGACCGGTGTACTGCGTATTCCCCATCTCGCTGTAGAGGGCGGCGTTCGTCCACACCACCCGCAGGTTCGTGTCGTAGATCGCCAGGCCCACCGGCGACTGGGTGGCCAGCCCCCGCAGCATCGACTGCAGGGCCTCCCACTGCTCCGTCTCCTCGGCGTCGGCGACCGCCAGCAGCCGGGCGGGGCCCGCGCCGGCGGGGGACAGGGCGAGCATGGCCGTGACGACACGGATCACGTGGCCGTCGCGGTGGCGCATCCGCAGCACCTGTCGGTGGACGGACGCCGATCCGGGGAGGCCGGGCAGGTGCGGGGCCGCCCGGTCCACGGCCGCCCGGTCCACGGCCGCCCGGTCCACGGCCGCCCGGTCCACGGCCGTACGGCTCGCGTCCGTACCGGCTCCGTCCTCGCCATCCACCAGAAAGGTGCCGACGGGACGCCCGAGCACCTCCTGGGGCGGGTAGCCCAGCAGCGTCTGCGCCGCCGGACTCCATCCCACGACCGTGTCGTCGGCGTCCAGCACGGCCGTCGCCGCTCTGGAGACGTCGAGGGGGCCGTGGAAGTCGGCGTCCCCGGCTGCGTGTACCGCGCTCATGGCACCTGCCTTGTCGGTTCCGCCCAGCGGGCGGCGAGCAGAAGCGCGATGTCGTCGGGCCGGTCGGCGGACTGCCGGGCCTCCCGGATCAGACGGTCCGCCGTCTCGGCCAGCGAGGACGAGCCGATGTGGGAGAAGGTGGCGCGCAGCCGCTCGATGCCCAGGTCGATGTCGATGCCCGGCTGCTCCACCAGCCCGTCCGTGAACAGTGCCAGCACGGCGCCCGGTTCGAGCCGCAGTTCGGTGACGGGGTACGAGGCCTCCTGGTCCACGCCCAGCACGATGCCGCCGGCCAGGTCCAGGACCTCCGCCCTGCCGTCGCTGTGGCGCAGCAGCGGCTGCGGATGCCCGGCCCGTACGGCCTGCGCGGCCCCGGACGCCGGGTCGAGGACGATGTAACAACAGCTGGCGAACTGGCCGGGATCGATGTCGATGAGCAGACAGTTGGTGTCGTGCATGACCTCCCGCGGGTCCTGTCCGGCGAGGGCGAAGGCCCGTACGGCGCTGCGCAGCTGGCCCATCGTGGCGGCCGCGGCGACACCGTGCCCCTGTACGTCGCCCACGACCAGAGCCAGCCCCTGGCCCGTGACGACCACGTCGTACCAGTCGCCTCCCACCTCCATGCCCTGGGTGCCGGACAGGTACCGCGCGACGGTGTCGACGTGCTCGACGACGGGCAGCCGGTGCGGCAGCAGCGCGTTCTGCAGGCCACGGGCGAGGGCGGCTTCGGTGTCGTAACGCTGGGCCCTCTGGAGGGCCTGCGCGATGAGACCGGCCAGAGCGGTGAGGACCGTGCGCTCTTCGGGGCTGAAGCCGCGCGGCTGGTCGAAACCGAGGATGCACGAACCGACGGGGCGTCCGGAGGCGATCAGCGGCAGGAAGGCCCTGGCGCCGACATGGGCGTCCATCGGGATGCCGGGGTAGGCGGCGGCCAGGTGTTCCATCGACTCGAAGAACAGGGGGCGGCCCGTGGTGAGCGTCTCGACGCCGGGCAGCCGGGCGTCGAGGCTCACGCCGTCGAAGCGGTCCAGGAATCCCTGCGGGAAACCGGTCTCCCAGGCCAGGTAGAGATGTCGTTCGTTCAGCAGGTAGATCGCGAGCTGCCGGCCGCCGAAGGCGGGCAGCAGCTCGTCGGTGACCACCGAGGACACCTGGCGTGCCGTGACGGCCTCGGTCAGCGCGATGGCCAGGGCGACCGGGCGGTACAGCGCCGACGCGCGGTCGGCCGGAGAGCCGAGGCCGGTGCCCGGTCTGGTGACCGACCCCGGCGCGTACGCGGGCTGGTCCGCCGGGGCGATCGTGGCGGTCAGGCCGTCGTGGCCCGGATACAGCGAGACCGACAGCCACTCCTCCGGCCCGGCCGAGCGGCGGGCCGTGAAGTGGACGTCCTCGTCGGAGAGCAGCGCCGCCCGGAAGTGCTCCTCGTACGCCGGATGCCCGAACCACGGCAGGGCGTCCCACAGGACACGGCCGGTCAGGTGGGACCGCGCCTGGCCGAAGAGTGTCTCCGCGCTGTGGTTCAAATAGGTGATCCGTCCGACCCGGTCGAGCGACAGGATCGCGCGCGGCAGCCGGTCGGTCGCCTCGGCGACGACAGGGCCGGCGCCGAAGTCCACGAGGAAACCGGCCAGGTGGCCGCCGGGGCCGCCGCCGGGCGGCCGGGCGCGGGCGGAGAGTTCGAGCAGGTGCGGCCGCCCGTCCGGGCCCCGCAGCCGCATCCTGCGGGTCACCGGAGCGCCCGACTTCGCCACGTGCCGGGCGACGGCCCACAGCCCGTACGCGTCCTCCGGGTCCAGCCGCGCCGCCAGAGCATCGACCGTGCCGGGAAAGGCCGCCGGGGAGATGCCGAGGATGGCGCACAGTTCGTCGTCGGCCGCTACCGCGCCGTCGGCCAGATCCCATTCGAAATTGCCGATCCGCACCGGAGGTGTGGTGACGGACGGCAGGTGTACGCAGACCGGCTCGCCCTCCCACTCGACGGTCTTTCCGTCCGCGCACAGTCCGGCGAGCGCGGCGGCGAGCCGTTCTCCGGCCTGCAGCATCCGGCGGCGATCGGTCTCGTCGACGGGGACACCGGTCGTGGCCGCGCGCAGCACCACCAGCACCCCGAACTTCTCGCGCCCGTCGGCGACGGGAACGTACAGCGAGCCGAAAGAAAACGGCAGACCGGCCATGAACTGCGGGAACCGTCGCATGGCGTCTTCGGCGTCGGCGAGGAGGACGAGCCGGCCCGAGCGGTGCGCCTCGGCCACGGGGAAGGGGCGGTTGACGTGCATGCGCCACCAGGGGCGGAACAGTGTGCCGGGCAGGCCGCCCAGGACCGCCAGCCGTAGCAGGCCCGGCGTCCGGGAACGCAGATAGACGCCGCCGGCGAATCCGCCGGCAGACTCGATCGCGTTCACCGCGGCTTGGGCGAGCACCAGCGCGAGTTCGTCCGGAGCTCGGCCTTCGCTGTCCGGGTTCCCGGTCGTAGCCCCGCTCTGGCTCGGCGGTGCGGGCCCGGCCGCGCCGTACCAGGTCACACAGCAAGGATGCGCCCCAGCCGTGGCGCCGCGCATCTTCGCGTCAGCCGGCCACCGGGTTCTCCGTAGCGGTGGGCGCCTGCCGGTGGGCCGGCCGGGCGGTCAGGGCGGTCGCCAACTGGGCGCGCGAGCGGACGTCCAGCTTCTGATAGATACGGGTGAGCCGGGCCTCCACCGTCTTCACGCTCAGGTACAGCTTCGCCGCCGCCTCCTGGTTGCTGGCGCCCTGCCCGACCAGCAGGGCGAGGCGCAGCTCTGCGTCCGTGAGGGAGGACAGGGTGTCACCGCGGGCCGGGGAGGGTTCGGCCGTAGGGGACGACGACTCGGTGGTGAGCCCGAGCCACGGGACCGCCCCCGCCCGTTCGAAGACCGCCGCGGCGGCGTGCAGCGCGCTCTGCGCGGCCGACCTCCTGCGGCGGCGGCGCTCCACACGGGCGAGCGCGATCAGTGCCCGGCCGCGCTCCAGCGGAAGACCCGCCACGGCGAAGCTCTCCGCCGTCCGGGACAGCAGATCCGCGGCCTCGTCCGGCTTCCCGCTCGCCGCCAGGTACAGCGCGTACGCCCGGTCGAGGCCCAGGAGCACCGTCGTACGGCCGAGGCGTGCGGCAACCGGTCGCACGTCGTCGAGCAGGGCCGCGGCCTCCTCGGGGGCGTCGTTCGCCAGCAGTGCCTCCGCCAGTTCCTCGTGCCAGCGCAGCATGGACGGGTCGACGGTCGACTGGGCGCGCTCGTCGGCCTGGACGCGGCGCAGACTCTCCAGGGCCGACGCCACGTCGCCGTTGATCAGCTGGACCCGGCCGAGCGCGTACAGGCTGCGGGAGAGGAAGACGTGGTCGCCCTCCTCCTCGGAGGCCCGGACGCTGCGCCGGGCGTAACTCGCGGCGCGCTCGAAACTGCCGCCCGCGGTCTCCGCGAGAGCCAGGGCGTACCAGGCGGGGCCGGGGGAGAGGCCGGCCTCCAGGGTCAGGGCGAGCGACCGGTGGGCGTGCGCGAGCGCCGCCGCGCACTGCCCCTGCCGGGCGTCGATCTCCGCGAGCGTACTGAGCAGCTCGATGGAGTCCTCCACCGGGCCCCGGCGCTCGACCAGCGGCAGCAGGGCGCCCAGCTTGTCGCGGGCATCGGTGAGCCGGCCGTCGAACATGGCGTGGCGGATCGTCAGTATCTGCGCGGCGTTGCGGATGCCGAGGGGGCGCTCGAACACCTCCAGGGCGCGCGCCTCGGCCAGTACCCGCTCCGCGTCCGGCGAGCCGAGGACACGGTCCATGCGCGCCTGTACGGTCAGCGCCCGCGCCGCGGTCCTGCGGTCGCCCACGGATCCGGCGAGCGCGGCGGACTCGACGGCGGCGGCGCGGGAGCGTACGGGGTCGCCGTCGGCCAGGACGTACTTCACCGCGAGGCGCAGCTGGACGGCCGCGCGCAGCGCCGTATCGCCCTCGGAGTCCTCCATGGCGTGGACGTAGATCTCTTCGAGGTCGCACAGCCCCTGGCCCGCCGTGTCCAGCACCGCCAGCCGCGCGCGGACGCGGTCGGCCGGCGCGGCGTCGCGGGCGAGCAGGTCGGTGGCGGCGCGCATGGCCAGGTCGGCGCGGGCGGCGCGGGCCGCCTCCTCGGCGGCGTCGACGAGCCGGGCTATCCGCTCGGCGCCGTGCTGTACGGGTGTGGACTCGGCGGCGAGCAGGGCGAGTTCGGCGGCCAGCGCGCTGTTGCCCCGGCGCCGCGCGAGGTCGGCGGCCGCGGCGACCTCGGTGGCCAGCGCCCCGTCGGGGATGTCGGTGGCCAGTGCCCGGTGGCGTACCGCCTCGACGGGATCGTCCACGACTCGCGCGAGCGCGGCGTGACCGGCGCTGCGCTCCGTCCAGCACGCGTCGTGCACGAGTGTCGACGGCAGTACGCCGGCGGTGAAGCGCACCGTGCCGTCCTCGTCGAGGCAGACCAGGTTCGCGCGTTCGGCGGCGGCGAGGTCGGCCTCGGAGGTGGGGCGGCCGGCGCGGCGTATCAGCGAGGCGGTCGGGCGCAGCGCGAGCGCGGCCAGCAGGAGCGTGGAGCGTACGCCGGGCGATGCGGCGCCCAGGAGCTGGCGGGCGAGATCCCGGGCGCGCCCCGACAGTGACAGCGCTTCGGCGTGGTGCACCGGCGTCCGGGCGTCGGCGAGGGACCGGCCGACGGCGAGCGCGAGACGCGGGTTGCCGCCGCTCGCCCGGTGGATGCGGCCGGCCATGCGGGAGGGCAGCCGGTGATGGATGAGCAGCTCGGCGATCTCGTCGGCCTGGAGCGGCGGTACGAACAGGACGTCGGCCTCGGAGGGCACCCACAGGGGCTCCGGGCCCGCCGCTTCCGGTCGCGGCGTAACACCATGGGGCGGGACGGAGCCGTACGGGGACGGTGTCTCGACGGCGAGCACCCGCAGTGCGGACGGCGCCAGGTGCAGGGCGAAGCGCATGAGGTCGGCGCTGGTGTCGTCGATGCGCTGCACACCGTCGACCACGAGCAGGACGGGGCCGCGCGCGGCGAGGGTCCGCAGGATCTGGGCGAGGGCGAGCCGCAGGGCGATGGCGTCCCAGCCGCCGTCGGGAATGAGCGCTTCGCGGCACAGCATGGCGACGGCGTTGCGCTGCGGGCCGGGCAGCCCGTCGAGAATGTCGTACGTTCCCGGACCGGCGTCGTACGCCACCGGGCTGACGGGGCCACCAGGGACGCCGGCGCCACCGGTCCCTGCCGGGCGACCGGGCACGCCGGGGCCACCCGGCACGCCGGGACTGCCGGTCCCTGCGGAGCCACGGGTTCCTGCGGGACTGCCGGTCCCTGCGGAGCCACGGGTTCCTGCGGGACTGCCGGCCTCGCCGGGCCCTCCCGGATGACCACTCCCGCCGGCGCCCGGGCCACCGGACGTACCGGCCCCGCCGGGCCCTGCGGCGGCTGCGCCGAGCCCTCCCGGACGACCGCCGCCGGTGCCCGGGCCGCCGGACGTACCGGCGCCACCGGGCCACCAGGGGCCGCCTTGACCGCCGGGGCCGCTGTGGGTCGTCCCGGCCGCGGGCCAGGAGACGCACGCCGCCACGGACGCGACGAGGGCGGCGGCGGCCGCGCCCGGTATGTCACGGTCGGCGGGAAGGGTGGCCAGCCAGATCACGCTCTCGCCGCGGGACTCGGCCCGCGCGGCGGCGGCCAGGGCGAGTTCCGTCTTGCCGACCCCGGCGGGGCCGGTGAGCAGGGCGCGGCCGCGGGCGCGCAGGACCCGTTCGAGCCGCGCGAGGAGCTCGGTCCGCCCGACCGGCGCGGGTCGGTGCACCCCCGACGTCACGAACTCACCACCACCCTCCGGCGCGCGAGCCCACTGCCCGTGCGAGCAGAGAATACGAAGTCGGCGGCCGCCGTCCAGACCAGTTGTCCGGCATGCGGACGTACATGCGGCGGGGCGCGCCCACGGTAAGCCGCGGGCGCGCCCATGAAGAGTGTTGATGTGACGCACGTGACGTCTCAGAAGGTGAGACTCCAGCTGTCGATGTAGCCGGTGTCACCCGATGCCACGTCGCGGACCTGGAGCTTCCACGTGCCGTTGGCGACCTCGCTGGACGCGTCGACGGTGTACGTCGCGATGACGTTGTCGGCGCTGTCCGAGGACGACGAGGCCTTGAGGTTGCGCACGGTGCCGTCCGGAGCGATCAGGTCGACGACCAGGTCACCGCGCCAGGTGTGCTTGATGTCGACGTCGACCTTGAGGGCGGCGGGGGCGTTGCCGGTGCGGCCGGTGACGGAGAGCGAGGACGAGACGGTGGTGTTGTCGTTGATCGTCACGTTCGCCGCGTTGGTGAAGGTGGCGCCGGGGGTGGTGGTGCCGGTGACGGCGTTCACGGTCTTCGTGGTGTCGGCGATGCCGGAGCCGCAGCCGCCGGTGCAGGTGCCGGGAAGCGGCCGGGCGTTGGCCTTGATCGCGGACTCGATGTCGGCCGGGGTGAGGGTGCTCTTGGCCGACTTCAGCAGCGCGGCGAGCCCGGCGATGTGCGGGGCGGCCATCGAAGTGCCCTGGTAGGGCTTGTAGTTCTCGGTGGACTGGGTGGTGGTACCGGAGTTCAGCGTCGAGAGGATGCCGTTCTCGGGGGTGGTGACGGTACCGGGCGTGTCCGTGGCGCGACGGGTCTCGCCGCCGGGCGCGGAGACGTCGATGATGGTGCCGTAGTTCGAGTAGAACGAACGGTTGCCCTCACGGCTGGTGGACGCCACGTTGATGACGCCGGAGCAGTTGGCGGGCGTGAAGCCGGAGGCGTTGGCGTTGCTGTTGCCCGCCGCGACGACCACGGTGGTGCCGCGCGAGACGGCGCCGTTGATGGCGCTCTGGTAGACGCTCGGGCAGGTCGAGCTGGCGCCGCCGAGGCTCAGGTTGATGACCTTGGCCGGGGTCGCGTTCGCCGTTACGCCCGGAACGGTGCCGCCGGACGCCCAGGTGATGGCGTCGGCGATGTCCGAGGAGGAGCCGCCGCACTTGCCGAGCACGCGCACGGGCTGGATCTTGGCGCTGTACGCGATGCCCGCGATGCCCTTGGTGTTGTTGGTCGTGGCGCCGATGGTGCCCGCCACGTGCGTGCCGTGCCAGGAGGAGTTGCTCGCCCGGGAACCGGTGCCGCACTCGCCGTCGGTGGCGTTCCAGTCGCCCTCGTCCTTGGCGTTGCTGTCACGGCCGTTGCCGTCGCGGGCATCGGCGGACGAGGAGATGAAGTCGTACCCGGCGACGACGTTGCCCGCCAGGTCGGTGTGGGCGGCGTAACCCGTGTCGATGACGGCGACGGTGACGCCGCTGCCGGTGGTCTTGTCCCAGGCGCCGGGTACGTTCATGCCGCCGGTGGCCTCGAACAGGTCCCACTGCTTGGCGTAGTCGGTGTCGTTCGGGGTGGCCGCCATCGCGTAGGCGCGGATGTCGGGCTCCACGGACGCGACCGAGGTGTCGGCGCGGAAGGCGTCCATCACCTCGGTGAGGTCCTTCTTGGACGCCTCGCCGCCCAGGTCGACCAGGGCGGCGCCGCCGGCGAGGCGGCGCTCGAACGACAGGCTCTCGCCGGTCTCCTTGCCCTTGGCGGCCGCGTCGTTCTTGGCCGCCGTGTTGGAACCGGCCTCGGCGGACTTGGACTTGTAGGTGACGATGACCTTCTCGACCGGCGCGGCCGGCAGCTCGGTCATGGCCTGTGAAGCCGGGGCGGGCTTCGGGGAGGGGCCCGTGGCGGCGGCGGACGCCACGGAGGAGGTGGCAACGACGCCGGCGATGGTGGCGGTCGCGGCCACGACGGATATGAGTCTCCGCCTGGAACCGTTCAAGGTGTTCCCTTTCATGACGTACGTGCGGAGCGCCTGGCCGGCGGCGCGGGAGCCACGCGTGGCGTGGGGGCCACGGGTGCGGGGTTCCTGGGCCGGGTGAGCCCGTGCGCCGCCGCCGGCGCTACGACCCTGGGTCAGGCCGTCCCCGGCGTAACCCGCCCTTTACATGCACCTGACAGCAAAGGTGCGGGAGACGGGATTCGCCGGTGCGGCAGACAGTAGGGAACGGCGAGATGAACCCGATACGGGGAAAACCCTTGTCACCCCCGCGAGGGGTGACCGCGGGCCCGGGTGAGGGTGGCTGTAGCGTCAGCTCCCGGCATGGACACCATCACCCTGTGGCAATTCGCAACGCTGGCCGCCGCGTCGGCCCTGGTCGGCTTCTCGAAGACGGCCGTCAGCGGCGCCAACACGGTCAGCCTCGCCGTCTTCGCCGCCGTACTCCCGGCCCGTGAATCGACCGGCGTACTGCTGCCCATCCTGATCGCCGGCGACCTGATCGCGGTCCTCGTCTACCGGCGGCACGCCCACTGGCCGACCCTGCTGCGGCTGTTCCCGGCGGTGGCGGGGGGTGTGGTCGCGGGTGCGGTATTCATGCTGTGGGCCGACGACGAGGCCGTACGCACATCGATCGGCGCCATCCTGCTGCTGATGTCCGGGATCACGCTGTGGCGCCGGCGCACGCCGCCGGAGCCGGAGCCGGAGCCGTGGCGGGGGCCGGAGAGGGAGCCGGGGACCGACGCGGCGTCGCGCGGCGGCCGGATCAAGGCCCGTTCGTACGGTGTGCTCGGCGGCTTCACCACGATGGTCGCCAACGCGGGCGGCCCGGTCATGTCGCTCTACCTGCTCTCCGCGGGCTTCCGGAAGCTCGGCTTCCTCGGCACGTCGGCGTGGTTCTTCCTGATCGTCAACACCTCGAAGGTGCCGTTCAGTGTCGGCCTCGGGCTGATCGACCTCCGGTCCCTGCTGCTGGACGCCGCCCTGGTGCTGTTCGTCGTTCCGGGCGCCTGGCTCGGCCGCAGGTGCGTGGACCGGATCAACCAGCGGCTCTTCGACCGGCTGGTGATCTGGGCGACCGTACTGGGCGGCCTTCAGTTGCTGCTGCGCTGAAGCGAAAGGGTGCGCACGGTGCGTTTCGTAACGAAAGTGGAGACGTAACCGCGGCCCCTTCACGCTGGGAGAGACCCATGGCTCACATCAACCGACGCGACCTCGGCCTGCTCGTACTGCGCACGGGCACCGGCGCCGTACTGGCGGCGCACGGCACGCAGAAGCTGCTCGGCTGGTTCGGCGGCGGAGGTGTGGAGGGGACCGCGACGGCCATGGAGCACATGGGCTTCATCCCCGGCCGGCCGAGCGCCGTCGCGGCCGGGCTCGGCGAGGCGGGTGGTGGGGTACTGCTGGCCCTCGGGCTCGCCACGCCCGCGGCCGGCGCGGCGGCGGCCGGAGCCATGGCCGGGGCCGTCGCCGTGCACGCGCCCGCCGGTTTCTTCGCCCAGTCGGGCGGCTACGAGTACCCGGCCTTCCTTGGCTTCACGGCGGCCGCCATCGGGCTCGCCGGAGCCGGCCGCTACTCCCTGGACCACGCCATGGGGCACCGCTTCGACCAGCCGTGGACCGTGGCACTGGCCTTCACCGGCTGCGCGCTCGCGGCGGCCGGGGTCCTCACCAAGCGCAGCAAGGCACAGGCGGAAGGCGTGGACCGGGCCGCGATGTAGGCCGCGGTACAGGCCCCGCGTCGTGGCGCGGCCGGCCGCTGACCGGCCGGCGAAGCACCGCGGGCGCGGTCAGGAGTTCGCCGGGCGCGAGCCCGCCGTGCGCGGGGGAGGCGCCATCGCCCACCGGATCGTTCTGGTCAGCGCGTGCCCGCTCAGGCGCACGCAGGTCCTCTCGAAACCCGGCAGGCGGGGCAGCTTGAGCGGCTCGCGGGCCCACGGTGGCAGCGTCGAGACCGCGTTCGCGGCGAGCGCGGCGTACGGCGCCCGGGCGATCAGGGGCAGCGGCGGGCGAAGCAGGATGTAGCGGGCCGCCTCGCGGGCCTCTTGGGTGGCGCGCAGCTCGGGACGGTAGGCGAGCAGTCGTTCGGCCAGCTCGGCCCGCGTGCGCGGCGGGTCGCTCACCCCGAGCGCGGCCGCGACCCGCGCCATGTCCGCTACGTACGCGTCACAGCCGTCGGCGTCCAGGGGCCGCGCGCCGTAGAGCTGGTGGGCGCACAGAAAGCTGTCGGCCTCGGCGATGTGGACCCAGGCCAGCAGGTGCGGGTCGGCGGCGTGGTAGGTCTCCCCGGCGGCCGTAGTCCCCCGCACGCGTTCGTGCACGGCCCGGACGCGGTCCACCGCTTCCTGCGCGTCTTGCGCCGTGCCGTACGTCGTCACCGCCAGGAAGGTGCTGGTGCGCTGGAGCCGGCCCCACGGATCGCCCCGGTAGCCGGAATGAGCCGCGACGGCGGCCATGGCGAGCGGATGCAGGGACTGCAACAACAGGGCCCTCAGCCCGCCGATGAACATCGAAGCGTCCCCGTGAACCGTACGGATCGGCCGGTCAGGACCGAACCAGCGCGGCCCCGGCGTCTCGTGAATGCGCACGCGCGTGTCCCTGCCCGCGGGCCCGGCGACACGGCTGAACAGGCTGCTGCCGAGACGCTCGCGCACGTAGGAGACGGCGGGTGCGGACACGTCCATACGACCAGTATCCGGCGGCCGGAATCCTTGCCCGCGCGGCGCCGCCCGCGCGACCTTACGTGTGCGGCGCCCGGATCAGCCGATGTACTGGCGGGCGGTGGAGCGGCGCTGCGCCTGCGTCAGTGACCGCAGGCGTGCCTCCACCGCCGGTGGTACGACGCGCCGCTCGCGCAGCACCCAGGGCAGCCCCGCGATCGCCTGGCCGAACGCCCGCAGGGATGCCCGGTCGCGCGGGACCGTACGGGCCAGGAAGAAGGTCCTGCGCAGTGCGGCGAGCGCCGGCCGGCGCAGCCAGCAGAACCACAGGGTGTTGCGCAGACCGTGGACACGCCGCAGTGTCGCGTCCCGTACCGGCGACGGCGCATGGTGGGCCGTCAGCTCGTCCACGTACGCCAGCCACCAGCCGCGCGTCGCGAAATCGGTGGCGAGCAGCTCTTCCTCGCCGCCGAGCCACAGCCGCTCACTGAAACCACCCGCCGCCAGGAAGGCATCGGTGCGCAGCACGGTCGCCGCCGCCAGGAACGAGCCCAGAGCCGGACCGGGCAGCCAATCCGGTCCCTCGACCGGCGAATCGCGCAGCTCGGCCACGATCGGGTCTTCCCGGCCGCCCGGCTCGACGAGAATGCGGGCAGTGACGCCCACCAGCCGCTCGTGCCGTTCCAGCAGGTCCGCCGCCCGCGCGAGGGAGCCCGGCTCCCACCAGGAGTCGTCGTCACAGAAGGCCATGTACGGCGTCCGCACCTGCCGCGCCGCGAGATTGCGGCCCACCGCCCCCAGGTTCCGGCCGGGCGTCAGCAGGGTCGCCTCCGGGTACAGCCGGGCGACGGCCTCGGCCGTACCGTCCGTGGAAGCGTTGTCGGTGACGATCACCGGTGGACGCTCCGGCAGTCCGGCCAGCTTGTCGAGGGTGCGCAGCAGTTCGTCGCGGCGGTTGTGGGTGATCACGACGACAGTGGTGCGTGCATCGCTCATGACTCCATCCTCCGTGAGCACACTCCGGGGCGCCCGCCGCCGTACGGCCGGACGCCACCTCGGCGACCGGTGCCGGGCGGGTTACGGCGCGGTGCTCTCCGTGGTGATCAGGTCGATCAGGGCGGGCAGCCCCTGAGCGAGCGCCCGGCGCTGCCGGTCCGCAGGAGTCCCCTGTCGCAGGAGGCGGTGGACGAGGGACCCCACTTCCCGCATGTCCCCGGCTTCCTCCAGAGCGGGTGTGATGTGCTCCATCAGCTGATGCAGTACGTCGCCGGCGCTGCGGCGCTCGCCCGAGGGGGTGACCAGCGGACCACCGATGCCGTGCCGTGCGGCGAGCCAGTTCGCGCCCTGCAGCAGCTCCGGCGAGCACTGGAGCGGCGGCGTCCCGGCCTTCTCGTCGCGGATCGCTGTCGCGACCAGCGCGCGGACGATGCCCGCGAACATGACGGCGTCATCGGCCCGGAGCTGAACGTCCATGCACCGCACCTCGACGGTCGGGTACCGGCCGGAGAGACGGGCCTGCCAGTAGATCTGGCCCGTGTCGGAGATGATTCCCGAGGTGAGCAGGTCCTGGACCCGGTGCTCGTGATCGGCCAGATCGGCGAAGTACGGAGGGGGTCCACTCACGGGCCAGCGTCCGAAGATCATGGTGCGCCAGCTGGCGAAGCCCGTGTCGTGGCAGTCCCACAGCGGGGAATTCGCCGACATGGCCACCAGGACCGGCAGCCAGACCCGGATCCGGTTGAGGACGGCGACGCCCACGTGCGGATCGGGTACCTCCGCGTGCACGTGCATCCCGTTGATGAGCTGTTCCGCCACCAGTTGCGGGGCCTGCGACTGCATGGCGAGGTAGCGCCGGTTCCGGCTGACCGGAACCGGCGCTACCGCCCGCAGCGGAGCTGTGGCGCAGGCGGCGATCCGGCATCCCAGCTCCTCGGCCGCGGCACCGACCGCGTGGCGCAGCCGCAGCAGGTGACCTCCGACCTCGTCGAGGTCCTTGCACACCGGGGTGGCGACCTCCACCTGTGCCTGAAGGAGCTCGCACTGCACCTCCCGGTGCTCCACGACCGGCGCCAGGCCGGACGACCCGCGCACCTCTTCGGACAGCGGCACCGGAATGCCGGTTTCCGGGTCGAGCAGCAGGTACTCCTCCTCGACTCCCACAGTGATCATGTCCGGTCACTACCCCCAACCGTCCCGGACGAACCAGGATCAATCGCCCCGTCCACCGGCTCGCGGTCGGGGTCGGCCGGCCTGCGGAGCCGAGAGCCGGCAAACACCCGGTCCTCCGCGCTTTGTTGTGGTGGTATCCCTTCAGCGCGTGTCAGCGCGTGCGGAGAGCGCAGGAGCCCGCCGCGGTCGGAGGAGTACATGGGGGAAACGGCAATCACAGCCGCTGAGGTGGTACGTCCTCGCGTACGCGCGCTCGTGGCCGCCTATGCGGTGTCGTCGTACGGGAACTTTCTCAATCTGATCGCGCTGAGCCTGTTCACGTACGAGGTCACCGGCAGCGGACTCGGTCTCGGCCTGCTCATGGCGCTGCGGCTGTTCTCCGGCTTCCTGGCCGGACTGGCAGCCGGCGCGCTGGCGGCCAGGGCCGGCCGCAGACGGTTGATGATCACCGCGGACGTCTGCCAGGCGGTGGCCATGGTGTTCCTCGCGGTGTGTGCCCGGTCGGCTTCCGTGTGGCTGCTGGCCGTCGTGGTGATCGTGCTCGGCGCCGGAAACACCTTCTTCACTGTCGCCCTGCGCAGCGCGGTCCCGGTGCTCGTGGGCTCCGAGGCGCGGGTCCGGATCAACGGACAGCTGATCACGGTGCGTTCGGTGGCGACGGTGGCCGGCTTCGCCTCCGCCGCACCCGTCATCGGCATCGCGGGCTACGGCGCCGCGTTCGCCGTGAACGGCGCCAGCTTCCTGGTGTCCGCGGCGGCGATGTTCTTCCTGCGCCTGCGGACCGACGAAGAGCCCGCCACCCCGCAGGGTGCGGAGCGGCCGGACTCCGTGTCCCTGCTGCGCGTCATCACCGCGGTGCCGGCCCTCATGCTTGGCATGATCCTGCTCAGAGGCGGCGACGCGCTGGCGTCCTCCTCGCACAACGTGGCGCTGCCCGTGGTCTCCGCTTTCCACTCGCCCCAGAACCCTGCCGTCTTCATGACACAGTTCTGGGCCTCCTGGGCCGCCGGCACGCTCGTCGCCCACCAGGTGCTGAAGCGCCGGAAGGCCTCCCGCACAGAGGACCGGTGGGGCCTGAACGCGTACGTGGGCGGTACGTGCGCGATGTCGCTGTGCTTCGTGCTGGCCTTCACGGGCCCGGCGCCCCTCGTGCTCATGCTGATCGCCGGCGTCGCGGGGATCGCCGACGGATTCACCGAGATCGTCTACACCTCGATGCTCCAGAAAATGCCGGACCGGGAACGAAGCCGCCTGTTCGGCCTGTCCGCCACGGTGGAGACGTGCGGATTCGCCCTCGGCATGGTGGCCGCCGCGGCAGCGCTGGAGGCCTGGTCCGTGCTCGCCGTGGTGGGCGTCTTCCACGGACTGGCCTTCTGCGGCGCGCTGACGCTGTTTCTCACGACTCTCCCCGGCCGCCGCACAGCAGACGGATGACCTGCGTGATCACAAGGAGTGCACACTCATGAACCGAGCCACGGGGGAAGCCGTGTACGAAGGTCCCGAGCGGGAGTTCACCGACGACGACCCGCCGCACGCCGTCAGCGCCCTCCTGCGCGCGGCGGAACGCTCACCCCACGCGGGAGTCGTCACCATCGGGGACGACGGCCGCTCGAACACCCTCCTCTACCCCGAGTTGCTGACCATGGCCCGCCGTATGCTCGCCGGGCTGCGCGCCCGGGGCCTGAGTCCCGGCGCGGACATCGTGCTGTGCGGACTGCCGCTGCCCGCCTTCTTCCCCGCCTTCTGGGCCTGCCTGCTCGGCGGCGCGAGACCCGTCGCCATCGCCGAACGGGCCGAGGACGGCTCTCCCACCCTGGAACGGCTCCGCCACACCTGCGAGTTGCTCGGCTCCCCGCTGGTGGTGACGGACCGGGCGGGAGCCGACGCGCTGGCGGTTTCCGCCCCGAGCCTGCGGACCGTGGTCGCCGAGGACAGCCTGCGACACCCGCCCGCCGAGGATCACGTGGAGCCCGAAGGCCGTGATGTCGCCCTGCTGATGCTGTCCTCGGGCAGCACCGGCGTCCCGAAGGCCGCGCGGCTGACGCACGGCGGCCTGGCCGATTTCGCGGCGAGCAGCCGCCGGATCCTGGATGTGCGGCCCGGCCACACGACCGTGAACTGGCTTCCGCTGGACCACAGCGGGGCCTTCCTGCTCTACCACCTCCTTGAGGTCTTCGTGGGCTGCACCAATGTCCACGCGCCGACCGGGCACGTACTCGGCTCACCGCTGCGCTGGCTGGACCTTCTCGACGAACACGCGGCGAACCACAGCTGGGCACCGGCCTTCGCGTACCGGCTGATCGCCGATGCGGTCGGTGAGTGCCCGGACCGCACCTGGGATCTGAGCGCGATACGGAGCCTCGTGTGCGGTGGGGAACAGATACCGCTGCCGGTGATGAACGGGTTCCTCACCGTAGTCGAACCGTTCGGCGTCAGGGCGGAACACATCGTTCCCGCATGGGGGATGGCGGAGACGGTCACGGCCATCACCTACGGCAGACTGGGTGGCCCCGGAGCCGTTCACCGCGTACGGAAGGACAGCCTCGGCGGACCACTCATCCACGCCGGCGAGGACACTCCGGAGCAGGACGCCCTGACCTTCGTCGCCGTCGGAGCACCCGCGCACGGCGCCGCGGTGCGTGTCGTCGGCGACCGGGGCGAAGTTCTTCCCGAGCGGTGGATCGGCCGGCTGCAGGTACGGTCCACCGCGCGGGTCACGCCGGGGTACGTGCGGAACGCCGCGGCCGACCGTGCCGCGTTTCCCGCCGGACCGCACTGGTTCGACACCGGCGATCTGGCGTTCCTCGCAGCCGGGCAGGTGACGATCACCGGCCGGCGCAAGGACCTGATCATCCTGAACGGGCACAACGTCTACTGCCACGAGGTCGAGCGCGTCGCCGCCTCCGTGCCGGGGGCGCGGGCGGGCGGGATCGCCGCCTGCGGCATCCCCGACCCGGACACCGGCAGCGAGTCGCTGGCCGTGTTCTTCGCCGGCACCGGAAGCGCCGACGCGGACGAGCCCGTCGCCCGCGGTATCAAGGCAGCCGTCTTCGCCAGGCTCCGGCTCACCGTCGCACGCGCCGTACCCGTCACCGAGGCCGAGTTCCCGCGCACCCCGGCGGGGAAGATACGCCGGACCGAGCTGCGCGACCGGCTGCTGGAAGGCGCCTTCGATACGGGCGATCCGGGCCCGGGTGAGCAGCCCGGCCTGCTGGAGGCGGTACGGGAGGCCGTCACCGCACTTCTCGGGCACCCGGCGGACAGCGCGACGCCGTTCTACGAGCTGGGGATGACCTCCCTCGCCCTCACCCGGCTTCGTGACCGGCTGGAACGGCGGCTCGGCCGCGCGATCCCGCAGACGGCCTTCTTCGAGCACCCGACGGTCTCCGCCCTGGCGGCGCATCTGGCCGCCGCCGCGCCGGAACCGTCCCGGCTCCCGGCCCCAGCCTGCGGCCCCGCCCCCGCCCCCCAGCCGACAGCGGCCGGGGGCGGGGCGGCCGAAGCTCCGGACCACCGCATCGCCATCATCGGCATGTCCGCACGCTTTCCCGGCGCCCCGTCCGTCGACGCGTTCTGGGCGAATCTCCACCAGGGCAAGGACAGCGTCAGCGTCTTTCCGGGGCGTGGTGCCGAGCCGGACCATGTCCCCGTCGGTGGTGTTCTCGACGACATAGAGGGCTTCGACTCGGACTTCTTCGGGATGAACCCCAAGGAGGCCGGACTCACCGACCCGGCTCACCGGCTCTTCCTTGAGTGCTGTCACGAGGCACTGGAGGACGCCGGTTACGCGGCGCCGGCATCCGACCGCCGCATCGGCGTGTTCGCCGGCTCCGGAATGAATCTCTACGACCACCAGAGCGCGCCAGGTACGACGGCACGCACGGACGGCGACCCGGCCACCGGGCTGCTGACGGCCATGGGAAGGCAACCCGACTTCCTCGCCACCCGCGTCGCCTACCGGCTCGGCCTCACCGGCCCCGCCATCGGCGTCCAGACGGCCTGCTCGACCTCGCTGGTCGCCGTACACCTCGCCGCCCAGTCGCTGATCAGCGGCGACGCCGACGTGGCCCTCGCCGGCGCCTCGGCCGTGCACACCCCGCAGGATTCCGGGTACCGCAGCCACCCCGGTTCCATCCTGTCGCCGACCGGACGCTGCCGGGCGTTCGACGCTGACGCCGACGGCACCGTGGGCGGCAACGGAGTCGCCGCCGTACTGCTCAAGCGGCTCGACCGCGCACTCGCCGACGGCGACACCGTGCACGCCGTCATCGCGGGCTCGGCGGTCAACAACGACGGGGCGGGCAAGGCCGGGTTCAGCGCACCCGGCCTTGCCGGTCAGGTGGAGGTGGTGCGGCGGGCGCTCCGCAAGGCCGCGGTTCCACCGGAGACCGTCACCTACGTGGAGGCTCACGGCACCGGCACGCAGCTCGGTGATCCGGTGGAGTTCGAGGCGCTGTCGCGCGCCTTCGCAGAGGGCACCGAGCGCACGGGCTTCTGCACCCTGGGCTCCGTGAAACCTGCCATAGGTCATCTGGACAGCTGTGCCGGCATGGCCGGCCTGATCAAGACGGTGCTGATGCTGAAGCACCGCACCCTCGTACCGACGCTGCACCTGCGCCGGGCCAACCCCGCGCTCCCGCTCGAAGACAGCCCGTTCGTGCTCGGCACGGAACTGAAGCCCTGGACCGCGCCCCCCGGCGTACCGCTCAGAGCCGGTGTCAGCGCACTCGGTGTCGGCGGCACCAACGCACACGTGGTGCTGGAAGAGGCGCCGCCCCGCCGCGTCCCGCCCCCTGCCCACTACCCGGTGCTCGTGCCCGTCTCCGCGCGGGACCCCGAAGCGCTGGCCGAGCTCGTCGACCGGCTGCGACGGCACCTGCGGGAGAACCCCGGCGCGGCCGCCTCCGACGTGGCCGCCACGCTGGCTCTCGGCAGACCCCATCGAAAGCACCGGACGGCCGTTGTGGGGCGTACGGCACAGGAACTCGGCCGGGCGCTGGACAGTGCGGTCACCGACGGCGCCCCGCTCGGGCGGCCGGCCTTCGCGTACTCCGGCCAGGGCAGCGCCCGCCCGGGCATGGCACGTGAGATCTACGCGGTCCACCCCGGCGCCCGCCGGGTCCTCGACCTGTGCGAGCAGGTGTACGCCGAGGAGTTCGGCGGCACGCTGTTGCCCCTGCTGCTCGACGGGAGTACGGCGCCCTCCGACGCGATCTGGCCGACCGGCACGGCCCAGCCCGCTCTCTTTGCCCATCACATGGCTCTCACGCAGTTGTGGCGCGCTGCCGGAATCCGTCCCGTCCTCCTGCTCGGACACAGCGTCGGAGAGTACGCGGCGCTGTGCGCCGCGGGCGCCCTGTCCGTCGAGGACGGTCTGCGGATCACCGCCTGGCGCGGCAGGCTGATGGAGCAGCAGTGCCCTCCCGGCGGAATGCTGACACTGCGCGCCGACACAGGGACGGCGCGGCGCATCGCGCAGGCGTCGGGAACCGAACTGGCCGGGGTCAACGGGCCGCGCTCCCAGGTCGTCTCAGGACCGGCGGACGCCGTGCGGGAAGCCGGTCGCCTCCTCGACCAGGAGGGCATCCCGTGGCGCACCGTGCCCGTGGACCGCGCCTTCCACTCGGCGGAGCTCGACGCTGTGCTGTCCGAACTGCGCTCCCGCGCCGAACGGCTGGAGCGGCACCCGCTGCGCCTTCCGGTGGTGAGCACGCTCGACGGCGCACTGCTCCCGGCCGGCTGGACGGTCGACGCCGACTACCTCGTACGCCAGGCACGTGAGCCCGTCCGCTTCGACCTGGCGACAGCGACGGCGGCCCGCGAGGGCTGTACGGACTTCCTGGAGGTCGGCGCCGGTGATGTGCTCACGCGCCTGGGCCGGCACTGTCTGCCCGACAGCCGCTGGGTGCCCGGCCAGGGGACAGGGGACGGGCAGTGGCGGGGTTTCCTGACGTCTGTCGGTGAGTTCTACCGGCGAGGAGCTGACATCGACTGGCAGGAGGTGTGCCGCGAGGGAGGCCGCGTACCGCTCCCCGGCCACCCCATGCGGCGGCGCCGCTACTCGGTCGCGGGGGCGGGTGCGGGTGCGGGGGTGGCGGACCGGGCTCCGGAAGCCGGGGCCTTGGCGCACGCGGGTACGGCACCTGCACCTGCACCGGCCACCGGGGCTGCGGACGAGATCATCGGCGGCATTCGCGAACTGACAGCGCGGAAGCTGGGTGTTGATCCCACGGAGGTGGAGCCCGACCGCTCGTTCTTCGCTCTGGGCGCCGACTCCCTGGCGCTGATGGGCATGACCACAGAGTTGCAGCGGCTCCACGGAGTGCGTGTCCCCGTCCGGGAGCTGTTCTCGGACTCCGACACTCCGCGCAAGCTCGCCGAGCTCGTCGTACGACTCGGAGGCGGTCCGCGACCGGCGGCTCCCGGCGCCGTACCAGCGGCGCAGGCACCCGGGGAACAGCCGCCCGGCGGGCTGCCTGCCGGAACTTCCGTACAGGCGCCGCCTGGCACCACGGGGCAGGAACCGGACGGTGACAAGGGACTGCGGGAGGTAGTGACGCAGCAGCTCCAGCTCGCCGGGCAGCTCGTCGAACAGGTCACCGGCCTGATGAACCGCCAACTGGAGATGTTCGCAGGCCCGGCGCCCCGAACGGCCGCCTCCGCCGCCCCGCCACCGCGGCCGGTCCGTGCCACCGCACCAGAACCGCACGCCGCGACGCCCGACGTACCGCACCGGCCCGCCACGGCTGCCGCACCGCCTCAGGACACCGGGAACGACAGACAAACATCAGGCTGCGACTTCAGCCTGTACTTCTTCGGCGACTACCCCGAGACCGGCACACGCGACACCTACGCGCTGATCACGGAGGCCGCCGAATTCGCGGACCGCAACGGCTTCCACGCCCTGTGGTTCCCCGAACGGCACTTCAACTCCTTCGGCGCCCCCTTCCCCAACCCCTCGGTGCTCGCGGCCGCACTCGCGTCCCGCACCAGCAGGGTCCGGCTGCACGCCGGCTCGGTGGTCCTTCCCCTGCACCACCCGGTCCGAGTCGCCGAGGAGTGGTCGGTCGTCGACAACATCTCCGGCGGCCGGGTCGGCGTCTGCTTCGCGAGCGGCTGGCACGCCAAGGACTTTGCCCTCGCCCCGGAGAACTTCGGCCGGCACCGCGAGGTGATGTACGAGCGGCTGGAGACCGTACGCACCCTCTGGTCGGGACAGCCGCTGACGATGGCGGCGGGGGACGGCGACCCCGTCGAGATCCGGCTGCACCCCCGCCCCGTCCAGGACATGCCGCCCCTGTACGTCGCGGTCGTGGGCAACCCCGACAGCTACCGCCGCGCCGCCGCCGAGGACCTCGGCGTCGTCACCAACCTGATGTCGCAGTCCGTCGAGCAACTGGCCGGGAACATCGCGCTCTACCGGCGTACCCGCGCCGAGCACGGTCTCGACCCCGCCGCGGGCCGGGTCGTGGTCCTCGTACACACCTATCTCGGCGCGAACGCGCGGACCGCACGCGCCGAGGCGTATCACCCCTTCGTCGCGTACCTGCGCTCCTCGCTCGCCCTCTTCGACCAGGTCACCAACAGCCTCGGCTTCGAAGTCGACCTGGAGAACACGCCCGAGGAGGACGTGGACTTCCTGCTCGGGCGGGCCTACGAGAGCTACTGCGCCTCACGCGCCCTGATCGGCGACGCCGACTCGGTGGCCGCCACGGTGCGCGGGCTGACCGAAGCCGGCGCGGACGAGATCGCCTGCTTCGTGGACTTCGGCGTCCCCGCCGACAAGGTGCTCGCCGCGCTGCCCGCGATCGACGCCCTGCGCGCTCGCACACAGCAGCGGCCGCCGGCGGCCGTCGAGCCGCCCGTCACCAGCGCCCTGTCGCCCGCTCAGCGCCGGATCTGGCTGGTGGAGCAGATGTACCCCGGCACCAGCATGTACCACGAGCCGAAGGCGATCCGGCTGGAGGGCCCGCTGGACGTGCCGCGCCTGACGTGGGCCCTGCACCGCACAGCGGCGCGCCAGCCCGCGCTGCGCACGTTCTTCGCCGCAGTGGACGGCACCCCCCGCCGCCAGACCCGCGAGGACGTCGAGTTCGACTGCCCGGTGGAGGACCACACGGGCGCCACCGAGGCACAGGCACTGCGCTCGGCGCTGCGGACCGGGGGAGGCGCTGCCTTCGACCTGACCACGGGGCCACTGTTCTCCTGCCGGCTGCTGCGTCTGTCGGACGAGCGGCACATCCTGTTCCTCCTGGCGCACCACATCGTCTTCGACTCCTCGTCCACCGGGGTCTTCGCCCGTGAGGTGGCCGCCCACTACCGCTCCTGGCCCGACGGCCCCGCTCTCGCGCCGCTGGTCGCGCGCCCGCAAGCCGTGGTCGGCCCCGACCGGACGGCGGAAGTGCTGGCCTTCTGGCGACGCGAGCTGGACGGCGCACCAGACCTGACGCTGCCTTCGGACAGGCCACGTCCGCCCGTCCGTTCCGGCGCGGGCGCGAGCTTCACCCACGCGCTGGACGCCCGGCTGATCAGCGGGCTGAGGGAGTTCGCCGCGCAGCGCCGTGTCACCTTGTTCATGGTGCTGACGGCCGCGATCGGCGCCGTGCTCAGCCGGTTCAGCGGGCAGCGGGACATCGTGGTCGGAACGGCGGTGGCCGCCAGGCCGGAGGGAGCCGAGGAAGAGATCGGCCTGTTCCTCGACACCGTCGCGCTCCGTCTCGATCTGACCGGTGACCCCGGCTTCACGGACCTGCTGCAGCGGGTGAAGGAGCGCAGCACCGCCGCCTACGAACACCGGGACGTCCCCTTCGACGAACTCGTTTCCGAGCTCAACCCGCATCGTGACCCCAGCCGCAATCCCCTGTTCCAGGTGATGGTGGAGTACGAGAACGAAGCGGAAGTGGACTTCGACCCTCCGGCGCTGACCGCGACCCTGCTCGACACGCCCTCCGACCGCGCGCCCTTCGACCTCAGCTTCTATCTGACGCACCACCGCGACGGCCTGCGCTTCATGACCGAGTACGACACGGACCTGTTCGCGGAACGCGACGTACGACGGCTCGTGGACTACGTCGAGCACGTGCTGCGCAGGGCCCTCGCCGATCCCCGGGCCCCGCTCTCCGCACTCACGGCGCTCACCGAAGCCGATCGCGCGGACCTGGCGCTACTCGGCCGGCAGCACGAGCCCTTGCCGGACGTCGAGCAGACCCTGCACGGACTGTTCGAAGCGCAGGCCCACCGGACTCCGGACGCTGTCGCCCTGTTCACCGCAACAGGGCACGTGCCGTACGGGGAACTGGACCGGCGGGCGACCTGGCTCGCGCGCCGGCTGAAGTCGCAGGGGGCAGGGCGCGGCGAACGGGTCGCCGTCGTGCTTCCGCGCGGCCCCGAACTGATCACGGCGCTGCTTGGGGTACTGAAGAGCGGGGCGGCGTACCTCCCGGTCGACGCGTCCCTGCCGTCGGCCCGCATGGAACAGCTCCTGGCCGACGGCCTTCCCGTGCTGGTGCTGACGGACGAGGCGACGGCAGCCAGGCGTCCCGCCCTCCAGCAGTGGCGCGTGCGCACGATGGAGCGGGCAGCCGGCCAGGACACGCCGCACCACACAGCGGACGCCGAGGCCGACGGCGTACGCGCCGGGGATCCCGCGTACTGCGTCTACACCTCGGGTTCCACCGGCCGCCCGAAGGGTGTCGTCGTGCCCCACCGGGGCCCGGTCAACCTGGTGCTCCGCCACATCGAGCGGCATCCGGCGCTGCGGACCCTGCAGTGGACATCGCCCGCCTTCGACGTCAGTGTCCAGGAAATCTTCACCACCCTGGCGTCCGGGGCCGCGCTCGTGCTCGTGGACGACGAGCTGCGGCACGATCCGGTGGCACTCGCCGGCCTGCTGCGCCGCCACGGCGTGCAGCGGATGTTCATGCCGTGCACCCCGCTGAAGTACCTGATCGAGACCGGCCCCCGGCTGCCCGCACTGCGCGAGCTGTTCTCGGCCGGAGAGGCCCTGCAGCTCACCCCGGCGTTCCTCCGGTTCCTCGACACGCACCCCCAGTGCGCGCTGTACAACCAGTACGGTCCGACCGAGACCTCCGTCATCGTCACCTCGCACCGGGTGGACCCCCGCCAAGGCACCTGCCCGCCCATCGGCACACCCGTCCCCGGCGCGCGCGTCACACTGCTCGACGCCGCCGGCGACGAGGTGCCACGGGGTGTGACCGGCGAGATCCATGTGGGCGGCACAGCGGTGTCGTACGGCTACCACCGCCGTCCCGACGAGACGGCCGCGGCCTTCCTGCCGACCAGCACGGGCGAGGTCTTCTACCGCACCGGAGACCTGGCACGCTGGCGCGACGACGGGACGCTCGCGTACCTCGGCCGTACCGACGATCAGGTCAAGATCCGGGGCCACCGCGTCGAACCCGCCGAGGTCCAGCAGGCCCTGACGCGGCGGCCGGGCGTCCGGGACGCCGCCGTCCTGCCCCGCAGGGACAGCCACGGGGAATGGGAACTCGTCGCGTACGTCACGCCCGCCGCCCCGGACCGTACGCACACCGCAAGACTGCGCGCCGAACTGGCCGCGGAGCTGCCCGGCCACCTCGTGCCGAGCCAGTGGGTGAGCCTGGACAGACTGCCGGTGAACACCGCCGGAAAGCTCGACCGCGGCCGGCTGCCCGCCCCCGAGGACGCCGCGCCCGGCCCGGTGAACGCGGACGACGAACCGGCCACCCCCGTGGAGAAGACACTCCACGAGCTGTGGTGCGCCGAACTGGGCCTCAGCGGCGTGCCGGTGACTCGCTCGTTCTTCGAACTCGGCGGCCATTCGCTGAGCGCCGTACGGTTGCTGAACCGTATGACCACGGAGCACGGCGCCGCGCTGTCCATGGCGGAATTCTTCCGCGCGCCGACGATCCGCGCTGTCGCCCGCCGCATGGACCCAGGGCCCGAGCCGTCGTCGGACCCCGTCCCTGCGCCTGCCACGCTGCGCCGGCTGTGGCGACGCCACCACGAGCGTGCCGACCCCGGCGTGTACAACGTCGCTCACCGGATCGACCTGCGGGGCGGCCTGGACCCGCGGGCCCTGACCCGCGCGCTCGAAGGTCTCGTACGACGCCACGGCGCGCTGCGCAGCCGGGCCGTGCTCCGGGACGGCGAGCTTCTCGTCGAGACTCTGGCCGACGTTCCGGTCGGCGTCCCCGTCGACGACCTCACCGCCCTGGACGGCCCGGCACTCGACCGCTGGTGCCAGGAACAGGCAGCACGCCCGTTCGCCATGAACCAGGCACCGCTGTTCCGCTTCAGGCTCGGCAGGCAGGCCGAGGACCGGTGGGTTCTGATGGTCGTCCTGCACCACGCGATCTGCGACGGCTGGTCGATGGGCATCGTGTGGAACGACCTGCGGACGCTGTACAACGACGGCGCCGCGACGCCCCTCGACCCGCCCGCCGCCCAGTTCGCGGACTACGCGCGCTGGGAGGGCGAACAGCTCCGCGGCGGGCGCCGCGCCCCGCTGGAGGCTTTCTGGCGGGCCGAACTCGGCGGCGTACCCCTGCGTCTGGAGCTGCCGTACGACCGTCCTCGTCCGGCCGAGCTCTCCGGCAGCGGAGCCCTGCACCACCAGGTCGTCGAGGGCGACGTGCCGGGCCGAGTGACCGAAGTCGCCGCGCGTCTCGGCACCACGCCCTACATGGTGTTCGCCGCCGCCTTCGCCACCTGGGGCGCCCGGCTGCGCGGCAGCGACGGTGACGTGGTGTTCGCCGCCTCCAGTGCCAACCGGGCAGGCGCCCGCGAACACGAGGACATCGTGGGTCTGCTGGGAGACTCCGTTCTGCTGCGGGCCCGGCTCTCCGAGGCCCGCACCTTCGCCGACCTCGTCAGCGGTCTGGGCGGAACGGTCTTCAACGCCCTCGACCATCAGGCCCTGCCGCTGAACGAGATCGTCCGTCTCCTCGCGCCCGAAGAGGCGGACGGCCTGTACCCCACGGTGTTGTTCACCGTCGTCACCACCCCGCCCCCGGCACTCCACCTGAGAGGGGTGTCCGCGAGCATCCGCGGCGTGCCCGTCGGCAACGTCGCCCGCAACGAGCTGTACGTCGTCCTCGTCCCCGGCGCCGGGAGCATCACCATGACGTTCGAGTACTCCACGGACCTCTTCGACGCCGCGACGGTCGCACGCTGGGCGCAGGAGTTCACCCGACAACTGGCCATGGCCACCGCCAGACCGGAGACGCCGCTGTCCGACCTGATCTCCACGGACCTGATCTCCACGGAGGGACCGTCACCGAAGGGCTGAGACGCCCCGACTCGTGCTCGGGGCCGGGGCCTAGCATGCGCGGCATGCTCACTCTGCTGCACACATCCCCCGTCCACGTCCCGGTCTTCGACGCCCTGCGCGACCGCGAGCACCCCGGCCTCGTGATGCGCCACGTCGTCGACGAGGAACTGCTGCGCCGGGCCCGCTCCGGCGGGCCCGGCGCAGCGGACTCCGCGATCGCCGCGGTGCTCGCCGAGGCCGTCGGCGAAGGCGGGGCGACGGCCGTCCTCTGCACGTGCTCCACCATCGGCGCGGCGGCCGAGGCGAACACCGCGCGGCTCGGCGTTCCCGTGCTGCGCGTGGACCGCCCGATGGCGGCAGCCGCCGTCGCCGCCGCGCCGGAGCGCGACATGGTCCGCATAGCCGTGGTCGCCACGGTGGAGAACACCTTCGGTCCGACCCGCGATGTGATACGGGAAGAGGCGGACGCCGCGGGGCGGACGGCCGTGATCCGCACCGTGCCGGCCGAAGGCGCCTGGAAGCACTTCGAGGACGGCGACCGGGAGAGCTACCTGGACCTCGTCGCCCGGACCGTCGACACCATCACGGGGGTGGATGTGGTGGTGCTGGCCCAGGCCTCCATGGCGGACGCGGCGGCCCGCACACGTACCGGCACCGCCGTGCCCGTGCTCTCCAGCCCGGCGCCCGGACTGCGCGCGGCGGCGGCGGCCGTACGGTAGCCGCGGCCCGCGTGGGTTCTTCGCGGTTTATCCGGCCCCCGGTGTGTGACCCCGGCGGGCGAGGGCAGTGGCAGCGGGAGAAAGTGGTGTCTCGATTCCGTCATTCGACGGGTACAGGCAGGAGGCCAGCCATGACGCATCCGTACCCCGACCCCGTACCGCCGTCCCCGACGCCGCCCCCCGGCCCCGTGCCACCGGACCCCGGCCCCCTGCCGGACCCGGGGCCACTGCCCGGACCGGGCCCGGCGCCGGGTCCTGCCCCCGGTCCGGAACCGGGTCCCGCTCCCGGCCCGAGTCCCAAGCCCGGTCCCGGTCCCGTTCCGCCCGGCCCGGCGCCCGACCCGATCCCGAAGCCGCCGGGGCCCGACCCCGTACCCGACCCGGAACCTCAGCCGGGGCCCACGGGAGTCTGAGCAGCGAAGAAGTAGCGCTGCCCCCAGGTGAGGCCGCGGGCAGCCGCTCGGCGCGCAGTGCGTCGTAGTACGCGAGGGTCGCCGCGAAGCCCGGCGTCGGCACGCCCCGCAACGCGGCGACTGCGACCACCTCGCGCCAGTCGGACGCCTGCCGCAGGTCGGTGTGGCCACAGGTGTGAGCTCCTGGGGTGTCCGTGTCTGCGTGCGCAGGGGTACGTACCAACGGGACCGCCCGGTCAATATGCCACCGGCAGGGGTGAGTTCACCGTACGGGCCCTTGTCACGGCCCGTACGGTGGCCGTACTTTTTCCGATTGCGACGTGTCCGACGCGCGAGTGGGGGGAACCGAGCCATGGCCGCATCCGGTCGACACCGCAGGTACCAGCCGAGCCGGATCAACCGTGCGTCGCTGACGGTCACCGCCGGCGGAGCCGGGATAGCCCTGCCCCTGGTCGCGCCGGGAGCGGCCGACGCCGCTTCGGTGGACGTCTGGGAGAAGGTCGCCGCCTGCGAGGCGACCGGCAACTGGCAGATCAACACGGGCAACGGCTATTACGGCGGGCTGCAGTTCAAGCAGTCGACCTGGCAGGCGTACGGCGGCACCGCCTACGCCCCGCGCGCCGACCTGGCCAGCAAGGACCAGCAGATCTCCGTGGCCGAAAAGGTGCTCAAGGGGCAGGGGCCGACGGCCTGGCCGCTGTGCTCCGTACGGGCCGGCCTGACCCGCGGCGGCGACGCGCCGGACATCAGCACCGGGCAGCGGAAGGCCCCCGCTGCGGCGCCGCGGCCCAAGAAGGCCCCGGCTCCCACCACGCCACCCGGCACCAAGGACTCCGGCCGGGCGAAGGGGAAGACGTACACCGTCGCCGGCGGTGACACCCTCTCCACCATCGCGGACGCCGAGGACGTCAAGGGCGGCTGGCAGCGCCTGTACGCCGCGAACCGCGAGGTCGTCGGCAGCGATCCCGACCTCATCCTTCCCGGACAGCGGCTGGCTCTTGACGGCACGCAGCGGTCCAAACCGGGCGCGAAGGCGGGAGCGCGAACCGGCAAGGGGAACGAGGTCGAACGCGCCTCGGACACCAGAGCACCCAAGAAAGAGAGCAAGTCCGCGGGTCTCACCGCCCCCGTGGACACCGGCCCCAGCACGCCCTACCGCGCGGCCGGTTCCTCCTGGGCCAAGGGCTACCACACCGGGGTCGACTTCCCCGTGCCCACGGGCACCGCGGTGAAGTCCGTCGCCCCCGGCCGGGTCGTCTCGGCCGGCTGGGGCGGGGCGTACGGCTACCAGGTCGTCGTCCAGCACACCGACGGCAAGTACAGCCAGTACGCGCACCTCTCGGCGCTCACCGTCCGCGAGGGCCAGAAGGTCGGCGGCGGCCAGCGCATCGGCCGCTCGGGCTCCACCGGCAACAGCACGGGCCCGCACCTCCACTTCGAGGTGCGGACCGGACCCGGCTACGGATCGGACATCGACCCGCTGGCCTACCTGAGGGCGGGCGGCGTCACCGTCTGAGCCCGCGACGGCGCCCCCGAAGGACGAAGCCGCGCCCGCGGCGCCGGTGACATGGGCACCACCGCGGGCGCGGGTACGAGCACCGGTGACACGGATACCCGCGCCGGTACGCCGGCCGGCCGCGGCTGCCGCTCGGCGGGCGCGGTGAGCCGCTCCGTCGTCAGCAGGATCAGCCCGCCCGCCGCCACGACCCCGCAGCCCAGTGCCAGGGCGGTGCCGGTCACGCCGTACCTGAAGTGCTCGCCGAAGAGCGTGATGCCCACGGCGGCCGCCACCACCGGGTTGGCCACGGTGACCGTGGCCAGCGGAGCGGCCAGTCCCGCGCCCCGGTACGCCGCCTGAGAGAGCATCATCCCGGCCGCCGCGAGCCCCGCGATCGTCAGCAGCCCCGGCAGCTGTCCGGTCAGAGCGCCGAAGCCGCCCGACGCCGACCAGTCGACCGCCACCGTCTTGGTGAACACCGACGCGATACCGAACGCGGCGCCGGCCGCCGTGGCCAGCAGGATGCTGCGTACGACGGCACCGCGCACCCGCCGCGCCACGACGAACAGCACCGCCACCGCGCAGGACGTCACCAGCGCCAGCGCCGTCCGCTCGCCGCCGCCCAGTGACCGCGCGTCGGCCGTGCCGGTGAGCGACAGCAGGCCCGCGAGACCGGCCGACGCCATGACCGCGCCGCGCCAGGCAGCGGCGCCGGCCCCGCGCCGTACGAACACGGCCGCCATCGGCAGCGCGAAGACGATGGTCAGCGCGCCCAGCGGCTGGACCAGACTCAGCGGCCCGTACGCCAGCGCCCCGACATGCAGCAGCGCACCGAGCCCGTTGAGCGCCACGGCGGCCCACCACGCGCCGTGGCGCGACGGGGCGCACGGGCGGGGGGTCGTGGACGCGACGCGCTCCTGCACGATGGCCCCGGCCGCATAGGCGACAGCGGAGACCAACGCCAGCAGCACGGACAGCGCGAGAGCACTCATGTGATCAAACGATGTCTGCTCAACGCGTTCCCGTCGTCGTCCCTGAGCAGGCATTCGGTCATACTGCCGACGTAGTACGGGCTACCTCCAAGGTCCTCCTCCCGGTGACGTTCCCCCTCCCAGAGGTGGAGGACACCGGGCCACTTCCGCACCGCGGCGGCGTGTGAGACTTGCCCGCGACGGAAGGGCGGGACATGGACCTGGCGGAAGTGGCAGCGGTGGGCGGGTTCTTCGCGCTGCGCACCGGGACACCCGACGCGGGGTCCCACGTACCCCTCGCGCGGATCTACGCGGGTGACACCGCACCCCTGACGTTCCGCGTCGACAAGGTCGCCGCACGGCTGGGCACCCCCGAGCGCAGAGTCGCCGCCTCCATCGCGCATCTGGGGCTCGCCGCCCGGCTCTGGTCGATCGCACTGGGCCCGGCCGCGCTGTACGGCGAGTTCCCCGACCTCCCGCCGGACGGCCTGCGGTGGGACGCCGACCAGAGCTCCCCGCACGACCTGTGGCTGTCCGCGCCACCGCGCCCGCTGCCCGCCACCGCCGAGCGCGTCCGCGAGGTGGTGCAGTACGGGCATCTCGTACCCCTCGCGGACGCGCTCCGCGGGGACGGCCGGATCTCGCGCCCGCTGCTCTGGGGCAACGCGGGTTCCGCGCTGGCCGGCGCCGCCCGCGAGCTGCACGCCTGGGCACGGAGGAACGGGCGGCCCGAGGTGGGGGAGCGGGCCCTGAAGCTGGCCGCCGAGCTCTTCCGCCATCCGGACCTGCGCTCCACCGGCACGCTGTCGGCGGACCGGGACGGTGCGTCCTTCCGCCGCCGAAGCTGCTGTCTCTACTACCGTTGCCCGTCCGGTGGCCTGTGCGGCGACTGCGTATTCGACCACTCTCCGCAGCGGTCTTCCGCACAGCCCGTATCTGAGTGACCATCAAGGGAAGGCGACGACGGGGGGACCGCGGTGAAGGTGGGACTGCTCACCCGCGAATACCCGCCGGACGTCTACGGCGGAGCCGGCGTCCACGTCGAGTTCCTGGTACGGGAGTTACGGTCCCTCGCCGCGGTCGAAGTCCACTGCTGGGGCGCGGACCGCGCCGCCCGCGACGGCGTCCACGGCCACCGCCACGACAGCGCACTCAACGATGCCAACGAAGCCCTGCGCGCCTTCTCCGTCGACCTGTCGATGGCCGCCGCGCTCGACGGGTGCGACCTGGTCCACTCCCACACCTGGTACACCAGCCTCGCGGGCCACGTCGGGAAGCTGCTGTACGGCATCCCGCACGTCATGACCGCACACTCGCTGGAACCCCTGCGCCCCTGGAAGGCCGCGCGGCTGGGCGGCGGTTACGCCCTGTCGGGCTGGGCCGAGCGCACTGCGATCGAGTCGGCCGACGCCGTGGTCGCCGTCTCGCACGGCATGCGCGCCGACATCCTGAGCAGCTACCCGGCTCTCGACCCCGACCGGGTGCGCGTCGTGCACAACGGCATCGACACCTCGCTCTACCGGCCCGATCCCGGCACGGAGATGCTGGAGCGCGTCGGCATCGACCAGGAGCGCCCGTACGCCCTCTTCGTCGGCCGCATCACCCGGCAGAAGGGCGTCCCGCACCTGCTGCGCGCCGCCCGCCGGCTCCACCCGTCCACGCAGCTCGTCCTGTGCGCCGGCGCCCCCGACACCCCGGAGATCGAGCGGGAGTTCCGCGAGCTCGTCCACGAGCTGCGCCGCACGCGCGACGGTGTGCACTGGATCGAGCGGATGCTGCCGCGCCCGGATGTCGTCCAACTCCTCACCCACGCGGCGGTGTTCGTCTGCCCGTCGGTGTACGAGCCGCTCGGCATCGTCAACCTGGAGGCGATGGCGTGCGGCGCGCCCGTCGTGGCCTCGGCGGTCGGCGGCATCCCCGAGGTCGTCGAGCACGGCGGCACCGGACTGCTCGTCCCGTACGAGGAGTCGGACCCCGAGACGTTCGAGGCGGGCCTTGCCGACGGGATCAACCGGCTGACCGGCGACCGGCACACCGGGCTGCGGATGGGCGTGGCGGGCCGTGAGCGTGCGGTACGGGAGTTCGGCTGGGACGCCGTGGCACGCCGCACGGTCCAGGTGTACGAGGAGATCCTGAAGTCCGGATGAGCGACGGAGCAGGGGGCGGTGCAGATGCGCGGTGGACCTTCGGTGCTCGGGATCGTACTGGCGGGCGGGGAGGGCAAACGGCTGATGCCGCTGACCGCCGACCGGGCGAAACCGGCGGTGACCTTCGGCGGCACGTACCGGCTCGTCGACTTCGTCCTGTCGAACCTGGTGAACGGTGACATCCTGCGCAACTGCGTGCTGACGCAGTACAAGTCGCACTCGCTGGACCGCCATGTGACCACGACCTGGCGGATGTCCAGCCTCCTCGGGAACTACATCACCCCGGTCCCCGCCCAGCAGCGGCTCGGCCCGCGCTGGTACCTGGGCAGCGCCGACGCGATCCTCCAGTCGCTCAACCTCGTGCACGACGAACAGCCGGACCACATCGCGGTGTTCGGGGCCGATCACGTCTACCGCATGGACCCCCGGCAGATGCTGCGACGCCACATCGAGAGCGGCGCGGGCGTCACCGTCGCCGGCATCCGCGTGCCGCGGACCGAAGCGTCGTCCTTCGGCGTCATCACGCCCGCCGCCGACGGGACCAGGATCGAGCGGTTCCTGGAGAAGCCCGCCGACCCGCCGGGCCTGCCCGGCGACCCGCGCCGTGTCTTCGCTTCCATGGGCAACTACATGTTCACCGCCAAGGTGCTCGTCGACGCGCTGCACCGGGACGCCGAGGACGAGAGCTCGGTGCACGACATGGGCGGCTCGATCCTGCCCATGCTCACCGAACGCGGGGTGGCGCAGGTCTACGACTTCGACGACAACCACGTGCCGGGGGAGACCCCGCGCGAGCACGGCTACTGGCGCGACGTCGGCACCCTCGACACGTACTACGACGCCCACATGGACCTCATCTCCGACCAGCCGCAGTTCAGCCTGTACAACCGGCGCTGGCCCGTCTACACCCACCCCGGCCAGCTTCCCCCGGCCCGCTTCGTCTCCGGCGGCATCGCGGGCGAGTCGGTCGTCAGCGCGGGGTGCGTGATCCGTGGCCAGGTCACCCGCTCCGTGCTCTCGCCGGGCGTGGTGGTGGAGGAGGGGGCCGTGGTGCAGGGGGCCGTACTGCACGACAACGTCCGCGTCGGCCGGGGAGCGGTCGTCAGGGGCTCGATACTCGACAAGAACGTCGACGTACCGCCCGGAGCGACGATCGGGGTCAACCCGGAGCGTGACGAGCAGCTCTACACCGTCTCCAGGAACGGCGTCGTCGCGCTCGGCAAGGGCCAGGTGGTGTCGTAACCGGTCCGTGTGAGATACGTCGCTGCGCGTCGCCTGCCGGGGTGAATCGTTTGGCTCAGAGTGCCCCGCTTACGTAAAGTTCGGATTTTGGTACTTCACCAGCGGCACAAGCGGCACGAGCACACGAGGACAGCAGCGGCGATGACGGTGACAGAGGACAGTCCGGCGGCGTACGGCGACATCCCGGACGGCCAGGACACCCCGGCGTTCGGCCCCGGCATCGACCCGGACCGCATGGCGGTCTGCCTGAGCGTGCTCGACGAGCTCGACAAGCTGGACGTCGACCACCCCGACGCCATCGCGGTACGCCGCGCCACCGCCGGCATCTACCGGACCGTGAAGCAGCGCCGCCGCCAGGAGCGCCGCGCCGCCAAGACCGCCCACGACCGGGCCGTCACGCACGCCACCGCCACCGGCTCCGCCGACCGCATCGACGACGAGACGCAGGGCGTCCTGCCGTCCTCCACGGCCACCGCCGAGATCGCGGGCATACTCCAGCGGCCCAGGTCCTGCTACATCTGCAAGACGCGTTACGTCGAGGTCGACGCCTTCTACCACCAGCTGTGCCAGAAGTGCGCCGCCGAGAACCGCGCCCGCCGTGACGCCCGCACCGACCTGACCGGCAGGCGCGCGCTGCTCACCGGCGGCCGCGCCAAGATCGGCATGTACATCGCGCTGCGGCTGCTGCGCGACGGCGCGCACACCACCATCACCACCCGCTTCCCGAACGACGCGATCCGCCGCTTCAAGGCGATGCCGGACAGCGACGAGTGGATCCACCGCCTCAAGATCGTCGGCATCGACCTGCGTGACCCGGCGCAGGTCGTCGCGCTCGCCGACTCGGTCGCGGCCGAGGGCCCGCTCGACATCCTGATCAACAACGCCGCGCAGACCGTACGCCGCTCCCCGCGCGCGTACAGCGAGCTGATCGCCGCCGAGTCCGCCCCGCTGCCCGCCGGTGAGCTCCCGCCCGCCGAGGTCATCGGCGCCTTCGGCTCCGGCGCCCAGCTCGCCCTGCCCACGGCCCGCCCCGAGGGCCTCACCGCCCAGCAGGTCACCGACCTGGCGCTGGTCACGGGCTCGACGTCGCTCGCCAGGATCGAGGCGGGCACGGCGATCGACGCGGGCGGGCTCGTACCCGACCTCGACGACACGAACAGCTGGATCCAGACAGTTTCCGAGGTCGACCCGGTCGAGCTCCTCGAAGTACAACTGTGCAACTCGACGGCGCCGTTCATCCTCATCAGCCGGCTGCGCCCGGCGATGGCGGCCGCCGCCGCGAAGCGCAAGTACGTCGTGAACGTCTCGGCGATGGAGGGCGTCTTCAGCCGCGGCTACAAGGGCGCCGGCCACCCGCACACCAACATGGCCAAGGCCGCGCTGAACATGCTCACGCGCACCAGCGCCCAGGAGATGCTGGAGTCCGACGGCATCCTGATGACCGCCGTGGACACCGGCTGGATCACCGACGAGCGTCCGCACCCGGACAAGATGCGGCTCGCCGAGGAGGGTTTCCACGCCCCGCTCGACCTGATCGACGGCGCTGCCCGCGTCTACGACCCGATCGTGCGCGGCGAGGAGGGCGAAGACCTCTTCGGCGTCTTCCTGAAGGACTACGCCCCCGCCAACTGGTAGAAGCGGAAAAAAGTCCGGTGTGTAGGCCCCCGGGCGGGGCGCCACGCACCGGACTTTTCGCGTGGCGGCCCGTGCGGGTGAGGAGGACTCGGGCGTGCGGCGAACGGGGCACGAACGGCAGCAGGCCGAAAGGTGACGCAATCCATCGAGCGGAACCGCGCTCATATGGGTACTCTGTTGGGCACGGACAGCCTCACCAAGGCCACTCCAGTGTGAGTAACCGGCGCCACCGCGACCGAACTGCCCCAACTTTCCTGACCCGCCGGGCGACCGGTCGCCGCCGGCACAGGCCGAGGCGATACGTCCGGACGGGTTACGCGACACAGAGGAGTGCGCGGTGACGCCAGAGATGACAAAGCAGGACAAGCGGTCTCATGAAAGTGGTGAACGGGCCGGTCAGCCCCGCCGCCGCAGGCCCGATGAACTGGGCAGCCTCGAAGTGTGGTCCCGGTCGGCTCCCATCAGACTGGCCGGGTACGAAGAGGACCTGGCGGAGCCGCACATCCTGCCGGGAATCGACTGAGCGACCCCTGTGCGACGGCGTCCCCCCTGCCGGGCCGACACGGCCCGGCAGGGGGGACGCCGTCCGTCAGCGGGGGCGTACGGCGGCCGGCGGTTCCACCTCCAGGAAGCGCCGTCGGCGCGGCCCCCGGTACAGCAGGGCCGTCCAGCCGAGGCGGCCGAGCTCCGCGGCGCACCGGGTCAGCGCCTCCTGCTCCTCCTGGGCGGCGCCACCGCCCGGCGGACCGAGCCACTCCACCCTGGCGGTGCCGGGTCGCTCGCCCGCGCCGACGCGGTAACCCGTCGCGCTCCGCGCGCCCGCCGCGTCGACGGCGGAGGGGGCGATGCCCGCGGCCTCCAGCGCCAGGGCCACGGACCGCACCACCTGGTTGATCTCCCACGCCGCCGGTACGGCCAGCGGATCGCCGGCCCCCGTGTTCGTCAGGCGCCGGATCTGCATCAGCCCCTCGAACGCGACCCGCACCTCGGCGACCCGCCGCCCGTCGGGCGCGTCGGCGGCCGGCCCGTCACCGGTGGCCGCCTCGAACGCTCCCGCCGTCATCGCCCCCGCCTCCCGGCATTGCGGATGGACGGCGATTGTCTCAGCGCGACTCCCTGAAGGCGAGAGCCATCGGCGGCCGGAAGTCGCGTACGAGCGTGCGGTGCCACCAGGCGTGCGTCTGCCTCAGTTCGCGCCAGGTGGTGAAGCGGTAGCGGTAGACCCGGGCCCGGACGTAGGTGGGCGGAGCGTCGGGGAAGGGGTTTCGGCGCAGCAGCCTCAGCGTCGCCGGCTCCCCCGTCAGCAGCCGCTCCACGAACGGGTCGAACCAGGAGTACGCGTACGCGGGGGAGAGCGCCGCGAACCACATCAGCCAGTCGAGGCGCAGGTGGTACGGCGCGAACTGGCGCGGCAACCTGCGCGGATCGCCGGGCTTGCCCTTGAACTCGTACGCGCGCCACACCGTGCCCCGGTGCACCACAGGTTCGTCCGTACCCTCGACGACGATCTCCTGGCGGACGCGGCTGATGCTCCCGAACGCGCCGTAGGCGTTGACCAGGTGGAGCGGATCGTACGAACGGTTCATCGCCTGGCGACGCGAGAACAGATTGCGCGCGGGCCGGTAGCTGAGGGCGAGCAGCAGCGCGGTGACGGCGATGACCAGCACCTCGTACCAGCGTGGGGAAGCGGGCAGGGCGGGCGTGGTGACCCAGGGCGAGAAGTCGACGGCCGACACCGCCAGGACGATCGTCAGCCAGTTCAGCCAGGCGAAATTGCCGGAGAGCACCAGCCACAACTGGGTCAGGATCATCAGCCCGGCAGCCGCACTCGCAACCGGCTGTGGTGTGAAGAGCAGTACCGGTACCAGTAGTTGGGTCACGTGGTTGGCGGCCACTTCCACCCGGTGCAGCGGCTTCGGGAGGTGGTGGAAGAACCAGCTCAGCGGGCCCGGCATGGGCTGGGTCTCGTGGTGGAAGTCCAGGCATGTCAGCTTGCGCCAGCACAGGTCGCCGCGCAGCTTGATCAGGCCGGCGCCGAACTCCACCCGGAACAGCACCCAGCGCAGCAGCCACAGCACCAGAACGGGCGGCGCGGTGCGCTCGTTGCCGAGGAAGATGGCCAGGAAGCCGGCCTCCAGGAGGAGCGACTCCCAGCCGAAGGCGTACCACGTCTGCCCGACATTGACGATCGACAGATACAGCGCCCACAGGGCCGCCCACATCAGCATCGCGGCCCACAGCGGCAGTTGGTCCGCCGCGCCCGCGACCAGCGCCGCCGCGAGCAGCACGCCCGCCCAGGCGCATCCCGTGAAGAAGCGGTCCGAGTAGTGGAGCCGGAAGAGGGTGGGAGACTCGCGCCAGGGCACCCGCCGCAGATACTGCGGTACCGGCAGGATGCCCCGTGAGCCGATGAGCGCCCGGAACTGGAGGGCCGCCGTGAGGAACGCGACCAGATACACGGCGGCCAGAGCCCGCTGGAAGACCAGCCGGCTCAGCCAGTAGTCGGGTGCGGCGAACCACTCCATCACGCCCATTATCGGCGTACGGGCGCTCCGGTGGCGATCCGCCGCAGGGTCCTGCCGAGGTGCCGGGCGTACCAGTGCTGGCAGGCGGGCACGAGGGGTGCGGCGAGCCGGGTGTACCAGACGGCCGGGCGGCTGAACGCGGTCACGGTGAACCACACGGTCCCGTCGTCCGCCAGCTCCACGACGAACGACTCCTCGCCGCGCTCCGGGTGCCGTCCGGTCGTCCCGTACGCGAACCCGGTCCGGTCCTTCTCGTACGCCGTCCAGACCACCTCGCACGGTGCGGCCACCCGCAGCGGCCCGACTCCGACCGAGACCTCTACGGCCACGCCGGGCTCGGCCCGCGCCGCGTCGGCCCGTACCCGTGCGCCCGACTCGCGGTGCAGCCGCCAGGTGGTCACCGCCGCGCCCGCCGCATCGAAGGCGGCGCGGCCCGTGCCCACCGCCGCGCGGTGGCGCAGGTGGTGGTAGCCGGCGGGCAGGGGGGTCTGCCCGGTGGCGCCGACCTCGGTGTAGGTGAAGTCGCTCATGCGGTGGTCTCCTCTTCGAGTCGTCGCCAGGCCAGCACCGCGCACAGCGCGAAACCGAGCGCGTTGCCCAGGCCGTGGGTGGCGGCCATCCAGGTCAGGTCGGGGTGCGGAATGCCGGTCGCCTCGCCGAGCGCCCAGCTGAGGGCCAGCAGCATCGTCGCGACCAGGACGGTGGCCGAGACGGCGAGCAGCGTGCGGGTCGTCCGGTCCTGCCGGTCGTCGCGTACGTCCTGCCACGTCAGCAGCGCCACTGCCCACATGCCCGCGGTCAGTACGAGCGCTCCCACGAGCTCGGCCCAGTCGTCGATGAAGTATCCGGCGAGGACCAGCAGCGTGCCGAGCGGCACGCTCAGCGCGGCGAACCGGGCGGTGGGCCGTTGTGCGGCCACCCGGCAGACGAGCCCCGCCACCAGCGCCGCGGCGAAGCCGGCGAAGTGGAAGTGCGGCACGGTGAGCGCGAGGATCTCCAGGTCGAAGCCGAAGAGCTCGTGCCCGGAGCGCTCGGCGACCAGTGCGAGCCCGGCGACCGACGGCGTCGCGAGCGCGGTGAGCAACGCGATCTCGGCCGGTGCGAGGGAGCGCGTACGGGCCAGTCGCGCGGGGGCGTGCAGCGCCAGAGCGAGGGTCGCGGCGGCGTACACCGCGGCGAGCGCGGTCGCGATCGGCCCGCGCGGCAGCCACAGGGCGACGGCCCCCGGCGCCGCGAGCAGGGGCCATGCCCGCCGGATGCGGCTGAGTCCCGGTGAACCGACGAGGCGCAGGCCCATGGGGACGACAACGAGCATGCCGAGCATGACGATCAGGTTGACCAGCACGGACACCACGAACCCCCCAGATTTGAACGCGTTCAAGTCAATCTCGCACTGACCATACGGGGTCTGTTGAACGCGTTCAAGTCTCCGTTCCCCGGTGCCTTGCGCTGGCCCCGGTTCACCCGGCGGGCGCACACTTGAAGGAAGAGTCCGTCGAGCCCTCCTGGGCACAGACGGAAGGAGACGTTCATGCATCCCGTGGCTCTTGCCGGTGCCGCAGCCGGCCGCCTCGCGCACTACGCGGTCTCCGGAGTGGTCGGCGGTCTGATCCTCCGCGGAGCCTCCAAGCGCCTTCCCGACGCGAAACCGGTCGCACGCAAAGCCCTGATCGGCGGCATCGCGGGCAGCATCGTCGCCGGGCGATGGGTGGCCTCGGCCGCCGAAGAGGCGCGGCTCAAGGCCGGGGACGTGCTCGCGGAGGCCCGGACCAGCCTCGGCGAAGAGGTCCCGCCGCCCTCGGCGGTCAAGGTCGACAACCACGATCACGGACACGAGCACTGACCATGTCCGCCGTGGCCGTGTGCTCCGTCGCCGCGGGCCGGGCGCGGCTGACCGTTCCGTGGGTACGAGCCCGCCCCGGCAGCGCCGGCCTCGTGGACGAACGCCTGACCGGCGTCAGCGGGTTCCGCGCGCTGCGGATCTTCCCGCGCACCGGCAGCGTCGTGATCTGGATGGAACCGGACCGCCTGGACGTCGACCGGCTGGTGGCCGCGCTGGAAGAACCCCCACCCGAGTCCGCACCCGCCACGCCCACCCGGTCCGTACCCGACTCCTCCACCGGCGAGGTCGCCCGGCTGGTCGTCGGAGGCGCCGTCCTCGCGCTCGTGGCGCTGCGCCGCCTGCTGCGCAGACCACGGATCACCGTCGGCTCCTCGGGCTTCCTCGGCGCGGTCACGGTCTTCACCGGCCTGCCCTTCTTCCGCGGCGCCCTGCGCTCGCTGCGTGGCCGCAGCTCGCCGGGGACGGACACCCTCGTCACCGCGGCGACGGTTATCTCGCTGGTCCTGCGCGAAAACGTCGTGGCCCTCACCGTGCTGTGGCTCCTGAACATCGGCGAGTTCCTCCAGACGCTGACCCTGCGCCGCACCAGGCGCGCCATCGAAGAGCTGCTCACCATCGGCGAGGAGCGCGTCTGGCTCGTACAGGAGGACGGCGACGAAACCGAGGTGGCGCTCGAAGACGTGCGGCCGTTCGACGTGGTCGCGGTGTACGAGCACCACAGGATCCCGGTCGACGGACACGTCGTCTCCGGCGAGGCCCTGGTCGACCAGGCGGCGGTCACCGGTGAGGCGCTTCCCGTGTACGCCCGTTCCGGCTCCCACGTGTACGCCGGCACCATCGTCACGTCCGGATCGCTCCAGGTCCGTGCCACCTATGTCGGCGCCGACACCACGGTCGGCCGGATCATCAGCCGCGTCGAAGAGGCCCAGGCGGACCGGGCGCCGATCCAGACGGTCGCCACCCGCTTCACCCAGCGCTTCGTCCCCGTGTCCTTCGCGCTCGCCGCACTGACGTACCTCGTCACCCGCGACGCGAGACGCGCGATGACCATGCTCCTCATCGCCTGCCCGTGCGCGGCCGGCCTGGCCACGCCCACCGCCATCAGCGCCGCCATCGGCAACGGAGCGCGCCGCGGCACGCTCATCAAGGGCGGAACCCACCTGGAGGGCGTCGGGCGTGTCACCGCCGTCGTGTTCGACAAGACCGGCACCCTGACCTTCGGGCGGCCGCTGGTCACGAGCGTGGTCACCCTCAGTGACAGGTTCAGCGCCGACGAGGTGCTCAGCCTGGCCGCCTCCGGGGAACTGCACGCCCGGCATCCGCTCGCCCAGGCCATCGTCGCCCGTACCGAGGAACAGCACCTGCACGTTCCCATCCACCAGGCCTGCGAGGTCGTGCTCGGCATGGGCATGCGCGCCGAGCTGGACGGTACGCGCCTGCTGGTCGGCAGCCCGGCTCTGCTGCGTCGGCACGGCGTCGAGCTGACGGAGGAGGCCCAGGGGTGGACGCAGCGGCTGCGGGGCGGCGGCGAGACCGTCATCTGCCTGGCCCACGACGAGGACCTGATCGGCATGCTGGGGGTCTCCGACGCCGTACGGGCGGGCGCCGGGACCGTCATCGGGCAGCTTCGAGAGCTCGGTGTGTCACGCCTGGTGCTGCTCACCGGTGACGCGCCGGAGACCGCGCAGGTCGTCGCCGACGCGCTCGGCATCACCGAGGTGCACGCGCACGCGCTGCCCGAGGGCAAGCTCCAGCTCATCCGGGACCTCCAGGCCGAGGGCCACACCGTGGCGATGGTCGGCGACGGCACGAACGACGCCCCCGCGCTCGCCCTGGCCGACGTGGGGATCACCATGGGCGAGCACTCCTCGCACGTGGCGCTGGAGACCGCCGACATCGCGCTGGCGGGAAACGATCTGCGCCAGGTCGCCGCCGTCGTCGAACTCAGCCGCCACACGCTGCGCGTCGTACGCCAGAACTACGGTCTGGCCATCGGCGTCAACCTGCTCGGCCTGCTCGCCGGCGCCGGAGGGTCCATGAATCCCGTCCTCGCCGCGCTGCTGCACAACACCAGCAGCATCGCGGTCGTCGGCAACTCGGCCCGGCTGGTCAACCACACCCCGCACCTCCCCCGCGAGGCCGAAGAACGGCTGAGCGCCGCGCCGCTGGAGGACCGGCGCGTGCGCTGACGGCGTCGGCCCGCCGGGGTGAGCAGTGCCGTGGCTGCGACCACCGCCCACTCCGGCGGGTTCTGAGCGCCACACTATATGAAAACGACTGCCATTTTCAACCATGCCTCCCGTCCCGCATGCGCGCGCCGGAGACGGCGCCTAGCGTGGGTCCATGGACGCGGGCGCAGGGGGTGGCGAGGCGGCGGCGGAGCAATGCCGCTGCTGGGAGCGGAAAGGCGGTGTGGCGTGCTGCTTTTTCGAGGCGTACGGGTACGTGCTCGGCCTGGGGGGCTTCGACTGGGACCTCGACAGCGGACTCATGCGGATGGACGATTCCGCTCTCGCCGTGTTCGACCTGCGCCCCGACGAGTACTCCGGCCGTCCGGAGGAACTCGCGGTCCGCGTGCCGCCCACCGAGGCCGCCCGCCTGGACGCCCGGGTCTCCGAGGCGCTGAAGAACGGCAGCGTCACGTACGGCGCCTACTTCCGCATCCGCTGCCGGGACGGGAGCCTGCGCTGGACCCATACTCAGGGCTGCGTACGCCGTGACGACAACGGCCGGCCCCGCCGCATCATCGGCGTCGTCCGCGACGCCACCCAGGAACTCGCCGACTCCACCGACCGGCTCGAACACGACGCCGAGCGGCGCCGCAGGACCAGCGTGGTCCAGGGCACCACGGCCGCCCTCGCCCACGCGCGGACCGTGAAGGACGTCATCGACGTACTCAACGACTCCCAGGGCCTGGAGAATCTCGGGGCGACCAGCATCGTGATGGGACTGGTCGAGGCGGGCCGCATCCATCTCGTCGCCGACGGCCCCGAAGGGTCGTTCGTGCCCGGCACCCGCTACACCCGGATCGACGAGCAGTACCCGATGAGCGAGGTGGTCCGTACCCTCGCACCACGCTTCATCGAGTCGCCGGAGGACTTCGCCGCCTCCTACCCGATCCTGTGGCCGCACATCAGGGGGCTCGGCATCACCTCCGCCGCCTATCTGCCGCTGATCGCCCAGGCCCGGCCGGTCGGCGCGCTCGGCCTGCTCTACGGCGACCGGATCGGGTTCACCTCCGACGAACGCAACCTCCTCATCGCCCTGGGCAGCAGCATCGCGCAGAGCCTCCAGCGCGCCATGCTCTTCGAGCAGGACAAGGACCTGGCCGAGGGCCTCCAGCAGGCCATGCTGCCGCGCCGCATCCCCTCCGTCCCCGGCGCGCAGATCGCCGTCCGTTACCGCTCGGCCCGCCTCGGCCGCGACATCGGCGGCGACTGGTACGACGTCATCCCCCTGCCGGGCGGACGCGTCGGCGCGGTCATCGGCGACGTACAGGGCCATGACACGCACGCCGCCGCCGTCATGGGGCAGTTGCGCATCGTGCTGCGCGCGTACGCCGCGGAGGGGCACACTCCGGCGACGGTCATGGCCCGCGCCTCCGTCTTCCTCCACGAGCTGGACACCGAGCGCTTCGCGACCTGTACGTACGCCGAGACCGACCTGACCACCGGAGTGGTGCAGCTCGTCCGGGCCGGCCATATCGACCCGCTCGTCCGCCACGCCGACGGCACGTGCCGCCGGCTGTCCGCCGACGGCGGCCTGCCGCTCGGCCTCTCCGCGGAGTTCGGGCAGCTCGAATACCCCGTCACCACGGCCGAACTCGACCCCGGCCAGACGCTGCTGCTGTGCACCGACGGGCTCGTGGAGCTGCCGGGAGCGGATCTCGACGACGGCATGGAGATGATCTCCGCCCTGGTCCGCAGCGGCCCGAGCGACCTCCAGCAACTGGCCGACACACTCTGCGGAGTGGTCGACGAGCGGGGCGGCGAGGACGATGTGGCACTGCTCCTCCTGCGCCGCGTGGGCGCGGACGTACCGCGGACCGGCGGGCGCCTTCAGCAGCACGTCGCGCAGAACGACCCGGAAGCGCTGAGATCGGCGCGGCACATGGTCCGCGCGGCGGTACGGGCGTGGGGCGCGCGGGAGCGCGCGGACGAGATCGAACTGGCCGCCGACGAGCTGATGACCAACGCGCTGATGCACACGGACGGCGGGGCCGTCATCACCGCCCGCGTGCTGGCCGGCGCCCAGCGCCGGCTGCGGATCGAGGTCGAGGACCGCTCCAGCGCGCTGCCGCGCCGCCGGGACGCGGGGGAGGCCGGCGTGTCGGGGCGGGGGCTGATGCTGGTCGACCGGCTGTCGGACGTCTGGGGTGTGGAGTCGCGGGGGAGCGGCAAGTGCGTGTGGTGTGAGTTCGTGGTGTGAGTTCGTCATGCCCGGCCGGCTTTGACTGCGCCTGACCGTACCGTTCGGTAACGTTCTGTGGTTCAAACGTACTTGACCGTAACCGACCGTTCGGGATTGACTGCGGCTCTCCACCGGCCTCCGACGACGTGAGGGCTCATTGAGCACCGAGCTTCTGGCACCTCTTGATCTGGCGTTCTGGCACCTCGAATCCACCGAACATCCCATGCACCTCGGCGCCCTGGCCTTCTTTGAGAGCGACGGTGAAGCCGACAGCGACAGCGCCTGCGACTCCGCCGCCCTCGCGAAGCTGCTCGCCGAGCGGGCCGCCGCGATCCCCCGGCTGAGAATGCGCGTACGCCCGGTGTGGCTGCCCGTCGGCGGGGCCGCCTGGTCCACGGCCAAGGACTTCGACGTACGCCGGCACGTCCGGCAGATCCGGCTGCCCGACGGCGACTTCGCCGCCCATGCCACCGAGATCGCCGGGGAACTGATGGAACAGCCGCTCGAACGCGGGCTGCCGCCCTGGGAGATGTACGTCCTGACCGCCCCCGGGTCCCGTGCCTTCGCCGTCCTCGTCAAGCTGCACCACGCCCTCGCCGACGGCATGCGCGCCGTCGCCATCGGCGCCGGCATCTTCGACCAGATCGCGGGAGCCCGTGCGGCGGGCGCCAGGCGGGTGCGCAGTGTGCCGCCCCGGTCCTGGCTGCCCGGCCCGCACCAGGTCGTCGGCTTCGCACGCGAGCGCCTCGAAGAGGTGGGCCGGGCCGTCGGCATCAGCGCTTCCGTGATGCGGGCCAGCAGGTTCGACCTGTGGGGGGAGAGTGCCCTCGCTTCGGGGTCCAGCGGCACGCGGCGGCTCGGCACGGCCGTGCTCGGCCTCGATGACGTACTCAAGATCCGCAGGGCGGCGGGCGGCACAGCGAACGATGTGCTGCTCACCGTCGTCGCCGGAGGGCTGCGCCGCTGGATGCTGGAGCGCGGCGAACCGCTGCCGTCGGGAGCGGACCCGCGTGCCCTGGTGCCGGTCTCGCGCCGCCGCCCCGGCAGCGGTGCGGCCTGCGGCAACAAACTCTCGGCGTATCTCGTGGGCCTGCCGGTCTCCGAGGCCGACGCCTGGGCGCGGCTCACCGCGGTGCGCCGGGCCATGGACCGCAACAAGGCCGAAGGGCCGGGACGCGGCGCCGGAGCGGTCGCCGTACTGGCCGACCACCTTCCGCCGCTCGCCCACCGGTTCGGCGCCCCGATCGCGGGCAGCGCGGCGCGGATGCTGTTCGACGTACTCGTGACGAGCGTGCCGCTGCCTCGCTCCACCCTCTCGCTGGGCGGCAGCCCGCTGCGCGCCATCTACCCGATGGCGCCGCTGGCCCGCGGCCAGTCCCTGGCCGTCGCCCTTTCGACGTACGGCGGCCAGGTGCACGTCGGCCTGGTCGCGGACGCCGAGGCGGTCCCCGACCTGGACCGGCTGGCCGGGAGCTTGACCGAGGAACTGGCAACCCTGCTGCGGGCCGCCACCGGCTGAGGCACGCTGGGAACATGCCCGAGCTGCCGGAAGTCGAAGCACTGCGAGAGTTCCTCAACGAGCACCTGGTCCGCCGGGAGATCGCACGGGTTCTCCCGGTGGCGGTCAGCGTCCTCAAGACGTACGACCCGCCGCCCTCCGCGCTGGAGGGCGCCACGGTCACCGCCGTCGGCAGGCACGGCAAGTTCCTCGACATCGCCGCGGGCGGCCTGCACCTGGTGACCCACCTCGCCCGGGCGGGCTGGCTCCGCTGGAAGGACGACCTGCCGGCCGAACCGCCGCGGCCCGGCAAGGGGCCGCTCGCGCTGCGCGTCGCCCTGGCGGACGGCGCGGGCTTCGACCTCACGGAGGCCGGCACGAAGAAGAGCCTCGCCGTCTACGTCGTACGCGACCCCGCCGACGTACCGGGCATCGCCCGGCTCGGCCCCGATCCGCTCGGCGACGACTTCGGGCGCGACCGGTTCGCGGAACTGCTGAACGGGGAACGGCGCCAGCTCAAGGGCGCGTTGCGCGACCAGAGCCTGATCGCCGGCATCGGCAACGCGTACAGCGACGAGATCCTCCACGCGGCGAAGATGTCGCCCTTCAAGCCGGTCGCGAACCTCACCGACGACGAGATCACGAAGCTGTACGAGGCCATGCGCGCCACGCTCGGCGAGGCCGTCGAGCGCGGGCGCGGGGTGGCGGCGGGCCGGCTGAAGGCGGAGAAGAAAAGCGGGCTGCGGGTCCACGGCCGGACGGGGCAGGCGTGTCCGGTCTGCGGTGACACCATCCGCGAAGTGTCGTTCAGCGACTCGTCGCTCCAGTACTGCCCCACCTGCCAGACAGGCGGCAAGCCACTGGCGGACCGCCGACTGTCACGCCTGCTCAAGTAACGCGACCGACCGTGTCCTCGACCGCGCGCCGTGCGTCCCGCATGCGGGTGCTCGGGTGCTCGGGTGCTCGGGTGCTCGGGTGCTCGGGTGCTCGGGTGCTCGGGTGCTCGGGTGCCCGTGCCGCGCCGTACCGCCCCGCGCCCGTGCTGCGCCGCGCCGCCCGTGCCGTGCCGCGCCGCCCGTGCCGTGCCGCGCCGCCCGTGCCGTGCCGTGCCGTGCCGTGCCGTGCCGTGCCGTGCCGTGCCGCGCCGCCCGTGCCGCGCCGTCCCGTCCCGTGCCGCGTCGTACCGTCCCGCGCTCGCGCCGTACCGCGCCGTACCGCCCCGCGCCCCGTCCCGCGCGCCGGGAACCGAGAGCCCTGGTGGCGAAGTGCTGCGGCTCATGCCTCGATGGTGACCAGGCGTCTTCCGTCCAGTGTGCGGACCTCGAAGCGGTCGATCTCGTCGGCGCGCAGGGCCGAACCGCCCCGCGTGCGCAGTGGTTCCTCGTGGCCCTCGACGCCCGGTATCCCGTAACCGCCCGGCGGCACCGACCAGGTGGTGACCGTCTGTTCCTCGCCGTCCTTGCTCACGGCGATGAGTTCGCAGGTCAGCGGCCCTTCGACCCGCGCCAGTTCTAGCCCGACCCCCGTCCCCCAGCCGCGCTCCTGGAGCGCGACGGACGCCGAGACGCCCGAGGCCGGGTCTGTGGCGGCGTACCGCAGCACCGTGCCGCCACCGGCCCGCGCCTGAAGGCCCAGCGCTGCCACCGGACCGGCGATGATCAGCGCCGCCGCCGCGGCCACCAGCCGCAACCGCCGCCTGCCGCGGCGCCGACGGCCCGCCGCGACCGCGTCGAGCAGCCGGTCCAGCAGCCCGGCCGTGGGCGGCTCGGGCAGCGTGACGCCGATGCTCCCGCCGGGGTGGGCGTACGCGGCCAGCGTCGACTCCACGCAGGCGAACTCGCTGAGCCGCACGGCGCACGTCGCGCAGTCGGCAAGGTGTTCCTCGAAGCGGAACGAGTCCGCCGGATCGAGGACGCCGAGCGCGTACGCGCCGACGTCCCGATGCCGCTGGTCCGTGCTCATGGGGCAATTCCTAGGGGGCTCGCGTGGTTCGTGGGGTAACCGACCGGTCATCCTCAGGTACGGAAGCCGCAGGGCATTTGCTCACGCCAAGGGGGGATCCGCCCGGATTTCCGGGTGGCCCGGAGACCGCCTCCCGCCCCCGTGCACGACGACGGCCGACCGTACGCGCGAACCGGCCCCGTATGTCCAGGTCACCCCGTCTGCTCCTACACTCCCCACCATGTTGCGTGCACTGGCTGTCGACGACGAACGACCGGCTCTGGAGGAACTCCTCTACCTGCTGCGCGCCGACCCCCGCGTCCGCAGCGCCGAAGGGGCCACCGACGCCACCGAGACCCTCCGCCGGATCAACCGTGCACTCGGCTCCGGCCCCGACGGGGACGACGCCATCGACGTCGTCTTCCTCGACATCCACATGGCCGGACTCACCGGCCTCGACGTCGCCAGGCTCCTCGCCGGCTTCGCCCGCCCGCCGCTCATCGTCTTCGTCACCGCCCACGAGGGCTTCGCCGTCCAGGCATTCGACCTCAAGGCCGTGGACTACGTCCTGAAGCCGGTACGCAGGGAACGCCTCGCCGAAGCCGTACGCCGCGTCTGCGACCAGGTCGAATCGATCCCCGCCCACACCCCCGCGGTGTCCGCGCCCGCCGTCCCGCCGCAGACCGCCGCCGCCGACCAGATCGCCGTCGAGCTGGGCGGCGTCACCCGCTTCATACCGGTCGACGACATCGCGTACGCCGAGGCGCAGGGCGACTACGCCCGCCTCCACACGCACGCCGGAAGTCACCTCGTACGCATCCCGCTCTCCACCCTTGAGGAGCGCTGGGCCGCCCGCGGCTTCGTCCGGATCCACCGGCGCCATCTGGTCGCCCTCGGCCGCATCGACGAACTCCGGCTGGACGCGGGGGCGACGACCGTACGCGTCGGCGACGCCGAACTCGCGGTCAGCCGCCGCCACGCGCGCGAACTGCGCGACCTGCTGATGCGCCGCGCACGCGGCTGACCCGCGCCGGTGGCCCTGCCGGCCAACCGCCGACCGCTGACCCGGCCCGCGCCGCCGCTCACCGCCGTACACCCGCCGCTCGCCGCACTTGATCCGCCGACGGCCCGTACGGCCTCCGCGCGCCGCCTACGCTCGGTCGGGCCACCGTCACAAGGAGCCCGGATGTCCGAACTCGACGCGCTGCTGGAGGAGCTCCGCGGCCTGCCGCCGACCCGGCCGTCCGACGCGCGCGACCTCGAAGCGCTGCTGACGAGGGTCAAGAGCGCGGCGGGCCGCTGGGCCGATGTGCTGTACGAGGTGCGGGAGTCCGCACAGAGCATCGCGGGCCCGCGGACCGCCGCCGCCCTGGAGATCGCCTTCCGCAGGGCGGAGGAGTCGTACGTCGAGCTGGAACTCGCGCTGAACGACTGCGGCGAAATCCGCCGAAAGCCCGGCCGCTGACCCTGTCCCCAGGCGGCCACCGCTGCGTAGACTCGCGCCGATGTCCGCAGATCAGCCCGCCTCGGCCCGGCCGCCGCGCCGCGAAACCGTCACCGGCGTGCCCCGCAGCGCCCGGCGTCCCCCCGGCCATGCCCCGGCGCGGTCCGAGATCACGGAGCAGACGAGCCTCGGCGCGACGTACGTACGCTCCCTGATGCGCAGCCAGCTTCGGACGGCACTGATCGCACTGGGCGCGCTCGTGCTGCTCGTCGGCTCGCTGCCGCTGCTGTTCTCGCTCCCGGAGGTCTTCACCACCTCCGACCTGCCGTCGCCCGCGCCCTTCGTCTGGGCCGTGCTCGGCGTGGTGGTCTACCCGGTCCTGTGGCTGATCGCCCGCTGGTACGTCCGGCGCGCGGAGCGCAACGAGCGCGCGTTCAGCAAGCTCGTCGAAGGGCGCTGACCCGGCCGATGCTGTGCCTTCCCGGAAGACCACCCCGGTGAACCAGGCGTACGCGGTGGCCGCCGTCACCGTCGTCGTGCTCGCCACCGTCCTCATCGGCGCGCTCGGCCTGCGCATATCCCGTACCACCTCCGACTTCTACGTCGCCTCCCGCACCGTGAAGCCGGGCCTCAACGCCGCCGCCATCAGCGGCGAGTACCTCTCCGCCGCCTCCTTCCTCGGCATCGCCGGCCTGGTCCTGCTCCAGGGCCCCGAAATGCTCTGGTACCCGGTCGGGTACACCGCCGGGTACCTCGTCCTCCTCGTCCTGGTCGCGGCCCCGCTGCGCCGCTCGGGCGCGTACACCCTCTCCGACTTCGCCGAGGCCCGGCTGGAATCGCCGCAGGTCCGCAGGCTCGCCAGCCTCTTCGTCGTCGGCATCGGGTGGCTCTACCTGCTGCCGCAGCTCCAGGGCGCCGGCCTGACCCTGGAGATCCTCACCGGCGCGCCCGACTGGGTCGGCGGCCTCGTCGTGGCGCTCGTCGTGACCGGAGCGGTGGCGGCGGGCGGCATGCGCAGCATCACGTTCGTGCAGGCCTTCCAGTACTGGCTCAAGCTCACCGCACTGCTGGTCCCCGCCCTCTTCCTCGTCGTCGCCTGGCTGGGGGACGACGCGCCGCGCGCCCGGTTCGCCGAGCCCGCCACCTTCCGCGAGCACACGAGCGTACGGGTCGACGACACCGTACGCATCGATCTCGACCGCCCGCTGCGCGTCACCGTGACCGGGACCGTCGACGACCGCCGCCACGACCGGGAGCCGGTCGCCCTCGACGCGGGCGTCCACCGCATCGGGGCGGGTACGGAGCTGGGCTTTCCCGCGCACGCCCGGGTCCCGCAGAAGGCGGGCAGCGAGCGGACGGGGGCTTCGAGCTGGTCCCAGCCGCTGGCCAGCAGCCGCGAGGAGCACCCGCTGTACGCGACGTACGGGCTGATCCTCGCCACCTTCCTCGGCACCATGGGCCTGCCGCACGTCGCCGTGCGCTTCTACACCAGCCCCAACGGCACCGCCGCCCGCCGCACGACCCTCGTCGTGCTCGGCCTGGTCGGCGCGTTCTACCTGCTGCCCCCGGTGTACGGCGCGCTCGGCCGGATCTACGCCCCCGAGCTGTCCCTCACCGGGGAGGCGGACGCGGCCGTACTCGTCCTCCCGGACCGGATGATCGGCGGCGTCGGCGGCGACCTGCTCGGGGCGCTGCTCGCGGGCGGCGCGTTCGCGGCGTTCCTGTCCACCGCGTCGGGGCTGACCATGTCGGTCGCGGGCGTCCTCACCCAGGACGTCCTGCCGTCCCGAGGAGTACGGCACTTCAGGCTCGCCACCGTCATCGCCATGGCCGTGCCGCTCGGCTTGAGCATCGTGACGGTCGACGTGCCCGTCGCCGACGCCGTGGGTCTCGCCTTCGCCGTGTCCGCCTCCTCGTTCTGCCCGCTGCTGGTGCTCGGCATCTGGTGGCGCGGGCTCACCCCGCCGGGCGCGGTGGCGGGGCTCGTCGTGGGCGGCGGGGCCGCGCTGACCGCCGTCATGGCGACCAGGGCCGGGCTGCCCGCGGACGGCTGGTCGCACTCGCTGCTGGCCTGGCCCGCCGTCTGGTCGGTGCCGCTCGGGTTCCTGACGATGGTGCTGGTGTCACTGGCGACCCGAGACCGCATACCTGCCGGGACGGCCGCCACCCTGGCCCGGCTCCACCTCCCGGAGGACCTGATGGCGAACGACAGCACCGGCGTGAGCGGCGGAGCGCGGCAGCGATGACCGGGATCGAGATAGCGGCGCTGGCCGCCGCGGGCGCCGTACTCCTCGCCGCGGGCATCGTCCTGGGACGCGTCACCGCCCGGCACGGGCTCGGCGAGGATCTCGACCTCGGTACGCCCGTCGAGCGCGCCACCTTCCACACCCTGCACACCGCCTCGCTCGCCGCGCCCCCGCTGCGCGCCGGTCTCACCGAGGACACGGCCCGCAAGGCAGCCCGCCGGCTGCGTTCCCTGCTCGGCACGGAGGCGCTGTGCCTCACCGACCGCGAGCGGGTGCTCGCCTGGGACGGGCCGGGCGGCGCCCACCACGGGGAACTGGTGATGCGACGCGTACGGGAGATGCTCGACACCGGGCGCAGCCAGAGCGTACGCAGCGACTGCGACGACCTTCAGTGTCCGCTGCGGTGGGTGGTCATCGCGCCGCTGACCGGCGAGGAAGGGGTGCTGGGCGCACTCGTCGCGTACGGGTCACGGGAGTCGGCGGTGCTGGTCCGGGCGGCGGCCGAGGTGGCCCGCTGGGTGTCCGTACAACTGGAGCTGGCCGAGCTGGACCGCTCACGCACCCGGATCGTCGAGGCGGAGATCCGCGCCCTGCGCGCCCAGATATCCCCGCATTTCATCTTCAACTCGCTGGCCGCGATCGCCTCGTTCGTACGGACCGATCCCGAGCGTGCCCGCGAACTGCTCCTCGAATTCGCCGACTTCACCCGCTATTCCTTCCGCAGGCACGGCGACTTCACGAATCTCGCCGACGAACTGCGCTCCATCGAGCAGTACCTGGCGCTGGCCGGGGCCCGCTTCGGTGACCGCCTGAAGGTGACTCTCCAGGTCGCTCCCGAGGTGCTGCCCGTCGCGCTGCCGTTCCTCTGTCTTCAGCCGCTCGTGGAGAACGCCGTCAAGCACGGTCTTGAGGATTCCAGGGACGAGTTCAAGGTCACCATCGCGGCTCGGGACACCGGCTCCGAGGCCGTGGTCGTCATTGAGGACAACGGCGTGGGCATGGACCCACAGCGGCTGCGGCAGATCCTCGCCGGCGAGCACACCACGTCCTCCGGCATCGGCCTGTCGAACGTCGACGACCGGCTGCGGCAGGTGTACGGGGACGACTACGGCCTGGTGATCGAGACGGGCGTGGGCGCGGGCATGAAGATCACGCTGCGGTTCCCCAAGTACCGCGCCGGCGTGCATTCGGCGGCGCCCGCCGGGCCCGGCCGTGATCCAGGTCGCGATCCGGGTCAGAAGAGGTGGATGGCGAGATGACCGAGGGGCAGCCCGAGCTGCCAGGCCGGCGTCCACACCTTCTCGCTCTCGTCCACGCCGAGATCCGCCGCCCGGTGCGAGGGGATCGCGCCGCCGAGGTCGGCCGCGAGGAGTTCCGTGCGGCTGAGCCACCGCCATGATGCCAGGGCCAGTTCTAGATCGGGGCTGATCCCTTCCCGGCGGCGGTCGGCGGCGGTGCGCTCGGCGAGTCTTTCCCGTACCCAGGTCTCCCAGGGATGGCCGTACGTGGTGAGCGAGAGCCATTCGTCGAGGCGGGTGACGACCCGGATGCCGGACAGCTCGTCGGAGCTGTCGGACAGATAGATGGTGAGCGCCAGGGTCTCGCGGCCCGCCCGGAACTCGATCGTGCCGGGCGGGATCAGGTTGCCCGTACGGAGCAGCTCGTCGGCGATGTACTCGGCGTACAGCCAAGCCATCGGTACCGCGAGCCTGCCTCCGCTGGTGCCATTCGTACTCTCGGGCAGCACAGCACTCCACCTTCTCCCGGACTGGTCTGTTCTGTTTCTTCGGGGCACCGCCGAGCCTTCACTCTCAGAGACGCACAGCGTGCCGTCTTTACTCAACTTGACGCTGCGGTTTCGAAATCGGCCCGCTCTGCACGGGTACGGAGGGTGAAGACCTGCCCTGCGGGGCGGGTGGGACGAGAGTGCCTCAGGCGGCGTCGCGACCGTACCCGGGAAGCACCTTCCGCAGCGCGCGCAGAGCATAGTACGTACGGGACTTGACCGTGCCCGCCGGTATGCCGAGCGCTTCGGACGCCTCCGCCACGGACCGGCCGCGGAAGTAGACCTGGGTCAGCACCTCGCGGTGTTCGCCCCGCAGCGCCTTGACCGCTCGGCGCACGTCGAGCGCGGTCACTGAGCGTTCCTCGTGGTCGTCGGGGAGCGCGGACTGCTCCAGTACGCCGTCGCCGACCTCGTGCGGCCGGGCCCGGCGGGCACGCCCGGCGTCGATGGCGAGCCTGCGGCCCACCGTGAAGAGCCAGGGGCGCATCGAGTCGTGGTCGCTCGCCAGCGCCTCGGGATGCTGCCAGGCCCGTACCAGGGTCTCCTGGAGGAGATCCTCGGCGCGCTGCCTGTCCCCGTACGTCAGGCCCAGGAGGAAGCCGAAAAGCGCCTTGCCGTGCTCGCGCTGGAGGTCGGCGATGGCTCGTTCGTCGGTGTGCTGCTCGATGGAGGAAGTGGAGGAAGTCACCGTTGACGCCCCTTCGGGAGACCGGGTGGCCGATGGCCTGACGGCGGCGAAGATAACCGCCGCCCGCCCGGTGCGCGGCGGTGCGGGACGCGGCGGCCGAACGGGCGGCAGGGGCCGTGCGGTGAGCGGTCGAACGGTGCGACGAGTGGCACGACGAACGGTCGTCACCGCGCGTCTGTTCCAGTGACGGCAACGGCCGTGGTCCTTGACTTACCGACAACGCCCCTATGGATTCATTTCAGCAAAAGTCATACAAGCTGAAAGTCGGTTTGATGGTGAAGCGAAAACTGCACGGGGCGGCGGCCATGGCCGCGGTGCTGATCGGGAGCGTCACCGCATGCACCGGACCACCGACGCAGTCCCTGCCGCCGGGCTCAGAACGCCAGGCTCCGCTGGCTGCCGGCAGCGGTCACGACGAGCAGCGCGGCTTCACCCTCGTCGCATCGGGCGACGTACTGCCGCACGCGTCGATCATCCGGCAGGCCGCCGCCGACGCGGGCGGCAACGGCTACGACTTCGCGCCGATGCTGGCGGGCGTGAAGTCGGTCGTCTCCGAGGCCGACGTGGCGATCTGCCACATGGAGACGGTGTACGGCCCGGACGGCGGCCCGTACACCGGATACCCCAACTTCAAGTCGCCTCCCGAGGTGGCCAAAGGCCTGAGCTCCACCGGCTACGACTCGTGCTCCACCGCGTCCAACCACAGCCTGGACGACGGAGCCCAAGGGATCGACAGGACGCTCAACGCCCTCGACAAGGCCGGTGTCCGGCACGTGGGCTCGGCCCGTACGGAGGCCGAGTCGCGCGAGCCGGCCTGGCTGAAGGGCGGCAGCGCCAGGGTGGCCCAACTCGCTTACACCTACGGCACGAACGGCTACCCAATGCCGGAAGGCCGCCCGTGGGCGGTGAACCTGATCGACCAGGAGAAGATCGTCGCCGACGCCAGGGCGGCCAGAAAGGCGGGCGCCGACGTGGTCGTCGTCTCGATGCACTGGGGCACGGAGTGGCAGGACGACCCCGACGCGCAGCAACTGCGGCTGGGCAAGGCGCTCACCGCATCCAAGACGGGCGAGCGCCCCGACATCGACCTGATCATCGGCACCCACGCGCATGTCCCGCAGGCGTATGAGAAGGTCAACGGCACCTGGGTCATCTACGGCATGGGCGACCAGATCGCCGGTGAGATGGTCAACCACTCGGGCGCGTACGACCCTCGCGGCAACCAGGGCACGATCGGCCGCTTCACCTTCGCGCCGCCGGAGCAGGAGGGGCAGCGCTGGGAGGTCAGCAAGGCGGAGTTCATCCCGCAGTGGTTCGACACCAAGGCCGGGCGCGTGGTGAACCTCAACGCGGCGATCGCGGGGGGCGCGGACCATGTGGCTGTGCGGGACCGGATCCGGGACGTCGTGCTGAGCCGGGGGGCGGGGGAGCAAGGACTGGCGATGGGCCAGTAGCCCCGGCGACGGACCCCGGACGCCCTGCGGGCGTGGGGACCGGGGTCCGGGGCGGAGCCCCACGCTCGTCCGCTACTCCTCGCCCCGCTCCTCCGCCGACGGCCGTGGTGTCTTCGCCAGCGCCGACTTCCGGTACGAGTAGGCGAAGTAGATGATCAGGCCGAGCGCGAACCACGCCGCGAAGCGGAGCCACGTCTGCCACGCCAAGAACGTGATCAGCCAGATCGAGAACACCACCCCGATCGCCGGCACCAACGGCATGCCGGGGGTGCGGAAGCTGCGCGGCAGCTCCGGCCGCCGGTAGCGCAGCACGATCACCGCCGTGCACACCACGGCGAACGCCAGCAGGATCCCGATGTTGGTCAGTTCGGCCGCTTCCCCGATCGGCAGGAAGCCGGCGATCAGCGCCGAAGCGATCCCCACGATCCACGTCACCCGCACCGGCACGTGCCGCGTCGGATGCGTCTTGGCGAACCAGTGGGGCAGCAGCCCGTCGCGGCTCATCGAGAACCACACCCGCGTCACACCCAGCATGAACGTGAACATCACGGTGAGGATGCCGATGATGGCGCCCACCGCGATCACATCCGCGAGCGCGCCGAGGCCCACCGACTGGAAGGCCGTGGAGAAGCCGCTCTCCGGGTCGACCTCCTTGTAGTTCTGCATGCCGGTGAGCACCAGGGTGGCCAGCACGTACAGCACCATCGAGATCGCGAGCGAGTACATGATCGCCTTCGGCATGTGGCGCTGCGCGTCCTTGGACTCCTCGGCCGCCGTCGACATGGCGTCGTACCCGAAGACCGCGAAGAACACCGTCGCCGCGCCGGTGAACGCACCACCGACCCCGAAGGGGAAGAAGGGGCTGTAGTTGCTGGTGTTGATGTGGAAGACACCGACGCCGATCACGAGCAGCACGACCAGGACCTTCAGCACCACCACGACCGTCTCGAAACGCGCCGCGCTCTTGATGCCCAGAGTCAGCAGATAGGCGATGAACAGGCACAGCACCGCCGCGAACAGGTCCACCCGGTGGCCGTCGCCGGTTCCGGGCGCGCCGAGCATCCAGGTGGGCAGCTCGGCGCCCAGGTCCTTGATCAGGAAGTTGAAGTAGCCGGAGATCCCGATCGCGACCACCGCCACGATCGCCGTGTACTCCAGCAGCAGGTCCCAGCCGATGAACCAGCCCGCGAGCTCACCGAGGACCACATATCCGTAGGTGTACGCCGAACCGGCCTTCGGGATCATGCCCGCGAACTCGGCGTACGAGAAGGCCGCGGCCGCGCTCGCCACACCCGCGATCAGGAAGGAGATGAGGACGGCGGGGCCGGCCGTACCGTTGGCGACCGCACCGGCGAGGGTGAAGATGCCCGCGCCGATGATGCCGCCGACGCCGATCGCGGTGAGCTGCCAGAGCCCGAGTGTCCTGGTCAGCCGTTCGCTCGCGTCGCCTTCTTCGATCTGTTCGATGGGCTTGCGGCGCAGTACGCCCTGTCCCGTCCGCAGTCCGGCCATGAGTCACACCTCCGCAGAGACCAACGGCTGATGGCGGCTCATGATGGCCCAGGTGCGGGCGTGACGAAAGGTGACGTACGCCAAGTGGACTCCTCGGCGTACGGGCCCCGCAGCGGCGTCCGGGCCCCGCGGCCGCTACGGCACGACCGTGACCGGCCAGCGCCCCGCCTTCACCAGACGCACCGCCACCGAGCCGATGAACCGGTGGCCCGCCGACTCCGACGCCCCGACGACCACCGCGTCCGCCTTGAGCTCGTCCGCCGCCGTCACCAGGCCGTTGTACGGGTCGCCGCGGAACGTGTGGAACTCCCAGCGCACCTCGAAGGTGCCCTTCGTCCGCTCCGCCGCCGCACGGACCTCCGCCATCAGGTCCTCGGCGATCTCCGCGGTCGTACCCGCGACCGGCACGCCGAGCGAGGCTCCCGCCGGCATCAGCGGCTGTACGTACACGAGAGCCAGCAGCGCGTTCTGCCGCCGGGCCAGGCCCGCCGCGTACGCGGCCGCGCGCAGCGAGGAATCCGATCCGTCCAGGCCGGCGACGATCACCTTGGGGCCGTCGGTGCCGCGTTCGAATTGATGGCGTTGCTGCTCCGTCACGGGAACGAGGCTATCCGGCACCGACCGGCTCGTCCCATCGGGTACTTCGGCTCCCGCCGCCGGTGTGGGTGGGGCTCCGGCGGCTGCGGCCGTGCGAGCTATTAGTCATGAAAAAGGATCAGATGCTTCGGGAGCGCAGGGCGATACTGCGCCTCGCCGCCTGCCTCGGAGCGGCCACCGCCGCAGGGTTCCTCGGCCCGGACACCACCCAGACGCCGGGACGCCACGCCTCGGGCCCGCCGCCGCCGGCGGAGGGGCCGCAGGCCGGTGCGCCGGTCAGGGCCTCGGCGTACCGGCTGCGGCCCATGACGGCGTACACACCACCCCGGTTCAGCCCCGCCCGGCCGCCGGTGCGCCGCAAGCCCTTCCTGCGCATGGCCGGGATCGGCCGCGGCATGGTGCTGACCTTCGACGACGGGCCCGACCCGCGCTACACCCCCGACATCCTGCGCACGCTGCGGCGTTACGACGTGCGCGCGATGTTCTTCGTGTGCGGGGAGATGGCGGCCGAGAACCGTGACCTGTTGCGTGAGATGGCCGAGGAGGGCCATGTCGTCGGCAATCACACCTGGTCGCATCCGCTCGTCCCACGGCTGTCACCGGCGGGCATCCGCGCCGAGCTGGGGCGTACGAGCGACGTGGTCGAGCACACCATCGGGCACGCACCCGCCTGGTACCGCGCGCCGTACGGGGCCTGGAACCGCCGCTCGTTCGAGATCGGAGCGGAACTCGGCATGGAACCGCTCGGCTGGACCCTCGACACGCTCGACTGGCGCGAGCCGGGCACCGAGGCCATCGTCCGTAGGGTGCGCGGCGGCGCGGGCCCCGGTGTCGTGGTGCTCTCGCATGACGCGGGAGGAAACCGGCGGCAGAGCGTGGAGGCGCTGCGGACCTATCTGCCGGAGCTGCTCGACGCGGGGTACCGGATCACGGTGCCGAGCGCGACTCCTCGGGAGTGAGTTGAACACCTGGCGCGGTCGCCACTCGCTCAGCGGGTGGCGACCAGGTGGGCGAAGACGACGACATTGCCGGTGTAGCCGTCCGCCTTCGAATAGCCGCCGCCACAGGTGATCACGCGCAGCTCCGGCCTGCCCATGTCGCCGTACACCCGGACACCCGGAAACTCCTCCTTGGGGAAGACCTCGACGCCGTAGACCTCGAAGACGGCGGCGCGGCCGTCGTAGCGTGCCACCTCGATGCGCTGGCCCTTCTTGAGCGAACCCAGGTTGTAGAACACGGCGGGCCCGACGGCGTTGTCGACATGGCCGACGATCACCGAGGTGCCCCGCTGGCCGGGGGCGACGCCGTTCTGGTACCAGCCGGCGAGGTTGGGGTCCTGCGGTGACGGTGCGTCGATCCAGCCCTGGTCGTCGAGCCCCACGTCCACGATGGGCGCGTCGACGCGGATGTCGGGGAGCCGGATGCGGGAAGCCGGGGCGTACGGCAGGGGCTGGACCGGGGAGGTGTGCGAGGTCCGGGCGCCGTCGACCTCGGAGCGGCTGTTCAGGGCGGCGGCCGAAGCGGGCTGCGGGGGGCCGAGCGACGCGTCGGTGCCGTTGCGCATCAGCGCCAGGCCGGTGAGCATGACGAGGGCCAGGAGCCCCCACGGCGAGCGCTTTCTCGGCTCGGAGCCGGTGTACTCCTGGCCCATGGTGCTCCCTTCGACGCGTCTGTACGGACGCTAAGCGCGCGGGGTGGGGGCGGCGAGACGTGAAGGGCGAACGGGTGGCGCGGCGCCACCGCGGTGACCCATCCGGGGTAACTCGTCGTACAAGATATCTGACGGTCTGTGACCTGCGACTCCGTCAGGTCCGGGCCCGCCACCCCGGCGTGTCGCCTCACCGGGGTGGACCAGCCCGAAATGCGGTAATAGCGCGCGCCGGTGAGTGTTCGTCATGGGAGGCGTTCTCGTCGATCTTCCCGGAGCACCGCTCCGGGGCGCCGTCCCATGGAGGTTCTACGATGCGTGCTTCACGCGCCTGCCTGGTGACGGCGGCGGCCTGCGCCGCGGTCGGACTCGCCGCCCCGATCGCCACCGCCACCAATGGCCCGAGCAACGTCAACGTCAACCCGTACCGGGTGCACCAGGGTGCCGTGCTGACGATCAGCGCCTCCGGGTGCGGTCACGGCGGCACCGTCACGTCCCACGTCTTCCACCGGCCCGCCCATCTGCCGGCGAGCGACACCACGTCGTACGCCACCGCCAAGATCAGGCACAACGCCACTCCCGGCAACTACCACCTGGCCGTCAAGTGCAATGACAACCCGAGGATGAAGACCCACCAGTTCACCGTCGTCGCGGGTCGCGGCACGATGGGCGGTATCGGTGGATCGCTCGGTGCCTCGGACACGGAGATGAAGGTCGGGGCCGGTCTCGTCGCCGTGGCGGCGATCGGCGGCGGCCTCTTCATCGCGCGCAGGCGCCGCCTGAACCGCGCCGAGGTCTGAGCGCCCGGCCGCCCGGAGGCCCGTGCCCACGTGAACGCCCGTCGCCCCGCGTCCTTACGAGGACGCGGGGCAACGGGCGTACGGGGCGGTTCGGTCAGTGCTGGCGACTGCTGCTGCGCCGGCGCAGTACGAAGACGACACCACCGGTGGCCGCGACGACCAGCGCCGCACCGGCGGCGATCTCTCCGGCGTTCATTCCGCCCTGGCTGCCGCCCACACCACCCCTGGCGGGACCGGCGGGGGAGCGGGTGACGGTGGCGGTCGGGCGGGGGGTGAAGGTGCGGGTGGGCGGGGCGCCGGTGATGGTGAGCTGCGAGGTGGTCTGCCGGCCGTCGTTACAGGTGTACGTCACCCTGTACATGGCCCCACGTTTCGCGTCCCAGTCGACCGTGGCGGTCGCCATGCCGCCCGGAGGGATCTTGACGAGGCCGAACACGGCCGAAAACGCATCCGCTTCGCCGTCGCACCCCGAGAGGGACAGGGTGACCTGTCCGCCCGGGGCGATGGTGGATGGCGTGGCGGTGCCGACGAGCGCGGGCACTTTGTCGTCGACCGCCGAGGCGGCCGGGGCGGTGAGCGAAAGAGCGGCGAGGCCGAGCGCGGCGGCCGATGTCACACGTATCGCGCGCATGGACAATCCTCCGGGTCCTCGAGGAGCAGCGGCGGAATTTTTATCCACACATGGCAGGAAATGCGCCTCGATACCCCGAACGCTAGGAGCAGTGGCGGCGACGCGCGATCACAGTCGCGCAAATGGGGTAGGCGCGTGGCGCCACCCGGTGGACCACCGGAGAGCCCGGCTACCCGGTCGCGTTCGGGAACAGGTCCAGGAACGGGCCGGCGGTGGCTGAGAGGCCGCGGCCGAAGGGGGCGTCGAAGTCCCAGATGAGGAACAGCAGGAAGGCGATCAGGGCGCTGTAGAGACCGGCCAGCAACAGCTCGCGTCCCGTGCGGCGGATCTGGAGGGCGAAGATCAGGCCGACCGCGACCAGGGCTCCGATGATCAGGCCGAACCACACGACGCCGGGCATGGTGGCCTCCGCGCCCTGGCCCCGCGCGCCCCGGGCGTCGTCCGCGGCGGCCACCTGGTCGACCAGGGGCTGGTACGCCTGGCCCTCGTGGTCGGTCTTCGGCACGTAGTCGGTGACGTCGCGGCGTACCCGGTCGAGGAGTTCGGTACCGCGTTCGGTGAGACTGCCGTGGTCGGCCATGTGCCGCCATTCGGTGGTGACGACGTACGTGACGTACGCGTCGACATCGCCGCGGATACGGGCCCGGACCTCGGCGGGGTACACCGACGAGCGGGCGCTGACCTCGTGCAGCGCCTGGGCCTCCTGGCGTACGGATTCCTGGGCGGCGCTGCGGCCCTCCCAGACGCCGGCGATGGCGAGGCCGAGGACGATCGCGTAGACCACGCCGATCATCATCGTCATGTACTCGATGACGTCCGGGGTCTCGGACGGGTCGTCGTCATCGCCGACGCGGCGGTGGTTGATCACGGTGATGGTGAGGACGACCGCGCAGGCGGACGCCATCGCGATGCTCAGAACGAGCCATTCCGACATGGGATTCTCCGTCGGTTAGCGGGAGCGTGGGCGCAGTACGGCGGCGGCGAACACCGCGGGGGCCGTGACCAGGAGGGTGAGCGAAACCAGGGACGGGCCGCCGCGCGGCTCCTGACGGGTGGCCTTGCGGTACACGGGGACGGCGACCGGCTTGGGGGAGGGCGGCTTCGGCTTGGCGGACGGCGTGGGCTTGGGCTTGGGCTTGAGGGAGGGAGCGGGCGTGGGCTTGGGCGCGGGCTTGGGCGCGGGCGGCGGCGCCGGGGCGGGTGGTGGTGGCGGAGGGGGCGCCGGAAGCGCCGGTTCGGGTTCGACGGGCGGTGGCGGTGGCGGTGGCGGGGGAGGAGGCGGAGGAGGTGGCGGGGGAGGAGGCGGAGGAGGCGGTAGCGGGGGCGGTGGCGGTGGCACTGGGGTGGGGGTCGGCGGGGGCTTCGGTTTCGGGCCCGCCGTGCAGGTCGCGCTTCCGCCCACGGCGACCGCCGAGCCCGACGACAGCTCACCGCCGCGTGAGATGGAGGCGTACGAACAGTTGTCGGCCGCGGCCGGTACGGGACTCACCAGCAGCCAGATCAGGGTCACGACGCCCAACAGGCGCCCCAGGAGCGGAAGGTGCACGTCCGGGAGCATGGTCCGGGCGGGCCTCCGCTACGCGCCGTCCGGCCCAATTCCCCTGATGGCAGGACTTTCGCGGCTTTGCGTTTGAGATCGCCTTCCCCGTCGCGAAGGTCATTACGAAATTTCTGCGAAGGCTTTGAACACCCGGGCACATCCCGCCCGTACCTAGGGCCATGAGCGACGCACTGGAGCGTCGCAACACACCCTCGGTGCACAGGAGTCCACATGAAGACCTGGCGGAACGTCTCGCTCGCGGTGACGGCGGCGGCTGTGATGGCGCTGACGACGGCGTGCGGTCAGGACAAGGTGACCGAATCCCCCAATGGCCAGGCCGTGGGCAACGCCAACCCCGCGCAGCAGCCCGCCGACAGCGGTTACGGTTCCGACAAGGGCGGCTACGGTGACGACGCCGCCGGCGGCGCGGCCGCCGCGCCCAAGGCCGCGGGACAACTGTCCGTCTGGGACAGCAAGAAGCTCGGCAAGGTGCTCACCGACAGCGAGGGCTTCACGCTCTACCGGTTCGACAAGGACACCGCCGGCCCGCCGAAGTCGAATTGCGAGGGCGACTGTGCGAAGGCCTGGCCGGTCGTGCCGGCGAGTGACGCCACGGCCGCCCCCGGTACCGACGCCTCGATGCTCGGCGAGGTGGAGCGGGCCGACGGCACCAAGCAGCTCACCGTCGGCGGCTGGCCCATGTACCGCTTCGCCAAGGACACCAAGCCCGGCGACGCCAAGGGCCAGGGCGTCGGCGGAACCTGGTTCGCCTCCGCCCCCGACGGCAAGAAGGCCGCACCGGGCGCGGCGGGCGGCGACACCGGCGCCGGTGACGCGGGCGAGGCGGGGGCCGCGAACCCCGCCGACCTCGCGGGCATGTCCGTACGCAAGGACGCCAAGCTCGGTGACGTCGTGGTGGACTCCAAGGGCATGACGGTCTACCGGTTCAAGAAGGACTCGGCCTGGCCGATGAAGACCGCCTGCACCGGCGCCTGCCTCGACAAGTGGCCGGTCGTCCCGCCGGTCGACAAGAACGACACCGAAGGCATCCTCAAGAAGGGCTTCGTCACCTTCGACCGCCCCGACGGCATCAAGCAGCAGACAATCGACTGCTGGCCCCTCTACACCTTCTCGGGTGACGCGAAGCCGGGTGACACCAACGGTCAGGGTGTCGGCGGCACTTGGTACGCGGTCTCGCCCGAGGGCAAGCTGGTCGGCGCGCCCAAGTAGTTCCGGCAGCGTCCCCGCGCTGTGGCGCCCGGCCACCCCGGCCCGTCCCTCCGCCCCGTGCGGCAGGGGCGGGCCGGTCGTTTGTGCCGCACATGCCTGCGGCGTGTGACCGAGAACGGACCGCCAATTTCCGTTTTTGCTCGCTCTGATGCCTGCCGATCAGTAGCCTCGGCTCGAACACCGGTCTAGGTCATGACCGGATGTCCCCTGGCGATGAGTTGGAGAGATTGATGGAGCGACCCGCCTGGGCACCACAGGGCATCGACCTCACGGTGCCGAGCGTGTCCCGGATTTACGACTTCTACCTGGGCGGTTCGCACAACTTCGAGGTCGACAGGGAAGCGGCCCGCAAGGCAATGGAGTTCATGCCGGGCCTGCCCAAGATCATGCAGGCGAACAGGGCGTTCATGCGCCGCGCGGTGCGCTTCGCGGCTGACGAGGGCATCACCCAGTTCCTCGACATCGGATCCGGCATCCCGACCTTCGGCAACGTCCACGAGGTCGCCCAGGCGGCCAACCCCGAGGCCCGCGTGGCGTACGTCGACCACGATCCGGTCGCCGTCGCGCACAGCCGGGCCGTGCTCGCGGGCAACGACCGGGCCGGCATAGCCGCGGCCGACCTGCGCAAGCCACAGGACATCCTGAGCAGCCCCGTCGTCGGCGGACTCATCGATTTCGACCGCCCGGTGGCGCTGCTGCTGGTGGCCGTACTCCACTTCGTCGAGGACGCCGACGACCCGCAGTGCGCGGTGGACACCCTGCGCGACGCCCTCGCGCCCGGCAGCCTCGTCATCCTCACCCACGCCTCCTACGAGGGAGTCCCGCTCCCCGAGGAACAGGTGGGCGGCACGGTCGGGGTCTACAAGAGCATCAAGAACCCGCTGGTCATGCGCCCGCGCGAGGAGGTCGCGCGGTTCTTCGAGGGGTACGAGATGGTCGAGCCGGGACTGGTCCCGATGGCCGAGTGGCGGCCGGAGACCCCCCTCTCGCAGGAGGATCCGTTCGCCTTCTCGGGCTTCGCAGGAGTGGGACGCAAGGCGTGAGCGTGCCATCGCAGGCACCGGGGCCCGGCTCCGGACGGGAGGCGGGGCGAGCGGCCGCGCGCGGCCTCGACGACCGTGGTGACCGCGACGACCGGGACGACAGACTCGGGCGGTTCGCCACGATCTGGAGCCGGGCGATCTTCCCCGTCACCGCCACCTCCCTGACCCGCCCCGAGGTCGAAGAGCACCTGCTGCCGCTGGCACGGCAGTTGAGCGAGGCCCTGCACCGCCGGCCCTTCGACACCGCGCCCGCGCACGAGGTGGGCGCCGCCCTGGTCGCCGCCCACTGCACCGACCCGGACGCCCTCGTCCGTACGCTCGGAGTCGTCGACTCCTACCTGGTGCTGTATTGCGCCGGGGAGAACGACTCGCCCGCGGAGTCGGAGGAGCACCGGGCCCGCTGCGCCCGGCTCCAGCACGCCATCGCCGCCGGCTTCGCGCAGGCGCTGCGTGAGCGCACCCTCGCCGAGCAGGAGGCCCTCGCCAGGTCGTCCCTCCTGGCGAGCAGCGAGGCGCAGAAGGTACTGCACGCCACGGAGACCCGGTTGCGCGCGGTTTTCGAAGGCGCGGCGATCGGCATAGGCATCGCGGACCTCGAAGGCAACATCCTGGAGGTCAACGAGGCGCTCATGCGGATGTTCGGCGGGCTCGACCATTACATGCGCGGCCGGAAGGTGAGCGAGTGGGTCCACCCTGAGGACACGCCCCATGTCTGGAGGCTGTACGGCGAGCTGGTGCGCGGCGAGCGCGAGAACTACCGCGTGGAGAAGCCGTACTACCGCACCGACGGCACCGTCCTGTGGACGAACCTGACGGTCTCGCTGCTGCGTGACGCCGACGGCCGTCCGCAGTACCAGCTGGCGCTCATGGAGGACACCACCGAGCGGCGGCTGCTGAACCTGCGGCTGCGCTACGAGGCCACCCACGACGCCCTGACCGGACTGCCGAACCGTACGCTCTTCTTCGAGCGCCTGGAGAAGGCCCTGTCCGCGGGCGACGGCATGCGCTTCGGCCTGTGCTACCTGGACCTCGACGGTTTCAAGGCGGTCAACGACAGCCTGGGCCACTCGGCCGGCGACCGGCTGCTCGTGGAGGTCGCCGACCGCTTGCAGAGCTGCGCGACAGCGCCCGGCGAGATGGTGGCCAGGCTCGGCGGCGACGAGTTCGTGGCGCTGACCACGGGGCCCGACACCCGCCAGGAGGTAGACGAGCTCGCCGCCCGCATACTGAACGCGCTCGCCGCTCCGATCCGTATCGAGGGCCGGGACCTGACCGTGCGGGGCAGCATCGGCATCGTCGAAGGCCCGGCGGGCGAGCGTGGTCCTGCGGAGGTGCTGCGCAGCGCCGACATCACCATGTACCGCGCCAAGTCGGCGGGCGGCAACCGCTTCGAGACCGCCGACGCGGAGGCGGACGCCCGCGCCATCACCCGGCACGGCCTCACCAACGCGCTGCCCGCCGCGCTGGAGCGGAACGAGTTCTTCATCGAGTACCAGCCGCTCGTGCATCTCGGTGACGGCAGCGTGCACGGCGCGGAGGCGCTGGTGCGCTGGTGCCACCCGCAGCACGGTGTCCTCGGCCCGGACCGGTTCATTCCGCTCGCCGAGCACACCGGTCTCATCGTGCCGCTCGGCCGCTGGGTGCTCGAAGAGTCCGTACGCCAGGCCAGGTTCTGGCAGAAGCGGCACTCCGACGGCGGGCCGCTGCGGATCAACGTCAACCTCTCACCGATGCAGCTGCACCACCCCGGCCTGGTCTCCGACACCGTGGACGTGCTGGAACGGGCGGGCCTCGAACCGGGCGCCCTGTGCCTGGAGGTCACCGAGTCGGCGCTGATCGGCGCCGACGACGACCTGCTCAAGCCGCTGCGCCAGCTCGCCGAGATGGGCGTCGACATCGCGCTCGACGACTTCGGCACCGGCTACTCCAACCTCGCCAATCTGCGCAGGCTGCCGGTGAGCGTGCTCAAGCTGGACCGGTCCTTCACCCAGTCCATGCAGCAGCACCCGGCCGACGCCGTCGACCTGAAGATCGTCGAGGGGATCGTGTCACTGGCGCACAGCCTGAAGCTGGCCGTGACGGTGGAGGGCGTCGAGACGGGCGCGCAGGCCGCGCAGCTGCGCGAGCTGGGCTGCGACACCGCGCAGGGCTGGTACTACGCGCGGCCCGGCGCTCCCGACCGCATTCACACCTTGCTGCTGGCCGACGCCGTCTGACGGACGCGAGAAGCGAGGAGTACGTTCTGCAGCTCGCGCGCCGCGCGCGGCGGAGCCACGTCGCTGCGGTGCGCGAGCGCGATCGTACGGTGCAGGCCCGGCCGGGCCAGGGGCGTGACCCGCAGGTCGCGCCCCGCCCGCGCGGCCACCATGCGCGGCACGACCGCGAGGCCGAGCCCGGCCCGTACGAAGCCGAGCACGGCGTCCATCTCGCCGCCCTCGACCGTGAAGGACGGCTCAAATCCTTCGGCGCGGCAGGCGGCGACGGTCAGCTCCCGCAGGTCGTACCCGTGCCGGAACATCACCAGCGGCTCGCACTCCAGATCCGCGACGCGTACGGACCTGCCGCCCCTTCCGGGACGGGGCAGTGCGGCGGCGGACACCACGACCAGGTCCTCGTGCAGCAGCTCGACCGTGGTCAGGGCCGGTGACGGCGACGGCAGCGGCAGCACGACCAGGGCCAGGTCGAGCGCGCCGCGCGCCAGTTCCCGTACGAGATCGTGCGAGCCGCCCTCCTCGATCAGCAGCTGGATGCCGGGATGCAGATCGTGGAAGGTGCGCAGTACGTCCGGGAGCAGCCCCGTGCACAGGCTCGGCGTCGCACCGAGCCGCACCCGGCCGCGCCGCAGCTGGGCCAGCTCCTGGACCTCGTGGCGGGCGGTGTCGGCGTCGGCGAGGATGCGGCGGGCGAGCGGCAGCAGGGCCTCGCCGGCGTCGGTGAGGGAGATGTTGCCGCGGGCGCGGGTGAAGAGGTCGGCGCCCAGCTCCTTCTCCAGGGCGCGGATCTGCTGGGAGAGGGACGGCTGGGAGACGTGCACCTGCTCGGCGGCGTGCGTGAAGTGCAGGGTCTCCGCGACGGTCACGAAGTAGAGGAGCTGCTGGAACTGCATGAGCCCACGATATCGCCGATAGGACCAGCCTATGGACATGAGCCGGACCATGTCTTGGACCTCTGGGCCCGTCGGCCCTAGCGTCGGTGCCATGGCACTGGCTACGCGGACGGATCGACAACCGTCCCTCACGCGCTCGCTCTGGGGATCGACCGTCGGCAAGAAGACGGTGATGGCCGTGAGCGGCCTGATCATGCTCATGTACCTGGTCGCCCACATGCTCGGCAACCTCAAGATCTTCTTCGGTTCCGGCGAGTTCAACGCGTACGCGCACTGGCTGCGCACCATGGGGGAGCCCCTGCTCCACTACGAGTGGGCGCTGTGGATCGTACGCGTGGTGCTGCTCGCGGCGGTGGTGCTGCACGGCGTCGCGGCGTACCAGCTCAGCAGGCGGGACATCAGGGCGCGGCCGAGCAAGTACGTGCACAAGCGGCGGCGGGCCAGCTACGCGACGCGCACGATGCGGTGGGGCGGGATCATCCTCGCGCTGTTCATCGTGTGGCACCTGCTGGACCTGACGACGCTCACGGTGAACGAGAACGCCCAGCCGGGGCGCCCGTACGAGAACGTCGTCGCGACCTTCAGCACCTGGTACGGGAACGTCATCTACCTCGTGGCGATGACAGCCGTGGGGCTGCACATCCGGCACGGCTTCTGGAGCGCCGCGCAGACGCTGGGCGTGGGGAACGCGCGGCGCGACCGGATCCTCAAGACCGTGGCCAACGGTCTCGCGCTGGTGCTGACCGCCGGATTCGTCTCCGTACCGGTGGCCGTCATGACTGGAGTGGTGAGCTGACATGAGCGATTACACGGCCTACTCGACCGGCGCGCCGGTCATCGACACCAAAGCCCCCTCCGGTCCCATCGCCGAGCGCTGGGACACCCGCCGCTTCGAGGCCAAGCTGGTCAACCCGGCCAACCGCCGCAAGCACACCGTCATCGTCGTCGGCACGGGCCTCGCGGGCGGCGCGGCGGGCGCCACGCTCGCCGAACAGGGCTACCACGTCGTCCAGTTCTGCTACCAGGACTCGCCCCGCCGCGCCCACTCCATCGCCGCGCAGGGCGGCATCAACGCCGCCAAGAACTACCGCAACGACGGCGACTCCATCCACCGCCTCTTCTACGACACCGTCAAGGGCGGCGACTTCCGCGCCCGCGAGTCGAACGTCCACCGGCTCGCGCAGATCTCCGTCGAGATCATCGACCAGTGCGTGGCGCAGGGCGTGCCCTTCGCGCGCGAGTACGGCGGCCTGCTCGACACCCGCTCCTTCGGCGGCGTACAGGTCTCGAGGACCTTCTACGCCCGAGGCCAGACGGGGCAGCAGCTCCTGCTCGGCGCCTACCAGGCGCTGTCCCGGCAGATCGCCGCCGGCAACGTCGAGATGCACGCGCGCACCGAGATGCTGGACCTCATCGTCGTCGACGGGCGGGCGCGCGGCATCGTCGCCCGCGACCTGATCACCGGCCGCATCGACACGTACTTCGCGGACGCCGTGGTGCTCGCGAGCGGCGGCTACGGCAACGTCTTCTACCTCTCTACCAACGCCAAGAACTCCAACGCGACGGCGATCTGGCGCGCCCACCGGCGCGGCGCGTACTTCGCCAACCCGTGCTTCACCCAGATCCACCCCACCTGCATCCCGCGCTCCGGCGACCACCAGTCCAAGCTCACCCTGATGAGCGAGTCGCTGCGCAACGACGGCCGCATCTGGGTCCCCAAGGCGCAGGGCGACACGCGCCCGCCGGCCGACATCCCGGAGGACGAGCGCGACTACTACCTGGAGCGCATCTACCCGTCCTTCGGCAACCTGGTGCCGCGCGACATCGCCTCGCGCGCCGCGAAGAACGTCTGCGACGAGGGGCGCGGCGTCGGCCCCGGCGGGCAGGGCGTCTACCTCGACTTCGCCGACGCGATCCGGCGCCTCGGCCGCAAGGCGGTCGAGGACAAGTACGGCAACCTCTTCGAGATGTACGAGCGGATCACCGCCGAGAATCCGTACGAGGTGCCCATGCGCATCTACCCGGCGATCCACTACACGATGGGCGGCCTGTGGGTCGACTACGACCTCCAGACCACCGTCCCCGGTCTCTTCGCGATCGGCGAGGCGAACTTCTCCGACCACGGCGCCAACCGCCTCGGCGCCTCCGCGCTGATGCAGGGCCTGGCCGACGGTTACTTCGTCCTGCCGTCCACCATCAACGACTACCTCGCCCGCAACCCCCACCACGACGACGTCGACGCGAGCCACCCGGAGGCGGTCCGCGCGGTCGCGGAGACCAACGACCGCCTGGAACGGCTGCTGGCCGTCGACGGCGACCGGACCCCCGACTCCTTCCACAAGGAGATCGGGGAACTCCTGTGGGAGTACTGCGGGATGGCCCGCACCGAGGAGGGCCTGCGGAAGGCACTCGGCCGCATCCCGGAGATCCGCGAGGAGGTCTGGCGAAGGATCAAGGTGCCGGGTACGGGCGAGGAGCTCAACCAGTCGCTGGAGAAGGCGAACCGCATCGTCGACTACCTGGAGCTCGCCGAACTGCTGTGCCTCGACGCCCTGCACCGCACCGAGTCCTGCGGCGGCCACTTCCGCGAGGAGAGCCAGAGCGAGGGCGGTGAGGCGGAGCGGAGGGACGAGGAGTTCTCGTATGCCGCCGCCTGGGAGTTCGTGGGTACGGGCCGGGCTCCCGTACTGCACAAGGAAGCCCTCGAATTCGCCTACGTCCACCCCACCCAGCGGAGTTACGCATGAGGCTCACCCTGCGCGTCTGGCGCCAGCGCAATGCCGAGGAACCCGGCGCCATGGTCACGTACGACATCGACGACATCTCCGAGGACATGTCGTTCCTGGAGATGCTCGACACGCTCAACGAGACCCTCATCCTGCGCGGCGACGAGCCGGTCGCCTTCGACCACGACTGCCGCGAGGGCATCTGCGGCGCGTGCGGTGTCGTCATCAACGGCGACGCGCACGGCCCGGAGCGCACCACCACCTGCCAGCTGCACATGCGGCACTTCAAGGACGGCGACACGGTGGACGTCGAGCCGTGGCGGGCGGGCGCCTTCCCGGTGGTGAAGGACCTGGTGGTGGACCGGTCGGCGTTCGACCGGATCATCGGCGCGGGCGGCTACATCAGCGTCCCGACCGGCGCCGCCCCCGAGGCGCACGCCACGCCCGTGCCGAAGGCCGACGCCGACTTCGCGTTCGAGCACGCCGAGTGCATCGGCTGCGGCGCGTGCGTCGCCGCCTGCCCGAACGGCTCGGCGATGCTCTTCACCTCCGCGAAGGTCAACCACCTCAACGTGCTCCCGCAGGGCGCGCCCGAGCGCGAGACCCGCGTCCTCGACATGGTCTCGGCCATGGACGAGGAGGGCTTCGGCGGCTGCACCCTGACCGGCGAGTGCGCCACCGCGTGCCCGAAGGGCATTCCGCTGCCGTCCATCGCCGCGATGAACAAGGAGTGGCTGCGGGCGACGCGCAAGACGTCACGCCGCTGACCCGCATTCTTCGCTGTGGGCATGTCACCCCTGGCTGGTAATCTTCCCCCGCAAGATCAGAATCGGCTGGCAAGCGGGGGAAGATGGCCGGGCAGACGCAACAGGGTGGCTACCGCGTCCAGCAGGGCGGGATGGCCGCCGAGGCGGACAAGCTCGACCGGGCGGGCGACGACGCCGGTGACATCGGCGCCGCTCTCCAGGAGCAGCTCTGCTACCCGCCGGACGCCCTGGGCGGCTCGGACTCCGGACCGGCGTTCAACAACTTCTCCGAGGCGTGGCAGGCCGAGGCCAAGGTGCTGGAGAGCGCGCTGCACGAGCTGGCCGACAAGGTCCGTATTTCGAAGGCGAATTACCAGGGCGCCGACGTTCAGGCGATGAACGATCTCCAGGCGGGCGGTGGCGGCCTGACGACCATGCCGGCGCCCGCGCCGGCCGGGTCCGCACCCGGCATCGGCATGCGCACCATGCCGGCTCCCGGCCCGCCTCCCCCCGGTTCACCTCCCGTCGGCCTCGCCGACTTCGGCTGAGCGCTGCCTTCCCCCTCCCCCTGCTGACCTCTCCGCACCTCCCTTCCAACCTCTCTCCGAACCGATTGCCGGAGGCCCCAAAGCCATGCCCGACGCAGGCGAATCCACCACCGACCGCCGGGAGAAGCTGGCCGGTTACCACCGGTCCATCGCCGGTGCCGGCGACAAGAACACCCTCATCGAGGCCATCCAGAACGCCCTGAACGTCTCGGCGCCCGTCGGCTCGCCCAGCACCCTCGACGACATCGCGAAGCGGTACGAGAAGCAGGCCGAAGCGGCGCAGGACGTGTTCTACCGGGTCCAGGAGATCGCCGTCACCGGCCTGCCCGACGCCTGGGTGGGCAGCACGGGCGCCAAGGCCCAGGAGGTGGTCTCGGCGGCGGCGCGGTCGGCCGGGCAGATGGACGAGGCGATCCGCGGCGCGCGCAGAGCCCTGATCCTCCTCTCCGACGCGCTGACCATCGCGCAGTCGGAGGACAAGGGCGGCCGGGAGCAGCTACGCGAGGCGCTGGGCATGCTCGGGAGCGAGGACGGCTTCTTCGACGACATGGTCGAGAAGGACGCCGAGGAGGCGGAGCGGCTGCGGGCCCGCAACATCGCCTCCGCCGGGGCGAAGACCATGCACGCGGCGGCGGAGAAGGCCGACGACGCGGCCCGCGAGGCCGCCCGCGACCTGAACAAGCTCGCGGCCGAAGCGCGCGCGGGCAAGATGAAGACCGACAACATCTCCGCCGCCGACCGTCTCGTCCTCGCGGACATCGCGGGCCCCAACGGACCGGCCGAGATGAACGAGCTGCTCACCGCCAACGACCTGGAGCGCTCGGGCAAGGCGATGGAGCGCATGAACGCCGCCGATCAGGCGGAGTTCGAGCGGATGCTCGCCGAATCCAAGAGTCCCCAGGAGCGCGCGTACCTGGTGAAGGCCCTCGCCGCCGGACATGACCTGAACGAGGTCTCCGAGTTCCGGGACAAGATCCACGGCAAGGACCCTCAGTGGCTGCAGCGGCATCTGACGCCGGTGACCACGGCGGGCGACAGCATGAACAACGAGGGTCTCAACCCCGACGGTTCGAGCGTCAACAAGGACGACCAGGCCTTCAAGGGAGAGCGCTGGTCCCAGGACGGCAACACCTGCGTACCGTCCACCGTCGTCACCGGCCGTGCCATGGTCGACCCGGTGTACGCGCTCGAACTCACCGGCGGCCCGTCGGGCCAGGAGGACGACCCCGCCGCCTTCCGGGAGCGCCTGGGGAACGAACAGCTCCGGGTGCACGAGGAGGGCGACGGCGACAACGAGTACGACTTCCCGTTCGGCAGCACTCCCGACGGCATGGACAACGACGGCAAGACCACCATCGCCAACAAGGAGATCAGCCCGCACACCGGCAGCGAGTACGAGTTCCAGGAAACCAGGAGCGCCGATGCCCGCCGCGATGTGCTGCCCGACATCGAGAAGGCCGTCGCTGAGGGCAAGCCGGTCCCGATCGGCGTCGAGGGCACGGACGCCAAGGGCGATCGCGCCGGCCACTCGATGATGATCGTCGGCCAGGAGGGCGACATGCTCCAGATCTACAACCCCTGGGGCACGACCACCTGGGTCAGCGAGGACGACTTCGTCAACGGACGGATGGGCAAGGCCTCCGACAAGGACCTGCCCGACGCCTACGCCGTCCACCTTCCCGCCGAGTGAACAGGTTCCCGATGCGCAATCGACTCGCCACAGCGCTTGGCGTTCCGCTGTCCGCCCTGGCCCTGGCCGGATGCGGGCTCTTCGGCCCCGCGACCTACGAGGTCGACGAGAGGTCCGTCGAGGTGGACGCGGGCGACGAGTTCACGCTGTCCCTGCCGGCCAGTCCCTCCATGGGCGAGAACTGGTACATGGCCGACCCACGTCCCGACCGTGACGTCGTCCGGCTCCAGGGCCAGGACGAGGACCGGGAGGACGACGGCGGGAATGCCGGCGCAGGCAGCGGAACGCAGTCCTTCACCTTCCGGGCGATCGAGCCGGGCACCACGAAGATCAAGCTGCTGTACTGCCGGCTCGGCACGTGTGCGGCGGAGTTCGGCGACCCGGCGCCGTCGCCCTCGCCCTCCGAGTCACCGTTCCCCACCGCGAGCGCAACCCCCGGCGAGCACGACCGCGAGTACTTCATCTACACCGTCACCGTCCGATGACCGGATCCGAGGCACCCATGGACTCCACCCCGCCCCGCCCCACCAAGACCGACGACGACTGCGCCCGCCTCGACACGACCATGATGCTGCGCTACGGAATCCCCGCCGAAGGCCCGCACCGCACCGCCCTGTTCGGTGACGGTGCCATCGGAGCCGCGGTGGTCCTGGACCGGCTCGGCGTGCTGCCGCGGTCCGTCGCGTTCCTCGCCGAGGTCGTGCGCAGTGGCGGCGTGCGGTACGCGGCCCAGCTCCCCGAACTGCTCCCGGACCCGGCCGCCACGGACACCGTCCGCCCCTGGCTGGAGGCGGCCGGGACCGTCGCCCGTCCGGTCGTCGGCGACGAGACCACCGCCCGCTGGCTGGAGTCCGTGGCCGAGCTGATCGGGCTTCGCCGCAACAGCCGCGCCAGGGGCCGCTGACCGGCGCTCAGCCCGAAGGGCGGAACTCCCGCGCCAAGTAGGGCGCCGTACGACTCCCCGCCGCCCCTGCCACCTCGGCGGGCGGCCCCGCCGCGACGATCCTGCCGCCCTCGTCGCCGCCGCCGGGGCCGAGGTCGATCACCCAGTCGGCGCCCGCCACCACGGCCATGTCGTGCTCGACCACCACCACCGAATGCCCTTGGTCGACCAGGCCGTGCAACTGCGGCATCAGCACCTCGACATCGGCCGGATGCAGCCCGGTCGTCGGCTCGTCCAGTACGTACACGGTGTGGCCGCGGCGCGTGCGCTGAAGCTCGCTCGCGAGCTTGATGCGCTGCGCCTCGCCACCCGACAGCTCCGTCGCCGGCTGCCCGAGCCGCAGATAGCCGAGCCCGACATCGAGCAGCGCCTGGAGGCTGCGTACGGCGGCGGGAGTGCCCGCGAAGAACTCCGCCGCCGCCTCGACCGTCAGATCGAGCACCTCGGCGATGCTGAGGCCCTGGAACGTGACCTCCAGCGTCTGCGGGTTGTAGCGCGCGCCGCGACAGTCGGGGCACGGGGCGTACGTACTCGGCAGGAAGAGCAGCTCCACTGAGACGAACCCCTCGCCCTGGCAGGTCTCACACCGCCCACCGGCCACGTTGAACGAGAACCGCCCCGCCTTGTACCCGCGCGCCCGCGCCTCCTCCGTACCGGTGAAGAGCTTGCGTACGACGTCGAAGAGCCCGGTGTACGTCGCCAGATTCGAGCGGGGCGTGCGCCCGATGGGGCGCTGGTCCACCTGAACCAGCCGGTCAACGGCGTCCACCCCGTCGGCAGAGGCGCAACCCACCGCCGCGCCTGTCCCGCCCGCCAGAACGCCCGCGAGCACCTGCCCGACCAGAGTGGACTTCCCCGAACCCGACACACCCGTCACCGCTGTGAACACGCCGAGGGGGAATTCGGCGTCCACGCCGCGCACATTGTGCCGCTCGACACCGTTCAGCCTCAGCAGGCCGGACGGTTTGCGGACCTCGCGCGCGGGAGCGGGCCCGCGGTCGAAGAGGAAGTGTCGGGTCGCCGAATCGGCGACCTCGGCCAGCCCGGTCGGCGGCCCGCTGTGCAGCACCCTGCCGCCGTGCTCGCCCGCGTGCGGTCCGACATCGACGAGCCAGTCCGCGCTGCGCACCACATCCAGATGGTGCTCCACGACGAAGACCGAATTGCCCGCCGCCTTCAGCCGTCCGAGGACGACGAGCAGGGCCTCGGTGTCGGCCGGGTGCAGCCCCGCCGACGGCTCATCCAGTACGTACACGACACCGAAGAGCCCCGAGCGGAGCTGCGTCGCCAGCCGCAGCCGTTGCAGCTCACCGGAGGAGAGGGACGGCGTCGTACGGTCGAGACTCAGATAGCCGAGTCCCAGCTCGGTGACCACCGCGATCCGCGCCAGCAGGTCACCCGTCAGGACGCGCGCGGTCTCGCTCCCGTCCGCCGAGCCCGTGCCCGTGCCCGACCCCGAGCTCAGCACTCGCGCGAGCGCCGACAGGGGCAGCCCGGCCAGCTCGGCGATCGTACGGCCGCCGAACGTGACGGCCAGCGCCTCGGGGCGCAGCCTGCTGCCGCCGCACACCGGGCACGGCTCGGCGGTCAGGAAGCGCTCGGCCCGCGCCCGCAGGGTCTGGCTCTTGGAGTCCGCGAAGGTGTGCATGACGTAGCGCCGGGCGCTCATGTACGTGCCCTGGTACGGGCGTTGGATGCGCCCCGCGTCGCGCACCGGGTGCACGGTGACCACCGGCTGCTCGTCGGTGAACAGGATCCAGTCGCGGTCCCGCTGGTCCAGCTCTTGCCAGGGCCGGTCCACGTCGTACCCGAGCGCGTCCAGCACGTCGCGCAGGTTCTTGCCCTGCCAGGCACCCGGCCACGCCTCGATCGCGCCCTCGCGGATGGAAAGCGAGGGGTCCGGCACGAGGAGTTCCTCGCTGGTGCGGTGGACCCGGCCGAGGCCGTGGCATTCGGGGCAGGCGCCCGCCGCCGTGTTCGGCGAGAAGGCGTCCGAGTCGAGGCGCGGGGCGCCGGGCGGGTAGGTGCCCGCGCGGGAGAAGAGCATGCGAAGGGAGTTGGAGAGGGTGGTGACGGTCCCGACCGAGGACCGTGAGGTCGGCGCCGACCTGCGCTGCTCCAGCGACACGGCGGGCGGCAGGCCGCTGATCTCGCCGACCTTGGGCGCGCCGACCTGGTGGATCAGGCGGCGGGCGTACGGCGCGACGGACTCGAAGTAGCGGCGCTGAGCCTCGGCGTAGATCGTCCCGAAGGCGAGCGAGGACTTCCCGGAACCCGAGACGCCGGTGAAGACGACGAGCGCGTCACGCGGGATGTCGACGTCGACGTGCCGCAGGTTGTGCTCTTCGGCGCCGCGCACCCGCACGTACGGGTCGTGGGTATGGTGCATCGGCGGGGCTCCGTACGCGGGGATTGTTGTTGCGACAAACGGTTCCGATTCTAGGCGGCGTCCATGTCCGTGCCCGTGAGCCCCACCAGGCGGGCCAGCCGCCGGAACGAGTCCAGCAGAGCCCCGCGGTCGTACGTACTCGTCGCCACCAGGTACTCGTCGGCGCCGCTGCGGCCCAGCACCTTCTCCAGGGCGTCGGCGACCTCGTCCTCGGTGCCGTGGATGTGTCCGTGCCGGGCTTCGTCGAAGAGGCCACGCTCACGGTCGCTCATCGGCCGGGCCAGGATCTCGTCGACGGGTGCGAGCGGCGGGAACGAACCGTGGGTGCGGGAGTACGCCGATGCCCAGGCTTCGGGGACGAGGAGCCGCCCGGCCTCCTCGGAGGTGCCCGCCACGGCGACCGTGCCCGACAGGACGACGTACGGCCGCTCACCCCATGGGGAGGGCCGGAATGCCTCCCGGTAACCGTCGACCGCCCGCAGCATCTCGTCCTCGCCGCGCGCCGCCGCGATCACCAGCGGCAGCCCGGCGGCCGCGGCGACCCGGGCCCCGGCGCCGGTGGCCAGTACGAACGCGGGGATCCGCAGACCCTCGGCGGGGTGGGCGTGGACCTGCGGATGCGCGCTCTGGTCGCCGGTGAAATAGCCCAGCAGCTCGCCCAGCCGCGTGGCGAAGTCCCCGGCGTCCTTCTTGTCCCGGCCCAGGGCCCTGCGTATCCCGTCGGTGAACCCCACCGAGCGGCCGAGTCCCATGTCGATCCGGCCGGGGAAGAGCGACTCCAGCACCCCGAACTGCTCGGCGACGACCAGCGGCTGATGATTCGGCAGCATCACCCCGCCCGTGCCCACCCGGATCGTGGACGTCGCGGCGGCGACGGCGGCGGCCAGCACGGTCGGCGCGGAACCGGCGACGCCGGGCACGCTGTGGTGCTCCGACACCCAGAAGCGGTGATACCCGAGCGCCTCGATCCGCCGTGCGAGGTCCACGGTGTCCCGCAGCGCCTGCGGGGCGTCGTGCGCCTCGCGCGTACGGGAACGGTCGAGTACGGAGAACCGGGTCTGCGCGATCACTGAGCTCACACCCACTTCAACACCTCACCCACGCGGGGATTCCCGGCCGGCGCCGACGAATCCGCCGGACACGTCCTAAGGTGCCGGAATGACTTCCGGTTCGACGCACAGCAGCAGGCCACTGGCCGTATTCGACCTCGACGGAACCCTCGCGGACACGGCGCACCGCCAGCGCTTCCTGGAGCGTACGCCGCGCGACTGGGACGCGTTCTTCGGCGCGGCGCCCGACGATCCGCCGCTGCCCGAGGGGGTGCGGATGGTGCGGGAGAGCGAGGAGGAGTGCGACATCGTCTACCTCACCGGCCGCCCCGAGCGGTGCCGCCGGGACACGGTGGAGTGGCTCGCCGCGCAGGGGCTTCCCGAGGGGCGGATCTGGATGCGCCGGGACAACGACCGGCGGCCCGCCCGCCACACCAAGCTGGAGATCCTGAAGCGGCTGGCGGCGCGGGGCCGGAAGGTCCGGATGCTCGTGGACGACGACGAACTGGTGTGCGCCGCGGCTGAGCAGGCGGGATTCACGGTCGTGCGCGCCCGGTGGGCCGCCACGTCGGCGGCGCTCAAGGACGCGCAGGAGCGCGAGGGCCGTACCTGACGGCGCGTGCGGGTCAGGCGCCGGTGTCCTCAAGGCGGAAGCCGACCTTGAGGCCTACCTGGAAGTGCTCGATCCGGCCGTCGACGATGTGGCCGCGCACCTGTGTCATCTCGAACCAGTCGAGGCCGCGCAGCGTCTGGGAAGCGCGGTCGATGCCGTTGCGGATGGCCTGGTCGAGGCCCTCGGTCGAGGTGCCGACGATCTCGGTGACGCGGTACGTGTGGTCGGACATGCGGCGCTCCCTCTGCTCATGAGGCTCTTGCGACTGCTGCTGCGGCGCGCCGGGGTGCCCGTGGCGCGGTTTCTACCACCGTGCCCCACGGGTCGCCGCGGCGCACGTTCGGCTTCTGACCCCGTGCGTGTGCCCTGCGGGGCTTTCCCCAACCCGCCCCTTCCCGAACTGGGGCGGGCCCCAGACCCCGGACGCCCTGCGGGCGTGTCCTCAAACGCCGGACGGGCTGGATTCGGGGCCGCCCGCTACACCGCCGCCGCCAGCGACAGGGCGAAACGCTCGCCCTCGTCCGTCCACCACTCACGGAGGTTCAGCCCCGCCGCCGCGAGCTCGCGGCGTACCCCTTCCCGGCGGAACTTCGCCGAGACCTCCGTGCGGATCTCCTCACCCGCCTCGAACGACACCGCGATGTCCAGCTCCCGGATCTTCACCGTCAGCGCCGAACGCGCCCGCAGCCGCATCTCGATCCACTCGTGCCCGCGGTCCCACACCGCCACATGGTCGAAGTCGCCGGGATCGAAGTCCGCGCCCAGCTCGCGGTCGATGACGGACAGGACGTTCTTGTTGAACGCGGCGGTGACGCCCTGCGCGTCGTCGTACGCCGCGACCAGCGTCTCCTCGTCCTTCACCAGGTCCGTGCCGAGCAGCAGCGCGTCACCGGGTTCCAGCAGCGACCGTACGGACTTCAAGAACACCGCGCGCTCGTCGGGCAGCAGGTTCCCGATCGTGCCGCCCAGGAAAGCGACGAGGCGCGGCCCCGGCGTTCCGGGCAGGGCGAGTCCGCGCGTGAAGTCCGCGATCAGCGCGTGTACGGACAGGGCGGGCCGCTCGTTGAGGAGCGACGACGCGGCCGCGGTCAGCGCACTCTCGCTCACGTCCACCGGGACGTAACTGTCCAGCCCGGGCGCCAGCGCGTCCAGCAGATGGCGGGTCTTCTCCGAGGAGCCCGAGCCGAGTTCGACCAGCGTGCGCGCCCGCGTCGCGGCCGCGATCTCGGGGGCGCGGGCGATCAGGATCTCCCGCTCCGCCCGGGTGGGGTAGTACTCGGGCAGGCGGGTGATCTCCTCGAACAGCTCGCTGCCACGCGCGTCGTAGAACCACTTCGGCGGCAGCACCTTCGGCGTGCGGGTCAGTCCGTGCAGTACGTCGGTACGCAGATCGGCGTCCGTCGCGTCCTCGGGCAGAGTGCGGGTCAGCAGGAACGGGCTCACGCAGTGGGCTCCTTGAGCGGGGTCAGCAGGACATCGGTGCGGGTGGCGGCGAGCAGGGTGTGGTCCGGGACCTCGCGCCAGTGCGGATCGTCGTCGTACGGCTCGGAGGCGACGATCGTGCGACGGCCCGGCTCGGCGTGGTACCAGAGGGTGTCGCCCCAGGCGGTCGCGGCGACCGTCTCGCCGTCCGTGAGGAGCAGGTTCAGGCGCGAGCCCGGCGCGGCCTCGGCCAGCTCCAGGACCGTGTCGGCGAGCGCCTGCCCCAGCTCGTCGCCGTCGCGCAGCCGGTGCAGTACGAGCGCCCAGACCAGCGCCGAGTCGCACCGTGCCTCCAGGGCGAGCAGTTCCGCCGCCGGCAGCGCGCCGGCGAGCAGCGCGGCCGACCGGGGCCAGCCCCTGAGCGCGCCGTTGTGGCTGAACAGCCAGGGCCCGGCGGCGAACGGCGCCGCCGCCGCCTCCCCGTCCGCGCCCGCCCGGGTGGCGTCGCGGACCGCCGCGAGCACGGCCCCGGAGCGTACGACACGGGCCAGGTCGGCGAAGGAGGCGTCGGCCCACATCGGGCCCGCGCGCCGGTAGCGGGCCGGAACCGGGTCGCCCTCGGCGTACCAGCCGACGCCGAATCCGTCCGCGTTGACGGTCCCGTACCGCTGGAGGCGCGGCGCCCACGCCTGGCGGTACAAGGCGTGAACGGGCTTCACCAGGAGGTCGCCGAGGGGCACCGGCGGTCCGAGGCAGGCGAAGTGCCGGCACATCAGGAGACCACCGCGCCCGTGGGTACGTCCCGGACGTCCGGGGCGTCCCTTGCCGTGCGGAACCCCGCGAAGATCTGGCGGCGTACCGGCAGGTCCCAGTTGCGGAACGTGCCACGGCAGGCCACCGCGTCGACGGCGAACGAACCACCCCGCAGCACCTTGTGCTCGCCGCCGAAGAAGACCTCGGAGTACTCGCGGTACGGAAAGGCCGCGAAGCCCGGATAGGGCAGGAAGTCGCTCGCCGTCCACTCCCACACGTCGCCGATCAGCTGCCGTACGCCGAGCGGGGACTGTCCGGCGGCGTACGCCCCCACCGGAGCCGGCCGCAGATGCCGCTGGCCGAGGTTCGCCAGCTCCGGGGTGGGGTCGCAGTCGCCCCACGGATAGCGCAGGGAGCGGCCCGACGCCGGGTCGTGCCGGGCCGCCTTCTCCCACTCGGCCTCCGTGGGCAGCCGCCGGCCCGCCCACCGCGCGTAGGCGTCCGCCTCGTACCAGCTGACGTGCAGCACCGGCTCGTCCTCCGGTACGGGCTCGACGACCCCGAAGCGCGTCCGCAGCCACTGACCGCCCTCGCGGCGCCAGAACAGCGGCGCACCGAGGCCGTGCTTGCGTATCTGCGCCCAGCCCTCGGCCGCCCACCAGCGCTCGTCGGTGTAGCCGCCGTCCGCCATGAAGCGGAGGTACGCGCCGTTGCTCACCGGCACCGTGTCGATGAAGAAGGCCGGGACGAAACGGTGATGTGCGGGCCGCTCGTTGTCGAGTGCCCACGGCTCGGTGGACGTGCCCATGGTGAACGGGCCGCCGGGGACCATGACTTCGGGTGCCAGGTCCGCCGTCGTGGCGGACGTGGGGCGCGGTGGCGGGGGAGCGGTGAGCGCGACGGGACCGCGCCGGAGCTGATGGGTGATCAGCATGGTTTCATCGTGCTGCTGTTCGTGCTGGGCGACCATGCCGAACGCGAAGGCCGCGTCCAGCAGCGGGGTCCCGCGCAGCGGACTGCGCTCCAGTACGTCGAGGACCCGGCCGCGTACGTCGGCGGCGTACCCGCGGGCCTCGGCGGGGGCGAGCAGCGGGAGCGACGGGCGCTCGGCGCGCGGGTGCTCGAAGGCGTCGTACACCGAGTCGATCTCGGGGCGCATGGCGTCACGCCCGGCGACCGCCCGCAGCAGCCACAGCTCCTCCTGGTTACCGATGTGGGCCAGATCCCAGACCAGCGGAGACATCAACGGGGAGTGCTGTGCCGTCAGTTCACCGTCGTCCACGCAGTCCGTCAGCGCGGTGGTGCGCTCGCGCGCCCTCAGCAGCGCGTCGACGGCGAGGGTGCGGAGCGATTCGGGGTCGGTGGCGGGATCGGCGGGGCCGTTGAGACCGGCGGAGCCGGTGGGGGCGCTCATATGCGGATGTCCTTCCCGTGAGCGGGGTCGAGCAGATCGTCGGCGGGGCATCGCCCGTGCACGACGTACCGCTCGGTGAACGCGGCGACAGCGCACTGCACCGCTGTCGAAGCGCCGAGGCGGGGCAGCGCGTCGAGCGCCGCGTCGAAACAGGTCTCGGCGGCCGATCGCAGCTCGGCGTCGGCCAGCCCGTACCGCGCGGCGTTGATCCACAGCGGATTGCGCGGCGCGGGCAGCAGGCCCGCCGTCTCGGCGAGGGGCTTGACGGTCCGGTACGCGATCTCAGCGGCCGCCGGGTCGTCGAAGAGCGCGGTGGTGACGGCGAGCGGAACGATCCAGCCGTGGTCGCCCGGCTGGGCGTCGATCATGCGCAGTTCGAGGTGTCCGCGCGGCCGAACCGGTGGAAAGAGCGTGGTCAGGTGGTAGTCGAGGTCAGCGCGGGTCGGCGGCCGCGGCGCTCCGGAGCGTATCCAGGAACGGAACGACAGCCCTTCGGGTACGTCCCAGGGCGCGTCGGTCCCCCCTCTGACGCACATCACGGGGGCGTCCAGCACCCGCCCCGTCCACGCACCGCGCGGCTCGGCGTCGAGAGGCGGGGCGAAGGAGCGGCCGGGCTCGATCTCCGTCCACAGGGCCTGGCGCGTGGACCGCCAGCCGGTACGACGCCGTTGGTGGAAGGGGGAGTTGGCGAACGCGGCCGACAGTACGGCGCCGAGCAGATGGGCGAGCAGCCAGCGCCGCCCGTAACCGAGCGGGCCCGGCTCCTCATGGCCTGCGTCCAGACAGACCTGGACGGACGCCGACGAGCACATCATGGCCCGGCCTGCCGGACCGGCCCGGTCGAGATACGCCTCCATCGCGTCGTAACGGGGCTCGCGCAGGAGACGCTTCGGGGGGTGCCAGGGGTCCGTGCCGATGCCGGTGAGGCCGAGGTCCCGAGAGCGCAGAACGGCGCGTACGGCGTCCAGGTCCGCGGATACGGAGTCGACGCACTCGGTCAGGGACGGGGCCGGGAGGGAGCTGAGTTCGAGCTGGCCGCCTGGCTCGACGGTGAGGGCCGAGAGCAGGGGCAGGGCCCGCAGAGCGGCCATGGCCGCTTCGAGGCGGGCGGGTTCGACGGGGAGTTCGGGGAGGTGGAGCTCGTGGACGAACCATTCGAGTTCGACGCCGACGGTGCTCGGTGGCCCTGTCTTGAAACAGATGCCGCGCAGTAATGCTTCGGCACCGGCCTCGGTGACCGGCGCGCCTTCTTGCACGAAGTCGCCTGTGGGCATGGGCTGTTCCTCCTTCACGGTGGTAGGTGATCCGGTGATAGGTGATCCGGTCGTCGGGAATTGGGCCGCCGGGGATCCGGCCGGCGGGATCGTGCCTGAGCCCGCCCCGAAGACCGGGACGGGCATCGCACACCAGCTAAGCCACTGACTTGGAATCGCACAAGGGTGTCCTGGCGGCGCGGAAACTCCGTTGCGCCGGCGCACGGCGGTCGCCGACGATCTGACCTGTGAGCGCACGACTGCGGGGAATCGCGAAAGAGACCGAAGAGATCGTCCGGGCGGGCAGGTACGCCGCACCCGACGGCCGCGGCGTGCCGATCGGCGAGGAAGTGGCCGCCGCACTGGCGGGAACCAGGCTGTACGGCCCCGACCCGGTCGCCGTCACGCCGGACACGGACCGTACGACCACCTTCGAGGTCACGGACGAGAGCAGCCTGGCGGCCGCCCGCAGGCTGACCGGCGCGGGAACCGGCCCGGTCGCCGTGCTGAACTTCGCCTCCGCGCGCAACCCGGGCGGCGGCTACCTGAACGGCGCCCAGGCACAGGAGGAGGCGCTGTGCCGAGGCTCCGCGCTGTACGCGACCCTGCTGCGCGTCCCCGAGTTCTACGCCCACCACCGGGCCGACCGGAGCCCGTTCTACACCGACCGGGTCATCTACTCGCCCCGCGTCCCGGTCTTCCGCGACGACCGCGGCGCGCTGCTCGCCACGCCGTACACCGTGGGGTTCCTGACCTCGCCCGCGCCGAACGCGGGAGTGATCCGCAGCCGCGAGCCCGAGGAGGCGCACCGGATCCCGGCGGCGCTGGCGTCCCGCGCCGGGCGGGTCCTGGAGACGGCCGCCGCCTGCGGCTACCGGCGGCTGGTGCTGGGCGCCTGGGGCTGCGGTGTGTTCATGAACGATCCCGCCGCGGTGGCGGGCGCGTTCCACGCGCACCTCACCGGAGAGGGCCGCTTCTCCGGCCACTTCGACGAGGTGGTCTTCGGGGTGCTGGACCGCACGCGCGGAGCATCCGTGCTTGGCACCTTCCGCGCGGTGTTCGCCGCGCGGACGGAGTCCGCAGCGAAGGCCGCGTCCGGCGGCGCCGCGGCTCAGCTCCAGCCGTAGCGCACGCGCAGGCGCTGCACGACCCGGTCGAAGCGCGGCCGGTCCAGGGCACACGCCTGTCGCCGCATGCCGTTCTCGTGCACCCGAAGCACCCGAAGCGCCCGAAGCACCCGGTCGAGGTCGACCCACGACTCGCGCCGCGCCGCGTCCCACGGTCCGCAGCCGATCGCCGCCCACTCGCGGTCGCGCTCGTGCCGCTTGCCGGACAGCCGTACGGCGAGCAGCCGGTCCTTGCCCCGGCCGGGCAGTTCGGCGATGTCGTCGGAAGACGTTGTCACTCGGGTGAGGTCAGGGCCTGGACGGCCCAGTCCGCCGGGCGGGCCCGGCGGCCGGGCCACAGGCTCGCACCATGGCCACACGAACCCTGAGCGTCCTCGTCGCAGCGGGACTCATGAGCACGGCGGCGCAGTTCCCGGCCCCCGCCGGCCCGGACGCCGAGCCCCTGCGCACCGCCACGCCCCGTACCGTCTCCGCCTGGCTGCCCTACTGGGACCAGGACGGGGCGTACCGCGACGCCCTGAGCCACGCCGACCAGCTCCACACCGTCAGCCCTTTCTGGTACCACGCCGTCTCGGCGGGGCGGGTCGACGGGCATCCGGGCGCGGGGGAGCGGCGGGTCATCGACGGACTGCACGCCGCCGGCATCAAGGTCGTGCCGACCGTGAACGAGACGATGAAGCCCGGTGCGCTCGGCTCGATCCTCACGAGCCCCACGGGCCGCGCCACTCACATCCGTACACTCCTGAAAATCGCCGAGAGCCGCGACTACGACGGCCTCGACCTCGACTACGAGACCATCGCCGCGACCGGCGATGCCACGTACAGGCAGGTGCGCGCGGGGTACGCGAAGCTGGTCGAAGGTGTCTGCGCGGGCCTGCGGGCGGTGGACAAACAGTGCGTCGTCACTGTGTCGCCCAAAACGGCGACCACCGGTCGGATCTGGGACTACACCGCCATCGGGCGCGCGGCGGACCGGATGCGCGTCATGGCGTACGACCACCACTGGAAGGGCGGCAAGCCGGGCCCGCTGTGCACCCCGCAGTGGTACGACGAAATCCTGCGCGTCGCCACCGCGGAGGTCCCGGCAGACAAGATCGAGGTCGGGCTCCCGGCGTACGGCTGGGACTGGCCCGCCGACGGCAAGTCCTGGGCGAAGCACGTCACCTGGAAGGAGGCCGAAGCGCTGCGCCTCGCGAAGGGCGCGCCCTACACGCTCGATCCGGTGTCCCGTACACCGCACTTCAGCTATCTGGACGGTCAGCAGCGGCGCGAGGTCTGGTACCAGGACGCACGCGGCGTCGCCGAACACCTGCCGGTGCTACGCAAGTACGGCGTCGCCAACACCGCCTTGTGGGCGCTCAATTTCGAGGACCCGGAGCTGTGGCCGGTGCTGGCGCGCGGCTGAAGCGGCGTGTGTGTACGGGCGCCCTGGGTGGGTCGGCCCGTACACACGCGCCGCAGGGGTCAGATCCAGCCGTCCAGCGACTCCATGAACGCGTCGAAGTCGTCACGGTGGATGGTGTGGCCCGCGCCCTTGACCGTACGGACTTCAAAACCGCGTTCCCTCAGCACGGCCGCCTTCGCCGCGTCGATGAGGAAGCTCGGGTCGGCGAGCTGCACCAGCGAGGGTACGACGGGCCCGGCAGGCAGCAGATCGACGCCGGACACCGCGCCGAGGCTGTACGCCGACGCCTCGTCCCAGACCTGGAGGGTCTCCAGCTCGATGTCGATGTCCGCCGCCTCCCAGCGCGGATTCATCGCCGCTATCCACTCCCGTGGCGCCGCCTTGGACTGGGCGAACAGCGCGGGATCGAAGCCCTCGTCCGCCGTGCCGAGGTGCCACGCCGGGTCGGAGTAGACGGCACGCGCCGGCCGCAGGCGGTCCACGGCGAGCGACAGGGTGAGGCCACCGAGGGAGTGGCCGATGGCGAGTTCGGCGCCGGCCGGGAGGGTCTCGACCACGTCGTCGGCGAAGATCTCGGGTGTGTACTCTCCCCGTGCGCTGGCACCGTGGCCGCGCAGGTCGACGGCGATGACCCGGTAGCCCTTCTCGGCGAGTGCCGGGCCGACCCGGCGCCAGGTGCGGTGGTCGGCCATGATGCCGTGGAGGAGAAGCGCGAGGCGGTCGCCTTCGCCCCAGGTCTGGGTGTGGAGATGCACGGTAATGCCTTTCTGCTGGTCGGTCGTCAACTCGCGTACGGCACACTGCCGCACGGGCGCGGCCACCACCATCAGGAGGGGAACCCTGCGGGGCTTTTGCCCACCCCGCCCCTCCCCGCTGTGACATTGTGCGGCTCCGCCGCGTGAGGGGCTCCGCCCCAGACCCTTGCCGCAACCATCCAGCCCCTCCGGCGTTTGAGGAGCGGGGTCTGGGGCGGAGCCCCAGTCGGGAAGGGGCGGGGTGGGGAAAAGCCCCGCAGGGCCACGGCCGCCCGCTTCCTCCGGGTCACAGCGACCGCCGCCGACCCGGCGTGCCCAGTGCCCGCAGGTCCGCCTCGATCAGCGCCGCCGCCTCCCGCAGCGCCGGCAACAACGCCTCCCGCATCTCGTCCGGCGCACCGTCCCCCGCGTGCCGGGCCACATTCACCGCCGCCACCACACGGCCGTACCCGTCCCGCACCGGCACGGCCAGCGAGCGCAGGCCCTCCTCCAGCTCCTCGTCCACCAGGGCGTATCCCTCGGCCGCGGCCCGCTCGACGATCCGCTCCAGCTCGGCCGGGGAGGTCACGGTACGGCGGGTCAGCGCGGGCAACGCCTCCGGCAGCGGCGGCCGCTCGTCCCGCGTCAGGCCCGCGAGCAGCACCCGGCCCATCGACGTGGCGTACGCCGGAAAGCGCGTACCCACCGTGATGTTGACGCTCATGATGCGCACCGTGGGGACGCGCGCCACGTACCGGATGTCGGCGCCGTCGAGCACCGCCAGCGACGCCGACTCGTGCACGCGCCGTACCAGCGCCATCAGATGCGGCTGAGCGATCTCCGCGAGCCCCAGCTCGGACAGCCGCGCACAGCCCAGTTCGAGCACGCGCGGCAGCAGCCGCCACCGGCGCCTTTCCGAGGCGACGTACCCCAGCTCCTCCAGTGTGAGCAGCGAGCGCCGTGCCGTCGCCCTGGCCAGCCCGGTCGCATCGGCGACCGCCGTGAGCGCCATCCCGTCGCCCCGGTCGGCGCCGAGCGAGCCGAGGACGGCCAGCCCGCGCGCCAGGGACTGCAGAAAGTCCGGCCCCAGCTCGCGCTTGGCCTCCAGCGAGGTGTCCCGTACGGGCGCGGCCTCCGGCGCGGGGCGTGGCGCCGTCAGCGCCGCCTCCAACTCGCCCTGTACGGCGAGCAGCCGGGGCAGTACGGTCTCCCGCAGCGACTCCAGGGTGTGCCTGCTGGTGTGGCTGACCACGCTCACCGCGCACACCGTCCGGCCCGCCCCGTCGCGTACGGGCACGGCGACCGCCACAAGGCCCGGCTCGATCAGTTGGTCGTCGCCCGCCCAGCCGTCCACGCCCGCCCGGGCCGCCCGCTGTTCGAAGGCGTCCGCGTCGAGCGGGCGGCTCAGCGGCGGCACCGCCGCGAACCCCGCGTCCAGCGGATCCGCGTCGCGCCGCCCACGCCACGCCCGCCACCCGTCCGCGTCCCACTCCGCCGCGAACAGCGCCCCGGGTGCGCACCGCTCGGCGGGCAGCAGGTCGCCGATCCGGAAGGCCAGTGACATGGTCCGCTGCCGCGTCGTCTGGAGTACGAACCGCACTCCCGCGACGCCGTCGTCCGGCACCGCCACCGACACCGACTCGTCGAACTCGTCCGCGAGCCGCTCGGCCGCCGGCCCGAGCGCCGCTGGAATCCCGCACGCCGTCAGGTACGCGCCGGGCAGCTCCATCAGCCGGGGCGCGAGCGCGACCTCGCGCCCGTCGCTGCGCGCCAGGCCGAGCCGGTCGAGCGTGGACACCACCCGGTCGACCGTGGAGCGGGCCAGGCCCGTCGACCGTACGAGATCACTGTTGCGCATCCGGTCGTCGGCGCCGGGCGCGGACAGGGCACGCAGCACGGTGAGGCCGCGCTCCAGGGGCCCGACAGATTCGGCGCTGGACATGGGATTCCTCCTGGCAGGCCGTTGACACCGGACGGCGCTCGGCAGAGACTCAGGGCGAGTCAGATGTGAACGATAGTTCATTCTGCGAACACCGACCAGGCAGCAACGACCAGGCAACAACGACCAGGCAACAGCCACCAGCCAGCACCGCGCACCGCACCGCCGCACCGCCCCACCGCACCCCGCGCACGCTACGACTCCGGGAGAGACCCGATGAGCATCCGCGACGTCTACATCGTCGACGCCGTCCGCACCCCGATCGGCAAGTTCGGAGGTGCCCTCTCCTCCGTACGCCCGGACGACCTCGCCGCCCACGTCGTCAAGTCGCTCGTCGCCCGCGCCCCCGGCCTCGACCCGGCCAGGATCGACGACGTCTACTTCGGCGACGCCAACGGCGCCGGCGAGGACAACAGGGACGTCGCCCGCATGGCCGTGCTGCTCGCCGGGCTCCCCGTCTCCGTCCCCGGCGTCACCGTCAACCGCCTGTGCGGTTCAGGCCTGGAGGCCGTCATCCAGGCGGCCCGCGCCGTCGCCCTCGGGGACGCCTCCGTCGCCATCGCCGGCGGCGTGGAATCCATGTCCCGCGCCCCCTGGGTGCTCCAGAAGCCCGAGCGTGCCTTCCCCGCCGGGCACCAGGAGCTGCACTCGACCACGCTCGGCTGGCGCATGACCAACCCGCGGATGCCCGACGAGTGGACCGTACCGCTCGGCGAGGGCGCGGAGCTCATCGCGGACAAGCACGGCATCACCCGTGAGCAGCAGGACGCCTTCGCCCTCGCCAGCCACCAGAAAGCAGCGAAGGCGTGGTCGGACGGCCTGTATGCCGACGAGGTCGTCCCGTACGACGGCGTGGACCTGACCCGTGACGAGTGCATCCGCGAGGGTTCCACCATGGCGGCCCTCGCCAAGCTGAAGCCCGTCTTCCGCACGACCGGCAGTGTCACGGCGGGCAACGCCTCGCCGCTCAACGACGGCGCCGCCGCACTCCTGATCGTCGACGAGGAGGGCCTGCGCGCCACCGGCCGCGAGCCGCTCGCCCGTATCCGCACCTCCGCCGTCACCGGCATCGAACCGCAGCTCTTCGGCCTCGGCCCGGTCGAGGCGGTCCAGCGTGCGCTCGCCAAGGCCGGCAGGTCCTTCGCCGACCTCACCACCTTCGAACTGAACGAGGCGTTCGCCGCCCAGTCGCTCGGCTGCCTCGCCGAATGGCCGGACCTCGACCCCGCCGTCGTCAACCCGCGCGGCGGCGCCATCGCCATCGGCCACCCGCTCGGTGCCTCCGGCGCCCGCCTCGCCGGATCCGTCGCCCACCAGCTCGCCGCCGCCGGCTCGGGCACGGGCCTGGCCGCGCTGTGCATCGGTGTCGGCCAGGGCCTCGCACTCGTACTGGAGCGCTGACCGGATGCGCACCACTGTGGGAATCATCGGAGCGGGCCCCGCCGGTCTCCTCCTCGCCCGGCTGCTGCACCACGCGGGCATCGACTGCGTCGTCCTGGAGAACAGGACCCGCGCGTACGTCGAACAGCGCCAGCGCGCCGGAATCCTCGAACAGGGCACGGTCGACGCGCTGCGCGCCTGCGGCGCCGGCGACCGCATGGACGCCGAAGGGCTCGTGCACCACGGCATCGAGCTGCGCTTCGACCGGCAGAGCCACCGCATCGGCTTCCCCGAGCTGGCCGACGGCCGGTCGGTGACGGTGTACGCCCAGACCGAGGTCGTCAAGGACCTCGTCGCACTCCAGCTCGCCCAAGGCCCGCCCCTCCTCTTCGAGGCGCAGGCGCTCGCCGTCGAGAAGCCGGAGTCCGACCACCCCGTCGTCCGCTTCACCCACGAAGGCCGCGAACAGACCCTCGACTGCGACTACGTCGTCGGCTGCGACGGCTTCCACGGCATCACGCGCGCCGCGGTCCCGGACGAGGTCCGGCGTACGTACGAGCGCACGTACCCCTACTCCTGGCTGGGCATCCTCGCCGATGTCCCGCCGTCCTGCGACGAGTTGATCTACGCGCGCGGCGAGGGCGGCTTCGCGCTGCACAGCATGCGCTCGCCCACCGTCTCGCGCCTCTACCTCCAGGCCCCCAACGGCACCGACCCCGCCGACTGGTCCGACGACCGGATCTGGGACGAACTCGACCGGCGCTTCGCGGTCGACGGCGACTGGAGCCTGGCGCGCGGTCCGGTCACCTCGAAATCGGTTACCCCGATGCGCAGTTACGTCACCGAGCCGATGCGCTACGGTCGCGTCTTCCTGGCTGGGGACGCGGCGCACATCGTGCCGCCCACCGGGGCCAAGGGGCTCAACCTGGCGGTGTCGGACGTACGTATCCTCGCCCGCGCCTTCGAGCACCACCACCGCACCGGTTCCGGCGAACTCCTCGACTCCTATTCGGACTTGTGTCTGCGGCGTGTGTGGCAAGCCACCCGTTTCTCGTACGACATGACTACGATGTTGCACAGTCAACCAAGCGAGAGCGCGTTCGACAGTCGAGTGCATCTCGCAAGGCTGCACCGCCTCGCTGCCTCCCGGCCCGCCGCCGCGGAACTGGCCGCGAACTACACGGGACTTCCTCTCTGACTGGAGCATCCGCATGCCCCTGCTCGACATGCCCCTGCTCGACCCCAAGACCTGGCAGCCCGTCCGGCTCACGGGCGGTGAGTCGGACGTCGTCGAGCCGGCTACGGGGGAAACGCTCGGCCGCGTCACGCTCGCCACCGCGGACGACGTCGGCACGGCCGCGCGGACGGCCGGGGCCGTGCAGGCGGCATGGGCTTGCACACCCCACTTCGTGCGGGCCGCTGTGCTCCGCCGTGCCGGTGACCTGTTCGCCACGCACGCCGACGAGCTGCGGGAATGGCTCGTACGGGAATCGGGGTCCATACCCGGCAAGGCCGACTTCGAGCTGCACGTCGCCGCCCAGGAGTGCTACGAGGCCGCCGCGCTCGCTTCCCGCCCCGAGGGACAGGTGCTGCCCAGCGAAGCGCCACGGCTCTCGTACACGCGGCGGGTGCCGGCCGGGGTGGTCGGCGTCATCGCACCGTTCAACGCCCCGCTGATCCTGTCCATACGCTCGGTCGCCCCCGCTCTCGCGCTCGGCAACGGCGTCGTGCTGAAGCCCGACCCCCGTACCGCGGTCTGCGGCGGCCTCGCACTGGCCGCCGTATTCGCCGAGGCGGGACTGCCGGAGGGGCTGCTGCACGTCCTGCCGGGCGGCCCGGAAGCCGGGCAGGCGCTCGTCCGCGACCCGGCCGTCCCGGTCGTCTCCTTCACGGGTTCCACGGCGGCCGGCCGCGCGGTGGGCGAGGCCGCGGGGCGCGCGCTGAAGCGCGCCCACCTCGAACTGGGCGGCAACTCCGCCCTCGTCGTGCTGGAGGACGCCGACCTCGAAGGCGCCGTCGCCCAGGCGTCCTGGGGATCCTTCTTCCACCAGGGCCAGATCTGCATGACCACGGGCCGTCACCTCGTGCACGCCTCGCTCTACGACGAGTACGTCGAACGGCTCGCCGCCAAGGCCGAATCCCTGGCCGTCGGCGACCCGCACCGCGAGCAGGTGCAACTCGGTCCGATCATCGACGCTTCCCAACTGGCCAAGATCCACGGCCTGGTGGAGGCCAGCACGGCGAGCGGCGCGAAGCTCGCGGCGGGCGGCACGCACCGCGGCCTCTTCTACCGGCCGACCGTGCTCGCGGGCGTCGACGACGACACTCCGGCGTACGCCGAGGAGGTGTTCGGCCCGGTCGCGCCGGTCCGTTCCTTCACCACCCTGGAGGAGGCCGTGGCCCTGGCCTCGGCGAGCCCGTACGGTCTCTCCCTGGGCATCGTCACCCGCGACACCGCACTCGGAGTGCAGCTCGCGGACCGTATCCCCACCGGCATCGTCCACATCAACGACCAGACGGTGAACGACGAGGCGGTCGCGCCCTTCGGCGGAGTCGCGGCCTCCGGCACGGGTGCGCGCTTCGGCGGCGAGGCGAACCTGGAGGCCTTCACCGAAACGCGCTGGACGACGGTACGCCGCGAACCGGCGGGTCACCCCTTCTAGAAACACGCCGCGGGTACGCGAAAGGGCCCGGCCGCACCGCACACGGCCGCCGGGCCCTCGCTCCCCGCTCTGCCTGCTGCTCCGCCTAACCCGCTTCCCGCGCGTCCTGCGTGCCCTGCGTGTCCTGTGTGCCCTGAGCGGCCTTCGCCTCCTCGACGGACCTGCGGACCTCGTCCATGTCGAGCTGACGGGCCTGCCCGATGACATCCTCCAGCGCCGCCTCGGGCAGCGCGCCGGGCTGGGCGAACACCGCCACGTTCTCGCGCACGATCATCAGCGTCGGAATCGAGCGGATCTCGAAGGCGGCGGCCAGCTCCTGCTGAGCCTCGGTGTCGACCTTGGCGAAGACCAGATCGTCGTGACGTTCGGACGCGCTCTCGAAGACGGGTGCGAACTGCCGGCAGGGACCGCACCAGGAAGCCCAAAAATCAATCACGATGAAGTCGTTGTCGGACACGACCTGATCGAAATTTTCCTTGGTGAGCTCGACGGTGGACATGGTGTGCTCCTCTTCCTGGCATAACGGGCGAAGCCGTCCCGCACAACGGCATGCGGGCTCGCGATATTCCGCCTGCCCGGCTGGCCACGGCGCACACCCCCGACCAGACTGCCCGTATGACGAATGCAGTGGACACGGCAGACACGGCAGACACGGCGGACGCGGCGGCGGAGTACGACGTTGTAGTGGTCGGGGCCGGGCCGGTCGGCGAGAACGTGGCGGACCGGGCCCGCGCGGCCGGACTGACGGCGGCGGTGGTGGAGAACGAACTGATCGGCGGCGAGTGTTCCTACTGGGCCTGCATGCCGAGCAAGGCGCTGCTGCGCCCGGTGACAGCCCGCGCCGACGCGCGCCGCGTGCCGGGACTGCGCGAGTCGGTGCGGGGCCCGCTGGACGTGGCCGAGGTGTTCGCGCACCGCGACTACTACGCGTCGAACTGGAAGGACGACGGCCAGGTGAGCTGGCTGGAGTCCATCGGAGTGGACATCCACCGGGGCAGGGGCCGGCTCGCGGGCCCCAGAACGGTCGCCGTCGAGGCCCCGTCGGGCGAGCCGTACACCCTCACGGCGCGGCACGCGGTGGCGGTGTGCACCGGCAGCCGCGCCGTCGTGCCCGACCTGCCGGGGGCGGCCGGGGCGAACCCCTGGACCAGCCGTGAGGCGACCAGCTCCGGAAAGGTGCCCGGCCGGCTCGTGGTCGTCGGTGGGGGAGTGGTCGCCGTGGAGATGGCCACGGCCTGGCAGGCACTCGGCTCACGGGTCACCGTGCTCGTACGCGGACAGGGCCTGCTGGCCAAGATGGAGCCCTTCGCGGGCGAGCTGGTCGCCGAGGCCCTCACGGAAGCCGGTGCCACCGTACGCACCGGAATCTCCGTCGCCGCTGTGGAGCGACGCGAGGGCGGCAGCGGCCCGGTCACCGTCGTCCTCGAAGGCGGGGAACGCATCGAGGCCGACGAGATCCTCTTCGCCACCGGCCGCGCCCCGCGCACCGACGACATCGGCCTCGACACGGTCGGCCTGAAGCCCGGCTCCTGGCTGAAGGTCGACGAAACCTGCCGCGTCGAGGGCAACGACTGGCTGTACGCCGTGGGCGACGTCAACCACCGGGCGCTGATGACCCACGAGGGCAAGTACCAGGCACGCGTCGCGGGCGCCGCCATCGCCGCGAGGGCCCAGGGCGAGCCCCTGGACACCGCCCGCTGGGGCGTCCACTCCGCCACCGCCGACCACGCCGCCGTGCCCCAGGTGGTCTTCACCGACCCCGAGGCGGCGGCGGTCGGCCTCACCCTCGCGCAGGCCGAGGCGGCGGGGCACCGGGTGCGGGCGGTCGACTACGACATGGCGTCGGTCTCGGGTTCCGGCCTGTACGCCGACGGCTACCGGGGCCGCGCCCGCATGGTCGTGGACCTGGACCGCGAGACCGTACTCGGCGCCACCTTCGTCGGCCCGGGCGTCGCCGAACTGCTGCACTCGGCGACGGTGGCGGTGGCGGGCGAGGTCCCGATCCCCCGCCTGTGGCACGCGGTCCCGGCGTACCCGACGATCAGCGAGGTGTGGCTGCGGCTCCTGGAGACGTACCGCGGCTGAGTGCGCGGTGCGAGGGAGCGGCGTCCGGGACGACGCGACCGTCTGATTTTCGCCGGGCCGCCCGGCGAGTCGGGCGGAGTTCCACCGACACGGAAAACAGGACGATTGGGAAGCCGGGTCGGGATGGCAAGGTGCAGGAGCCGCAGTTGCGACATGACTGCGGCCGGCGCGGCGATGGCCGGGCCGTGGCACGGAACAACGGAACAAAGGAACGAACTGATGGCAACAGGCACTGTGAAGTGGTTCAACGCGGACAAGGGCTTCGGGTTCATCGAGCAGGACGGGGGCGGCCCTGACGTGTTCGTCCACTTCTCCGCCATCCAGTCCACGGGCTTCAAGGAGCTCCAGGAGGGCGACAAGGTGGAATTCGACGTCACGCAGGGACCCAAGGGGCCGCAGGCGGAGAACGTCAGCGTCAGGTAGCGCACCCTCGGGGTGCCCGGTCCCGCGGAAACGACCGCCGGGACCGGGCACCCCGTTCTCCGTGCGGCGGGTCGCGGCCGGCGCCGTGCCCGGTGCCCGGCCCACGGCGATCCCACGTTTCGGGCGCCAGGCCGGGTCGGGCTGAGCCAGGCCGGGTCAGGCTGAGTCAGGCCGGGTCAGGCCGGCGGCGCGGGCTTGAGGACGGCGAAGGTCGCGCCGAAGGAGTCCGCGAGCCAGGCGATCCTGCCGACGTCGGGGATGTCCGCGGCGGGCATGACGACCGATCCGCCGTTCCCCTGCGCCTTGGCAGCGATCCCGTCCACGTCCCGCACCGCGAAGTACGGAATCCAGCGCGACTCCTCCGAGGCGCTCCGGAGCGGAGTGACACCGCCGAACGAGGCGTCCTGCTGGTCGCCTTCGGCGGTGGAAAGCACGGTGTACGTCATGCCCGGCGTCTCCATCTCCTGTGACCGCCACCCGAACAGCGAGCCGTAGAAGCGCAGGGCGGCCGCCGAATCGCCGATGTGCAGCTCGGCCCAGCACAGGGAGTTGTCGTCGGAGGTCATCTCCAGCCCCTTGACCGCGGTCGGCTGCCATACGGCGAACTCCGCGCCGCCCGGGTCGGTGAGACAGGCCATCCGGCCGGCGTTCATGACATCGAACGCCTCGACGCGGACGGCGCCGCCGTTCTGTTCGGTCGCCTTCACCGTGGCATCCGCGTCGGGCGTCTGGAAGTACACCGTCCAGGCGGAACTGGCCCCCTCCTCGGTGAGCGGCCCCAGGGCGGCGACCGTCTTGCCGTCCCGCTGGAAGAAGCCGTACCCGCCCGCCTCGGGGCCTGCCGACAGGAAGTCCCAGTCGAAGACACTGCCGTAGAAGGCGGCGGCGGCCGCCGTGTCGGGACTGCCGAGGTCCAGCCAGTTGGGGGACCCGGTGACGAAGTCGGTGCTGAGCATGGTGGTACGCCCTGCCTCTCTGGAGGTTTCCCGCGGGGGTGGCCGACGGAGCACCTGCCACCCTTGCCGATCGCCTCCGTGCAGGCGTCAGCCATCGCAGCGCAAGGGGCCCGGTTTCATCCTCATGGAGCAGGAGCAGGAGCAGGAGCAGGAGCAAGGACCCGCGCGGGCGGCAAGCCTGAAGGGCACAGCCCCGCCGACTCACCCGCCCCGGCCCTGGTCCCTGTCCGGTTCGCGGCCGGGCCGCGCGTGCGGTACCAGTGCCGGGGCGACGTTTCCCAGCACGGTCTCGCGGTCGACGACGACGCGGGCCACGTCGTCCCGGCTCGGCACCTCGTACATCACATTGAGCAGGAGCTCTTCGAGGATCGTGCGCGCCGCCCGGGCGCCGGTACGGCGCAGCAGCGCCTGGTCGGCGATCGCGCCGAGGGCGTCCTCGGTGAACTCCAGCTCCACGCCGTCCATTTCGAACAGCCGCTGGTACTGCTGGATCAGCGCGTTGCGCGGCTCGGTGAGGATCCGTACCAACGAGGCCCGGCCGAGCGGCCGCACGGCCGTCATGACCGGGAGCCGGCCGACGATCTCCGGGATCAAACCGAACTTCAGCAGGTCCTGAGGCGTGACCCGGGCGAAGGAGTCCTGTTCCTCCCGGTCCTCATCGGCGGCCGCGACCGCCGCGCCGAACCCGATGCCCCGCGCGCCGGCCCGCTGCTCGATGATCCGCTCCAGACCGGCGAAGGCCCCGCCGACGATGAAGAGCACGTTGCTCGTGTCGAAGGGGACGAACTCCTGCTGCGGGTGCTTGCGGCCGCCCTGAGGCGGCACGCTCGCGGTCGTGCCTTCGAGGATCTTCAGGAGTGCCTGCTGTACGCCCTCGCCGCTGACGTCGCGCGTGATCGACGGGTTCTCGCTCTTCCGGGCGATCTTGTCGATCTCGTCGATGTAGACGATTCCGGTCTCGGCCTTCCTCACGTCGAAGTCGGCGGCCTGGATCAGCTTGAGCAGGATGTTCTCGACGTCCTCGCCGACGTACCCGGCCTCCGTCAGTGCCGTCGCGTCGGCGGTCGCGAACGGGACGTCGAGCATCCGGGCGAGGGTCTGGACGAGGTACGTCTTGCCGCATCCGGTGGGGCCGAGCAATAGGACGTTGGACTTGCCCAGCTCGACCGCCTCCTGTCCGCCCTGCCCGCCCGGTCCGCCGCCCTGCCTGCCCTGCCCGCCGCGTCCGCCGGCCGCCGCGGCAGCGCCGACGCGCTTGTAGTGGTTGTGGACCGCGACCGCGAGCGCCTTCTTGGCGCCGTCCTGCCCGACGACGTACTGGTCGAGGAAGGCGTGGATCTCCCGCGGCGTCGGCAGCTCCTTGGGCCCGCCCCCGCCGGGACCGTCCGCTTCCTCCGTGATGAGTTCGTTGCACAGGCCCACACATTCGTCGCAGATGCAGATCCCGCCGGGGCCCGCGATTAGTTTCCCGACCTGCTTCTGGCTCTTCCCGCAGAACGTGCACTTCAGCAGGTCACCGCTGTCACCGATACGCGCCACTCGGAAACGCCCTCACTCATCCGCATTCGAATGTTCAAACCATATGACGTGAGCATTTGAATGCCCGACGGTATCTTGAACCGACACGGACGGCAACGCGCAGGCAAGTGAGGACCATGGGCCGGCTCAGCAGGGCGGAGCTGCAGGAGCACAACCGCGCCAGGGTGCTCGACGCGGCCAGGAACGAGTTCACCGAACGCGGTTTCCCCGGAGCGAAGGTGGACGCCATCGCCGAGCGCGCCGGACTGACCCGCGGTGCGGTGTACTCCAACTTCCCCGGCAAGCGGGCGCTGTACTTCGCCGTACTGGCCGACCTCGCCGAGCGCGACCACGAGCCGTGGCACCCCGAGCCCGGCCGCACCGCCCCCGAGGCACTCGGCGCGCTCGCCCGCGCCTGGGCCGGTGAGCTGCCGCTCGTCGACGCCGACACCGGTGACCGGCACGGGTCGCCCCGCCTGGGCAGACACCTGATGTCCGAAGTGCTTTCCGAGGAGCGGATCCGGCGGCCGTTCGCGCAGTTGATGAAGCTGGACGCGATCCTGCTCGGCCTGGCCCTGGAGGAGCTGCGGCCGTCCGGTGCGCCGCCCGCCCGCCTGGTGCGTACGGCGGAGGCCGTCCTCACGACGCTGCACGGCGCGAGTCAGATGGCCGACGCCGCGCCGGGCTTCCTCGAACCCTTCAACGTCGTCAGCGCCTGCGAGCGGCTGGCGGGCCTCGACCTGCGCGACGCCTGGCCCCCGCCGCACCTGCCCTACATCCCGCGCGCACGCCCGGCCGACGAGCCCTGGTCCCCGCCGCCCGCGACGGACGCCGTACGCGGGACACCGGCGCGCCTGGCGGATGACGGCGTGGTGGCGATCCTCGGGCTGCACCGGCTCGAAGCGGCAGAGGAAGCGGTACGGGCAGCGCCCGCCGGGGCCACGGTCACCGCCGTTCTGGTCACCGGCGAACCGGCCGAGCTGCTGCCGCTGGCCCGGCTGGCCGTCGCCGGCCTCTGCGGCTGCCTGCGCCGGGCGTTCCCGCCGTCGGCGTGGCCGCGACTCCAAGTGGTGTACGACGCGTCCGGAGTCCTCGCGCGGTCGGCCGGCGTACCGGCCGTGAGCGACGGCACCGAGGCGGCCGTCCGTATCGAAGGGGGCCGGATCGTCGCCCGCGCCGACGGCCGCGGCGCGTGCCACGCCGCGGCTGCGGCCGTGACCGGGGGCGCCACCCCGGCCGGCCACGCCCGCCGAGAGGGGAGCCGCCCTTCATGACGGCGGGCGGCGAGAAGAGCGCGCCCGTGGTCGAAACCGCCCGGCAGAATCTCCGCCACGCGCATGGTGTGCCGTCGAGCGGCGGTACGCCGGAAGCACGGGCGTCAGCCCAGTTCGGGGCTCGTGATCCCGAACAGGCCTGAGCGGTCGATCGGCGGGACGGGGCCCGTGTACATCCGTGCGGTCTCGAACGAAGGCGTCAGGCCGAGCTGTTCCACGAGGCGCCCGGCTTCGGGGTGGGTCTCCGGTACGTCGATCGCCACCGGCTCGCCCGGGGTCGTGACCCCGAGTGCGCTGACCAGTGCGGCGGCCACCTCGGGCGACTCGGCGTAGAGCGGGCCGATGCGCGAGGCCGCGCGGCAGGCGCGCAGGACGGCGAAGCCCCGCAGTTCCCCGTCGCGGACCGCCGCCAGCGCGGTGCGTTGGGGGGCGGTGATCCAGGACGCCAGGAAGTGGTCGCGGGCCGCCGGGAAGAACCGGCGGTCGTACGCGGCCAGTCGCGTGAACGGCAGGGCCCGGGCGTCCACGAGGGTGACGCCGGCGGGCGCCGGGGCGTCGCCGGTCGGGATCCCTTCGTACCGGATGTTGTTCCAGGCGGACCGGAAGCCGGACTTGCGGTAGTTGTCCTGCTGTTCCACCACGCCGTCGAGCCCGACATTGCGCCCGTCGAGGCGCGCCATCCCGGCCCGCCAAAGCTGGATGCCGTAGCCCTGGCCGCGCAGCGGCGGGCGGGTGATGTAGAGGCCCAGGAAGCCGAAATCGGGGCCGTAACGCACGACCGAGACGCAGGCCGCGGGCACGCCGTCGAGCCGGCCCATCAGGAAGCCCTGCGGGTCGGTGGCGAAGAAGGCGCAGCCGTCGCCGAGGCCCGGATTCCAGCCTTCGGCGTCGGCCCAGTCGCCCAGCAGGGCGATGTCGTCGGCGCTCGCCACGCCGATTTCGAATGCGGCCACGTCTCGCTCCCGGAACGTCGTCGGCCCGGACGGACAGTCCGGGACCCTCGGAAACTGTTCTCTTGACCCCAAGCGCGGTTGAGGTTCAACCGTGATCCCTGACCCCGGCAACTCCGCGCCGGAGAACCAGTTCAGGAGCGTATGACATGCACGCGATACGGCTGCACGCTTTCGGCCCCGCCGGGAACCTGACCTACGAAGAGGTCCCGGAGCCGGTCCCGGCCGAAGGAGAGGTGCGAATCGACGTACAGCCCGGCGGAGTTCACCTGATCGAGACCACTCTGCGCCGCGGCCTCGCCGTCGGCCCCCATGAGCCGCCGGCCCTCCCCGTCACGCCCGGCGGACTGGACGCCGAAGCCGCCGTAGCGGTGATCACGACCGGCGCCACGGCCCAGGGCGTGCTCGCGGTAGCACAACTCACCTCCCACGACGTGGGGTTGGTGATGTCGGCGGCAGGCGGCCTCGGCAGCCTGTTCATGCAGGCGGCACGCCACGCCGGCGCCGTCGTCGTGGGAGCGGCCGGAGGCCCCGCGAAGGTGGGACGCGTCCGTACGCTCGGCGCCGGCATCGCCATCGACTACCGCGACGCCGACTGGCCCGCCCACGTCCGTGAGGCGCTGGACGGCCGTGAGGTGAGCGTGGTTCTCGACGGCGTGGGCGGTCGGCTCGGCCGCCAGGCCCTGGAACTGCTGGGCCCCGGTGGGCGGTTCCTGCTGCACGGGTGGGCCGCGGGGGAGCCGACCGCGATCACGACGCGCGACCTGGTCGAGCGGCAGCTTACGGCGACCTGGGCGATCGGGCCGAATATGGTCCCGGCCGGCGGTCGGCGCGAACTGGCTGCCCGGGCCCTGGACGAGGCGGCGGCGGGCCGCCTCGTCCCGCTGATCACCCGGTTTCCGCTGGAGCGGGCCGCTGACGCGCACGCCGCGCTGGAAGCGCGCGAGACCGAGGGCAAAGTGGTGTTGACGGCGTAACGCCAGGTGATGCGGTAGCCGGCAACCCGGCTACCCGGCCCGCGCCGCCCCCGCCCCCAGATGCGTGACGAACCAGTCCCGAGCGAGGTCGGCGACCTCCTCCAGGGCCCCCGGTTCCTCGAACAAGTGCGTGGCACCCGCGACGACTTCGAGGCGGTTCTCACAGCGCAGCTCCGCCTGGGCCTGCCGGTTGAGGTCGAGCACCAGCGTGTCGTGCCCGCCCACGATGAGCAGCGTGGGCGCGCGTACGTCGCCCAGTCGCGGCCGCGCCAGGTCGGGCCGGCCGCCGCGCGACACGACGGCGCCGACGCCCGTACCCGTGGACGCGTCCGGCTGCGTACCGGCGGACGCGGCGGACGCGGCGGCCCACAGCGCTGCCGCCGCTCCGGTGCTCGCCCCGAAGTAGCCGATCGGGACGGACTCGCGCCGCCGCAGCCAGCGGGTGGCGTCCCCGAGCCGCCCGGCCAGGGTTTCGATGTCGAAGACGTTCGCCCGGCGGGCTTCCTCCGCGGTCGTGAGCAGGTCGAAGAGCAGAGTGCCGAGTCCCGCGCGGTTCAAGGCGGTGGCCACCGACCGGTTGCGCGGGCTGTGGCGGCTGCTGCCCGAGCCGTGGGCGAACATCACGACCGCGTCAGCGCCCTCGGGCATGGTGAGATCGCCGGCGAGCCGGACCCCGCCGGCGTCCACCTCGACCTCCTCCGTGGCCGGGTGCCCCGCCCGCCCGGCGGCCTGTGCCAGCAGCGCGACGACTTCCTCGTCGGAGGTCTGCGTGAAGTTCTCGTACCACTCGCCGACCGCGCGGAACATGGGCGGCACGGACAGACACACGACGTCGTCCACCTGACTGCTCAGCCGGGCGACGGCATCGGGCGCCGCCACCGGAACGGCCAGTACCACGCGGGCCGCGCCCTGCGCCCGTACGACCTCGCACGCGGCCGCCGCCGTGGCCCCGGTCGCGATCCCGTCGTCGACCACGACGACCGTCCGCCCGTCGAGCGGCAGCCGCGGCCGGTCGCGGCGGAACCGCAGCGCCCGCCGTTCGAGCTCCGCCTCCTCGGCGCGTTCGACCGCCGCGACCTCGTCGGGCCCGACCCCGCTGCGGCGGACGATGTCGTCGCTGATGACCCGTGCCCCGCCCTCGCCGATGGCGCCGAAGCCCAGCTCCCGGTGGTACGGGACACCGAGTTTGCGTACGACGACCACATCCAGGGGGGCGCCGAGCGCCCGCGCCACTTCGAAGGCCACCGGAATTCCGCCCCGTGGCAGGCCCAGCACGACGGGCTTTTCCCCCTCAAGGTGCCGCAGGGCCACCGCGAGCCGCTGTCCCGCGTCGGCGCGGTCGGTGAACAGCACAGTGGTTCACCCCCAAACCAGGGGAGACAGAAACCACGTCCGCACTTTCTTCGAAACAACCCCATTTGTCGCTGTCGCGCAAGTCGGCGGAGCCCGGCAGTCGGAGTAACCGCTGTACGGCATACGGATTCAGCCGCGCCGCCCCGGCCTTGAGCCGCACCGGTTGCGGTTCGCGCTTCCGGGAGCCAAGATGGCCATGACCCAATGGTGACTATCGCTCACTCTTCGTGTTCGGGGGTCGTTGCTGCAACGAGGTGAAGCATGTGGGCCTCGCGGTAAGGAGCCACGGCCATGACACTTCCCAGCGGCCGGTATTACGCGGTCGAACTGCACGTATCGGCGGAGCGCGTCTCGCAGATCCGGCGCATTGTGGCCGCACACCTGCGGCACTGGAATCTCGAGCTGCACATCCAGCCGGTGTGCAGGGGTGTCGAGGAACTTCTGACCAATGTCCACCGGCATGTCGGCGACGACAACCGGTGCGTGGTCGAACTGCGCTGGACCGGCAGACATCTCACGGCTTCGGTGGCCGACAACGGCCCTCCGATGCCGCGCCTCGTCTCCGCGGGCGGGGGCGGCCTCGCCGTTGTCGCCCGGCTGTGCGACAGCTGGGGAACCTGCGGCACTGCCGACGGCAAGGTCGTGTGGTTCACGCGGCGCGTGGCCGACGCGCGCAACAGCCCGCTGGTGCCGTGCCCGCCCGTTCCGGGCGTGGGCGACGCCAAGGGCCAGCCGGCCCCCGCACCGGAGCCCGCCACGGCTCCGTCCCCCGCACCGGCCCACGCACCCACCCCCACCCTCACCCCTACTCCCACCCCCGCACCCACTCCTGTCCCCGTCGGCGTCCCCGCGCTCGCCTAGTCGGGGAAGTCTCCGGACAGCGCGGCGGCCAAGCGCAGATGCGCCGCCGCCTCGCTGCCGCGGCCCTGCCGCTCCAATGTGCGGCCCAGCATCAGCCGCGCGTAGTGCTCGACCGGGTTGCGCTCCACGATGGAGCGCAGCTCGGTCTCCGCTTTGCCCAGCTGGGCGGAGTGGTAGTACGAGCGGGCGAGCAGCAGGCGCGGCGCGAGCTGCTCGGGGACCTCGTCGACCAGGCCGGTCAGGACGCGGGCGGCCTTGTCGTACTCCTTGGCGTCGAAGAAAAGGTGCGCCCGTGCCCAGCGGTCGGCGGCGGTGCCGTGGCTGTAGTAGGTGTCGTTCACGTTCGCCTGCCCGGTCATCGGACCCTCCTGTCGGCGGCTCCAAGGGCGGGCCCGCACACCACCTCAACGCACCCAAGTAATTGAACATTCCACCATTTGTCTACCTCACCGGCCCGGAGCACTGACGGCCCAACCGCGCACAGGAATAGGTTGGGCGCCATGAGCAATCTCGAGCGCCAGGCCGTTCCCTCTGTATGCGGCGGCCGAGGCTTCGTCGTGGCGGAGCCGGTACGTGAACTCCTCACCGCCCGCAAGGTTCAGCTCGGCGAGTCGACACGGGTCCGCAGGCTGCTGCCGAACCTGGGCCGCCGCATGATTGGCGCGTGGTGTTTCGTCGACCACTACGGCCCCGACGACATCGCCGACGAGCCCGGCATGCAGGTCGCGCCGCACCCCCACTTCGGTCTGCAGACCGTCAGCTGGCTCCATGAGGGCGAAGTCCTGCACCGCGACAGCCTGGGCAGCCTCCAGACCATCCGGCCGCGCGAATTGGGCCTCATGACCTCGGGCCGGGCGATCAGCCACTCCGAGGAGAGCCCGGAACCGCACGCGCGCTTTCTGCACGGCGCTCAACTGTGGGTAGCCCTGCCCGAGGGCCACCGCGACACCGAGCCGCACTTCCAGCACCACGCGGACCTCCCGGCCGTCACCGCGCCCGGTCTCACCGCCACCGTCATCCTCGGGTCACTCGACGGCGCCGCGTCGCCCGGTACGACGTACACGCCGATCGTCGGCGCGGACCTCGCGCTGGCCCGTGGCGCCGAGACCCGCCTGCCGCTCGACCCCGACTTCGAGTACGCCGTCCTCTCCATGTCCGGCGAGGCGCACGTCGACGGCGTGCCCGTACTCCCCGGCTCGATGCTCTACCTCGGCTGCGGCCGAACCGAACTCCCCCTGCGCGCCGACTCCGACGCGGGCCTGATGCTCCTGGGAGGTGAACCCTTCGAGGAGGAACTCGTCATGTGGTGGAACTTCATCGGGCGGTCCCACGAGGATATCGCAGAGGCCCGCGAGGACTGGGTGAAGGGCTCCCGCTTCGGGGAAGTGGAGGGTTATGCGGGGGTCCGCCTACCAGCTCCTGAACTCCCGCCCGTGGCGCTGAAACCGAGGGGAAGGGTGCGCTGACCTGTGGTGTTGCGAAACGCCGGGTGTCTGACCGGTGGGGCGGTGCATATCCTCGTGATCGATAAGCGGAATCGGTTGACTGCCTCCGGGCAGGGGCTCCGTCACAGACGGGCGACGGTCCACAGTGTGGTCGTCTGTAAGCGGGTTTGGCAGACCTAATGCTGACCCAATGCTGACTTTGCTGATGGATCGTCAGGGAGGACAGGGCTGCCTTCTAGCAATCAGGGGGACGCGGGGAGTGGTCCGGGACTGTTGTAGCCCGACGCTTCCTGAGGCCCCATGCCGTCTCGGTGGCCCAGCGCTTGCCGTCCTCCGGCATTGGCGGGCGAGCCGTGTGAAGGGTTGTGGGGATCCGACATGCGCAAGCTGGTCGTCGGCCTGGCCGCGGGCAAGGTGCGCGGCAATGTGACCTCCAGGCCACCGCAACACCGACCGCTGGGACACCACCCACTACGGCCGCCTGTCCCCGCGATATCGGCCGGTGGAGGCGTTGCCGAGCCTCTGCACGGAACAAGGTGGCGTGGGCGGCCACGCTAACCCGTTCTTCGTCCGTGACGATGCGGCGAATTGCCAAAGGGCTAAGCCCGTCGAGGGGACGGCCCAGGAGCTGATCGAGCGGTTCGCCTTCAGGCACGTCAGAATGCACGAGAGACGTCCGGACCGTCATCGGGGGCCTCCGCGCCATGACCGGATCGATACCGCCGGGGTGATGGCCGTAGACCACCAGGTGACCGCCGCCACGTAGAGGCGAGACGGATCCCCCGCGCGGCGCCAGCTTCGGTCTGCGCCATTTCCCCGAGCGGGCCCTCGGAGGATGACACCGTTGCCCTTAATCGATTCGCCCCCCGTCTCGGCGCCACTCCGTGGCGCTGCCGTGCCTTAGAGGTCGTTTCATCCTGTTGTTTCATCCTGGGATGCGGCTTTGATGTGCTGGTGTCGGGTCGCGCCAGGAGATGGTGTTCTCGCCGGTGAGGCGGCGGGCCATGAGGTCGGTCATGGCGAGGTGGATCATGGCTTCGGAGCGGTGTGGGTGGGTTTCGTAGTCGCGGGCCAGGCGGCGGTGGAGCATGAGCCAGCCGTAGGTCCGCTCGACCGCCCACCGCTTCGGGATGGGGGTGAAACCCCTGGTCCCGGGGGTGCGGGTGGTGATTTCCATGTCGATGCCGAGGGCGGCGGCATGTTCGACGAGGTGCTGGCGGTAG
>NZ_AUBE01000021.1 GCF_000429085.1 Streptomyces flavidovirens DSM 40150 | reverse complement strand
GGGGAACAGCGCCGCAGGCACCCCCGCACCCACCGCCGCCCCACCCGCCCCGCACTCGCCCCCCGCACCCACCGCGCCCCAACCGCCCTGCACCGCCCCGCACCCCCCTCAAGTACGCAAATACGACGCCCCGTTGAGGTCCAGCACCGCCCCCGACGACCACTCCGCGCCCGGCGACGCCAGCCACACCACCGCGCCCGCGATCTCCTCCGCCGTCGCCACCCGCCCGAACGGGCTCTGCGCCCGGATCGCCTCGCCCTGCGCCCCGCTCAGCCGCTCCGCCACGCGCTCGGTGTCGAAGAACCCCGGCGCCACGGACGCCACCCCGATGCCGTACGGCGCGAGGGACACCGCCAGTGACTGGCCGAGCGCGTGCACCGCCGCCTTCGTCGCCCCGTACGCCGGGTGGTCGGGCTCCCCGCGGAACGCGCCGCGCGAGCCGATGTTGACGATCCGGCCGCCCGTGCCCTGGTCGATCATGCGGCGGGCCGCGAGATGGCTGAGGTTGGCCGTGGCGAGCAGGTTGACGGACACATGGCGCTGCCATACGGCCGCCCACTCGTCGTACGGCGTCTCGGCAAGGGGATGGCGCTCGTTGACGGCCGCGTTGTTCACCAGGACGTCGATGCCGCCGAGCCCCTCCGCCGCCAGGTCCGCGACGGCGGCCGCGCCCGCCGGGGCGGACAGGTCGCCGCCGGCCAGCACATGGCCCGTACCGGGGAGCCCTTCCAGGGTCCGCAGGGCATCCTCGCGCCGCGAGCCGTAGTGGACCGCGACGCGGTCGCCGCCCGCCGCGAAGGCGTGGGCCACGGCGCGCCCGAGACCGCGCGACGCGCCGCTGACGAGGACGCGACGGCCGGCGGGCGGCAGGGGCGGGGGCGAGGTCGGCGGCTGCGACGGCGCGTGCGGGGGCAGGTGCATGACGGTGGCCTCTCGTACGACGGGCACTGTTCAGCCCCCGTTTATACGCGCGCGCGAGCCTGGGCCCGAAAACACGTGCCCCTCAAGGGCCTCAGGAGGTACGAATGACGATCACCCGCAGGGACTTCGCCAGACACTCCGCGTTCACGGGCGCATCGGTCGCGCTCGTCGGCAGCGTCGGCGCGCTGTCCACCGCTCCGGGAGCCCTCGCCGCCGACGACCGGGCCGCCGGGGCAGAGGGCGGCGACGGGGCCGCCGGAAAGGGCGGGCACGGCCCCGGTTACGGGCCGCTCGTACCGGACCCCCACGGCATCCTGGCCCTCCCCGCAGGGTTCTCGTACCGGATCATCACGCGCAGTGGCGTCACCAGGCTGGAGACCGGCGAGTACACCCCGTCCAACCACGACGGCACCGCCGCCTTCGAAGGCCCGCGCGGCACGACGCTCCTCGTCAACAACCATGAACTCAAGGGCGCGCGCTCCAAGTGGAAGCACCCTGTTCCGCTCGTGGCGGGCCTGGTGTACGACCCGGCCGCGTCCGGCGGCTGCACGGTCGTCGAGGTGCACCGCGGCGGCGAGGTCGCCGAGTGGGTCGGCATCGCGGGGACCTCCACGAACTGCGCGGGCGGCAGCACCAGCTGGGGCACCTGGCTGACCTGCGAGGAGAACTCCGACCGGGCCGGCCAGAACGGCATGACCAAGGACCACGGCTACGTCTTCGAGGTCGACCCCTATGACCGCCGTGCCAACCTGAACCCCCAGCCCATCAAGGCCTTCGGCCGCTTCGACCACGAAGCCGTCGTCATCGACCCCAAGCGCGGCCACGCGTACCTCACCGAGGACGACTCGGAGCCCAACGGGCTGCTCTTCCGCTGGGTCCCGCCGCACGGCTTCAAGCACGGCCGTGGGCAGCTCCGCAAGCTCGCCGACGACGCGGGCACCCTCCAGGCCACCAAGTGCTTCGACTCCGGCGGCCGGTTCGTCGACGACCTGTCGCGCGCCACGCGCATCGGCACGGTCTACGGCGTCGACTGGATCGACGTACCCGACCGGGACGGCAGGACGGTCCCGGTGCGCGAGCAGTTCGACGACGGGGACATCACGCGCGCCCGCAAGCTGGAGGGCATGTGGTGGGCCGACGGCGGCGCGTACATCGTCTCGTCGTACGCCCGTGACGAGAGCCCAGGCGAGCCGCACGACGGACAGGTGTGGTTCTACGACCCCAAGCGCCGCACGCTGACGCTCAAGGTGCTGCTCGGTACGGGCGGGCAGCTCGACGGCCCGGACAACATCACCGTCTCGCCGTACGGCGGCCTGGTCCTCGCGGAGGACGGCGAGGGCGGCCAGCACCTCTTCGGCGCCACGGAGAGCGGCCGTACGTACCCCATCGCCCGCAACGAGCTCAATGTGGGCACCGAGGCCGAGCCGGAGTTCAGCGAGTTCGCCGGGGTCGTTTTCTCTCCCGACGGAAAGACGCTCTACGCCAACATCCAGAAGCCGGGCATCATGCTCGCCATCACCGGTCCGTGGCGGCGCCGTCGCCCCCGCTGACCGCGAGGAGCTCGGCCAGGTCGCCCTCGTGCTCGCGGATCAGGTCGGCTACCGGCTCCTGCTCCCACCACGGCACGGAGGCGGCCCGCTCCGCGCACCAGGCGAGGGCCTCCGGCATGCTCGGCCGGTCGGCGGGGGCGGTCGCCAGGCAGGCGGCGAGGAAGCCGGGCCACTCGGCTCCCGGCACGCCGACGAGGTCGGGAGCCGAGTGCAGGGTCCGGTCGGTCACCTGCCCGGCGCTGCCCGACCCGAACGGATTGCGTCCCGTGCTGGACAGGGCCAGGAGCGCGCCCAGCGCGAACACGTCGGCGGGTGTGCCGGCCCGGCTGCCCGGCGTCAGCTCCTCCGGGGCGACGAAGCCGGGGAAGCCGGAGCCGGCGGGGTCGAGGCCGGCGGAGCGGCCGGCGGTGCCGAAGTCGACGATCTTCGGGCCCCGGTGAGTGATCAGGACATGGGCCGGCTTGAGGTCGAGGAGGGCGGGCCCCGCGCCGTGGATCGCGGCAAGGGCCACGGCGAGCGCCGAGCCGAACGTGCCGAGGTCCGCCGGGCCCAGCGGCCCCGCCGTGGTGATGGCCTCCACGAGCGGCGGCCCGGCGCAGAACTCGGCTGCCAGCCAGGGCTGCTGGTCCTCCGTACCGGCGTCGAGCACCGTCGCGGTGAAGGGCCCGCGCACGCGGAGAGCGGCGGCGGCCTCGCGGCGGAAGCGCTCGCGGAATCCCGGTGCGGCGGCCAGGTGCTCATGGACGGTCTTGAGGGCGACCAGCCGTCCGGCGGGGTCCCGTGCCAGATGCACACGGCCCGTACCGCCCTCACCGATCAGCGAGACGATGCGGTACTCCGCGCGCTCGGCCATGCCGTGGTCCCTCCGGTTGTACGCAAATCGTGATCGTGATCGTGATCCAGTGTCCCGGACGCCGTCTGCGACGCGTACGGCGGCCGGGTGGTTGCGGTTCCGGGGAAACTCCTCGCGTTCCGGCTGTTTGTTTTCACAAAATCACGCCGGGCCCGCCGCCGTCGAACTCCGGAGACAGGGCAATGGGTTTCCGGCGGACGGGCAACGGTTGATTTCCAGGCGTCGAGGAACGTCCGTTCGCCTGCCGTCATCGGCTTCGGACCGATGCGGTGCAGGGGCCGGAGCGGCGGGTCAACCCGTCACCGATTTCCCGGATCTCCTCCGGCGCACCCTTTTCCTGCCGCGTTTGCCTCACGAATGCGGAGGAATTCTCCTACGGCTGCGGGGCGCACGGTCCGGGGCTTTTCCTGCCCGGTGCGGGTTTCCTGCCCGGTGCGGCCAATTTCGCTTCGGGACAGGTCCTTTGCGCGACGGGTACGCGTGTTCGTCGTCACCGGCGGCAGCCGCGCCCGGTGACGGGGGCGGAGCGACCGGGAAGTTTCTGGCGAACATTCCGGTCCGTACCGTGAATTTCCCCGGTACCGGGCCGGTCACCCTCCGTTCGCAACGCCTGGTCCGCACCCGTTCCGCGGCCTTGCGGGCCCGGCCTTCCGCAGGGTGGCGTCACCGGGCCCACGGAGGGTCGCCGACCGGCCCCAGGCGAAGTGATCATGGACGGGCATGGCGTGGCGGCCTCGCGGGGCGCATACTCTCAACTAATGACAAAGTCAGCCGGAGCCCGGCGTTACCTGCCGTCCAGTCCCTTCAACGTCCCCGCCGCGGACGCCCCCCCGATCGAGGTTTTCGAGGTGGGCGACCGGGTTTCGCACGATCAGTTCGGACTCGGGAGGGTCATCGCAGTCGAAGGCGAAGCCGCCGTTCTCATCGACTTCGCCGGACGCCAGGGCCGCATCCTGAGCCCCTTCACCAAGCTGACCAAGCTCTAGTCCCTCCGGCGCGCGAGCGCTAGAGGGCCTGGGCTGCCGGCTTGACCATGCCGCGAACGGTGCGACTCTTCACGAAGTCGCCCATCGCGGTCATTTCCCATTCTCCAGAGAACTGCTTGATCAGCTTTGCCATCATCACGCCCGTCTGCGGCTCGGCGCCCGTCAGGTCGAAGCGGACCAGTTCCTCACCGGTCGCCGCGTCCAGCAGACGGCAGTAGGCCTTCGCCACCTCGGTGAACTTCTGCCCCGTGAAGGAGTTCACCGTGAACACCAGGCCCGTCGCCTCCGGGGGGATGCGGCCGAGGTCGACGGTGATCACCTCGTCGTCGCCCGCTCCCTCGCCGGTGAGGTTGTCACCGGAGTGCTTCACCGCGCCGCTCAGGATCGACAGCTTGCCGAAGTAGCAGCTGTCCAGGTGCTTGCGGTTCCCGTCGTAGGCGATGACGGACGCGTCGAGGTCGATGTCCTTGCCCCGGAACGCGGGCTCCCAGCCGAGGCCCATCTTGACCTGGGACAGCAGCGGGCGGCCGCCCTTGACCAGCGAGACCGTCTGGTTCTTCTGGAGGCTGACCCGGCCCTTGTCGAGGTTGATCTTGCCGCTCGCGGCAGGGGCCGCAGGCGGGGCGGCGGGCGCGGCAGCCGGGGCCACAGGGGCGGCGGGGGCGGCCGCGACCCGCGGGTCGGCCACCGGAGGCGCGGGCGGGGCCACGGGGGCCTGAGTGGGCGCGGGAGCGGCCGGGGCGGCGGGCTCCTCCACCGAGACGCCGAAGTCCGTGGCGATGCCGGCCAGCCCGTTGGCGTAACCCTGGCCGACCGCGCGTACCTTCCACGCGCCGTTGCGCAGGTAGATCTCCACGACCACCAGCGCTGTCTCGGAACCGAGCTGCGGCGGGGTGAACGTGGCGATGGCGGCGCCGTCGTCGGCGCTGCGCACCGTGGCGGTGGGCTCGATGCCCTGGAAGGTCTGGCCCGCGGCGTCGGGGCTCGCCGTGATCACGATCTTCTCGATGCCGGGCGGGACGGCCGAGGTGTCCACCACGATCGCGTCGGGGGCGGTGCCGCCGTCGGAGCGGTAGGTGACGCCGGGGCCGGCCGGCTGGTTGTAGAAGATGAAGTCGTCGTCCGAGCGGACCTTGCCGTCGGCGGTGAGCAGCAGGCCCGAAACGTCGAGCCGCACGGGGGCGGCAACGTCCACGGCCACGCGGGCGGTGGGAAGCGGAATGTTCGAGCCGGGCGTCATTGCGGTCATGCCAAAGCTAACGACCGACACGCCTTTGCCGTTCCCTCACCCGTCACCCGTTGCGCGGGTGATTCTTCGCCGCCCGCTCGTTGCCGTGTTTGTACGCCCCTGTCCACCGCGCCCTGACCAGCTTCCCGCCGCCCGACCGCAGGGGCGCGCGATTTTCAGTACGGCCACAGGGGCGGGTTGGTGCAGAACTGCCCGCCCAGGTGCGAGTGGTCGGGGTTGGCCGGGTCGAGTTCGCCGTGTTCCGCGATGAGCTTGTGCGCGTACTGCTCGGAGTCGTCCTGCGGCTCGTACCCGATGGCGCGTGCGGACGTCAGGTCCCACCACAGGCGCGTGTTCGCGGAGGATCCGTAGACGACGGTGTGGCCCACGTCCTCGGCGGTGAGCGCCGCGTGGAAAAGGCGGGCGCCGTCCCCCGGGCTCAGCCAGATCGACAGCATGCGTACCGAGCTGGGCTCCATGAAGCAGGAGCCGATCCGCACCGAGACGGTCTCGACGCCGTGCAGATCCCAGTAGAGCTGCGCCAGGTCTTCACCGAAGGCCTTGGAGAGGCCGTAGAACGTGTCCGGGCGGTGCGGGGTCGCCGCGTGGATCAGCGGGGCGCCCCCGGCGGGGACCGGGGTGAAGCCCACCGCGTGGTTGGACGAGGCGAAGACGATCCGGCCGACGCCCTCCTCGTGGGCCGCCTCGTAGAGGTTGTACGTCCCCTCGATGTTGGAGCGCATGATCTTCTCGAAGGGTGCCTCCAGTGAGATGCCCGCGAGATGGATGACCGCGTCGACCCCGCGCACGGCCTCGCGCAGCGCTTGCTTGTCCGCCAGGTCGGCGGTGATCGCGTCCGGCTCGCCCTCGATGGGGGTGACGTCGAAGAGGCGCAGTTCGTAGCCGTACGCCGGAAGGAGGCCGCGCATCAGGGTGCCGAGGCCTCCGGCGGCGCCGGTCAGCAGGACGGTGCGGGGTACGGGCATCGGCGGATCTCCTCGGGGCGCGGTACGCGGTGACGCGGTGGTCGGCACGGGCCGCAAAGCACAGCCGGTCCACGGACGCATTCGTGGACCGGATTCACATGCGTGGACACGCTAAGGAGTGGCGGCGACCCCGTCAAGTGTCGCGCGGAGGCGTGCGATCCGGGCCCGCACTTGCGTTTCTCGTCTTGACCGGCCCCAGGCGGCTGCCTTAGCGTGACGCCGTTCAGGGATATAGACGCAGATCACAGTTGTGCACGTACGATGGTGCACGCCCAGGGAGCGCCCGTGACCTCAGCCCCGCTCGCCGGCCGACTCGACGGCCTGCTCTTCTTCCCCGTCACCGCGTACGGCCCGGACGCCGGCCTCGACGTCGACGTCTTCCGCGCCCATGTACGCGGAGGCATCGAGGCCGGCGCCGCCGCCGTCTTCGCCTGCTGCGGCACCGGCGAGTTCCACGCCCTGACGCCGGACGAGTTCCGCACCTGCGTGGCCGCCGCCGTGGAAGAGGCGGCCGGCCGCGTTCCCGTCGTCGCCGGAGCCGGCTACGGCACGGGCCTCGCCGTCCAGTACGCGAAGGCCGCCGAGGAAGCGGGCGCCGACGGGCTGCTCGCCATGCCCCCGTACCTCGTCGTCGCCGACCAGGAGGGACTGCTGCGCCACTACACCGAACTGGCCGCCGCCACCTCCCTCGACGTCATCGTCTACCAGCGCGACAACGCCGTCTTCACCCCCGAGACGGTCGTCAGACTCGCGCGCGTGCCCGGCATCGTCGGGCTCAAGGACGGTTACGGCGACCTCGACCTGATGCAGCGCGTCATCGGAGCCGTACGCCGCGACCTGCCGCCCGAACACCCGTTCCGCTATTTCAACGGCCTGCCCACCGCCGAACTCACCGCCCTCGCCTACCGGGGCATCGGCGTCACCCTCTACTCCTCCGCCGTCTTCTGTTTCGCCCCCGACATCGCGCTCGCCTTCCACCGGGCCCTGAACTCCGGCGACGACGACACCGTCAACCGCCTGCTCGACGGCTTCTACGCCCCGCTCGTCGAACTGCGCAACCTCGGCCGCGGATACGCCGTATCGCTCGTCAAGGCAGGGGTACGTCTCGCCGGCCTGGACGTCGGCGAAGTACGGCCGCCGCTCAGCGAACCCGACCCCGTGCACGTCAAGACGCTGGCCGAGCTGATCGAGCGCGGCCGGGCCCTGATCGGCGGTGAGCGCGCGTGAAGGCCGCCGCTTTCCTCTACCCGTGGGACGTCGTCGGGGACCCGGACGCCGCCGCCCGCATCGCTGACCTCGGCGTCCAGCAGGTCACCCTCGCCTCCGCCTACCACTCGACCCGCGCCCTCACCCCGCGCCACCCCCACCACCGCATCGTCACCGCCGGACATGCCGCCGTGCTCTACCCCGTCGACGAGGACCGCTGGTCGGGGCGGAGCCTGCGGCCGTACGCCGCCGGGGACTGGGCGCCGGCCGCCGACCCGTACGGCGAGGCGGCCGAAGCGCTCACGGCCGCCGGGCTCGACGTCCACTCCTGGGTCGTTCTCGCCCACAACTCCCGCCTCGGCGCCGACCGTCCGGACCTCTGCGTCGTCAACGCCTACGGCGACCGGTACCCGTGGGCGCCCTGCATCGCCCAGCCGGTGGTCCGCGCCTACCTCACCGACCTCGCGGCCGAGGCGGCCGTACGTCCCGGCGCGCGCGGCACCGAGCTGGAGTCCTGCGGCTGGTACGGCCTGGCCCATCTCCACGCGCACGACAAGATCGCGGGGGTGGGGCTCGGCGACGCGGCGCAGTACCTGATGTCGCTCTGCTTCTGTCCGGACTGCGGCGCCGGATACGTGGATCTCGGGCTGGACCCCGGAGAGCTGAGGGCGGCGGTGCGGCGCGCTCTGGAGCCCGCCTGGGCACACGGGTCCTCCACCGGCGACGGATGGCCGGCCGTCGGCAAACTCATCGGCGCCGAACTCGCCGCCGCGACGCTCGCGTGGCGCACATGGGCCGCCCGTACGCTCCAGGAATCGGCCGTCGAGGCGGTACGGGCCGCCGCGCCGCCGGGCTTCCAGGTGCTGCTGCACGCCGATCCGTCGGCGTACCACTGCGGGGCCAACGCGGGTGTCGATCCCCGGCACATCCTCACAGTCGCGGACGGTGTGGTGGTGCCGTGCGCGAGTGGCCCCGAGCTGCTCGCGCCCTTCGCGGAGCACCGCCGCCCCGGCGCCGGGACTGTGATCGCCGCCAACTTCGGTGTCGTCTCCGGCATGGGCGGCAGCCCCGGCACCCTCGCCGTGGACGCGGCCCGTGCCGCCAGGCTCGGCGCCACCGAAGTGCGCCTGTACCACGCGGGGCTGGCGTCCGACGCCGACCTCAGGCTCGTGCGCGCTGCCCTGCGGCCGTGAGCGGGCACCTGCCCCCGGTTGGATCCCGGACCCGTCCGTCCACTAGGTTAGGTCAGCCTTACCTAAAACCGTGGCGGAATCCAGATGGGGAAACAACGTGAGCACCGAGGTCTTCCGGGACGCCTGGGGTATCCCCCATCTCCGCGCCGGCAACGCACACGAACTCGCCTTCGCGCAGGGCCGCAACGCCGCCACCGACCGCGCCTGGCAGATCGAGGTCGAGCGGCACCGCTCGCAGGGCACCACAGCCGCCTTCCTCGGCGCCGACGCCGTCGGCTGGGACGTCTTCGCCCGCCGGTCCCGGCTGGACGACACCGCCCGGCGCTGCTTCCGCGCCCTCGACGCGGACACCGCCGCCTGGATCACGTGTTACGTCGACGGGGTCAACGCCGGGCTGGCACAGGGAGCCCGGCGCGCGCCGGAGTTCGCCGCCACCGGGCTGGCCCCGGGGACGTGGGAGCCGTGGACGCCGCTCGGGATCTGGCTGTCCACGCACATCCTCTTCGCCGGCTTCCCCACCAAGCTGTGGCGCGAGGAGGTCGCCCGCAGGCTCGGCGACGAGGCGATCACCCTGTTCGCCACCGACGGCCCCGGCACCTCCGGCAGCAACGGCTGGCTCGTCACCGGCGAGCACACCGCCACCGGTTCGCCGCTGATCGCGGGCGACCCGCACCGGTTCATCGAAGACCCGGGGATCTACCAGCAGGTACGCCTCGCCTGCCCCGAGTTCGACGTCGTCGGCCTAGCCGTCCCCGGCATCCCCGGCATCGCCCACTTCGGCCACACCTCCACCGTGGCGTGGGCGATCACCAACGCCATGGCCGACTACCAGGACCTCTACCGCGAGCGGCTGCGACGCGGCCCCGACGGCGCCGGGATCGAGGCGCTCGGCCCCGACGGCTGGCGTCCCGCCACCGTCCACACCGAGACCGTCGAGGTGGCGGGCGGCGACCCCGTCGAGACCGAGGTCGTCGAGACCGAGCGGGGGCCCGTCATCATCGGCGGCCCCGGTGAAGCCGTGACGGTCAGTCTGCGCTGCCCGACGCGGGTGTACGAGGACCTCGGCTTCGCCGCGCTGCCCGCGCTGCTCAGGGCGCGTACCGTCGCGGACGTGGACCGGGCGTTCGAGCGGTGGGTCGAGCCCGTCAACGTCGTCCAGGCCGCCGACACCGAGGGCGGGCTGCTGCACCGGGTCGCGGGCCGGGTCCCGCTGCGCCACCGGGACAACGGGCTGCGCGTCGTACCCGCCTGGGAGGCGGCGTACGCGTGGCGCGGTGCGGACCGGCCGCTGCCCCGCGCCGATGTCGACGGCGTCGCGGTGATGGCGAACCAGCGGGGCCTGGCCGCACCGCTCGGCGTCGAGTTCGCACCGCCGTACCGGGCGGACCGCATCGGGCAGTTGCTCGGCGGGTCGCAGACGTGGACCGCCGGCGAGATGGCGGGCGTCCACACCGACACGTATCTCGCGTCCGCCCGGCCGCTGCTGGAGTTCATCGCCGGGCTCGGCGGGCTCAGCGCGCCGGGCGCGCGGCTGCGGGAGCGGCTGCTGCGCTGGGACCGCCGGATGGAGGCCGGCAGCACCGACGCCACGGTGTACGCCGCCGTACGGACGGAGGTGGTGCGGCGGATCGCGGCCCACCCGGACCTGGCCGCGCTGACCGAGCCGGTGGCGGACCCGGCGTATCCCGGCGTCTTCCTGCCCTGGCTGGCGCTCACCTCGCGGGTCGCTTTCGCGCTGGAGACCCTGCTGACCACGGAGCTGCTGCCCGGCATCGACAGGCCCGGCATCGTCGCGGCGGCCGTCGAGGCGGTCGCCGCCACGGACCCGGCGCCGGTGCCCTGGGGCGACGTACACCGCCTCGCGCCGTGGCAGGCGCTGCCGTCCGCCCCGCCCGGCGGGTGGCCGGGGGTGGCTGGGGACCACGACTGCGTGCTCTCCACGTCGAGCGTCCCCGGTGTCACCGACCGCTGCGCGCGCGGGCCGGCCGCCCGTTACGTCTGGGACCTCGCGCGGCGCGAGGACAGCCTCTGGGTGGTGCCGCTCGGTGCGTCCGGTGTCCCCGGCGACGCCCACCACCACGATCAACTGCCGCTGTGGCTGCGGGGCGAACTCGTGCCCGTGACCACCGACTGGAACCGCCTGACGAAGGAGTCCCGATGACCGCGACCACAGAGCCCGTGTTCGAAGAGCCCGTGTACGAGCAGAAGATCGAGGGCTTCGGTACGGTGCGCCTCGTCCCCGTGGACCCGGCAGGCGACGCGGGGCTGCTGCACGGGTGGGTCACCGAGGAGCGGGCCCGGTTCTGGGGCATGGGCGACGCGACGCGCGAACAGGTCGAGGAGACCTACGCGCACCTGAACTCCCTCACCACGCACCACGGGTACCTGGCGCTGCGGGACGGTGACCCGGTCGCACTGTTCCAGACGTACGATCCCGAGGCCGACCGTGTCAGCGAGTGCTACGACGCCCGGCCGGGGGACTTCGGGGTGCACATCCTGATAGGCCCCACCGGCGGGGCGGCTCCGGAGCACGGTTTCACCGCGAACCTGCTGGCCGTGCTGATCGGCTTCGTATTCGCGGACCCGCGCAACGAGCGCATCGTGGCGGAGCCGGACGCGCTCAACGACAAGGCGGTGGCGCGGTTGGAGCGGACAGGGTTCAGCATCGGGCCGGAGATCGTGATGCCGGAGGTCGACCTTCCGGAGGTCTTCCTGCCGGAGAAGCGGGCGCGGCTCGCGTTCCTGACGAGGGCGGACTTCTGCGCTCACCGATGAGTTCCAGTCCGTCCGGGGGTCACTACTGCGCAGGCACCGTCCGCTCACCGGAGGCAGCGCCATGACCGCCGAGGACCCCACGTCCCGCATGCTCGACTTCGAACCGGCCACCCGCCAGGTCGCCCAACTGCTCGACGGCGTCACGGACGACCGGCTCTCCGGCCCCACCCCGTGCGAGAAGTACGCCGTGCACCACCTCCTGGCCCACCTCGTCGACCTCACCGCGGCCTTCCGCGACGCGGCGAAGAAGGAGCTGGGACCGACGACCGGCACAGACCCCGGCGCCGCCCTGCCCGTACTCGTCGACGACTGGCGCACCCGCCTCCCGCGGCAGCTCGACGAGCTCGCCGCGGCCTGGCGCAGCCCCGATGCCTGGCAGGGCACGACGCAGGCGGGCGGTGTCACGCTGACCGGCGCGGTCGCGGGACGAGTCGCCCTCAACGAGATCGTCGTGCACGGGTGGGATCTGGCCCGTTCCACCGGCCAGGCGTACACCGTTGACGCCGAGCCTTCAGTCGTCGTACGAGCTGCTGGAGCCGGCGGATGACACCGCGGACGGTGACGGGATCTTCGGGACCCCCGTCGAGGTACCGGAGGGCGCGCCGCTCCTCGACCGGGTCGTCGGGCGCGCGGGACGTGACCCGGCCTGGTCGGCGGAGTAATAGACCGGGCGTTCCAAAACGTGTTAACGTTCATGTCATGGCCCGGCCGAGGAAGTTCGACGAGGAGCGGGCGGTCGACGCCGCGATGGAGGCGTTCTGGACCGCCGGCTACGAGGCGACGTCCACCCAGGACCTGTGCGAGGCCACCGGCCTGGGGCGCAGCAGCATTTACAACACCTTCAAGAGCAAGCACGACCTCTTCGAGCGGGCGCTCGCCCGGTACATGGAGTACAAGAGCGCCGAACTGACCGAGCTGATGGAGAGTGATCTCCCGGTCCGGCAGAAGATCCGCACGCAGTTTCAGCGGGTGATCGACGAGGAGTTCGGGCGCGGACCCGAAGGATCCGAAGGCCGTGAAGGTGTCGCGGGTACGGAGGGCGCCGCCTCGGGCCGTGGCTGCCTCGTCGTCAATACGGCCGTCGAGGTGGCGGCCCGCGACCACGGGATCGCGGGCGACCTGACCCGCGACTACCGGCTGCGCCTCGCGGTGATCCGTGCCGCGATCGAGTCCGGGCAGCGGGACGGCGACATCGCCCGCGACAAGGATCCCACCGCGCTCGCGCACTTCGTCATCGCGACCATCGCCGGCCTCAAGGTCTCGGCGCGCGTCACCCGGCAGCGGTCCGTGCTGGAGATGACCGCGGACGCCGCCCTCGCCGCCCTCTGAGGGCGGGCATCTCCGGCCCTCTGTGATCCATGGCGCGCCACCGCGTGCCTGGACTTCCCATGGGCTCATTTTGAAACGCCCAGTACAAAACAACATGCCGACCCACTTACCCGAGCGGAGCACCGACTCATGCCAATCGCCGTTTACATACTCGGCCTGGGCATATTCGCCCAGGGGACCTCGGAGTTCATGCTCTCCGGTCTGCTGCCCACCATGGCCGACGACCTCGGCGTCTCCATCCCCGACGCGGGACTGCTCATCTCCGCCTTCGCCATCGGCATGGTCGTCGGCGCGCCCCTGATGAGCGTGCTCACCCTGCGCGTCCCGCGCCGCAGCGCGCTCGTCGCGTTCCAGGCCGTCTTCATCGCCGGGCACGTGGTCGCGGCCCTGGTGCCGGAGTACGCCGTGGTGTTCGCCAGCCGCATCGTCACAGCGGTCGCGTACGCCGGTTTCTGGAGCGTGGCCGCCGCGGCCGCGGTCAGTCTGGTGCCCGCGACGGCCAAGGGCAGGGCGCTCTCCGTCGTCGCCACCGGGCTGACGCTGGCCACGATCGTCGGCGTACCGGCCGGGACACTGATGAGCCAGCACGTCGGCTGGCGCGCGGCCTTCTGGGGCGTGGCGGCCTTCACCGCCGTGAGCCTGGTGGCGATCCGGGCCGTGCTGTCGGGCGGTCACGCGGCCGACCGCGAAGTGCCGTCCGTCCGGCGCGAGTTGAAGGGTTTGGCGCGTCCCGAGCTGTGGGTCTCCTTCGCCGTGACCGTACTGGCCTTCGGCGCCGCCATCGTCACCTTCAGCTACCTGGCCCCGCTGCTGACCGACGTGAGCGGGCTGCCCGAGGGCTGGGTGCCGGCTGTCCTGTCGCTGTACGGAGTGGGCGGGCTGATCGGGATGACGATCGGCGGGCGCGTGGCCGACCGCGCCCCGCTCCGCACCCTCTACCTCGGCATCGGCGCCCTCACCCTCGCCTCGGCGGCGGTGGCGCTCGCCGCGCCGAACCTGGCCCTCACCGTCGTACTGGTCCTCGTCCTCGGCGTGGCCGGATACGTCACCAACCCCGTGCTCCAGTCACGGGTGTTCACGATCGCGCCGGACGCCCCGACGCTGGTTCCGGCCGTCAGCACCTCGGCCTTCAACGTGGGCATCACCCTCACGCCCATGCTGGGCGGCATGGCCATCGACGCGGGCTTCGGCTACACCTCGGTCGCGTGGGTCGGGGCCGGAGTCGGAGCGCTCGGCGTCGCGGCGACGGCCTGGGCGGCGTCGCTCGCGCGGCGCGCTTCACGGTCGGTCCCGGACGCTGTCCTGCCGGCTGTCAGCCTGCCCAGCGTCCCGACAGGAAGGTGACGGCGAGGATGGTCGACAGGGGCGCGACCACGCACACGTACGCGCTCTTCACCCAGGGACGGCGCAGGCTCCACGCGGCGAGCAGCACCCACATCGGCCACCACAGGAGCGTGGCGCGCGGAATGGACGTGTACCAGTACGACGTGCCGAGGGCCCACAGGCTGAGCCCGATGTACACGGCCTCCGGCCACCTGCGCCCTCTCAGCAGCACGCCGAGCAGGAGCAGTCCGACGGCCATGGTGACGAGCTCGGCCTGGAACATGACGGCGTAACCGGTGGACTGGGTGTGCGCGAAGGCGGCCTTCCAGGTGTGCTGCCACGCCTCCCAGGGGGCGTGGAAGTTCCGGTACCAGCCGCGTTCCTGGGCGTGGTTCCAGGCCATCCAGTCGCCGGTGTGCGCGTGCAGGAACCACGTATAGAGGCCTGCGGGCAGCGCCGGGAGCGCGATCCACGGAAGCGAACACCACTGCTTGCGGAGGTCTGTGGCGACGAGGAAGTGGACCGCGATCGCCGCCGCGAGGAAGAGTCCGCTGACCCGGACGCCGGTGGCCAGGCAGGCCAGGATGCCCGCGAGCGGCCAGTTGCGGCGCCGGGCGGCGAGCCAGGCGGGCAGGGCGAGGGCGAGGAAGAGCGACTCGGTGTAGCCGGCGGCCAGGAACACCGCGCACGGCGAGAGCAGGAAGAAGAGCACGGCGCGCTGCCCAAGGGCGCCGCCGGCGGCGGGCGGGCCGCTGGCGGCGGGCAGGTGGAGGCGGGCGATACGGGCGAGGGCCAGGACGGCGACGGCCCCGGATACGAAGGAGATCAGCAGGCCGGCGACGGTCCAGTCGGGGATCACGACGTGCACGGCGCGCAGGACGAGAGGGAAGCCGGGGAAGAAGGCCTCCCTGTTGTCCCAGTCGTCCGTCCAGGGGCCGGCACCGCCGGGGAAGTAACCTTCCCGCGCTATGTGCAGGTAGTGCCACCAGTCCCACTGGCCCCACGAGGACAGTGCGGGCGGTACGTCGCGGGCCTTGCGGTCTCCGGCGAACAGCCACCGCGTGCAGTAGGCGGTGGTCCAGATGCCGGCACGGGTGAGCACGTACAGCAGCAGGACGTTCCGGTCGTCGAGCCCGAGCCCGAGCCCGAGCCGACGACCGAGCCGACGACCGAGCCGGCGACCGAACCCGCCCCGGCGCCCGGAGGTGCCGGGGCCGGTGGCTGTGGTGCTACCCGGCACGGGGGGAGTACGGGCGGGCTGTGCGGGGGGCCGCATCGGGGTCGCGGTGGCCATGGTCGTACTCCTGGTGCGGACATCGGGCAGGGCGGCCGGGCCCGCGATCGAGGCATGCGGGATCGGCCCCCGGCGATGTGGCGGGCAGGGGGAGGTGGTCGGCAGGGCTTCGTGCGGGTCAGCCCGTGGGGGGTGGCGAGCTGTTCAGCGGCTGCTCCGGCGCCGTACTCGGCGGGCTGCTTGGCGGTGTCCCCGTCGGTGACCCGGTCGCCAGTCCGGGCGGCGGCGAGGACGCCGGGGGAGTGGTGCGCGTAGGAGACGACGAGAAGGAAGGGAGGGGCGAGGAGGACGGCAGTACGGACGGAAAGCCGGACGGGGTGGAAGCGGGGACGCCGGTGTCCGGGTCGCTGCCCGGCAGCAGCGCCGTCACCGCCGCGGCGCCCGTGCCGGCGAAGGCCAGGCACGCTGTGGCCGCCACCACGGCAAGGCGCCGCCGGTGGCGTCGGCTGCCGCGCTCGGAGATCACCGAGGCGGGCACGGGCCGCGCGCGGGCCTGTCCGGCCTCGGCCGCGTCCTTGAACGCGTTCCTCAAAGAGTCGTGGGGCTCAGGCACCGTAGGCCTCCTCAGCGCGCGGGTCCTGCAGAAGGTGGGAGAGAGCTGCCCGGCCCCGGGCCAGGTCCGTCTTGACGGTGCCGGTGGACAGGCCGGTCTCGGCGGCGATCTGGACGACCGTCAGGTCGCACAGGTAGTGCAGCGTCACCGTGCGCCGCTGTCTGGGCGGCAGTTCGCGCAGCGCCGACACGAGCGCGACGTGTTCGGGCCCCGGTCCCGGATCGGCCGGCGGGCTGCCTCGCCGCTGCCAGGCGTCCGCGGCGCGGCGGTGCACCCGCCACCTGCTCACCGCCAGCCGCCAGGCCACGGTGCGGATCCATGCCTCGGGTTCGCCGCCGCCGTCGAGCTGACGCCGCCGGCTCCAGCCCCGGACGAAGGCCTCCTGTACGACGTCCTGAGCCTCGTGCAGATCGCCGAGCATCACATACAGCTGCCCGATGAGGCGGGACGCCGTATGCGCGTAGAACTCTTCAAACTCCTCGACGGTCAACAACCACTCCTGGATCTCTTCGGTCTCACCAGGCATACGCCCGCAGCCGCTTATCCGGTTGACATGAAATCCAATGATCCGGAGTGAGGCCGATCACAGTACGAAAGCGCATACCATGCGGCCCGTCGCATCCATCGCATCACCTCCGACCGAGGGGACTACAGCGTGCGCACCAAGGCTCTGCCTTCTCTGCTCTGTGCCGGCCTCATAACGGCAACCGGCCTGCTGGCTTCTTCACCCGCACTCGCCGCCGAACCGGTCCGTGGCGAGACCGGCGCCCTTTCCGACGCGTCCGCAGCGGGTGACATCCGCGAAAAGCTGGAGCGCATCCCTGGCCTGACGGTCGTTTCGGTGGCCGACAAGGGCGGATTCCCCTTCTACACCCTGACGCTGACTCAGCCCGTCGACCACCGCGACCCCGACAGCGCCACCTTCCAGCAGAGATTCACGCTCTGGCACAAGACCGAGACGGCGCCGGTCGTGCACTACACCGGCGGATACGGGCTCTCCTCGGGCACCCGCGAGATCACCACGCTGCTCGGCGCGAACCAGGTCAGCGTGGAGCACCGCTACTTCAACACCTCGCGCCCCGCCGACGTCGACTGGGACGACCTGAACGTCTGGCAGCAGGCGAGCGACGAGCACGCGATCGTCCAGGCTCTCAAGAGCATCTACCGGGCGAAGTGGCTCGGCACCGGCGCGAGCAAGGGCGGAATGACGCAGGTCTACCACGAGCGCTTCTACCCCGGCGACCTGGACGCCGTCGTCGCGTACGTCGCCCCGAACGACGCGGACAACCGCGACGACAGCGTCTACGAGCGGTTCTTCCAGACGGTCGGCACACCCGAGTGCCGCAGCGCTCTGGACGCCGTACAGCGTGAAATGCTGGTGCGGCGCGAGGCGATGCTGCCGCGCTTCGAGGCCACATCCAGGGAGCAGGGCCTCACCTTCGAGTACCTCGGCTCGGCCGACCGCGCCTTCGAGTTCTCGGTGCTCGACCAGGTGTGGAACTTCTGGCAGAGCGGTACGTACACCGACTGCCCGGCCGTCCCCGACGCCAGGAAGGCGACCGACGACGAGCTGTACAAATGGTCGCTCGACCACGGTCTGAGCATCTACGCGGACCAGGGCAACGGGGCCGAGGGCAGCGGCCCGTACTACCGGCAGGCGGCCTCCCAGCTCGGCTGGGCGGACCTGAAGTTCAAGCACCTGCGCGATGTCCGCGACTACCCGGACATCTACCAGCCCAATTCGGTGCTGCCCGCCGACATGCGCACCTCGTACAACGGCCGCGTCATCAAGGACGTCGACCGCTGGGTGGCGACCCGCGGCGAGCGGATGATGTTCGTGTACGGGCAGAACGACCCGTGGAGCGCCGAGCAGTTCAAGCCCAGCAAGCACGACTCGCACCTCTACGTCGCGCCGGACACCAACCACGGTGCGCTCATCTCCAAGCTGACGCCCGCCGAGCGGGCGAAGGCCGAGGCGACCGTCAAGCGGTGGGCGGGGCAGTAGTCGCCGGCCCTCCAAAGGTGCCGGGCCGCTCCTTCCGAGCGGCCCGGCACCCGCCTCAGCGGCCGAGGGCCGCCCGCATCGTCTTCTCGGCGATGGGCGCCGCCAGGCCGTTGCCGCTGACCTCCGAGCGCGCCGCGCCCGAGTCCTCGACGACGACCGCGACCGCCACCTCCTTGCCCGTCGACTTGTCCTTCGCGTACGACGTGAACCAGGCGAACGGCGTCTTGCTGTTGGCCACGCCGTGCTGCGCGGTGCCCGTCTTGCCGCCCACCTCGACGCCGCCGATCCGCGCGTTCGTCCCCGTGCCCTCCTCGACGACCGTGACCATCGCGCTCCGCAACTGCTCGGCGGTGGAGGACGAGACGACCCGCTCGCCGCCCGCGTCACCGCGGTCCGCGAGGTCTTCCAGGGTGTCGCCACCGGCGTCCGTCACCTTCGAGACCATGTGCGGCGACGCGAGCTCGCCGCCGTTGGCCAGGGCCGCCGAGACCATCGCCATCTGGAGCGGGGTGGCCGTCACATCGAATTGGCCGATACCCGTCAGGGCCGTCTGCGCCTTGTCCATGCCGGACGGGTACACGCTCTGCGAGGCACGCACCGGCACATCGAGCTTCTCGGTGTTGAAGCCGAACTTCTCCGCCATCGCCTTGACCTTGTCCTGGCCGAGGTCGACGGCCAGCCTGCCGAAAACGTTGTTGCAGGAGTACTTCAGCGCGGTGCGCAGTGTCGCGTCCTCGCAGGGCGCGGACGCGTTCTCGTTCCTGAGGACCGTCCGCGTGCCGGGCAGCGTGTACGGGTTCGGGCTGTCCGTCCGCTCGTCGACCGACCCGTAGCGTCCGTCCTCCAGCGCCGCCGCGGCGACCACCAGCTTGAACGTCGAGCCCGGCGGCAGCGGCTGCCGCAGCGCCCGGTTGACCATCGGCTTGTCCTTGTCGCCGGTCAGCGCCTGCCAGGCGTCGCCGTCCGTCGTGCCGCTGATCTTTGACGGATCGTACGAAGGTGTGGAGACCAGGCCCAGGATCTGCCCGCTCTTCGGGTCGATCGCGACCGCGGCGCCCTTCTTGTCGCCCAGTGCCTCGTACGCCGCCTTCTGCACGGCGGGGTCGATGGTCGTCACGACGTCGCCGGGGGCGCTCTGCTTGCCCATGACGATGTCGGCCGGGTTCTTCAGCCGACTGTCGGTCCCGTCGAGGACGCCGCTGTAGATGCCTTCGAGCTGAGTGGCTCCGTACGCCTGTGAGCTGTAGCCGGTGACGGCCGAATAGAGCTCACCGTCCGTGTAGGTCCGCTTGTACTCAAGATCGCTCCCCTCCGTCTTCTTCGATCCGGTGACCGGCGAACCGGCCACGATGATGTTCCCGAGCGGCTGCGCGTACTGCGCGATGACGTTCCGCCGGTTGTGCTTGTCGTCTGCGAGGGCCCGGCCCTGGTATGCCTGCACCCAGGTGACCCGCACCAGCAGGGCGAGCACCATCAGCAGGCAGAAGACCGCAGCGTGCCTGATCGTTTTGTTCATCCCGTACGGGAGACGAACGCGGCGGCCGGTCGCGTTCCCCTGTGCCACGCTTCTCAGAGAATCCTCATCTGAAGCTTCCTCTCTGAATCCTCGTCCCGGCCCGCTCAGCGCGGCGTGATGAAGCCCGACTCGTACGCCGCGATCACCGCCTGTGTACGGTCCCGCACGTCCGTCTTCGCCAGCACCGCCGCCACATGGCTCTTCGCGGTCGCCGAGCCCACCCGCAGCCGGTCCGCTATCTCCGCGTTCGTCAGGCCCGTCGCCATCAGCCGCAGCACCTCCGCCTCCCGCTCGGTCAGCCGCGCCGCCCACGGGGGCGGCGGGGCGGGCTGCCGCCTGGCGTGCTCGGCGGCCAGAGCGCGCACCGCGGACGGGAAGAGAAGGCAGTCGCTGCGCGCGACCAGCCGCACCGCCTGGACCAGGTCCTCGGCGGCCGCGCGCTTGAGCAGGAAGCCCGCGGCGCCGACGCGCAGCGCCTCGTACACATAGGAGTCGTTCTCGAAGGTGGTGACGACGACGATACGCGGGGGCGTCTCCATACCACTGAGGATCTGCTCCGTGGCCCGGATTCCGTCGATCTCCGGCATGCGTACGTCCATCAGCACCACGTCGGGCCGCAGCTCACGCACCACCGACACGGCCTGGGCGCCGGTCGCCGCCTCACCCACGACCTCCAGGCCGGGCTCGGCGTCGAGGATGACGCGCAGCGCGGTGCGGACCATGCGCTCGTCGTCGGCGAGCACGACCCTGACCGGCGGCGCGCTCATCGCCCGTCTCCGGTGTCGCCACCGACCGGAAGGCGGACCGTGAGCCGCCACCTGTCGCCGTGCGGACCGGCTTCGGCGTGGCCGCCGAGCAGGTTGGCCCGTTCGGCTGTGCCCCGCAGACCCCGGCCGCCGCCGGGCCGTACCACCGGGGCCCTGTCGGGCAGCGGGTTCTCCATCACGATCTCCAACTCCTCGCCGCGCAGGGCGATCCGGAGCGACACCGGTGCGGCGCCGCCGTGCCGAAGGGCGTTGCTGAGCCCTTCCTGAACGATGCGGTACGCCTCGCGGGACACCGCTTCGGGGGCCCGGGCGGCCGGATCGCCGTCCTGCGTGTACGCCACCTCCACGCCGCTGCTGGCCAGCAGATCGTCCAGTACGTCGAGTGTGAGCCCCGGCAGGTCGCCGCCCGCATCATCTCCCTGGCGCAACAGACCCAGGACCGTGTCCAGTTCGCCCACCGTGCGCCGCGTCGTCTCCTCGATGGCCGTCAGTGCCTCCCGTACGAACTCCACATCGCTGTCCAGCACCCTGCGCGCCGCCCCCGCCTGAAGGGTGACCGCACTCAGCGCGTGCCCCACCGAGTCGTGCAGCTCGCGGGCCAGCCGGTTGCGTACGGCGAGATCCGCGGCCCGCCGCTCCGCCGCCGCCAGCCGGTCGGCCGGTGTCGGGCCGAGCAGCACCGGCGCGCAGCGGGCCAGCAGAGCCCCGGCCAGTGCCGCGCACGCCGCCAGCGCCACCAGCATGGCAACCCCCGCGACCGGGGCGAGCGCCAGCGCCCATGTGTGGTCGAAGACCTCGGGCAACCCGAGCGGGGTGTCGCGCAGCCACGTCAGCAGCGGCAGGACGATCAGTGTCACCGCGAACGGCGGCACCGCGAGCGTCATACCGCTGATGACGCCACCGAGCCCGAGATGCAGCGTGAACCAGGCCGCGGTCCGCACCCGCGCCGGCCCGGACCCGGCGGGCCCGTCGGCCAGCCGCCCGCGGGGCACCCCGCAGAGCGCCCGTACCGCGCCCACCGACAAGGGCCTCACGAGGGGGAAGAACGCGGTGAGGGCGGCGATCGGCAACGCGACGCCGAAGGCGCCGAACTGCAGGGCGGCCGAGGTGAAGACGTTCTGGTTGCCGATGAACGGGCCGACGAAGACGCTGCCGAGGAGGAAGTACGGCATCGACAGGGCGCCGCCGAGGATCAGATGGATCCAGCGCAGCCGGGCCCGCGCACCGAACAGCCGCTTCACGCCGCGCGTCCCCGTATCTGTTGCCGTGCCCGGCCGTTTGCCCGGCTCTCCGCCCGTCCGCCCGCCTGACCGCCCGCTGCCTGACCGCCCTGCCCGAGCCGCCGCAGGAAGCCGGCGCCCGCGGCCAGGGCGACGAGACCGGCGGTCAACTGCACACAGTAGGTCAGCAGCATCAGCGTGGTCGCCCGGCCCGCGCCGTCGGCTGCGGGCATCGCCGAGGCGACGAGCAGCCAGCCGCCCCAGCAGCCGAGCGCCGCCGAGCCCACCCAGGCAAGCGCCAGCGCCGTCCGCAGAGTCACCCCACGACCGCGCCGCAGCGCGAGCGTCAGGACACCGGTCACGGTGAGGGCCGCGAACACGACATACGTCCCTTCGAGGAGACGGAAGTCCGCCGCGCGCCCGTCGGCCCAGCCCTGGCTCAGCCCCGTCGTCGAACCGGCGGCCCACATCACATGCGGCACGGCGCAGAGCGCCGCGAGCACGGACGCGGCCACGCCGGCCGCCCTCAGCCGGGGCCCGACGGCGGAGCCGGGCAGTTCCCCCACCGCGCCCCGCCACAGGTGGCCCCAGCGATCGCGCGCGTACAGCGCGAAGAGAGCGCCCAGCGCGAGGCCCTGGACGATGAAACCGGTGTAGACGACGCCGAAGACCCATTCGGCGAGGAACCGTTCACTGCCCGCCGGTGCACTCCGCCCACCGGTGAACACCTTCGCCAGCACCTGGAGCGGAAACCCGGCCACGATCGGGGTCAGCAGCCCCGTCGCCACCCACATGGGCAGCGCGAGCAGCCACGCGGGGACGCGCCGGCCCCAGTCCTGCGTGAGCAGCAGGGCCAGTACGACGACGGCCGCGTCCATCAGGACCGTGGCGCTGTTGGCGACGGCCATCACGCCGGGGTGGTCGAGGAGCACGCTGCCGTCGGGGATGCCGACGCGGCTGCCGGCGATCCAGGCGATCTTGAGCGCGACGTACGGGACGCAGGAGATGACGGCGGCGGCGCGCAGTACGGCGCGCAGCCGGCCGACGGGGGCCGGGTGAAGGCCCGGGGACGTGGAAGCGAGCGTGGTCTCTGCCATGGCACCCACACTCCCGGACGGAGGGCCGCCGCACCTCCCACGCAGAGGTGAACCGTCTCCCCCGTCCGGGGGAGAGCCCTCAGCCGGTGAGGGTGAGGACCAGCTCGTCGATCTCCGCCCCGCGAGCGTGCGCGAACCCCCGCTCGCGCCCCGTCACAGTGAACCCGCACTTCTCCAGCACCCTGAGCGACCCGGTGTTGTCCGCGGCGGCGCGGGCGGACAGCGGCCGCTCCGCGACGAGTTCGAGCAGCGCGCGCAGAGCGGCGGTGGCCACGCCCCGGCCCCAGTGGGCGCGGCCGATCCAGTACGTCACCTGGAGGTCGCCCGGCTCTCCGTACACACAGACGCTGCCCACGGCCTCGCCGTCGGCGAGCACGGTCCGTACGACGTACTCGGCGATGTTGCGCTTCCAGTGCGCGTCGAACCTGGCCCGGTCCACCGGACCGGCCGGCCCGAAGGCCGCCATGCGCTTCGCCTCGGGGTCCTGGAAGTGGGTGAAGAACAGGTCGAGGTCGTCCGGCCGGACCTCGCGCAGCGTCACGTCGAGGGCCATGTCAGAGCCGCCGGGTGGCGAGCGTCAGCCGGTCCCGCGCGTCGAACAGGGCGTCCTTGACCATCTGTTCGTGCGCCGGAGTGAGCCGGGCGACCGGCACCGAGCAGCTGATGGCGTCACGGGCGGGGGTCCGGTAGGGGATCGCGACACCGAAGCAGCGCAGGCCCAGTGTGTTCTCCTCGCGGTCCACGGCGTAGCCCTGCTCGCGGACGACGTGCAGTTCCTCGATGAGCTTCTCGCGGTCGGTGATGGTGTGCTCGGTCAGCGCCGGCAGGGTCTCCGGCAGGAGCTTGCGCACCTGCTCGTCGGTGTGCGTCGCGAGCAGCGCCTTGCCGAGGGACGTCGAGTGCGCGGGCAGCCGGCGGCCGACGCGGGTGAAGGGACGCAGATAGTGCTGGGACTGGCGGGTCGCGAGGTACACGACGTTCGTACCGTCGAGGCGGGCCAGGTGGATCGTCTCCGTCGTGTCGTCGGAGAGCCGGTCGAGGGTGGGCCGAGCCGAGGCCACGACCTCGTCGCCGTCGATGTACGACGTACCGACGAGGAGGGCCCGTACGCCGATGCCGTACCGCGTGCCCGTCGCGTCCGTCTCCACCCAGCCGAGCTCGACGAGCGTGCGCAGCAGCATGTAGAGACTGGACTTCGGATATCCGACGGCCTCCTGGACCGCGGCGAGGGAGTGCATGCCGGGGCGGCCGGCGAAGAATTCGAGCAACTCCACCGTCCGCACCGCCGATTTGACCTGCGCACCGCCCGTATCGGCAGTTGACATTGAGTCTCGCCCCTTCTTGGTCACTCTTGACCGCTCAGAACGTCCGTTAATAGAGTCCCAGCATATTCAGTATCAGGAACTCTGTTCAGAATATCGAACAGCCGGAAGGACGCCACGGTGGAGGCAGTACCAGTCTGGAGTGTCGACCCCCGAACGGGGAAGCCGCGCGAGCAGGTCGCGGTGGAGGCCACCGCGGAGGAGGTCGACCGCGCGGTACGGGCGGCGCACGCCGTTCGCTCCGCGCTCGCCGACCGTACGGTGCGGGCCGCCCTGCTCCGTACCGCCGCCGGGCTCCTCGACGAGGCGGCGCAGCACATCGTCGAGGCGGCCGACGCGGAGACCGCGCTCGGCCCGACGCGGCTGACCGGCGAACTCGCGCGCACCACGGCTCAGCTCAGGGCGTTCGCGGACGCCGTCGACGAGGGCGCCTTCCTGGACATCAGGATCGACCACGAGGACGGTACGAAAACCCCGCCCTGGCCCGACCTGCGCCGCTACAAGGTCCCGCTGGGCGTCGTCGCCGTCTACGCCGCCAGCAACTTCCCGCTCGCCTTCTCGGTGCCCGGCGGTGACACGGCCAGCGCGCTAGCCGCCGGCTGCCCGGTCGTCGTCAAGGCGCACCCCGACCACCCGGCGACATCGGAGCTCTGTGCGTCCGTACTGCGCAGGGCGGCGGCCCAAGTGGGCCTGCCGGAAGACGTGGTGAGCGTGGTCCACGGTTTCGACGCGGGCATCGAGCTGGTACGGCACCCGCTGGTCGCGGCCGCGGGCTTCACCGGTTCCGTACGCGGCGGCCGTGCGCTCTTCGACGCCGCGGCGGCCCGGCCCGCCCCCATCCCCTTCCACGGCGAACTCGGCTCCCTCAACCCGGTCGTGGTCACGGAGGCGGCGGCACAGGAGCGGGCCGAGCAGATCGGGGCCGGGCTCGCGGGCTCCATGACGCTGGGCGCGGGGCAGTTCTGCACGAAGCCCGGCTTCGTCCTGGCCCCGGCCGGCGCGGACGGCGACCGCCTGCTGAAGTCCCTCACGGCGGCCGTCAGCGACACCGACCCGGGCGTCATGCTGGACCACCGGATGCGGGACGCGTTCGTCGCCGGTGTACGGGAACGGGCCGCGCTGCCGGACACCGAAGCCCCGGTGACCCCGGGCGCGGGCGGCGAGCACACCGTGAGCGCGGGCTTCCTGACCGTACCGGCGCGGCTGCTGGCCACTGAAGGGGCGCACGACCTGCTCCTGGAGGAGTGCTTCGGGCCGGTCACGGTGGTCGCGCGCTACGAGGACGCGGCGGAGATCGGCGCGGTGCTCTCCCGGCTGCCGGGGAACCTCACCGCGACCCTCCACCTCTCCACGCAGGAGCTGGAGGGGGACGGAGGCACCGGGTCCGAGCTGCTGGCCGAACTCACGCCGCTCGCGGGGCGCGTGCTGGTCAACGGGTGGCCGACGGGGGTGGCGGTCGCCCCCGCCCAGCACCACGGCGGCCCGTACCCGGCGACGACTTCGACGTCCACGTCGGTGGGGACGACGGCCGTCGAGCGGTGGCTGCGCCCGGTCACGTACCAGTCGACGCCGCAGGCCCTGCTGCCGCCGGAGCTCCGGGACGACAACCCGCAGGGGCTGCCGCGCCGGGTGGACAACCGGCAGGAGTAGGGCGGGGGTTGTTGAAGGAGCGGGGTCCGGGGCGCTGCCCCGGACCCCGCTCCTTCAAACGCCGGAGGGGCCGAAGTGCCCAGGGGGCAAACCCCAACCCCCCGGCGTCCGTCAATACCGGGCGGCAGGCCGCAGTGGGGCGAGCCGGGTGAGCGTCGCCAGCGCCGTCGCCGCCAGCAGCCCCGCGCTGATCAGCAGCGACGTACGCAGGCCGCCCGCGAAGTCCCCCACCACCAGCGCGCCGAACCCCGCGACACCGAGCCCGCCCGCGACCTGACGCGCGGCGTTGAGCACGCCGGCCGCGAGGCCCGCCCGCTCGGCCGGTACCGCTTCCATCATGGCTGCGGTCAGCGGCGGCAGGGCCAGGCCGATGCCGAGCCCCATCGGGATCAGCAGCACGGCCATCACCGGCAGGGGAGTGCCCGGACCGACCAGCAGGAGGAGGAGCAGGCCCGCGACGGCGACGCTCTGGCCGATGAGCATCGGGCGGCGCGGACCGTAACGGTTCGCCAGCCTCCCCGAGGCCATGTTCACCACGGGGATCAGCCCGGTCAGGGGCAGGAACGTCAGTCCTGCGCTCAGCGCCGACAGGTGGTGGACCTGCTGGAAGTACAGGCTGAAGACAAAGATCATCCCGTAGAAGGCCACGCTGCACGCCGACCCGGCGGCCACCGCCACCGCGACGACCGGGTTACGCAGCAGCCCCAGCGGCACCACCGGATGCGGCTGCCGCACCTCGACGGCCAGGAAGACCGCTCCCGCCACCACCGCGACCCCCAGCGCCACCAGCCCGGCCGTCCCGCCCTCGATCACCGCGAAGGCCAGCGCCGCCAGCGCCAGCACGGCGGTCAGCTGCCCCGGCAGATCCAGCGGCGCGGGCCGCCGCACCGAGCGCGGCAACCGGGTCGCCAGTGCCAGGGCCACCAGCCCCAGCGGCAGATTGATGAAGAAGATGCCGCGCCAGTCCCAGGCCGTGGTCAGCGCCCCGCCCGCGACCGGACCCAGCGCCGCCGCCACGGTGCCGCCCACCGCCCACAGTGACACCGCCCGCGAGCGCTGCGCGGGATCGGCGTACGCCTGCCGTACGAGAGCGAGCGTCGTCGGCAGGATCACGGCGGCCGCGACACCCTGCACCATCCGCGCCCCGGTCAGGAGCCCCAGGTTCGGGGCGAGCCCGCACGCAACCGAGGCGGCGGTGAACACCGCGATGCCGATCGTGTACGCCCTGGCCGCGCCCACCCGGTCCGAGAACGCGCCGGTGGACAGCAGCAGCGCCGCGAAAGCCAGGGTGTAGGCGTCCACGACCCACTGGAGACCGGACATGCCGCCGCCCAGCTCCGCGCCGATGGAGGGGAGCGCCACGTTCACCACCGACGTGTCCAGCGTGATCAGCGCGAAGCCGAGCAGCGACGCGGTGAGGACGAGCGCGGGGGAGGAGGCGGAGGAAGGGGAGGAAGAAGGGGCGGAAGAAGGGGCGGGGCGCGGGGCGAGGGCCAACTGGCCTTCCACCCGCGGTGTCCGGGCGCGGTTGTTCGTATCCATGCGCCAAGCCTGTCGGCCGGGGCGGCGCTAGAGTAGTGGCCCGAATGCCATACCTCCGGAGGATCTGGCCATGAAGCCGGTGCAACGCGTCGCCGTGATCGTCGCCCCGCCCGTCGTCTCGATGTTCAACGTGGCCATCCCCGAGATGCTCTTCCCGAAGGCGGAGGTCGACGGCGTTCCCGGTTACGAGGTGACCGCCTGCACCCCGGACCCCGGCCCCGTCACCACCACCGGCGGCCTCGACCTGTACGTACCGCGCGGACTCGACGCCGTCGACGACGCCGACATCGTCATCGTCGCCGGCACCGGATCGCTGGAGGAGCCCGATCCGCGGATCCTGGCCGCCGTGCGCCGCGCCGCCGCCGACGGCAAGCGCATCGCCTCCATCTGCACGGGGGCGTTCGTCCTCGCCGAGGCGGGGCTGCTCGACGGCAGGGCCGCGACGACGTACTGGACGTACACCCGCGAACTCGGTGACCGTTACCCGGCCGTCGACCTTCAGGACGAAGTCCTCTACGTCCAGGACGGCCCGTTCATGACCTCGTCCGGCTACGCCGCCGGCATCGACCTGTGCCTGCACATCATCCGCACCGACTACGGCGCCGCCGTCGCCAATGCGGTGGCCCGCCTCGCCCTCGTCGCGCCCGTACGCCCCGGTGGTCAGACCCAGTTCACCGACACCCCGCTGCCGCCCGAACGCGGCGCCTCCTTCGCCTGCACGCGCGCGTGGGCGATGCGGCACCTCGACGAGCCGCTCACGCTCACCGACCTCGCCCGCCACGCGGGAGTCTCCGTACGCACCCTCTCGCGCCGCTTCCACGCCGAGACCGGGATCAGCCCCCTCCAGTGGCTGCTGCACCAGCGCGTCGAGCGCGCCCGTGAACTGCTCGAAACCACCACGCTTCCCATGGACCGGGTGGCCCGTTCCAGCGGACTCGGTACGGCCGACTCGCTGCGCCAGCACCTGCTGCGCAAGGTCGGCCTGACTCCCAGCGCCTACCGGTCGGCCTTCAGCCGCCTCACCACGACCGCCGCTTCATAAGCATGCCTTGGAGACATTCGGCAAAAGAACACAATGGACGGGGAGTTGGCGGCATAGCAGAGTAGGGGCATGAAGCCCCTTACTCTCACTGACGCAGTGGCCGCGGAGTTCGCGCCGGAGACGACGTACCTCAACACGTCCACCGTCGGCTTGCCGCCCCGTCGCACCGTCGCGGCCGTCAAGGCCGCGGCCGAGCAGAGCGCCACGGGCCAGGACGCCGGCGACGCCTTCGCCCCCGTGTCCGCCGCCCGCGCCTCCTTCGCACGGATCGCCGGCGTCCCCGAGGACCGGGTCGCCGTGGGCACCGCGGTGTCCGTCCATGTCGGCCTGATCGCGGCCTCGCTGCCTGCCGGAGCCGAAGTCCTGTGCGCCGAGGGGGACTTCGCCTCGGTGATCAACCCCTTCGCGGTCCGCGGGGACCTCAAGATGCGGTACGTGCCGCTGGAGGAGCTGGCCGACTCCGTGCGCCCCGAGACCGCGCTGGTGGCCTGCTCGGCGGTGCAGTCCGCCGACGGGCGGGCGGCCGACCTGTCGGCGGTACGGGCCGCTGCCGCCGCCCACGGCGCCCGTACGCTCGTCGACGCGACCCAGGCGGCGGGCTGGTTGCCGTTCGACGCCGGGAGCTTCGACTACACCGTCACCGGGGGCTACAAGTACCTGATGGCGCCGCGCGGCACGTCGTTCCTCACCGTCACGGAAGAGGCGCAGGAGTCCCTCACGCCGATCCACGCGGGGTGGCTCGCGGGTGAGGACATCTGGGGCAGCACGTATGGTCCCGTCCGCGAACTCGCGCGCGGGGCGCGCCGGTTCGACGAGCCGCCGCCGTTCCTGTCGTACGTCGGCGCCGAGCAGTCCCTCGCGCTCCTGGAGGAGATCGGCGTCGAGAACGTGCGGGACCACAACCTCGCGCTCGCCGCGCGCTACCGCGAAGGGCTCGCATCCCTCGGCCACACTCCGGTGCCCGCCGACTCTGTCGTCGTCTCGACGCCGGGCCTCGCGCACCGGCTCGACGCGCTGACCTCGGCGGACATCGTCGTCTCGGTCCGCGCGGGCAACCTGCGGGCGTCGTTCCACCTGTACAACACCGGCGCCGATGTGGACCGGGTGCTGGACGTGCTCGCGGGCTGAGCGACGCTGTCGCCGCCGGTCGGGCTCCAACAGGACAAGCCCGACCGGCGGTGACGGGCGCAATGGCCGGGTGCCTAAACCTCGGCGACGCATGCCGCGTCCGCCGCGTCCGCCGCCTCCTCGTGCTCCTCGCGGGCCTGCGGGCAGAGGTTGCCCTCCACGCGGCCCAGCAGCCTCAGCAGTTCCTCGCGCTCGTGCTCGTCGAGACCGGCCAGCGTGGTTTCCTCCAGTTGCCGCCACGCCTGCTCCACCTGCGTCTTCAGGCCGCAACTGGCACCGGTCGCCTCGACGAGCGCGGCCCGCCGGTCGGCCGGGTCGGGGCAGCGGCGTACGTGGCCCGCCTGCTCCAGGCGCTGGAGCATCTTCGTCACCGTCGACGGGTCGAGCCCCACCGCCTTGATCAGCTCCGACTGGCGCACCGGGCCCGCGTCCCACAGGTGCATCATCACGAATTCCTGGCCGGGATAGAGGCCGAGGTCGCGCAGGAGTCTGCCCGCCGCGATGCGGTGGAGCCGGGCCGCCCGGGAGATGGCGTGGCTCACCGGGCCGCCGCTCGCGGCGCTCGGAGGCTCGGGACAGGCGGGCTCGGCTTTCATGGGAACTCCTTGTCGGAACTGTCCGAAACAACTTTACCTTGGTCGGCCAAGTAATGCGCTACAGTGGCTCTCGCCGGATTACTTGGCCGACCACATATCTCTTTCGGAGGCTTCTGCCATGACCACCGCATTCGATACGTTCGACCTTTCGGGCACCCCGCTGGCCAGCCGCGTCGTGATGGCTCCGATGACCCGCAGCCGCGCCGGCGAGGGCGGCGTACCCACCGATCTGATGGTCGAGTACTACGCCCAGCGTGCCTCCGCCGGCCTGATCGTCACCGAAGGCGTCCAGCCCTCCGTCGTCGGCCAGGGCTACCCGTTCACTCCCGGCCTGCACAGCGCGGAGCAGACCGAGGGCTGGCGCGAGGTCACCGACGCCGTGCACGCCGCCGGTGGCAAGATCTACGCCCAGATCATGCACTCCGGCCGCATCGGACACCCCGTGCTCCTGCCCGACGGACTGGTCCCGGTCGCCCCGTCCGCCGTTCCCGCCGCCGGGCAGCTCTACACGGCCGAGGGCATGAAGGACTTCGTCACCCCGCGCGAGCTGACCGGCGCCGAGGTCCGCGAGACCATCTCGGAGTACGTGACGGCCGCCCGCAACGCCATCGACGCCGGCTTCGACGGGGTCGAGCTGCACGGAGCCAACGGCTACCTGATCCACCAGTTCCTCTCCACCAACACCAACCTGCGCACCGACGAGTGGGGCGGCTCCGCCGAGAACCGTGTCCGCTTCGCCGCCGAGGTCACCAAGGCGGTCGCCGAGGCCATCGGCGCCGGCCGGACCGGCCTGCGGATCTCGCCCGCCAACCCGTACAACGACATCGCCGAGACCGACACCGACCTCGTCTACCCGGCGCTCGTCGAGGCCGTGGCCCCGCTCGGCATCGCGTACCTGCACGTCGTCGAGGCCGCCCCCCGGCTGCGCGAGCTGACTCTGGAGCTGCGCGCGAAGTTCCCCGGCGCCTTCATCCTCAACCCGGCGACCGAGGGCCCCACGGACCACGGTTCGCTTGCTCTCGTCGACGAGGGCGTAGCCGACCTCGTCGCCTTCGGAGCGCTCTTCCTCGCCAACCCCGACCTGCCGGCCCGGCTGCGGACCGAAGGCCCGTACAACACCCCGGACCCGGCCTCCTTCTTCGGCGGCGACCACAGGGGCTACACCGACTACCCGGCGCTCGCCGCCTGAGCGCGGGGAACGCGAGAGGCGGGCGGGACCGGTTCCACCGAACCGGTCCCGCCCGCCTCGCCGTGACCGCCCACGGCCCCGGCCTCACCTCACCGCACCGGCGTGAAATCCCTCGCGCCAATGAACTCCGGCCGCCGTACGGGGGCCGCGAACGGCTCGACCGCCGTGTTCTCCACGCTGTTGAAGACGATGAAGACATTGCTGCGCGCGTACGGCGTGATGTTGTCGCCCGAACCGTGCATCGCGTTGCAGTCGAACCAGGTCGCCGAACCGGCCTTGCCCGTGAAGAGCCTGATGCCGTGCCGGTCCGCCATGCGCGTCAGCACCTCGTCCGACGGGATGCCGGCGTCCTGCATCTGGAGCGAGCGCTTGTAGTTGTCCTTGGGCGTCTCGCCCGCGCAGCCCACAAACTCCTTGTGCGACCCCGGCATGATCATCAGGCCGCCGTTGGTGGCGTAGTTCTCGGTCAGCGCGATCGAGACGGACACGGTCCGCATGTTCGGCAGACCGTCCTCGGCGTGCCACGTCTCGAAGTCCGAGTGCCAGTAGAAGCCCGAAGCCCCGAAGCCCGGCTTGACGTTGATCCGCGACTGGTGGACGTACACGTCCGAGCCGAGGATCTGGCGGGCCCTGCCGACGACCCTCGGATCCCGTACGAGCCGCGCGAAGACCTCACTGATGCGGTGCACCTCGAAGACCGACCGTACAGACTGGGACTTCGGCTCGATGATCGAGCGTTCGTCCGCCCGCACCCCCGGATCCCTGACCAGCCGGTCCAGCTCCGCCCGGTAGACCGACACCTCTTCCGGGGTGATGAGCTGGTCGATGGCGAGAAAACCGTCCCGCTCGAAACCCATGAGGTCGGCGGGCTCGATGGGACCCGGCGCGCCGGGCGCCGACCAGACGACCGGGTCCTGGCGGGGGGTGATCACCTCGGCGGCGCCGCGCGTCCGGTAGAGGTCGGCGCGTGTGGTCTCGGTGCGTGCGGTCAGTACGTCGGTCATGGTTCAGACCTCCTCGGTCAGCAGCGGGTAGACACCGTTCTCGTCGTGGTCCTCCCGTCCGGTGACGGGAGGGTTGAAGACGCATATGCAGCGGAAGTCGGTCTTCGGGCGCATGGTGTGACGCTCGTGGCCGTCCAGCAGGTACATCGTGCCCGGCGAGATCCAGTGGGTCTCGCCGGTCTCGTCGTTGGTGAGCTCGGCCTCGCCCTCCGTGCACAGGACGGCCTCGATGTGGTTCGCGTACCACATCGACGTCTCCGTACCCGCGTACAGCACGGTCTCGTGGAGCGAGAAGCCGACCTTCTCCTTGGCGAGCACGATGCGCTTGCTCTCCCAGGTCCCGGAGGCGGCCTTCACATGGCGGTCGGTGCCTTCAATGTCCTTGAACGATCGGACTATCACGGTGAGTTGCGCCCTTCTGTGGTACTTCGTTACTTCGTTGCCGCGATGAAAACGGTCAGGCGGTCTCGCGGACCGAGCGGGCCAGGATGCGCAGCCCCTCGTCCAGTTCGTCGGGGGAGATGGTGAGCGCCGGCAGCAGCTTCACGACCTCGCTCTGCGGACCCGAGGTCTCCAGCAGCATGCCGAGTTCGAAGGCGCGGCGGCAGACCGCCGTGGCGCGCTCCTTGTCGGCGAACTCCAGGCCCCACACCAGGCCGCGGCCCCGGAAGCTCACGCCCGCCCCGGCGTTCTCGTCGGCGATGGCCAGCAGCGCCCGCTCGACCTGCTCGCCGCGGGCCAGCGTCTGCTTCTCCATCTGGCCGTCGGCCCAGTAGGTGTTGAGCGTGGCGGTGGCGGTGACGAAGGCCGGGTTGTTGCCGCGGAAGGTGCCGTTGTGCTCGCCCGGCTCCCACACGTCGAGCTCGGGCTTGAAGAGGCAGAGCGACATCGGCATGCCGTAGCCGCTGATGGACTTCGACAGGGTGACGATGTCGGGCGTGATGCCGGCCTCTTCGAAGGAGAAGAAGCCGCCGGTACGGCCGCAGCCCATCTGGATGTCGTCGACGATCAGCAGCATGTCCTGGCGGTGGCACAGGTCCTGGAGCGCGCGCAGCCACTCGGCGCGGGCCACATTGATGCCGCCCTCGCCCTGCACCGTCTCGACGATCACCGCGGCGGGCTTGTTGAGGCCGGAGCCCTGGTCCTCGAGCAGCCGCTCGAACCACAGGAAGTCCTCGACCGTGCCGTCGAAGTAGTTGTCGAACGGCATCGGCGTGCCGTGCACCAGCGGTATGCCGGCGCCGGCCCGCTTGAACGCGTTGCCGGTGACGGCGAGCGAGCCGAGCGACATGCCGTGGAAGGCGTTGGTGAAGGAGACGACCGACTCGCGGCCCTTGACCTTGCGGGCCAGCTTCAGCGCGGCCTCGACGGCGTTGGTGCCCGTCGGGCCCGGGAACATCACCTTGTACGGCAGATCGCGCGGCCGCAGGATCACGTTCTCGAACGTCTCCAGGAAGGCGCGCTTGGCGGTCGTCGCCATGTCCAGGCCGTGGGTGATGCCGTCGCGCTCGATGTAGTCGATGAGCGCCCGTTTCAGCACCGGGTTGTTGTGGCCGTAGTTGAGTGACCCGGCGCCGGCGAAGAAGTCGAGGTACGTATGGCCGTCCTCGTCGTGGAGGTGGCTGCCCTGCGCGCGGTCGAACACGGCCGGCCAGCCGCGGCAGTAGCTGCGTACCTCGGATTCCAGGGTCTCGAAGACGCTCAGGGCGGGAGGGGTGATGGTCACGGCGGTCTCCTGGGAGAGAGGGGGGAAGTATGGGGGGAAGGGGGGAGGGCTGCTCAGGAAGCGATCGGGCCGATGCGGTACAGCACCTCGGGCAGGTGGGTGCCCTCGGGGAACAGCCCGCCGTCGAAGAGCACTTCACGCTCGACGGACGCTCCGCGCCGCTCGGCGTACGAGGTGAACAGCCGGTTGGAGGCGGTGTTGTCCGGGGTCACGGTCGTCTCGATCGCCTTCACCCCCTGACGGGCGGCGACCCTCTCGCTCAGCGCCTCCAGGAGCGTGCCGGCCAGCCCCTGGCCGCGGTGGTCGTGGTCGACGGCGACCTGCCAGACGACGAGGGTGTCGGGGCGCTCGGGGCGTATGTAGCCCGTGATGAACGCGATCGGCTCACCGCCGGGACTGTCCCTGGCCACGACGGACGTCGCCGCGAAGTCGCGGCACCACAGCAGATAGCTGTACGAGGAGTTGAGGTCCAGGGCCTTGGAGTCGCGGGCAATGCGCCAGATCGCGGCTCCGTCCTCCACTCGCGGAGCTTCGATCTGCAGGAATTCGCTTCGGGCACGTGCAAGGTCTGCTGGTGCGGCGGTCATGCGGATGGAATTTACCGAGCAAATTCAAAAAGTGCATCGTCGGAAGGGGTTGGGTGAGGACGCGTTCTGTGTTATCGCGCGAGACCGCCCTTCACGCGAGCAGACTGCAAATCCGGGCGATTTGGCCGGAAATAACCGGGCAAATCGCCTTCGATGTGGAGTCGGTCACATGGTTGAAACCGGGTCGAGTTCCTGTTGAAACCTTGGCGTTTACGGTCGGAGATACGGGGCAGAAGAAAACGGGAAGCTGCACTGATAAAGCAGCTTCCCGTTATCCGTTAATTCACTGAATTCAAAGAACTTATGCGCTGGGCCAGGTTTCCGCCACAGCCTTTCGGGCAGCCTCGGAGTCGACCCGCAGACCCGATTCGCTCAGTGCCGCGCCCAGTGCGGCCAGCGACGACTGGACCACACCCCGTGTGGCATCGACACCGTAGTGATTGACCCGGATCATCTCTTTGGACAGCGCCCCGCCGCCCGCGATCAGCGGCAGCGACGGGTCGGCGGCGAGCGCCTTCGCGACGACCTGCGACGCGTCCACCCCGGCGGGGGTGCGCAGCGTCGTGGCGACCGGCGCGGCGTCCCGCGCCGCCTGGACGTACGGCTCCAGGCCCCCGCCCAGCGCGATCGCGCCCGCGCGGGTGGCCGAGGCGGCGGCCAGGTGCCTGGCCTCCACGGCGCCGAGCCCCTCCGCCTCGATACGCTCCAGACACGCCTCCAGCGCCAGCATCTCGAGCTGCGCGGGCGCGTGCAGCAGCGCCCTGCGCCCGCCGTCGATCCACCGCTCCTTCCAGTCCAGGAGGGAGAGGTACGAGCGGCGCGGGGCGGCGGGGTTCGCGGCGAACCGCTCCCAGGCCCGCTCGCTCACCGACACCGCGGAGACCCCGGCCGGCCCGCCCATCGCCTTCTGCGCCCCGATCACGCACAGGTCCACGCCCCACGCGTCCGGCAGCAGCGGCTCGGCGCCCACCGAAGCGACCGCGTCGAGCATGAAGAGGGCGCCGTGGGCCCGTACGACCTCGCCGATCTCCGCCACCGGGTTGGTGTTTCCGGTCGCGGCCTCCGCGTGCACCAGCGAGACGAAGTCGATCTCCGGGTGCTCGTCGAGCGCCTGCCCGATCTGCTCGGCGGTCACCGCCGTGTGGAACGGGACGGCGAGATCGAAGACGGCCGCGCCGCAGTCGCGCAGCCAGTTGCCGAAGGTCTGCCCGTACGGCCCGGTCACCACGTTCAGCGCGGCCGATCCCGGACGGGCGCCGCCGCGGATGCAGCCTTCGAGGGGAAGCAGCGCCTCACCCTGCATGATGACCACGTCCTGCTCGGTGGAGAGGAGGGCGGCGACCCGGCGTTCGATGGCCGCGAAGTGCGCGGCGGTCAGCGGGGCCAGGTCCAGAAGCGGGTGTGTCACGGCGGAGCTCTCTTCGATCTTCGGATGTTCGATCTCTCCCGGCCGAGCGTAACCGCCCCCTCGTAGAGTGCTGTACATGAGCGATCGCATGGTGCTGCGGGTGAAGGGGCGGGTGCTCGCCGGGCCCGACGACGTACGGGACGAGCTGTGGGCGGTGGACGGCAGGATCACGTACGAACGGCCCGTGGGCGTACGCGATGTGCCGGTCGTCCACGGCTGGGCGCTGCCCGGACTGGTCGACGCGCACTGCCATGTCGGACTCGACCGGCACGGCCCCGTCGACGAGGCCACCAGCGAGAAGCAGGCGCTCACCGACCGGGAGGCGGGCACGCTGCTGATCCGCGACGCCGGGTCGCCGTCCGACACCCGGTGGATCGACGACCGGGACGACCTGCCCAAGATCATCAGGGCGGGGCGGCACATCGCCCGTACCCGCCGCTACATCCGTAACTACGCCCACGAGATCGAGCCGGGCGACCTGGTCGCGTACGTCGCCCGCGAGGCGCGGCGCGGCGACGGCTGGGTCAAGCTCGTCGGCGACTGGCTCGACCGGGAGACCGGGGACCTGGGCGCGTGCTGGCCGCGCGGCGAGGTGGAGGCGGCCATCGCGCAGGCGCACCGGCTGGGCGCCCGGGTCACCGCGCACTGCTTCGCGGAGGAGTCGCTGCGCGACCTCGTCGAAGCGGGCATCGACTGCATCGAGCACGCCACGGGCCTGACCGAGGACACCATCCCGCTCTTCGCCGAGCGAGGTGTCGCGATCGTCCCCACCCTGGTCAACATCGCGACGTTCCCGCACCTCGCGGACGGCGGCGAGGCGAAGTTCCCCCGCTGGTCGGCGCACATGCGGGCCCTGCACGCGCGCCGTTACGACACGGTCCGCGCGGCGTACGACGCGGGCGTCCCGGTCTTCGTCGGTACAGATGCGGGCGGTTCGCTGGCCCACGGGCTGGTGGCGGACGAGGTCGCGGAGCTGGTGAAGGCGGGCATTCCCGCGATCGACGCCCTCTCGGCCACGGCATGGGGCGCGCGGCGGTGGCTCGGGCGCCCGCTGCTGGAGGAGGGCGCGCCTGCCGACCTGGTGGTGTACGACGAGGACCCGCGCGCGGACGTGCGCGTGCTCGCGGCACCGCGGTGGATCATCCTGAACGGCCGGATCGTGTCCGGCTGAGGGGAACGGGCGTGCGCGAGGGCCCCGCGAAATTCGAATGCGGGCTCGGAAACCCCACGAAGGAGTGAAGTCACCTCAGGTGGCTGACCGTTCACTCCAAGTGCGTAAGTATTCCTGTGTCTCAGCCGTCCCGGCGCCCACGTGTCCCGTGGAGTGCGCCGGGCGGCGCCGTGTCACTTGTGGGGGTTCCACCGCTTTGAACAGCACCTTCTTCAGCATGTCCGCACGCCGGCCCGCGGCCGCCATGGCTGCCTTCGCCCTGACCGCGGGCCCCGCCGCCGCTCTGCTCGTCGCCGCTCCGGCGGCGCACGCCACCGGGGGTGGCGGCGAGGGCAGGGCGAGCGCCGTCGTCCTGCGCACCGGGCTCGACATCTCGCTGCTCAACAAGACCGTCAATGTGCCGCTCACGACCACGCTCAACGAAGTGAACGCTCCGGGGAGCGCCGAAAAGACCGCACTCACGGTCCAGTTGGACGGCGTGGAGCAGGGCAACCCGGTCAGCGTCCTGCGCGCCGACGTGGCCACGGCGAAGGCGACGGCCGACGCGCACAAGGCCGAGGGGTACGTCAACCTCGCGCACGCCACTGTGCATGTGCCGGGGCTCCCGCTGCTCTCGCTCATCGAGGTCGAGAAGGTCACGTCGAAGGCGCTGTGCGAGGCGGGCAAGCAGCCGGTGGCCGAGTCGAACGTGCTCGGTGCGGTGACCGTGCTCGGGAAGAAGGTGACCCTGACGGCGGGCGGACCGACGCGGGTCGATGTGCCGGGGGTGGGCGTGGTGACGCTCGACCTGTCGCAGACGCACACCACGTCCCGTACGGCGGCTGCCACGGCCCTTGAGCTCAAGGTGTCGGTGAACCCGCTCAAACTGAACGTCGCCGAGGTCGACGGCACGGTCACGCTCGCCGGCGCCACCTGCGAGTCGCCGAAGGCGCCGCCGGTGAAGGACGAGCCGAACCAGCAGCCGCAGGACCCTTCGGCACCGGCAGCACCCGATGTGAAGCCCCAGACGGTGACGGCGCCGGAGGCGAACCTGGCGGAGACGGGCGGCAATGCGACCACCCCGTACCTCGCGGGCGGAGCGGCGCTGCTGCTGGCGTCGGGAGCCGCCGCACTGGCGGTGGCGAGGAGCCGCCGATCCCGTAACAGGGCCTGACGCCAAGGGGGCGAGGGTACGGACAAGCCCCCGCCGAAGCGCGGCCGGGCCCCGCTCGGCGGTTCGGCTGCGCGCCCGGGCGTCTCAGTGAGACCCCGAGGGCACGGCCGTGAACGTGACGTCCGCGGCGTGCGCGATGATCTCGGCGTCGCTGCCGAGAGCCCATTCGGCGACCCGTGAGACCGTGGCGGCCGGCACCCGATCGCTGATTCCGGGTGCCGCGGGGATGTCCTGCGTCGCGTGGGCGTCGTGCGGCAGGACGACCCGGTACCCCATCGCCAGGGCGGTACGGGCCGTGGCCTGGACGCACATCTCGGACATCACGCCGCAGATGGCGAGCGCCCGTACCCCCGAGTCGGTCAGCAGGCTTCCCAGCGACGTCCCGTCGAAGCCGTCGTCCTCGCTCTTGCGGATCACCACCTCGGTGGAGCCGGGCTCGACGGGGTGGTGGAGTTGCCAGCCGGGCGTATGGGGCTCGTCGTCCGCTCCGGCCGGCCCGTCGTTCTGGAGGTGGACGACGAGCGCCCCGCTCCTTCGCGCCCGTGCGATCAGGTCCGTCGTCCGGTCCACGAGCCGGGCCGCCTCGGGTACCGCCCCGTCACCGGAGACGAAGGCGGACTGAACGTCCACAACGATCAGGGCCTCTAGAGGTAACGCGCGCTCACTCATGCCGTCATCATCACCGTCGGCGCCGCGCACCTCCACAGGGTTTTCAACCGCCCCCCGTGCCCCCGCCGTCGCGGGCCCGGCCTCAGCGCCCGACCAGCGTCAGCGCCTGGTCCAGCGCCTGGAGGAAGCGGCCCGTCGTGGCACGGTCCCGTACGGCCAGGCGGAGCCACTGCGGCCCGAGGCCCGGGAAGGTGTCCCCGCGCCGCACCGCGAAGCCCAGGTGCCGCAGGCGTACCCGTACCTCGTCGGCGCGTTCCATCCGTACGAGGACGAAAGGACCCTCGGCGGCCTCCACTGCCCGTACCTCCTCGAACTCCGCGAGACCGGCCAGCAGATGAGCCCGGTCGGCGGCCACCTGGTGCGCGGCCCGCGTCGCCTCCGCGAGCGCCTGCGGCGCGACGCACGCCCGGGCGGCGGTCAGCGCCGGCGTCGACACCGGCCACAGCGGCTGCGCCCGCTCCAGCGCCGCGACCGTCTGCGGCCCGGCGAGGACGTACCCGATGCGCAGCCCGGCGAGACCCCACGTCTTGGTCAGACTCCGCAGCACCACCAGGCCGGGTATGTCCGTACGCCCCGCCAGCGCCTCCGGCTCGCCCGGCACCGCGTCCATGAACGCCTCGTCGACCACCAGCGTCCGTCCGGGACGAGCCAGCCGGGCGATGCTCTGCGCCGGGTGCAGCACGGACGTCGGGTTGGTCGGGTTGCCGATGACCACCAGGTCCGCGTCCTCGGGGACGTCCCCCGGCGCGAGCCGGAAGCCGTCCTCCTCCCGCAGCAGTACGCGGCCGACCTCGTGGCCCGCGTCACGCAGCGCCGCTTCCGGCTCCGTGAACTGCGGGTGTACGACGACGGGCCGCCGCACCGCGAGCGCGCGCGCGATCAGCACGAACGCCTCGGCCGCGCCTGCCGTCAGCAGGACCCGCTCCACCGGCAGCCCGTGCCGCTCCGCGACCGCCGCGCGCGCGGCCCGCCCGTCCGGGTAGGCCGCGAGGGTGTCCAGGGACGCGGCGATGCGGGCCTTGAGCCAGGCCGGGGGAGTGTCCGCCCGTACATTGACCGCGAGATCGGTGAGATCGCCCTCGCGTACCTCGGCGTCTCCGTGGTGCCGCAGATCGTGAGCGGCGTCAGTGGGCGTGGGCATGGCTGTCCGGGTGGTGGTGATGGTGGTGGTGCCCGTCGTCGTCGGGGTGGAAGTGCGGCTGCTGCGGCGCCCCCACCTTGTCCTCGAAGCCGGGCAGCGCGATGCGGTAGACGCAGGAGTCGCAGTTCATGCGCAGGTCGCCCTTGACGGCTTCCCGGTAGCGCTCCATCACGAGGTCCATCAACTCCTCGGTGGGGCCGATCACATCGGCCGAGGCCACCCCGGTCGCGGGGTTCGCGCCGGCCCAGTCCTGCGTCTGCTTCCGCACCCGGTCCGGCAGGATCCCGGTGAAGAGGAAGTACGGCAGGACGACGATGTGCTTCGCCCCGAGCTTCGTGCAGCGGTCGAGTCCGCTCGGCACGTCGGGCGCGGCGAGCGACACGAATGCGGTTTCCACACCCGCATACCCACGTCCCTCCCAGAACAGTCGTGCCGCCTTGTACACCTCGGCGTTGGCATCCGGGTCGGTCGAGCCCCGGCCCACGAGCAGCACGGTCACCTCGGACCGGTCCAGGTCACCGAGCACCTCGTCGACCCGCCGCTCCAGCACCGCCAGCAGACCCGGGTGCGGGCCGAGCGGACGGCCGTAGGTGTACGAGATGCCGGGGTGACGCTCCTTCTCACGGGTGAGCGCGGCCGGTATGTCGCCCTTGGCGTGACCGGCGGAGACCAGCATCAGGGGAACGGCCGCGAAGCGCGTGACCCCCCGCTCGACGAGACCGGAGACCGCGTCGCCGAGCGGCGGCGGGGACAGCTCGATGAAGCCGCCGGCGACGGGCAGTTCGGGGTGACGCCGGCCGAGTTCCTCGACGAAGTCGCGGAAGGCTCCGGCTCCGGCTTCGTCGCGGGTGCCGTGGCCGGCGATCAGCAGGGCGGGGGGCGCGGTGGTCACGCGTTCTCCTTGGTGAGGGGGGTGGGGGTGGTGACAGGGGTGTAGAGCAGGGCGTTCAGTGCGGCCGCCGCGACAGCCGAACCGCCCTTCTCCGAGACGTTGCTGACGGCCGGCAGCCCGCTCTCGCGCAGCGCCGCCTTGGACTCGGCCGCCCCGACGAAGCCGACGGGCAGGCCGATGACGAGCGCGGGTTCGGCGTCCAGGAGCAGCAGCTCCTCCAGCGCGGTGGGGGCGCACCCGATCACCCACAGGGCGCCGGGCCCCACCTGCTCGTACGCCAGCCTGATCGCGTGCGCGCTGCGGGTGAGTTCCGGGCCGGCCTTCGCTTCCTTCAGCCGGCACACGGTCTCGCGCCGGGTGATGCCCGCCGCGACCATCTCCACGTCGACGACGACCGGCGCGCCGGCGTGCAGCGCGGTGTGCGCGGCTTCGAGCGTGCGCTCGTCGCAGACCAGGTCGGTGGCGTACTCCAGATCCGCCGCGGAGTGGATGACCCGCTCCACGACGGCCCGCGTCAGCGGCGGAAAGTGCGACGTGTCGAGGCGGGAGCGCAGGCGCCGGAAGGACTCCTGCTCGATGGGGTGCACAACCCTCTGCATTACGAACCCTCCGTCTGCCAGCGGTAGCCGCGCGGCGTCACCATGCGGCCCGCGATCTCGCGGGCGGCGGTGTTGCCGACGACCACGACGGTCATCATGTCGACGGTCGCCGGATCGAGTGCGGCGATCGTGGTGAGACGGCTTGTTCCGTCCGGCCGGGAGGCGTTGCGTACGACACCGACGGGCGTCGTCGGCTCCCGGTGCTCCGCGAGGATCGACAGCGCCTTGGGGAGCTGCCAGTCGCGGCCCCGGCTACGGGGGTTGTAGAACGTGACGACGATGTCGGCCTCCGCGGCCGCCCGTACCCGCCGCTCGATGACCTCCCACGGCGTGTGCAGGTCGGAGAGGCTGATCGAGACGTGGTCGTGGCCGAGCGGCGCCCCCAGGATCGCGGCGGCGGCGAGGGCCGCGGTCACCCCCGGTACGCCGACGACGTCGATGTCGTCGCTCGCCTCCGCGAGGGCGGGCGACGCCATGGCGTACACGCCCGCGTCGCCCGACCCGATCAGCGCGACGGCGTGCCCGGCGCGGGCCTCGGCGACGGCGGTACGGGCCCGCTCCTCCTCGGCGCCGAGCCCCGACTCCAGGACGCGCGTCCCCGGCCGCAGCAGGTCCCGGATCTGGTCGACGTACTGGTCAAGCCCGACGAGCACCGACGCACGCCGGATCTCTTCCCTGGCCCGAGGCGTCAGCAGATCCCGCGCACCGGGCCCGAGCCCGACCACGGCGAGCCGCCCACGCGGTTCCTTGCGGACGACGGCACAGGTGGCCATCGCCGCACGCCCCGTTGCGGGGACGGACTTGCGCTTCGGCACGAGGAGTTCACCCCCGCCGACCAGCGCGGCGGCCTCCGCGACGGAGGGCGTCCCGACGGCGGCGAGAGGAGCCCCCGACGGATTGGGTACGTCGATACGGGCCAGCTCCTCGGCGGCGTACGTCCGCAGAGGCACCCCCAGCCGAGCGGCGGCCTCCACGATCCCGGCCTCGTCGGCCTTGGCGTCGACGGTCGCGAGCGCGGCGACGGAACGCGCCGAGAGCCCGGCATCCGCCAGCGTCTCCTCGACGAGCCCGAAGACCTCCTCCACGGAAGCGCCCTTGCTCGCCCCCACCCCGACCACGAGCGACGGCGGCCGCAGCACGACCTCCCGCTCCCCGAGGTCGAACACCCGGTCGCTGACGCGCACCACGGCGGGCACAACGTGCTCCCGCGCCCGGGCCGCCCCGGCAACAGACGCCTCGGCGACGACACCGGCCGCGACGGTGGCAGCCATGGCTCCGGGCAGCCCGCCCACGGGCACAGCGGCAACGGCGGCCGCCTCCGCCAGGCTGACGGCGGGCACCGCGTCACTGCCGACCTGCCCTGCTCGGCCGGCGCTTCCCGGACGGCCGTCGCCGTCGGTGGAGGCCCGCGCGTCGTCCGCACCGGGTACCTGGCCGTGACGCACGCCCGATCCCGGCCTGTCGACCGCACCCGCGGAGGCCGCCCGCGCATCGTCCACGCCCGGCGTCCCGCTGCCGCGCGGCAGCGGAGTCGGGCTCGCGTCCGCGCACGGTGTGCGGCTGTCGCCCGCAACCGGCGTCCGGCCGTCGCCCGGACCTGACGTCCGGCCGTCGCCCGCCGGGGACGCCTGCGTGTCGTCCGAGTTCCGCGCAGCGCCCGGCGTCGCGCCACCCGTCGTACCCGCCGGGGTGACATTCCCCGGCAGCGGCGGCAGCGGCCACACCGCGTCCGCCTCCAGCGTGACCGGGGCGCCGTCCAGGATCGCCCGCGTCACGGCCGCCGTCGCGCCTTCGACCGGCCAGCCCAGGGTGTCCAGGCCGGGGACGTCCGTGGCGTCCGTGGCTGTCGTGATCACCGGGGCGCAGCCCAGGACGTCCGACACCGCGAACGCCAGCGCGTTCGCGCCGCCGCCGTGGCCGCCGATCAGCGACACCGCGTGGCGCCGCGCCTCGTCGACGCACACGACACCCGGATCGGCCGCCTTGTCCCCGAGGAGCGGGGCGACCAGCCGTACCACCGCGCCCGTCGCGAGGAAGCACACCAACTGGTCGCACTCGGTGAAGGCGCGCCCGACCGCCTCCCGTACCGGGCCGTCGTACACCCGTGTACGTCCGGGCCAGGCCGCGGCCAGCCGGTCGCGGGCCACGGCGCCTGCCGCCGTGGCGGAGATGAGGCCGATCACTGAACTGCTCCTTCAATTGCCGGATCCGCGGGGCGATGTCCCCACAGCAGGAAGACTGGGTTGGCGGCGGCGAGCCGGGTCACGTCCCCGGGCAGCGGCGCGAGCCGCGACGACTGCAGCAGTACGCCCTCGGGTTCGAACCCGGCGGACGCCAGGGCCGCCCGTACCGCCGGCACCCGGTCCAGCGCCGCCAGCGCCACCACGACCGTGCGCCGGGCACTTCGCGCGCACGCCGCAACGATGGCGGGAAGTTCACGCCCGCCGCCGCCGACGAACACCGCGTCCGGCTCGGGCAGTTGGGACAGCACCGTCGGCGCGGCGCCGTGCACGGTCTGTACGTCGACCCCGTGCGCGGCGGCGTTCGCACGGATCCGCTCCACGCCGTCGCAGGTCTTCTCCACCGCGATCGCCGCCGCCCCCAGCCGCGCGCACTCCACAGCCATGGACCCCGACCCCGCCCCGATGTCCCACACCAGGTCGCCCGGGCGCGGGCCGAGCCGGGCGAGCGCCAGCGCCCGTACCTCGAACTTCGTGATCATCGAGTCGCGGTGCTCGAACGCGGCCTCCGGCAGCGCCCATTGGTCCGGGCCGGTGCCCCGCCCGGCGACCGTCCGCTGCGCCGGCGCGAGCGCCCGCGACTCGTCGAGGCATACGACGACGCTGACCGCCGCCGGCCAGTCGCGCGCCGCCGCCTCACCGGGGGACAGGCACTCGACGCTCTCGCCCCCGTCCGGATCGCCGAGCGCCGACGCGACGACGAGGGTGCGCGCGATGCCGGTACGGGCCAGCGCGGCACCCAGTTCGGCGGGCCCGGCGCCGGGCCCGGTCAGGACGGCCGTCTTCGGGTGCGCCCGGCACACGTTCACGGCCGTACGCAGCTCACGCCCGTGCGCGCTGACGACGACCGCGTCGTCCCACGGCAGCCCGAGCCGCGCGAAGGCGACGGCGACGGAGGGCGCCCCCGGCCGTACGTCCAGGGTGTCCGTACCGAACCGCTCCGCCAGCGCCCGTACGATGCCGAAAAATCCGGGATCGCCGGAGGCCAGCACCACAACTCCGGCGTCCGTGCCGCCCGTCGCCCGCTTGGCCAGGTGCTCCGCCACCGCGTTTAGCGCGGGCGCGAGCGGCCCCAGCACCACGCGGGCCGTGCCGTCGGGCAGCCCGGCGGCGTCCAGGTGGCGCCGCCCGCCGACGACGAGCCCGGCGGCGTCCAGCGCCGCACGGGCGTCGGGGCCGAGCGGGGCGCCCGTCCCCGTACCGACAACAGTGATCATGACCCGGACTTCTCCGCGCCCGCCTCGGCGCCCACCGTCGCGCCGGCCCCGGCGTCCGCCTCTGCGGACTTCCGCGCCGCGCGCAGGGCCGCCCGTGCCGTCCGGTCGGCCCGCCGGAACCCGTGGAAGTGACCGGGGTGGTAGAGGTGCGAGCGCGTACCGGAGGCGGAGAGCGCGGGCCCCACCAGGAAGAGCGTGTGCTTCCAGAGCTTGTGCTCCTTCACCGTCTCCTCCAGCGTGGCAATGGTGCAGCGCACCACCAACTCCTCGGGCCAGGTGACCTGGTACGCGATGACGACCGGCGTGTCCGTCGGGTAACCGCCCTCCAGCAGCTCCGCCGTCAGCTGCCCGGACCTGGCCGCCGACAGGAAGATGGCCATCGTCGTGCCGTGCCGCGCGAACTCCCGCACTTCCTCACCGGGCGGCATCGGCGTCTTCCCGCCGCCGAGCCGGGTCAGGATCACCGACTGCGCGACCTCGGGAATCGTCAGCTCGCGCTGCGCGATCGCGGCAACGGCCGAGAACGACGAGACGCCCGGCACGATCTCGACGTCCAGACCCAGCTCCGCGCACCGGTCGACCTGCTCCTGCGTGCCACCCCACAGCGCGGGGTCGCCGGAGTGCACGCGGGCCACCTTCAACCCGTCCCGCAGCGCCCGCTCGTACACCGCCACCACGTCCTCCAGGGACATCGCGGCGGAGTCCAGGATCTCGGCGCCCTCGCGCGCGTGTTCCAGGATCTCGGCCTGTACGAGGCTCGCCGCCCAGATCACGACATCGGCGTCGGCGATGGCGCGCGCGGCACGGAAGGTCAGCAGGTCGGCGGCGCCGGGGCCGGCGCCCACGAAGGTCACCTTGCCGGTGGGGGCATCGGCCATGAGTGGGGTCCTCTCGGGAAAAGCGGTGTCAGCGGTGAAGCAGGGGTGAAGCAGTGCTCATCAGCGGTGATCAGCGGTGATCAGCGGTAAATCGGTTTGGATCTTGGATGTGCGGAGCAGGGGGCGGATCGACTAGCAAGAGCACATGGCGGTGTTCGTCGCGCTCGGCGCGTTCCTCATGACGCTTCTCGGTGGCTGGGTGGCGCTGCGCGTCACCGACCGCCGCCACCTCGTGCTGGGCCTGGCGGGCGGGCTCATGCTCGGCGTCGTGGGCCTGGAACTGCTGCCGGAGGCACTGGAGGCCGCGGGCGAAGCCATTTTCGGCGTACCGCAGGCGCTTGTGCTGTTCGTCGGAGGCTTCCTGGTGGCCCACTTGGTGGAGCGCCTGCTCGCCGTACGCCGGGCGGCGCACGGCGCGAGCGAGGGCCGCGTACCTCAAGTCGGACTGACGGCGGCGGGCGCGATGGTCGGCCACAGCCTCATGGACGGCATCGCGATCGGCGCGGCCTTCCAGGTGGGCGAGGGCATGGGCACGACCGTCGCGCTCGCCGTCGTCACCCATGACTTCGCGGACGGATTCAACACGTACACGCTCACGAGCCTGTACGGGAACGCGCGCCGCAAGGCCGTGACGATGCTGTTCGCGGACGCGCTGGCCCCGGTGGCGGGCGCGGCGTCCACTGTGCTGTTCACCCTTCCGGAGGAACTTCTCGGCAGCTACCTGGGTTTCTTCGGCGGCGCCCTGCTCTACCTCGCGGCGGCCGAAATCCTGCCCGAGGCCCACCACGAACACCCCGCCCGCTCCACGCTGCTGTGCACGGTCGCGGGGGTGGCCTTCATCTGGGTGATGGTGGGCGTCGCGGGCTGATCTCACAGCTTGCCCCCGCGACCGCCGTCACGCCGCGCGGGCGCGATCAGCGTGGAGAGGTACGGCAGCGAGCCGCCCTCCGCCAGCTCGGCGGCAGGCCGAATCGATTCCTCGGGCAGCCCGAGCGCCGACCCCCACACCGCGTCCTCGGTACGCCCCGTCTCGCGCAGCGCGGTCGCGACCTCACCCGCCAGCCGCCCGAACTTGTACGCCACGACCGTACCGGGTCCCTCCAGGGCCTCCTTGAGCACAGCGGCCCCGGCGGTCACGGGCACGAGCGTCAGCGGCTCGGTCCCCTCCGTCAGTACGGCCCCGCTGCGGGCGGCCAGATCCTGCATGGCCGTGATGCCCGGCACGGTCACGACCTCGGTCCCCGGCACCAGGCCCGCGATGGTCTGCGCGAGATAGGTGAACGTCGAGTAGACGTTGGGGTCACCGATCGTCGCGAACGCCACCGAACCGTGCGTACGCAGCAGTTCGGCGACCCGCGACCCCGCCGCGTCCCAGGCGGCCTCACGCCGCGCCCGGTCCTCACGCTCGTTGAGCGCGAAGACGACCCGGACGACCTTCGCCGCGTCGACGTAATGCAGCACGGTCGCCTCGGCCCGCCCCCGCTCGCCACTGTCCATCACCGGAACGACCACAACGGCCGCGTCCCGAAGGGCATTGACGCCCTTCACGGTCACCAGCTCGGGATCACCGGGCCCGACACCCACACCGGTCAGCTTCGTATTCGTCCCGCTCATCCCGCACACCTCTCGACAAATCTCTTGGCCATCCCTGGCTCGGCAGCCCAGTGGGTATGCAGATAACTCGCATGCACACCCAGTTGTACGAACCCCTCGACCCGCCGCTCCGGCAGACGCATCCCCCAGGCGGGAGCCGCACCGGCCCCCGGCTCGATCACCGTCCGGTGAAACTCGTGCCCCCGCAGCCGGGTCCCGACGGCGGCCAGCGAACTCTCCGAAACCGCCACCGCCTCGCGATACCCCAGCGTCAACCGGTCCGACATCCGCGCCTCGGCGTCGAGCGCCCCGCACATGGGCTGCCCGTCGAGAGACCGGGAAAGATAGAGCAGCCCGGCACACTCGGCGGCAACGGGCGCCCCGGACAACGCCAGCTCGGCAACGGCCTTGCGCAACGGCTCATTACCGGACAGCTCCGGGGCGTACACCTCGGGAAACCCGCCGCCGATCACCAGCCCACGGGTCCCTTCCGGCAGGCTCTCGTCCCGGAGCGGATCGAACGGCACGACCTCGGCGCCGGCGGCGGCGAGCAGTTCCGTGTGCTCGGCGTACGAGAACGTGAACGCGGCGCCGGAAGCCACAGCCACCACAGGCCGCCCACTCACCGCACCTGCCCCCGCCGCATCCCACGCACCCACACCGAGCTCCGGAGCACTGCGGGCCAGCGCGAGCACCGCCTCCAGATCGCAGCCCGCCCGCACCTGCTGCGCCAGCGCCGCGACCGCGTCGACCGCTTCGGTCCGCCGCTCGGCGACCGGCACCAGACCCAGGTGCCGCGAAGGCGTCCGCACCTGCCGCTCGCGCCGCAGCGCACCCAGCACCGGCACCCCCGACGCGTCCAGCGCCTCGCGCAGCAACTCCTCGTGCCGCGCGGACCCCACCTTGTTCAGGATCACGCCCCCGATCCGCACCTGCGGATCCCAGGACGCGAAACCGTGCACCAGTGCCGCCACCGACCGCGACTGCGACGACGCGTCGACCACGAGCACCACCGGAGCCCGCAACAGCTTGGCGACCTGTGCCGTGGACGCGAGCTCCCCCTGCCCGGAAGCCCCGTCGTACATCCCCATCACGCCTTCGACGACGGCGACATCGCAACCGGTGGCACCGTGCGCGAAGAGCGGGGCGATCAGATCCGTCCCGCACAGGTACGCGTCCAGATTCCGCCCCGGCCGGCCGGTGGCCAGCGCGTGATAGCCGGGATCGATGTAATCGGGCCCGACCTTGTGCGGCGACACGGCGAGACCGGCCGCCGCGAAGGCAGCCATCAGCCCGGTCGCGACCGTGGTCTTCCCACTCCCCGACGACGGCGCGGCGATGACAAGACGTGCTACCACTCGATGCCCCGCTGCCCCTTCTGGCCCGCGTCCATCGGGTGCTTGACCTTCGACATGTCCGTCACCAGGTCGGCGGCCTCGACGAGCTTCTCCGGAGCGTTGCGCCCGGTGATCACGACATGCTGCGTCCCCGGCCGCTCCCGCAGCACCCGCACGACCTCGTCGGTGTCCACCCAGCCCCAGTGCATCGGATAGGCGAACTCGTCGAGCACGTACAGCTTGTACGTCTCGGCGGCCAGGTCGCGCTTGACCTGCTCCCACCCCTCGCGCGCGGCAGCCTCGTTGTCGAGCTGCGCGTCGCGCTGGACCCAGGACCACCCCTCGCCCATCTTGTGCCAGGCGACGGACCCGCCCTCACCGCTCGCGCCCAGGACCTTCAGCGCGTTCTCCTCGCCGACCTTCCACTTCGCCGACTTGACGAACTGGAACACCCCGATCGGCCACCCCTGGTTCCAGGCGCGCAGCGCGAGCCCGAAGGCAGCGGTCGACTTGCCCTTCCCGATGCCCGTATGCACGACCACAAGCGGCCGGTTGCGCCGCTGGCGCGTGGTGAGACCATCGTCCGGTACGACGCTCGGCTGTCCCTGCGGCATCAGGCTGCCCTCCTGTTGTGCGTTCCCTGTACGTCCTTGACCAGCCCGGCGATGCTGTCGGCCCGCAGCTCGTCGAGCGTGACGGCCGTACCGCCCAGCTCGCGCGCCAGCTCACCGGCGAGCCCGAGCCGCACCGGACCGAACTCGCAGTCCACGACCACCGAGGCGACACCCTCCGCCTCGTGCAGCCGGGCCGCGCGCGCAGCCAGAGCCACCGGCTCCGGCCCGCCCGTCGCCCGCCCGTCGGTCACGACCACCAGCAGCGGCCGCCGCGACGGGTCCCGCATCCGCTCCACCCGCAGCACGTCGTGCGCCTTCAGCAGCCCGGCGGACAGCGGCGTACGCCCACCGGTGGGCAGCGTCTCCAGCCGGGCGGCGGCCGCGTCGACCGACGACGTAGGCGGAAGCACAAGCTCCGCGTCCTTGCCCCGGAAGGTGACAAGACCCACCTTGTCCCGCCGCTGATAGGCATCGAGCAGCAGCGACAGCACAGCCCCCTTGACCGCGCTCATCCGCTGCCGGGCCGCCATCGACCCGGAAGCGTCCACGACGAACAGCACGAGGTTCCCCTCGCGCCCCTCCCGCGTCGCCTGCCGCAGATCGTCCCGCCGCACCACAAGACCGCGCCCACTGCGCCCACGCGCCCGCTGATGCGGCGCGGCGGCCTGAACGGTCGCCGCGAGATGAAGCTTGGTGAGCGCCCCCTGCGGCCGGCGGGCCCCTGTCGTACGACCGTGCTCGGTACGGGCACGGGAACGGCGCCCCGCCGCCCCCTCACCCAGACCCGGCACGCTCAGCATCTTCGTACGAAACGGCTCCCCGGCCCGCGCGGCGGCCTGCTCGCCCCCCGACCCGGCGGGAGCCCGCTGCCCCTCACCGGCCTCGGGCTCGGGCTCCGCCTCACCGGGCTGATCCGCGGAGTCGGGCGGTGAACCGTCGCCGTCGTCCCCCTGCGGCGGCTGTCCGCCCCCGCCGGGGCCGTCCGGGTCCGTGTCCGGGTCCTCGTCGTCGGACCCGCTGTTCTGCTCCAGCGTGTCGTCGAGCTTGTCCTCGTCCAGCCCCGGCGCGTCGAAGGGGTTGCGCCGGCGCCGGTGCGGAAGCGCGAGCAGCGCGGCCTGCCGTACGTCCTCGGCGAGTACGTCGGTACGCCCGGCCCAGGCCGCCAGCGCGGTCGCCGTACGGGCCATCACGATGTCGGCCCGCATCCCGTCGACCTCGAAGGCCGCACAGGTGGCGGCGATCTGCCGCAACGCCCCGTCCCCGAGCCGTACCTCGGGCAGCAGCGCCCGCGCGGCCACGATCCGGGCGCGCAGCGCGGCCTCCTCACCGGCCCACTTGGCGGCGAAGGCGGCGGGATCGTCGTCGTACGCGAGCCTGCGGCGCACCACCTCGACCCGCTGATCGGTCTCACGGGAGGCGGCCACCTCCACGGTCAGCCCGAACCGGTCCAGCAACTGCGGGCGCAGCTCGCCCTCTTCGGGGTTCATGGTCCCGACGAGCAGGAAGCGGGCGGCGTGCCGCACGGACACGCCTTCGCGCTCGACGTACGAGGCGCCCATGGCGGCGGCGTCGAGCAGCAGGTCGACGAGATGGTCATGCAGCAGGTTGACCTCGTCGACGTACAGAATCCCGCGATGCGCGTCGGCCAGGAGCCCCGGCTCGAACGCCTTGACGCCCTCGGCCAGCGCCCGCTCGATGTCGAGCGCACCGACGAGCCGGTCCTCGGAGGCGCCGACGGGCAGCTCGACCGTCCGCGCGGGGCGCGACACTCCGCCCCCGGCCTCGTGCGGCCCGTCCGGACACGCTGGGTCGGGTGAGCCCGGATCGCAGGAGAACCGGCACCCGGCGACCACGGCCACCTCGGGCATCAGCGCCGCGAGGGCGCGCACCGCGGTCGACTTGGCGGTGCCCTTCTCGCCGCGCACGAGCACACCGCCGACGGCGGGCGAGACGGCGTTCAGCAGCAGTCCGAGCCGCAGGTCGTCCTGCCCGACGATGGCGGTAAAGGGGTACGGCGTACTCAAGAGGAAGCCTCCACTTCAAGCTGGTTCAGGGCACCCGGAACGACTTCGCGCCCGCTCACGCGTCGTCCCCTTCCAAGTCGCCTTCGAGCTCCAGGTACGTCGCGCGCAACCGCTCCAGCGTCTCGGCGTCCGGCTCGGCCCACAGCCCGCGCTCGGCCGCCTCCAGCAACCGCTCCGTGATCCCGCGAAGGGCCCACGGGTTGGACTTCGTCATGAAGTCCCGGTTCTCCGGGTCGAAGACGTACTCGCTCGACAACTTCTCGTACATCCAGTCGTCGACCACCCCCGCCGTCGCGTCGTACCCGAACAGGTAGTCCACCGTGGCGGCCATCTCGAAGGCGCCCTTGTAGCCGTGCCTGCGCATGGCCGCCATCCAGCGCGGGTTGACCACCCGCGCGCGGAACACCCGGTGCGTCTCCTCACCCAGCGTCCGGGTCTTCACCTGGTCCGGCGTCGCGCTGTCACCCACATACGCCTCGGGCGACTCGCCCGTCAGGTGCCGCACCATGGCGACCATGCCGCCGTGGTACTGGAAGTAGTCGTCCGCGTCGACCAGGTCGTGCTCGCGGGTATCGACGTTCTTCGCGGCCACGGCGATCCGCCGGAACGCCGTCTCCATGTCGCCGCGCGCCGCCTTCCCCTCCAGCCCACGCCCGTACGCGTAACCGCCCCACACCGCGTACACCTCGGCCAGATCCGCATCGCTGCGCCAGTTCCGCGCGTCGATCAGCGGCAGCAGACCCGCGCCGTAAGCCCCCGGCTTCGACCCGAAGATGCGAGCCGTGGCCCGCCGCCGGTCGCCGTGTTCGGCGGTGTCCTCGTCCGCGTGCGCCCGTACGAAGTTGCGGTCGGCGGGCTCGTCCAGTTCCGCAACGGCCCGTACCGCGTCGTCGATGAGCCCCACCACGTGCGGGAACGCGTCCCGGAAGAACCCGGAGATCCGTACCGTCACGTCAATACGCGGCCGCCCCAGCTCGTCCAGCGGCACGATCTCGAAGCCGGTCACCCGCCGCGAAGCGTCGTCCCACACCGGGCGGCAGCCCAGCAGCGCCAGGATCTCCGCGATGTCGTCGCCCTGGGTGCGCATCGCGGACGTACCCCAGACCGTCAGGCCAACGGACTTCGGGTAGTCACCGGTGTCCGTCAGGTACCGCGCCACCAGCGAGTCCGCGAGCGCCTGCCCGACCTCCCACGACAGCCGCGACGGGATCGCCTTGGGGTCGACGGAGTAGAAGTTGCGCCCGGTCGGCAGGACGTTGACCAGGCCGCGCGTCGGCGACCCCGAAGGCCCGGCCGGTACGTAACCGCCGTCCAGCGCGTGCAGGATGTTGCCGATCTCGTCCGTCGTACGGGCCAGCCTCGGCACGACCTCGTCGCACGCGAACCGCAACACGGCCTCGGCGTCCGGCAGTCCGACGCCCAGCACCTCGCCCACCAGGCCGGCGGCCTCCGCCGCGTCCCAGCGCCGCTCCTCCATGCCCTCCGCGAGTCGCCGGCAGAGCTGCTCAAGCAGGTCGATCGCGTCGGCGCCGGTCCGCGCCGGGCCGTCCACCAGCGCGGTCAGCCCGTCCGGCACCTTGACCGCCGCACCGGGCTCGCCCAGCAGCTCCTTCTCGACCAGCCCGAAGTGCTCGGCCAGGCAGGCCCGCAGCCCCGGAAGCGCGTTGGCCTTCCCGCCCCACACCTGCGAGGCGCGCAGTACCGCCAGCACGAGGTTCACCCGGGCCTCGGCCTCCGGACCGCCGCCCAGAATGTGCAGACCGTCGCGGATCTGTACGTCCTTAATCTCGCACAGGTAGCCGTCGATGTGCATGACGAACTCGTCGAAGTCGTCGTCGTCCGGCTGCTCGTCCAGATGCAGGTCGTGGTGCAGTTGTGCCGCCGTCACCAGCGTCCAGATCTGCGCCCGCACCGCCGGCGCCTTCGCCGGGTCGAGATCGCTCACCAGCGCGTACTCGTCCAGCAACTGCTCCAGCTTCGCCAGGTCCCCGTACGTGTCCGCACGCGCCATCGGCGGCACCAGGTGGTCCACGACCGTGGCGTGCCCGCGCCGCTTGGCCTGCGTACCCTCACCGGGGTCGTTGACGATGAACGGGTAGATCAGCGGCAGCTCGCCCAGCACGGCGTCCGGCCCGCACCCCGCCGAGAGGCCGAGGCCCTTGCCCGGCAGCCACTCCATCGTCCCGTGCTTGCCCATATGCACGATCGCGTCCGCACCGAAACTGTTCTCCAGCCACCGGTACGCCGCCATGTAGTGGTGCGACGGCGGCATGTCCGGGTCATGGTAGATCGCGATCGGGTTCTCACCGAAGCCGCGCGGCGGCTGGATCATCACGACGACATTGCCGAACTGGAGCGACGCCAGCACGATCTCGTCGCCGTCGACGTACAACTGCCCCGGCGCCTCGCCCCAGTGCTCCAGCATCCCGTCGCGCAGCTCGGGCTCCAGCTTGTCGAACCACGCCTGGTAGTCAGCGAGCGGCGCGCGCGCGGGCGCGGCCGCGAGCTGCTCCTCGGTCAGCCATTCCACGTCGTGGCCACCGGCGTTGATGAGCCGGTGGATCAGCTCGTCGCCGTTGTCGGGGTGGCCCTCGACCGCGTAACCCGCGTCGCGCAGGGCGTCCAGCACGCGGATCGCGGAAGCGGGGGTGTCGAGGCCCACCGCGTTGCCGACCCGCGAGTGCTTCGTGGGGTACGCCGTGAAGACGAGCGCGAGGCGCTTGTCCTTGTTCGGCTTGTGGGCCAGCCTGGCGTGCCGTACGGCGATACCGGCGACCCGCGCGGCACGCTCGGGGTCCGCGACGTACACCGGTACGTCACCCTCGCCCTGCTCCTTGAAGGAGAACGGGACGGTGATGAGCCGCCCGTCGAATTCGGGGATGGCGACCTGCATCGCCGCGTCCATGGGTGAAAGCGCCGCGTCGGACGCCTCCCAGGTGGCGCGCGACGACGTAAGGCAGAGGCCTTGCAGCACGGGCACGTCGAGGTCGGCCAGCGCGCCGATGTCCCACGCCTCGTCGTCACCACCGGCCGAGGCGTCACTGGCACGCGTGCCGCCCGCCGCCAGGACCGTGGCGATCAGCGCGTCGGCCTTGCCGAGCTCCTCGTACAGCTCGGGGTCGGCGCTGCGCAGCGAACCGCAGTACACCGGGAGGGCGTTGGCGCCCTGCGCCTCGATCCGGTCGCACAGTACGTCGACGAACGATGTGTTCCCGGACAGCTCGTGCGCGCGGTAGAAGAGCACGCCGACCGTCGGGCGGTCCCCGTCGTACGCCCGCGTGCCGTGTACGCCCCACTCGGGCATCTTCTGCGGCTCGGCGAAGCCGACACCCGTGAGCAGCACGGTGTCGGACAGGAACCTGGCCAGCTCGACGAGGTTGCCGGGCCCGCCCTCGACGAGGTAGCGCAGCGCCTCTGCGACGACTCCGGCCGGTACGGACGACTCGGCCATCAGCTCGGCGTCGGGCACGGTCTCACCGCCCAGCAGCACGGTCGGGATCCCGGAGGCCTTGAGGACGGCGAGCCCGTCCTCCCAGGCGCGCTTGCCGCCGAGCAGCCGCACGACGGCGACAGAGGCACCCTCGATCAGCGCGGGCAGCTCGGCCGCCGCGTCGATACGGGTGGGGTTGCCGATGCGGTACGGGGCACCGGAGGCGCGGGCGGCCAGCAGGTCCGTATCGGCGGTGGACAACAACAGCACGGTGTTCTCGGTGCTGACGGGCTCAGTGCTCATGCGGGCGCTCCAGGTGCGATGAAGGGAAGTCCTGAGGGCGCGCCCGACTCGATGAGCCGCAGCAGCGCGTCCGTATCCGCGTGTTCTTCGATGAGGTCGCCGAGGCGGTCGAGCTGCTCCTCGCGCAGCGCCTCGAACGAGGTGTCCGGTGCCGGTACGAAGCGGCGGCCCGCGGCGGCGGCCACCTCGCGCAGGAACGCGCGCCGGAACGCGTCGCTCTCCAGCGAACCGTGCCAGTGGGTGCCCCAGACCGACCCCACCCGGCAGCCGTCCAGGCTGTGTCCATTGTCATCAGAGATGAACGCGTCGCCGTCCAGCACTTCGGCGACCCCGTGATGGATCTCGTACCCTTCGACGGGCTCGCCCAGCGCACTGCCGACCGGCCGCGCCAGCGTCTTCTCGACGGCGAACCGCACGCGTACCGGCAGCAGTCCGAGCCCGTCCACGCTCCCGGCCTTCGACTCGACGTCGTCCTCGATGCGCTCGCCCAGCAGTTGGAAGCCGCCGCAGACGCCCAGCACGGGACGGCCTTCCGCCGCCCGCCGCGCCAGCGCGCCGGCCAGCCCGCGCTCGCGCAGCCACTCCAGGGCCTTCACGGTCCCGCGCGTGCCCGGCACGATCACCAGATCAGCGTCGACGAGCTCCTCGGCCCGGTCCACGAACCGCACGACGACGCCCGGTTCGGCGGCCAGCGCGTCCACGTCCGTGAAGTTCGACATCAGCGGCACGGCGCACACGGCGACCCGCAGCACGTCCTCCCCGACCGGCGGCGCGACCACGGACTCCCGTACGGCGCCGCGCAGGGAGACCCGCAGCCCGTCCTCCTCGTCGATGCCGAGCCCGTGCGCGAAGGGCAGCACACCGTACGTACGCCGCCCCGTCAGCCCTTCCAGCATGTCGAGCCCGGGTTCGAGGAGTGACACATCACCGCGGAACTTGTTGACCAGATAGCCGGCCACCAGTTCCTGGTCCTCCCGGCTGAGCAGCGCCGTCGTACCGAAGAAGGAGGCGAAGACCCCGCCCCGGTCGATGTCGCCGACGACGACCACCGGGAACCGGGCCGCTCGCGCGATGCCCATGTTCACGATGTCGGTACGCCGCAGATTGATCTCGGCCGGACTTCCCGCCCCCTCGCAGATCACGGCGTCATACGTGCCCCGCAACTCCCGCAGACAGTCCGTGACGGTCCCGAGCAGCGCTTCCTGCCTGCCCCCGTGGTAGCCGCGGGCACTCATCTCGCCAACCGGCTTCCCCATCAGCACCACCTGGCTGCTGCGGTCACTGCCCGGCTTGAGCAGTACGGGGTTCATGAGCGCCGTCGGCTCCACGCGCGCGGCCTGCGCCTGCATGGCCTGCGCCCGCCCGATCTCCGCGCCCTCGCGCGTCACGAACGAGTTCAGCGACATGTTCTGCGCCTTGAACGGCGCGACCTTCACACCCTTGCGTACGAGCCACCGGCAGATGCCGGCCGTCACGACGCTCTTGCCCGCGTCGGACGTGGTCCCCGCGACGAGGAGACCGCCCCCCAGTGAACCGCTCACGCGCGCCCCTTCCCGGTACGTATGCCTTCGGTACCCGCGGCGCGTCGCAGCGCGCCGAAAGCCAGCCGTCCCGCCACCGCCGTCACCAGAGCCAGCGCGCCGACGCGCCGCGACAGGCGCGCCGCCCGCTCGATGTCCGGTACGCCGACGGGCCGGCCGGCGGCGTTGAGCACGGGCCGGTGCTCGACGCGGCCCGCGTACGAGAGTGTTCCGCCGAGCCGTACGCCGAGCGCGCCCGCGAAGGCTGCCTCCACAGGGCCCGCGTTGGGACTCGGATGCTTGGCGGCGTCCGCACGCCAGGCCCGCACCGCACCGCGCGGGTCGCCACCGGAGACGGCCGCGACCGCCGTGAGGGCGGCCGTCAGCCGCGCTCCCGGCCAGCCGGCCACGTCGTCGAGGCGGGCGGAAGCCCAGCCGTACCGGCGGTATTTGGGCGATTTGTGCCCGACCATCGCGTCGAGTGTGTTGATGGCGCGGAAGGCCACGAGCCCCGGCACCCCGCCCACGGCACCCCACACCAGCGCGCCGACGACCGCGTCCGAGGTGTTCTCGGCGACGGACTCGACGACGGCGCGGGCGATCTGCTGGGCGTCCAGCGACTGCGGGTCGCGCCCGCACAGGTGGGGGAGGCGTTCGCGGGCCACCTCGATGTCCCCGGCCTCCAGGGCGCTGCCCACGGCACGGGCCTCGCGGCCCAGCGACGTACCGCCGACGACGGCCCAGGTGGCGGCGGCGGTCAGCGCCACGGCGGCGGCGGGGGAGCGGCGTACGGCACGGGAAGCAAGCGCGGCGGCGCCGGCGGCGCCTCCGGCGCACACCAGGGTGTGCGCCGCGCCCCACCCGCGGTGGTCACGCCACAGCAGGGACTCGACGGCGCCCGCGGCCCGCCCGAACGCGGCGACCGGGTGTCCACGGCGGGGATCACCGAGAACGAGGTCGCCGATCAGGCCGGCGGAGGCGCCGTACGCGAAGATGCGATCGGCACGCATGGCTCAGCAGGCCGATGCGCCTCGAAGCACTGTCGTACTCGTACTCACAGGAATGACTGAACGGCAGCCAGGCATGGCGGTATGTCCTCACTCAGGGTCCGCGCCCTGGTTCGACGTGACCGGCGGTGAGAGTTCCTGGCTTCCGGGGACCTCTTCGTCTTCCCCGGTCACAGTGGCGGGACCGCGCCGGATTCGCACCGGGCTTCCTCTCGTGCCGCCGTATTCGGCTCCGGCAGTCCACCACGCTCCGCGAACGCCGTCAACTTGCCGTTGACCTGCGACGGGAGAGTGTGCTGAGGCACACAGAGACCGCCCCGCCGCCGGCTGTGGAAGGCCGGAGGCGGGGCGGTCTCTGTGACGATTTGGGTGGAGTCGGGCCGGCGCGTCAGACGACGATCAGGTAGATCCCGTACGCCACGGCCGCCGCGCACAGCGCGAAGCAGGCGTACGCGCCGGTGCGGGCCGCGACGGCGGAGCCGCCGCCCTGCGCGGAGGCGCTCTCCTGCTTGGAGAGAGCCACGATGCCGAGGGTGAACAGGCCCACCAGTGCGACGGTGACCACGAGGCTCACGCCGAACACGGAGCCGAGAGCTGCCCAGTCGATCTTCATGCTGCTGTGTCCCTGTCCTTACACCGCGGCCGGGCTGACCGGCTCCGCGGAGCTGCCGGCCGGGGCCGGGATGGTGGTCTTGAGGTCGTCGGCGGCGAGGGCGGCGGCCGTGGGCGGCACGGTGACGGCCGCCATGGCGGTGGTCACGACACCCGCGGGCTCGGCCTCCGCTTCCACGTCGTTGACGTTGGTGTGGTCGACCACCTGGCGGCGGGAGATGAACCAGATCGCGACGCAGGAGCCGATGAGGAAGGCCGCGACGGCCGCGACACCCCAGTCGCCCTGCTTGGTCACGAACTCGGACCCCGCGGCGACCAGACCGGCGGCCGGCAGCGTCAGACCCCAGGCGACGAACATCCGGGTGGCGGTGGACCAGCGGACCACGCCGCCCTTGCGGCCCAGGCCCGCGCCCATCACGGCGCCGGAGCACGAGTGGGTGGTCGACAGGGAGAAGCCGAGGTTGGAGGAGGCGAGGATGACGCTGGCCGCGCTGGTCTGGGCGGCGAAGCCCTGCTGCGGCTGGAGGTCGGTGAGGCCCTTGCCCATGGTGCGGATGATGCGCCAGCCGCCGAGGTACGTGCCCAGCGCGATCGCGATGCCGGCGGACATGATGACCCACATCGGGGGGTTGGAGCCGGGAGCGAGGACACCGCCGGCGACGAGCGCCAGCGTGATGATGCCCATGGTCTTCTGAGCGTCGTTCGTGCCGTGGGCCAGGGAGACCAGGCCCGCCGAGGTGATCTGGCCGGCGCGGTAGCCCTTCGCGGTGGCCTTCGGGTCGGCGTTGCGGCCGATGCGGTACGTCAGCCGGGAGGCGAGGTACGCGGCGAGGCCGGCGACGAGCGGGGCGGCGATCGCGGGGATCAGGACCTTGGTGACCACGGTGCCGCCGTTGACACCACTGACGCCGACCGAGGCGATGGTGGCACCGATCAGGCCGCCCATGAGGGCGTGGGAGGAACTGGACGGCAGGCCGATCAGCCAGGTCAGCAGGTTCCAGAGGATGGCGCCGACCAGCGCCGCAAAGATCACTTCGGGCGTTATGCCCTCTTCGGTCACGATGCCGCTGGAGATCGTTTTGGCGACCTCCACCGACAGGAACGCGCCGACCAGGTTGAGCACGGCGGACATGGCCACCGCCGTCTTGGGCTTCAGGGCACCGGTCGAGATGGTGGTCGCCATCGCGTTGGCGGTGTCGTGGAAACCGTTCGTGAAATCGAACACTAGAGCTGTCACGATCACAATCGCGAGCAGCAAGGTGATGTGTTCCATTTACCCAGGCAATCGTTTGACGTCAGTGGCTCGTGGAACGTAGGCAACCTGAGTGAACGGAAGGTGAACTGGGTCGGGCGGAGCGGTGACCCGAAGCGCGTCGCCGCCGTTCCGTTTGTGGCCGGAACGACGCCGAACCCGGCATTCCGGGGCCCGCCGGCCCCTATCGGACCTCTCGATCCGGCTCGCGCACCCGTTGAAGAGATTCTGGTCACCCCGCAGGCACCCGCTGCCGCTGTCGAACGGCCGGATCCGCACCACAGTGCCCCGCTCCCGCTGGCAGGATCTGACCCCATGACCGAACAGCGGCGGCAGGACGCGATCGAACAGGCCTGGGACGACCTGGTGGCCACGGCCCGCAGGACAGTGCGCGAAGGGCTGGTCGTCGGCACCTCCGGCAATGTCTCCGTACGCGTCGGCGACCTCGTCCTCGTCACCCCGAGCGGAGTTCCGTACGACCGGCTGCGACCGGAGGACGCCGTCGCCGTCGACCTCGACGGGCAGCAGCGACTGGGCAGGCTCAGCCCCACCAGCGAGCTCCCGATGCACCTCGCGGTTTACCGCAGCACCGGCGCGGCGGCCGTCGTCCACACCCACGCCGTGCACGCCACCGCCGTCTCTACCCTCGTGCCCGAGCTGCCCCTCGTGCACTACATGACCGCGGCCCTCGGCGGCCCCGTCCGCACGGCCGCGTACGCGACGTACGGATCGCGGGAGTTGGCCGAGAACATGCTCCTGGCCCTGCGCGACCGCTCGGGCTGCCTGCTGCGCAACCACGGCACGGTGACCTACGGAGACACGCTCGACCAGGCCTACGACCGCACCGCGCAGCTTGAATGGATGTGCAGGCTCTGGCTCACCGCGAGCTCGGTGCCGGGCCGTGAGCCGTCCCTGCTCTCCGAGGCCCAGCTCCACGAAGTACAGGAAAAACTGAAGGGGTACGGCCAGCGCGGCTGAAAGCTGACGCCCCGCCACGAAGCTCCGCCGAAGGAGCCGTCCGGCCCCCGCCCACTGGCCCCGCGCCCCGCGGATGCGGACACTGGAGCGGTGCGCCCGGCTACAGCGACGGCAGCGGCCGTCACCACACTCATCGGCGCCGGTGCGGCAGCGGTCGTGATCGGCCGTTACGCCGGCGACGCCGCGCTCAAGGCGTCGGCCGGCCGGCCGCTGCCCGGCGACCCCTGGCTCACCGTGCACGCCACCGCGGCGGGCCGGATCACCCTGACGCGCTGCCTGGCCTCCCTGCGCCCCGGCACGTACGGCATCGAGGGCCCCGGCGTCCACGCGGTCGTCGGGCCCGTCGTCGAGAACGCGCCGCACACCGCCGACACCGTCGTACGCGGCCTGGAACGCGTCAGCCACGGCACACTCGCCGCCGGCGCCAGGGTGCGGCTCACCCCGCAGCTGTACGCCGGCGATCCGCGCACCGCACTCGGCATCGCACACACCGACGTGGACGTGCCCGGTGAACTCGGCTCACTGCCCGCCTGGTTCCTGCCGGGGGCCCGCAGCACCTGGGTCATCACCGTGCACGGCCTCGGCACCACGCGGGAACACTGCATGAACCTCATTCCCTTCCTGCGGGCCCAGCACCTCCCGGTCCTCGGCCTCGCCTACCGGGGCGACGTCGGCGCCCCCAGGCCGCCGGACGGCCTCGGCCACCTCGGCGACTCGGAGTGGCGCGACGTGGACGCCGCCATCCGCCACGCCGTCCGAAGCGGCGCCGAGCGCGTCATCCTGCACGGCTGGTCCACCGGCGGGGCCATGGCCGTGCACGCCGCGGTGCACTCCCCGCTCCGCGACCGCGTCAGCGGCCTCGTACTCGACTCCCCGGTCCTCGACTGGGAGGCCACGGTGCGGGCCCTGGCCGTCGCCCGCCGCACGCCGGGCGTGCTCCTCCCGCTCGCCGTCCGGGCCGTGCAGGGCCGCACAGGCGTGCACGGCGACCGCCTGCGCGAAGCGGCCGGCGAGGGCGGGCTGCGCGTACCCACGCTGATCCTCCACGGCCCGGACGACACCGTGGCCCCGTGGCACCCTTCGCGGGAGCTGGCCGGGAGGCTCCCCGGTCTGGTCGTCCTCCACCCCGTTCCGCACGCCCCGCACGCGGCCATGTGGAACGCCGACCCGGCCAGGTACGAAGAGGTTCTGCGCCGCTTCCTGACCCCCTTGATGTAGCCCGGAGCCCCGGCCGCGTCCGGAATATCCGGCCCGCCCGGCGGGGAAAGGTTCCGGCCAGGTGGCGTCCACGAACGGCGAGTTCGATTCCGTTTGGGCTTTCGGGGCGTCACCGGCGAGACTGCTCTCCGTGACGTCCCGTACCCCGCGCGACTCCAGGCTCCGACTTGTCCGCCCGCGACCCCTCGCGGCTGCCCTCCCCCTGACTCCTCAGGGCGGACACCAGGCCGTGACGAACCGGCGTACCCGCCCGGCCCCGAGGCCCCCCGAGGGCACCCCGCCCCCCGCGGAACTGGCCCGACAGGCCAGGGCCGTACTCGCCGACGCCGTCCGCGTCGCACGCTGGGCCTCCCCGTCGCCGCGCGGCGGAAAGTCCCACGTCGAGCCCGGCCCGGACGGCGCGCTCTCCGCCGCGGCAGTCCAACGGGCTTCCGCGGACCTCGACCTGACTCCGCCCCAGGTCCGCGCGGGCTGGGACAGGGCCAGGCTCGCCGGCCTGATCGAACTCCACGGCGACCGCACCCGGCCCGGCTGGCGACTGCGCGCCTGGGACCGTGACGACGCGGCCGTACTGCGCGGCTGGGTCGCCCTCTTCGACGCGTGGTCGATCGTCCACCCCGCGCCCGACGGCATCCCCGCCACCGCCGTCGCCGAGGTCGTGGAAGCCGTCCCCCAAGTGCTCTCCCTCCTTCAGCTCTCGGCCGGTCCTGTGCAGGTACCGGCCCTGCTCGACCTGCTCGAACAGCGCGTCGCCGAGCTGCGCGAAGAGCGCTGCGAGGTCCCGTACGGCCCGCAGCCGCTCCCGGAACCGGCCACCACGCCCGCCACCCCTGCCGCATCCCTCCCCCTCCTCCTCGACTGGGCCCTGGAAGGCCAGGCCGCCGTCGGCGCCCTGACCCTCGGTCCCGGACTCGCCACCCTGACCGCGCTCGGCAACTGGGCGGTGTGGGTCAAGCTGGAGCAGATCTGCGTCGCGGCGCAGAGCCCCGCCGGGAACATCGAGCAGTCCGCCGAGGACATGCTGCGCGGCTGCGCCCGTCTGACGCCGGGCCCCGCCCGTGCCGAGTACCGGGCCTGGCTCGCCGCCCGTACCGTCTCCAGTGCCGTCACCGAGCTCCTCGAAGCCGCCCGCGGCGAGGACGCGCTGCTGCGCGGACTCGCCTTCGAGGCGCTGCGGGTGGTCGGCGCCCCGGCGGAGTCCGGCGTACGGGCCGCGGCCGACGACAGCTCGCTGCGCCCCTATGCCCTGCTGTGGCTTGCGGAGTACGAGGGCGCCGACCCCGAGGACGCCCACGAGATCCTCACCCGCGAGGAGTCCACCTGGCTGTGGGTGGACACGGCCGCGGCCGTCGCGGACCACGGCGAGACGCAGCTGCTCGTACGCCATCTGGATGCCGCCGTGCAGTCGACCGTGCCGGCGCTGCTGGAGGAAGTACAGGCGATCGGCCACCCCCGCACTGTCCAGGTCCTGGTGGCCCTGGCAGCGGCCCACCCTGACCCCGCCCTGGCGAAGGCGGTACGCAGAGCGGCGTTCCAGGTCCACAGGGGCGGCGTGTAGCGCCGAAGCCGGGGCGGGCGACTCTTTCCGCCCCCGGACGCCGGACACCGGACGGCCTGAAGCCGCCCAGGCGGAAAGGCCACCAGTCCGGCGTTCGAGGACACGCCACGAGTCGTCCGGGGGTGCGGGGCCCGTCCCGTACTCGCCCCGTCAGCCCCCGATCGCCGGGGTGTACGTGCCGAAGCTCCAGAGGTTGCCCTCGGGGTCCCGCGCCATGTAGTCCCGCGATCCGTAGGGCTGGTCGGTCGGCGGCATCAGGATCTCCACCCCGTGTTCCACCGCCCGCGCGTGATGCGCGTCCACGTCGTCCACCACCACGTACACACCCACCGGCCCCGCATCCGCCATCGCCTTGGCGAAGACGCCTTCCCGGCCGTGCGACCCCACCATCACCGCGCCATTGCCGTACGCCAGCTCCGCGTGCTCCACGTAACCGCTCTCGCTCTCGTACAGAGCGACCTCGCGGAAACCGAAGGCATCCTTCAGCAGCCGGATGGCGGCTTTGGCGTCCTTGTACAGAACCGTCGGGTAAATGCTCGGTGCGCCGGCCATGCCGATCACCTCATCCTCTCGTCGAGTGTGACGTGGCTCTCAGTCTCGCACCGGCCACTGACAACGCCACCGCGGCCGGAACGGGGCCGAACGGGGGACGCGCCCGCCCCCGCCCGCCGTGTCGGCCGGGCCCGCCACCCGGCCCCCGACACCCGCGGCTACGTTCTGTGCCTGATCCAAGGGCGGCGCCGCAAGGGGGAATCGTGACTGCCAGCACGTCAGCGGCGGCCCCGGCCGGTGGCGACCGCGATTTCGCCACCCCCCGAACGCGGCGCGCCACAAGCGGCTTCCGCCCCCCGCGCAGGCCCCGCGACCGCCGCCGCCACGCCCTGCGCATCGGGCTCACCCTCGCCGCCGCGGCCCTCGCCCTGCCCCTGGTCACCGCCGCCCACCAGGCCAGACCCGCCCCGTACGGCGACCGGCTCACCGCCCACACCCCCGCGGCCCGCCCCGACCCCGCCCTGCGTATCAAAGGCGGGGCGGTAGAGGCGTACGACGAGCCGAGCGGTCGGCGGCACTGGACGCACACCCGCGCCGGGCGCCGCCCCCTCGCCCTGCGGCCCGCGCCCGGCCACGCCTTCACCCTGTGGAGCGACGGCCTGGTCACCGACACCGCGCGCACCACCGGCCGTACGGTCCGCTGGCACCGCGCCGTACCCGGCCTCTCGCACTGGCTGTCGGCCGACGCCCGGGCCCGCGCCTCCGGCGTGCTGCAACCCCTCGACCCCGCCGCCGGCATGCTCGCCGTCGTCACCCCGCAGCGCATCGCGGCGTACCGCACCGTGGACGGCGACCTGCGCTGGGTGCTGCCCGCCGAGCCCGGCTGCGTCTTCGACGCGCGCCGCACGGCCCGCACCGGCGGCGCGCTGCTGGTCGCGCAGCCCTGCGGCGCCGCCGCCTCCTGGACCGCCGAACTGATCGCCCTCGACGGTCTCGGCCGGATCGTGCCCGATCGCACACCGCTCGGCAACGCCCTGCGGGGCGACAAAGCCCGCGCCAGAAAAGTAGTTGCGGGCGACCGTTAGACTGGGTCTATGGCAACTCTCCTTGTGCATTAGACGGCGTCGAAGAAGTCTCCGCCCGTCCCTTCCGCCGTCCACACCGCCCTGGAGTTTTACCTTGATCACCGCCTCCGGCATCGAGCTGCGCGCCGGCGCCCGTCTCCTCATCGAGTCCGCGTCCTTCCGTATCGCCAAGGGCGACCGCATCGGCCTCGTCGGCCGCAACGGAGCGGGCAAGACCACCCTCACCAAGTGCCTCGCCGGTGAAGGCACCCCCGCCGGCGGCACGATCACCCGCTCCGGCGAGGTCGGCTACCTCCCGCAGGACCCGCGCACCGGCGACCTCGACGTCCTCGCCCGCGACCGCATCCTCTCCGCCCGCGACCTCGACTCGGTCCTGCGCAAGATGCGCGAGAACGAGGAGCGGATGTCGAACGGGCAGGGCGCCACCCGCGAAAAGGCGATGAAGAAGTACGAGCGCCTGGAGACGGAGTTCCTCACCAAGGGCGGTTACGCCGCCGAGGCCGAGGCCGCCACCATCGCCGCCGCGCTCGGTCTGCCCGACCGCGTCCTCGGCCAGCCCCTCCACACGCTCTCCGGCGGCCAGCGCCGCCGCGTCGAGCTGGCCCGCATCCTCTTCTCGGACGCCGACACCCTGCTCCTCGACGAGCCGACCAACCACCTCGACGCCGACTCGATCGTCTGGCTCCGGGACTACCTCAAGACGTACCGCGGCGGCTTCATCGTGATCTCCCACGATGTCGACCTCGTCGAGACGGTCGTCAACAAGGTCTTCTATCTGGACGCCAACCGCTCCCAGATCGACGTCTACAACATGGGCTGGAAGCTCTACCAGCAGCAGCGCGAGGCCGACGAGAAGCGCCGCAAGCGCGAGCGTCAGAACGCCGAGAAGAAGGCCTCCGCCCTCAACTCCCAGGCCGACAAGATGCGCGCCAAGGCGACGAAGACCGTCGCCGCGCAGAACATGGCCAAGCGCGCCGAGCGCCTGCTCTCCGGCCTCGAAGCGGTACGCGTCTCTGACAAGGTCGCCAAGCTGCGCTTCCCGGACCCCGCGCCCTGCGGCAAGACCCCGCTCATGGCGGAGGGCCTGTCGAAGTCGTACGGCTCGCTGGAGATCTTCACCGACGTCAACCTGGCCATCGACAAGGGCTCGCGCGTCGTCATCCTGGGCCTCAACGGCGCCGGCAAGACGACCCTGCTGCGTCTCCTCGGAGGTGCGGAGAAGCCCGACACGGGTGAAGTCATTCCGGGCCACGGCCTCAAGCTCGGGTACTACGCCCAGGAGCACGAGACCCTCGACCCGGAGCGTTCGGTACTGGAGAACATGCGCTCGGCGGCGCCCGACCTCGACCTCGTCGCGGTCCGCAAGACGCTGGGCTCGTTCCTCTTCACCGGCGACGACGTCGACAAGCCGGCCGGAGTCCTCTCCGGCGGTGAGAAGACCCGCCTCGCCCTGGCCACCCTGGTCGTCTCGTCCGCCAACGTCCTGCTCCTGGACGAGCCGACGAACAACCTCGACCCGGCCAGCCGCGAGGAGATCCTCGGCGCCCTGCGCACGTACAAGGGCGCGGTCATCCTCGTCACCCACGACGAGGGAGCGGTCGACGCGCTGGAGCCGGAGCGGATCATTCTGCTGCCGGACGGCGTGGAGGACCTGTGGGGTCCGGACTACAAGGACCTCGTCGCCCTGGCCTGATCCACTCGCGATCCACTAGCGATCCACTCGAGCTGGATCATTCGGCTTACGGGTGATCCTTCATCTGAGTGAGTGGCTCTCGTACCCCGGCGTGTCATGCACCGGATTGCGGCCCGTCCCGTCTGGGGCGGGCCTCTGCGTTCCCCTGCCGCTCTGCCCGCGCTGACCTGCCCTTTCCTTGCGGGCCTCGTCCGAACGTACAACGGTGAAGCTGCGGAACTGTGCGTTCCGATTGCGTCGGGCGGTTCCTCTCCGGCAAACGTTGTTGTACGGACCTTGCCGAATGGGTGGCCAGGAAGGCCGGTAGGGGTGATCATGAGAGTCCAGAGCGCACTTCCTTGAGGAGGCACGGGTGGCCGAGACTCTGAAGAAGGGCAGCCGGGTAACCGGCGCCGCGCGCGACAAGCTCGCGGCAGACCTGAAGAAGAAGTACGACTCCGGTGCGAGCATCCGGGCGCTGGCCGAAGAGACCGGCCGCTCCTACGGATTCGTACACCGGATGCTCAGCGAGTCCGGCGTCACGCTGCGGGGACGCGGCGGGGCGACACGAGGCAAGAAGGCCACTACGGCCTGACCGCCTCGGGCGGGCCCGGCCCATCGGTTTTTGGGCGGTGGCCACCCGGTCGATCGCAGGATCGTCCGGGTGGTTACTGTGCAGTCACTTACTGACCGCACGACTGCCACCCGAACCGGAGGCGCCACATGGCTTCGCTCGACTCTGTGCTCGACAAGGACGGCGTACGACTCACCGTCGAGGACGCCGTTGCCACGGTGACCCTGACCAATGCGGCAAAGCGCAACGCCCAGTCTCCCGCTCTGTGGCGGGCGTTGACAGAAGCCGGACGGTCTCTTCCTGGCAGCGTGCGGGTCGTGGTGCTGCGCGGCGAGGGCAAGTCCTTCTCCGCCGGCCTGGACCGGCAGGCGTTCAGCCCCGAGGGCTTCGACGGTGAGCCCTCCTTCCTTGATCTCGCACGTGGCTCCGACGAAGACCTCGACGCGGTCATCGCCGAATACCAGGAGGCGTTCACCTGGTGGCGGCGCAGCGACCTCGTCACCATCGCCGCCGTACAGGGCCATGCCATCGGCGCCGGTTTCCAGCTCGCCCTCGCCTGCGACCTGCGCGTCGTCGCCGAGGACGTGCAGTTCGCCATGCGCGAGACCAGCCTCGGCCTCGTCCCCGACCTCACCGGCACGCATCCGCTCACCGGCCTCGTCGGTTACGCGCGTGCGCTGGAGATCTGCGCCACCGGGCGCTTTGTCCACGCGGCGGAGGCGGAGCGTATCGGCCTGGCCAACCTTGTCGTGCCCGGTGACGAACTCGACGGCGCGGTACGGGACTTGGCGGGCGCACTGCTGTCCGCGCCGCGCGACGCCGTGATCGAGACCAAGGCGCTGCTCCAGGGTGCGTCCTCGCGTACGTACGAGGACCAGCGCGTCGCGGAGCGCGCCGCCCAGGCCCGCAGGCTCCGCGACCTCGCGGGCCTCGGCGACTGACGCACCGGCCGCAGCGCCGGCCGATGCGCCCGCCGCAGCGCTACCTGGGCGCCGACGGAGCGCTGACCGCAGTGCCACGTGGGCGTCGGCCGCAGCCACAGCCTGGGCGCCGACCGATGCGCCGGCCGCAGCGCCACGTGGGCGCCGGCCGATGCCGCTGGCCGGCTCACTCCACGCGGGTCACCAGGACGGCCACCGTGGGCCGGTCGTCCTGGGACGCCGCGACCGCCCTGCGCACGGCGACGGCCACCGCCAGCGCCCGGTGGCCGGCCGCCGTCGCCAGTTCGACCCGCAGGTGGCCGTCCGTGTGCTGGACAGGGGCGCCGAGGGTGCGGGTCAGGCGGGCCACGCCGGGGACGGCCGCCGCGGCCGCCGCCGCCCGGTCCACTGGGCCGCTCTCCTCCGGCCCCTCCTGCCTTTCCACCGGCTGCGGTGGTGAGGAGTCCGAGGAATCGTCGTATTCGCCGCCGTTTCCCTCGTCCGGCCCAGTGGTCGCCACAAGTTCCTGGGCAGCTTCCACCAGGTGCGTCACTCGCAGGTCCACGGCCGTCACCGCGAGCCCCAGCCGCGCCGAGGCCGCCTCCCGCAGCGCGATGCGCAGCCGCTCCGCCCGGTGGGGCAGCGGCTCGCCCACCGCCGTCGCCGTGAAGTCCGCCTCGATACGCAGCGGTCCGGGCGGCAGCGCGCCCGGCGGCGGCGGAACGGCGGGTTCGGCAGCCGTGTCCGGGTCGGCGAGCCCGATACGCAGCCGCCCCAGACTCACGCCGACGCCGAGGCCGGCGACCTCCGCCGCCGCCTGCCGCAGAACCGAATCAGCCGCCTTCTCCGCAAGCCACGCGCCGTCCGACGCCTCGCCCAGGGGCAGCAGTCTGCCCAGACCGAGTCGTCGCCGTACTGCCCGCGTCAATCCATCAGGTGCCATTGCTCCAGCCTGCCGCATCCCCGGCGCGAGATCGGGCAACCGGACCTAATGTGGGCAGGGGAGTCCAGTACCGCCCGGAAAGGGACGAACGGCCATGACTGACACCACGCAGCGAAACCGGCCTGACAACCCCGACAAGGGGTCGCCGGGCGCGGAGGCGAAAAAGACCTCCGTCACCAAGCGCGGCGGCGGTGATCCGGCCTCCCGCGGTCGTACGACGATCGCCGACGGTGTGGTCGAGAAGATCGCCGGTCTCGCGGCCCGCGACGTAGTTGGCGTGCATGCCATGGGCAGCGGCCTCTCCCGCACCTTCGGGGCCGTCCGCGACCGGGTGCCCGGCGGGGCGAAGTCCGTCAGCCGGGGCGTCAAGGCCGAGGTCGGCGAGGTGCAGACGGCTCTGGACCTGGAGATCGTCGTCGAATACGGCGTATCGATCGCCGATGTCGCCCGCGCGGTCCGGGAGAACGTCGTCTCGGCCGTGGAACGCATGACGGGCCTTGAGGTCGTCGAAGTCAATATCGCGGTCAGCGATGTGAAGCTGCCCGACGAGGAAGAGGAAGAGCAGGAGCCACGTCTCCAGTAGAGGGAGCAGCAGGATGAGCATGGCGGTGGTCGGCCTGGTGGCCGGTATGGCGCTCGGGTTCGCCGGATATTTCGGTGGCTTCGGAGCATTTCTGCTGGTGGCGGCGTTGGGCGCGATCGGCTTCGTAGTGGGTAAGTTCGCCGACGGCGACCTCGAACCCGGTGATTTCTTCCGCGTGGGTGAGCGCGGCGGCCGGCCGAGGTGACCCCCGCGATGGCCACCGGTCAGGTCCAGGCCGCCGAGCGCGGCGCGACCCGGATCGCCGACCGGGTCGTCGCGAAGATCGCCGCGCAGTCGGCGCGCGAGGCGCTCGGGAAGGTGCCGGAGGGCGGCAAGGCGCCGCACGCGACGGTGACCGTGCATCACGACAAGGCGCGGGTACGGGTCGTCCTCGAACTCGGCTACCCCGGCGACATCGGCGGTCAGTGCGGCGCTGTACGCCGTGAGGTCGCGCAGGGGGTGAGCACGTTGGCGGGAATGGAAGTGTCCGAGGTGGCGGTTCACGTCGAGCGGCTGCACTCGGCTGACGCACTCCACGCGAAGCGCGGGAGGATCCGATGAGCGAACCCGATACCGGCGACCTGGGTGACATCGGCGACAGCGGGCGCACGCAGCGGCTTCCCATCATCGAACGCGCGCAGGAGCCGTCCGGCACCCCCGGTTCACCGGCCCCGCCCGGTTCCGCCGGGGCACCTGTTCCGGCCGGGGCAGCCGCCTCGGCGGGAACACCCGGTTCGGCCTGGCCATCCGGTGCGGCCGGTCCACCGGATTCCCCCGGACCGCCCGTGCTCGGCAACTCCTCGTCCGCCACGGGGTACGAGCCGGTGCCGACCCTCGAAGAGGAGGACGGCTGGCGAGCCGGTCGCTTCTGGTCCGCCCGCCGGGTGCCGGCCGCGCTCGTCGCCCTGGTGGTGCTCGGCGCCGCCGGACTGATGCTGTACGACATCGCGGCGGTACGGGCCGGCCACCCCGCGATGCGGTGGCGCCGCGAGCTGGCGGACGGCCTCGCGACGCGGCCCCTGGACAACGTGTGGGTGCTGATCGGCGCGGGTGTCGCCGCCGCCCTCGGCCTGTGGCTGCTGCTCTTCGCCGTCACGCCGGGGCTGCGCGCGATCCTGCCGATGCGGCGTACGTCGGCCGACACACGGGCCGGACTCGACCGCAGGGCCGCCGCGATGATGCTGCGCGACCGCGCGATGGAGGTGTCCGGCGTGCAGTCCGTACGGGTGGCGGTGGGGCGGTCCAGAGTACGTGTGCGGGCCGTGTCCCACTTCCGTGAACTCGACGACGTACACGAAGACTTGGACGCGGTGCTCGCTGCCGCCATCCTGCGGCTCGGGCTGGCCGGGCGGCCGGGTCTGTCCGTGCGCGTCGGCCGGCCGGCCAAGAAGGGATGACGGGGCGATGCCGAAGAAGGTCAACCGTGTCCTGCTCGGGCTCGCGGGCCTGGTGCTGCTCGCCGTCGGCGGAGGAGTGCTCGCCACCGGGCTCGGCATGTCCGTACCGTCGTGGTGGCCGTTCGACGGGCGCGACGATGTGCTGCTGAGCGAGGCGGACCGTACGAGGTGGCGGGACGCCGGGTGGTGGTGGCCGGTCGTCATCGCGGTCCTCGCGGTGCTGGTCCTGCTGGCCATGTGGTGGCTGCTCGCCCAGCTGCGCCGGCACCGGCTCGCCGAAGTGCTGGTGGACAGCCGTGACGGCGAGGGCGCGGTGCTGCGGGGACGGGCGCTGGAGAAAGCGCTGGCGGGCGAGGCGCAGACGCTGGACGGGGTGGAGCGGGCACACGTGACGCTGACCGGCCGCCGCGACGCGCCCCGCGCACGCGTCGCACTGCTCCTCGCGCCCCACGCGGAACCGGCCGAAACGCTGTCCGGGCTGACGCGCGGGGCACTGGCCCACGCGCGGAACTCGGCGGGCTTGGAGTCCCTCCCGGCGGAGGTCCGCCTGCGGGAGGTCAAGCATGGGGCACGGCGCGTGACTTGAGGCGGCGGGCGCCGTCGGCGCGGCTGGAAAGCGCCCTGGCCTCCGGCCCCGACGCCCTTCGGGCGTGTCCTCAAACGCAGGACGGGCTGGAATTGCCCGCGCAGCGGGGCACCTTCCCGCTCAGCGGCATCATCCAGCCCCTCCGGCGTTTGAGGAGCGGGGCCTGGGGCAGCGCCCCATGCGGCGGGGCCGCGCGCGTCGGGAGGTCAGAAGCCGTGGCGGGCTCCGCCGTCGACCGGGAGCATGATGCCCGTCAGGTACGACGCCGCCGGGGACAGCAGGAACGCCGCCGCCTTGCCGAACTCCTCCGGCCTGCCGTAGCGCCGCAGCGGAATGCGCGACTCGTTGGCCGCGCGAGCGGCCTCCGCGTCGCCGGACAGCGCGTCCAGCTGCCGCACCCGGTCCGTGTCGATCCGGGCCGGCAGCAGGCCCACGACCCGGATGCCCCGCGGGCCCAGATCGTCGGACAGGGACTTCGCGAAGCCGGCCAGCCCCGGCCGCAGGCCGTTGGAGATGGTGAGGCCGTGGATGGGTTCGTGGACCGAGCCGGAGAGTACGAAGCCGATGACGCCGCCCTCGGAGAGCTCCGCCGCCGCCGCACGGGCCAGACGTACCGCACCGAGGAAGACGGAGTCGAAGGCCGCCTGCCACTGCTCGTCCGTGTTGTCGGCCGCGACGCCCGGCGCCGGGCCGCCGACGCTGATCAGGATGCCGTCGAAGCGCCCGAAGTGCGCCCGGGCAGTGGCGATCAGGCGCTCCGCCGACGCGGGGTCGGCGTTGTCCGCGGCCACACCCACCGCGTCCGGACCGAGCTCGGCGGCGGCGTCGGCCACCGCCTTCTCGTCCCGGCCGCTCACCACGACCTTCGCGCCGTTCGCCGTCAACTGCTGCGCCGACGCGAAGCCGAGCCCGCGGCTGGCTCCGGTGACGACGTACACCCGGTCCTTCAGTTCAAGATCCATGGGGCCATCCTGCCCCGTCTTCCGCGTCCAGAGCGAGCGCGGACCCCACAAGTCCGATATGACTGAATGCCTGGGGGAAGTTCCCGAGCTGCCGCCCGGTGGCCGGGTCGTACTCCTCGGCGAGCAGACCCACGTCGTTGCGCAGTGCCAGCAGCCGCTCGAAGAGCTCGCGCGCCTCCTTCACCCGTCCCGTCAGCCGCAGCGCGTCGACGAGCCAGAACGAGCAGGCCAGGAACGTCCCTTCGTCGCCGGGCAGGCCGTCGACGGTGAAGCCGTCCGTGCTGTAGCGGCGGATGAAACCGCCGTGGGTCAGCTCGGCCTGTACCGCCTCGACCGTCCCCACGACCCGCGGATCGTCCGGCGGCAGGAAGCCGACCCTGGGGATGAGGAGCGTGGCGGCGTCGAGCTCGCGGGAGCCGTAGTACTGCGTGAAGGTGTTGCGCTCGGGGTCGTACCCCTTCTCGCAGACCTCCCGGTGCACCTCGTCGCGCATCGCCCGCCACCGGTCCGCGTCGCCGCGCAGCGTCGGGTCGCCCTCCAGCGCCCGTACGGCCCGGTCGGCCGCGACCCACGCCATCACCTTCGAGTGCACGAAATGCCGGCGCGGCCCCCTGACCTCCCACAGGCCCTCGTCCGGCTCGCGCCAGTTGGACTCCAGGAATCGCAGGAGGCTGAGCTGCAGGTTCCACGCGTGCGGTTTGGAGCGCAGGCCCCAGGCTCTGGCCAGATAGAGGGAGTCGATGACCTCTCCGTACACATCGAGCTGGAGCTGATTGACCGCCGCGTTGCCGGTGCGGACGGGCTTGGACCCCTCGTAACCGCTCAGCCACGGCAGTTCCGTCTCGGGCAGCCGGCGCTCGCCGGCGAGGCCGTACATGATCTGGAGGTCCGCCGGGTCGCCCGCGACCGCCCGCAGCAGCCAGTCGCGCCAGGCCGCCGCCTCGTCGATGTAGCCGGCGGCGACGAGCGCGCCGAGCGTGAGGGTGGAGTCGCGCAGCCAGCAGTAGCGGTAGTCCCAGTTGCGTACGCCGCCGATCTCCTCCGGGAGCGAGGTGGTGGGGGCGGCGACGATGCCGCCGGTCGGGGCGTACGTGAGCGCCTTGAGGGTGATGAGGGAGCGCAGCACCGCCTCGCGGTAGGGGCCTTCGTAGCAGCAGAGGGCGGCCCAGTCCTCCCAGTCCTGGAGGCTGTGCTCCAGTCCCTCGTACGGGTCGGTGAAGGAGGGCTGCGGCTCGTGCGACGGATGCCAAGTCAGGACGAATGCCACCTTTTCGCCCTCGGCAACGGTGAACGACGAGTACGTCGTGTACTGCTGGCCCCAGGTCTTCACCTGGTCCGCGGGCTCGGTGCGCAGCCAGACGGAGTCGGGGCCCGCGACCGCCACTCGGTGCCCGGTCGTGCGGCGCACCCATGGCACGATGTTGCCGTAGTCGAAGCGCAGCCGGAGCGTGGAGCGCATCGCCACCTCGCCGGACAGGCCCTCCACGATCCGTACGACATCGGGGGCCTTGTCGCGCTGCGGCATGAAGTCGGTGACCTTGACCGAGCCGGAGTGCGTCTCCCAGACCGACTCCAGGATGAGGCTGTTGCCGCGATACGCGCGGTGCCCGCAGGCCCCGGCGCCGGCCGGGGCCATGCGCCAATGGCCGTTCTCCTCGTCACCGAGCAGCGCCGCGAAGCAGGCCGCCGAGTCGAAGCGGGGCAGGCAGAGCCAGTCGATGGAACCGTCCTTGCCCACCAGCGCGGCCGTCTGGAGGTCCCCGATGAGCGCGTAGTCCTCGATGCGTTGGGTCACGCACACTCGTGTTCCCGCACGGACGTGGCATTAAGCGGCATGGGGCGGTGCCACCGAGGGCATCGGCGCAGGCGTCAGCGGTGGGCATCGGCGCAGGCGTCGGCGGTGGGCTCGGCTCAGGCGTCGGCGGTGGCCGGCTCGGCCTCGGCGGCGCCGCCCGCACCGGCCTCGGCCCGGGCGGCGCGGTCGCGCAGTTCGCGGCGTACGAGAACGACCCAGCCGACCGGCACCGCGGCGGCGAACAGCCACCACTGCACGGCGTACGCCATGTGCGGGCCGATCGAGCCGGCGTCGGGCTCGGGCACGAGCTGCGGTCGGGGGCCCGCCGGGACGGGCTCCGTCTGCTCGATGTAGCCGCCGAGGACGGGCCGCGAGAGCGCCTTCGCCTGCTGCTCGCTGTTGATCAGCATGATCTGCCGGGGCGGCAGACCGCTCAGGTCCTTGATGCCGCTGCCCGCCGTCGTCTCGTCGGCCTTGAGGCGTCCGGTGACGGTGACTTCGCCCTTGGGGGCGGCCGGGACCTCGGGGAACGCCTGCTGGTCGGCGCCGAACGGGACCCAGCCGCGGTTGACGAGGACGGCCCGGCCGTCGTCCATGACCAGCGGGGTCAGGACGTGGAAGCCGACCTGGTCGTCCGCGTCGGTCCTGCGGCGTACGACGACTTCGTGCGCGGTGTCGTACGTACCGGTGGCGGTCACTCGGCGCCAGTAGTCGGTGCGCGGCACGGTGTGTCCGGGGGAGGTGAGGTCACCGACGGGGAGGGGCTTCGCCCTGAGGTTCGCGGAGATCAGCTTGTTCTGCGCGACCCGGTGCTCGTGCCGGTGCAGCTGCCAGAAGCCCAGCTCGACCATCGTGGGGATGAGGACGAGCATCAGGAGGGTGAGGATCACCCACTGCCGGGACAACAGGAAGCGGTACACGTCCTTGACGTTACCTGGCGCGCGGTGGTCCCCGGCGGGTGGGTCACCCGCCGGGGCGATCCGGCAGGCGGGCCCTCAGACCTTGTCGACGATGCCCACCTTCCCTTCCGCGCGTGCGCAGTGAGCGCCGCAGAACCAGCGGCCCTCCACCTCCACGCCCTGGCCCAGGATCTGGACCCTGCAGTGCTCGCAGATGGGTGCCATCCGGTGGATGGCGCAGGCGAAGCAGTCGAAGACGTGCACCGCGCCCTGCGCGTGCACTTCGAAGGACATGCCGTAGTCGTTTCCGCATACCTCGCAACGTGCCATGCGCCACAGGGTGGGACGGCGGGCGGCGTAAGGGCGAGTGGCCGGCGGGCGAGTCGCGTACCAATCACCCGTCTGCCGCGACTCGCCTTTCCCGCCTCACCCCTCGGCCGGGGAGACGTCCCGCAGAAGCTGGGTGAAGGCCGCCTCGTCGACGACGGGGGTGCCGAAGGACTTGGCCTTGACGGTCTTGGACGTGGTCGAGCCGGGGTCGTTGGTGACGAGCAGGCTCGTGAGTCGGGACACGCTCGTCGCGATGTGCAGGCCCGCCTCGATCGCGCGGTCCTCCAGCAGCTCGCGGTCCACGGACGTGTCGCCGGAAAACGCCACGCGCATGCCCTGCTTGAGCAGTTTGCCCGGTTCGTACCGTCCGGGGTTCGGGTACGGACACGCCGGCCGCCTGCGTGACGGGCGCCAGCTGCCCCCGCTCGCGCCCCGGTACGACGCCTGGTGGCCTACCCGTGGTGCGGGGGGCGAGTCCGACCACTCGGTGAGCGGCAGGCATTCGAGCAGCGGCAGCCGCATGCCACCCCGCGCCGCCGCGTGCAGGCTCGGGCGGAACGCCTCGGCCAGCACCCGCGCGTCGTCGAGGGCATGGTGCGCACGCTGCTGTACGACGCCGAAATGCGCGGCCAGCGACTCCAGCTTGTGGTTGGGCAGCGGCAGTCGCAGCTCCTTGGAGAGTGCGATGGTGCACAGCCGCTGCTGGACGGGCGCGGTGCGCTCGGCGCGGGCGTACTCGCGGGCGATCATCGACCAGTCGAACATCGCGTTGTGCGCGACGAGCACCCGGCCGTCGAGCCGCTCGGACAGTTCGGCGGCGATGTCCGGGAACAGCGGGGCGTCCACGAGCACATCGCTCGTCAGGCCGTGGATCCAAACGGGGCCGGGATCGCGCTCCGGGTTGACGAGCGTGTACCAGTGGTCCTCCACGTCCCCCCGGTAGTCCAGCCGGTAGACGGCAGCGGAGATTATCCGGTCGTCACGCGCGAGCCCGGTGGTCTCCACGTCGACGACCGCGTACCCCTTCGGGTAGGCGGTCGGCCACGGCGCTGCTGTCGGTGCTGTCGGCTGGTCTTCGAGCATGGTCACTGAGGATACGGGCCCCCACTGACAGCCCCGCCCGCCCGGGGGAGCAGACCGTCCACGAGAGCCCTCACGGAGTTGACGAAGAGGCGTTCGGGATCCGGGGGACGGGCCAGAGCGCGGGCGAGGGCCGGGTCGTGTTCGGCGGTCTGCGCGTCCCACAGGTCCTCCTCGCCCGGGTGCTGTACGGGGGCGCGTTCGCGGTTGCGCTCGACGAGGACGTAACCGACGACCTGGAACTGGACGGCCCGTACGGCCTCGGCGGCCCGCGCGCCGCGCAGGCCCGCCGCGTGCACCTCGTGGACGAGGGCCTGCTGGGCGGGCAGGAACATCCGCTCGGTGAGGCCGCGTTCGTGGACCATCGCGATCAGGTGGGGGCGCTCGCGCAGCTCGCGGCGCAGACCGCGGGCGACGGAGACGATGCGGGCGGCCGGGGTGCGGCCGGCCGGGCGGACGGCGCCCATCTCCTCGACGGTCCGCTCGACGAGGGCGTCGAGGAGCGACTCGCGGTTGCCGACGTGCCAGTAGATCGAGGTGACCGCCGTACCGAGCTCGGCGGCGAGCTTGCGCATCGTGAGCGACGCCGGACCGTGCTGCTTGACGAGAGCCGCGGCGGCGTCCAGGACCTCGTCGCGGGTCAGTGCGGTGCGTGTACTGCGTGGCATGGCGCCCCCAAATCCCGTGCGCGCACGGCTCTTTCCCCTTCATCGACGCGGGTGTAACAGTGTTACAGGTCCCAGGGCCACAGGATTCCAGGTCCCAGGGTTCCAGGTTCCGGAGTTCCAGGTTCCCGAGTTCCTCCCTCCCGACGAAGGGCGGTACGACATGGCACGCGTACGGTACGGCGCGCGGACCGAGGCCGAGATCGCGGCGGCGCGCGCATCCAGTTCCCAGCTCCCCGACATCTGGTCCACCGGTGTGGTGGCCCTCTGGGAGAGCGACCCGGACGCGGTGGCCGCCGTACTGCCGCCACCGCTCAAACCCGCCGAGCGGCCGTTCGTACGAGCCGCCATCAGCAAGGTCGAGCTGCCGGGCTATCCGCTGGGCGCGGGTTCGGTGGCGGTCGCCGCCGTCCATGACGGGGTCACCGGCTGGTACCCCCTCGTCATGCCGATGACCCACGAACGCGCCCTGACCGGCGGCCGCGAGGTCTTCGGCGAGCCGAAGAAGCTGGGCGAGGTGACCGTCGACCGCGACGGCCCGGTCGTACGGGCGGCGCTCGCCCGCCACGGCATCGCCTTCGTCGAGGTACGGGGCGCGGTGGAGGGCCCGCTGCCGCTGCCCGGACCGGACCGGAAGGTGGACTTCTACTACAAGTTCCTGCCCGCGGTGGACGGCCGGGGCTTCGACGCCGACCCGGTCCTCGTGCACTGCGTCCGCAACGAGAAGGTCCGCAAGCTGGAGCGGATCACCGGCGACGTGGTGCTGCGCGAGTCGATGTACGACCCGGTCGCCGATCTGCCCGTACACCGCGTCGTGGAGATCACCATCGGCGAGAAGACCACCGACCAGAAGGGACGGGTGGTGGAGCGGGTGAGCGGGCGGGCGCTCCTTCCGTACATCCACCAGCGGTACGACGACCCGTGGCAGATCCTCGACGGCCCGCCGGAAGGGAGCGTCTGATGCGGCTGGCGCAGGGGCAGGTCGCGGTGGTCACGGGCGCGGCGAGCGGCATCGGGCTCGCGCTGGCCCGCCGGTTCGCCGCCGAGGGGCTCAAGGTCGTACTCGCCGATGTGGAGGAGGGGGCGCTGGAGAAGGCCGCGTCAGGACTCCGGGCGCAGGGCGCGCGGGTGCTCGCACGGGTCGTCGACGTCAGCGAGCGCGGTGACGTCACCGCGCTCGCCGACGCGGCGTACGACACCTTCGGCGCGGTGCACGTGCTGTGCAACAACGCGGGGGTCGGCTCCGGCGCGGAGGGCCGCATGTGGGAGCACGAGGTGAACGACTGGAAGTGGGCGTTCGCGGTCAACGTGTGGGGCGTCTTCCACGGCATCCAGGCGTTCGTTCCCCGGATGATCGCCGGCGGCGAACCCGGACACGTCGTCAATACGTCGTCGGGGGACGGCGGAATCGCCCCGCTGCCGACCGCGTCCGTGTACGCCGTCACCAAGGCGGCCGTCGTGACGATGACCGAGTCGCTGTACGCCCACCTGCGGGCGGAGAACGTTCCCGTGAGCGCGTCGGTGCTGTTTCCGGGACCGCACATGCTCCGTACGGGGCTGTGGGAGTCACACAGGAACCGGCCCCCGCGCTGGGCCAAGGAACGGCCGCGCAAGACGCCGTACCGCAGTCTCGGGCAGTGGGAGACGGCGATGAGGGAGGCGGGGCACGAGATCGAGTTCACGCCGGTCGAGTACGTCGCCGAGACCGTCGTGGAGGGGATAACCGCGGACCGCTTCTGGATGCTGCCGGCGAGCGAGCACAGCGACCGGCAGATCCGCGCGCGGGCGCGGTCGATGCTCGACCGCGCCAATCCGTCGTACCTGGAGAGCTTCATTCTCGACTGAGGGGGACACGCGATGACAGCACAGAACGACCCGTACCTGATCATCTCCTCCGACTGCCACGCCGGTCTGCCAACCGAGCGGTACCGGCCCTACCTGGACAGCGCCTTCCACCGCGACTTCGACGACTTCCTCGGGCAGCGCGACGCCCGCCGTGAGGAGATGACGCGCCTGGGCGTACGCAACGAGGCCTTCGCCGCCAAGTGGTTCCAGGACAACGAGGAGGGCCTGCGCGGCGGCTGGGACACCGCCCAGCGCCTCAAAGAGCTCGACGGCGACGGAGTGGCCGCCGAGGTCGTCTTCCCGGACGCCGATGCCGTCGACAGCCGGACCGCCGCGCCCTTCGGCGTCGGCCTCGGCCTCTCCGGCGACCAGGACCCGCGCCTGGGCATGGCGGGCGCGCAGGCGCACAACCGGTGGCTCGCCGAATTCGTGGCGCAGAACCCCGAACGGCACTGCGGCGTGGCGCTCCTGCCCATCACGGGTGAGGTGGAGAAGGCCGTCGCGGAGATCCACCGGGCCAAGGAGTCCGGGCTGGGCGCGCTGATGATCCCCTCGATGTGGGTCGACAGGCCGCCGTACCACGACCGCCGTTACGACCCGGTGTGGGCGGCGGCGGCCGAGACGGGCATGCCGGTGGTGACCCACTCGGGCGCCGCGCCGCGCCACGAGTACGGCGACCACCTGGGCATCTACGTCTCCGAGGTGACGTGGTGGCCGGCCAGGCCGCTGTGGTTCCTGCTCTGGTCGGGCGTCTTCGAGCGCCATCCGGGGCTGAGGTTCGGCGTCGCCGAGTCCGGCTGCTGGTGGCTGCCGAACCAGCTGTGGTTCATGGACCGCCTGTACCTGGGCGCGCACGGCGGAAAGAAACTCTCCCCCTTCGCGGAACTCAAGCGGCCGCCCAGCGAGTACCTGGACCGGCAGGTCTTCATCTGCGCCACCAACACCAAGCGCCGCGAACTCGCCCAGCGCTACGAGATCGGCGTCGACAACATCCTGTGGGGCAGCGACTTCCCGCACCCCGAGGGCACCTGGCCCGACACGCGCGCGTGGCTGAAGCGAACCTTCCACGACATCCCCGTCACCGAGACCCGCCGCATCCTCGGCCTGGCCGCGGCCGAGGTCTTCGGCTTCGACACGGCGAAACTCGCCCCGCTCGCACGCCGCATCGGTCCGACGCCAAGGGATCTCGGCCAGCCCGACGACCAGGGGGCCGTCGAGGCGTCGTGGGCGAGGTCGCGCGAGGTGGGGCGCCACTGGCTGACCGGACACGACTTCCCGGTGCTGGGAGTGTCACCATGACCGACGACGACCGGTACACCGTCATCTCCGCCGACTGCCACGCGGGCGCCGACCTCCTCGACTACAAGCCGTACTTGGAGAAACGCCACCACGACGACTTCGACGCGTGGGCGGCGACGTACGTCAACCCGTACGAGGACCTCCTCGCCGACACCGCCGACCGCAACTGGAACTCCGCGCGCCGCCTGGCCGAACTGGAGGCGGACGGCATCGTGGCGGAAGTGGTCTTCCCGAACACCATCCCGCCCTTCTTCCCCAGCGCCTCGCTGATGGCCCCCGCACCCTCGAAGGCGGAGTACGAACAGCGCTGGGCGGGCCTGCGCGCCCACAACCGGTGGCTGGCGGACTTCTGCGACGCGGCGCCGGGACGGCGGGCGGGCGTCGCGCAGATCCTCCTCAACGACGCCGACGAGGCGGTACGGGAGATCCGCCGCACCAAAGCGGCAGGCCTCACCGGGGGCATCCTGCTGCCCGGCGCACCACCGGGTTCGGGCATACCCGAGCTCTACTCACAGACGTACGACCCGATCTGGGCCGTCTGCGAGGAGCTGGACGTACCCGTCAACCACCACGGCGGCTCCGCGTCCCCGCCGCTGGGCGACGAACCGGCCGCCCGCGCCGTCTTCATGGTGGAGACGACGTGGTTCTCGCACCGGGCCCTGTGGCACCTGATGTTCGGCGGGGCGTTCCGCCGCCACCCCGGCCTGAAGCTGGTCCTCACCGAACAGGGATCGGGCTGGATCCCCGGCGTGCTGGACATGCTGGACTACTACCACTCCCGTCTGGTGGCGGCAGCGACGCGCGCCTCCACCGCGGAGTCCAAATTCGGGGCGGGACTGGCGGGCTCGATGGGCAGCAGCCCCGGCGAGGTCTGGCGCGACAACTGCTACGTCGGCGCGAGCTTCATGCGCCCGCACGAGGTGCCGCTGCGCGACCGGATCGGCCTCGACAAGATCATGTGGGGCAGCGACTATCCCCACGACGAAGGTACGGCGCCGTACTCCCGCGAGGGCCTGCGCATCGCGTACGCCGGACTGCCGAGGGAAGAGGTCGCCGCCATGGTGGGCGGGAACGCCGCCCGCGTGTACGGCTTCGACCTCGCCCTCCTCGGCCGGATCGCGGCGAAGGCGGGTCCGCTGGCGGCGGAGGTGGATGAGCCCCTCACCGAGATCCCGCCCGACGCGACGAGTCCGGCCTTCGCGCCGGGCGGGTCGGTACGCGTCTGGTGACGCCACGGGTGAGACCCTCCCCAGGGTGACCGAGCAGCAGACTCCGCAGACTCATGACGAAGCCCACGGGGGAGCCCTCGGCGCGCGCCTGAACTGGTTGCGCGCCGGGGTGCTCGGGGCCAACGACGGCATCGTCTCGACCGCCGGCATCGTCGTCGGCGTCGCCGGGGCGACCGACGAGCGGTCCGCGCTCCTGACGGCGGGCCTCGCCGGACTGCTCGCCGGGTCGATGTCGATGGCGGCGGGGGAGTACGTATCGGTGTCGACGCAGCGCGACTCCGAGGAGGCGGCGCTGGCCGAGGAAAGCCGGGAGCTACGGGAGGACCCGGAGGCGGAACTGGCCGAACTGACGGAGCTGCTGGCCGCGCGTGGCCTGTCCGAGGACGTGGCCCGCGAAGCCGCCCAGCAGCTCACCGAACGCGACGCACTGCGCGCGCACGCGCGCGTGGAGCTCGGCATCGACCCCGAGGACCTCACCAACCCCTGGCACGCGGCGGCCGCCAGCTTCGTTGCCTTCACGGTGGGCGCACTGCTCCCACTCCTGGCGATCGTCCTCCCGCCCCCGGCCTGGCGGCTCCCGGTCACGGTCGTGTCGGTACTCATCGCACTGGCCCTGACGGGCTGGAGCAGCGCCCGACTGGGGGCCGCACCCCCGAGGCAGGCGGTGCTGCGGAACATGGCGGGTGGGGCGCTGGCTATGGCGGTTACTTATGGGGCGGGGTCGTTGTTGGGGGCGGCGGGGGTTTAGCGGTGGTGGATGAGCCGCTCCGGGGGGAAGAGTGCCGTCCCGTGCACCGTCGTATTGAGGTACGTGTGAATTGTGAGGTTCTCCAGGTCTGCGAGCGGGGTGAGATCGATGGGGCCCCCGCAGTCACTCAGGCGGAGATGCCTCAGGTGCGGTAGTTCCCGCAGTGCTTCCACGCCTGAGATGAGCTGACAACGGCCCAGGTGCAGCCTTGTCAGTTCCTGGTGAGCAACCACCGTGCCGAGGTCCAGGGAGGCCTGGTCGACGATCTGCAAATAAGTCAGCCGGAACGGCCAGCTCTGCTGGGCCAGTTGCCGGGCCTGCATGTCACCCGCGAGGGTCAGCGTTTCGAGCTCGGCCCAGCGTTCGAGCCCGTCGAGGCGGATGACGGAGGCAACTCCGAGAAGGCTGAGGCTGCGGAGAGCGGGACGGGCCGGGATGTCACCGACACTCACCACCCCCGGCACGAAGAAGGCGAGTCCCAGGTTGACCAGCGCGGGCAGTTCGGCGAGCGGTGCCAGAGACAGCCCTTCGGCCAGCCGGTAGAGGAACAGGTGCTTGAGCGGCAACAGGCGCAGCGGCCCGAGATCCGTCACGGACGGACACTCGTCGATCCCGACCTGTTCCAGGTGCGGCAGCGACGCCAGAGGGGACAGATCGCGCAGTCCGGGGTCCTTGTTGAAGAACAGCGCTTCGAGTGAGGTGTGACTGGTGATCTCCGGCGGGATTCCGTGCTCACCTTCGAGCCGGACATAGGTGAGGTGGCGCAGTCTCGGCAGCTCGGCCACCTGCTCCGGCGTGCGGACCTTGAGGAAGGTCTCCGGCAGGGGGGCACCCGACAGCACCGTGTCGACGTACTCCTTCGTGCCGAACGCGCTCCAACTGGCGGACAGCTGGAAGGCCACGGGAAACCGAGCGTCCTCGCGGAACCAGCTGATCACTTCCAGGGCCGCGTCACCCCCGACCAGGCCTGCCGTTCGCACGATCGCGGCGGCGCTGTCCTCGTCCAGCCCCGCCGGACCCGGTAGCAACTCCAGCACCAGCTCGCCCACCTTGGCCAGCTCCTCCGCCTCATCAAGATTCCTCGGTGGCAGCAGCTCCTCCGTCCGCGCCTGCACCTCCGCCCGCACCGCCGGATCCAGCTCCGGCGCGTGCTCCAGACACGCCGCCGCCAGCAGCACCAACCGGTACCTCCACCGCTTCGCCTTATCCGCGCGGCGCAGCAACTGCCGTAGCAACCGCGCCCGTTCCTCCGCGCGCGCGTGCCCGACCGCCATCTGCACGACGTCGTCCCACTGGTCGTCGTGCGCGTTCTGTACGAGCACCCCGAAGTCCCGCGCCTCCACCGCCGCCTTCGCGCCCAGGTAGTCCTGGAAGGTGCGGTGTACGAAGTTGACGGCGCCCGGTGACGGTTCGCGCAGCAGCCCGCTGCGGATCAGCAGGTGCGAGAACACCTGTTGCGGCGTGCCCCGCACCTGCGGCATCGCGGCCAGCCACTCCGCGACCATCTCCACCGCATCGGGGATCTCCGCCTCGACCTGGCCGTTGCGGATGAGCCAGTACGCGAGCCGTTGCAGCAGCGCCGTCTGCTCCTCGCGGGTCAGGTCCACGCCCTCGACGCGCGTGATCTCCCGCTCGGTGTCCCGCCGTACGAGCAGCATGTCCAGCGCCGCGTCGTACAGCTCCTTCCGCGCGCGCGGGAGCTGCATCCGGCGGTCCCGGTTCAAGGCGCACAGCACCGCGCACATCAGCGGGTTGGTGGCCAGCCGTCCCAGGTCCCTGCGCGTAGTCACCGCCCGTACCAAGGACTTCTCGTACGTGTCGAGCAGCTCCCGTTCCGCGTCGGACAGGCACTCACGCCGCGCCGAGTCGTGCCAGTGCGCGACGAACGCCCGAATGTCCTCCCGCTCCATCGGCAGCAGTGAATGCGCGACGAACCCCTGGCCCGCGAGCCAGTCCTCCGGCACCGCCGACGGCCGCGTCGTCACGACGTACCGCGCTTGCGGGAACGCCGCGATCAGGGCCTTGAGCCACGACTCCGTACGGCTACGCAGCCGCATCGGCACCTCGTCCACGCCGTCGACGAGAACCAGCGCCCGCCCCTCCGTCAGCAGCGACTCCGCCCAGCCTGCGGGGGCGTCCAGCGGGACGCCGGTCGCCCGCAGGAAGTCACCCGGCAGGGGCAGCGCTTCGGAGCACGTGAAGGCCCGCAGGCGCAACACGAACGGCACGCACTTGTTCCAGTCGTCGAGCTCCCGGCCGAAACTGCGCCGCGCGGCATTCAGCGCCAGCCACTGCACCAGCGTGCTCTTGCCCGAGCCCGCGGGGCCCCGCAGCATCACCCGGTTCGCGGCGGACAGCGCCTGCTCGGCCTTGACCGTGACCGGGCCGGCGTGCGGCAGGGCGAAGTCCTCTCGGGGCCCGCCCTCGCCACTCACCGCCAGACTGATGTACGCCGTGTCCAGCGGCCACTCGCTGCCCGACCGCCCCAGCGTCAGCCCGAACAGCTCCAGCCGCCCGTGGGTCTGGGCCACGAAGTCGGCGTACCGCTGCTCGAAGGCCAGTGCCGCCGCGTCCGGGCGTGGTCCCACCCGCGCCTGTACGTCCTCCACCAGGTCGCGGGTGCGTCCCGCCGCCCGCGTCTGTTCCACCGCCGCCCGCGCCGGGAAGTGGGGATGCGCCGTTAACTGCTCCAGCAGGTGCGCGCAGCACAACCCGAGCAGCTCCCCGTACAGCTCCTCGCCGCGCGCGCTCAGCCCGGCTGCCGGACCGGGGCCCTTGAGCTCTGCCGCCAGCCGCACCGGCTCCAGGTTCACCGCGAACAGCCGATCAGCACCAATCTCGCCCGCCGCCTCGAACGCGCCCCGTACCGCGTCCGCCGCCGCCAGCCGCTCGGCCTCCGGGAGATCGGCGTACGACTGTGCCAGCCGCCGCCCCAGCACCTTCGCCAGCCGGTCGGGGCTCGCCGGGCGTGGCAGCGGACGGACCGGCGCGTCGACCAGGCCCGCGCCGGGCCGGGGGATCAGGAGGGACTTGGCCGCCGCGCCCGCGACGGTGCCCGCAAGCCGGGCTAAGGCAACTTCGAGGCCCTGCAAGGCGGTTACTCCCATGTCGAGATCGGTGTAGGCGGACAAGCATCGTATGACGGACCGACCCGAGCGACAGAGGGCCAACCACGCATTGCCCACCCCGCTGACAAGCCGTCTCACATACTTGTCGGTAACAACCCCTAGCCGAGCGCTCACCTGCGCCTCTATCGTGCGGGCATGCCGAACCTGCCCGATGTCGTGCTGTGGTCGATACCGGCCTTCGTACTGCTCACCGTGCTCGAAATCGTCAGCTACCGCCTCCACCCCGACGAAGACGCCGCCGGGTACGAGACCAAGGACGCCGTCACCAGCGTCAGCATGGGGCTCGGCAGCATCGGCTTCGACCTGCTCTGGAAGATCCCGATCGTCGCCATCTACATGGCGGTGTACGAGCTGACGCCCGCCCGCGTCCCCCTCCTGTGGTGGACGATCCCGCTGATGCTGCTCGCGCAGGACTTCTTCTACTACTGGTCCCATCGCGGCCACCACGTCATCCGCATCCTGTGGGCCTGCCACGTCGTCCACCACTCCAGCCGCAAGTTCAACCTCACCACCGCTCTGCGCCAGCCCTGGACGAGCCTCACCGTCTGGCCGTTCTACCTGCCGCTGATCGCCTGCGGCGTGCACCCGGCCGCGCTCGCGTTCTGCTCCTCCGCGAACCTCGTCTACCAGTTCTGGGTGCACACCGAGCGTGTCGGCAAGCTGCCGCGCCCCTTCGAGTACGTCCTGAACACGCCGTCCCACCACCGCGTCCACCACGCCTCCCAGGGCGGTTACCTGGACCGCAACTTCGGCGGCATCCTGATCCTCTGGGACCGGCTCTTCGGCTCCTTCGCGGCCGAGACCGAGCGGCCCGTCTACGGCCTGACCAAGAACATCGAGACGTACAACCCGCTGCGCGTGGCCACCCACGAGTACGCCGCCATAGTCCGCGACGTACGCGCGGCAACGAGCTGGCGCGAGCGCGCGGGACGGATCTTCCGTGGCCCCGGCTGGCAGCCGCGCTCGGCGGAGCCGGGAGCGACCGGGCAGACGCGGGAAGCCGCCGCGGGACGCGCCGCGTGAGCGCGGCCGCCGGCGTCGCCGGTGGCCGAGCGGGATTCGGCCGGCGGCGTACGGCGTGGGCCCGGCGCTTCCTCGTCGCCTTCGGCGTCGCCGCCCTCGCCGACCTCGGCTCGCTCGTCGCAGGGGCCGACGCCGGCCACCTCGTCGCCAAGCCGCTGCTGATGCCGCTGCTCGCGGCGTACGCGGCCGTGCGCGGCGCGCCCCGGCCGCTGATCGCCGCGCTGCTCTTCGGCTGGGGCGGCGATGTGTTCCTGCTCGCCGACGCGAACGCCGACGCGAACGGGGACGCGGACTGGGCCTTCCTCCTCGGCATGGGCTCCTTCGCCGCCGGACACGTCTGTTATCTCGTGCTGTTCGGACGTAGCCGCACGTCCTGGCTCCTCGGCGCCGGATACGCCGTCGCCCTCGTCACCACGGTCGCGCTTCTGTGGCCCGGCCTCCCCGCCGAACTGCGCGCCCCGGTCGCCGGATACAGCGTGCTGCTCACGGCCATGGCATGGCGGGCGAGCGGGCTCGGCCTGTACGCCGGACTCGGCGGCGCGCTCTTCCTGCTCTCCGACACCCTCATCGCCACCGGCGTCGCCGAGTGGCCGCGGCTGCCCGTCCCCGACTTCTGGATCATGCTCACGTACATCGCCGCGCAGTACCTGCTGGCCAGAGGCGTGCTGGTTCGGCAGGAGGCCCCGGCCGCCCCGTCGGCGTACCGTGAAAGCCGTACAACCGCCTGAGCGTCAACGACCCACCCGCTGCGCGCCACCGTCATCCACGCCCGGCCGTGACGCCCGCCCTGGCATGGAAGACGCCCCGACATGCCAAGACGCCCTGGCATGGAAACGGGCCGCCCGGTGGAGTCCGGGCGGCCCGTTCCGCGTACCGCTTGCCTGCTTCCCTGCCTACTTCTTGGTCACGGCGTCCAGAGCGTCGGCGATGCCGACCCCGTAGAAGCCGTTGTAGTTCTTACCGCCCTCGCACACCGCGTCGACCTTTCCGTCGCCGTTGATGTCGTACGGGTCCGTGCACGGCGCCGCGTCCGCCTGGCTCGCCAGGAGGGACTTGACGCGCTGCGCCGAGGCGTGCGGGTGGGTGCTCTTGATGAGCGCCGCCACGCCCGCCACATGCGGGGCGGCCATCGACGTACCGGCCATGTAGGCCCACTTGCCGCCCGGAACCGGGCCCAGGATCAGCCCGCTGACGGCGGGAGGCGCGGGACGCTGGTACGCCGTGCTGTCGCCGCCCGGAGCCGCGATGTCGATGACGCCGAGACCGTGGTTCGAGAACGACGACTTCAGGCCCTTCGCACCGGTCGAGGCGACCGTGACGACACCCGGCAGCTGCGCCGGGGCGTCGAGGCACTCGCCCGGGTCGACGTCGCGCGACACCGGGGTGGTGTCGTTCGGGCTCGTCGTGTCATGGATCGAGTCCGCCGCGAGGTCGTGGTTCGAGTTGCCGGCCGAGGCGACGTTCACCGCGCCCTTCTTCTCGGCGTACCGCGAGGCCCGGACGATGGCGTCGACGAGCGCCTTCTGGTCCGGGTCGTCCTTGCAGTTGAACATCCACGGGTCGGTGTAATAGCTGTTGTTCGTCACATCGACGCCGTGCTCGGCCGCCCACACGAAGCCGCAGACGACCGACTCGGTGTAGAAGAAGCCGGCCGTCGTGGACACCTTGATGCCCGAGACCCTGACGCCCGGCGCGACACCGGTGACGCCGACGCCGTTCTTCGCGGCGGCGATCTCGCCCGCCACGTGCGTGCCGTGCGGGCTCTCCTCGGCTGACGGGCGCCAGGCGCCGTCCGCCGTATCGGGCTTGCCGGTCACGCAGTTGACCGAAGCCTCGCGGTCGAAGTTCGGGGCGAGGTCCGGGTGCGTGTCGTCGACACCCGTGTCGATCACGGCGACCGTGACCTTCTTGCTGCCGAGCGTCTTCTCGTGGGCCTTGTCCGCCTTGATGGCGGGCAGGTCCCACTGCAGCGGCTGCAACGGGTCCTCGCCCGCGACCGCCCCCGCCGAGGCCGCCTTCGCCTGGGCGGCGGTGAGGGCCTTCGGCGTACCGACATCCTTCGTCGACTGGGCGGGCAGCGGCGCCGTACGGGTCGCACCCGCCGACTGGACGCCCCTGACCTGCCGCATCGTCTTCGCGAACGCGTCGTTCGACGAGTGGACGACGATCACGCCGATCTGGTCGTACGCGTGGACGATCGTGCCGCCGGCCTCGCCGATGGCCTTCTTGACCTTCGCCGCATTGCCGTATCCCGGACGGACGTTGACGACGTAACTCAGCGGCGTGCCGGCGGTCTCGGCGACCGCCGCCCTGGCGCCCGGCGTGCCGAGCGCGTCGGCCGAGGTCGCCGACGCGGTGCCGGGCAGGAACGCGAGGGCGGCCGTGACGGCCATCCCCGCGGTTACGGCCACGGTGCGGCGGGACCGCGAAGTGCGGTGCGGCGTCATGGAATCTCCGGTTCGCGTGGGTGGACGGAGCGTTGGACGATCACTTCTTGACGGCGTCGAGAGCGTCGACGACGCCGGCGCCGTAGTAGCCGTTGTAGTTCTTGCCGCCCTCGCAGGTGGTGGCCTCGACCCAGTTGCCCGCCGCGTCGTAGACGTGGCTCGGGCAGCCCGGGTTGTCGGCCTGCTTCTTGAGCAGGCGCTGGAGTTCGGCGGGGCTCGCCTTCGGGTGTGCGCTCTTGAGCAGCGCGGCGACGCCCGCGACGTGCGGGGTGGCCATCGAGGTGCCCTGCTTGTAGCCGTAGCCGCCGTTCAGGACGGTCGACAGGACGCGGCCGTTGGCGTCCGGCGTGGCAGGGATCTGCCACTTGTCGCCGCCCGGGGCCGCGATGTCCGCGACGCCGTAACCGTAGCTGGAGTAGTACGACTTGACGTTCTTGTCACCCGTCGCGGTGACCGTCATGACGCCCGGCAGCTGGGTCGGGATGTCCAGGCACTCCGACGGGTCGATGAGCCGGTCGCCGGGGGTGCTGTCGTTCGGGCTGGAGTCGTCGAGGATCTCGTCGGCCGACAGGTCGAAGTCCGAGTTGCCGGCCGCCGCGACGTTCAGGGCGCCCTTGCGCTCGGCGTACTTCGTGGCGCGCGTCAGGGCGTCGAGGAGGGCCTTCTGGTCCGGGTCGTCCTTGCAGTTGAACATCCACGGGTCGACGTAATAGCTGTTGTTCGTCACGTCGATGTCGTGCTCGGCGGCCCACACGAAGCCGCAGACGACCGCCTCGGTGAAGAAGAGGCTGGTGCCCGGCTCGCTCACCTTGATGCCCGCGAGCTTCACGCCCGGCGCGACACCGGCGACGCCGAGTCCGTTGCGCGGAGCGGCGATCGTACCGGCGACATGCGTGCCGTGGTCGCTGCCGTCGGTGTACGGACGCCAGGCGCCCTCCGACGAATCCGCGACGCCGCCGACGCAGTTGGCCGACTGGGACTTGGAGAAGTTCGGCGCGAGGTCCGGGTGGGTGTCGTCGACACCGGTGTCGATCACGCCGACGGTGACCTTCGAGCTGCCGTCGTTGACCTCGGCGGCCTTGTCGGCGCCGATGGCGCGGATGTCCCACTGGTTGGCCTCCAGCGGCTCCTGGCCGGGCGCCGCGGCAGCCTCCGCCTTCGCGGCCTGGGCCGCGGACAGCTTCTGCGTGGTGCCTTCCTCCGTGATGCCGACCGGAGTGAGCGGGGCGGTGCGGGTCGCGCCCGCCGACGACACACCCTTGGCCTTGCGTATCTGCTTGCCGAAGTCCGGGTTCTGCGAGTGGACGACGATGACGCCGATCTGGTCGTACGCCTTCACCACCGTGCCACCGGCCCTGGCGATCGCCCGCCGCACCGAAGCGCTCGTGCCGTGGCCGCCCTTGGTGTTGACCACGTACGACAGCTTGGGACCGGTGGCGTTGGCCGCCGCCGGGGCTTCGGAGCCGTCCAGCGGGGCGGCGGAAGCGGCCGCTCCGGGCAGGAAGCCGAGCGTAGCCGTGAGAGCCAGTCCGACGGGCAGGGCGAGTGCGCGCTGCCGTCTGGATCCCAGATGAGCCATGGGTTCTCCACATCATCCGTGAGAGCCGCCCCTGCGCGGGTGCACATGAGCGGGTACATGACGAGTGAAGCTAGCGCCGATCATGCGTCGGTATCAACGTCTTCGGAAAAGAAATGGCGGATGCCGAACCGAGTCGTGATGCGATCCGTGCCGTTGTCAGGGGGACGAGCACCACCGCCCCCACCAGTGAGGTCACTTTGTCCACCCCACCCACCGCACCCGCGTCGCGAGGAGATTCCGTGGCAACCGATGCACCACCGCCCCAGGGCGGCACGGGCCTGATCCGAACAGGGCACACGACACAGGAGTTCGTCGAGGTGCAGGAGAGCGCCGAGTTCGGCGAACTGCGCCGTGCCCACCGCTCCTTCGCCTTCCCCCTGACGGTCGGATTCATTGCCTGGTACCTGCTGTACGTACTGCTGTCCAACTACGCGGGCGGCTTCATGGGCACGAAAGTCTTCGGCAACATCAACGTGGCCCTCGTCCTCGGCCTCGCCCAGTTCGCCACCACGTTCCTCATCGCCTGGTTCTACTCGCGTCATGCCGCCACGCAGCTCGACCCGAAGTCCGAGGCCATCAAGTCCCGTCTGGAGAGCGACGCATGAGCCCCGCGCTGACCACGGCGACCACCGTCCAGCTCGCCGCCGCCGGTGACGCGAGCGAGCACCGGCCGCTGATCATCACCCTCTTCGGTCTCTTCGTCGTCGCCACCCTTTTCATCACGGTATGGGCGGGCCGCCAGACCAAGAGCGCCTCCGACTTCTACGCCGGCGGGCGCCAGTTCACCGGCTTCCAGAACGGCCTCGCGATCTCCGGCGACTACATGTCCGCCGCGTCGTTCCTCGGCATCGCCGGCGCCATCGCCCTGTTCGGTTACGACGGCTTCCTCTACTCCATCGGCTTCCTGGTCGCCTGGCTGGTCGCGCTGCTCCTCGTCGCCGAGCCGCTGCGCAACTCCGGCCGCTACACGATGGGAGACGTACTCGCGTACCGCATGCGCCAGCGCCCGGTGCGCACCGCCGCCGGCACCTCCACCATCGTGGTCTCGATCTTCTACCTGCTCGCGCAGATGGCGGGCGCGGGTGTACTGGTCTCGCTGCTCCTCGGCATCACCAGCGACGCCGGCAAGATCCTCATCGTCGCCCTCGTCGGCATCCTGATGATCGTGTACGTCACCATCGGCGGCATGAAGGGGACCACCTGGGTCCAGATGGTGAAGGCCGTCCTGCTCATCGCGGGCACCCTGCTGATCACCTTCCTGATCCTGCTGAAGTTCAACTTCAACCTCTCCGACCTGCTCGGTACGGCGGCCTCCAACAGCGGCAAGGGATCGGCGTTCCTGGAGCCCGGCCTCAAGTACGGCGCCACCGGCACCTCGAAGCTCGACTTCCTCTCGCTCGGCATCGCCCTGGTCCTCGGCACCGCCGGCCTGCCGCACATCCTGATCCGCTTTTACACGGTCCCCACGGCCAAGGCCGCCCGTAAGTCCGTGAACTGGGCGATCGGCATCATCGGCGCCTTCTACCTGATGACGATCGTGCTCGGCTTCGGCGCCGCGGCCCTCCTCAAGCCCGGCGACATCATCGCCTCCAACAAGGCGGGCAATACGGCGGCGCCGCTCGCCGCCCTGGAGATCGGCGGCGGCGCGGACTCGGCGGGCGGCGCTATCCTGCTCGCCGTGATCTCCGCGGTCGCCTTCGCCACCATCCTCGCGGTGGTCGCGGGCCTCACCCTGGCGTCCTCGTCGTCGTTCGCGCACGACATCTACGCCAACGTCATCAGGCGCGGCAAGGCGACCGAGAAGGAAGAGGTACGGGCCGCCCGCTGGGCCACTGTGGCCATCGGCGTCGTCTCCATCGCGCTGGGCGCGATGGCCCGCGACCTGAACGTCGCCGGCCTGGTTGCCCTCGCCTTCGCGGTGGCGGCCTCCGCCAACCTGCCGACGATCCTCTACAGCCTGTTCTGGAAGAAGTTCACGACGCAGGGCGCCCTGTGGTCCATCTACGGCGGTCTGACCGCGTCCGTGGGCCTCGTGCTGTTCTCGCCGGTCGTCTCCGGCAAGCCCACATCGATGTTCCCGGGTGCGGACTTCGCGTGGTTCCCGCTGGAGAACCCCGGCCTGATCTCGATCCCGCTCGGTTTCCTGTTCGGCTGGGCCGGGTCCGTACTGTCCAAGGACGAGCCGGACAAGGGGAAGTACGCGGAGCTGGAGGTCAAGTCGCTCACGGGCATCGGCGCGCACTGAGCGTACCGACCACTCTCGTACCGCCCATTCCCACAGCTGCGCCCCCGTGGCCGCGTCGTAGAGTCGTACGACGCGGCCACACCGCTCCCGTGGTATCGGAGCCCTGTTGTTGTCAGAGGCGTCGCGTAGGCTCGACAGCGTTCGAGAAAGACGAGTTCCGGATCGGGGAGTGGGTCGAGGATGCTTATCGACACATATGGGCGAGTAGCCACTGACCTGCGCGTTTCCCTCACTGACCGCTGCAATCTGCGCTGTACGTACTGCATGCCCGAAGAGGGTCTCCAGTGGCTGGCGAAACCGGATCTGCTCACGGACGACGAGATCGTCCGGCTGATCGGCATCGCCGTGACCGAGCTCGGCGTGACCGAGGTGCGTTTCACCGGCGGCGAGCCGCTGCTGCGCCCCGGTCTGGTCGGGATAGTCGAGCGCTGCGCCGCACTCGCGCCGCGCCCCAAGATGTCCCTCACCACCAACGGGATCGGCCTCAAGCGCACCGCCGTCGCGCTCAAGGCGGCCGGTCTCGACCGGGTCAACGTCTCGCTCGACACCCTGCGCCCCGGCGTCTTCAAGACCCTCACCCGCCGCGACCGCCACCACGACGTCATCGACGGCATGGCCGCCGCCCGCGACGCGGGCCTGACCCCGGTCAAGGTCAACGCCGTACTGATGCCCGGACTCAACGACGACGAGGCGCCCGACCTCCTCGCCTGGGCCGTCGAGCACGACTACGAGATGCGCTTCATCGAGCAGATGCCGCTCGACGCCCAGCACGGCTGGAAGCGCGACGGCATGATAACCGCCGGTGACATCCTGGAATCCCTGCGTACGCGCTTCACGCTCACCGCCGAGGGCGAGGACGAGCGCGGCTCGGCGCCCGCCGAGCGCTGGGTCGTCGACGGCGGCCCGCACCGCGTCGGCGTCATCGCCTCCGTCACGCGCCCGTTCTGCCGGGCCTGCGACCGGACCAGGCTGACCGCCGACGGTCAGGTACGGACGTGCCTGTTCGCCCGTGAGGAGTCGGACCTGCGCGGGGCCCTGCGCTCCGGCGCCCCGGACGAGGAGATCGCCCGGCTGTGGAAGCTGGCGATGTGGGGCAAGAAGGCGGGTTCCGGCCTCGACGACCCGTCCTTCCTGCAGCCCGACCGTCCGATGTCAGCCATCGGAGGCTGACCGGGCCTGCCCCTTCTCCCACTCCTCCAGCGTCACCACATCCTTCAGGAAGCCGCGTACGCCGAGGAACTGGGAGAGGTGCTCGCGGTGCTCGTCGCAGGCGAGCCACGTCTTGCGGCGATCCGGAGTGTGCAGCTTGGGGTTGTTCCAGGCGAGAACCCACACGGCGGCGGAGCGGCAGCCCTTGGCGGAGCAGACGGTGGCGCCGGCGTCGGCCGAACCGGGGAAAAGAAGGGAATCAGGGGAGTTCACGCACTCAACCCTAGGCCAACCGCAGCTAACAAAGGCGACGCCGAGCAGCCACGGGGGGAGCTGCCCGGCGTCGGTCCGTCGCTCCGACGGGGGATGCGGAGCGCCTACGAAGTATGTCACGCGACACGGGGTGCGGTGCACCGGAACGTCATGATTGATCTGAGCTTTTCTTGAGCTTTGCAGACCGCACAGGATCAACTCCGCTCGTGCGGCTGTTCCTCACGGCTGCGTCCGGACTCTTCCGCCGCCGGTTCCCCGGCAGTGGGCCGGGGTGCGCTTTCCAGGGCCGGCCTAACGGGCGTCGGAAGGTGGGCCGAAGGCAGGGAAGAGGCACTCTCCCGTCCGCCGTTGGCGATGACCACGGCGATGTACGGGAGGACAAGCCCCAGCGCCAGGGCCACGATCGCGACGTGCCGCTCCACGTTCCACAGGACCGCGGCGAGGATCACGGCGACGGTCCGTACCGACATCGAGATGACGTACCGGCGCTGCCGGCCGCGCACGTCGTCGGCCAGTGCGGGCCGGGCCCCGGTGATCCGGAAGACCTCGGTGTCCTTCTTCTTCCGCAGCACGACGCACCACCCGTTTTCCCTGCCGGACGTCCCTGACCGGACGCCTTCCACGGTACGCCGCCACTGCGCCGCCTTCGAGAGCGGGGCGGTCCCTCACCTCGGCTTCCGCCCGCCGCCGGACCACGTATGGCGGTGTCCGGCATGCGCCGTACGCGGGGCCGTCCGAGACTGGGCCCACATGCGCACACCGCGCCGATGAGGAGGCGACATGAGCTGGTTGTGGGCAATCATCGTGGGTCTGATCCTCGGTCTGATCGCCAAAGCGATCATTCCGGGCAAACAGCAGATCCCGCTGTGGCTGACGGTGATCTTCGGCATCCTCGGCAGCATCGTCGGCAACTCCGTCGCCGCGGGGATCGGCGTCGAGGACACCAAGGGAATCGACTGGATCCGGCATCTGCTCCAGCTGATCGGTGCCGTAGTGATCGTCGGACTGGGCGACATGCTCTATGCCTCGATGAAAGGCAAGAAACGCCGGGCCTGAGTGAGGCGCGGTGGCGTACACGCGGCCGCATGCACGCGAACAGGCGGCCTGCGCGAAGAAGCGGCCGGAGCGTGGAAACCCACACTCCGGCCGCTCGCGCCGTACGACCGGCTCAGCCGGCCGCGACCTCGATCGCCGCCAGGTTCTTCTTGCCCCGCCGCAGCACCAGCCAGCGGCCGTGCAGCAGGTCCTCGGGCGCCGGTACGGCGTCCTCGTCGATGACCTTCACGTTGTTCACGTAGGCCCCGCCCTCCTTGACCGTACGGCGGGCGGCCGACTTGCTCGGCGCCAGGCCGACCTCGACGAACAGGTCGACGACGGACCCGAGCTCCGCGACCCTGGCGTGCGGCAGCTCGGACAGCGACGCGGCCAGCGTGGCCTCGTCGAGACCGGCGAGCTCGCCCTGCCCGAACAGCGCCTTCGACGCCGCGACGACCGCCGCGCACTGCTCGGCGCCGTGCACCAGCGTCGTCAGCTCCTCGGCCAGCGCGCGCTGGGCGGCGCGGGCCTGGGGCCGCTCGGCGGTGAGCTGCTCCAGCTCCTCCAGCTCGGTGCGGCTCTTGAAGCTGAGGATGCGCATGTACGGCGAGATGTCCCGGTCGTCCACGTTCAGCCAGAACTGGTAGAACGCGTACGGCGTGGTCATCTCCGGGTCGAGCCAGACGGCGCCGCTCTCGGACTTGCCGAACTTCGTCCCGTCCGCCTTGACCATCAGCGGCGTGGCCAGCGCGTGGACGTTCGCGTGCGGCTCCAGGCGGTGGATCAGGTCGAGACCCGCCGTGAGGTTGCCCCACTGGTCGCTGCCGCCCTGCTGGAGCGTGCAGCCGTAACGCCGGTAGAGCTCCAGGAAGTCCATGCCCTGGAGGAGCTGGTAGCTGAACTCGGTGTAGCTGATGCCCTGGTCGGACTCCAGCCGCCGGGCGACCGAGTCCTTCGCGAGCATCTTGCTGACCCGGAAGTGCTTGCCGATGTCCCGCAGGAACTCGATCGCGGAAAGGCCCGCGGTCCAGTCCAGGTTGTTGACCATGGTGGCCGCGTTCGGGCCCTCGAAGGACAGGAACGGCTCGATCTGGGCACGCAGCCGCGCCACCCAGTTCGCGATCGTCTCCGGGTCGTTCAGGGTGCGCTCGGCGGTCGGCCGGGGGTCACCGATCTGGCCGGTCGCCCCGCCCACCAGGGCGATCGGGCGGTGCCCGGCCTGCTGGAGCCTGCGGACGGTGAGGACCTGTACGAGGTGTCCCACGTGCAGGCTGGCCGCCGTCGGGTCGAAGCCGCAATAGAACGTGACCGGACCGTCCGCGAGCGCCTTGCGCAGTGCGTCCTCGTCAGTGGACTGGGCGAACAGCCCGCGCCACTTCAGCTCGTCGACGATGTCCGTCACGGTCTTGACTCTCCTTGAACGGTGCTTGGGCGCTTCGGGCGCCATGGTTTGTTCCCGGCCAGTCTATGGGGGTCATACACCCTGGCTGACCGAGCTCATGTTGAAGTCCGGGATGCGCAGCGCCGGCATCGCGGCCCGGGTGAACCAGTCGCCCCACTCACGCGGCAGCGTCTTCTCGGTACGTCCGGCCTCGGCGGCCCGCGACAGCAGGTCGACCGGCGACTCGTTGAACCGGAAGTTGTTCACCTCGCCGACCACCTCGCCGTTCTCCACGAGATAGACGCCGTCGCGGGTCAGCCCGGTCAGCAGCAGCGTCGCCGGGTCGACCTCGCGGATGTACCAGAGGCAGGTCAGCAGCAGCCCGCGCCCGGTCGAGGCGACCATCTCCTCCAGCGAACGCTCCCCGCCGCCGTCCAGGATCAGGTTGCCGATCGCCGGGGCCACCGGCAGCCCGGTCAGCCCCGCGCTGTGCCGCGTCGCGACCAGCCGCTCCAGCCGCCCCTCCCGCACCCAGTCGGTCGGCGCCAGGGGCAGCCCGTTGTCGAAGACCGATGAGTCGTCGCCCGAGGAGTGCGCGACGACGAAGGGCGCCGACTCCAGGCCGGGCTCGTTCGGATCGCTGCGCAGCGTCAGGGGCAGCTCGGACAACGTCTCGCCGACCCGCGTCCCCCCGCCCGGCCTGCTGAACACCGTGCGGCCCTCCGCCGCGTCCCTGGCCGCCGACGACCACAGCTGGTAGATCAGCAGGTCCGCGACGGCGGTGGGCGGCAGCAGCGTCTCGTACCGCCCGGCCGGGAGGTCGATCCGGCGCTCGGCCCAGCCCAGGCGCTTGGCCAGCTCCGCGTCGACGGCGGCCGGGTCCACGTCCTTGAAGTCCCGCGTGGAGTGCCCGGCCCAGGCGGAGCGCGAACGGTCCGGCGACTTGGCGTTGATCTCCAGCGTGCCGTTGGGCTGGTCGTGACGCAGGCGCAGGCCCGTCGACGTACCGAGATAGGTGGACGTCATCTCGTGGTTCGCGAAGCCGTACAGCTCACGGCCGCCGGCCCTGGCGCGGGCGAAGGCCTCACCGAGCGCGGGCGCGAAGTCGGTGAAGACGCTGGACGAGGTCTCGGCGGGCGCGTCCGTGAAGTCCGGGGACGCGGGCACCCCGGTGACCAGCGGCTGGGCGTCCTCGGCCGGCCCGGCGCCGCGCGCGGCGGCCTCGGCGGCCCGTACCAGCGGCTCAAGATCGTCGGAGGTGACGGCAGACCGCGACACGACACCGGACGCAGTCCCCTCCGTACCGTCGACGGTCGCGATGACGGTGAGGGTACGCCCGCGAGTGACGCCGTTGGTCGTCAGCGCGTTGCCGGCCCAGCGCAGATTGGCGGACGAACTCTCGTCGGCGATGACGACGCAGCCGTCGGCCGTGGACAGCTCCAGCGCCCGCTCGACGATCTCGTACGGCTTGGCTGTGCGGCTCATCGGCCGGCCTCCTGCGTCGTGTTGAGGCTGTGCTGTTCCGGGGGGCAACCCCCGGACCCCCGGCCGAAAGTGGTGCTGCGGCTCATCGGCCCGCCTCCTGCGTCGTGTTGAGGATGTTGACCCGGCGGAACAGGGCAGAAGGGCAGCCGTGCGAGACGGACGCGACCTGGCCGGGCTGCGCCTTGCCGCAGTTGAAGGCGCCGCCCAGCACGTACGTCTGCGGGCCGCCGACCTTCTCCATTGAGCCCCAGAAATCGGTGGTCGTCGCCTGGTACGCGACATCGCGCAGCTGGCCCGCGAGCCGGCCGTTCTCGATCCGGAAGAAGCGCTGCCCGGTGAACTGGAAGTTGTACCGCTGCATGTCGATCGACCACGACCGGTCACCGACGACGTAGATCCCGCGCTCGACGCCGCCGATCAGATCCTCCGTCGACAGGCCGCCCGGATCCGGCTGGAGCGACACATTCGCCATGCGCTGCACCGGCACGTGCGCGGGGGAGTCGGCGTAGGCGCAGCCGTTCGACCGGCCGAGACCCGTCAGCTTCGCGATGCGCCGGTCCAGCTGGTAGCCGGTGAGCGTCCCGTCCTTGATCAGGTCCCAGGACTGCGCCTCGACGCCCTCGTCGTCGTAACCCACCGTGGCGAGCCCGTGCTCGGCGGTCCTGTCACCCGTCACATTCATGATCGGCGACCCGTACGCCAGCTTCCCGAGCTGATCGAAGGTGGCGAAGGAAGTCCCGGCGTACGCCGCCTCGTAACCCAGCGCCCGGTCCAGCTCCGTCGCGTGCCCGATCGACTCATGGATGGTCAGCCACAGATTGGACGGGTCCACCACCAGGTCGTACGTCCCCGCCTCCACACTCGGCGCGCGCATCTTCTCGGCGAGCAGCGACGGCATCGCCGCCAGCTCGCCCTCCCAGTCCCAGCCGGTCCCCAGCAGGTACTCCCAGCCCCGCCCGACCGGCGGCGCGATCGTCCGCATCGAGTCGAACTCACCACTCGTCGCGTCCACCGCGACCGCCGTGAGCTGCGGATGCAGCCGCACCCGCTGCTGCGTGGTGACGGTGCCGGCCGTGTCCGCGTAGAACTTGTTCTCCTGCACGGTCAGCAGCGAGGCGTCCACATGCGCGACGCCGTCGGCCGCCAGCAGCCGGGCGCTCCAGTCGGCAAGCAGCCCCGACTTCTCCTCGTCCGCCACGTCGAACGGATTGATGTCGTACGACGAGACCCACGTCCGGTCCGCGTGCACCGGCTCGTCGGCCAGCTCCACCCGCTCGTCGGACCCGGCCGCCTTGATCACCTTCGCCGACAGCTTCGCCATCGCGACCGCCTGGCCCGCGACCCGCGCGGCAGCGTCCATGCTCAGGTCCACACCGGACGCGAACCCCCAGCTGCCGCCGTGCACCACCCGTACCGCATACCCGAGGTCCGTGGTGTCGGAGGAACCCGACGGTTTGGCGTCACGCAGGCGCCAGGACGCGCTGCGCACCCGCTCGAAGCGGAAATCGGCATGGTCGGCTCCCAGCGCGCGGGCACGCGCGAGCGCCGCGTCGGCGAGCGCGCGCAGCGGCAGGGCTGTGAACGCTTCGTCGATGGAATGAGGCACGGATGACTCCTGTCGTCGGGACCGGTCCCCCAGATCATGACGCGCCGACGGGCCCCTTGCCCACCACTTTCTGTAGGGACCCGACAGCGACTTCTCCGTGGCACTGTCAGGGCCCGATTCTCTGTACGTGGTCCGGTACCGATAGTTTCGATCAGTACCAGACCGCTATGGAAAGGGTGATCCGTTGAGCCGCTCGGTTCTCGTCACCGGAGGAAACCGGGGCATCGGCCTCGCCATCGCCCGCGCTTTCGCCGACGCCGGCGACAAGGTCGCTTTCACGTACCGTTCCGGCGAACCGCCGGCCGCCCTCACCGAACTCGGCTGCCTCGCCGTCAAGTGCGACATCACCGACAGTGAGCAGGTGGAGCAGGCCTACAAGGAGATCGAGGAGAAGCACGGTCCCGTGGAGGTGCTGGTGGCCAACGCCGGCGTCACCAAGGACCAGCTCCTCATGCGCATGTCCGAGGAGGACTTCACGTCCGTCCTCGACACCAACCTCACCGGTACCTTCCGGGTGGTCAAGCGGGCCAACCGCGGCATGCTGCGCGCCAGGAAGGGGAGGGTCGTACTGATCTCCTCGGTCGTCGGGCTCCTCGGCTCGGCAGGGCAGGCGAACTACGCCGCCTCGAAGGCCGGTCTGGTCGGCTTCGCGCGCTCCCTCGCCCGTGAGCTGGGCTCGCGCAACCTCACCTTCAACGTCGTGGCGCCCGGGTTTGTCGAGACCGACATGACCGGGGCGCTCACGGACGAGCAGCGCGAGGGCATCGTCGCCCAGGTGCCGCTCGGCCGTTACGCGCAGCCGGAGGAGATCGCCGCCACCGTGCGCTTCCTCGCCTCCGACGACGCGTCGTACATCACTGGAGCCGTCATCCCGGTTGACGGCGGATTGGGCATGGGTCACTGATCACATGAGTGGAATTCTCGACGGCAAGCGCATCCTCATCACGGGTGTGCTGATGGAGTCCTCCATCGCCTTCCACACCGCCAAGGTGGCCCAGGAGCAGGGTGCCGAAGTCATCCTGACCGCCTTCCCCCGCCCCACGCTGACCGAGCGCATCGCGAAGAAGCTGCCGAAGCCAGCGAAGGTCATCGAGCTGGACGTCACGAACACCGAGCACCTGGACCGGCTCGAAGGCCTGGTCCGTGAGGAGCTCGGCGGCCTCGACGGCGTCGTCCACTCCATCGGCTTCGCGCCGCAGGACGCGCTCGGCGGCAACTTCCTCAACACGCCGTTCGAGTCCGTCGCCACCGCGATGCACGTCTCGGCGTTCTCGCTGAAGTCGCTCACCATGGCGTGCCGCCCCCTGATGGGCAGCGGCAGCTCGGTCGTCGGCCTCACCTTCGACGCCCAGTTCGCCTGGCCGCAGTACGACTGGATGGGCCCGGCCAAGGCCGCGCTGGAGGCCACCTCCCGCTACCTCGCCCGCGACCTGGGCCCGGACAACATCCGGTGCAACCTGATCTCCGCCGGACCGCTCGGCTCCATGGCCGCCAAGTCCATCCCCGGCTTCGCGGACCTGGCGAGCGTCTGGGACCACCGCTCCCCGCTGAAGTGGGACATGTCCGACCCGGAGCCGGCCGGGCGCGGCGTCGTCGCGCTGCTCTCCGACTGGTTCCCGATGACGACCGGCGAGATCATCCACGTCGACGGCGGTCTGCACGCCATCGGCGCGTAACGCCGCACCGTTCCCCGGGAAGCCGCGCGACCGTCCAGCGGACGGCGCGCGGCTTCCGTGCGTTCCGGGCGCCGCCTGTGGTGACCCTGCGTGCACGATCCGCTCCCGAGTCGAAAAGACCGGCGACTCCCCGCAGACTGAGGAAACCGGGACATACCCGGCGCTCTGTGGGGAGGAGGTGGCGCATGTGCGCCCGTCGAACCGTCGAGCGGCAGCCGGCCTGCTGGCCATGGCCGCCGTGGCCGGACTGGCCGCCCCAGCCGTCGCCGAGCGTCCGGCGGATGCCGGACGGAAGCCCGCAGCGAAGAAGGTCGCGCTTTTCGGCTCCACCTGCCGCACGACCATCGACGGCTCGCGTGTCGTCGCGTACTGCCACAACCCGTACCCCGCGTCCGACCTGGTGCGGCTGCACACCGAGTGCGACCGCTGGTGGGACATCGACGCGGACGGCTCGCCCGTCGAGGTCGGCCCCGCGCAGACCGTGCGGCTGACCGACCGCTGCTGGAAGGAAGTCCGCTCGGCCTGGGTCAGCCACCACCGGATGTAGCGGCCGTACGGCGGTCTCCTACGCCCGGTCCCCGAGGCACTTGAGCGAATACCCCGCCGCCTCCGTGGCCGCCGTCTCCGCGTCCCGCGCGCGGATCGCCTCGATCAGCCGCCCGTGGTCCATGTGGTCCTCCGGGCGCAGCTCCTGCCCCACGTCGTCGCGCAGCCAGTCGCGCAACAGGTCGCCGAGGTCGGCGTAGAGCCCGATGAGCACGTCGTTGTGCGAGGCGGCGACGACGGCGAGGTGCAGCGTCGCGTCCGCGCGGACGAACAGCTCCGCGTCGCCCGAGGCCCACGCCTCCTCGCGCCGCGCGAGCACCGCGTCCAGCTGCCGCACATCACGCTCCGTACGCCGCTGGGCCGCCAGCCGGGCCGCCGACGACTCCAGGGTCGAGCGCAGCTCCGCGATATGGCGGGGGTCGGCGTCCGCGAACCGGCGGTGCATGACGCCGGCCAGCTCACTGGTGGCGATGACGTACGTACCGGACCCCTGCCGGATGTCCAGCAGCCCGTTGTACGCCAGCGCGCGCACCGCCTCCCGGACGGTGTTGCGGGCCACGCCCAGCTGCTCGACCAGCGCCGGCTCGGTCGGAATGCGTGACCCCACCGGCCACTCGCCCGAGGTGATCTGGTTGCGCAGCTCAGTGATCACCTGGTCGGCGAGAGCCGAACGCCGGGGTGAGGTCAGCGCCATGGTGTTCGTGCTCCTGATTCGGGACGGGAAGACCAATTGGACAACCAATCATCCCATGATTCTATGATGGTCCGCATGCCCCAAGACGAGACCCGAACCCTGAACCCCGCCCCAGCAGCCTCCGTACGCCAGGAGCAGCCGCAGCCGCAGCCGCGGTCGGCCTGGGTCACCCGGCTCGTGATCCTCGGACTCGTTCTCGCCGCGCTCAACCTCCGCCCGGCCATCACCAGCCTCGGCCCGCTCCTCGAAGAGGTCCGTACCGGGCTCGGCATGAGCGGCAGCGTCGCCGGCCTCCTGACGTCCGTGCCGCCGCTCTGTTTCGCGGTCTTCGGCCTCACCGCCCCGCGGCTGGCCCGCCGCTTCGGCCCCGGCGCGATCGTCTGCGCGGGCATGGCGGCCATCGCGGCCGGTCTGTTCGTCCGCCCCTACCTCGGCGGTACGGCGGGATTCCTGGCCGCCAGCGCGCTCGCCCTCATGGGCATCGCCGTGAGCAACATCCTCATGCCGGTCATCGTCAAGCGCTGGTTCCCCGACCGCGTCGGCCAGATGACCGGGCTCTACTCGATGGCCCTCGCGCTCGGCACCGCGCTCGCCGCGGCCGCCACGGTCCCCATGACCCGCGCGCTGGGCGGCAGTTGGCAGACCGGCCTCGCCGTGTGGGGCGCTCTGGCCGCCGTCGCCGTACTGCCCTGGCTCGTCCTCACCCGCCACTCCAGCACCCGGGCGCCGAAGACCCGCACCACCGCCCGGCAGCAGGGCAGCGCCCCCGCCCCCGCCCTGAGCATCACCCGCAGCCGTACGGCGTGGGCGCTCGCCTGCTATTTCGGCCTCCAGGCCACCGCGGCGTACATCACCATGGGCTGGATGCCGCAGATCTTCCGCGACGCGGGAGTCTCCGCGGGCACGGCCGGTGTGCTGCTCGCCGTGACCATGGCGATGGGCATACCGCTCGCGTTCGTCATCCCGCGCGTCGCCTCCCGCCTGCGCAACCAGGGCCCGATCGTCGTCGCCCTCGGCCTGAGCGGCCTCATGGGGTACGCCGGCCTCTACCTCGCCCCGGCCGCCGGCGCCTGGGCGTGGGCCCTGCTGCTCGGCGTCTCCAACTGTGCCTTCCCGCTCGCCCTCACCATGATCGGCATGCGGGCGAAGAGCGGCGCGGGCGTCGTACGCCTCTCCGCCTTCGCGCAGAGCACCGGCTACCTCATCTCGATCCCCGGGCCGCTGCTGGTCGGCGTGCTCTACCAGCACAGCGGGAGCTGGGGCCTGCCGATCGGCCTCATGGCAGGCCTGATGGTGCCGCAGCTGGTCGTCGGCGTGCTCGCCGGACGCAACCGCACGATCGAGGACGAACTCGGCTGACCCGGCCGCAGGCCCGGCGTACAAAGGGTGCGAGACTGGCCGTATGCCTGTACTCGACCCCAATCCCCAGAACGGCCAGAAGAAGCTGCTGCTCGTGCTCGGCGCGATGCTCGGCATCACGGTGATCATCGCGATCATCGCCTCGCTGGCCTCGCCGTAGGCCCCGGCGCTCCGGCACACCGACGGTGGGGCTGTCCCCACCGTCCCCTAGGGGGCCGGGGTCAGGGTGAAGTGGGTGGGTCACCGGATGGGTTCCCGCGCGCGCACTCCGTAGGTTCGACGTACATCAGCCGAACAGCGAAAACGGAGGCGGTCATGGCGGCCCGCGCACACCCCGGAACCAACTCCCCGGCCTCCGGCATCGACACCCGGCTCCCGTGGTGGGCCGTCGTCCTCCCCGCCCTCGCCTTCGCCGTCCTGCTGCTGCTGATCGCCGGGCCGGACGAGGCGCACGCGGCGCCCGGCGACCCGGCGGTCGCGCACTTCGTGGAGCGTATCCAGCAGACCTTGTCCCACTAGCCGGGGAACCCGTTCACCCGTGCTGGGGCAGCCCGCCAACACCCTGCGCCCCGTGGCGCGATTCGTGCGAAGCTGGGATGCATGAGCGTCGATACACCCCGCAGGATCGTCCTACTCCGGCATGCGAAGGCCGACTGGCCGCAGGTGTCCGACCATGATCGGCCGCTCGCCGACCGCGGCCGCATGGACGCCCCGGTCGCCGGCCACCGGCTGGCGGACACGGGCATCACCTTCGACCTGGCTCTGTGCTCGACCGCGACCAGGACCCGTGAGACCTGGAAGCTGGCCGTACAGGAAATGCCGCGGCGTCCCAAGACCGTCTACGAGGAGCGGCTGTACGAGGCCACCCTCGGCGACGTTCTCGCGCTCCTGAACGAGACTCCGGACGAGGTGAACGACCTCCTCGTCATCGGGCACAACCCCAGCATGCACGCGGCCGCCGACGCGCTGGCGGGCAGCAGCGAGGGCGACGCCATGGCCCGCATGACCAAGAGCGGCTTCCCGACCGCCTCGTTCGCGATCGTCGGCTTCACCGGCTCCTGGAAGTCCGTGGAGCACGGCGTGGGCAAGCTGCTGGACTACTGGGCCCCGCACGACTGAGGCCGACTCCCTTTTCCGGTACGTGAGAACGAAGGCCCCGGCGCGCATCCGCACCGGGGCCTCAACACGCTCACTCACTCGCGCACGCGTTCACTCGGCCAGGCCGTCGGCGGCCTCCACCTCTTCACGGGTGATGCCGAGCAGATACAGCACGGTGTCCAGGAAGGGCACATTCACGGCCGTGTCGGCGGCCTCCCGCACGACGGGCTTGGCGTTGAAGGCGACACCCAGGCCCGCCGCGTTCAGCATGTCGAGATCGTTCGCGCCGTCACCGACGGCGACGGTCTGGTCCAGCGGTACGCCCGCCTCGGCGGCGAAGCGGCGCAGCAGCCGGGCCTTGCCCGCACGGTCCACGATCTCACCGACGACACGGCCGGTGAGCTTTCCGTCGACGATCTCCAGTGTGTTGGCGGACGCGAAGTCCAGCCCGAGCCGCTCCTTCAGGTCATCGGTGACCTGCGTGAACCCACCGGATACGACGCCCACTTGGTACCCGAGCCGCTTGAGCGTACGAATCAGGGTGCGAGCGCCGGGGGTGAGCCGTACTTCCTGCCGCACCTTGTCGACGACGTCGGCGTCGAGCCCGGCGAGCAGCGCCACGCGCGCGTGCAGCGACTGCTCGAAGTCCAGCTCGCCGCGCATCGCCTGTGCGGTCACCTCGGCGACCTTGTCCTCGCAGCCCGCGTGCGCCGCGAACAGCTCGATGACCTCGTCCTGGATGAGCGTGGAATCCACGTCCATCACGACAAGGCGCTGGGCGCGCCGGTGCAGCCCCGCCGACACCACGGCCACATCGATGCCGAGCTCGGCGGCCTCCAGTGCGAGAGCGGTGCGCAGGGGCTCGGTCTCCGTACCGGACACCGCGAACTCCACTGCGGTGACCGGATACTTGGCGAGCCGGAAGATACGGTCGATGTTGCCGCCGGTACCGGTGATCGTGGCCGCTATGGCGGCGGTCGACTCGGCGGTGAGCGGGTGCCCGAGCACGGTGACATGCGAACGCCCGCTTCCGCGCGGCCGGTTGTCGCCCGTACCGGAGATGATCTCGGCCTGGAGCCGGAGGGAGTCGGCCCAGCTGTGCACGGTGGCCCGCAGCTCACCGGAGGTGCCGACGGCCGGCTCGGTGACGAGGGCGCACAGGACGATGCGGCCACGGGTGACGACCTGCTCGATGTCGACGACATCGACGGAGTAGGCGGCGAGCGTGTCGAAGAGCCCGGCGGTGATTCCGGGACGGTCCTTCCCGAAGATCTTGACGAGAAGGGTCGGGGCAGCGTCAGTGGACTGGCTGGGCTGACTGGGCTGACTGGACTGAGATGCGCTCATGATGCCTCTACCGTATCGGCCCCCTGCACCCCCCTCACCTCCCGTCCCGAGGACCGGACACACCCGCAACACCACCCCAGCCGACCCCGGCCCCCGCCACCCGCCACAGCCACCGCCCTGCGACCCGGCCCCGCCGGGACCATCCGGCATGTCGGAGCCGTCCGGCCCGTTCGGCGTTTGAGGACCGGGGTACGGGGCGGAGCCCCTCACGCAGCGGAGCTGCTCAGTGTCAGGGCGGGAGCGAGCGGGGGACGGGGAGAGTTCCGCAGGGTCCGGTCAGCGGCCCCGTCCCGGTTGTCCTGGCGGGGGCGGGCCCTCCTCCGGAGGGGGCGGAGGCGCCGGGCGGGGGCGACGGGGCGGGGGTGGGACCACCGGGCCCACCACAGTCGGCGCCCCGTGCACGTCCTCCGGCGCCCGCAGGTATGGATTCGTCTCCCGGTGCGAAGGCCGATACGCGGGGGAGGGCCGGTACGGCCCCGGTGCGTACGCCGGGGCCGGGTACGTCCGTCCACCCGCACCACCACCGGCATCCGCCCCGCGCCCCGAAGCCATCGCCGCCACCCGACTCCCCGCCGCCCCCGCCCCACACGCCAGCAGCGCCCCCACGCCCCCCGCGCCCGCGCCCCACACCGCACCCAGCAGCAGCGCCATCCCCATGCTCCCGTGCAGCTCGATCCCCGCGCCGAACGCGTCGATCCCCAGCACCGACAGCGACGCGTCGGCGGATACGTCCGTCAGCCACACCAGCAGTGGCAGCGCGACCCCCGCCGCCACCCCCAGTCGCACCGCGCACCGCCCCGCGAACCCCGCCACCGACAGCTCGCCCCCGCGCCGGGGCGTACGCGCCGCCGTGAGCACACCGGCGTACAGCATCATCAGCGCGGCCGCGACACCCAGCAGCCACACCCGCCCGTCCAGCTCCGCGAGCCGCCCCAGCATCACCGGCTCGTCGGCGTTCACCCGCAGCAGCTCGTCCAGCGGATCCGGCAGCAGCTTCGCCATCTCGCCCGTCGCCTCGCCGCTCCACGGCACGAACAGCCCGAGCGGGATCCCGAGCCACACCCCGTTGGGCGCCCCGAGCAGCGCCGCCCCCACGATCCGCTTCGGGTTGTCGTCGCCGGCCGCCGCGTACGCAGCTGCGGTGAGCCCCGCGAGAACCGCGACCACGAGCACGGTGACCACGGCGGACACGGCCGGCCGTACGACCCGGTGCACCGCGTCCCACCCACGCGGCAGCGGCGTACGACGCGAGGCGAGCAGCGCGACGACGAGCACCCCGAGCACCCAGCAGGACGCACCCGCCAACGTCTCGCCCGTATTGACGGTGAAGCCGACCGACGCCTTCGCGTCCACGAGGCCGGCCAGCCGGTCGGGCAGCAGCCCGCCGATGTCGCCGAGTCCGAGCCCGAGCCCGCCGGGCAGCAACTCGTCGACTTCCCGTGACACATCGTTCTCCGGCACCTTGTCGAGCCCGGATCCGGATCCGAGTCCGAACGCGTCGCCGTCGATCGTGATGACGTCGTGCCCAGCCCGGGCGAGCCCGCCCATCGTGGCGACAAACAGCACGGCCACCGCCCCCACCCTGGCGGTCAGTTCACCCACGGAAATCAATGTCCCCACACCGCGCAGGGACCTCAGGAAGAAGAACGAAAGAAGGAGGGCGCCCACCAGCCCCACCCCGAGTGGCGCGATGTCGACGGCGGTCGTCGCCTCCGCGCCGTCGAGACCGAACGCCGAGACATCGCCGGACGGGCTTACCGAACCACCTGCCCCCAGTACCACTACAGCCGCCGTCATCGGCCCGAGCGACCCCGCCGAATCCGCGCCCAGCAGATGGAGCCCGAGCGCCGCGACACCGGCCATGCCCGCCAACGCCCAGCTCACCGCGGCAATAGCGGCAAGCAGCACATCGCCCCACCGCACGCCGCTCCTGCCGCTCGCACTCATCAGGGCCCCCCGATCCGTGCTGAACTGTCCTATGTTGTTCTATTCGCGCATGATCCGTACGTACTCATACGCGCTTACCACTCTCCGGAGGTATTTCTCCCGCGTCAACGGGCAGCCGCGCGCGGTCTTCACAGGGCTCGACTTTCTAATTCGGGACCGGGCCTGAAATAGTTCCTCCCGATGTTCAGCATCCCTAGACTCCCTGCGACGGGGGTAACTCGGGGGACAACTAGGTGGGGCGCGGAGTGCCGGAACTCGTACTGGAATTGAATGGAAGGACCTGGACGCTCGATCCGTCCAGGTCGTACACCCTCGGACGTGATCCGCAGGGTGATGTGGTGCTCGACGACGCCCGGGTCTCGTGGCGGCATGCCACCGTCAGCTGGGGCGGCCGCAGTTGGGTCATCGAGGATCACGGCAGCACCAACGGCACGTACGTACAGGGCCAGCGGATCCACCAGATGGAGATCGGCCCCGGCTCCGCCGTGCACCTCGGCAACGCCACCGACGGCCCGCGGCTCAGCCTGTCGGGCGCGGGCGTGCCCAGCGGACAGGGCGCCATGGCCCACCAGCAGACACCTCAGCAGCAGGGCGCTCCCGGCTGGGCACCCCAGGCACCGCACCAGCCCCACAACCCCCATCCGCAGGACGCCGCGCAGAATCAGCACAACCAGCAGCAGCCCCAGCAGGCATGGCAGCAAGCAGCCCAGGCGCAAGCGCCCCAGGCGCAAGTGCCGCACCAGCAGGGCGCCCCGGCCGGCGGTGTCGCGGGGGCTCCGCCGGTGTACGGCGACCGCAGCCCCACGACGTTCCACCAGGTCTCCATGGGCCGCGTGATGCGGATCGGCCGTGCCCTGGAGAACGAATTGGTCGTCTCCGACCTCCAGGTCTCCCGGCTGCACGCCGAGTTCACCGCGACGCCCGACGGCCGGTTCCAGATCCGCGACCTCGGCAGCCACAACGGCACCTACGTCAACGGCCAGCCGATCCCCAAGTCCGGCACCGTGCTGCTCGGCCCCAGCGACATCGTCGGCGTCGGCCACTCGACGTTCCGCCTCGTCGGGGACCGGCTCGAAGAGTTCGTCGACACCGGTGAGGTCTCCTTCTCCGCCCGCCACCTCACGGTGACGGTCGACGGCGGCAAGCAAATCCTCAAGGACGTCTCCTTCGGCGTACCGGAGAAGTCGCTCATCGCCGTCATCGGCCCCTCCGGCTCCGGCAAGTCCACCCTGCTCAAGGCGCTCACCGGCTACCGGCCCGCCAACCAGGGCGACGTCCTCTACGACAACCGCAACCTCTACAAGCAGTTCGCCGAACTCCGCCAGCGCATCGGCCTGGTCCCGCAGGACGACATCCTGCACAAGGAACTGACCGTCAAGAAGGCCCTCAAGTACGCCGCGAAGCTCCGCTTCCCCGCGGACACCACGGAGGCCGAGCGCGAGCAGCGCATCAACGAGGTCCTCGGCGAGCTCAAGCTGGACATCCACAAGGAGAAGAAGGTCACCTCCCTCTCCGGTGGCCAGCGCAAGCGCGTCTCCGTGGCCCTGGAGCTCCTGACCAAGCCGTCGCTGATCTTCCTCGACGAGCCGACGTCCGGTCTCGACCCGGGCATGGACCGCGACGTCATGCAGTTGCTGCGCGGCCTCGCCGACGACGGCCGTACGGTCCTCGTCGTCACGCACTCCGTGGCCGAGCTCGCGATCTGCGACAAGCTCCTCGTCATGGCGCCCGGCGGGTCCGTCGCCTACTTCGGTCCGCCGGAGGAAGCACTGAACTTCTTCGGCTACAGCACGTGGGCCGACGTCTTCTCCGCCTTCGAGAACTACCGCGACTACGACTGGGCGGGCCGCTGGCGCGGCTCCCAGCACTACCAGATGTACGCCGCCGACATCGACGCCGTCGCCGCGCAGCCCGTACACATGCCGCCGGCGCAGCAGATGCGCCCGCCCAAGCCGCAGAGCTGGGGCTCACAGCTGTGGACCCTGATCCGCCGCTATGTGTCGGTGATCGTGTCCGACAAGGGTTTCATCGGTCTCATGCTGATCCTCCCGGCGGTCCTGGGCATCGTCAGCACCGTGATCCCGGCGGACAGCGGTCTGGGCTTCGGCCCGGAGAAGAGCAGGCTGATCAACAAGGACTCCGGCACCATCCTGCTGATCCTCGCGGTCGGCGCGTGCTTCTCCGGTGCCGCCAACTCCGTCCGTGAGCTGATCAAGGAACGGGTCATCTACGAGCGCGAGAGGGCCACCGGCCTGTCCCGCTCGGCGTACCTCATGTCCAAGGTCATCGTCCTCGGGTTCATCACCGCCCTCCAGGGCGTGATCATCGCGGCGATCGGCTTCGGCGCCCGCTCGAAGCTGCCGGCCGAGGGCGTCATCTTCGAGGACACCCCGGTCATCGAGATGACGATCGTCATCAGCGCGCTCGGTTTCACCTCGATGATGTTCGGTCTGGTCATCTCCGCGCTGGTGAAGACCGCCGAAAAGACGATGCCGCTGCTGGTGATGTTTGCGATCGTCCAGGTCGTCTTCACCGGTGTCCTTTTCCAGCTCCACGACAGCCCCGGCATCGAGCAGGTCGCCTGGCTCATGCCGTCACGCTGGGCCGTCGCCGCGCTCGGCACCACGGCGCAGCTCAACGTCACCATGCCGTGGGACCCGCTCAACCTCGACGGGCTGTGGGACCACACCTCGGGGCAGTGGATGTTCGACATGGGCGTGCTGCTCGGCATCGGCGTCCTCTGCGGCTTCGTGGTGGTGCGCCTGCTGCGCCGCCACGAGCCGGAGGTCATGCGCAAGTAACGGCGCCCGGCACCGGACACGCCGAAGGGCGGCACCCCACGGGGGTGCCGCCCTTTCGTACACGCTCGGACGTCGTCAGGCTCAGTAGGCGCTGTTGACGTTGTCCATGGAGCCGTAGCGGTCGGCCGCGTAGTTGCAGGCGGCGACGATGTTGGCGACCGGGTCGTACTGGTCGTGCTTCGTGCCGGGGATGTGGTACGCGTCGAAGGTCGGCTTGATGACCTGGAGCAGACCCTTGGACGGGATGCCGTTGATGGCGTTGATGTCCCAGTTGTTGATCGCGCGCGGGTTACCGCTGGACTCGCGGATGATGTTGCGGTGGATGCCCTCGTAGGAACCGGGGATGTTGTGCTTCTTCATGATGGACATCGCCTCCCGGATCCAGCCGTCGAGGTTGTTGGCGTAGACCGGCTTGCGCGCGGCGGCGCGGCTCGCGGCCGCGCGTCGCTCGTCGGCGCGCTTCTTCGCCTCGGCCTTTGCCTTGGCGTCGGCCGCGGCCTTGGCCTTGGCGGCCGCCTCGGCCTTGGCGTCGGCCTTCGCGCGGGCCTCGGCCACAGCCTTGGCCACCTTGTCGGCGCCGACCTGCTGCTGCGTGATGCTCGTGTGCACTGTCTTGGCCTGGGCACTGCCGGCGGCTGCCGACCACGCCACCGGAGCGGCGGCGGTCACGGACTTCGTGTCAGCCTCGGCCGACGCGTTGCCGGGGACGAGCGAGAACGTGAGGGCGGCGGCGCCGAGGGCGGCGACACCGGCGATCGAGAACTTGTGGTTCTTGTTCAGGTTCAGGCGGCTATAGCCAGGGGTGCGAGACGCGGACATGCAGACGTACCTCTTCGAATAGCGGAAGTCGCGGAGTCCGCGACGGCAGCCATTGTTAGCGTCCGCAAAATCCTGTGGCAAAGGTGTGACGTACGATCCCCGGTAGTGGACGAGGACCCCCGCACCAGGGCCTGGCGCGGGTCGCTACCCAGCCCAGACGCCCCTTATCCATCAACTACGACCCTTCGTAAGTGACGTGTGTCCTATGCGCGGGCTCACATCGGGCACGTAACAAACTCACCAATAGTTGCTCGTGCGATGCTCAGAGTGAGTGCTCCGCGCCGGTCTCCTCCGGGAGGACGAGATGTACGTCGCCGAACTCGTGCCAGAGGTAGAGATGGCTCAGCGCCTCGGCGTATCCGCGGCGCAACGCGGCCTCTCCCGCCACCGCCTCCAGCATCAGCAGATGCGACGCCTGCGGCTCGTGCAGCCCGGTCAGCAGTCCGTCCACGACACGCACGCCCCGCTCCGGCGTGACCACCAGAGCCGTCCAGCCCGCCGCCGCACGCACCACCCCGTCGGGCCCGGCTGCCGACTCCAGCGCCCGCACCGCCGTCGTCCCGACCGCGACGATCCGCCCGCCGCCCGCCCGCGCCGCGTTCACCAGCCACGCCGTCGAAGCGGGCACCTCGAAACGCTCCGGGTACGGCGGCTCGTGCGCCTCGGCCGAAGCGACCCCCGTATGCAGGGTGAGCGGCGCGAACTGCACGCCCCGGCTCACCAGCTCCGCCACCATCGCCGCCGTGAAGGGCCGCCCCGCGCTCGGCATCTCGGCCGAGCCCGCCCCGTCGGGGGAGGGCAGCGCGAAGACCGTCTGGTACGCCGACAGCGGCTGGTCCCGCTCCGTATACCCGTACCGGATGGGCCGCCCGTACCGGCGCAGCAGCCCCGGCACGTCCCCGCCGGACACCCGGGCCCACCACAACCGCTCTCCGCCCGCCCCGACGGGCTCCTCCAGCACCAGCCTCCGGCCCCCCGGCAGCCGGACGGCGGTCCCGGCGGGCCCGCCGCGAAGCGGCCGTGTCGCCCCGGTCTCCAAGGGGCCGCGCAGCTCGACGGCCCAGCGCCGGTCGTCGCCTTCGGTGGAGAAGTGCACCACCACGCGATCATCCGAGCCAGTGGCGGGCCCAGCGGCCGGGCCGCCCGGCGCCACCATCACCCGCCCGTCCACCGCCGCCGCCAGCGTGGGCGACGTATTCACCACCAGCACGTCTCCGGCCCGCAGCAGCCCCGCCAGCTCCCGGAACACGTGATGCGAAACCTCCGTGCCCCGCGACACCAGCAGCCGCACGTCGTCCCGCCCCGAGCCGCGCTCCTCGGCGGGCACCCGCGCCGAAAGCTCCTCCGGCACCCGCAGCGCTCCGACCCCGCCCGCCGTCGCTCCGGCGCCGCCGGCCTCCCGCTCCGGCCGGCGCGTGATCGCGTCCCTCATCGGTCCCCCTCCGTCTCCACCAGCGCCGACGCCACGTACCGCCCGCTCGCGCGCCGGGGCCGCTCGTCGAGCAGCCGCAGGAACGCCGGGACCGCCGCAGCGGGCTCCGGCCGCCACGCGTCGTCGTCCGGTACGGCGGCCGCGTACAGGTCCGTCCGCATGTCACCCGGATCGACGCTCCACACCCGCAGCCCCGGCTCCTCGGCCGCCAGCACCGCCGAGAGCTGGTCGAGCGCCGCCTTCGAAGCCCCGTAACCACCCCAGGTCCCGTACGCCTCCACCGCCGCGTCCGAACTCACCGAGACCACCGCGCCGCCGTTCCCGTCACTGCCCCCCGCCGCCCGCAGCAGCGGCAGTGCTTCCCGTACGAGCCCGAGCGCCGCCACCACATTCGTCTCCAGCGCCGCCCGCAGCCCGTCCAGGGGCAGCTCCTCCAGCCGTACGAGCGGCTCCGCCCCCAGCGCGCTCGCGTTGTTCACCAGCAGATCCAGTCCGCCGAGCCCGCGCGCGGCGGCCACCAGCTCCGCCCGGTGCGCCGCGTCGGTGACGTCTCCCGCGACGGCCACCACTCGCGTCCCGTACTTACGAGCCCCCCGAGCCGCGTCCTCCAGCGCGCTCCCGGTCCTGGCGTCCAGCACCAGATCCCAGCCCCGCTCCGCGAGCGCCGTCGCCAGCGCCCGCCCCAGCCCCTTCGAAGCACCCGTGATGATCGCAACCGCCATGACAACCGTTCCCCTTGGTCTTCGTCGCACCTTCGCCGCATCGATGCCCTCAACCTAGGAACCAGCCCCCTCCCGGCGCCTCATGCGCAGGCCCCACCGCACCAGGGCACTTCGGCCTACGCCCACCGACCAGGCAATCGGACCTACGTCCTGAGTCCTGAGCGGAGCCTCCGCAGGTCCGATACGACGGCCGGACCACGCCGGTACGGTGATCACATGACCCATCGAGCAGGGGCCCGTCGAGCAGGGGAGACCGCATCCCCCCGCGCCGGCCTCACCGCCGTGAGCACCGCACTGCTCGCCATGAGCCGGCACCTGGAGGTGCGCGACGTCCTCAAGACGATCGTCGCCTCCGCCCGCGAGCTCCTCGACGCCGAGTACGCCGCACTGGGCGTCCCCGACGACCACGGCGGCTTCGCCCAGTTCGTGGTCGACGGCGTCAGCGACGAGCAGTGGAAGGCCATCGGCCCGCTGCCCCGCCAGCACGGCATCCTCGCCGCGATGCTGCACGGCGCCGACACCGAGCGCCTCGCCGACGTACGCAAGGACCCGCGCTTCGAGGGCTGGCCCGCCGCGCACCCCGAGATGTCCGACTTCCTCGGCCTGCCCATCCGCGACGGCGACGACGTCATCGGCGCGCTCTTCCTCGCCAACAAGCGCTGCCCCAAGCCCGACGGAGCATGCGGCTTCACCGAGGACGACGAGGAACTGCTCGGCATGCTCGCCCAGCACGCCGCGATCGCCCTCACCAACGCCCGCCTCTACGAGCGCAGCCGCGAGCTGACCATCGCCGAGGAACGCTCCCGCCTGGCCCACGAGCTCCACGACGCCGTGAGCCAGAAGCTCTTCTCCCTGCGCCTGACCGCCCAGGCCGCCGCCGCCCTCGTCGACCGCGACCCGGCCCGCGCCAAGGGCGAGCTCCAGCAGGTGGCCGCGCTGGCCGCCGAAGCGGCCGACGAACTGCGCGCCGCCGTCGTCGAGCTGCGCCCCGCCGCCCTCGACGAGGACGGCCTGATCGCCACCCTGCGCACCCAGATCCAGGTCATGGACCGCGCCCACACCGCCCGCGTCACCTTCCACAGCGGCGGAGTACGGGCCCTGCCCGCCGCCCAGGAGGAAGCCCTCCTGCGGGTCGCCCAGGAGGCACTGCACAACGCACTGCGCCACTCCGGCGCCGCCCACGTCGACGTCGTACTCGAAAAGAGCGGACAGGGCGCCCGGCTGAGAGTGACGGACGACGGCAGCGGCTTCGACCCGAAGACCGTACGCAGGGCGGGCCGCCACCTCGGTCTGGTCTCGATGCGCGACCGGGCCGGCGGAGCGGGCGGCAGACTCACCGTGGAATCGGCGCCCGGCAAGGGCACCACGATCGAGATGGAGGTCCCCGGTGGCTGAGGCGGCCGCACGACCGGCGAACAACGGCATCCGCGTACTGCTCGTCGACGATCACCAGGTGGTACGCCGAGGCCTGCGCACCTTCCTGGAGATCCAGGACGACATCGAGGTCGTCGGCGAGGCCGGCGACGGCGCCGAAGGTGTGGCCCGCGCCGAGGAGCTGCGCCCCGACGTCGTACTCATGGACATCAAGATGCCGGGCACCGACGGCATCGAGGCCCTGCGCAAACTCCGTGAACTGGCCAACCCCGCCAAGGTGCTGATCGTCACCAGCTTCACCGAGCAGCGCACCGTCGTCCCCGCCCTGCGCGCGGGCGCCTCGGGCTACGTCTACAAGGACGTGGACCCGGACGCCCTGGCCGGCGCCATCCGCTCCGTACACGCGGGTCATGTCCTCCTCCAGCCGGAGGTCGCGGGCGCCCTGCTCGCGCAGGACGAGGGCAACGGCGGCACGGGCCGCGGCAGCACACTCACCGAACGGGAGCGGGAAGTGCTGACGCTGATCGCGGACGGCCGCTCCAACCGGGAGATCGCCCGCGCCCTGGTCCTCTCCGAGAAGACAGTCAAGACACACGTCTCGAACATCCTGATGAAACTGGACCTGTCCGACCGCACCCAGGCAGCCCTCTGGGCCGTGCGACATGGGATTACGGGTTAATCGGACGGTCTACGTCCCGGTCCGAGATTCATACCGTCGGGTGTATGTCCCCCGAATGGCGCATCCGATCGGCCCGTGCCCCGTTCTTCATGGTGCTGCGGCGGCTGGCCGCAGCGACGTCTAGGAGGATCCTGAAGTGAAGAACCTGAAGAAGGCCGCTGCCGTCACCATGGTCGCGGGTGGCCTCATCGCCGCCGGCGCCGGTGTTGCGTCCGCCACCGAAGGCGGTGCGCACGCCCACGGCAAGGCCGTCCACTCGCCGGGCGTCGGCTCCGGCAACCTGGTCCAGGTCCCGGTCCACGTCCCGGTGAACGCCGTCGGCAACACCGTCAACGTCATCGGCGTCCTCAACCCGGCCTTCGGGAACCACGGCGTCAACTACTGACCCACCCAGGCCAAGCGGTGACTCCCGGCCCCCAGGCGCCCCGACAGCGCCTGGGGGCCGGCCGCACACTGCAGCCCCGCAAGCCCTACAGCCCGCCCCGCTCCCGCTCCTCCACCCACGCGTTGTACGCCGCCACCTGCGCCCGCCGCGCCACCCGCTCCACCGGCCGCAGCGCCTCCCCCCGAGCCGCCATCTCCGACGCGCTCACCGCACCCCCGTGCCCGTTCTCGTACGCCACGGAAATGAGCAGCCCCACCCGCTGCGCCAGCTCCAGCACCCGTACCGCCCGCGGCGGATATCCCGGAGCCAGCACCTCGCCCCCGCCGCCTTCCACCCGCGCCCGGTACGCGTCGATCGCCGCCTCCGCCACCGGACCGGACCCCGCCACATCGAGCCGCGACAGCACCGCCGTCGCATCCCGCAGCGCCTCCGCGAGCTCCCGCTCCGCCTCCCCGAGCGAGGGCACATCGGCGGGCGGAGCCTCCCGTACGGCCAGGCAGTGCCACATCACCTCGACCCGTACGTCCCCGGCCGGCCCCACTTCGTACACCTCCGGCACCAGCCCGTACGCCGCACCGGAGCAGACCACCGCCTCCTCCGCCTCCAGCGCCCGCGCGTTGAACTCCGGCGGTCCGCTGAGCCCCAGCGGATGCCCCGGCGCCGGCAGCGCCACCCGGAATCCGGTGGCCCCGAGCGCCCGCAACCGCCCCAGCGCCAGCGTGAGCCCGACCGGCCCCGCTTCTCCTGGCACACCTTCCACCCGGTGCACCGCGTCCTCCCCGACAATGGCGAGCGCGACGTGATCCGGCGAAGCAACTCCGGCCAAAAGGGCGTTTCCCCAGGCGGCCAGACGTCCTGAGCGAGGTTCAAAAAGCATGACCCCAGCCTAGGTAATGGCCTCGGTGATGGACCTAGCAGTCGGACCACTCGACCGGTGGCGTAGGTTTTCCCCTGGGAGCTGTGCCTACAGGCACAAGGGGCACCCGACATTCTCGAGACTGCATGGGGAGACAACGCGCTCATGAGCGATGTACTGGAGCTGGTGGACGTATCCGTGGTCCGCGACGGACGCGCTCTGGTGGAAGACGTCTCCTGGTCGGTCAAGGAGGGCGAGCGCTGGGTGATCCTCGGCCCCAACGGCGCCGGAAAGACCACCCTGCTGAACGTCGCCTCCAGCTACCTCTTCCCGACCACCGGCAGCACCAAGATCCTCGGTGAGACGCTCGGCAGCCCCGGCACCGACGTCTTCGAGCTCCGCCCCCGCATCGGCATGGCCGGCATCGCGCTGGCCGACAAGCTGCCCAGGCGCCAGACCGTTCTCCAGACGGTGCTCACCGCGGCGTACGGCATGACCGCCACCTGGCACGAGAGCTACGACGAGGTCGACGAGCAGCGCGCCCGCGCCTTCCTCGACCGCCTCGGCATGACGGAGTACCTCGACCGGAAGTTCGGCACGCTCTCCGAGGGCGAGCGCAAGCGCACCATGATCGCCCGCGCGATGATGACCGACCCCGAGCTGCTGCTCCTCGACGAGCCGGCCGCCGGTCTCGACCTCGGAGGCCGCGAGGACCTCGTCCGCCGCCTCGGCCGCCTCGCCCGCGACCCGTACGCCCCCTCGATGATCATGGTGACGCACCATGTCGAGGAGATCGCCCCCGGCTTCACCCACGTCCTGATGATCCGCCAGGGCAAGGTCCTCGCCGCGGGCCCCGTGGAGACCGAACTGACCTCCCGCAACCTCTCCCTGTGCTTCGGCCTCCCGCTCGTCGTCGAGCGCAGGTCCGACCGCTGGACGGCCCAGGGCCTGCCGCTCGCCTGACCTTCCGCCGACATTCCTCCGCCCTGCCCGCGCCCTGTCCGCGAAGACCACCCGCACCTACCATGACCATGTGGACATCGACGCATGGGTGTGGTGGCTGATCGGCGCTGTCGGGCTGGGAATTCCGCTCGTGGTGACAGCGATGCCCGAATTCGGAATGCTGTCGGCAGGCGCGGTCGCCGGCGCCGTGACCGCGAGCCTGGGCGGCGGAATGGTCGCCCAGGTCCTGGTCTTCGCCGCCGTCTCGGTCGCGCTGATCGCGGTCGTACGCCCGATAGCCGCCCGGCACCGCTCCGACCGCCCCCAACACCGCACCGGCATCGACGCGCTGAGGGGCCGTCAGGCCCTGGTGCTCGAACGGGTCGACGCCGGCGGCGGCCGGATCAAACTCGCCGGCGAAGTGTGGTCCGCCCGGTCCCTCGACGCGGACCAGAGCTTCGAACCGGGCCAGCAGGTCGACGTCGTCGAGATCGACGGAGCAACGGCCGTGGTGATGTGACGCCGTGGCGATGCGTCACGCCGTACTGACGCGGCGCCGTAGCGACGTAACCCGGCGAGGTAAGCCGAACACCCCGCACACCGACCCGCGTTCTGGGAAGATTGATCATCAGATCCTCCGCGTCACGGCCCACGGCCTGGCCGGTCTCCCGAGAAGCACGACACGAAGGGCACGGGAAACGCGATGTCATCCGTCATCATCGTCCTGATCATTCTGGTGGTGCTGGTATTCATCGCCCTGATCAAGACGATCCAGGTCATCCCGCAGGCCAGCGCCGCCATCGTGGAGCGCTTCGGCCGCTACACGCGCACACTCAACGCCGGCCTGAACATCGTCGTCCCGTTCATCGACTCGATCCGCAACCGGATCGACCTCCGCGAACAGGTCGTGCCCTTCCCGCCCCAGCCGGTGATCACCCAGGACAACCTGGTCGTCAACATCGACACCGTCATCTACTACCAGGTCACCGACGCCCGGGCCGCGACGTACGAAGTCGCCAGCTACATCCAGGCCATCGAGCAGCTCACCGTCACCACCCTGCGCAACATCATCGGCGGCATGGACCTGGAGCGGACCCTGACCTCCCGCGAGGAGATCAACGCGGCACTGCGCGGAGTCCTCGACGAGGCCACCGGCAAGTGGGGCATCCGCGTCAACCGCGTCGAGCTCAAGGCGATCGAGCCGCCCACCTCCATCCAGGACTCGATGGAGAAGCAGATGCGCGCCGACCGCGACAAGCGCGCCGCGATCCTCACCGCCGAGGGCATCAGGCAGTCCGCGATCCTCACGGCCGAAGGTGAGAAGCAGTCCGCGATCCTGCGCGCCGAGGGCGAGGCCAAGGCGTCCGCGCTGCGTGCCGAGGGCGAGGCACAAGCCATCCGTACGGTCTTCGAGTCCATCCACGCGGGCGACCCGGACCAGAAGCTGCTCTCGTACCAGTACCTCCAGATGCTCCCGAAGATCGCCGAGGGCGACGCCAACAAGCTCTGGATCGTGCCCAGTGAGATCGGCGACGCACTCAAGGGCCTCAGCGGCGCCTTCGGCAACTTCAGCGGTGGCGCCCCCGGCTTCAACACGGGCCAGGAGCGCCGCCAGGAACCTCCCATCGACTGACCCCCGTCCCTTCACGCGGCCCACCGTCGTGCATGATCGGTGCACCAAGCACCGATCACGCACAAGAGCAGGGGCACACCGTGACCATCTGGGAGATGCTCGCCGTCTTCGCCGCGGGCGTGGGCGCGGGGACCATCAACACCATCGTCGGTTCTGGAACCCTCATCACCTTCCCGGTGCTGCTCGCCACCGGCCTTCCGCCGGTGACCGCGACCGTCTCCAACGCCCTCGGCCTGATCCCCGGCTCGATCAGCGGCGCCATCGGTTACCGCAAGGAACTCACCGGCCAGCGCCGCCGCATCCTGCGGCTCGGCGCGGCCGCCGCCGTCGGAGGCATCTGCGGAGCCGTACTGCTCCTCGCACTCCCACCGACCGCCTTCGAGACGATCGTTCCGGTCCTCGTCGGACTCGCCCTCGTCCTGGTGATCCTGCAACCCCGGATCACCAAGGCTGTCCAGCGCCGCCGCGAGCGCAACGGCTTCCACGCCGACCCCGACGGCGGCCCGCTCCTCATCACCGGACTGCTGATCGCCAGCGTGTACGGCGGCTACTTCACCGCGGCCCAGGGAATCATCTACGTCGCCCTGATGGGCATGCTGCTCACCGACACCCTGCAACGCGTGAACGCCACCAAGAACGTCCTCGCCGCGATCGTCAACACCGTCGCCGCGACCTTCTTCGTCTTCGCCGCCGAACTGGACTGGACGGCCGTGGCCCTCATCGCGGTCGGCTCCACCCTCGGCGGCCAGCTCGGAGCCAAGATCGGCCGCCGCCTGCCACCGACCGCCCTGCGCGCTCTGATCGTGGCCGTGGGCACCGTCGCGATCATCCAACTGCTGCTGCGCTGACCGGCATACAAAAGCCCGCCTCCGGACGAAGGCGGGCTCACGACCGGTGCGTACCTACGCCGGCTGCGCCAGCCATCCCCAGTCCTTGAGCTCCGTACGAGCAGGGGAGACACCGTCGGGCAGCACCGACCGCTCATGCGCTCCCAGCGCCAGCAGCATCGCGTCGGCGGGCGAGGGAACGAACGGCCGGCGCAACAGCGGCATCCCCGCCTCGTCCGGCGTACGGTCCGCCTTGCGGTGATTGTCCTCCGCGCAGGACGCCACCGTGTTCAGCCAGCCGTCCCCGCCACCCTGAGCCTTCGGCACCACGTGGTCGACGGTGGTGGCCCGCCGCCCGCAGTACGCGCACCGGTGCTGGTCCCGTATCAGCACACCACGCCTCGACCACGGTGCCTGTCTTCGGAAAGGCACCCGGACATAACGGCACAACCTGATCACCTGCGGCACCGGAAGCTCCACGGCGGCCGCGCGCATCAGCAGTCCGGGACGGGCCTGTTCGACGACGGCCTTGTCCGTGAGGACAAGCACCACCGCCCGGTTCAGCGTCACCGTAGACAGCGGCTCGAAGCTCGCGTTCAGTACCAGCGTGTCCCGCATCTTGCCCACCCTCCCTGCGCCGGCCCGCCCCGTGGCGGACTTGGATCAACTCTGACCGGGCACACCGAGATGGACAACGCAATAAAAAGATGCCCGTCCCTGATCTCTTCCAAGACCAGGGACGGGCAAACAGAAAGTGAACGGTCAACTCGCCGCGGGGGCCTCGTATTCGGCGACCAGCTGCGCACGCCCGAGCGTGTGGAAACGCAGATTGAATCCCACAGCGGCGGGGGAGGTGTCGGCGTCAGGACCGAGCTTCTCCGTGTCCACGGCGTACACGGTGAACACATAGCGGTGCTTCTCGCCCGCAGGCGGCGCTGCCCCGCCGAAGTCCTTCGACCCGTAGTCGTTACGGGCCTGAACGGCACCCTGCGGCAACCCCTCGAACTTCCCGCTGCCCGCCCCGGCAGGCAGCTCCGTCACGGACGCCGGAATGTCGAATACGGTCCAGTGCCAGAACCCGCTTCCGGTCGGCGCGTCCGGATCGAAGCACGTCACGGCAAAGCTCTTGGTCCCGGCGGGAAAACCCTCCCACCGCAGGTGCGGCGACGTATTGCCCTCCGCGTACACCTGAGCGTCCTTCAGTACCGACCCGTCGGCGACGTCCTCACTCACCACAGTGAACGAGGGCACGGGCGGATGGAAGTCATGGGGAAGCGGCGGCCTCTTCGCCTCGGACACGTCTGGAACCTCCGATTGGACTGTCTGCTGTGCTGACTGCTGCTGTGCCTGACTGCCTACTGCCTTACTGCCTGACCGCCTTACTGCATGACGGCTCGGCGAGCCTAGAGCCAGTTGCGCTGACCGCCGACCTGGGCGAGCCACTGGTTGAGGTAGGCAGCCCAGTCGGTTCCCTGGAAGTCGTTCAGCCCGACCTTGAAGGCCCGGTAGGAGTCGCTGCTCTCACTGAAGAGCCCGGGCTTCTTGTCCATCTCCAGGACGACGTCCATCTCACGGTCGTCCGCGACGAAGGTGAGCTCGACCTGGTTCAGCCCGCGGTACTGCTGCGGCGGCTGGAACTCGATCTCCTGGTAGAAGGGCAGGCGCTGACGCGTCCCCCGGATGTGGCCGCGCTCCATGTCCGCGCTCTTGAAGCGGAAGCCCAGCTGTACGAAGGCGTCCAGGATCGCCTGCTGCGCCGGCAGCGGGTGCACATTGATCGGGTCCAGGTCACTCGAGTCCACGGCCCGCGCGATCTCCAGCTCCGTAGTCACCCCGATGTTCATGCCGTGCAACTGCTGACCGGCGATGCTGGTGATCGGCGTCTCCCAGGGAATCTCCAGCCCGAACGGCACCACATGCACGGCGCCGGCCTTCACCTCGAAGGCACCACCGAGCCGCTGCTTGGTGAACTCGATGTCCTGCTTGACCTCCTGGTCACCGCCCTCCACCTCGACGCGTGCCTGCAGGCCGACGGAGAGCCCCTCGATCTGCTGATCGACCGAGCCGCCCTGGATACGCACCTCGCCCTGGACCACACCGCCAGGCACGACGTTCGCCTCGGTCAGCACCGTCTCCACCGACGCGCCCCCGGCACCCAAGCTCGCGAGCAACTTCTTGAAGCCCATGACTTCTCCCCAGATCTTTGGTTCTGACTCTGACCAGTACAAACGCGGAAGGACCACGCCCGGTTCCGTGGCCCTCACCCTGGCAAAGCGCGTGCCCCAAGGCCACCTACCCGAACGGACGACATCCACTACGCTCGGAGGGCATGATCACGGACCCCGACCGTACGCCGCTCCCCAGGACGTTCTTCGACCGCCCCGTACTGGAGGTCGCCCCCGACCTACTGGGCCGCACCCTCGTACGACTGACCGAAGACGGCCCGATCGAACTCCGCATCACCGAGGTCGAGGCCTACGACGGCCCGGGCGACCCCGGATCGCACGCCTACCGCGGAAAGACCCAGCGCAACGCGTCGATGTTCGGCCCACCAGGTCACGCGTACGTCTACTTCATCTACGGCATGTGGTTCAGCCTCAACCTGGTCTGCGGCCAGGAGCACGCAGCCAGTGGCGTCCTCCTGCGCGGGGGAGAGGTGATGCGCGGCCAGGAGTTCGTACGTAAGCGACGACTCTCGGCCCGAAACGACAACGAACTGGCCAAAGGCCCGGCACGCCTCGCCACGGGACTGGCCATCGACCGCACCCTGGACGGCACCGACCTCTGCGCCGGCCCGGACTCCCCTCTCTCTGTACTGCACGGCACCCCCGCCCCTGCCGACCTGGTACAGAACGGTCCGCGCACCGGCGTGGGCGGCGAAGGTGCGAACCACCCCTGGCGTTTCTGGATCGACGGGGACCCCACGGTCAGCCCCTTTCGCGCCCACACCCCCCGCCGCCGCCGAACTTGACGTGGCCCCGGCGGACGCCTAATGTGGCCCGAGCCGCTTGACACGGGCACTGCTGTCGGCACCGGCTTTCGAGCCGTCCGAAGCAGCTCGAAGCGGCCAACCACTACCTACGACTTCCCTGACGGGTTCGATTTCGGCATGCCCGAATTCCTGCTCAGCGGCTCGATTATGAGCCGCAAGGGAAATCCGCTAAAGTAGTGACCCGCCGAAAGGGAGACGCGAAAGCGAAGAACCTGGAAAGCGCCGAGGAAGTCGGACACGAAAGAGTCTGATAGAGTCGGAAACACGAAATACCGAACGAAAGCCCGGAGGAAAGCCCCAGACGATGTTCTGTGGGTGAGTACAAAGGAAGCGTCCGTTCCTTGAGAACTCAACAGCGTGCCAAAAGTCAACGCCAGATATGTTGATACCCCGGCCCATCTTTGGTGGGTTGGTGGTTCCTTTGAAAAGTCCTGGGTCGTCACGTGTGACGGCCCGGGTGAACACAGCGAGGACGCTGAGAACAGCGGACCATATTCCGGTCCGATCTGTTCCGCTCTTTCGTGGTGCTAGCT
>NZ_AUBE01000020.1 GCF_000429085.1 Streptomyces flavidovirens DSM 40150 | reverse complement strand
AAGCGGGAAGCCTGCTTCGAGATGAGTATTCCCACCCCCTTTGAGGGGTTAAGGCTCCCAGTAGACGACTGGGTTGATAGGCCAGATGTGGAAGCCCGGTAACGGGTGGAGCTGACTGGTACTAATAGGCCGAGGGCTTGTCCTCAGTTGCTCGCGTCCACTGTGTTAGTTCTGAAGTAACGAACTGTGCCAACATCCGGTTCGATATCTTCATAGTGTTTCGGTGGTCATAGCGTTAGGGAAACGCCCGGTTACATTCCGAACCCGGAAGCTAAGCCTTTCAGCGCCGATGGTACTGCAGGGGGGACCCTGTGGGAGAGTAGGACGCCGCCGAACGATCATTCAACGCTGGTCCCTGAACTTCGGTTCGGGGACCAGCGTTTTTTTATGCCCTGTTACTTGCTGTTCACGTTGTACGACCAGCATCCCAAGGCATGGGGACGATCGGAATGCTGAAGTCCGCGGGTGTCGGTGCCGGCGACGAGGTCATCGTGTCGGCCTACGGGAACGCCGAGCTGGCCGAGGCCGTGCGGGCCGTTGGGGCCATGCCCGTGTTCGCGGACATCGACGGGGCCACCTACTGCCTTGATGCGGACGCTGCCGACGCTGCTGTGACGTCGCGTACGGCCGCCATCGTCGCCGTACCGCGATTCGGGTACCTGGCCGGTGTGAAGCCGGTGCGGGAGCTCGGGCGGCGGCGGGGGCTTCTGGTGGTGGAGCACCGCGAAGGAGACGTCCCTGAGCAGAGTGCGCTCGCTCAACGGCAGGTGCACGCCGCTTATTTGGACAGGCGGCTCACCGGGGTGCGGACCCCCGAGGCGTGCGCAGGGCATACGTATCAGCAGTACGTCGTCCGGGTTCCCGGCAATGGGCGGCCCGACCGTGATGCCTTTGCCCGCGCCGTGCGGCGCAAAGGTGTGGACTGCCAGGTGCCCGTGAAGACGCCCGTACACAGGCTGCCCGCCTTCCGGCGGGAGGTCTGTCTGCCCGAGACCGAGCGCGCTGCCGATGAGACCCTCGCGCTGCCCGTCGGCGGCTTGCTGTCCCGGCGTGATCTTCAGCGCGTTGTGGCTTCCTGCAATGCGCTCGGCGGGCTCCTTCAACCCGCCTTCTAGGAACTTTGTTTGAGGTGGGACTTGGGTCAGACAGCGGGTGCGCGAACTGTCCAGGGAAACTGCGGTTCAGAGCACGGCTGATGTTCGGGTAGGATTCTGTCTCGTTGCCGCAGGGCAGCGCAGGCCCCAATAGCTCAGTCGGTAGAGCGTCTCCATGGTAAGGAGAAGGTCTACGGTTCGATTCCGTATTGGGGCTCAACATACGAAAGGCCCCCGCCGGTTGGCGGGGGCCTTTCGTGTGTCTCTTACGGGTTGTGCGGCATCGGTACGCGCATGGCGAGGATGGCCATGTCGTCGGAGGCCGGTTCCGCCGCGAAGCGTTCCACGGCGCGCAGGATGCGGGCGGCGACGGCGCCGGCTGTCAGGCCCGTACAGGTGGCGAGGACGTCGGCCAGGCCGTCGTCGCCGAGCATGCGGGTTCCCTCGCGGCGCTCGGTGACGCCGTCGGTGACGCACAGGAGTACGTCGCCGGGGTCGAGGGTGACCATCTGCTCGTACAGCTCCAGGTCCTCCATGACGCCGAGCAGCGGCTGGGGTTCGGCTGCCGGTTCGACCGTGCCGTCCGGGCGCAGGCGCAGCGGGAGGGGGTGGCCCGCGCAGACGACCTTCAGGATGGCGCTGCCGTCCTCCTGGGGCCACAGCTCGCCGTAAAGGAGCGTCAGGAAGCGGCTGCGGGCGCCCTCGTCGAGGATCGCCGCGTTGAGGCGCTCCAGGACGGCGGGGCCGCCGAAGCCTTCGCGGGCGAGGAGGCGCAGGGCGTGGCGGGCGAGGCCGGTTACGGCTGCTGCCTCGGGGCCCGTACCGCAGACGTCGCCGATGGCGAAGCCGTACGCGCCGTCGCGGATCGGGAAGAGGTCGTAGAAGTCGCCGCCGACCTCGTTGCCCTCGCCGGCGGCGCGGTAGATGACCTCCACCTCGACGTTCGGGACGTGCGGGAGCTCCGGGGGGAGCAGGCTGCGCTGGAGGGACTGGCTGATGGCCATGCGCTCGGAGTACAGGCGTGAGTTGTCCAGGGCGAGCGCGGCGCGGCGGGAGAGGTCCTCGGCGAGTTCGAGGATTTCCTGGCGGAAGTGGTCGTCGGTGGGTTTGCCCAGCGTCAGCATGCCGATGACGCGGTTGCGGGCGACCAGGGGGAGCACGACCGTCTCGCCGCCGACCGCCGCCGCTGTGGCGAGGGTGGTGCCGATGCCCGAGCCGAGGTGCGGGGTGGAGCCGAGGCCGAGGCTGCGCATCGACGTACGGAGGGCTGCCTGGTGGGCGGCTTCGCTGGGGGCGTTCCAGACGCGGGCGCCGGGCGCCGGGACGGGCTCCGGGGGGTCGATCTTGGACAGGAGGGCCTTAAGGCCGTCGATGCGCTCCTCGTCCTCGTGGAGCACGAACGAGAGGTACGGCTCGGAGGACTGGTCGGCGATGGTGTAGACGGCGCACCAGGTGGCCAGGGTGGGGACCGTCATCTGTGCCATGAGGGCGAGGGTCTGGTCGCGGTCGAGCGTACCGGCGAGGAGGTCGGAGGCCTCGACGAGGAACGACAGGGAGCCTCGGCGCAGGCGTTCGAGCTCGCCGAGGCGGGCGGATTCGACGGCGAGGGCGATGCGGTCGGCGGCGAACTGGAGGCGCAGGGCCTCTTCGTTCGAGTAGCGGCCGGGGGCTTCGGCGGCGACGCCGAGGGAGCCGGTGAGGCGGCCCTCGACCTTTAGGGGGACGGTGACGACGGAGCGCATGCCGGTGCCGTTGAGGAGCGGTACGGCCCCTGGGACGGCTGTCAGGTCGTCGTGGACGGCGGGCATGCGGGCGGAGCCGTAGCGGCCCGTGCCGGCCTCCACGGGGACGCGGGCGAAGCGCTGGCGGGCGGAGGGGAGGCCGGTGGTGGCCCGTACCTCCAGTTCCGTCTCGTCGTCGGTGGCGAGGAGGAGGAACGCGGAGTCGGCGTCCAGCATGTCGCGGGAGCGCTCGACGGTGCGCTGGAGGAGGCCGTCGAGGTCGTCGGGGGCGGGGGAGCCGATGAAGACCTCGAAGGGGTCCGTGGTGCGGCCCTCGGAGAGCGAGCCCTTGGCGGTGTCGCTGGGGGTGCGCTGGGGGGACTGGAGCACCGCGCGCTCGAAGTCGCGTACGAGGAGGCAGACGGTGGAGGGCTCGCCGGAGGTGTCCCGTACGCGCAGGTGGGAGGCGTAGACGGCGACGGTGCGGCCGTCGGCGGCGCGGACGCCGTAGCTGCCTTCCCAGCGGGAGAGCTTGAGGGCGTCCGCGATGCCGGTGGCGATGCCGGGGGTGTGCGGCCAGGCGGCGAAGTCGGTGAGCTGCTTGCCGATGACCTGGTCGGCGGCGTATCCGAAGAGCTCTTCGGCGTCCTCGTTCCAGGCGTTGATGGCGCCGGAGCGGTCGATCTGGACGACGGCGACGCGGATGCGGCCGTCGGCGACCGGGAGGAGCTCGACGGGGAGTACGGGGCCGGCGGAGCGGATGCCGACCGGGCGTTCGGGGAGGTCGAGCTGGAACCAGACGTGTTTGTGGGTGGGCGCGTAGTCGACGCCCCAGCGGGAGGCGATGGCCGCGCACAGCAGCAGGCCACGGCCGCCTTCGCGGTCGGGGCTGCCGAACGACTGGGCGGTGCCCTGGAGCGGGACCTCGCGTTCGGGATAGCGGTCGCCGACCTCGACGCGGACGCCGTCGTCCGTACGCAGACAGAGCACGTCGGCGGTGGTGCCGGCGTGCACCACCGCGTTCGTGACGAGCTCGCTGGTGAGGACGACGGCGTCGTCCACGATGTCGGCGTACCCCCAGCCCTGGAGTGTGTCCCTGACAAAGGCGCGGGCGGTCGCGACGGACCGTCCCACGGGGTCGAAGCTGGCAGCCGCCCGCGCGGTGATCACAGAACTCCTCGTACGCGTCTCGACGCCCGGCTCTGCCATGATCGGCCCGCCCCTCCGGTGCCCGGTGGTGGATCTCGCGTCACCGCCCCCGCCGGGCGGACCGGGGCGGCTGGACAGCCAGAAGCCAGGTTACTTACCTTCCACGTCCGAGCGGATGCCGGTTACCAGTGTTTCCGCTACCGGAGTCCGGGGAGGGGTGTGCGAAGCTGCCGAACTGTTATGGCCTCGTTCGGCCATGGTGAAACACTGGGAAGGCTTCGGGCGACGCCCGATGAGTACGGTCGAACCCCTGCGGGAGGGACACGGTGGAGTCTGGCGCAGCCGCGCGGAGCACCAGCACGCGCGCAAAAGGCGGACGGTCCCGGAACAACGGGACAACCGAAGTGGACACGGCGGCCCTGAACAGGCTGCTGCAGGCCCTTGTGACGATGCGGGACGGCAATTTCCGCAAACGCCTGACGGTGTCGGGTGACGGGGTGATGGCCGAGATCGCCGCTGTCTTCAACGAGGTGGCCGACCGGAACCTGCATCTGACCGGTGAGATCGCCCGGGTACGGCGGATGGTCGGACGCGAGGGAAAGCTGGCCGAGAGGCTGGAGACGGGGGCCTGCGAGGGCTCCTGGGCCACCGCGATCGACGCGTCGAACGCCCTGGTCGACGACCTCGCACGGCCTGTTTCCGAGGTGGGGCGGGTGCTGTCCGCGGTGGCGGACGGCGACCTCGACCAGCGGATGGAGCTGCGGACGCAGGGGGGCGACGGCGCGGAGGGCGCTGGGCATCCGCTGCGCGGTGAGTTCCTGAAGGTCGGGCGTACGGTCAACAACCTGGTGGACCAGCTGTCGGCGTTCACTGACGAGGTGACGCGAGTCGCGCTCGAAGTGGGTACCGAGGGCAAGCTGGGCGGCCAGGCACAGGTGCGCGGTATGTCCGGTTCGTGGAAGGATCTCACGGATTCGGTCAATACCATGGCGTACCGGCTGACGGCTCAGGTGCGTGACATTGCTCTCGTTACGACGGCGGTCGCCAAGGGTGATCTGTCACGCAAGGTCACCGTGCATGTGGCCGGCGAGATGCTTCAGCTGAAGAACACCGTCAATACGATGGTCGACCAGCTTTCGTCCTTCTCCTCCGAGGTGACCCGCGTGGCGCGCGAGGTCGGTACGGAGGGCGAACTGGGCGGGCAGGCGCAGGTGCCAGGGGTGGCCGGCGTATGGAAGGACCTGACGGACTCCGTCAACCTGATGGCGGGGAACCTGACCGCGCAGGTGCGCGGGATCGCCGAGGTGACGACGGCGGTCGCCAATGGTGATCTGTCGCGGAAGGTCACGGTGAGCGCGCGCGGTGAGGTGGCGCAGCTCGCCGAGACGATCAACCAGATGACCGAGACGCTGCGGACGTTCGCGGACGAGGTCACGCGTGTGGCGAGCGAGGTCGGCGGCGAGGGCCTGCTCGGCGGTCAGGCGCAGGTGCCGGGCGCGGCGGGCACGTGGAAGGACCTGACGGACTCCGTCAACACGGTCTTCCGGAATCTCACGACGCAGGTGCGGGACATCGCGCAGGTCACGACGGCGGTGGCCAACGGTGACATGACGCAGAAGGTCACCGTCGACGTCGCGGGCGAGATGCTGGAGCTCAAGAACACCGTCAACACGATGGTGGACCAGCTCCAGTCCTTTGGTTCCGAAGTGACGCGAGTGGCGCGCGAGGTCGGCGTCGAGGGTCTGCTGGGCGGTCAGGCGCAGGTGCCGGGCGCGGCGGGGACGTGGAAGGACCTGACGGACTCGGTCAACACGGCTTTCCGGAACCTGACCGGGCAGGTGCGCAACATCGCCCAGGTCACGACGGCAGTCGCCAACGGTGACCTGTCGCAGAAGGTCACGGTGGACGTCTCCGGCGAGATGCTGGAGCTCAAGAACACCGTGAACACGATGGTCGACCAGCTGTCGTCGTTCGCCGACCAGGTGACGCGGATGGCGCGTGACGTGGGTACGGAGGGCCGCCTCGGCGGCCAGGCGCGGGTGGACGGCGTCAGCGGTACGTGGAAGGAACTCACCGACTCCGTCAATTTCATGGCGGGGAACCTGACCTCGCAGGTACGGCAGATCGCCCAGGTGACGACGGCGGTGGCCCGTGGTGACCTGTCGCAGAAGATCGACGTGGACGCGCGCGGCGAGATCCTGGAGCTCAAGAACACCATCAACACGATGGTCGACCAGCTTTCGTCGTTCGCCGACCAGGTGACGCGGGTCGCCCGCGAGGTGGGTACGGACGGGCGGCTCGGCGGCCAGGCGCAGGTGCCGGGCGTGGCCGGCGTATGGCGCGATCTGACCGACTCCGTGAACGGCATGGCCGGGAACCTCACCGCCCAGGTCCGTAACATCGCGCAGGTCGCGACGGCGGTGGCCCGTGGTGATCTGTCGCAGAAGATCGACGTGGACGCGCGCGGCGAGATTCTGGAGCTGAAGAACACGCTCAACACGATGGTCGACCAGCTGTCGAACTTCGCCGAGCAGGTGACGCGGGTGGCCCGCGAGGTGGGCACCGAGGGCATGCTGGGCGGTCAGGCCGAGGTGCAGGGTGTCAGCGGTACGTGGAAGGACCTCACCCAGTCCGTCAACTCCATGGCCAACAACCTCACCTCGCAGGTCCGCAACATCGCCGAGGTGACGACGGCGGTCGCCAAGGGCGACCTGTCGAAGAAGATCACCGTCGATGCCAAGGGCGAGATCCTGGAGCTGGTGACCACGGTCAACACGATGGTGGACCAGCTGTCGTCGTTCGCCGACGAGGTGACGAGGGTCGCGCGTGAGGTGGGTACCGAGGGCATCTTGGGCGGTCAGGCGCGCGTACGCGGCGTCACCGGCATCTGGAAGGACCTCAGCGACAACGTCAACCTGATGGCCAACAACCTGACTTCTCAGGTGCGGAACATCTCGCAGGTCTCGGCGGCGGTCGCCAACGGTGACCTGACGAAGAAGGTGACGGTCGAGGCGCGCGGCGAAGTCGCGCAGCTCGCCGACACCGTCAACACCATGGTGACGACGCTGTCGTCGTTCGCCGACGAGGTCACGCGCGTCGCCCGCGAGGTGGGTACGGAAGGCGAACTGGGCGGCCAGGCGCGCGTCCCCGGTGTCTCCGGTACGTGGAAGGACCTCACCGAGTCGGTGAACTCGATGGCGTCCAACCTGACCGGCCAGGTCCGTCAGATCGCGATGGTCACCACGGCCATCGCGAAGGGCGATCTGACCAAGAAGATCGACATCGACGCGCGCGGCGAGATCCTGGAGCTGAAGACCACCATCAACACGATGGTCGACCAGCTGTCGTCCTTCGCCGACCAGGTGACCCGCGTCGCCCGTGAGGTGGGCACCGAGGGCATCCTGGGCGGCCAGGCGCGCGTACGCGATGTGGACGGCACCTGGCGTGACCTGACGGAGTCCGTGAACGAGATGGCCGGGAACCTGACCCGGCAGGTGCGCGCCATCGCGGCCGTGGCCACGGCGGTGACCCGCGGTGACCTCAATCTCAAGATCGACGTCGATGCCGCGGGCGAGATCCAGGTCCTCCAGGACAACATCAACACGATGATCGCCAACCTGCGCGACACCACCCTCGCCAACAAGGAACAGGACTGGCTCAAGGGCAACCTGGCCCGTATCTCGGGTCTGATGCAGGGTCGCCGCGATCTCGACGACGTGGCCTCGCTGATCATGAGCGAGCTCACGCCGGTGGTCTCGGCCCAGCACGGCGCGTTCTTCCTGGCGCTGACGACGCGCGGCAGCGCCGAGGTCGGCGCGGACGAGGACAGCCCGTACGAGCTGCGCATGCGCGGGAGCTACGGCTACTCGGCGGGCTCCATGCCGACGTCCTTCAAGCCCGGTGAGACGCTCATCGGCACGGCGGCGGAGGAGAAGCGCACGATCCTGGTGGACAACGTGCCGCCGGGCTATCTGAAGATCTCCTCCGGTCTCGGCGAGGCACCGCCCGCGCATGTGATCGTGCTGCCGGTGCTCTTCGAGGGGAAGGTCCTCGGTGTGATCGAGCTGGCGTCGTTCCAGCCCTTCACCCAGATCCAGAAGGACTTCCTCAACCAGATCGCCGAGATGATCGCGACGAGCGTCAACACCATCAGCGTCAATACGAAGACCGAGGTGCTGCTGGAGCAGTCGCAGGAGCTGACCGAGCAGCTTCGGGAGCGGTCGGCGGAGCTGGAGAACCGGCAGAAGGCCCTTCAGGAGTCCAACGCCGAACTGGAGGAGAAGGCCGAGCTGCTGGCCCAGCAGAACCGCGACATCGAGGTGAAGAACACCGAGATCGAGGAGGCCAGGCAGGTCCTGGAGGAGCGCGCCGAGCAGCTCGCGGTCTCGATGCGCTACAAGTCCGAGTTCCTGGCGAACATGTCGCACGAGCTGCGTACGCCGCTCAACTCGCTCCTCATCCTCGCGAAGCTGCTCGCCGACAACGCCGAGGGCAACCTCTCGCCGAAGCAGGTGGAGTTCGCCGAGACGATCCACGGGGCGGGTTCCGACCTGCTGCAGCTGATCAACGACATCCTGGACCTGTCGAAGGTCGAGGCGGGCAAGATGGACGTCAGCCCGACCCGGATCGCGCTGGTCCAGCTCGTGGACTATGTGGAGGCGACCTTCAGGCCGCTCACCGCGGAGAAGGGACTCGACTTCTCGGTACGGGTGTCCCCGGAGCTGCCCGCGACGCTGCACACGGACGAGCAGCGGCTGTTGCAGGTCCTGCGCAACCTCCTGTCCAACGCGGTGAAGTTCACCGACAGCGGGGCCGTGGAACTCGTCATCCGGCCGGCCAGGACCGACGTACCGGACGCCATCCGTGAGCAGCTGCTGGAGGCCGGCTCACTGCGCGACGCGGACGCCGACCTCATCGCCTTCTCGGTGACCGACACCGGCATCGGGATCGCGGCCAGCAAGATGCGGGTGATCTTCGAGGCGTTCAAGCAGGCCGACGGGACGACCAGCAGGAAGTACGGAGGCACGGGTCTGGGGCTGTCCATCAGCCGGGAGATCGCCCGGCTGCTGGGCGGCGAGATCCACGCGGCGAGCGAGCCGGGCCGCGGGTCGACGTTCACGCTCTACCTGCCGCTGCACCCGAGCGAACTGCCGCCGCAGGGGTACCCGCAGCTCACGCCCGGTGGCATGGAACCGCTGCGCGGGAGCACCCCGGACGGCGCCTCGGCGGCGGAGGTCGCGCCGCCGGCCGACACCGGGCCCGCCCGGCTGCCCTCCGACCCGCAGACCGGTCCCGCCGGGCTGTTCCGGCGCCGCCGCAGGGCGGTGAACGGCGGTGATCAGCGGACCGCGCTGCCGGGCCAGGCGGCCGGTCAGCCCTCCGGCACGCCCGAGACCCAGGCTGCTGCCGAGGAATCGTGGTCCGGGAGGGGACAGGAGACGGCGGCACCGGAGCCGCGTCGCGGCATCATGTTCTCCAACGAGAAGGTGCTGATCGTCGACGACGACATCCGCAACGTCTTCGCGCTCACCAGCGTGCTGGAGCAGCACGGGCTCTCCGTGCTGTACGCCGAGAACGGCCGGGAGGGCATCGAAGTCCTGGAGCAGCACGACGATGTGACGGTCGTACTGATGGACATCATGATGCCGGAGATGGACGGTTACGCCACGACGACGGCGATCCGCAGGATGCCGCAGTTCGCGGGGCTGCCGATCATCGCGCTGACGGCGAAGGCGATGAAGGGCGACCGGGAGAAGGCCATCGAGTCCGGTGCTTCCGACTACGTCACGAAGCCGGTTGATCCCGACCATCTGCTCTCTGTGATGGATCAGTGGATGCGTGGGGAGTGATCATAGGCTGTGCGAATCCGGCAGGTTGCTGACTGACTGTGGCGGAAGGTGTGTGAGTCTGCGGTATTCGGGGAACCTTCTGGTCTCCCACCGCGTTTCTGCTACGTGCACAGTGACATCGCGGTGACAGGGTGTGGCGACAGGCGGGGTGCGGCTACCATGACCGGCACAAGGACGGGCGACGCAAGAGAGTCGTCCCCTGGGGCGGCGCCCGGTGCACTGCCGGGGCGAGGAGGGCGGGCCATGGTGCAGAAGGCCAAGATCCTCCTGGTCGATGACCGGCCGGAGAATCTGTTGGCGCTGGAGGCCATCCTCTCTGCGCTCGATCAGACACTGGTACGGGCATCGTCAGGGGAGGAGGCGCTCAAAGCGCTGCTGACGGACGACTTCGCGGTCATTCTGCTGGACGTACAGATGCCCGGAATGGACGGTTTCGAGACCGCTGCGCACATCAAGCGGCGAGAACGGACCCGCGACATCCCGATCATCTTTCTCACCGCCATCAACCACGGGCCGCACCACACCTTCCGGGGTTACGCGGCAGGCGCGGTGGACTACATCTCGAAGCCGTTCGACCCGTGGGTGCTGCGCGCCAAGGTCTCCGTCTTCGTCGAGCTGTACATGAAGAACTGCCAACTGCGCGAGCAGGCCGCGCTGCTGCGTCTCCAGCTGGAGGGCGGTGGCCAGGCGGGCGGTGTGGGCGACACGAAGGAGCCCGCCGGGCTTCTCGCCGAACTGTCCGCGCGGCTCGCCGCCGTCGAGGAGCAGGCCGAGGCGCTCTCCAAGCAGCTCGACGACGAGTCCGCGGACGCCGGGGCCGTCGCCACGGCGGCTCACCTGGAGCGCAAGCTGACCGGGCTGCGCCGGGCGCTCGACGCGCTCGAACCGGGCACCAACGGCGCCGCGCCGCCGTTCCCCTCGCAGCACTGACCGGACGTACTGAGCGGACGTACTGACCGGACGTACTGAGCGGACGTACTGAGCGGACTGTGTCGCCTGCGTGAGGCAGCGTCAGTTTTCTGTAGCCGAGGGCACGACACGAACGGGTGAAGCGGTGGGCACACGTGTCCGTAGCGGTTCGCACCGGTAACCTCACCACCATGGCCTCACGTACGTCCGGCAAGGGTTCCCAGGGCACGGCGGGCACCGCGAAGCCGCGCGCCGGCCGTACCACCGGCGCCACCAGGAAAGCGGCGCCCGCCAAGAAGACCGCGGCGGCGGCGAAGAAGGCGACGCCCGTGAAGAAGGCGCCGGTCAAGAAGGCGCCCGCGAAGAAGGCGGCCGCCAGCCGGGCACCGAAGCCCGCGCCGTCGCCCACCGCCGGCGTGTTCCGGCTCGTGTGCGCTCTCTGGCTGGGCCTGGCGCACGGTGTGGGCGCGCTGTTCCGCGGCATAGGGCGCGGCGCGAAGGGGCTCGACCCGGCGCACCGCAAGGACGGCGTCGCGCTGCTCCTGCTCGCCCTCGCGCTGATCGTCGCCGCCGGTACGTGGGCGCAGTTGCGCGGCCCGGTCGGTGACCTCGTCGCGATGCTGGTGACCGGCGCCTTCGGGCGGCTGGACCTGCTGGTGCCGATACTGCTGGGCGCCGTGGCCGTACGGCTCATCCTGCATCCGGAGAAGCCGGAGGCCAACGGCCGCATCGTCATCGGGCTCTCGGCCCTCGTCGTCGGTGTTCTCGGACAGGTCCACATCGCCTGCGGATCGCCCGCGCGCGGCGACGGCATCGAGGGGCTGCAGGACGCGGGCGGCCTGATCGGCTGGGCCGCCTCCACACCGCTGGTCTTCACCATGAGCAGCGTCCTCGCCGTACCGCTTCTGCTGCTGCTCACCGTCTTCGGGCTGCTGGTCGTCACCGCCACGCCGGTCAACGCCATCCCGGAGCGGCTGCGGCAGCTCGGAGTCATGCTGGGGATTCTCGCGGCGCCGCCGGAGGAGTACGAGTTCGAGGACGACGAGCGGTACGAGGAGCAGTGGCGCCAGGCGCTTCCGGCCGGCGGGCGTCGCTCGTCCGCGCGCCGGGGCCCGGCTCCCGCGGAGTACGACCCGGACGTCGCGGAGGAGGAGGCGCTCACCCGGCGCCGCAGGCCCCGCAGGCCCGCCGCGCAGCCCGAGCCCGCGCCGGTGCCCGGCCGCGCCATGGACCCCGTGGACTTCGCCGCCGCCGCCGCTGCCGCGCTGGACGGCGCCGTACTGAACGGGCTGCCGCCCTCGGCGCTCGTGGCAGATCTGACCCAGGGGGTCTCCACCGGGCGTCCGCCCGCCGTGCCGCCCGCACGCGAGGGCGCCGGGAAACCGGAGCCCACGCCCACGCCCGCTACTGGGGCGGGCGCCGCGTCCGGGTCGAAGGTGGCCGATCTGACCAAGGCGCAGCCCGAGGTGTCCCAGCCGTTGCCGCCCCGTGCCGAGCAGCTTCAGCTCGCCGGCGACATCACCTACTCCCTGCCGTCGCTGGACCTGCTGGAGCGCGGCGGCCCCGGCAAGACGCGCAGCGCTGCCAACGACGCCGTCGTCGCCTCACTGACGAACGTCTTCACGGAGTTCAAGGTCGACGCCGCCGTCACCGGCTTCACCCGTGGGCCGACGGTCACGCGGTACGAGGTGGAGCTGGGCCCGGCCGTCAAGGTCGAGCGGATCACGGCGCTCGCCAAGAACATCGCGTACGCCGTCGCCAGTCCCGACGTACGCATCATCAGCCCGATCCCCGGCAAGTCCGCCGTCGGCATCGAGATTCCCAACAGTGACCGCGAGATGGTCAAGCTGGGCGATGTGCTGCGGCTCGCGGACGCCGCCGAGGACGACCATCCGATGCTCGTCGCGCTCGGAAAGAACGTCGAGGGCGGCTACGAGATGGCGAACCTCGCGAAGATGCCGCACGTGCTCGTCGCGGGCGCCACCGGGTCGGGCAAGTCGTCCTGCATCAACTGCCTGATCACTTCGGTCATGGTGCGGGCGACCCCCGAGGACGTACGGATGGTGCTCGTCGACCCGAAGCGGGTCGAACTCACGGCGTACGAGGGGATCCCGCACCTCATCACGCCGATCATCACCAACCCCAAGCGGGCCGCCGAGGCCCTGCAGTGGGTCGTACGGGAGATGGACCTGCGCTACGACGACCTGGCGGCGTACGGCTACCGGCACATCGACGATTTCAACCAGGCGGTGCGCAGCGGCAAGGTGAAGCCGCCGGAGGGCAGTGAGCGGGAGCTGTCGCCGTATCCGTATCTGCTGGTCATCGTCGACGAGCTCGCGGACCTGATGATGGTCGCGCCGCGTGATGTCGAGGACTCCATCGTCCGCATCACCCAGTTGGCCCGCGCGGCCGGTATCCATCTGGTGCTCGCCACCCAGCGGCCTTCCGTGGACGTCGTCACCGGTCTGATCAAGGCGAATGTGCCTTCGCGGCTCGCGTTCGCGACCTCCTCGCTCGCGGACAGCCGGGTCATCCTCGACCAGCCGGGCGCCGAGAAGCTGATCGGCAAGGGCGACGGTCTCTTCCTGCCGATGGGTGCGAACAAGCCGACCCGTATGCAGGGCGCGTTCGTCACGGAGGACGAGGTCGCGGCGATCGTCCAGCACTGCAAGGATCAGATGGCGCCGGTCTTCCGGGACGACGTGGTGGCCGGGACGGCGAAGAAGAAGGAAATCGACGAGGATATCGGTGACGACCTGGATCTTCTGTGCCAGGCGGCCGAGCTCGTGGTGTCCACGCAGTTCGGCTCGACGTCGATGCTCCAGCGGAAACTGCGTGTCGGTTTCGCAAAGGCGGGCAGGCTAATGGATCTGATGGAATCTCGGAACATCGTGGGGCCGAGTGAGGGATCGAAGGCGCGCGATGTACTGGTGAAACCGGACGAATTGGATGAAATGCTCGCTATGATCCGGGGAGATTCTCACCCGTAAGAGAACGGCGAGCAACCGTTTCCCTTGTTCGTACGTCCAGTTGAGGGAGGGGAGGCAGATGATGTCACCATCGGGCTGCCGGGCGGTTCTGATGGCGTACAAAGTCCGCCCTCCCAGTTGCCTCACGCTTTCGTACCACCCCTAGACTGAACATCCAGCAGGTGGCTCACGCTCGAAAGGCGCCCCCGTGTCCATCGGCAACTCTCCCGAAGACGACCGGCCTTCGTTCGAAGACGACCGGCCCTCGATCGGACGCGCTCTCCAGCAGGCCCGCGTGGACGCGGGTCTGACGGTCGACGAGGTCAGCGGCTCGACCCGGGTGCGCATCCCCATCGTGCACGCGATCGAACAGGACGACTTCAGCCGCTGCGGCGGGGATGTGTACGCGCGCGGACACATCCGTACACTCGCACGCGCCGTCGGGCTCAATCCGGACGCGCTGGTCGCGCAGTACGACGACGAGCACGGCGGACGTCCCGCTCCCACGCCCGCGGCGCCGCTCTTCGAGGCGGAACGGATCCGTCCGGAGGCCCGCCGCCCCAACTGGACCGCGGCCATGGTCGCCGCGATCGTCGCCGTCGTCGGCTTCGTCGGTTTCACGCTCTTCAACGGCAACGACGGCAGCGGCGGCGCCAGGGAGGTCGCGGGTTCCGAGCCCACCACCTCGAAGCCGGCCAAGCCCACCACGACCAAGCCCGCCGACCCCAAGCCCGATCCGTCGGACAGCGCCATCGCGGCGGTCCCGCAGGACCAGGTGACGGTCGCCCTCACCGCCAGGGACCGCAAGAGCTGGATCTCGGCGAAGGACCACAACGGCAGGCTGCTCTTCGACGGCCTGCTGCTCAAGGGCGAGTCCAAGACCTTCACCGACAAGGAGAAGATCGATCTTGTGCTGGGTGACGCCGGGGCGATGCAGCTCTTCGTGAACGGCAAGGAGGTCGGCGACGAGTTCCAGGCAGGACAGGTCGAGCGGCTGACGTACACGAAGGGTGACCCGGAGGTCGGCTGACCTGCACCGGCCCGCACCGGCCTGGGCAGGCCGGTGAGGCCGGGACACGGGGGCGCCGGCCCCCGTGGAACCCCTCGCGGCGGGGGCGCGCGCCGGGACAAAGTAGTCTTGAGCCCATGCCCGAACGCCGCACCGTCGCCCTTGTCACTCTTGGCTGCGCCCGTAATGAGGTGGACTCGGAGGAGCTGGCAGGCCGCTTGGCAGCGGACGGCTGGCAGCTCGTCGAGGACGCCTCGGACGCGGACGTCGCCGTCGTCAACACCTGCGGCTTCGTCGAAGCCGCCAAGAAGGACTCCGTCGACGCCCTGCTGGAAGCCAATGATCTGAAAGATCACGGCAAGACGCAGGCCGTCGTCGCCGTGGGCTGCATGGCCGAGCGGTACGGCAAGGAACTCCAGGAAGCGCTGCCCGAGGCCGACGGCGTACTCGGATTCGATGACTACGCCGACATCTCCGACCGCCTCCAGACCATCCTCAACGGCGGCATCCACGCCTCCCACACCCCGCGCGACCGGCGCAAGCTGCTGCCCATCAGCCCCGCGGAGCGCCAGGACGCCTCCAGCGCCTCCGATGTGGCGCTTCCCGGGCACGCCCAGGACACGCCTCCCGAGGACCTGCCCGAGGGGCTCGCGCCGGCTTCCGGGCCGCGTGCGCCGCTGCGGCAGCGGCTCGGGAACAGCCCCGTCGCCTCCGTGAAGCTCGCGTCCGGGTGCGACCGCAGGTGTTCCTTCTGCGCCATTCCGTCGTTCCGCGGATCGTTCATTTCGCGGCGCCCGTCGGACGTGCTGGGGGAGACGCGCTGGCTGGCCGAGCAGGGCGTCAAGGAGATCATGCTGGTCTCCGAGAACAACACGTCGTACGGCAAGGACCTCGGCGACATCCGTCTCCTGGAGACGCTGCTGCCGGAGCTCGCGGACGTCGACGGCATCGAGCGGGTACGGGTGAGCTACCTGCAGCCCGCGGAGATGCGGCCGGGACTGATCGACGTACTGACGTCCACGCCGAAGGTCGCGCCGTACTTCGACCTGTCCTTCCAGCACTCGGCGGCGGGTGTGCTGCGCTCGATGCGGCGCTTCGGTGACACCGACCGCTTCCTGGAGCTGCTGGAGACGATCCGCAGCAAGGCGCCGCAGGCCGGTGTGCGGTCCAACTTCATCGTCGGGTTCCCCGGCGAGAGCGAGGCGGACCTCGGCGAGCTGGAGCGTTTCCTCACGGGTGCGAGACTGGATGCGATCGGTGTCTTCGGGTACTCCGACGAGGAGGGCACCGAGGCCGTCACGTACGACAACAAACTGGACGCCGACGTCATCGCCGAGCGGCTGGAGCACATCTCGCGGCTCGCGGACGAGCTGACCACCCAGCGGGCCGAGGAACGGCTCGGGGAGACGGTCGAGGTGCTGGTCGAGTCGGTGGACGGTGAGGACGGCGCGGTGGGCCGGGCGGAGCACCAGGCACCCGAGACGGACGGCCAGGTGCTGTTCACCTCGGGCGAGGGGCTGACCGTCGGCCGTATGGTCGTCGCGAAGGTCGTCGGGACCGAGGGCGTGGACTTGGTGGCGGAACCCTGCGAGCTTCTGGGAGGCGACCCCCAGACCCCCGACGAGGAGGCAGGCAGATGACCGGAGTCCCGGCATCCGCTGCGGGTGGAACCGGCGCCAAGCCGGCGCCCGGCGGGAAGCTGGGCGCTGCGGCCGTCAACCAGGCCAGCCTCTGGAACATCGCCAACATCCTGACCATGATGCGGCTGGTGCTGGTGCCCGGCTTCGTGATGCTCATGCTCCAGGACGGCGGGTACGACCCGGCCTGGCGCGCGTGGGCGTGGGCGGCCTTCGCCGTCGCCATGATCACGGACATCTTCGACGGCCATCTGGCCCGTACGTACAACCTCGTCACCGACTTCGGGAAGATCGCCGACCCGATCGCCGACAAGGCGATCATGGGCGCGGCGCTGATCTGCCTGTCGGCGCTCGGGGATCTGCCGTGGTGGGTGACGGGCGTCATTCTCTTCCGGGAGCTGGGCATCACGGTGCTGCGCTTCTGGGTGATCAGGCACGGCGTCATTCCGGCCAGCCGCGGCGGCAAGATGAAGACGCTCATGCAGGGTGTTGCGGTCGGGATGTACGTGCTGGCGCTGACGGGGCCGCTCGCGACGCTGCGGTTCTGGGTGATGGCGGCGGCGGTCGTGCTGACCGTGGTGACCGGTCTTGACTATGTGCGGCAGGCCGTGGTGCTGCGGCGGGCCGGGATCGCGGCGGAGTCGTCACGGTGACGGGTGGGGCTGGTGAAGGTGTGAGTGGTGCCGCTGAGGTGCTGGAGTTGCTGGTGGCACGGGGCGAGACGCTCGCTGTCGCCGAATCCCTCACCGGCGGTCTGGTGGCCGCCGAGCTCACCGCCGTGCCAGGAGCCTCGCGGGCCTTCCGCGGGGCTGTCACGGCGTACGCCACAGAGCTGAAGCGGGACATTCTCGGGGTCGACGCGGCACTTCTGGAGCAGCGCGGGGCCGTGGACCCGGAGGTCGCGCGGCAGATGGCGGCAGGGGTACGGCGCGTACTCGGAGCCGGGTGGGGCATCGCGACCACGGGTGTCGCGGGGCCCGATGCCCAGGACGGGCAGCCCGTCGGGACGGTTTTTGTGGCGGTCGCGGGGCCGGGCGGCGCCGGGAAAGTGGCCCGGTTGAGGTTGAACGGCGACCGGGCGGTAATCCGTATGGAGAGTGTACGAAGGGTACTGACCCTGCTCTTCGGCGAACTGAACGAAAATGCGCGGGCACAGGATACGGAACAGAACGGGGGGAATCGATGTTTGCAGCCCTGAGTGAACACGACATCGCTCCCCGCACGGCCGCAGCGCGAGGCGGTACGGTGGGGCGTGAAGGATGCGGCTACGCGGTCCGAGGAGGGAGCCACCGATGATTCTGCTCCGTCGCCTGCTGGGTGACGTGCTGCGTCGGCAGCGCCAGCGCCAGGGCCGTACTCTGCGCGAAGTCTCCTCGTCCGCCCGAGTCTCACTCGGCTATCTATCCGAGGTGGAGCGGGGGCAGAAGGAGGCTTCCTCCGAGCTGCTCTCCGCTATCTGCGACGCGCTTGACGTACGGATGTCCGAGCTCATGCGCGAAGTGAGTGATGAGTTGTCGCTGGCCGAGCTGGCGGAGTCGGCTGCGAGCGAGCCGGTGCGTCCACCGGTACGCCCGATGCTCAATTCCGTTTCGGTGACGTCGGTGGCAGGTGTGCCACCGGAGCGGGTGACGATCAAGGCACCCGCCGAAGCGGTGGACGTGGTCGCCGCCTGATCGCGGCGATTCAGAGCTGATCCAGAGCTTGTGGGGGAGCCCCGGTGGTCCTGAGGGACCACCGGGGCTCTTTCATGCCCTCGTGTGACCGTTTTAGGTCGTATGTGCCATGGTGGTGGGAACTGTGGAAGGTCGGTTTCCGAGGAGGAAAACGGATGTCTGTCGTGAAGAGCACCCTGCCCGAGGCGGATCTCAAGGCGGTGGGCGAGGCCCTGCAGGGCGCGCTCGTGGACCTGGTGGATCTCGCCCTGGTGGCCAAGCAGGTCCACTGGAATGTGGTGGGGCCGCGCTTCCGGTCCGTACATCTGCAGCTCGACGACGTGGTCGCCACGGCGAGGCTGCACTCGGATTCAGTGGCTGAGCGGGCGTCGGCCCTGGGCGTCAATCCGGACGGGCGGTCCGCGAGCGTGGCGCGTGCGACGGCGATCCGGGAGGTTCCGTCGGGGTGGATCAAGGATGTGGACGCCGTACGCATCCTGGTGGACGCTCTCGGTGTCGTGGTCGGGCGGATGCGCGAGCGGATAGAGGTGACGGCCGAGCCGGATCCGGTGACCCAGGACATCATCATCGGACTCACGGCGGATCTTGAGAAGCACGCGTGGATGTTCCAGGCCGAGAGCGCGTAGGGCGAGCGCAGGCGGCGGGTTGCGCGGGCACGTGCGGTGTCTGGTGCGGGCGGGTGCGCCGGAGTGTGCTTCCGGTGCGCTCTCCCGCCGTGTGACGCGGCCCGCTTAGCGTCGGCCGGAGGAGGCAGCCATGGCATGGCGTGACTTCTGGGGACGACGCGGGGCGGTGCGGGTGTCGGCGTTGGTGCTGGGCGCGGTGTGGTGGTGCGCCGTACTGCGGCTTGCGCTGCTGCCGGAGCGGACCGGAGTGGTGGAGGGCGCGGTGGCGGCGGGCGGCTGGGGGCTGAGCCTGCTGCCGGTGCATGTGGTGTCGGAGGCCGCAGCCGGAGTGGGTTCGGGGCGCCGGCGGAGGCCCGGGCGTACGCCGGGCGCGGAGGGAGGCGCCGGGGCCCGGCTTGCGGGGGAGTTGTGGCGGGGGGCCGGCGGGGCGTGGCGGTGGGGGGCGCGCAGGCGTGGTGCTGGGCGGCGGGGGGCATGGCGGCGGGGGGCACGGCGGTGTGGGGCTACCAGGGCATTGCGACGCCGCCGTTCGGGCGGAGGATCTGGCCCGTCGTGAAGGCGGAGGCGTCCGACGCAAGGTGGAGGACGGCGTGCGCGACGTCCTCGGGCTCGCCGACGCGGCCGAGCGGGGACGCACGGACCAGGGCGGCCTCGGTCCGGTCCTGGAGCGCCGCGTCGCGGCGGTCGGTCATGGGGGTGCGGATCCAGCCGGGGGCTACGGCGTTCACGCGGATGGAGTGGGGGCCGAGCTCCGTGGCGAGCGTCCTGGTGAGCTGTATGACGGCTGCCTTGGCCGTGCTGTAGCAGAGCAGACCGGCGTTCGCCGCGTCCACCGCGCCCGACGCCATGGTGATGATGCTGCCGGGGGTCCTGGTCGCGATCATGGCGCGGGCCGCCTCCTGGCAGGCGTACAGGACGCCCTTGAAATTGATGGCCAGTACGCGGTCGAGGTCCTCGTCGCGGGTCTCCAGGACGGTGCTGCGGTGCATGATTCCGGCGATGGCCGCGAGGATGTCGATCCGGCCGGCAGCGGCGACCGCCTCAGCGAGCCGGGCGCGGTCCGTGACGTCCAGGGGGTGGGGGCGGGCGGTGCCGCCTGCCCTGGTGATCAGGGCGGTGGTCTCGTGCAGGCCGTTCTCGTCGCGGTCCGCGCAGTGGACGGTGGCGCCGGCTTCGGCGAGGAGGAGTGCGCTCGCCCGGCCTATGCCGCTCGCGGCGCCGGTGACGAGTGCGGTGCGGCCGGTGAGGTCGTACGCCTTGAGGGGCATGCGGGGACGGTACGGCCGTAGCTGACGGGGCGTCAACTGGTGGGGTGGTGGGCGGGGCGCCGGGTGGGTGGTGCCCCCCTCTTTCAGGGCGTCGGGCCCGATTGGCAGCGTGGGCACCAGTAGGTGGGGCGGAGACGGCTGCCGTCGCCCTGGTCGGCGTGGCGGATCGTGGCGCCGCAGCGCAGGCAGGGGCGGCCGGCGCGGCCGTACACGTAGAGGAGTGGGGTGGGCGCGCGTTCGCGGAGGGTGGTGCGGCGGCCGAGGCGGTCGCGGTTGGCCTCCAGGAGGCGTTTGGCGGCCGCGACCAGGCGTTCGGGGGCGGGAAGTTCGCGGATGGGCAGCCAGGGGGTGGCGCGGGCGAAGAAGCACAGCTCCGACTTGTAGATGTTGCCGATGCCGGCGAGGTTGCGCTGGTCGAGGAGGGCTTCGCCGAGGGGGCGGTCGGGGGTTGCGAGGAGGCGTCGGAGTGCTTCTTCGGCGTCCCAGTCCGGGCCCAGGAGGTCGGGGCCGAGGTGGCCGACAGCCTGGGCTTCGTCCTCGGTCCGGATGAGTTCGAGTACGGGGAGGCGGTAGCCCACGGCCGTGTGTTCTGCGGTGCCGAGGATGGCGCGGATCTGGTGGGCGGGGCCGCCGCGCCATCGTTCGGCGGGGGCGTAGATCTTCCAGGCGCCGTCCATGCCGAGGTGGGAGTGGAGCGTGAGGCCGCCCCCGATGCGGGCGAGGAGGTGCTTGCCGCGAGGGGTGACGTCCAGGACGGTGCGGCCGGTCAGGTCGGCGGTGGCGAACCGGGGGACGCGGAGGTCGGCGCGGGTGAGGGTGTGTCCGGCGAGGGCGGTGTGCAGGAGCCGGGCGGCCTGCCAGACGGAGTCTCCTTCAGGCATGGGTCCATGATGCGGTGGAGGGGGCGGGAGGTGCGGATTCTTCTGCTGCCCCAGTTGCCTGCGGGGGCAAAGTGGGGTCAGGCCTGGCCGTGGTTCCCTGCTTCGCGGTCTCGGGCAGGGCGAGGCAGGGGGCGGTGTTGGGACTCGCGGAGGCTCAATCGCCGGCCGGGCTCAAAACGGGTCGATGGCGGTGCTGGCCGCCGACCTCGCTTCGAACGCGGCTGACGATGGTGCGGCCGGGAGCTGGGAAAGCGCACTGTGTCGGCGCGCCGGGTGAGGTTATGCCCGGTGCGCCTCTGCGCGCCGTGGGCGGCGCGTTCAAGGCCGCCGCAGCGCGCTTCGCGCTGACCGAGGAGATCAACCGCGACGGTCTCGGCGAGCGGCTGCTTGGCGCCGCTGCCGGACTTCTCGCTCTTCCCGTCCTTCTCGCCGCCTTGGTAATCGGTGAAGGCGTACGCACCGAGCGAAGGCGGGCGCGTCCTCGGAGGAGCCCCGTATGCGGGCGGCGCGCGGGTGGTCGCGGGGGCGGTGGGCTCAAGGGCGGAGGCGGAGGCCGCGGGGAGTGGGGTGGAAGCCCGCTGCCTCCAGGGTTTTGCCCAGGGGGGAGGTCAGGGCTGGGGCGCCGTTGGTGCGTTCCACGGTGACCGTGCCCAGGGCGCCTTGTCTGGCCGCCGTCGCCAGGGCTTCGGCCGCCGCGTTGAGGCGGGGGTCGGAGGCCGACGGGTCGTTCGGGACGGTGGGCCATGCCAGCAGGGTCTTGCCGCCGCGCTCCATGTAGAGGGTCAGCTCGCCGTCGACGAGGACGACCAGGGCCCCGGCCTTGCGGCCGGGTTTGTGGCCGGCGTCGGAGGGCGGTTCCGGCCAGGGCAGGGCCGCGCCGTACGCGTTGGCGGGGTCGGCGGCGGCGAGGACCACCGCGCGGTTCGGGGAATCGGTTTCCGCGCGCTCGCGCGCGGTGGCCGCCGCGCGCAGGCGGTCGACCGCGCCGTCCATCGCGAACTGGGCGGCGCCGAGGCCCTCGACGACGTAACCGCGGCGCGCCTGCCCGCTGTCCTCGAACGCTGCCAGGATGCGGTACGTCGCCGAGAAGCCGCCCTCGACCCCTTCGGCGGCGACCGCGCCGCGCGTGACCACACCGTGCCGGTCGAGCAGGGTGCGGGCGAGCGCGTGGGCGCGGTGGGTCGGGTCGGGTTCGTGGGCGGGGAGCAGGGACCAGCGGCCGGAGACCGTGGGCGGGCCGGTGCGGGAGGCGGGGCGGGCGGCCGCACTGAGGGTGCCGTACCGCCCGCGCGGGACCGTGCGTTTGGCGCGGTGGGCGGTGGAGCCCGCCGTACGGCCCGAGCCCAGGAGGGAGCGCAGCGGTGCGAGGGTGTCGTTGGTGAGGCGGCCCGACCAGGCCAGATCCCACAGGGCATCGGCCAGTTGGGGATCCGTGCAGTCGGGGTGGGTGGTGGCGCGGACCTGGTCGGCGATCTGGCGGAAGAAGAGACCGTACCCACCGGAGAGGGTGGTGAGGACGGACTCGTGCAGCGCGGTCAGTTCGAGGGGGTGCGGCTGCGGGAGGAGCAGGGGCGCCGCGTCGGCGAGGTAGAGGGATACCCAGCCGTCCTTGCCCGGCAACGCACCCGATCCGGCCCAGAGGACCTCGCCGGTGGTGGTGAGTTCGTCGAGCATGGCGGGTGAGTAACCCACGACGCGGGACGGGAGGACCAGCTTTTCGAGCGCGGACGCGGGGACTGAGGCGCCCTGCAACTGCTCCACGGCGCGCACCAGTCCGTCGATGCCCCGCAGGCTGCTGCTGCCCAGGTGCTGCCACTGGGGCAGGAACGTGGCGAGGGCGGCGGGAGGAACCGGTTCGAGTTCATGGCGCAGGGCGGCGAGGGACCGGCGCCGGAGGCGGCGCAGGACCGTCGCGTCGCACCATTCCTGGCCGATGCCGGCGGGATGGAACTCGCCCTGTACGACCCGGCCGTTCGCGGTGAGGCGTTGCAGGGCGCCGTCCGTCACCGCCGCGCCCAGGCCGAACCGGGCGGCGGCCGTGGCGGACGTGAAGGGGCCGTGGGTGCGGGCGAAACGGGCCAGGAGATCGCCGAGCGGGTCCCTGACGGGCTCCGTGAACGCTTCCGGTACGCCGACGGGGAGTGCGGTGCCCAGCGCGTCGCGCAGCCGGCCGGCGTCCTCGACGGCCGCCCAGTGGTCCGCCCCCGCGATACGGACCCGGATGGCCCGGCGGGCGGTCGACAGCGCCTCGGCCCACCCTGGTTCCGCGCCGCGCGCCTCCAGCTCCGTGTCGGTGAGCGGACCCAGGACCCGCAGGAGGTCGGCGACGCCCTCGGTGTCCTTGATACGGCGGTCTTCGGTGAGCCACTGGAGCTCCTGCTCCAGCTCGGTCAGGACGTCGGCGTCGAGCAGCTCCCGCAGCTCCGCCTGGCCGAGCAGCTCGGCCAGGAGCCGGGAGTCCAGGGAGAGCGCGGCGGCGCGCCGCTCGGCGAGGGGCGAGTCGCCCTCGTACAGGAACTGGGCGACGTAACCGAAGAGGAGGGAGCGGGCGAACGGGGACGGCTCGGGGGTGGTGACCTCGACGAGCCGGACGCGGCGGGATTCGATGTCGCCCATGAGCTCGGTGAGTCCGGGTACGTCGAAGACGTCCTGGAGGCACTCGCGCACGGCTTCGAGGACGATCGGGAACGAGCCGAACTCCGAGGCGACCTGGAGCAACTGGGAAGCACGCTGACGCTGCTGCCACAGCGGGGTGCGCTTGCCCGGACTGCGGCGCGGCAGCAGCAGCGCGCGGGCGGCGCACTCGCGGAAGCGGGCGGCGAACAGCGCCGAGCCGCCGACCTGGTCGGTGACGATCTGGTTGACCTCGCCCTTGTCGAACGCGACGTCGGCGGCGCCGAGCGGAGCCTGATCGCTGTCGAACTCCGTGCCCTGCCGGGACGGCTCTTCGCCGAGGAGGTCGAAGCCCATCAGGTCGGCGTCCGGCAGGCGCAGCACGATGCCGTCGTCGGCGTGCATGACCTGGGCGTCCATGCCGTACCGCTCGGTCAGGCGGCTGCCGAGGGCGAGCGCCCAGGGTGCGTGCACCTGGGCGCCGAAGGGGGAGTGGATGACGACGCGCCAGTCGCCCAGCTCGTCACGGAAGCGCTCCACGACGATGGTGCGGTCGTCGGGGACGTGACCGGCGGCGTGGCGCTGCTCGTCGAGGTACGACAGGACGTTGTCCGCGGCCCAGGAGTCGAGCCCGGCCGCCGTCAGCCGCAGCCGGGCGTCCTCGGGCGCGAGGGAGCCGACCTCGCGGACGAACGCGCCGAGCGCGCGGCCCAGTTCGAGGGGGCGGCCCAGCTGGTCCCCCTTCCAGAAGGGCAGCCGGCCCGGTACGCCGGGGGCGGGGGAGACCAGCACCCGGTCGCGGGTGATGTCCTCGATGCGCCACGAGGTGGTGCCGAGGGTGAAGACGTCGCCCACACGGGATTCGTAGACCATCTCCTCGTCGAGCTCACCGACACGGCCGCCGCCCCGCTTGGGGTCGGCTCCGGCCAGGAAGACGCCGAAGAGCCCGCGGTCGGGGATCGTGCCGCCGGAGGTGACGGCGAGGCGCTGCGCACCGGGGCGGCCCGTGACCGTACCGGCGATGCGGTCCCAGACGACGCGGGGGCGCAACTCGGCGAAGGCGTCGGAGGGATAGCGGCCCGCGAGCATGTCGAGGACCGCGGTGAACGCGGACTCGGGGAGCGAGGCGAAGGGCGCCGCGCGGCGGACGACGGCGAGCAGGTCGTCGGCCTGCCAGGTGTCGAGCGCGACCATGGCGACGAGCTGCTGGGCCAGGACGTCGAGCGGGTTGGCGGGGACGCGCAGCGCCTCGATGGAGCCGCTGCGCATGCGCTCGGTGACGACGGCCGACTGGACGAGGTCGCCCCGGTACTTCGGGAAGACGACGCCGGTGGAGACCGCGCCGACCTGGTGCCCGGCGCGGCCGACGCGCTGGAGGCCGGAGGCGACGGACGGAGGTGACTCGACCTGGACGACGAGATCCACCGCGCCCATGTCGATGCCCAGCTCCAGGCTGGAGGTCGCGACTACCGCGGGCAGCCGGCCCGCCTTGAGGTCTTCCTCGACCTGGGCGCGCTGCTCCTTGGAGACCGAGCCGTGGTGGGCGCGGGCGAGCAGCGCCGGGGCGCCCTTGGCGGCGCCCGCCTGCGCCATGAGTTCGGCGGGGGAGTGGTCATCGGGGAGAGGTTCGCCGGTGGCCCGTTCGTACGCGATCTCGTTGAGCCGGTTGCACAGGCGCTCGGCGAGACGGCGGGAGTTCACGAAGACGATCGTCGAGCGGTGGGCCTGGACGAGGTCGGCGATGCGCTCTTCCACGTGCGGCCAGATCGACGGCTTGTCGCCCGCGTCGTCCCCCTTGGCGGGGGCTCCGCCCAGCTCGCCGAGGTCCTCCACGGGGACGACCACCGACAGGTCGAACTCCTTGCCCGATCGCGGCTGGACGATGGCGGCCTGCCGCTGGGGGGAGAGGAAGCGGGCGACCTCGTCCACCGGCCGTACCGTCGCCGACAGGCCGATCCGGCGGGCGGGCCGCGGCAGCAGCTCGTCCAGCCGCTCCAGGGATACGGCGAGATGCGCGCCGCGCTTGGTCCCCGCGACGGCGTGCACCTCGTCCAGGATCACCGTCTCGATGCCGGCCAGGGCGTCACGGGTGGCAGATGTGAGCATCAGGAACAGCGACTCGGGTGTGGTGATGAGGATGTCCGGCGGCTTCGTCGCCAGTGACCGCCGCTCGTTGGCCGGGGTGTCGCCGGAGCGGATGCCGACCCGCACGTCGGGTTCGGTCAGCCCCAGGCGTACGGCTTCCTGGCGGATGCCGGTGAGCGGGCTGCGGAGGTTGCGCTCGACGTCGACAGCGAGGGCCTTGAGCGGCGATACGTACAGCACCCGGCAGCGCTTCTTCGGGTCGGCGGGCGGGGGCTTGGACGCCAGGTCGTCGAGAGCGGCGAGAAACGCGGCCAGGGTCTTCCCGGAGCCGGTCGGGGCCACCACCAGGACGTCGGAGCCCTCCGAGATGGCCTGCCAGGCGCCTTCCTGCGCCGCGGTGGGCGCGCTGAAGGCCCCCGTGAACCAGCCGCGAGTCGCGGGCGAGAAGGAGTCGAGCGCAGTCCTGGACATGTCCCCCATCGTGCACCCGACCACTGACAACGGGCGTCCAGGACATGGACGCGCAGGTCAGCGGCTCGTGGCACGGACGCAGAATGGCCTTATGGCGATGACGCAGGCGCGGAACGCGGACGAGTGGGCGCGACACTGGCAGTACCCGGGGGTCCCCGGCCTCGACCTGCTCCGGGCCCGCTACGTGCGCCACTCGTTCTCGCGGCACAGCCATGAGGGGTTCGTCTTCGGCGCGGTCTTCCGCGGAATCGAGGACGTGGTGATGCCGCAGGGCACGATCAGGGCCCGTCCGGGCACCGTCGTCATGATCAATCCGGAGGTGCCGCACTCGGCCCGCGCGGGCGTGCCCGAGGGATGGTCGTACGCCACCCTGTACCCCTCGGCGCAGGTGGTCGCCGCCATCGCCGAGGAGACGACGAGCCTGCGCGGAACGGCCGGTTTCGCCGAGACCATCGTCGAGGACGCCGACACCGCGCGCCTCATCCGCGCGGTGCACACGGCGGCCGAGGAGGGCAACGCGCTCGCCGCCGACAGCCTGCTGCGTGTCGCCGTGGCCAGACTGCTGCGGCGGCACGGCCAGACGCTGCCCGCACGTACGCCGGCGGCGGCGGGCGCCCGTACGGCGGCGCTCGCGAAGAACCTTCTCGAGGAACGCATGGTGAAGCCCCCCTCCCTGGAACAGCTCGCGAACGAACTCGGGACCGGCCCGTTCGCGCTCCTGCGCGCGTTCAAGTCGGCGTACGGCATGCCGCCGCACACCTGGCTCACCAATGCGCGCGTGCGCAGCGCCCGGCGCCTCCTGGAAGCCGGCACGGCCCCGGTGGAGGCCGCCGCCGCCGTCGGGTTCAGCGATCAGCCGCATCTGAACCGGCACTTCACCCGGATTGTCGGGGTGCCGCCCGGCGCCTATCAGCGGGAGCGCGCAAGAACGTACAAGACGGGTCGTGGCCGCCCGTCGTAGTGTCCCGGACGTGGCAGAACAGACAGCACAGACAGCACCCCCGGCTATACGTACAGAACCAGCCGCGGCCAAACCGGACAGCGCGGTCGTCCGTGACGCGCTCGGCGTGGGCGTCGCCGTCGGACTCTCCGGCTTTGCCTTCGGCGTGACCTCCGCGGGATCGGGCCTCACCCTCCTCCAGACCTGCGCGCTCAGCCTCCTCGTGTTCACGGGGGCCTCACAGTTCGCGCTCGTCGGCGCCCTCGCGGCGGGCGGCAATCCGTTCACCGCCGCCGCGGGCGCCTTCTTCCTCGGCGTACGCAATGCCTTCTACGGGCTGCGGCTGTCCCAGCTGCTGGCCCTGCCCCGATTCGTACGCCCTTTCGCCGCGCACTGGGTGATCGACGAGACCACAGCAGTGACGCTCGCGCAGCCCTCGCGCCGCAGCGCCCGGCTCGGCTTCACCGTCACGGGACTGACCCTGTACGTGCTGTGGAACCTCACCACCCTGGTGGGGGCCGTGGGTGCGGAGGCCCTCGGTGACACCGACGCGTGGGGCCTTGACGCCGCAAGCCCCGCTGTCTTCCTCGCACTGCTGGCGCCCATGCTCCGTACCGGCATGGAACGGGCCGTGGCGGGCCTTGCCGTGCTCCTGGCCGTCGGGTTGCTGCCGGTACTTCCCGCGGGCGTGCCGGTGCTCGTCGCCGCCCTCGCCGCCCCCGCTGTGCTCTGCGTACAGGGCCGCAGGGCAGGCCGCACCGAGAAGGAGGAAGGCCGATGAGCGTCTGGATCGCGATCGGTGCCACGGCCATCGGCTGCTATCTCGTCAAACTGCTCGGCCTGCTGGTGCCGGCGGGGGCCCTGGAACGCCCGCTCGTGAAGCGGCTGGCCGCCCTGCTGCCCGTGGCCCTGCTGGCCGCGCTCACCGCCCAGCAGACGTTCAGCACCGGTCAGCAACTGATGCTCGACGCGAGGGGCGCGGGACTCGCAGCGGCGGCGCTCGCGCTTGTCCTGCGCGCCCCCTTCCTCGTCGTGGTGGGGGCCGCCGTGGTCGTCACCGCCGGTGTACGGGCGGTCAGCGGCTGACGTGCCGTGACGTCCCGCAGCCCTGCCGCGGGACGTCACCACGCCGGTGTCAGCCGATGACGCGTCCGTACGCCCGCAGCGTCAGCAGTGCCCCGATCGTCACGACCGGACGTGACTCAAGGGCCGCCCCCGGCGCCCACTCCCGCCAGCGGATCGGCCAGCCCCCGTCCTCCCGCTGCGCGGCCGCGAGGAAGTCCAGCGAGCGGCTCATCTCCGCGTCGCTGAACCAGCGACGCGCGAGCGATCCCGGCGTACGGGCGTAGTCGTAGGCGAAGTGGTGCTCGCCCGGCGCGTACCCGGCGGCGACCGGCTGCTCCCCGGCCCGCGCCGGGTCCAGCACCACGAGCCGCTGCTCGCGCACCAGCCGGCCGAGCCGGTCCGCGGCGGCCTCGGCCCGCGTCCGGTCGGGCACACCGTCCAGGAAGGCGACCGCCGCCTGGACCTCGTACGGATGGGACTCCTCCAGCGCCTCGACGGCGGCCCAGCAGAAGTCGGTGGCCCTGAAGAGCCACGCGTGCCACACCTCATTGCGGTGCAGCAGCCCCACCACCGGCCCCGTCGCCAGGAGGTCCCCCGGAGGATCGTCGACGACCGGGACGAACGGCGCGGCCGGATAGCCGCGCAGCGAAGGGTGCACCGCGGGCAGCGCCCCCTCCCTCGTCGACACGTCCGACAGATAGCGGCACATCCGCTCCACCCGCGGGCCTTCGCAGCGGCCGATGGAATCGAGGACACGCAGCGCGTGCGCGACGTGCAGCGGCTGGCTCACGGGACCGCGCAGATCTGGTTCCAGCGCGTAGCCGTAGCCGCCGTCCTCACCCTGGTACGGGGCGAGCGCCGTTTCGACCGCGTCGGCACTGCCCTCCAGGAAGTGGTGGGCGAAGTGCCGCTGTTCGAGCACACGGGCCGTCAGCCAGACGAACTGCTCGGCGCGTGCGAGGGGGGATGCTCCGGATCCAGCCATGGAACGACCGTAGAACGGAAAGCGCCCTCGGCAAGCTCCACGCGCAGGGCTGCACTCTCAGGGGCGCGATACTGGAGTCATGCGGTTGACGATTTTCTGGGAGCGGATGGCGGAGCACTTCGGCGAGGCGTACGCCGATTCCTTCGCCCGCGACCATGTGATGGCCGAGCTCGGCGGTCGTACGGTGCACCAGGCGCTGGACGCCGGCTGGGAAGCGAAGACCGTCTGGCGCGCCGTCTGCGCCGCCATGGACGTGCCCGCGGACAAGCGCTGACGTGCAGGCCGCAGGGGGGAGCGGGCGCGATGTCACAGGCATGGGCCAGACTGAACCCGTGGCATCCACTGACGAGCCTGCCAGGCCAGAAGACTCGCCGACCGCTCCGCCGCCCGCACCCCCGGCAGCCGACAGCGGCCGGGCAGGCATGCCCCGGTGGCTGCCGCGCGCCATGGTGCTCGCGCTCGCGCTCTACGCCTGCTTCCAGCTCGGCTACTGGGCTTTCCACCAGCTCGTAGGACTGCTGCTCAACATCCTGATCGCCTTCTTCCTGGCCCTCGCGATCGAACCCGCCGTCGGCCGGATGGCGGCCCATGGCATGCGCCGCGGCCTCGCCACCTTCGTGGTGTTCATCGGGGTGCTGGCCGTGGGCATCGGATTCGTCGTACTGCTCGGCTCGATGCTGGCCGGCCAGATCATCGAGATGGTCGAGGATTTCCCGAAGTACCTCGACCAAGTGATCAACTGGATCAACAACACCTTCCACACGGAGCTCTCGCGGGTCGAGGTCCAGGACAGCGTCCTGAACTCCGACTGGCTGCGGAAGTACGTACAGAACAGCGCGACCGGCGTCCTGGACGTGTCGGCGACCGTGCTCGGCGGACTGTTCCAGCTCCTGACGATCTTCCTGTTCTCCTTCTACTTCGCCGCCGACGGACCCCGCCTGCGCCGCGCCCTGTGCTCCGTACTGCCGCCCGCCCGCCAGGCCGAGGTGCTGCGCGCCTGGGAGATCGCGGTCGACAAGACCGGCGGCTACATCTACTCGCGCGGCCTGATGGCGCTGATCTCCGGTGTCTCGCACTACGTCCTCCTGCTGATCCTCGACGTGCCGTACGCGCCCGCCCTCGCGGTGTGGGTGGGGGTGATCTCTCAGTTCATTCCGACGATCGGTACGTACCTGGCGGGCGCACTGCCGATGCTGATCGCCTTCACCGTCAACCCCTGGTACGCGCTGTGGGTGCTCGGATTCGTCGTCGTCTACCAGCAGTTCGAAAACTACGTACTGCAGCCCAAGCTGACGTCCAAGACCGTCGACATCCACCCTGCGGTCGCCTTCGGCTCGGTCGTCGCGGGCACGGCCCTGATGGGAGCCATCGGCGCGCTGATCGCGATTCCGGCGGTCGCGACGCTGCAGGCCTTCCTGGGTGCGTATGTGAAGCGGTACGACGTGACGGACGACCCGCGTGTCCACGGGCGACACCCGCGGCGCCGCGGCACCTCGATCCTGGAACGCCTGCGCCGCACGCTGCGCCACGAACCCCGGCAGGCGGCGCGCACAGGCCGGACGCCGCCGCCCTCGGACTCGGACGCCGGCGGCGACGCCTGACCCTGCTCCGGTGGCGTGGTGCGCTTGACACTGAAATCGAACATCCATTCTCATGGGGTCCTGGCCGGGTAGCTGCGAGGGTTTATCCACAGGTCAGGACGGCGCCGGGACGCGTTGTCAGTGGCAGGAGATAGCGTCTTTGACGTGAAGCGATCGACTCAAGCAAATCGGGTGGAACCCATGGCAGCAGGCACCGACCGCGAGAAGGCGCTCGACGCCGCGCTCGCGCAGATTGAACGGCAATTCGGCAAGGGCGCGGTGATGCGCCTCGGCGACCGGCCGAACGACCCCATCGAGGTCATCTCCACCGGGTCCACCGCCCTGGACATCGCCCTCGGCGTCGGCGGGCTGCCGCGCGGCCGCGTGGTGGAGGTGTACGGACCGGAATCCTCCGGTAAGACGACGCTGACGCTGCACGCCGTGGCCAACGCGCAGAAGGCCGGCGGCACCGTCGCCTTCGTGGACGCGGAGCACGCGCTCGACCCCGAGTACGCCAAGGCGCTCGGCGTCGACACGGACAACCTGATCCTGTCCCAGCCGGACACCGGTGAGCAGGCGCTCGAAATCGTGGACATGCTGGTCCGCTCCGGCGCCATCGACCTCATCGTCATCGACTCCGTCGCGGCCCTCGTGCCGCGGGCGGAGATCGAGGGCGAGATGGGCGACTCGCACGTCGGTCTCCAGGCCCGGCTGATGAGCCAGGCGCTGCGCAAGATCACTGGTGCGCTGCACCAGTCCGGGACCACAGCGATCTTCATTAACCAGCTCCGCGAGAAGATCGGTGTGATGTTCGGCTCGCCGGAGACCACGACCGGTGGCCGGGCGCTGAAGTTCTACGCCTCGGTGCGGCTCGACATCCGCCGCATCGAGACCCTCAAGGACGGCACGGACGCGGTCGGCAACCGCACCCGCGTCAAGGTCGTCAAGAACAAGGTCGCGCCGCCCTTCAAGCAGGCCGAGTTCGACATCCTCTACGGGCAGGGCATCAGCCGCGAGGGCGGTCTGATCGACATGGGCGTGGAGCACGGCTTCGTGCGCAAGGCGGGTGCCTGGTACACGTACGAGGGGGACCAGCTCGGCCAGGGCAAGGAGAACGCCCGTAACTTCCTGAAGGACAACCCCGATCTCGCCGACGAGATCGAGAAGAAGATCAAGGAGAAGCTGGGCGTCGGCGTCAAGCCGGTGGCTCCCGGGGCCGAGCCCGGTGCGGACGCGGCGGTCAGTGCCCCGGCCGCCGATGCGAAGTCGGTGCCGGCTCCGGCGACCAAGGCCAAGGCGGCCAAGCCCGCGGCAGCCAAGAGCTAGACCGTGACCCGGAGAACGGACTGGCCGGGAAACGCAAGCGAAGGCATGGGTGCCGAGGACAGCGGCAGCCCCGCCCCGTCGAGGGCCGGGAAGGGGCTGCCGCCTCAGGATCCGGGTGAGCAGGCGCGGGCGATCTGTCTGCGGCTGCTCACCGGAACCGCCCGCACCCGAAACCAGCTCGCGGACGCCCTTGCGAAGCGTGGCATCCCGGACGACGTGTCGGACGAGGTGCTGTCCCGCTTCGAGGAGGTCGGGCTCATCGACGACGCGGCCTTCGCGGACGCCTGGGTGGAGTCCCGCCACCACGGCCGGGGCCTCGCCCGGCGTGCGCTCGCACGGGAGTTGCGGAACAAGGGAGTCGCCCCCACCCTGATCGACGACGCGATGGGTCGGCTCGACTCCGACCAGGAGGAAGACAGGGCCCGCGAGCTCGTGGCCGGCCGGCTCCGTTCCACCCGCGGCCTGGAGCGCGACCGCCGGATGCGCCGCCTCGTCGGCATGCTGGCCCGCAAGGGGTACCCCGAGGGCATGGCCCTGCGGGTGGTCAGACGCGCCCTCGAAGAAGAGGGCGAAGCGACGGACGACGACCTGGGCTACGACCCGCTCTGAGCCGCAGCCCATATGGCGGCTCCGGCCCGACCGGGCGCCCCGCCGGAGGGAGGCTTTTGCGGTGGGAATCGCGGACCCGGCGCGTCACAGCCATTTGTTGCGGCGCAAGGCCCGGTAGATAACGGTGCAGGCGACGGCGATGACGGTGAGGACGGCCGGGTAGCCATAGGGGGACCCCAGTTCGGGCATGTACTCGAAGTTCATGCCGTAGACGCCGACGACCATGGTGGGGACGGCGATGAGGGCGGCCCAGGCGCTGATGCGGCGCATGTCGGCGTTCTGCTGGACGCCGAGCTGGGCGATGGCGGCGCTGAGCATGCCGGTGACGAGTTCGTCGAAGGTGAGGATCTGCTCACTGACCCGCTGGTGGTGGTCGGCCACGTCGCGGAAGTAGGTGGCCACCTTCGGCGTGACCTGCGGGAGCGATCCCTCGCTGAGGCGTTGCAGGGCGGGAGCGAGGGGCATGACGGCGCGCTTGAATTCGAGGAGTTCCCGCTTGAGCTGGTAGATGCGCCCGGCGTCGACCGGAAGGCCGGGGGAGAAGACTTCGCTTTCCAGGGTGTCGACGTCGCCGGCGAAGGCGTCGGCGACCTCGACGTAGCGGTCGACGACCATGTCGGCGATCGCGTGGAGGACGGCGGCGGGCCCGCGGCCCAGTTGCTGGGGGTCGTCCTGGAGCTGGCTGCGTACGACGTCGAGGGGCGGGGCGCTGCCGTGGCGGACGGTGATCGTGAAGCCGGGCCCGGCGAAGACCATGATTTCCCCGGTGTCGACGATCTCGCTGGTCGCGGTGACCTTCTCGTGGTCGACGTAGACGATGGTCTTCAGGACCAGGAACAGCATGTCGCCGTACTGCTCCAGCTTGGGCCGCTGGTGGGCATGGACGGCGTCCTCGACGGCGAGGGGATGCAGGTCGAAAGCCTCGGCGACCTGCTGGAGCTGCTCCGCGGTGGGCTCGTACAGACCGATCCACGCGAAGCGTCCACCCCGCGGGTCTATCCGCTTCATGACCGTGTCCAGGCTCACCTGACCGGGAACGCGGCGCCCGCCCTCGTACAGAGCGCAGTCCACCACCGCCGACGGCAGACCCGCGCCGTCCTTGCTGTCCTTCTGCGCCGCCATGCGCTTCCTCTTGTCCGCGTCCGACCGGTAGGGGGGCAACCTGCCCGCCAGCACCGATGTGACCACCCCCCCAGGCACTGGGACCGTGTGATGGCCCCCGCTACCGGGCCGGAGCGTCACGCGGCGGGTATACCCTGCTCAATGGCTCAGTTCCGTACGCATCCGAAAGGCAGGTGAGTTCCACGATGAGTGGTGAACCTCCCAGTCGTGCGCCGCGGGACGCTGCCACGCCCGGCTCGTAGCCGGGATTCGCAGGCGGCGTCTGCGGCGTGCCCTCGCGCATCCCTACGGCCTTCCACCCCTGCCTGCGGAGGACTTTGTCGTGTCCGAGCGTCGTCGTCGTGCCCTGCGCGCGTTCACCAAGCCCGTCCAGCGCCCCGCCGGGCCCGGCCCCGCTGCCGGGCAGCCGGCGCCGGCCGAGCAGGCCGGGCAGCAGCTTCCCCGTGCAAGCAGCGTGGTCACTGCCGCGATCTACCACGACGGGGTCCGCACCAGCACCCATGACTCGCTCGCGGAAACCTTCGGCAAGCTCCGTGAGGCGGACGGCGGGATGGCGTGGATCGGCCTGCACCGGCCCACCGAGGCCGAGCTGCTCTCCGTCGCCGAAGAGTTCGACCTGCACCCGCTTGCCGTTGAAGACGCCCTGGAGGCGCATCAGCGTCCCAAGCTGGAACGGTACGGCGACACCCTGTTTGTGGTCCTGCGCGCCGCCCGCTACCTGGACGACGCCGAGGAAGTCGACTTCGGCGAGCTGCACATCTTCGTCGGGCCCGACTTCGTGATCACCGTCCGCCACGGTGCCGCCCCCGACCTGGCGGCGGTCCGGCGCCGCATGGAGGGCAGTCCTGACCTGCTCAAGCGCGGCCCCGAATCCGTGCTGTACGCGATCCTCGACGCGGTCGTAGACGGCTACGCACCCGTGGTCGCCGGCGTGGAGAACGACGTCGACGAGATCGAGACCGAAGTCTTCAGCGGCGACCCGAAGGTCTCCCGCCGGATCTACGAACTCTCCCGCGAGGTGGTGGAGTTCCAGCGTGCCACCCGCCCTCTGGCCCGGATCCTGGACGGGCTCTCGGCCGGGTTCGAGAAGTACGGCATCGACGAGGAGCTGCGCCGCTACCTGCGCGATGTGGCCGACCACGCCACCCACGTCACCGAACGCGTCGACGGCTTCCGCCTGGCCCTGCAAGACATCCTCGCCGTCAACGCCACCCTGGTCACCCAGCAGCAGAACGAGGAGATGAAACAGCTGGCCCGGGCCAGCCACGCCCAGAACGAGGAGATCAAGAAGATCTCGTCCTGGGCGGCGATCCTCTTCGCGCCGACCCTGGTCGGCACCATTTACGGCATGAACTTCGACCACATGCCCGAACTCGGCTGGTTCCTCGGCTACCCCTTCGCACTGGCGCTGATGGCCATGGTGTGCGGCAGTCTGTACGTGGTATTCAAGCGCCGCGACTGGCTCTGAACCCACAGAGGGGAGATCGGCTGTGCGTCCGCTCCTTCCGAAGCTGTTCCTCGCCCCGATCGTGGCCTGGATCGCGTTCCCCACCCTCTCGCTGAGCGCCCGTCACCGGGGGAGCATTTACGGAGCCACCGGAGCCCCACCGCTCGCCATGCCTGGAACCCGCCGTCGAGACCAGCTGCCGACCGCACGGCACGGCACAGCGCGAGCGGAAACGGCGAATCAGCAGGACGGGCGACACACGCAGCCCGCGTAGCGGATGAGGTCGCTATGGACCCTCCGCCACAGGCGCACGTCGGTGTCGGACGCACGCCCGCAGCGATCAATTGATGTCCGCAGTCCGATCGGTCAAGTCAGTTCGGTCAGTCCGGTCAGTTCGGCCGGCCCGATCAGTCCCGTCTGAGCGCCCGGACTCCGCGGGGGCCTCCGCCTCCCCGGAGCGCTGCGGACCCGGCCCCGCCTGCGCCGACACCGGCGGCCCTCCACGAGCCGCGTCCGCCGCCGCGTACAGCTCGGCCGGCCGCACCCCCTGGAACGCCGCGACCAGATGCCCGTCCGGCCGCACCAGCAGCACGGTGTGGGCCGACGCACCGGGGTAGCCCTCCGTGACCAGCAGCTCAGCGCGCACCGGCAGCGCCGTCACCGCCGCCGCCAGCCGCGGCATCACCCCCGCGGTCATCCAGTGCCGCCGGTCCCACACGCCCGTCCCCGGCGCGACCAGCACCACGAGCTGCCGTCCCCGCCCCAGCCGGTCCCGCAGCCGCACCGTCGCGCCGTCGGGCGCCGTCACCCGTACGTCCGCAACCGGCCCGCCCAGGGGCGTACCGACCAGCGTCTGCGCCTCGGCGTGCGCGGGCGCGAGCGGAGAGTGCGTGTACTCGGGAGGCGCCCCCAGCGCCCCGCGCCCCAGGTGCCCGTCCGTGAGCAGGGTGTCGTGCCCGCGCGTGGTGCCGGGGAGGTACGTCCGCAGCCCGCTGCCGCGCAGTACGGGCAGCGCCTGGTCGGCGGCGCGCAGGCGCGCGGCGACGGCCGTACGCCGCTCGGCCTGGTAGCTGTCGAGCAGCGTCTGCGACGCGCCCAGGTGCCACGCCTGCGCCAGCTTCCAGGCCAGGTTGTCGATGTCCCGCAGCCCCTCGTCGAGGCCCTGCGTCCCGAGCGCACCGAGCAGGTGCGCGGCGTCCCCCGCCAGGAACGCCCGTCCCACCCGCCACTTCCGGGCCAGCCGGTGGTGCAGCGTGTAGACGCCGGTGTCGATCAGCTCGTACGGAGGTGTCTCGCCGCACCAGCCGGCCAGCGTGTCCCGGACGCGTGCCACCAGGGCCTCGGGCGTGACGAGTTCGCCGCGCGGCGGCAGCAGCCAGTCGAGCCGCCACACACCGTCCCGCAGCGGACGGGCGGTCACTTCCTGCCCGCCCGTCCGCCACGGCGGCATGCGGTGCAGCAACGCTTCGCCGTCCCAGGGCAGTTCCGTACGCAGCGCGGCGACGGCGTGCCTCTCGACCGCCGTACGTCCCGGAAAGCGGATGTCGAGGAGCTTGCGCACCGTCGACCTCGCCCCGTCGCACCCGACCAGGAAGCTGCCGCGCCACCAGGTGGCCCCCGGCTGCCGGGTGTGCGCGGTGACGCCGCTGTCGTCCTGCTCGATGGTGTCGAGGCGCCCGTGCGGAACGGTCCGCACGAGCTCCTGCGCCGCGACGGCGTCCCGCAGCCCACGCGTCAGGTCGTGCTGCGGCAGGTGCACGGGCGAGGGCAGATCACCGTCGTCGCCGAAACGAATCTCCCTGACGTCCTGATGGCGCCGCATCGACCGCCACCCGGTCCAGCGCGTTCCGTCGTCACGGACCGTCGCACAGCCGAGCCGCTCCGCCAGATCCGCCGTGTCGGCCCGCAGGACGGCCGTACGCGCCGTGCGGGGCTCGTCCTTGCCTGCCCTCTCGTCGAGTACGACGGAGGGCACCCCGTGGCCCGCGAGAGCCAGCGAGAGGGCCAGCCCGACAGGACCGGCCCCAACGACGATCACCGGGTCCACGGCGCGTCCCCTCCAGTCCGTACGGACATGCGGGAAGTGGCAGTTGGAACCCGGTGCACGATCACAGAACGTATGCAACCCACTGCGGGTGCTTGCGTCAAGCGACAGAGGCAGCGGCGCGGTGGCCGCTGCCTCACATTTCGTCAGTTCTTCTTGCCGCCAGGTCCTTCGGCCCCTCCGGCCTCGCCTTCCACGTGCGGTCCGAGCGGTCCGCCGCCGGCGTCGAGCACTCCGGGCGCCTCCAGCGGTTCGGCGGCCGCGGCCGGTGTGATGCCGGTCTTGGCGCGGCGGCCGCGCTTCTCGATCCAGGTGGCGAGCGAGGACAGTGCCAGACACATCGCGACGTAGACGGCACCCACGACGATGACGACAGGGACATAAGGATTGTCGTCATTGACGATGATGTTGTTGGCCATCGTCCGGGCCGCGTACAGCAGCTCCGCGTACGTGATGATGTAGCCGAGCGAGGTGTCCTTGAGGGTCACGACCAGCTGGCTGATGATCGTCGGCAGCATGGACCGGACGGCCTGCGGCAGCAGCAGCATCGTCATGACCTGCGACTTGCGCAGACCCAGCGCGTACGCCGCCTCCACCTGCCCCTTGGGCACGGCGTTGACGCCCGCCCTGAGCACCTCGGCCTGGACACACGCGTTGTAGATGGTCAGTCCGATGACGAGTGCCCAGTACGCCGAACTCTCGCCGATGAAACCGAGGTTCTCCTTGTAGGTGAGGAACAGGACCCACATGGCGTAGATCGTGATCAGCAGCGGCACGGCCCGGAACAGCTCGATGAAGCCGGTGGCCAGCGCGCTCACCGCACGGTGCTCGGAGAGCCGTGCCACCGCGAGCAGCACACCCAGGACCAGCGACAGCACTGCCGCCACCGCGAAGACCTGGAGCGTGGAGAGGATGCCGTCGCGGATGTTCGCCCGGACGCCGGCGTTGTTGAAGATGTCCCACATCTCGGGCGCGAAGTGACCTTGGTCCGCCAGCCGGTAGACCACGAAAACAACCAGGCTGACGACCAGTAGGGACCCGGCCACGCTGAAGAAGCGGTTGCGTACCCGGGCCTTGGGACCCGGGGCGTCGTACAGGACGCTCGAACTCATCGTGCGACCTCCAGGCGCCGCTCGAGCAGCCGGAAGAGACCGCTGATGGAGAAGGTGATGACCAGGTAGGCGAGAGCCACCCAGAGGAAGATCGGGGCGATGGCGAAGCCCTTGTCGCTCAGCAGCTTCTGCACGCCGAAGAGCTCGGTGACACTGAACGCTCCCGCGATCGCCGAGTTCTTGGTGAGCGCGATGAAGATGCTGCTCAGCGGCGGAACCACGGTACGCGTGGCCTGGGGCAGGACGATCAGACGGAGCGTCTGGGAGAAGGTCATGCCCAGCGATCGGGCGGCCTCGGCCTGGCCGAGCGGCACCGTACTGACACCGGACCTGACGGCCTCGCAGACGAACGCGGAGGTGTAGAAGCCGAGCGCCAGCAGCGCCTTCGTCCACGGGTTCATGCCGGTGCCGAAGACGGCGGGTACCACGAACCAGGCGACGAGGAACAGCAGCGTCAGCGGAGTGTTGCGGAAGAGCGTGACCCAGGCGGCGCCGAAGAACCGCAGGGGCGGTACGGGAGAGACACGGAAACCGGCCATCACGACGCCCAGCACCATCGCGAGCAGCGCACTGGCGGCGGTCAGCAGCACGGTTCCTATGAAACCGTCACGGAACTCCGGCAAGTGGTCGAGCAATACATTCACGGGGAAGTCCTCGTGGGCGGCAGCAGCGGACGGGCAGGGGACACCGCGCCCCGTACGCTCCCCTCAAGCGCGTACGGGGCACGGGAAGTCACCACCGAAGACAGACGGCGGTATCAGTAGCGCTCGAGCGCCGGCGGCTCGGTGAACGGCGAGCCGGACAGGCCGAGCGTCGCGTCGTACGCCTTCTTGTAGTCGCCGTTCTTGATGTGCGCCTCGACAGCCTTGGTGACCGCCTCGCGGAGCACCTTGTCGTCCTTGCTCATGCCGATGCCGTACGGCTCCTTGGTGAACGGCTTGCCGACCACCTTGAGCTTCGTCGGACGCTGGGCGGCGTAACCCTTGAGGATCGCGTCGTCGGTCGTGACCGCGTCGACCTCGTTGTTGATGAGCTGCTGCACGCACTCGGAGTACTTCGAGAGCTCAATGGCCTTCGCGCCGTACTTCGGCTTCTTGATCTCCTGGAGCGGCGTGGAGCCGACGATCGAGCAGACCTTCTTGCCCTTGAGGGAGTCGGGCCCGGTGATCGAGCTGTCGTCCTTGCGGACCAGGAGGTCGGCGCCCGCCATGAAGTACGGACCGGCGAAGCCGACCTGCTTCTTGCGCTCGTCGTTGATCGTGTACGTACCGACGTAGAGGTCGACGTCGCCCTTCGAGATGGTCGTCTCACGGACACCGGAGTCGACCGTCTTGAAGGTGATCTGGTCGGGCGAGAACCCGAGGTCGGCGGCGACCATCTTGGCGATCTCGATGTCGAAGCCGGAGCGCTTGCCGTCGGTGTCCTCGAAGCCGAGGTACGGCTGGTCGTTCTTGGCGCCAAAGACGATCTTGCCGGCCTGCTGGGCCTTCTTCAGCACCGGCGAGTCGAGCTTGACGTCCTTGGCGACGGTGTACGTCGGAAGCTTGGGGGCTTCCTTGCCGCCGGCCGGGTCCTTCGGCTTGTCACCCGCGGTACCGGACTCGCCGCCACAGGCGGTCGCGGTCAGGGCGAGCACGGCAATGGCAACGGCGGCCGTTTTGCGGAGCTTCATCGTGAACATCCCTTAAGTCGTGGTCGTCGTGGTCGTCAGTGGTGAAGGATCTTCGACAGGAAGTCCTTGGCCCGGTCGCTGCGCGGGTTGCTGAAGAACTGGTCGGGCGTGGCCTCTTCGACGATCTTGCCGTCCGCCATGAAGACGACGCGGTTGGCCGCCGAGCGCGCGAAGCCCATCTCGTGCGTGACGACGACCATCGTCATGCCGTCGCGTGCCAGCTGCTGCATGGCCTCCAGCACCTCGTTGATCATCTCGGGGTCGAGCGCCGAAGTGGGCTCGTCGAAGAGCATGACCTTGGGGTCCATCGCCAACGCCCGCGCGATCGCGACACGTTGCTGCTGGCCTCCGGAGAGCTGTGCCGGGTACTTGTCGGCCTGCGAGCCGACCCCCACCCGGTCGAGCAGGGTGCGCGCCTTCTCCTCGGCCGCCTTCTTGTCGGCCTTGCGGACCTTGATCTGGCCCAGCGTGACGTTCTCCAGCACCGTCTTGTGTGCGAAGAGGTTGAACGACTGGAAGACCATGCCGACGTCGGCACGCAGCCGCGCGAGCTCCTTGCCCTCCTGGGGCAGCGGCTTGCCGTCGATCGCGATCGCACCGGAGTCGATCGTCTCCAGGCGGTTGATGGTGCGGCACAGCGTGGACTTTCCGGACCCGGAGGGTCCGATGACGACCACGACCTCGCCACGGGCGATGGTCAGGTCGATGTCCTGGAGCACATGCAGCGCGCCGAAGTGCTTGTTGACGTTGCTCAGCACGACCAGGTCGTCGGCTGCGGGGGCAGCGTCATCGGCGGCCTTGGTCACTGAAACTCCGCTCATCGGCTTCTTGCTCCGTCCTCCTCGGTTGGGAGGACCCTAGTCAGCCGTTACGACCAGCGTCATTACATCTGAGCGGAAATTGAGCATAACGATCCGGCTGCAACCGGACACTCCGTGTGAACGGGACTCCGGCCGGGGATACCGGCTCCATAACGGAACATGCCCGTAACGGGAAGGGTCTTGACTGGACCGTGACCCATCGGCGTTTATGCCATGAGGCATATTGCGCGGAGATCTGTTCACAGAGAGTTCACCGGAGGGGGAGGTGCCATGAGACTGCTGCTCGTCGAGGACGACGACCACGTCGCGGCGGCCCTCTCCGCCATCCTCGTCCGCCACGGCTTCCAGGTCGTCCACGCCCGCAACGGCGAGGAGGCGATCCAGGCGCTCCTGCCGGCCGAGCAGGAGCCCTTCGGGGTCGTACTGCTCGACCTCGGCCTGCCCGACCAGGACGGGTACGAGGTGTGCGGCAAGATCCGCAAGCGCGGCGACACCCCGGTCATCATGGTGACCGCGCGGGCGGACGTACGCTCCCGCATCCACGGCCTCAACCTCGGCGCCGACGACTACGTCGTGAAGCCGTACGACACCGGCGAACTGCTCGCCCGTATCCACGCCGTCAGCCGGCGCAAGGCGACGGGCGAGACGCCCCCGGCGCCCGGCGACGACCCGGCGCTGCGGCTCGGCGGCGTACGCATCGAACTGCCCACGCGCCGCGTCAGCGTCGCCGGCAGCGAAGTCCAGCTCACCCGCAAGGAATTCGACCTGCTCGCCCTCCTCGCGCAGCGCCCCGGCGTCGTCTTCCGCCGGGAACAGATCATCAGCGAAGTGTGGCGTACGAGCTGGGAAGGAACCGGCCGCACCCTGGAAGTGCATGTGGCCTCCCTGCGCTCCAAGCTGCGGATGCCCGCGCTCATCGAGACCGTGCGCGGTGTCGGCTACCGGCTCGTCGTCCCGGCCGCGTCGGTACAGGGCCCGTAACCCCACGTGCGCACCCGCCTCCTCCCGCTGCTCATCGTCCTGCTCGCGGGCATCCTGCTCGCCCTGGGCCTGCCCCTCGCGGTGAGCGTGGCGGCCGCGCGGCAGCAGCGGGTGGTCGTCGACCGGATCGACGACACGGCGCGCTTCGCGGCGCTCGCCCAGTTCGTCACCGAACGCACGGAGAGCGGCCAGGACGAGCGCCGCAGGACTCTGGAGACCGAACTCGCCAGCTACAGCCAGGTGTACGGAATCAGGGCGGGCGTCTTCTACCGCGACAAGTGGCCGATGGCGAGCGCGCCCGAGAACTGGGCAGTCCCCGAGAGCGGCGAGGCACAGGACGCCTTCCAGGAAGCGCTCTACAAGCGCCGCAGCCACGACCCGGCCCAGGTGTGGCCCTGGCAGGAAGGGCGCCTTGTCGTCGCCTCACCGGTCGTACGGGACGGTGACGTGGTCGCGGTCGTGGTCACCGATTCGCCGACCGGGCAGATGCGTTCGCGGATCCTGCGCGACTGGCTGCTGATCGCGGCGGGCGAGGCCGCGGCGATGCTGGTCGCGGTCGGCGCCGCGTTCCGGCTGACCGGCTGGGTGCTCAGGCCCGTACGCGTGCTGGACGCGGCCACCCACGGCATAGCGACCGGACTGATGAACTCGCGGGTCGCGGTGGCCGGCGGCCCGCCGGAACTCAGGCGCCTGGCCCGCTCGTTCAACGAGATGGCGGACAACGTCGAAGAAGTGCTGGAGCAGCAGCGCGCCTTCGTCGCCGACGCCTCCCATCAGCTTCGCAACCCCCTGTCCGCCCTGCTCCTGCGGATCGAGCTGCTCTCCCTCGAACTGCCCGAGGGCAACGAGGAGATCGCCTCCGTCCGGACGGAGGGCAAGCGCCTCGCCCAGGTCCTCGACAGCCTCCTGGGCCTCGCGCTGGCCGAACAGGCCCCCGCCCACCTCCAGCTCATCGACATCGGCGATCTGGTCACCGAGCGCGTGGCCGCCTGGCGCCCTCTGGCGGACGACAAGGGCGTACGCCTCACCCGGCAAGGCCCCGAGGCTGTCACCGCCTGGGGCGACCCCGTGGCGCTCTCCAGCGCCCTGGACGCGGTGATCGACAACGCCCTGAAGTTCACACCGGAGGGCGAGGCGGTCGAAGTCGCGGTCGCACCGGACGGGGAGTCCTGCACGATCACCGTCGCCGACGGCGGCCCCGGCCTGACCGACGACGAACTGGAACGCGTCGGCGACCGTTTCTGGCGCAGCACCCGCCACCAGAACGTCAGCGGCTCCGGCCTCGGCCTGTCCATCTCACGGGCCCTGCTCCTCGCGGGCGGCGGCACCATGTCGTACGCCCGCAACGAGCCCCACGGGCTGCGCGTGACCCTCCAGGTCCCGCGCACCGGGCCTAAGGCTTGACCGAGCGGTAGTAGCGCTGCGCGCCCTCGTGCAGCTCCAGCGGATCGGTGTAGATGGCAGTCCGCAGATCCACCAGTTGCGCCGCGTGCACTTCCTTGCCGATGCTGTCCCGGCTCCGTATGACCGTACGGGTGAGCCCCTCCGTCAGCCGCGCGTCCGTGGTGTCCGTGGTCACCAGCACATTGGCGACCGCCACCGTCGGCACGGCCTCCCCGTCCTGGGCCTCCGGATACGCGTCGGCGGGCATCACGGCGGACCGGTAGTAGCGCGAGGGGCCTGCCTCCGCGTGCAGCTCGTCGACCAGGTCACCCAGGGGCACCAGCCGGATGTTGAAACGCTTCGACAGGTTCTTGACCGCGGTGGTCGGCAGACCGCCGGACCAGAAGAACGCGTCGATCGTGCCCTTCCTCAGCCGCTCGGGCATGGTGTCGATGCCGATAGGCACCGGAGTGATGTCCCGCTCGGGATCGAGCCCCGCGGCGGCGAGCAGCCGGGTCGACACCAGCCGTACGCCCGAGCCGTCCTGTCCCACGGCGACCCGCTTGTTCCGCAGACCGGCCGCGGAGCGCACCGTGGAACGCTTCGGCACGACGAGCTGCACGTAGTCGTCGTACAGCCGCGCGCAGCCGCGCAGCCGGTAACCGCCGGGCAGGCCGTCGCGCCGGTACTGCGCCACGGCGTCCGTGGTGGCGATGGCGAAATCGGCCTGCCCGTTCACCAGCCGGGCGAGGTTCTGCCGCGAGCCCTCGCTCGTCCGCAGCTCCATGGCGACGCGGGGGAGATCGCGGGCGACCTCCTTGTCCAGGAGCTCCCCGTACCGCTGGTAGACCCCGGTCGTCACACCCGTACTGAACGTGATCCTCCCGCGCGGCGAGGACTCCTCGATCGGCAGGAGCCACCACAGCAGCAGTCCGGTCACCACGAGTGCGGCGACGGACCCCTGGAGGGCACGGCGGCGGCTGATGCGGGGGAGAGCCTGGAGCATGCGCGCGATCCTGCCAGTTCACTCCCCTCGGGGACCAGGGGGTGCCCGGCCCCGTACCCTGGTGTACGAGATGAGCGAGAAGACATACGAGGTGCGCACTTACGGGTGCCAGATGAACGTCCACGACTCCGAGCGGCTCTCGGGCCTCCTGGAGGGCGCGGGATACGTGCGGGCGCCGGAGGGCTCCGACGGTGACGCCGATGTCGTCGTCTTCAACACCTGCGCGGTGCGGGAGAACGCCGACAACAAGCTGTACGGCAACCTCGGCAGGCTCGCCCCGATGAAGACCAGGCGGCCCGGCATGCAGATCGCTGTGGGCGGCTGTCTGGCGCAGAAGGACCGCGACACCATCGTCAAGAAGGCCCCCTGGGTCGACGTGGTCTTCGGCACGCACAACATCGGCAAGCTGCCGGTGCTGCTGGAGCGCGCCCGCGTCCAGGAAGAGGCGCAGGTCGAGATCGCCGAGTCGCTGGAGGCGTTCCCCTCCACGCTGCCGACGCGCCGCGAGAGCGCGTACGCCGCCTGGGTGTCCATCTCCGTCGGGTGCAACAACACCTGCACCTTCTGCATCGTCCCGGCGCTGCGCGGCAAGGAGAAGGACCGCAGGACCGGCGACATCCTCGCCGAGATCGAGGCCCTGGTCGCCGAAGGCGTCAGCGAGATCACCCTGCTCGGCCAGAACGTCAACGCGTACGGCTCCGACATCGGTGACCGCGAGGCGTTCTCCAAGCTGCTGCGGGCCTGCGGGAAGATCGAGGGCCTGGAGCGCGTCCGTTTCACCTCGCCGCACCCGCGCGACTTCACGGACGACGTGATCGCCGCGATGGCCGAGACGCCGAACGTCATGCCGCAGCTGCACATGCCGCTCCAGTCCGGCTCGGACACGGTGCTCAAGGCGATGCGCCGCTCGTACCGCCAGGAGCGCTTCCTCGGCATCATCGAGAAGGTGCGCGCCGCCATGCCGCACGCCGCCATCTCCACCGACATCATCGTGGGCTTCCCCGGCGAGACCGAGGAGGACTTCGAGCAGACCATGCACACGGTCCGCGAGGCGCGCTTCGCGCAGGCCTTCACCTTCCAGTACTCCAAGCGCCCCGGCACGCCGGCCGCCACCATGGAGGACCAGATCCCCAAGGAGGTCGTCCAGGAGCGCTACATGCGCCTGGTCGCCCTCCAGGAGGAGATCTCCTGGGAGGAGAACAAGAAGCAGGTCGGCCGGACCGTCGAGGTCATGGTCGCCGAGGGCGAGGGCCGCAAGGACGGCGCCACGCACCGCCTCTCCGGACGCGCCCCCGACAACCGTCTTGTCCACTTCGCCAAGCCGGACGAGGACGTACGTCCCGGTGACGTCGTGACGGTCGAGATCACGTACGCGGCGCCGCACCACCTGCTCGCCGAGGGCCCCGCCAAGGCGGTACGCCGCACCCGCGCGGGCGACGCCTGGGAGAAGCGCACCGCCCAGCCGCAGCAGGGCGCCGGCGTTCTTCTGGGGCTGCCGAAGATCGGCGTACCGGAGCCCCTGCCGGCGGCCACGGGCGGCTGCTCCGTCCAGTAGCACGCCGACCGCCGCACAGAGCCGCCCGGCAGCAGCCCCGGAGTCCGATTCCGCCGGGGTACTAGGCTGCCGGGCATGCTTGTCGCCGCCGCCGTGTGCCCCTGTCCGCCGCTCCTGGTGCCCGAGGTCGCCTCCGGCGCCGCACCGGAACTCGACGCCGCACGGGCGGCCTGCGCGGGCGCCCTGGGGGTGCTGGCGGCCTCCCGCCCGGACCTGCTCGTGGTGGTCGGCTCCGCAACCGGGGACGGCACCGGAACGTACCGCCAGGGGACCAGGGGCAGCTTCAAGGGCTTCGGCGTGGATGTAGCAGCGTTCCTGGGAACGGCGGAAACGCCGGACAACAGCGTCCCCGTAAGCGTCGCGAACAGCGAACTTCCCCCGTCGCTCGCGGTGGGTGCCTGGCTGCTCTCCCGTACGCGGTGGGACGTCCCTGTGGAGGGCTTCCACGTCGGGGAACGGCTGGCCGCGGTTCGGTGCGCGCGGGAGGGCCGGGAACTCGCCGCACGGGCGCAGCGGGTCGCCCTTCTCGTGATGGGCGACGGCAGCGCCTGCCGGACGCTCAAAGCACCGGGCTATCTGGACGAACGGGCCGAGGGCTTCGACACGGCGGCGGCGCGCGCGCTGGGCGCGGCCGACACGGCCGCTCTGGCGGCCCTGGACGAGCCTCTGGCGTACGAACTCAAGGCGGCGGGACGGGCGCCCTGGCAGGTCCTCGCGGGCGCCGCCGAGGGCGCCGGCCTCGACGGAAAGCTGCTGTACGAGGACGCCCCCTACGGCATCGGGTATTTCGTCGCCGTCTGGTCCTGAGAGGCACCGGAACGCACGGGGACGGCCGTGGAGCGATGTGCGCTCCACGGCCGTCCGCCGTTGCTGCCGGTCGAGGGGCCGGTCAAGAGGCCTTTGGTCAGCCGGCCGCAGGGGGAGGAGGCGGCGGCGTGGTGCCCGTGCCGGTGCCTCCCGTTCCGCCGGGCCCGTCGCCCTTGTGCGCGATGCGGTCCAGGGCCTGCTTCGCCTTGCCCGTGCCCGACTCGATCTGACTGCTGTACTTGCCCTTGGTCTTGCTGTCGACCGCCTTGGCGGCCTTGCTGAGACCGTGCTCGATCTTGCCCTCGTGCTGCTGCGCGAGGTCCGAGACCTTTTCCTTCGCAGGAGCAAGCTTGGCCTTCAACGAATCCAGGAAGCCCATGGATCACCTTCGCTCTTCGAGGGACTACTTACGGGCGCTCTCTCCGGCCTCATTGTCCGCCGCTTCGTCCGCGGACTGCTGCTTGGGGATGTCCACGTTCTCCGCCGCGGTGGCTTCGGAATCCCCGGTGCCCTTCTCGGCCCCGCTTTCCGGCCCTTCCGCCGCGGCTTCCTCCGGAGTGTCGGCCGTCAGAGTGGCGGCCTGCGCCTCCTCGCTTGACCCCTCCGCCACAGCCTTGGACTTGCGGCTAAACCGTGCAAAAACGCCCATATCTGCTCCATACGTTACTCGTGTGGGCGAAATCCCGCGCCCGACCGGAGCGTCTCATTGCGTCGCCCGGGGGCGCCGGTCCGTAAACCGGCGGTCGGAACCTCGCAACAGGCAACGAACCCGGCCGCGTGCCGTCACGTAACTCGTTCGGGGAAGGGCTGTGGGGTTTGCGAGACTGTGCGAGTGAGAACTGCAGCTCCCGCACCGCGGGTCATCGCCGTTGTCGGCCCCACGGCAGCCGGAAAGTCCGATCTGGGCGTCGCCCTCGCCCAGCATTTCGGCGGGGAAGTCGTCAACGCCGACTCCATGCAGCTCTACCGGGGGATGGACATCGGCACCGCCAAACTGACGCCCGGAGAACGCGGCGGCATTCCGCACCACCTCCTCGACATCTGGGACGTCACCGAGGCGGCGAGCGTCGCCGAGTACCAGAGGCTCGCCCGCGCCCAGATCGACCGGCTGCTCGCCGAGGGCCGCACGCCCGTCCTCGTCGGCGGCTCCGGCCTGTACGTACGGGGCGCCATCGACGCCCTCGAATTCCCCGGCACCGACCCCGCGGTACGAGCCCGCCTGGAGGAGGAGCTGGAACTGCGCGGCCCCGGCGTCCTGCACGCACGGCTCGCCGCCGCCGACCCCGACGCGGGGCGCGCGATCCTGCCGAGCAACGGCCGGCGCATCGTCCGCGCACTCGAAGTGATCGAAATCACCGGCAAGCCCTTCACGGCCAATCTGCCCGGCCCCGACTCGGTGTACGACACCGTCCAGATCGGCGTCGACGTCGCCCGCCCCGAGCTCGACGAGCGCATCACGGTGCGGGTCGACCGCATGTGGGAAGCCGGCCTGGTGGACGAGGTGCGCACCCTGGAGGCGCAGGGGCTCCGGGAGGGGCGTACGGCGGCCCGCGCCCTGGGCTATCAGCAGGTGCTTGCCGCGCTGGCCGGGGACTGCACCGAGGAGGAGGCGCGCGCCGAGACCGTACGCGCCACCAAGCGGTTCGCACGCCGCCAGGACTCGTGGTTCCGGCGCGACCCGAGGGTCCACTGGCTGAGCGGCGCGGCCGAGAACCGGGCGGAACTCCCGCATCGGGCTCTGGCGTTGGTCGAACGAGCGGTTACAGCCTGATCACGTGATGGCATCGGGACGCTCCGCCCGTCATCCGGGTGCCCGGGCGCGTGCCATCATCAAGCTTCGATCGACCAGTGAGTCCAAGTTGGGAGGGCGCGTGGCGATGGAAGCCGGCCCTCGTGACACAGCACAGGACGAACCGGACCGTTTGAGCCCCGACGGGCCCGACGACCAGGACGGGGCACCCGAAACCGGGACGGGCCCCGAGGTCGAGGTCGAGCTGCGCCCGCAGCGACGCCTGCGGATCTGGCAGCTCGCGCCGATCGTGGGACTCGCCGCCATGGGCTCCCTGATGTTCGCCTTCCCCCTGGCCTTCGAGTTCGGTGACGGCGGAGCGGTCGTCGCCATGCTGGGACTGCTCATCAGTTGCTGCGCCGCCGGCTGGGGCATGATGGCCGCCCGCCGCGTCGGACACACCTGGCCGGGCCTGCCCTCCAAGGAGTCCGGCAAGCGCCCCGACTGGCGGATGATCGCGCTGTACGTCGTCGTGGCGGCCGGCATTGTCGCGCTGGCCGTCTGGCGCGTCGCCCGCCTGCGCTGACCGGCTGTCGTACCCGCCCCGTACGATTGACGCCGTGAGCACCTCGCCGATCGCCTTCCTCAAGGGCCACGGGACCGAGAACGACTTCGTGATCGTCCCCGACCCGGACAACAGCATCGACCTGCCCCCGTCCCTCGTCGCGAGACTGTGCGACCGCAGGGCGGGCATCGGCGGCGACGGCCTGCTGCATGTCGTACGGTCCGCCGAGCACCCCGAGGCCCGGTCGATGGCCGACGCGGCCGAGTGGTTCATGGACTACCGCAACGCGGACGGTTCGATCGCCGAGATGTGCGGCAACGGCGTCCGCGTCTTCGCCCGCTACCTTCAGCGTGCGAGTCTCGTGGGCGAGGGTGATCTGGCCATCGCCACTCGCGGCGGCATCAAGCAGGTGCACATCGCCAAGGCGGAGTCCGGCGGCGGCATCGGCGACATCACCGTGTCCATGGGCCGGGCCGTCCTTCCCGAGGGCGATGTCACGGTCTCCGTGGGGGCCCGTGACTGGCCCGCCCGCAATGTGAACATGGGAAACCCGCACGCCGTCGCCTTCGTCGACGACCTGGAGCACGCCGGTGATCTGTTCACCGCACCGCCCTGCAGCCCCGCCTCCGCGTACCCGGAGGGTGTCAACGTCGAGTTCGTCATCGACCGGGGTCCGCGCCACGTCGCCATGCGCGTGCACGAGCGCGGCTCGGGCGAGACCCGCTCCTGCGGTACGGGCGCGTGCGCCGTGGCCGTCGCGGCCGCCCGCAGGGACGGCGCCGATCCCGCCGTCACCGGCGAGCCCGTGACGTACACCGTGGACCTCCCCGGCGGCCGTCTGGTGATCACCGAGCGGCCCGACGGGACCATCGAGATGACCGGGCCCGCCGCGATCGTCGCCGAGGGCACCATCGACGCGGACTGGATCGCTCCGGCAGCGTAGGTCCCGCCGCGCCGCGTCCCCCACGCCCCGTACGACCAGCAGGAAACGGGCATCACAGAGAGCTTCGCTCGAATGGGTGATCCGGTTCACGCTGGGCGAGAGCGGGACTGCGGGGCGTGTTGGGCTCGGTAGCATCAAGCACCGGCCGGGACGTGGGTCCACGCGTCCACCGCCGGTCGAAGCTGCCGGAGGTGCCCATGAGTGCAGAGGCCGCCAACCCAGGCGCCACCAGTCGCAGGCGTGGCCGCACCAGGCTCGATCTCCGCAGGATCGGCCGGGTCGCACTGCTCGGCCCCACGTCGCGCGACCGGCTGCCCGACGCGATCGGCCACGTTGCGGACGCCCACCGCGCCCACCACCCTGACGCGGACCTCACCATCCTGCACCGGGCGTACGTACTGGCCGAGTCGTCGCACCGGGGCCAGATGCGCAAGAGCGGCGAGCCGTACATCACGCACCCGCTGGCCGTCACGCTGATCCTTGCCGAACTCGGCGCCGAGACCACCACGTTGACCGCCGCGCTCCTGCACGACACCGTCGAGGACACCGATGTGACGCTCGAACAGGTGCGCTCGGAGTTCGGCGAGGAGGTCTGTTACCTCGTCGACGGTGTGACGAAACTGGAGAAGGTCGACTACGGCGCCGCCGCCGAACCCGAGACCTTCCGCAAGATGCTCGTCGCCACCGGCAACGACGTCCGCGTCATGTCGATCAAACTCGCCGACCGGCTGCACAACATGCGCACCCTCACCGTGATGCGCCCCGAGAAGCAGGCCCGGATCGCCAGGGTCACCCGCGACGTCCTGATCCCGCTGGCCGAACGGCTCGGCGTACAGGCCCTGAAGACCGAGCTGGAAGACCTGGTCTTCGCGATCCTCCACCCCGAGGAGTACGAGCACACGCGCGCACTCATCGCGGCGGACGCGAGCGCGGGCGACCCGCTGAACGCCATCGCGGACGAGGTCAGGAAGGTACTGCGGGAAGCGGGCCTGGCCGCCGAAGTACTCGTCAGGCCACGGCACTTCGTCTCCGTGCACCGGGTCAGGCTCAAACGCGGCGAACTGCGCGGCACGGACTTCGGACGCCTGCTGGTGCTCGTCGCCGAGGACGCCGACTGCTACGGCGTACTGGGCGAACTGCACACCTGCTTCACGCCGGTCATCTCCGAGTTCAAGGACTTCATCGCGGCGCCCAAGTTCAACCTCTACCAGTCGCTGCACACGGCCGTCGCGAGCCCGGACGGCGAGGTGGCCGAAATCCTCATCCGCACGCACCAGATGCACAAGGTGGCGGAGGCGGGCGTCGTCGCACTCGGCAACCCGTACACGCCGACCGACGGGTCCGAACCCGCCGTCGACGGCGAGCGCGCCGACCCCACCCGGCCCGGCTGGCTGTCCCGGCTGCTGGAGTGGCAGGAGGCCACGCCCGACCCCGACACCTTCTGGACGTCGCTGCGCGCGGACCTGGCCGAGGACCGGGAGATCACCGTGTTCCGCTCGGACGGCGGCACGCTGGGGCTGCCGGCCGGTGCGAGCTGTGTGGACGCCGCGTACGCGCAGTACGGTGAGACGGCGCACCGCTGCATCGGCGCGCGGGTCAACGGCCGCCTGGCGACGCTCAGTACGGTGCTCAGCGACGGCGACACGGTGCAGCTGCTCCTTACCCACGACATCGGCTCGGGGCCCTCGCCGGAGTGGCTCGACCACGCCCGTACGCCCGCCGCGCGCATCGCCATCACCACCTGGCTGTCGGCCCACTCCCAGGACGAGGCACCCGCCTTTGGAGGTTCCGGGGGCGGGCCGCAGGAGTCCAGGCCGGCGGGAGGGGGTGCCGGTGTGGCGCCCGGCATCGACACCTCGGTGCCGCGGGGCGCCGAGAACGTCGTCGCGGACCTGCCGGACGCGACCGTACGGCTCGCGGGCTGCTGTACGCCCGTACCGCCCGACGCCGTCACCGGGTTCGCGGTGCGCGGCGGCGTCGTCACCGTGCACCGCGAGGAGTGCCCCGCGGTGGGCCGGATGCAGGCGCGCGGGCGGGAGCTCGTGGGTGTGCGCTGGCTGGCCACGGGGGACTGCCGGGTCACCCTCGTCGCCGAGTCCTTCGGCCGCCCGCGGCTCCTCGCCGACCTCACGGAGGCCATCGCCACCGCGGGCGCGGCGGTCGTCTCGGCCACCGTGGAACCGCCGAGCGAGCAGCGTGTACGGCACACCTACACGCTTCAGCTCCCCGACGCCGCGGGGCTCCCCGCGCTCATGCGCGCCATGCGCGCGGTGCCGGGCGTGTACGAGGTGAGCCGCGCCCAGCGTCCCGCCACGGCCTGATCCGTACACCGCCCGACCCGTACACCGCCCGACGCGTACCACTGCCTGACGGGCCACCGGCTGACCGAACGCACCGCTCTTTCGAGTGGGAGCTTCGCGTGCCGTCACAGCGGCCGCTGACCGCACTGATAGCGGTAAGTCATGATGATCACCTCACGGCGCCTGCGTGCCGCCCTGCTGGCCGCCGCATCGGCCACCCTCGTCGCCGCGACCGTGCCCGCTCCCGAACCACCCGTGGCGCTCGGCATCGGCGATCCGCTCTTCCCGCACCTGGGGAACCCCGGATACGACGTTCGCGAGTACGACATCTCCTTCACGTACCGCGGAAGCAACAGCAAGCCCCTGGACGCCGTCACGAAGATCGACGCGCTGGCCACGGAGCGGCTCGACCGCGTCAACCTCGACTTCTCACGCGGCACCGTCGCGTCGGTCGAGGTCAACGGCGAGCGCGCGGCGTTCGCGACGGCGCGGGAGGACCTGATCGTCACGCCTCGGGAGCCGGTGCACGAGGGACGGCCGCTGCGCATCACCGTCCGGCACACCAGCGACCCCAGCCCCAAGGAGGGCCCGGACGGAGGCTGGGTACGTACGCGCGACGGCCTCGCCATGGCGAACCAGGCCGACGCGGCCCACCGGGTGTTCCCGTGCAACGACCACCCCGCGGACAAGGCACTCTTCACGTTCCGTGTCACCGCACCGAAGGGCATGACCGCGGTCGCCAACGGGCTGCCGGTGGGAGAGCGTGAAAAGGCGGCGGACGGCGCCACCTGGACGTACCGGACCAGACATCCCATGGCGACCGAACTCGCCCAGGTATCGGTCGGCCGGTCGACGGTGGTGCACAGGAGCGGACCGAACGCCCTTCCCCTGCGCGACGTCGTGCCCACCGCCGACCGGGCGCGGCTCGAACCGTGGCTGAAGAAGACACCGGGGCAGCTCGACTGGATGGAGCGGCAGGTCGGCCGCTATCCGCTCGAGACGTACGGGCTGCTCATCGCCGACGCGGAAACCGGCTTCGAGCTGGAAACGCAGACGCTGTCACTCTTCGAGCGCTCACTCTTCACCCGCTCCGACCTGCCCGCCTGGTACGTCGAATCGATCATGGTGCATGAACTGGCCCACCAGTGGTTCGGCAACAGCGTCTCACCGCGCTCCTGGTCCGACCTGTGGCTCAACGAAGGACACGCCACCTGGTACGAGGCCCGGTACGCCGAGGACCACGCGAAGCGTCCGCTGGAGGCGAGGATGCGCCAGGCGTACGCGCAGTCCGACGGCTGGCGGGCCCAGGGCGGCCCGCCAGCCGCTCCCCGGAGCCCCGTACCGGGAAAGAAGATCAGCCTCTTCAGGCCGGTCGTCTACGACGGAAGCGCACTGGTGCTGTACGCGCTGCGCCAGGAGATCGGGAAGGACGCCTTCGGGCAGCTGCAGCGGCGGTGGGTCAGCGAGCACCGTGACACCAGCGCGACGACGGATGATTTCACGGGCCTCGCCTCGGAGATCGCGGGCCGGGATCTGTCCGGCTTCTTCAAGAAGTGGCTGTACGGGAAGAAGACGCCGCCCATGCCCGGACACCCGGACTGGCGCAGCGAGTCCGGCAAGGCGGCAGGCAAGGCTGCGGGCCGGGGGACCGCCAAGGCTGCGGCGAAGACGGTTCCGGTGCGTGGACAGGTGCGAGAACACGGGAAGCGGGCATAAACCCGAGTGACGGCCCGGCGCGCACCATGCCACTATCAACGGGTCTGCGGCGCTGCCGGGACGGGGACCCGACACCTCGGGAATCTTCCGGCCACGTCACGCGTTGTGACGCATGCAACCGACTTTCTATCGACGTAAGGATCCAATGACCTCCTCTTCTTCCGCTTCCAAGGACGCACAGAGCTTCACGGAGAACGTGACCGAGAGCCTTCGGGCCGATGCCCTGATGGAAGAGGACGTCGCCTGGAGCTACGAAGTCGACGGGGAGCGGGACGGCGACCAGTTCGAGCGCTCCGACCGTGCCGCGCTTCGACGTGTGGCCGGCCTCTCCACCGAGCTCGAAGACGTCACCGAAGTCGAGTACCGGCAGCTGCGCCTGGAGCGTGTGGTGCTGGTCGGTGTCTGGACTTCGGGAACCGTGCTCGACGCCGAGAACTCGCTGGCGGAGCTGGCGGCTCTCGCCGAGACCGCGGGCGCACTCGTGCTCGACGGTGTCGTACAGCGTCGTGACAAGCCGGACCCGGCCACGTACATCGGCTCGGGCAAGGCGATCGAGCTGCGCGACATCGTGATCGAGACTGGGGCCGACACCGTCGTCTGCGACGGTGAGCTCAGCCCCGGCCAGCTCATCCACCTCGAAGACGTTGTCAAGGTCAAGGTGGTCGACCGCACCGCCCTGATCCTCGACATCTTCGCCCAGCACGCCAAGTCCCGAGAGGGCAAGGCCCAGGTCGCGCTCGCGCAGATGCAGTACATGCTGCCCCGGCTGCGCGGCTGGGGTCAGTCGCTGTCCCGGCAGATGGGCGGCGCCGGTTCCGGCGGTGGCGGCGGTATGGCCACCCGTGGTCCCGGTGAGACCAAGATCGAGACCGACCGGCGCCGGATCCGCGAGAAGATGGCGAAGATGCGCCGGGAGATCGCGGAGATGAAGACCGGCCGCGACATCAAGCGCCAGGAACGCAAGCGCAACCAGGTGCCCTCGGTCGCGATCGCCGGATACACGAACGCCGGCAAGTCCTCGCTGCTCAACCGCCTCACGGGCGCGGGCGTGCTGGTGGAGAACGCACTGTTCGCCACCCTCGACCCGACCGTGCGCCGGGCGGAGACCCCGAGCGGACGGGTCTACACGCTCGCCGACACCGTCGGATTCGTACGCCACCTGCCGCACCACCTCGTCGAGGCGTTCCGCTCCACGATGGAAGAGGTCGGGGAGGCCGACCTGATCCTGCACGTGGTGGACGGCGCGCACCCGGCGCCTGAGGAGCAGCTGGCGGCCGTGCGCGAAGTGATCCGGGATGTCGGCGCGCTGGACGTGCCCGAGATCGTGGTGATCAACAAGGCGGACGCGGCAGATCCGGTCGTACTGCAGCGGCTGCTGCGTATCGAGCGTCACGCGATCGCGGTGTCCGCCCGTACGGGCGCGGGCATGGCGGAACTGCTGGCGCTGATCGACGCCGAGCTGCCCCGGCCCGAGGTCGAGATCGAGGCTCTCGTGCCGTACACACACGGCGGGCTGATCTCGCGGGCACACGCCGACGGCGAGGTGATCTCCGAGGAGCACACCGGTGAAGGCACGCTGATCAAGGTACGGGTGCACGAGGAGCTGGCGGCGGACCTGGCGCCGTTCGTGCCGGCGACTCGCTGACCGGGGCCCGCTCCCCAGCCGTACAGGAACTCCTCAGCCGTACAGGAACAGAGCAAAGCCCGAAGGCCGCCCCCTCACCACGCGGGGGCGGCCTTCGGGCTTTGCGCTCTACTGGCCGGCGAACTTCCCGCTCACCGAGTCGTAGATCGTCTTGGCTTCCGCGCCCAGCCGGGGACCGGCCAGCCAGCCGGCCGTCACCGGGCCGATCGAGGTGTTGGAGACCAGTGCGGGCTTGCCGTCCTGGCCGATCGCCGTCCAGCCGCCACCGGAGGAGCCACCGGTCATGGTGCAGCCGATGCGGTACATCGTCGGTTCGCCGGCCTTGATGGACAGGCGCCCCGGCTTGTCCGCGCACTGCAACTGCTTCTGGCCGTCGAAGGGCGGAGCGGCAGGGTAACCGGTCGCCGTCATGCTCGCGACCTCAGGTGCGGTCGGCGCGTTGAACTCCACCGGAAGGGCCGAACCGACCGTCTCCTCAAGGGACTTGCCGCTGCCCTTCTCCGGGGTGACATGCAGCACCGCGAAGTCGTACGGAGCGCCTTCGCCGCCGGTCGGGCCGCCCTGGGCGATCCACTGCGATGACGTCTGCGCCCAGTCGCCCCACCATACGCCGTGCGGAGTGATTTCGTTCTCGTTCTTGGGCGCGGCGTCGAGTTCCGCGGCCGACTTGCCGGTGTTGTTGTACGACGGGACGAAGGCGATGTTGCGGTACCAGCCGCCCTTCTTGCCGGCGTGCACGCAGTGGCCGGCCGTCCACACCATGTTGGACTTGCCGGGGTGTGCCGGGTCCTTGATGACGGTCGCGGAGCAGACCATCGCACCTTCGGGCCCGTCGAAGAAGAGCTTCCCGGACTCGGGGGTGCTCGCCGTGTACGGGCTCTTCACGGGCACCGCCTCGATGGGCGCGGGCGTCGGGTCGGTGACACCCTCGTCGCCGGAGATGTCGTTGTCCACCGGCCTGTCGGGCTCCTCGGCGTCCCGCATGCGGTCCGCGTCCCAGAGGTCCTCGATGATCGGGTTGACGTAGTCCTCGGCCTCGCGGAGCCAGTCGTCCCTGCTCCAGTCCTTCCAGGCGCCGCCCTTCCACTTGTCCAGGTCGACGCCGTGCTCCTTGAGCCGGTCCTTCAGATCGTCGGGGATGACGATCTTGTCGTCGGTGGCCTGACTGGCGGCGGCGCTCGGCTCGCCGCCCGCGTTGTCCTCGGTCGGGCCGCAGGCGGTGGCGGTCAGGGCGAGGGCGGCGGCAAGGCCGACAGCGGCAAATGCGGGGGACGTTCGGCGACGCGCGCTCCTTCCGCCACGTGCTGCCATGGTCGGGCGAATGGGTCGCATGTCTTGATCCCCCTGGGACTTCGAAATCTTCTTCAGCGAACTCTGCGAACTGCGCACACGTCCGCACCCCGGCGGCGGAGCTCCGGGCCGGAGTGCGGTGCCCACTATGCCGGTGCCGATGGGGACGGCGCGCGGCAGGGCCGCGGTTCCCCCGACGTAAGGATCTTCTTATTGCCCGTGATCCCCCGCCGCCACTGTCGTTGGTACGTACGGGGGACGCAGGGTCGGTGTTCAGCCCTGACGGGCACGCACTTACAGACACTGCGAGCGACAGAAGCTTCACCGCGGGAGGACCAACAGACGTGGCCGTGACCGAACCTGCCGCCGCGGTGCTCAGCGCCGCGCACGAGGGGATCCTGAGGCGCCAGTCGCTGCGCGAATCCTCCGCCCGTACGTACGCGCGATCGCTGCCCATCGTTCCCGTACGCGCGCGCGGCCTGACGATCGAGGGAGCGGACGGACGTCGCTATCTCGACTGCCTCTCGGGTGCCGGGACCCTGGCCCTCGGACACAACCACCCTGTGGTGCTGGAAGCCATCAAGCGGGTCATCGACTCCGGCGCCCCGCTCCACGTGCTCGACCTCGCTACCCCCGTCAAGGACGCGTTCATCACCGAGCTGTTCGCGACGCTGCCACGCGGGCTCGCCGACAACGCGCGGGTGCAGTTCTGCGGCCCGGCCGGTACGGACGCGGTCGAGGCCGCGCTCAAACTCGTACGCACCGCCACCGGGCGCAGCGGACTGCTGGCCTTCACCGGGGCGTACCACGGCATGACGGCGGGCGCCCTCGACGCCTCGGGCGGTGCGCAGGACGTACGGGTGACGCGACTGCCCTATCCGTACGACTACCGGTGCCCCTTCGGTGCGGGCGGCGAACGCGGCGCCGAACTCTCCGCCCGCTGGACCGAGAACCTCCTCGACGATCCCAAGAGCGGCGTGGCGCACCCGGCCGGGATGATCCTTGAACCGGTGCAGGGGGAGGGCGGGGTGATTCCCGCACCGGACGAGTGGATGCGGCGGATGCGCCGGATCACGGCGGACCGCTCCATCGCGCTGATCGCCGACGAGGTACAGACGGGAGTCGGCAGGACCGGCGCCTTCTGGGCGGTCGAGCACAGCGGAATCGTGCCCGATGTGATGGTTCTGTCCAAGGCCATCGGCGGCAGCCTTCCGCTGGCCGTGGTGGTCTACCGGGCCGATCTCGACGTCTGGGAGCCGGGCGCCCATGCCGGCACGTTCCGCGGCAACCAGCTCGCCATGGCGGCGGGCGCCGCCACCCTGGCGTACGTACGCGAGAACCGGCTTGCCGAGCGCGCCGCTGTGCTCGGCGCACGCATGATGGGCCAGTTGCAGGGCCTGGCCGCCGACCACCCCTGCATCGGGAACGTACGCGGCCGGGGACTGATGATCGGCATCGAACTCGTCGACCCCGACGCCGCACTCGGCGACGGAAGCCGTACGTCCACGGGCGTACCCCCGGCGGCGTCCGCTCTGGCCGCCGCGGTCCAGCAGGAGTGCCTGGAGCGCGGACTCATCGTCGAGCTCGGCGGGCGTCATGCCGGCGTCGTCCGTCTGCTGCCTCCCCTCACCCTCACCGATGAACAGGCCTCGGCGGTCCTCGACCGTCTGGCCGACGCCCTGTCGGCCGCCGAACGCTCTCCGTACCACCGGCAACAGACCGGGCTGTCGAACTGACCCCGGACCTCGTCCCAAGGAAGACCCCCGTGAACCCCACTCCCGCACCCGATGCGTCCGAGGCCGAAGACCGACCCGCCCCCCACGACCGAGGACAGGGCGGTACGCACGGCCGCCTCGTGGTCGACGAGCCCAAGGTGCCCCGGCAGAAGGGCAGCGCCCATGCGGAACAGCGCACGCCGGGGCCAGGTGCCCGCCCGCAGGCAGCGGGCGTGACCGCGGACCTGCTCGACCACCCCGACCCGCACGCGGCGGCGGAGGCGGCAGCCGTCGAGAACCTGCTGCGCTGCTGGGTCCGGGAGAAAGACCTCCGCCGGCCCCTGGGACCGGCGCTCCGCATCCCGCTCGACGCCAGCGGCACCGCACTGCTCGTCCCCGTCCGCTACTGGTCGGCCACCGGATGGCACCGCTTCGGCATGCCGGTGCTGGAAGGCGGGCCGCAGGGGGCGCCGCCCGCCGACGCCGTCACGGTCGCCGCGCTGCTCGGCCGCGAGGCGGGGCAGGGGGAAGGAGCGGACCTGGTCGGCCGGGTCGCCGACTCCGTCCGGCGCACCGCACAATTCATCGCCGAGCGGCGCGCACACCCCGGACCGTCCGAAGAGGCGGACCTGTTCCTCAGCGCGGAACAGTCCCTTCTCCTCGGGCATCCACTGCACCCCACCCCCAAGAGCCGCGAGGGGCTCTCCGAGGCCGAAACGCTTCTGTACTCGCCCGAGTTGTACGGCTCCTTTCCGCTGCACTGGATGGCCGTCGACCGGTCCGTACTGGACGCGGACTCGGCCTGGACCGAACGTGGCCGCGCCGTCCCCGTCGAGCAGCTCGTCGTCCGGCTGGCCGACGGCCTGCGACTGCCCGACCACACGGTTCCCTTGCCCCTGCACCCCTGGCAGGCCCGCGAGCTCAAGCACCGGCCCGCTGTCGCGGCGCTCCTCTCAGAAGGTCTCCTCCACGACCTCGGCCCGTACGGCGCCCCATGGCACCCCACCTCCTCCGTCCGTACCGTGCACCGCCCCGGCTCGCCCGCCATGCTCAAGCTCTCGCTCGGCGTACGCATCACCAACTCCCGCCGTGAGAACCTCCGCAAGGAACTCCACCGAGGCGTCGAGGTCCACCGGCTGCTGCGCGCCGGGCTGGCCGAGCAATGGCAGTCCACCCACCCCGGCTTCGACATCATCCGCGACCCGGCCTGGCTCGCCGTGGACACGGCGGACGGCGAACCCATTCCCGGCCTCGACGCCCTCCTGCGTCACAACCCGTTCGGCCCCGGCGACGACGCCGTCTGCATCGCGGCTCTCACCGCCCCGCGGCCCTGGCCGGGCCGGACCGGCATGCACTCCCGCCTCGCCGAGGTCGTCGCCCGCCTCGCCGCCCGGACCGGCCGGCCCATCGGAGCCGTGGCCACCGAATGGTTCCTGCGCTACCTCGACCACGTCGTACGCCCGGTGCTCTGGCTGGACGGCACGGCAGGCGTCGCGCTGGAAGCCCATCAGCAGAACACCCTGGTCCTCCTCGACCCCGACGGCTGGCCTGTCGGCGGCCGCTACCGCGACAACCAGGGCTACTACTTCCGCGAATCCCACCGCGCCGACCTCGAACGCCGCCTCCCCGGCATCGGCGCCACCAGCGACACCTTCGTCCCCGACGCCGTCACCGACGAACGCTTCGCCTACTACCTCGGCATCAACAACGTCCTCGGCCTGATCGGAGCGTTCGGTGCCCAGCGGCTCGCCGACGAACGCGTCCTGATCGCCGCCTTCCGCCAGTTCCTCGGGAAGAACACCACCCTCGGCTCCCCGCTGCCCGCGCAACTGCTGGAGACCTCCAGTCTCCGCTGCAAGGCCAACCTGCTGACCCGGCTGCACGGCCTCGACGAGCTCGAAGGCCCGGTCGACACCCAGTCCGTCTACGTCACCATCACCAACCCCCTTCGTACCTGACGGAAACACGCCCCACCCGAACTGCTGAGAGGAGCGTCACCGTGCCTCCCGCCGATGCGAGCACCGACGCAGGAACCAACCCCGCTCCCCGCGCCGGATCCAGCACCGAGGACACCCTCGACCTGCGGCTCACCGACGAGCTCATCGCGCTCTTCGGTGACGACGCGCCGGTGACCGTCCCCGGACCCGTCGGCGGAGGCCTCCTCGACACCCCCGCCGACTGGGGCGCCGTCACCACCTCGGCGGGTGTCTTCCAGCTCGTTCCCGTACGCATCGAGCGGGACCTGCCACTCATCAGCCGGTGGATGAACGATCCGGCTGTAGCCGCGTTCTGGGAGCTCTCAGGTCCGCCGGATGTCACCGCCGCACACCTGCGCACCCAGCTCGACGGTGACGGCCGCAGCGCACCCTGCCTCGGCGTACTGGGCGGCGTACCCATGAGCTACTGGGAGATCTACCGCGCCGACCTCGACCCGCTGGCCCGCCACTATCCGGCCCGCCCGCACGACACCGGCATCCACCTCCTCGTCGGTGGCGTCGCGGACCGTGGCCGCGGCCTCGGCACCACCCTCCTGAGAGCTGTCGCCGACCTCGTACTCAAAAAACGTCCCGCCTGCGCACGTGTCGTCGCCGAACCCGACCTTCGCAACACGCCCTCCGTCTCCGCCTTCCTCGCGGCCGGCTTCCGCTTCTCGGCGGAGCTCGACCTCCCCGACAAGCGAGCCGCGCTCATGGTCCGCGACCGCGCCCTGCGAAACCTGCTGTGAACGACCCGCTATCTCTCATACACCGCTCGCCCCGAATGGGTTCCACCCGAGGAGTCCCCGTGCCGAAGCCCGCCGTCGCCCATGACTTCGAGGACCCGCTCCCGCTGCTCGCTCCACCCGAGCTGAAACCCGGCACCTGGGAGCTGGCCGCCCGCCGCCTCCTCGCCAAGATGCTGGGTGAGTTCGCGTACGAAGAGATCATCGAGCCGCTCCCGCAGCCGGCCGGTGACCGTCATACCCTCCGGCTCGACGACGGCGGCATCCTCTCCTTCCGGGCGGTACGCGGCGCCTACGGCAGCTGGCGCGTGAACCCCGACACGATCGAACTCAGCGAGCGCGACGCCGACACCGACGCCGGCACCGAGACCGGCACCGGCACCGGCACCGACGGCCGTCCTTTCGGCGATCCCCTTCGCTTCTTGGTCCTCGCCCGCCGCCTCCTGGCGCTCGACGGTGCCACCCTCGGCCACCTCATCCGCGAGCTGAGCGCCACCCTGGCCGCCGACGCCCGCCTCGACCACACCGCCGTGTCCGCCGCGCGTCTCGCCGACCTCGGGTACGCGGAGCTCGAAGGGCACCAGACCGGCCACCCCTGGCTCGTCCTCAACAAGGGCCGCCTCGGTCTCTCCGCCACCGACACCGCCCGCTGGGCCCCCGAGGCCCGTAACCCGGCCGCCCTTCCCTGGATCGCCGTCAGCACCGACATCGCCGGCTACCGGGGAGTCCCCTTACTCGCCACCCCCGAGCGCCTCTACGCACGCGAGCTGGACGTCCCCACCCGCGAGTCGTTCGCCGCCGTCCTGCGCGCCCGCGGCCTGGACCCCGAGCGGTACCTCTATCTGCCCGTACACCCCTGGCAGTGGGACGAAGTGATCCTGCCGCTCTTCGCACCCGCCGTCGCCCAGGGCGCCATCGTGCCGCTCCCCACCGACGGCGACGTACGAATGCCGCAGCAGTCCATTCGTACGTTCCTCAATACGAGCCGTCCCGACCGGCACACGGTCAAACTGCCGCTCGCCGTCCTCAACACGCTGGTTTGGCGCGGACTGCCCACCGAGCGCACCCTGGCGGCGCCCGCCGTCACCGCCTGGGTGCACGGACTGCGCGACGCCGACCCGTTCCTGCGCGACGAGTGCGGAGTGATCCTCCTGGGCGAGGTCGCCTCCGTCGCCGTCGAGCACCCCCTGTACGACGGCCTCCCCGAGGTTCCGTACCAGTACAAGGAGTTGCTGGGCGCCATCTGGCGCGAGCCGCTCACCGGCCGGCTGGCGCCCGGAGAGCGCGCCCGTACGCTCGCCTCTCTGCTCCACACCGACCCCGAGGGCCGCGCCTTCACCGCGGAACTCGTCGCTCGCGCGGGCATCCCGCCCGCCGTGTGGCTCCGGCGCCTGTTCGCCGCGATGCTGCCCCCGCTGCTGCACTTCCTGTACCGCTACGGCACCGTCTTCTCCCCGCACGGCGAGAACGCCATCGTCGTCTTCGACGACCACGACATTCCGGTACGCCTCGCGATCAAGGATTTCGTCGACGACGTGAACGTGAGCGCGCATCCGCTGCCCGAGCACGACACCATGCCCGACGACGTGCGCGAGGTACTGCTGACCGAGCCTCCCGCCTTCCTCACTCAGTTCATCCATTCCGGCCTGTTCGTCGGTGTGTTCCGCTATTTGGCGCCCCTGTGCGAAGAGCAACTGGGCGTTCCCGAGCATGAATTCTGGTCACTCGTACGAGCTGAAATTCTGCGGCACCAAGCCCGCTTTCCCGAGCTCAAGGACCGGTACGAGATCTTCGATCTGCTCACCCCGCGGATCGAGCGTCTCTGCCTCAACCGGAACCGCCTGCACCTCGACGGTTACCGCGACCGTCCCGACCGCCCGCACGCCGCGGTGCACGGCACCGTCCCCAACCCCCTCCACCTGTCCTGATGCGGTCGCCGGCGTGACGCGGGTTGTCAGTGGTGCCCCGTAGGCTGGACGGGCTATGACGAAGCCCTCACTCCCCGAGCTCCTCCATGCCGCCGTCACCGCCGTCGGCGGCACGGAGCGGCCCGGCCAGGTCGCCATGACCGAGGCTGTGGCCGGAGCCATCGACGACAATGCCCACCTGCTCGTCCAGGCCGGCACCGGCACCGGAAAGTCCCTCGGCTATCTGGTCCCGGCCCTGGCGCACGGCGAGCGCGTCGTCGTGGCGACGGCGACCCTGGCCCTGCAGCGCCAGCTCGTGGAGCGTGATCTTCCGCGTACGGTCGAAGCGTTGCACCCGCTGCTGCGCCGACGCCCCGAGTTCGCCATGCTCAAGGGCCGGTCGAACTACCTCTGTCTGCACCGGCTCCATGAGGGTGTACCGCAGGACGAGGAGGACGGCCTCTTCGACCAGTTCGAAGCCGCGGCTCCGACCAGCAAGCTCGGCAAGGACCTGCTGCGCATGCGCGACTGGGCGGACGAGACCGAGACGGGCGACCGCGACGATCTCACCCCCGGTGTCTCCGACCGTGCCTGGGGCCAGGTCTCCGTCTCCTCACGTGAGTGCCTCGGCGCGTCCAAATGCGCGTACGGAGCGGAATGCTTCGCGGAGGCGGCCCGCGAGCGCGCCAAGCTCGCCGATGTCGTCGTGACCAACCACGCCCTCCTCGCCATCGACGCCATCGAGGGCGCACCCGTGCTCCCCCCGCACGAGGTGCTGATCGTCGACGAGGCGCACGAACTGGTCTCACGGGTGACCGGCGTAGCGACCGGCGAGCTCAGTCCCGGACAGGTCAACCGGGCTGTCCGCCGGGCGGCCAAGCTGGTCAACGAGAAGGTCGCCGACGAGCTCCAGACAGCCGCGGAGTCCTTCGAACGGCTGATGGAGCTCGCGCTCCCCGGACGCCTCGAAGAGGTCCCGGAGGATCTCGGGTACGCCCTCATGGCGCTGCGTGACGCCGCCCGTAACGTCATCTCGGCCATCGGCTCGACCCGCGACAAGTCCGTCCAGGACGAGGACGCGGTGCGCAAGCAGGCGCTGGCGGCCGTGGAGTCCATCCACGGCGTTGCGGAGCGGATCGCCAACGGTTCCGAGTACGACGTCGTCTGGTGCGAGCGGCACGATCGTTACGGTGCCTCCCTGCGCGTCGCCCCGCTCTCCGTATCGGGGCTGCTGCGCGAAAAGCTCTTCACCGACCGGTCGGTCGTCCTGACTTCCGCCACGCTCAAGCTCGGCGGTGACTTCAACGGCGTGGGCGCCTCGCTCGGCCTGTCGCCGGAGGGAACCGAGGGAGAGGACGTTCCGGTCTGGAAGGGCCTGGATGTGGGCTCGCCCTTCGACTACCCGAAGCAGGGAATCCTGTACGTCGCCCGGCAGCTCGCCACACCGGGCCGCCAGGGTTCGCGCGGCGACATGATGGACGAGCTCGCCGAGCTGGTCGAGGCCGCCGGTGGCCGCACCCTGGGTCTCTTCTCCTCGATGCGGGCGGCGAAAGAAGCGGCCGAGGAACTGCGCGGCAGGCTCGGCATGCCGATCCTGCTCCAGGGCGAGGAAACGCTCGGTGAGCTGATCAAATCCTTCGCCGCCGACCCGCGGACATGTCTGTTCGGCACGCTGTCGCTCTGGCAGGGCGTCGACGTGCCGGGCCCGAGCTGCCAGCTCGTCGTCATGGACCGGATTCCGTTCCCCCGCCCGGACGACCCGCTGATGAGCGCCCGGCAGAAGGCCGTCGAGGAGGCCGGCGGCAACGGCTTCATGGCTGTCGCGGCCACGCACGCGGCGCTCCTGATGGCCCAGGGCGCGGGACGGCTCGTACGGGCCATGGGGGACCGTGGCGTCGTCGCCGTGCTCGACCCGAGGCTGGCGAATGCCCGCTACGGCAGCTACCTGCGGGCGTCCCTGCCCGACTTCTGGTACACCACGGACCGTAACCAGGTACGCCGCTCGCTCGCCGCGATCAACGCCGCAGCGGAGGCCGAGGGGAAGTAGGGGGGGAGCCTGTCCGGCCCGCGACGCACAACGCAGCGGGCCCCCGGAACCGGCGCAGTGGGTTCCAGGGGCCCGGTCTTTGTCCGGCGGGTGTCACACCCGTCGCAGCACCGCCACGACCTTGCCGAGAATCGTCGCCTCGTCGCCGGGGATCGGCCGGTAGGCGGCGTTGTGCGGGAGCAGCCACACGTGGCCGTCCTCGCGCTTGAACCGCTTCACCGTCGCCTCGCCGTCCAGCATCGCGGCCACGATGTCGCCGTTCTCGGCGACGGGCTGGCGGCGTACCGTCACCCAGTCGCCGTCGCAGATCGCCGCCTCGATCATCGAGTCACCGACGACCTTGAGGACGAACAGCTCACCGTCCCCCACTAGCTGCCGGGGAAGCGGAAAGACGTCCTCCACCGACTCCTCGGCCAGGATCGGCCCGCCGGCCGCGATCCGGCCGACGAGCGGGACGTACGACGCGGCGGGCTTGCCTGCCGTGTCGGTGGGCTGGGTGCTCGGCTGGTCCGAGCCCCGCACCTCGTACGCCCGGGGGCGGTGCGGGTCACGGCGCAGGAAGCCCTTCCGCTCGAGGGCCATCAGCTGATGGGCCACGGAAGAGGTGCTGGAGAGGCCCACCGCCTGACCGATCTCGCGCATGGACGGCGGGTAACCCCGCCGTTGCACCGAGTCCCTGATGACCTCGATGACCCGGCGTTGCCGATCAGTGAGGCCGGAACTGTCCGCCCGGATTCCTGGAGGTCGGCCGGGCAGCGAGCGTGAGGGCTTGGGGCCCTCCGGATGTGTGGCTGCTTCATTCATGGCATGCACCGGCTCGAGTCGGCTCTGGGATCGGTCCTGGGCAGTGATAGTTGCACTGTCAGCGGTGGTGGTCACGTCGGCCCCTCTCGAGATGTTCTCGCTCCCTGGTTGGACAACGGTAGTTGCTTTCGAAAGGTTGCGCCAAACACACGTTCGAGTGAAAAAGCGCGGAATGCCTTTCTCGAACGCACGGTGGGGTGTATGAGGAGCCGTTTTTAACCGAATGGCAATTCGGGCCATTACGGTAACCTTCGCGGCTGGGCCGGGGGGTGGCGGGGGTCTCGTCAGCGTGTCGCCCCGCGGCCGGCGCCGCGACACGCGCGGCGAGTTAAAAGCACCCAGACCCAAGATCTAGTGGTCACATGGACGTGGCCACCCACATGTGGGTCCCCAGTGCCATCAGGAGCCCCACGATCCCCTATGCTTGGGGCTGCTTCGGAGGGCCCCAGGTGGGGCGGGCCGAGGCTATTCAGTCGTGCTGTGAGGGAGGGTTGGATCCATGCACTGCCCCTTCTGCAGGCACCCCGACAGTCGCGTCGTCGACAGTCGCACCACCGACGACGGAACGTCGATCCGCAGGCGCCGTCAGTGCCCCGACTGCTCCCGCCGTTTCACCACGGTGGAGACCGCCTCACTGATGGTGATCAAGCGCAGCGGAGTCACCGAGCCCTTCAGCCGCACCAAGGTCATCTCCGGCGTGCGCAAGGCATGCCAGGGGCGACCGGTCACCGAGGATGCCCTCGCCAAGCTCGGCCAGCGGGTCGAAGAGGCGCTGCGCTCCACCGGAAGCGCCGAGCTGACCACCCACGACGTGGGGCTGGCCATACTCGGCCCGTTGCGGGAACTCGATCTTGTCGCGTACCTGCGCTTCGCATCCGTGTACCGGGCGTTCGATTCGCTCGAAGACTTCGAGGCCGCCATCGCGGAGCTCCGCGAGGAGCGGCCGCCCGCAAGTGATTGTGGCTGCGGACCCGGCGTGACCCCTGAGGTCCCCGCGCCCGCCGCTGCCGCCGACTGACCGACCGGCGAAAAAAGCAGACCTGCTCCGGCCGCTGTTTGCGGCGTCCGGAACATCAGACACACAGCGTGCCCCGGGAAGAACTGGGCACGTCAGAGCGTTTTTGTACGTATATGGGAGGCGGCATGACAGAGACGGCGAGCGGCCCGGCACGAGGTTCCCGTACCAAGGGATCCAAGACTGCTGCGGCTCGGCAGGGCTTGCGCATCGAGCGCATCCACACCACGCCCGGCGTGCATCCGTACGACGAGGTGGTCTGGGAGCGCCGTGACGTCGTCATGACCAACTGGCGCGACGGCTCGGTCAATTTCGAGCAGCGTGGCGTCGAGTTCCCCGACTTCTGGTCGGTGAACGCGGTCAACATCGTCACCAGCAAGTACTTCCGCGGGGCTGTCGGTACGCCTCAGCGCGAGACCGGTCTGCGGCAGCTGATCGACCGGATCGTGAAGACGTACCGCAAGGCCGGCGAGGAGTACAACTACTTCGCCTCTCCCGCGGACGCCGAGATCTTCGAGCACGAGCTGGCGTACGCCCTCCTGCACCAGATCTTCAGCTTCAACTCGCCGGTCTGGTTCAACGTCGGCACGCCCCAGCCGCAGCAGGTCTCCGCCTGCTTCATCCTGGCCGTCGACGACTCCATGGAGTCGATCCTCGACTGGTACAAGGAAGAGGGCATGATCTTCAAGGGCGGCTCCGGCGCCGGCCTGAACCTCTCCCGTATCCGCTCCTCCAAGGAGCTCCTCTCCTCCGGCGGCAACGCCTCCGGTCCGGTCTCGTTCATGCGGGGCGCCGACGCCTCCGCCGGAACGATCAAGTCGGGTGGCGCCACGCGCCGCGCGGCGAAGATGGTCGTACTCGACGTCGATCACCCCGACATCGAGGACTTCATCGAGACCAAGGTCAAGGAAGAGGAGAAGATCCGCGCGCTGCGTGACGCGGGCTTCGACATGGACCTGGGCGGCGACGACATCGCGTCCGTCCAGTACCAGAACGCCAACAACTCGGTGCGCGTGAACGACGAGTTCATGAACGCGGTCGAGACGGGCGGCAAGTTCGGCCTCCGCGCCCGTATGACGGGTGAGGTCATCGAGGAGGTCGACGCCAAGTCGCTCTTCCGCAAGATGGCCGAGGCCGCCTGGGCCTGTGCCGACCCCGGCATCCAGTACGACGACACCATCAACAACTGGCACACCTGCCCCGAGTCCGGCCGGATCACCGCATCGAACCCGTGCAGCGAGTACATGCACCTGGACAACACCTCGTGCAACCTCGCCTCGCTGAACCTGATGAAGTTCCTCAAGGACGACGGCAAGGGCAACCAGTCGTTCGAGTCCGAGCGCTTCGCCAAGGTCGTCGAGCTCGTCATCACGGCGATGGACATCTCCATCTGTTTCGCGGACTTCCCGACCCAGAAGATCGGTGAGAACACCCGCGCCTTCCGTCAGCTGGGCATCGGCTACGCCAACCTCGGCGCGCTGCTCATGGCGACCGGTCACGCGTACGACAGCGACGGCGGCCGTTCGCTCGCCGGCGCCATCACCTCGCTGATGACGGGTACGTCGTACCGGCGCTCCGCCGAGCTGGCCGCCGTCGTCGGCCCGTACGACGGCTACGCCCGCAACGCCGAGCCGCACAAGCGCGTCATGAAGCAGCACTCCGACGCCAACGCCACCGCCCCGCGCGTGGACGACCTGGACTCGCCGATCTGGGCGGCCGCCACGGAGGCCTGGCAGGACGTGCTGCGTCTCGGTGAGAAGAACGGCTTCCGCAACGCGCAGGCCTCGGTCATCGCGCCCACCGGCACCATCGGTCTCGCGATGTCCTGCGACACCACCGGCCTTGAGCCCGACCTCGCGCTGGTCAAGTTCAAGAAGCTGGTCGGCGGCGGCTCGATGCAGATCGTCAACGGCACGGTGCCGCAGGCGCTGCGTCGTATGGGCTACCAGGAGGAGCAGATCGAGGCGATCGTCGCCCACATCGCCGAGCACGGCAATGTGATCGACGCCCCCGGTCTGAAGCACGAGCACTACGAGGTCTTCGACTGCGCGATGGGCGAGCGTTCCATCTCCGCGATGGGCCACGTCCGCATGATGGCGGCCATCCAGCCGTGGATCTCCGGCGCGCTGTCCAAGACGGTGAACCTGCCGGAGACGGCCACCGTCGAGGACGTCGAAGAGGTCTACTTCGAGGCGTGGAAGATGGGGGTCAAGGCGCTCGCGATCTACCGCGACAACTGCAAGGTCGGCCAGCCCCTCTCCGCCAAGAAGAAGGACGTCAAGGCGGAGGTCACGGAGAAGGCCGAGGAGACGATCCGCGCCGCGGTCGAGAAGGTCGTCGAGTACCGCCCGGTGCGCAAGCGCCTTCCGAAGGGCCGTCCGGGGATCACCACCTCCTTCACGGTGGGTGGGGCCGAGGGTTACATGACCGCCAATTCCTACCCGGACGACGGTCTCGGTGAGGTCTTCCTGAAGATGTCCAAGCAGGGCTCGACCCTCGCGGGCATGATGGACGCCTTCTCGATCGCCGTCTCGGTCGGTCTGCAGTACGGCGTTCCGCTGGAGACGTACGTCTCGAAGTTCACCAACATGCGCTTCGAGCCGGCCGGCATGACGGACGACCCGGACGTGCGGATGGCGCAGTCGATCGTCGACTACATCTTCCGCCGCCTGGCGCTGGACTTCCTGCCCTTCGAGACCCGTTCGGCGCTCGGCATCCACTCCGCCGAAGAGCGTCAGCGTCACCTGGAGACCGGTTCGTACGAGCCGTCGATGGAGGACAGCGACGTCGACATCGACGTCGAGGGCCTGGCCCAGTCCGCCCCGCGCCAGACGGAGACGCCGAAGCCGGTCGCCGCCCCGAAGGTGGAGGCCGTGCCGGAGCAGAAGCAGGCGCACACCTCGGCGGAGCTCGTCGAGATGCAGCTCGGCATCAGCGCGGACGCGCCGCTGTGCTTCTCCTGCGGTACGAAGATGCAGCGTGCGGGCAGCTGCTACATCTGCGAGGGCTGCGGCTCCACCAGCGGTTGCAGCTGATCTGCGGCCAGTAGGCACAGCACACTGAGGAACAGAGGGGCGGCGGGCCTTACGGGCTCGCCGCCCTTCGGCGTTTCGCGGTTTCCGGGCGCGCACGGCTGTCAGGTCAGGCTGCTTCCCATCGTCGCGGCGAAGGAATTCGGGTCGGCGTCGAACCCGCGGATGACCGGGCGGAACTCCCAGCCGCCCGAGGCGTTTCTCGTGAACTCGGCGATGGTGGCGGCTGTCGAGGCGGACACGCCGGCGAGGTCGTTCTCCGCGAGCACGGTGTAGCCCTCGCGGATGCGGAAGCCCGTATTGGCTATTTCGCCGAACGTCGTCCTTCCCCCGCGCTGCTGAATGGCTAGGCCCACCACCACCCGGCCATAGGCGGGCGCCAGCCGGTCGAGCTCCAGGGTCATGGCCTCGTCGAAACCGAAGCCCTGGCCGTCTCGGCTGTCCCTGTTCAGGGTGATGGTGCCGTCCGGCGAGCGGCTGCCGAAGTGCACGACGTACGCGGGGCTGCCGTACGGGTCCTCCACGGCGTACGTCGCGGCGATGATGTCGAGGTCGTGGGCCGGTTCGCCCAGGGGAGTGGGGTCCCACCTGAGCGTCACTTCGACCTTGCCGACCCCTTTGTTGAGACTGCCCACCGGTCTTCCCCTCCCTCGGAACCCGGCCGGATCCCACCGGCGCGAGCTGTGCGAATGTGCACGTGGAACCAGGCTAGCCCCGAGCACCGACAACTCGCGTGGCGTCGAGGTCTGTTCCACCCCGTTCGCCGATAAAACCCGCATTGATGTGCGGCGTTGACAGGGAAGTCAGGCTGCGCCGCATCGTCCGGGGTGAAGAGCGCCGCAGGCGTGAGCGGGTGCGTGTTCCTGGCCGTACGATGGCGCGGTGCTGGTCAAGTGGATTCGCTGCACAGTGATCGACCGTCGGGGTTTCGAGCGGGGGCAGCGGAAGTGGGCGGGGCTGCTGGGGGAACCGGGTTTCCGGGGGCAGGGCGGTGGCTGGAGCCGAGAGCGGCCGGGCGTGGCTCACATCTTTTCCTTCTGGGAGAGCCGCGCGTTCTACGACTCGTTCATGGCGCGTTCGCACGACCGGCTCGCTGCCGCACAGTCCGGTACGTACAAGAACATCCAAGTGGGGCTCTTCGACTACCGGTTCGACGTCAAGACGGGCTTCGAGCCCCGGTTCACCGACGCCGATGTGGTGCGTGTCGCGCACTGCAAGGTGCATGAGGGCCGGGTCGAGCATTTTTCGCTGATGCAGGAGAAGGTCTGGAATCCGGCGATGGCCGGGTCGCCGGGCATGCTGCGCGGGCTGTTCGGCGAGGCGCCCGGCAATGAGTTCCTGGTGCTGTCGATGTGGCACTCCGCCGCCGAGCACGGAAAGTACCGCGCCGAGCGGGTGGAGCGTCTTTCGCTGCGTGCGCAGACTGATGCCGATGTGGCCGAAATCGCCGGCGCGGTCGTTCGGCTGGATCCGGCGTGGACGGTGTGATCACGCCGTACGGGCGCTCCGGTACGCACCGGCCCGGGCGGGGGTGGTCGCGGCGGCGGCGCACTCGCAGCGGCGATAGAGCGTCGTTTTGTGTACGCCCGAGTGCTCGGCGACGTACTCCACGGCGAGGCTGGGGCTGCCGTGCCCGGACAGGCCGGTGAGGACGGCCCCGTGCGCTGGTCGTCGTCTCCCACAACCGCTTGCTGCGCGGGCGTTTCAACGGCCGGATACGCTGGACAGAGGCTGGGAGGCTGCCCGGCTGAGCCGCATCCGATCTCACGTTCTAGGGTTTCGGCATGGCACGACCGCGGCGCATCGTACTGGTCCGGCACGGGGAGTCGGAGGGAAACGCCGACGACTCGGTGTACGAGCGTGAGCCCGACCACGCGCTCAGACTGACGGAAACCGGTCTGCGCCAAGCCCAGGAAGCGGGGGCGCACCTGCGTGAACTCTTCGGCGAAGAGCGGGTCAGCGCCTACGTCTCGCCGTACCGCCGCACGCATGAGACCTTCGCCGCCTTCGGGCTCGACCCGAACCGGGTGCGGGTGCGGGAGGAGCCGCGGCTGCGTGAGCAGGACTGGGGAAACTGGCAGGACAGGGACGACGTACGGCTGCAGAAGGCGTACCGGGACGCGTACGGGCACTTCTTCTACCGTTTCGCCCAGGGAGAGTCCGGGGCCGATGTGTACGACCGCGTCGGGGCCTTCCTGGAAAGCCTGTACCGGAGCTTCGAGGCACCCGACCACCCGCCGAACGTGCTGCTCGTCACCCACGGTCTGACCATGCGGCTGTTCTGCATGCGCTGGTTCCACTGGACGGTGGCGGATTTCGAATCGCTGTGCAATCCGGGCAACGGCGAAACGCGGTCACTGCTGCTGGGGAAGGACGGTCGCTACACCCTTGACCGGCCGTTCCGGCGCTGGAGGGCTCCCGAGCCGTACGGCTGTCCGGATAGAGTGGCGGAGCGATGACCGCTGACTCCTCCACCGTCCGGCGCCTCGAACGCGCCTTGGCCAGCCTGCGTGGGCTGTCCCTGGGAGACGCCCTGGGCTCCCAGTTCTTTGTACCCGCGAACTATCCGCTGCTCAAAAGCCGCGAGCTGCCGCCCGCGCCCTGGCAGTGGACCGACGACACCGAGATGGCCTGCTCGGTCCTGGCCGTGCTCGCCGAACACGGCCGTATCGACCAGGACGCGCTGGCGCGTTCCTTCGCCGATCATCACGACTTCGACCGCGGCTACGGCCCCGCCGTCAACCGGATGCTCCGGCTGATCAGGGAGGGCGGCGACTGGCGCGAACTCGCGGCGGCGCTCTTCAACGGCCAGGGCTCCTGGGGCAACGGTGCGGCGATGCGCATCGCGCCGCTCGGCGCCTGGTACGCGGACGACCCGGAGCAGGCCACCCACCAGGCCGAGATCTCGGCGTACGTCACGCATCAGCACCGTGAGGCCGTGGTCGGTGCCATGGCCGTGGCGGCCGCCGCCGCGCTCGCCGCCGATCCGGCAGGGCCGCCGACGCCGACCGGACTGCTCGACGGCGTGATCGCGCTGGTACCGCGCAGCGCGGTGGGCGCCGGGCTCCGCCGCGCCCGCGACATGCTGGACTACGACGACGCCGGGACAGTGGCCGCGGTGCTGGGTTGTGGACGGCGTACGAGTGCGCACGACACCGTGCCGTTCGCCCTCTGGTCGGCTGCCCGGTCGCTCGGCGACTTCGAGCAGGGCTTCTGGGTCACCGCGCAGGTGGGCGGCGACGTGGACACCACCTGCGCCATTTTCGGCGGAGTCGTCGCCGCGGGAAAGACCGGAGCGCCGCCGGTCGCCTGGCTGGAGCAGACGGAAGAGCTGCCCGGATGGACTCCCGCGCAGGCAATCTGACGGACTCCCGCGCAGGCGACCTGACGCCGGGCGGCATGATTCCGCCTCGCGTGACGTCGGCCCTGCGTGACGCCGAGCCGCGTGCTGCTGGCCGCGTGACGCCGGCCCTGCATCACGCCGGGCACGTGCTGCCGGCCGCGTGACGTCGGCCCGGCATGATGACGGCCCGGCATGACGCCGGCCTCGCGTGACGGCGGCCCTGGACGCGGGCCGCATGCTGCCGCCCGCGTGACGCTGGCCCTGTGTGATGACGGCCCTGTGTGATGTCGGGCGCTGTGTGATGTCGGCCCTGCATGATGCCGGCCTGCACGATGTCGACCCGCACCATGTCGGCCTCGCGTGACGGCGCCCCCGCAATGGTTGCGCCTCGCGTGACAACGGCTTCCTGGTGTGACACACGGCCGTGTGATGCTGCCCTGGCACGACGTCTCCCGCCACATGTCGTCGGCCGGCGCCCGGCTTCGGCAGCCCCGTGGCGTCGGCCGATCGCCCGTCGCGGCGGGGTTCCGCGACTGTCACGGTCCTGCCACAGCCCGCTCCTGGCGGCGCCGACCGGGTGCGCCAGAGCTAGTCTGACGGGCCACGCCGCCCTGTTGGTCATGCCGGGCGCGCGCCGACGAGACACCGGGCTCCGGCAGCGGCACCCTGCCGTCTCCCTGCCCGGTCGGGAGGGGGTCCCGTGTCCGACACGCCATCCAGACCATCCAAGCAATCCGCACCGTCCACGCCGTCCGCACCGTCCACTTCATCCACACCGTCCCCGCCGTCCACACCGTCCACACCGTCCGCTTCATCCGCACCGTCCACGCCGTCCGAGCAGTCCGATGACGGCAGCGGTCCGGGACCCGCGCCGCAGGACATCGCTCCGCAGCCACCGGCGACGATTTCGTACCGGGAGCAGCACAGCAGGGCGACACAGCCCCAGCGCCACCACCCCTGGCCGCCGCCACCCGCCGCACCGCGGCAACCGGCCGGCCCCCCGAAGTGGCTGACCGACGTACGACCCGAGCCGCCGGTCGGAATCCGTCCCGCCACGTTCGTGGCTGCCTTGGCCACCGCCCTGCTCAGCGCCCTGCTGCTGGGAGACGGGCTGGGCCTGAACCTGCTGGTTGTAGCCGTCCCGGCCGCTCTCGCCGCGTACTTCGCCGCGCAGGCGGCCGGTCGCCGCCCGCGCCCCTGGACGCTCGTCTGGGCCGTCGGCGGCCTGGCGCTGCTGGCCATTCCGGCGCTGCGTGACGCGGGCTGGCCGACGTTCCTCGCCTGCATCTCCGCGCTGGCGCTCGGCTCGCTCGCCCTGCACGGCAACCGCACCTGGGCTGGCGTTCTCGCCGGCTCCCTGGGCATCTTCGGTTCACTCGGCCCCGGTACGGCGTGGGCCTGGCGCGGTCTGCGCGAGCGGGCGGAAGCGTCCCGCGGACGCTGGGCGCCCATGGTGCGTACGACCCTTGTCGCCGTCGTACTACTGATCGTCTTCGGGGCGCTCTTCGCCTCCGCGGACGCCGCCTTCGCCGATCTGCTGGGCGGCCTCAGCCCCGACGTCTCCGTCGCGGACGGTCCCTGGCGGACATTCCTCTTCGCTGTCGGCCTGCTGGGTGCGCTGGCCGCTGCCCGTACCGCGGCCGCGCCGATGCGCTGGGACCGGCTCAAGATACGTCCCGGACGCGCTCGCGGCCGAGCGGAGTGGGCACTGCCGCTGGTCGTGCTCAATCTGCTCTTCGCTGCCTTCATCGCGGTCCAGCTCGCCGTCCTGTTCGGCGGTTACGACAAGGTGCTCAGCGAGAGACTGTCGTACGCCGAGTACGCGCGGCAGGGTTTCTGGCAACTGCTCTGGGCCACTCTGCTGATCCTCCTGGTCATCGCCCTCGCCCTGCGCTTCGCCCCGCGCGGCGGAGGCCGCGACCGCGCCCTGGTCCGCTCGGTGCTCGGCACCCTGTGCGTCCTCACGCTGGTCGTCGTCGCGTCCGCGCTGCGCCGCATGGACCTGTACGTCGATGCGTACGGCCTGACCCGGCTGCGCATCTCCGTGGCGGCGGTCGAGCTGTGGCTGGGCCTGGTGATCGTACTGATCATGGCGGCCGGGGTGCTCGGGTCCCGCTGGCTGCCGCGCGCGGTTGCCGCGAGCGCGGCGGCGGCCGTGCTGGCCTTCGGCCTGATCTCGCCGGACGGGCTGGTCGCGCAGCAGAACGTCGCCCGCCACGGCAGTACCGAGAAGCTTGACGTGCACTACTTCCAGGACCTGTCGGCCGACGCCGTACCGGCACTCGACACGCTGCCGGAGCCGCAACGTTCCTGCGCGCTGGTCGGCATCGCGAGCCGGCTGGAGGACCGGAACGAGCCCTGGTACGCGACGAGCCTCGGCGTGGTGCGGGCGCGCGAGATCCTCGAAGACCGCCCGCTGAAGGTCGACGAGACCGAGTGCCGGAAGCTCGGCACGTACGGCGACCAGCGAGGGTTCTACGACGAGTACTGACCGGTGCCGACAGCGGACCCGCCGGGCCCGCGTGTACGCGCGGTTGCGCCCGGCTTGTGTGGCGCTGCTGGCTGAGTGGTAGTCAGGGTGGATGCCACGCTGATGGTTTGGAGGCGGCAGGCGCTCAGACCGGGGCTGCGGTCTGCCGCCGACGCGCTTGGTTCTTTACGAATGCGACAGCGGGGTCGCCGAACGGTTCCACGGAGTGATCCTTCGGCAGGTGGCCGAGCTGTCGAACCGGCTCTTGGGTGAGGTCGTACGCCGGGGAATCGAACGGGGTGACGTCCGCCCGACGCTCCCGCCGCTGATCCGGTTCTCGATGTGGTCCTGGGCCTGATGATGTACCGCTCACAGGTGTGCGACAGCGAACGGCAGGACGAGGAGATCGCCGGAATGGCCGACCAGTTCATGGCGCCGTTCCTGCCTCCGGTGGCCCGCTGAACGCAGGGGGCGGGACCGGGGTGTCGCCGGCCGCCCCCGGCGGCGTAACCTGGCAGGCGCCATGCCGTACGAACCACCCACCCACACCGTCGAGCGCTCACTGCGCGCCACCACCGGTGCCAAGATCATCGCTGGTGTCGACGAAGTCGGGCGCGGAGCGTGGGCCGGACCCGTCACCGTGTGCGCGGCTGTCACCGGTCTGCGCCGCCCGCCCGACGGACTCACCGACTCCAAACTCATCAGCCCCAAGCGCCGTACCGAGCTGGCCGCGGTCCTTGAGGGATGGGTCACCTCGCACGCCCTCGGACACTCCTCGCCCGAGGAGATCGACGAGCTCGGGATGACCGCCGCCCTGCGGCTCGCCGCCGTACGCGCCCTGGAGGCGCTGCCGGTGCGGCCGGACGCGGTGATCCTCGATGGGAAGCACGACTATCTCGGACTGCCCTGGAAGGTCCGTACGGTGATCAAGGGCGATCAGTCCTGCATCGCGGTCGCGGCGGCCTCGGTGATCGCCAAGGTGCGGCGGGACGCGATGATGGCCGAACTGGAGAAGGAGTCCGAGGAGTTGGCCGCCTACGCTTTCTCGGCCAACGCGGGCTATCCCTCACCTGTGCACAAGGCGGCGCTGGCGGAGCGGGGGCCCTCCCCGTACCACCGGCTTTCGTGGGTCTATCTCGACGCGCTGCCCCAGTGGCAGCATCTCAAGAAGACCCGGATCTCGGCGGAGGCCGCAGCTCTGGAAAACGGGGGCCAACTCGGCTTCGATTTCTGATCGCACGCATGTACCCACCCGCTGCTGCGTTCAGCGGTGACATTTGATAGACATCCACTCATGCCTCTCTCCCCCGAGGAGCCTCAGATTCACGAGAGCGCCCAGGGTCCCCGCGTCACATCGGCCACCGGCCGTCCCGCGTCGACCCCTCGTCCCGTACCCGGTCCGCGCACCGCGGCCACGCCGCGTCCCGGACGTCCCGTACCCGGCCCCGGCCCGGTCAGGCCGGCGTCGCCCGCGGCGCAGCGGTCGCACACGCCCGGTGGCCGGTCCCCGTCCACGCGGCAGGAGAATCGTTCCGCGCCGCAGATCCAGCTCATCCCCGCTCCGGCGGGCGGCGCGCTCGACGCCGCCGACGAGGCGGTCGACGTCCTGCTCGACGCGGGCCGCGCGCCGGGCGACATCCTGGTGCTCACTACCGGTGCGCTGCACCCATGGGCCGCCCACGAACTGTCCTTCGGTGAAGCCGCCTACTGGGCCCAGCACGACGCCCGTGACGACGTCTTCTACGCGGACGCCGCCGTCGCGGAGCGGGCTGCCGCCCGACCCGTGGTCGTCGTCGCCGTCAATGGCGAAGCCGGCGAGGGTGACGAGCGCGGCGACGCGGTGAACCCGGCGCTGCGGCTCGCCAAGGCACGTGCGGGCGCGCTGCTGATCGTGTGCGGAGACCCGCAGCGGGCCAACTCCGTGCTCGGCACGGGCGTCTGAGGCCTCACACGTTCGTACGCCTTCGTGAGCGCCGTACGCTCCGTGCGCACCTCGCGCTCCGTGCTCGTGCGTGAGGTGCGTCGTGAGGTGCGTGAGGGACGAGCAGGCCGGCGGACCGCTTCAGCGGGCCGCCGCCCGCCGCAGGGCGTCCGCCGCCCCGCCGCCTGTGCGTGGCGGCGGCTCCGCCTCGGCCGCGGCTTCGGCCAGGCCGGACGGGCGTGATCCGGTGCTCGGGCGACGGCCGCCACGGCCTTCACCCAGCACCTGCCAGCCGCCGTGCGTCAACGTGATGTACGCGCCGCAGCGCAGTCCGTGCAGAGTGCAGGCGTCCCGCAGGCCCCACATCCAGGCCCCGTCCTCCTCGGTCCAGCGCTCGTCGCCGTCGCGGCAGTAGAGCAGCACGGCGGTCCGTACGGGCGTACGCCGGCGCAGGTCGTGCGGGATGACGCGACGCAGGTGCGCGAGCAGGGCGTTACGGAACTCCCAGCCGTCCGCCGGGACGGAACGCCGGGCGAACGAGGCGCTGGCGGTGAGCCGTTCCTCGGTGTCGAGGACGGCGACGACAGCCGTGGCAGGCTGCGGGTGATGCCGCGCGTGCAGTCCGCTGACCACTTCACGCGGATTGCGCAGCAGCGGTATACCGGCGGCTGCCCACTCGGACGGTTCGAGCGTCCGGCCCAGACGGCTGGCGGAATCGGCCGATGCCGAGTTCAACGAGCCGGTGGACGAAGCGAATCCGAAGGTCACGGTCCTCCCTTCGCATACGCGCCCGCGCTGCGGGCAGGGTCGGTTGGGCGCACCGCGGTACAGCCCTTCCGGTACTAAGGCGGTCCGCGCGGGGAGCGCTCCAATTCTCGCTGTCCCGCGGGGTGTGCGGCAACGAGCAATTGGCGCGGTCGACTGAAATCTGCGGGTATGACGCGGATATCCCTGCCCAGTCCGGCCGCGTGCGATGCCTCCCGCCCGGCCGGAGCAGCGCCGGCGCATCCCCTGTGACCAGGTGACTCAGCTCTGCACGGCAAGCACCAGCGGCAGCACCGCCGGGGCGCCCGCTTGACGCAGAAGGCGCGCTGCCACCGCCAACGTCCAGCCCGTTTCCGTGAAGTCGTCCACCAGGAGGACCGGGCCATCGGCGCCGGCCAGTGCCGAAGCAAGCTGAGGCGGCAAAGTGAGGGCGCCGTCGAGCGTACGGAGCCGCTGTGCGCTGTTGCTGCGATGCGGGGAAGTGACGTTGGCCGCCGCCGTGTACTCCAGCGAGCCGATCAACGGCATCCTTCCCACTTCAGCGATCCTGGCGCCCAGTGTGTGGATCAGCTCCGGCCTGGTGCGCGAGGCCATGGTGACCACCCCCACCGGGCGTGCGGGGGCGTCCGGATCCCCGGATGCCCATCCGCCCGGCCCCTTCGCCCAGTCGGCCAGTACACCCACCACCGCCTCCGCCACGGCCTCCGGCACCGGTCCGTCCGCGGCGCGCGGCGACAGCATCGGGCGCAGCCGGTTGCCCCAGCCGATGTCCGAGAGCCGCCCCAGGGCACGCCCGGGCAGCGCCTGTTCGCCCGCGGGGATACGGCCCTTGCGGTCGATGCCGACCGCGGCGAGCCCGGTCGGCCACATCCGCCGCGGTTCCACTTCGACGCCCGCGCGGCTCAGTTCACCGCGCGCCGTATCCAGCGCCTCCGGGGACAGCCCGGCGGTGAACCGGGGCTGCGCGCAGTTGTCGCAGCGGCCACAGGGCGCCGCGCCTTCGTCGTCGAGCTGGCGTTGCAGGAACTCCATCCGGCAGCCGGCCGTCGTGGCGTAGTCGCGCATGGCCTGTTGCTCGGCCGCCCGCTGCCGGGCCACCCGGGCGTACCGTTCGGCGTCGTACGTCCAAGGCTGTCCGGTGGCGGTCCAGCCGCCCTTCACCCGCCTGACCGCGCCGTCCACGTCGAGGACCTTGAGCATCATTTCCAGGCGTGAGCGGCGCAGCTCCACCAAAGGCTCCAGTGCGGGCAGCGACAGTGGCTTCCCCGCGCGGGCGAGCACATCGAGGGTGCGGCGGACCAGCTCCTCGGGTGGGAACGCGACCGAGGCGAAGTACTCCCAGATCGCCTCGTCCTCCTTGCCCGGCAGCAGCAGCACCTCCGCGTGGTCCACAGCGCGCCCGGCGCGTCCGACCTGCTGGTAGTAGGCGATGGGGGAGGAGGGGGAGCCGAGATGGACGACGAAACCGAGGTCGGGTTTGTCGAAGCCCATGCCGAGGGCGGAGGTGGCGACCAGAGCCTTGACCCGGTTGGCGAGCAGATCCTCTTCGGCCTGCTGCCGGTCGGCGTTCTCGGTCTTGCCCGTGTACGAGGCGACGGCGTGCCCGCGCTGGCGCAGGAACGCGGTGATCTCCTCGGCGGCGGCCACGGTCAGGGTGTAGATGATCCCGGAGCCGGGGAGCTCCTTGAGGTGGTCGGCAAGCCAGGCCAGCCGGTGGGCCGCGTCGGGGAGGTGCAGGACACCGAGGCTGAGGCTGTCCCGGTTGAGCGGCCCGCGCAACACCAGGGCGTCGGAGCCGCCTCCCGTGCCCAGCTGCTCCGCGACATCGGCGGTGACGCGCGCGTTGGCCGTGGCCGTGGTGGCGAGAACCGGCACGTCGGGCGGCAGGTCGGCGAGCATGGTGCGCAGCCGTCGGTAGTCGGGCCGGAAGTCGTGCCCCCAGTCCGAGATGCAGTGGGCCTCGTCCACCACCAGCAGGCCGGTGGCAGCCGAAAGCTTGGGCAGCACCTCGTCGCGGAAGTCGGGATTGTTGAGCCGCTCGGGGCTGACCAGCAGCACGTCCACCTCGCCGGCGGCGACCTCTGCCTGGACCGTGTCCCACTCCTCGGTGTTGGAGGAGTTGATCGTCCGGGCGTGGATGCCGGCCCGGGCCGCGGCTTCGACCTGGTTGCGCATGAGCGCGAGGAGCGGCGAGACGATCACAGTGGGGCCCGCGCCGCGCTCGCGCAACAGTGCGGTGGCCACGAAGTACACGGCGGACTTGCCCCAGCCGGTTCGCTGGACGACCAGCGCTCTGCGCTTGTCGGCGACGAGAGCCTCGATGGCCAGCCATTGGTCCTCGCGCAGCCGGGCGGTGCCGCTGGTGTCCCCGACGAGGCGGGCGAGTACGGAATCGGCCGAGGACCTGAGCTCTGCGTTGGTCATGCCCCCATGCAACCTGATGGTTCGGACATTGTGCGAATGCGGGCTCCGACCTGTGGATAAAGTTATCCACAGGGTTGGCGGAGCGGGCGGTCTCTGCGGGACCGTCGAGCCATGAACAAGCACCACGAACCCACAGGCCCCTCCGCCGACGACCAGATCACCCTGCGCGGCCCCGCCGAACTCGCCGACGCCCTCCCGTACCTCATGGGATTCCACCCGACCGACAGCGTGGTGATGGTCGCGCTGCACGGCCGCCGCGGCCGTTTCGGCGGGCGGCTCAGGCTCGGCATCCCCCGCTCGCCGAGGGAATGGCCGTTCGTCTCCGACCAGCTCGCCGAGTGCCTGGTGACCGGCAGCGAGCGCCGGGCAGGCCGCCCCGACGGCATCGTCGTCTTCCTCTGCCAGGACCCGGCCGACGGGGAGTCCGCCCGGCAGGTGATGGAGCGGCTGCGCCCCTTCGCGCAACGGCTGCGCACCGCGTGCGGCGCGCTCGATGTGCCCGTGTTCGAAGCGCTGTGCATTTCCGACGGGAGGTACTGGTCCTACTGCTGCCCCGATGCACGCTGCTGCCCGCCCGACGGCAACGTACTGGCCCTGCCGGGCACCTCGGTGATGGCTGCGGCCGCCGCCTACGCCGGTATCCAAGTGCGCGGATCCCTGCGGGAGATGGAGGCGAGGCTCGCGCCGCGGCAGCCGGCCGACCAGGAGCAGGTGCGGGCTCTGGACGCCGCAGGGCTCGCGCTGGTGCCCCGGATCCTCGGCGGGGCCGAGCGTGAGCAGGTCGGAGCCGAGACGCTCGGGCTGGCGCGCCGGCTCATGAAGCGCCTCGGTGAGAACAAGCCGGCCTCGGCGAGCTGGCCCGACGCGGACGCCGGGGACGACACACTCATCTCCCATGACGAGGCCGCCGCCGTCATCCTCGGCCTTCAGGACCGCGAGACCAGGGACCGGGCCGCGGAGTGGATGGAAGGCCCCGACGCCGAGCCCGCACTGCGGCTGTGGCGGGCGCTCGCCCGTCGGTGCGCCGGAGCGTACGAAACCCATGCCCCGGCCCCGCTCACGCTCGCGGGATGGGTCGCCTGGTCGACCGGCGACGAGCCTGGGGCGAGAGTCGCCCTCGGCCGCGCACTGCGCTCCGACCCCGAGTACACCTTCGCGCAGCTCCTGCACCAGGCGTGCAACGAGGGCCTCGACCCCGAAGCGCTACGGCGCTGCCTGCGTCAGGAGCGCGCTGAGCGCAAGCGGCCCCACCCGCACCCCCGCCCCGTACGTACGCGGCCGGCCACACGGTCCGTACGGCCGCAGGCAGCCGCCAAGCGAAGTACGCCGCCCGCCAAGGCGCGGCCCGGAGCAGCCGCCGCGCGAGGCCGCACTCGCCGGCAGGACGGGCAGCGCGGGAGGAGCGAGCGATGACGGCCGTGACCAGGGCGCCGATGCGGACGTTCACACGGGTGGCCGTACCGCGAACGCCCCGCGCCCATCCGGCCGGTGCGGCTGTCACGAGCGCAGAGGAGGCACCGTATGACCCTCACCGCCCCGCCCCCCGCCGCCGCCGCGGGAAGGCCGCTCAAGGGAGGTGCCCGGCCTCCCGGTGAGCTTCCCTCGGTCCATGCCCTGCTGATCTGTGCGGACCTGCCGGGACTCGTGCTCTCCCCTGAACACGGGCAGCTCACCGGCCACGGACTGGAGGGCTTCTACCAGTCGGGGCGCCGACTGCTCTCTCGCTGCCACCTGCGCATCGCGGGGCGCGAACCGGTCGCGGTGCAGGGCCGGCTGGTCTCGGCCGGTCAGGCCCGGTTCGTGGGTGTGGTGCGTACGCCGGGCAGCGCGGGACCGGACCCCGAGATCGCCGTGGAGCGGCTGCGGCACGCCGAGGGCACGGAACGGATCATCCTGCGCAGCTCGGCCCGCCACACCATGCGGCTGCGGGTGGAGATCGGACTCGGCACCGATCTGGCGGAACTCGGCGCCGTCGCGGCGGGCCGCCCGGGGCCCCAGCTGCCTGCCAGCGTGCACGCCTCCGGACTGCGCTGGTCGGCGGCCGGAGCCCGGGCCGTGGTCACCGCCGACCCGCCTCCCGAGGACGCGATTGCCTCCGCCGGCCTGCTGCGCTGGGAGATCGAGCTACTGCCCGGCGCCTCGCGCGTCATCGAGCTTCGGATCCGTGCGGACCGTGGGGCCCGGGCGCCGGTGAAGATTGGGACCGGACCGCTCTCCGAGGCGACGGCGGAGGGAGACGATCCGCGGGTACGGGAGCTGCTGCGGACCAGCCTCGGTGACCTGCGGGCCCTGTTGATGCGCGACCCGCGCAATCCGGCGGATGTGTATCTGGCGGCGGGAGTGCCCTGGCGCTGCGGGCTCGCACCCGCCGAGGCGCTGTGGGCGGCGCGGATGACGCTGCCGCTCGGCACGCGGCTCGCCGCGTCGACACTGCGTGCCCTTGCCCGCACCCAACTGCCCGGCCCCGGGCCGGACCAGGGGCGGCTGCCGGGCCCGCTCAGGGACGCGGGCCCGCATCTCCCGCCCAGCTGCACGGGCGTGGAGGCGACGCTCGCCTTCCCGGTGGTACTCGCCGAAGCGAGGCGGTGGGGGCTGCCCGAGCAGGACCTGGAGGAGCTGCTTCCCGTGGCCGAGCGCTGTCTGCTCTGGCTGCGCAGAGCCGCGGACTACGACGGCTGTCTGCCGGAGCGGGGGCCCGACCGGCCCCGGCGCAGCGAGACCCAGGCCCACGCCCACCGCGCGGCGGTACTCGGCGCCGACCTGCTGGCCGAGTGCGGCAGACCGGGCGCCGAAGGATGGCGCGAGTGGGCGGCGGAGCTGCGCCGTACGTTCCGGGAGTCTTTCTGGATCGACGACCCCGCGGGCGGCCGGCCGGCGGCAGCCACAGCACGGGGACGGCTCGTCCCGCATCTGGGCGGCGCCGTCGCGCACCTCCTGGACACCGGCCTGCTCGGCGGGGGGCGACTCGCACCCGGTCTGCTGGACAGGGCCCAGTCGGAGCAGGTGGCGAGGCTGCTCGGCGGCCCCGCGATGGACTCGGGCTGGGGGCTGCGCAGCCTGGGCGCCAAGGAGACCGGCCACAACCCCTTCGGCCACCGCGGCGGCGCGGTGCGCGTCCACGAAACGGCGGTCGCCGTCACGGGACTCGCGGCGGCGGGGTACGAGCGGGAGGCGGCGTCGCTGCTGCGCGGGGTCCTGGACGCGGCGGGAACGTTCGGCAACCGGCTGCCGGAGATGTACTCCGGCGAGCAGCGCACCACGGACAGTCTTCCCGTGCCGCATCCGGCCGCGTGCCGGCCCGCGGCGGTGGCCGCCGCCGCCGGCGTCCACCTGCTCACCGCGCTCGCGGGCGTCCGCCCGGACGCCCCTGCGGGCACAGTGGCACTGTTCCCCGTACGCAGTGCACCGCTCGGCGCCGTGCAGTTCTCCGGACTGCGCGTGGCGGGGGAGCCTTTCGCCGTACGGATCAACAGGCTCGGCCTCGGCATGATCGAGGAAGCCGCCGGCGCACTCCAGTTGGGGGTCTGAACCGTGGACGCCGACGAGCGGCGCGAAGAGGCCGCCGCGGACGGCGGCTTCCCCGGCAAGAGGACTGTTTATCGTCAGGCAGACGACTATGATCGCGGCATGTCGCCCTACGACCCATCGGCCTTTCCTCCCTTCGCCGTCACCGTGGATCTGGTCGTGCTCACCGTGCGCCGTCACGCGCTCTGCGCGCTGGTCGTACGCCGAGGCGAGCAGCCCTACCAGGGCCGGTGGGCGCTGCCTGGCGGCTTCGTGCGGGCGGAGGAGGATCTCGGGGCGGCGGCGGCGCGCGAACTCGCCGAGGAGACGGGGCTGTGCGCGCACGAGCCCGGCACACCCTCGGTCGGGAACGGGGCGCACCTCGAACAGCTCGCCACGTACGGAGACCCGAAACGGGACCCCCGGATGCGCGTGGTGAGCGTGGCCTATCTGGTGCTCGCGCCGGACCTTCCCGCCCCGCGTGCCGGTGGCGACGCGCACAGCGCGCGCTGGGCGCCGGTGGAGGCCCTGCTCGGCCAGGAGGGTGACTACAGCCGCGAGGAGGAGCCGCCGGCGCCCCTCGCCTTCGACCATGCCCAGATCCTCGCGGACGGCGTGGAACGCGCCCGCTCCAAGATCGAGTACTCGTCGCTCGCCACCGCTTTCTGCCCGCCGGAGTTCACGGTCGGCGAGCTGCGCCGTGTGTACGAAGCCGTCTGGGGCGTCGCCCTCGACCCCCGGAACTTCCACCGCAAGGTCACCGGCACCCCAGGATTCCTGGTCCCCTCGGGCGGGACCACGACCCGGCAGGGCGGCAGGCCCGCGCAGTTGTTCCGGGCTGGCGGAGCGACGCTGCTCAATCCGCCGATGCTGCGTCCCGAGGTCTGACGCAGAGCGCCGAGACGAGTTCCGACACCGAGCCGAGACCGAGATCCCAGACCGAAGTCCGACACGGGTCCGACGCGAGTTGACTCAGGCCTGTGACTCAGGGCTCTGACACCCGCACGCCTTCGGTGCACCAAAAGTCGGATATGTCGCGTTATCTTGCTGCGGTACCGCCCTGCCGCCGAGCGGTCTCCCCCTTCCGCGAGAGAAGCGATGCTCCAGGCCATCGGACTCACCAGCGCCCCCCGCCGAAGTCTTCCGCCCGCTGTCGACGACCTCACCTTCGAGGCGCGGCCGGGGCAGGTCACGGCCCTCCTCGGTGCGGCCGGATCCGGCAAGACCACGGCGCTCAAGCTGATGCTCGACCTCGCACCCGGCCGCGGTGTCACGTACTTCCGCGGCCGCCCCCTGTACCGGATCACCCACCCCGCCCGCGAGGTCGGCGCGCTCCTGGGTGATGTGCCGGGCCACCCCGCGCGTACCGCCCGCGGCCAGCTCCGCATGCTCTGCGCCGCGGTCGGGGTGCCCGCCGCGCGCGCGAACGACATGCTCGACCTCGTTGGCCTGGCCGCCCTCGCCGACCAGCGCCTCAGCACGCTCTCCCTCGGCATGGACCGCCGACTCGGCCTCGCCGCCGCCTTGTTGGCGGACCCGCACACACTCCTCCTCGACGAGCCCGCCAAGGGCCTGTCGCCGCGCGAGAACAGCTGGCTGTTCGGGCTGCTGCGCGGCCACGCCGCCCGGGGCGGCACCGTCCTGTACACCACGAGCGACGCCAGGGAAGCGGCCCGCACTGCCGACCGGGTCGTCACCATCGAGGGTGGCCGCCTCGTCGCGGACCAGACGGTCGCCGAGTTCGCCAGGACCAGGCTCCGCCCCCGCGTCGCCGTCAGGACGCCGCACGCCGCCCGCCTCGGCGCCGTAGTCGCACGCGAGGCCCGCGCCGCCCGGCGCTCCGTCGAAGTCGTGACCGAGGGCGGCACACGCCTCTCCGTCTACGGCAGCGACTGCGCGCAGATCGGCGAAACCGCCTTCCGGCACGGCATCCTGATCCACCGGCTCGCCGACGAGACCCTCGACACCGGACCGGTCCCCGCGCAGGAGCCGCAGTCTGCCCCCACCGCCTCCGGCGGCGCCGGACGGGCCGAAACCGGCGCCCGGACAGCAGTCCCGCCGCAGACACCCCTCCGTCCGGCCCGCGGCCCGCTCCACCCCCTGCGCTACGAACTGCACCGCCTCCTCGGTACGAGGACGACCCTTCTGATCGCCACCGCCGTCCTGGTCGCCTCCGTGGCGATTTCCGTACTGCTGGCCCGCCAGGGCAGCGCCCCTCTGCCCGCCCTTCTCGCCGCCTGGCCCGGCCTCCTCCCCCTGCCGCCCGCCGCGTTCGGCGCCGGACTGCTCGGCGCCATCGCGTTCGGTGAGGAGTTCCGGTACCCGGCCCTCGCGACGGCCCGCGGCACGGTCCCCCGCCGGGTCGGACTGCTCCTCGCCAAGCTGGCCGTCTCGGCCGCCGCCGCGCTCCTGCTGGGCTTCCTCGTGGCGGTGGCCGACGCCCAGGCACTGAGACTGGTGTACGGCGAAGATCTGCTGCGCGTACCGGACAAATGGGCCTCCATGGCTGCCAGTTGGTCCGGCCTGACCGTCGGCTGCGCCTGGGCCGGGCTGCTCGGCGCGGCGGTTTTCCGCGCCACGGCCGCCGGAGTGGCCGCGGTACTCGCCGTACCGGTTCTGGTGGTGCCGCTCGCGCAGCGAATCGTCGCGGGCCCGTCCGCGCGTTCGGTGGCCGGACTTCCGGGCAGACTGCGCGAGGTGGCGTGGCTGCAGTGGCCGTACGAGATCGATCCGTGGCTGGTGGCTGCGATGAGAGTCGCGGCCCAACCGGTCGGTGCGGCACTGATGTTGTCGCTGTGTGCCCTGCTTTGCGCATATCTGTTCACTGGCCTTCGCCGCCGGACCTATTGGTGATCGGCTCGGGCTGTGACGGCTGACGCACAGCCACAGCTACCTGGGGAAAGCCCGTTTCTTTCCGATAAGTCGTCAATTGCAGGGCGGGCGACGATCACCCTTTCGTGTGCTTTTCACCAAAGACCTCAAGGGGTGCGGGAGTCCCGCCGACAAAGGATCCGTGAGTACCCTTGCGCACACCATGATGACCGCCTCCCGCCCCGCCGATTCCGGCCTCGCCGGGCCGGGTGAACTCGACCGCTACCCCTACGCAGAGGCGCCGGGCGCCGATCGCGTCGGCGTGCCCTCCTGGGACGGGGCCGACACGGACCTGGGTCGGATGGGCCGCCGCTCGGCGGGCAGCCGGGGCCGCGGGCTCCACGGCCAACTCGTCCAGCAGCTCGGCCAGATGATCGTCTCCGGCGACCTCGGTGCCGACCGTCCGCTCGTCCCCGAGGAGATCGGCCAGCGCTTCGAGGTCTCCCGTACCGTCGTACGTGAATCCCTACGCGTGCTCGAGGCGAAGGGCCTGGTCAGCGCCCGCCCCAACGTCGGCACCCGGGTCCGCCCCGTCAGCGACTGGAACCTGCTCGATCCCGACATCATCGAGTGGCGGGCCTTCGGTCCGCAGCGCGACGACCAGCGTCGCGAACTGAGTGAACTGCGGTGGATGATCGAGCCGCTCGCCGCCCGCCTCGCGGCCGGTCACGGCCGCGAAGACCTCCAGCAGCGACTCGGCGACATGGTCGAGATCATGGGCCACGCCCTCACTCAGGGCGACTCCCTGACGTTCTCCCGCGCCGACTCCGAGTTCCACTCCCTGCTCATCCAGCTCGCGGGCAACCGCATGCTCGAACACCTCTCCGGCATCGTCTCCGCCGCCCTCCAGGTGTCCGGCGGCCCTGTCACCGGATGTGACCGCCCCACCGAGGCGGCTCTCGTCCACCACTCCCGCACCGTCGACGCGCTCGCCACGGGCGACGCGATGGCCGCCGAAACCGCCATGCGCCAACTGCTCACCGTTCACCCGGAAGTGGAGCGTGTGGTGCCGGCGCCGCGCGAGCACTGACCGCGGAATACGGACCACGGACGACGGCCGGGGTGTGTGCCTTGCGGCCCGACTGCGCTGACGAACCTCGTGTCGCCGGATCCCATGGGGGTCCGGCGACACGATTGTGAGCCGCTCGCGAGCCGATGTCCCTTCTTTTCCTCCTCATTTCGTACGGGGTGTGACTCGGGCCACGCAGATTGGGCGTAACACTCCGCGGGACTGTGCGATGACCTAAGAGGTGACAGCCGAAGAGGGAATACAGCCGTCGAACATGGCGCTGTAACCAGTCCGAGGTTCAACCTGCGCCGTCGGTACATCCCCAGCCGATGTCGTCGGTCGTGGCCCGTACTCAGGGCGAGGCCGGAAGCCGTTTCCATCGTTCCGAGAGGTTGTTCGTGTCGGCCAGCACATCCCGTACGCTCCCGCCGGAGATCGCCGAGTCCGAGTCTGTGATGGCGCTCATCGAGCGGGGAAAGGCTGATGGGCAGATCGCGGGCGATGACGTGCGCCAGGCATTCTTGGCCGACCAGATTCCGGCGGCCCAGTGGAAGAACGTTCTGCGCAGCCTCAACCAGATCCTCGAGGAAGAGGGTGTGACGCTGATGGTCACTGCCGCGGAGTCGCCCAAGCGCCCCCGCAAGAGCGTCGCAGCGAAGAGCCCGGCCAAGCGCACCGCCACGAAGTCCGTCGCGGCCAACGGCGCCCAGCCGGCCCCGGACAGGACGGCCACTGCCACTGCCGCCGCCACTGCCGCTCCGGCATCGGAAACCGTGGAAGCCGTGGCCGACGACGATGTCGTCGCCCCCGAGCCGGCGAAGAAGGCCGCCGCCAAGAAGACGGCAGCCAAGAAGACCGCTGCGAAGAAGACCCCGGCCAAGAAGACGGCCGCGAAGAAGACCTCCGCCAAGAAGGACGCCGACGAGGCCGCCGACGCTGAGGACTCCACCGAGGAGACCCCGGTCAAGCCGGGCGCCGACGAAGAGGAAGAGGGCGGGGAGAAGGGCTTCGTTCTCTCCGACGAGGACGAGGACGACGCGCCCGCGCAGCAGGTCGCCGTCGCCGGCGCCACCGCCGACCCCGTCAAGGACTACCTCAAGCAGATCGGCAAGGTTCCGCTCCTCAACGCCGAGCAGGAGGTGGAGCTCGCCAAGCGCATCGAGGCGGGCCTGTTCGCCGAGGACAAGCTGGCCAACAGCGACAAGCTGGCGCCGAAGCTCAAGCGCGAGCTGGAGATCATCGCCGAGGACGGCCGCCGGGCCAAGAACCACCTGCTGGAGGCCAACCTTCGCCTGGTGGTCTCGCTGGCCAAGCGCTACACCGGCCGCGGCATGCTCTTCCTGGACCTGATCCAGGAGGGCAACCTGGGTCTGATCCGCGCGGTGGAGAAGTTCGACTACACCAAGGGCTACAAGTTCTCGACGTACGCCACCTGGTGGATCCGGCAGGCGATCACCCGCGCGATGGCCGACCAGGCCCGCACCATCCGTATCCCGGTGCACATGGTCGAGGTTATCAACAAGCTGGCCCGTGTCCAGCGTCAGATGCTGCAGGACCTGGGCCGCGAGCCCACCCCGGAGGAGCTGGCCAAGGAACTCGACATGACCCCCGAGAAGGTCATCGAGGTCCAGAAATACGGCCGCGAGCCCATCTCGCTGCACACCCCGCTCGGCGAGGACGGCGACAGCGAGTTCGGTGACCTCATCGAGGACTCCGAGGCGGTCGTCCCGGCCGACGCGGTCTCCTTCACCCTCCTGCAGGAGCAACTGCACTCGGTGCTCGACACCCTGTCCGAGCGCGAGGCGGGTGTCGTGTCCATGCGGTTCGGTCTCACGGACGGCCAGCCGAAGACGCTGGACGAGATCGGCAAGGTCTACGGCGTGACGCGTGAGCGCATCCGTCAGATCGAGTCGAAGACCATGTCGAAGCTGCGCCACCCGTCGCGCTCGCAGGTCCTGCGCGACTACCTCGACTAGGGCATACCCCGTCGTTCGCCGTTCGGGCCGGGGGCCCGGAGTCTCACGTACGAGGCTCCGGGCCCCCGGTCTTTCGCCGCCTTTCGCGGGTGCGGCGCGCAGGTGTCCGGCTGAGGCTGGGAGTGCCATTGCACGACCGAGCCAGGAGGCCGCATGCGTCGCTCTTTTGCCGGATCACTGACAGGGGCGCTGGCCCTGACGGCCATGGCCGTTGCGGCGCCACAGGCCTCAGGAGGGACCACCACCCCGGACGGTGTCGTCGTCGGGGGCCAGCCGGTACAGATCTCGCAGTCGCCGTGGGTGGTGGCCCTGTCGAGCCGTGACCGGTTCGGAGGTACGCGAGCGGGGCAATTCTGCGGGGGAGTGCTGGTGGCACCGGCCAAGGTGCTGACGGCGGCACACTGCGTGAGTTCTGAGGTGCTGGGCGTACCGCTCGGGCAGGTGCGCGACCTGGAAGTCATCGCGGGCCGCAGTGAACTGAAGGGCGCGGGTGGCCGGGAAATCGCGGTGAGTGACGTCAAGCTGAACCCGGCGTACGACACCAAGACCAACGCGGGGGACTTCGCGCTGCTGACGCTGTCGAGCCCGCTCCCCGCGGCCGACACCATCAAGGCGGCGGGGCCGGGCCACGCGGCCTACACCGCTGGGACGGGCGCGGTCGTCTATGGCTGGGGCGATACCACCGGCGCCGGCTCGTACGCCGATGAGCTGCGGGCCGCGGCGGTGAAGGTGTTGCCCGACAGCGCCTGTGAGCGCGCTTATCCGGGGCACGCGGGCGGCACGTACCGCGCGGACAGCATGCTGTGCGCCGGGGACGAGAACGGCGGTCACGACGCCTGCCAGGGAGACAGCGGCGGGCCGCTGGTGGCCGACGGCAGGCTGATCGGGCTCGTCTCCTGGGGGAGCGGCTGCGGTCAGGCTAAGAATCCCGGCGTGTACGCACGCCTCTCCGCGGCCCCTGAAACATGGGCCGAAAGAAACTGATTACGCTTGCAGCGTACGAGTACGGGCGGCCTTCCCAGCTTGGCCGGGGAGACCGCCCGTCGGCCGGTCCGGGACCGGCCCTTGGCTCGTCGGGGTCGCGAGGAGGTGTCAGCGTTCCTCGTCTTCCGGGGACGGCGGCACGGGGGTCAGCCGGTCGGTCTCGTCCTGTATTTCAGCGGCGATCTTCTTGAGTTCCGGCTCGAACTTGCGTCCGTGGTGGGCGCAAAAGAGCAGTTCGCCGCCGCTGGCCAGGACAACGCGCAGGTAGGCCTGGGCGCCGCATCGGTCGCATCGGTCAGCGGCCGTCAGGGGGCTCGCGGGGGTCAGAACAGTAGTCACGTCGCCTCTTCTCTAGCTCGACGAGCTGTCGTACCAGGGTCAACATCCAACCAGGCCGAAAACGTTCCCGCTCGTGGCTTTTCCTTGAAAAATCTTCCGAGGTGGCTGTCTGCTGCCGGTTAGCGGCGAAGGAGCCGTATTGCGTCGCTCTACGGTTTCGCGTCGATTATTGGATATTTGCCCTCCCGGCTGGCTGCCGGTTGTTCATGAGGACGTGCCCGGAGCCTAAATGGTTCATGCCTAGAAGGGAACGTGATGTCCACGTCACCCCATCGAGGGATCGAACGCGCATGCGACTCTGGACTAGCATGAGTTTTCCTGAGGGTGGCGTTACATCGGCTCTACCAGGCCTCGGTACCCTCTGACCGGCGACCCACGCCGGGCCCGTACCCCATCGGGACACATTTGAAATTCAGCGAGGAGCGAACCGCGTGACCGCCGAGACGTCCGTGCCGTCCACTGCGCTTCTGACCGGTGCAGACCGTGACGGCTCCAACTACACCGCGCGGCACCTCCTCGTACTCGAGGGGCTCGAGGCCGTCCGCAAACGTCCCGGCATGTACATCGGGTCCACCGACAGCCGCGGTCTCATGCACTGCCTCTGGGAGATCATCGACAACTCCGTCGACGAAGCCCTCGGCGGTTACTGCGACCACATCGAGGTCATCCTCCACGACGACGACTCCGTCGAGGTCCGGGACAACGGCCGAGGCATCCCGGTCGACGTCGAGCCCAAAACAGGCCTGTCCGGCGTCGAGGTCGTGATGACCAAGCTGCACGCCGGCGGAAAGTTCGGCGGCGGCTCGTACGCGGCCTCCGGCGGCCTGCACGGCGTCGGCGCCTCCGTCGTCAACGCCCTCTCCGCCCGCCTGGACGTCGAGGTCGACCGCAACAGCGCGACGCACGCCATCAGCTTCCGGCGCGGCGTCCCCGGCATGTTCACCGAATCCGGCCCCGATGCCCCCTTCGACCCGGCGAACGGGCTGCGCAAGGGCAAGCGGGTCCCCAAGACGCGCACCGGCACGCGCGTGCGCTACTGGGCCGACCACCAGATCTTCCTCAAGGACGCCAAGCTCAACCTGGAGACGCTGTACCAGCGCGCCCGCCAGACGGCCTTCCTGGTGCCCGGCCTGACCATCGTCGTACGCGACGAGCGCGCCCTGGGCGGCGAGGGCAAGACGGAGGAGGTCTTCCGCTTCGACGGCGGCATCAGCGAATTCTGCGAGTACCTCGCGCAGGACAAGGCCGTCTGCGACGTCCTGCGGCTGAGCGGACAGGGCACCTTCAAGGAGACCGTGCCGGTCCTCGACGACCGCGGGCACATGACGGCCACCGAGGTCACCCGCGAGCTGGGCGTGGACATCGCGCTGCGCTGGGGCACGGGGTACGACACCACGGTCCGGTCCTTCGTCAACATCATCGCCACCCCCAAGGGCGGCACCCACATCTCCGGCTTCGAGCGGTCCCTCACCAAGACCGTCAACGAAGCGCTGCGCTCGGCCAAGCTGCTGCGCGTCGCCGAGGACGACGTCGTCAAGGACGACGCCATGGAAGGCCTCACCGCGGTCGTCACGGTGCGACTGGCGGAGCCGCAGTTCGAGGGCCAGACGAAGGAAGTGCTCGGTACGTCGGCGGCCGCGCGGATCGTCGGCAATGTCGTCGCCAAGGAGCTCAAGACCTTCCTGACCTCCACCAAGCGCGACGCAAAGCAGCAGGCGCGCTCCGTCATGGAGAAGATCGTCGCCGCCGCGCGGACGCGCATCGCGGCCCGCCAGCACAAGGAGGCTCAGCGCCGCAAGACCGCGCTGGAGTCCTCCTCGCTGCCGGCCAAGCTCGCCGACTGCCGCAGCGACGATGTGGAGCGCAGCGAGCTCTTCATCGTCGAGGGAGACTCCGCGCTCGGTACGGCCAAGCTCGCCCGGAACTCCGAATTCCAGGCGCTGCTGCCCATCCGCGGCAAGATCCTCAACGTCCAGAAGTCGTCCGTGTCGGACATGCTCAAGAACGCCGAGTGCGGCGCGATCATCCAGGTCATAGGAGCGGGGTCCGGCCGGACCTTCGACCTCGACGCCGCTCGCTACGGCAAGATCGTGCTCCTCGTGGACGCCGATGTCGACGGCGCGCACATCCGCTGCCTGCTGCTGACGCTCTTCCAGCGCTACATGCGGCCGATGGTGGAGGCGGGACGCGTCTTCGCCGCCGTACCGCCGCTGCACCGGATCGAGCTCGTCCAGCCCAAGAAGGGCCAGGACAAGTACGTCTATACCTACTCGGACAGCGAGCTGCGGCAGACGCTGCTGGAGTACCAGCGCAAGAACGTGCGCTACAAGGACTCCATCCAGCGCTACAAGGGCCTCGGCGAGATGGACGCGGACCAGCTGGCGGAGACCACGATGGACCCGCGCCACCGCACGCTGCGCCGCATCAACATCGGCGACCTGGAATCCTCCGAGCAGGTTTTCGACCTCCTCATGGGCAACGAGGTGGCGCCCCGCAAGGAATTCATCACCAGCTCGGCGGCCACGCTGGACCGCTCGCGCATCGACGCCTGAGGCCGGGCTGGGGCCGGCTCCACGGAGTCCACCCGTGGGTGGAGCGCGCAGCTCCACCCACGCGCCGATCCGCTACGGGCGCCCGCGCGGGCTTCCGGCTGCCGGCGCAGGAGCGGGCCGCCCGTACGACGGAGGCCGAGTCCGCCGCCCTGGGCGCGGGGTCGCACAGCCGCTCGGGACATCGGTCACCTGATGGGGTGAAGCGCGGGGATTGAAGAGTCCGGGATCTTCCACTCTGTCCATCCTTGGGCGCGCGGACCATTCGTTCGCGGACAAGGAGAGCTGTTCCGTGGAGAAGCAGGAAGGCAGAGAAGCCGCAGCGGTGCGGTTCGACGATCCCTGGTACGACGCGCTTGCCTCCGGCTGGGGTGAAGTGGACGGTACGGGCGCACCCGCGCCGCTCACGCCACCCGTGCCCGCGGGCCCCGCGCCCGGTCACAGCGCCGCTGAGATCTATCTGGAGGTGCAGCGCAGCGCCGCCTTCCGGGAAGTGCGCAGCCGCTACCGGCGGTTCGTCGTTCCCGCGTCCCTCGCGTTCTTCACCTGGTACGTCGTCTACGTCGTCGCGGCGACCACCGCGCACGACCTGATGGCCCGTCCCGTCGTCGGCGCGGTGAACGTCGCGATGGTCGCCGGACTCGGGCAGTTCGTCACCACCTTCCTGCTCACCTGGGCGTACGCGCGTCACGCCCGGCTGCGCAGGGACCGTGCGGCGCTCGATCTCCGCTGGGACACCCAGGAACTGACCCGGGGGATCAAGGAGATCAAGCGGTGACCGACGATCACCAGACACTCGCGTTGCTGCTGTTCTGCGCGTTCGTCGCGGCAACGCTGGCGATCACGACGTGGGTGAGCCGCAACCGGCGCGGATCCGCGGAGGAGTTCTACGCGGGGGGACGGCTGTTCTCGCCCATGGAGAATGGTTTCGCCATAGCGGGCGACTACATGTCCGCCGCTTCCTTCCTCGGCATCTCGGGGCTGATCGCGCTCTTCGGCTACGACGGCATGCTGTACTCCGTCGGCTTCCTCGTCGCGTGGCTCGTCGTCCTGTTCCTCGTCGCCGAACTCGTCCGCAACTGCGGCCGGTTCACGCTCGCGGATGTCGTCGCCGCGCGCATGAGGGAGCGGCCCGTCCGTATCGCGGCGGGAACTTCTTCGGTCACCGTGTCCGTTCTCTATCTGGTGGCGCAGATGGTGGGGGCGGGCAGCCTGGTCGCGCTGCTGCTGGGCGGGAGCAGCGAGGCCGCGCGCTCCTGGACGGTCATCGGCGTGGGCGCGCTGATGGTGATCTACGTATCGCTGGGAGGGATGCGGGCCACCACCTGGATCCAGATCGTCAAGGCAGTGCTGCTGATGGCGGGCACGGTCGCGCTCACCGTGCTTGTCCTGGTGCGCTTCCACGGCGACTTCAATCAGCTGCTGCTCTCGGCCGCCGAGCGCAGCGGGCACGGCAAGGACTTTCTCTCACCCGGTCTGAGGTACGGCGGGGACTGGACGGCCCGCTTCGACTTCATCAGCCTCGGCCTCGCCCTGGTCCTCGGTACGGCCGGACTGCCGCACATCCTGTCCCGCTTCTACACCGTGCCGACGGCGCGCGCCGCCCGCCGTTCGGTCGTCTGGGCGATCGGTCTCATCGGCAGCTTCTACCTGATGACCATCGTGCTCGGCTTCGGTGCGGCGGCAGTGGTGGGAACCGACGAGGTACGGGCGTCCAACGCGGCCGGGAACACGGCGGTTCCGCTTCTCGCGCTCGACCTGGGCGGCGGCGCGGGCTCCACAGGCGGAACGATTCTCTTCGCCGTCGTCGCGGCCATCGCCTTCGCCACCATCCTCGCGGTCGTGGCGGGCATCACGCTGGCCTCCTCCGCCTCTGTCGCCCACGATCTGTACGCCTCGCTCAGGCGCCGCCGCGCCAGGCAGTACAGCGAGGTCGCGGTGGCCCGCGTCGCGGCGGCGGGAATCGGCGCTGTGGCCATCGCCCTCGGCCTGCTCGCCCGCGACCTGAACGTCGCGTTCCTCGTCGGCCTGGCCTTCGCGGTCGCCGCGTCCGCCAACCTGCCGGTGCTGCTCTACTCGCTGTTCTGGCGGAACTTCACCACCCGCGGCGCGGTCTGGTCCGTGTACGGCGGCCTGATCCCGGCCGTTGTGCTCGTGCTGCTCTCGCCGGTCGTCTCCGGCAGCCCCGAATCGCTGTTCCCCGGAGCCGACTTCCAGCTCTTCCCGCTCCAGAACCCCGGCCTGGTCTCGATCCCCCTGGGCTTCCTCGCGGGCTGGGCCGGTACGGCGCTGTCACCCGAACCACCGGACGAGGCCAAGCACGCGGAGACGGAGGTGCGTTCGCTGACGGGCGCGGGCGCGGTCTGAGGCGCCGTCCGGGGCGCGGTGACGGACGGCGCGGCGTCGGTGGACACCGACGAGCGAACCGGGCTGCGCGCGGTCCGGGGCGCGGTCCGGCCGGATGCGGCTCCGCGTCCTCAGTGGCTGGCCGTCCAGGCGTAGCGATGCTCCGGGCGGCCCGTCTCGCCGTACTTGAGGCTGAGCCGTACCCGCCCCGACCGTTCCAGCAGCTTCAGATAGCGCTGCGCGGTCTGCCGGCTCATGCCCGCCCGCTCCGCGATCTCCTGGGCGGAGAGTGGTCCTCCGGCGGCCAGCAGCACCTGCCGCACCATGGCCGCTGTGGTGGGCGAGTGTCCCTTGGGGAGGTCGGGGGAGCCGGCCACGGAGAGCGCCCCGAAGATACGGTCCACCTCGGCCTGCTCCGCCTCGCCGCCGCCGTCGAGGGTCCGGCGCAGCGCCGCGTACGCCTCCAGCTTCGTGCGCAGCCCGGCGAAGTTGAAGGGCTTCACCAGGTACTGGAGAGCCCCCTGGCGCATCGCGGCCTGCACGGTCCCGATGTCGCGCGCCGCTGTCACCATGATCACGTCGGTCTGGAGGCCGAGCGCGCGCAGCTCCTGGACGAGCGCGAGTCCGTTCCGGTCCGGCAGATAGTGGTCCAGGAGCACCAGGTCGACGTGGGCCGCCTGGAGCTGCGCCAGCGCGTCGGCGGCCGAATGTGCCCGGCCGACGACGCGGAAGCCCGCGACCTTGGCCACGTACGCCGCGTTGATCTCCGCGACGCGGACGTCGTCGTCCACCACCAGTACGTCGATCATCGCGATTCTCCCGCCGTGTCCAGCGCCGCCGCGGCCGGGCCCACCGTGCCCGCGTCCATGGGCCCGGCGTCCGCCGGCTCCGCCTCGCCCAGCCCGGCGTCGGTCAGTGCCTCCGGCAGTACGACGGTGAATTCGGCGCCGCCCTCCGCCCCCTCACCGACCCGGGCACTGCCGCCCTGCCGCTCCGCGAGCCGGCGCACCATCGCGAGGCCGAGGCCGCGCTTGCCGTGGGCCGGCAGCTCCTTGGTCGACCACCCCTCCGTGAAGATCAGCTCCCGCTGCTGCGCCGGGACACCGGGCCCGCTGTCGGTCACCCTCAGCACGGCCGCACGCCCGCGGGCCCGCAGCTCGACCTCGATCACGGCGTCCGGGGAGCCGGCCGAGGCGTCCAGCGCGTTGTCCACCAGGTTGCCGACGACGGTCACCAGACCGCGCGGGTCCACCAGCCGGTCCGGCAGCAGCGTCGCGTCGGAGAGCCGGAGCGCGACCCCGCGCTCCGCTGCGACCGTGGCCTTCCCGACCAGCAGCGCCGCCAGCAGCGGGTCGTGGATCTTCTCGGTGATCTGCTCGGCGGTGGCACGGTGCACCCCCGCGACCTCCGTCACGAACTGCACCGCCTCCTCGTGCATGCCCAGCTCAAGCAGCCCCAGGAGCGTATGCATCCGGTTGGCGTGCTCGTGGTCCTGGGCGCGCAGGGCGTCGATCAGACCGCGCGTCGAGTCCAGCTCGCGCCCGAGCCGCTCCAGCTCGGTACGGTCGCGCAGGGTCGCCACCGCGCCGCCGTCGTCCGTCGGCATCCGGTTGGTGACGAGGACGCGCTGCCCGCGCACGGTCAGCAGGTCGTCACCGGTCACGCGCCCCGCCAGCACGTCGGCCGTACGCCCCGCGCCCAGGACGTCGTCGAGCGGGCGCCCGGTGGCCTCGGGGCCGAGGCCGAGCAGCCGCTGGGCCTCGTCGTTCAGCAGCCGGATCCTGCCCCCGGAATCGAGGGCGACGACCCCTTCCCGGATGCCGTGCAGCATCGCCTCGCGCTCGGCCAGCAGCGCCGAGATGTCGGAGAAGGCCAGGTCGTGGGTCTGCCGCTGGAGTCTTCGGGAGATGAGATACGCCGCCACCGCGCCGACGGCGAGTGCGCCGCCCGCGTACGCCAGCAGACCGGGGATCGCCGCGAGCAGCCGGGCGCGGACACTGTCGTACTCGATGCCGACCGAGACGGCACCGACGATCTCACCGTCGGTGGCGCGCAGCGGGACCTTGCCGCGGGCGGAGCGGCCGAGCGTACCCTCGTCGATCTCCATGACCTCCTGTCCGGCGAGCGCGTCGCTGGGGTCGGTGGAGACGATCTTGCCGATCTGGTGGGGGTCGGTGTGGGACCAGCGGACCCCGCGCTCGTCCATGACGACGACGTACTCGGCGCCGGTGGAGCGCCTGATGCGCTCCGCCTCGGCCTGTACGGGCCCGTCCGCGGCGGGCCGCGAACCGGTCACCGCGCCGGCGAGCTGCGGCTGGGCCGCGGTGGTCTGCGCGATCGCGAGCGCGCGCCGCATCGCCTCCTGATCGAGCTGGGCGCTGAGCGGGGCCAGGAAGAGGCCGGTGGCGAGCACGGTGACACCGGTGGCGATGGCCAGCTGCATCAGGAGCACTTGCGAGAAGACGCGCTGGGGCCAGCCCAGACGCAGTCGTCTGCCGGAGGTGGTCGGTGCGGCGCTCATGTCTACGAACGGTAGAGCGCCCGGCACGCCTTTCCGAAATCCCCCCTCCGGCTCCTGCGGCCGTCCGGGGCTCCCACCGTGCCAATATCCTGGGTCAGCCCCCTGCCGTGCCGAGAGAAAGGCCCCTGGTGAGCACGAAACAGATCCCGGTCATCATCCTCGCGGGCTTCCTCGGATCCGGTAAGACCACCTTGCTCAACCACCTGCTCGCCCAGAGCAGGGGCACCCGGATCGGTGCGATCGTCAATGACTTCGGCGCCATCGAGATCGACGCCATGGCGGTCGCCGGGCAGCTCGGGGACTCCACCGTTTCGCTCGGCAACGGGTGTCTGTGCTGCGCTGTGGACGCCAGTGAGCTCGACGAGTATCTGGAGAAGCTGACCCGGCCCGCCGCCCGTCTCGACGTGATCGTGATCGAGGCGAGTGGCCTGGCCGAGCCGCAGGAGCTGGTCCGGATGATCCTGGCCAGCGAGAACGAGCGGATCGTGTACGGGGGGCTCGCCGAGGTCGTCGATGCCGCCGAGTTCGACGCGACGCGGGAGCGTCATCCCGAGCTGGAGCGGCATCTCGCCATCGCCGATCTCGTCGTCCTGAACAAGACGGACCGGGTGGGGGAGGAGCGGCTCGGTCGTGTCCTCGACACCGTCGCGGGCCTCAGCGGCGGTACGGCCGTCGTCCGTGCGTCGTACGGGCGGATCGATCCTGAGCTGCTCTTCGACCCGGTGGTGCGGCCGGACGGCGAGGAGAAGGCGCGGCAGCTGTCCTTCGACGATCTGCGGAGCGAGGAGGAAGCGCACGACTGCGACGGCGGTCATCTGCACGCGACGTACGAGAGCGTCTCCTTCACCTCCGACGTGCCCATGGACCCGCGCCGGCTCATGGAGTTCCTCGACACCAGACCGGAGGGGCTCTACCGGATCAAGGGGTATGTCGACTTCGGTACGGCCGACGTCCGCAACCGGTACGGGGTGCATGCGGTCGGGCGGTTCCTGCGGTTCTACCCCGAGCTGTGGGGGCGCGACGAGCCGCGGATCACGCAGCTCGTGCTCATCGGGTCCGGGACCGACGCCGAAGCGCTCGGCAAGGAACTCGCGGCCTGCCGTCGGGACGGGGCGCGGGGCGCCGATGCCGCCGCCGCTGCCGATGAGCACAGCATGTGGGGCGTCCTGCGGTACGTGCAGGGCGAGGGCGAGGGCTGAGGGCGCGGAGCGATCTGTTCCGCACCCCGCCCCTTCACCCCGCCCCTTCCCGAGGGCCCGTTCCCGGCCGCCGGGCGGGCAGACCCGGCGGCCGAGTGGCGGCGTTGTTACACCGGCCCCGCCAGCGCCGCCACCGGCGTGGCCAGCGGGGTGCCCGAGCCGTCGCGGCGCGGGTCCTGCTCCGGCAGCTCCACCGGTGCGCCGTTCTTCGACGCCGCGCGGGCCGGCGCCGCGCCCGCCCAGGCCAGGATGAGGATGTCCTCGCCCTTGAGGAACCGCTGGCAGCGCACGCCGCCCGTGGCCCGGCCCTTGCGCGGGTACTGGTCGAACGGCGTCAGCTTCGCCGACGTCTCCGTGTCGCCGAGCAGCGTGCCGGCCGTACCGGCCACCGTGAAGACCACGGCGTCGGCGGCCGGGTCGACCGCGGTGAAGGAGATCACCTTGGCGCCGTCGGCGAGCTTGATGCCCGCCATACCGCCCGCGGCCCGGCCCTGCGGCCGGACCTGCCCCGCCGGGTAGCGCAGCAGCTGGGCGTCGTCGGTGATGAAGACGAGGTCCTCCTCGCCGGTGCGCAGCTCGGCGCCGCCGACGATCCGGTCACCTTCCTTGAGGGTGATGACCTCCAGCTCCTCCTTGTTCGCCGGATAGTCCGGGACCACCCGCTTGACCACGCCCTGCTCGGTGCCGAGCGCGAGTCCCGGCGAGGACTCATCGAGTGTGGTGAGGCAGATCAGCGTCTCGTCCGGCCCCAGGGTGAGGAACTCCGTGACCGGCGCCCCGCCGGAGAGACTGGGCGCGGACGCCGTGTCGGGCAGCTGGGGCAGGTCGATCACCGACAGCCGCAGCAGACGGCCGAAGGACGTCACCGCGCCCACGTCGCCGCGCGCCGTGGCGGGCACGGCCGAGACGATCACGTCGTGCTTGGCGCGCCGGGTTTCGTCCATGGCGAGGGGCTCGCCGTTGGCCGTACGGGCCAGCAGACCGGTCGAGGACAGGAGAACCCGGCAGGGGTCGTCCGCGACCTCCAGCGGCACCGCGGCGACCGGTGAACTTCCCGACTCCAGCAGCACGGTGCGCCGGTCGGTGCCGAACTTCTTCGCCACCGCCGCCAGTTCCGCCGAGACCAGCTTGCGCAGCTCGGTGTCCGACTCCAGGATCGCCGTCAGCTCGTCGATCTCGGCGGTCAGCCGGTCACGCTCGGCCTCCAGCTCGATCTTGTCGAACTTGGTGAGCCGGCGCAGCGGCGTGTCCAGGATGTACTGCGTCTGGATCTCGCTCAGCGAGAAGTGCTCGATCAGCCGCTCCTTGGCCTGCGCCGAGTTGTCGCTGGAGCGGATGAGGCGGATGACCTCGTCGATGTCGAGCAGCGCGACGAGCAGGCCGAGGACCAGATGCAGCCGGTCGCGCCGCTTGGTGCGGCGGAATTCACTGCGGCGGCGTACGACCTCGAAGCGGTGATCGAGATAGACCTCCAGCAGCTCCTTGAGGCCCAGCGTCAGCGGCTGGCCGTCCACCAGCGCTACGTTGTTGATGCCGAAGGTCTCTTCCATCGGCGTCAGCTTGTAGAGCTGCTCCAGGACGGCCTCGGGGACGAAACCGTTCTTGATCTCGATGACCAGACGCAGGCCGTGCGCGCGGTCCGTGAGGTCCTTGACGTCCGCGATGCCCTGGAGCTTCTTCGACGAGACCAGGTCCTTGATCTTGGCGATCACCTTCTCCGGGCCGACGGTGAAGGGCAGTTCCGTGACGACCAGGCCCTTGCGGCGCGCCGTCACGTTCTCCACGGTGGCCGTGGAGCGGATTTTGAAGGTGCCGCGGCCGTTCTCGTACGCGTCCTTGATCCCGCCGAGGCCGACGATACGGCCACCGGTCGGCAGGTCGGGTCCCGGCACGAAACGCATCAGCGTCTCAAGATCCGCGCCGGGGTGCTTGATCAGGTGCCGGGCGGCGGCGACGACCTCGCCCAGGTTGTGCGGCGGCATGTTCGTCGCCATGCCGACGGCGATCCCGGACGCGCCGTTGACCAGCAGGTTCGGGTACGCCGCGGGAAGCGCGACGGGCTCGCGCTCCTGCCCGTCGTAGTTCGGGTTGAAGTCGACCGTGTCCTCGTCGATCGACTCCGTCATCAGCGACGTGGCGTCGGCCATCCGGCATTCCGTGTACCGCATGGCCGCCGGCGGGTCGTCGTTGCCCAGCGAGCCGAAGTTGCCGTGCCCGTCGACGAGCGGCAGGCGCATGGAGAAGGGCTGCGCCATCCGTACGAGCGCGTCGTAGATCGAGGCGTCGCCGTGCGGGTGGAGCTTGCCCATCACCTCACCGACGACGCGGGCGCACTTCACATAGCCGCGGTCGGGCCGCAGCCCCATCTCGTTCATCTGGTAGACGATGCGTCGGTGCACCGGCTTCATGCCGTCGCGGGCGTCGGGCAGCGCTCGCGAGTAGATCACCGAGTACGCGTACTCGAGGAAGGAGCCCTGCATTTCGTCGACGACGTCGACATCGAGGATCTTCTCCTCGAACGCATCGTCCGGCGGCGGGGTCTTCGTGCTGCGGCGGGCCATCGCGGCTGCGGCTCCTTCGCGGTTCTGTAGGGCGAGTTCTTGGGTCTGATGCCGACCATTGTGGACCTGCGCACTGACAACGCCGACCTCGACCCGTCCGTAGCGCCTGCTCGGGCGTTCCCTGAGGGCGTACACCGGCCGGGAACTTCGCCAGGTGTCCGTGAGCTTGCATACAGTGGCAGGACTTCTCCATATCGCGATCGAAGGGACGTACATGCCCATGGGTCACACGGCCACAGCGCAGGCCGGTTCCGGCGGCCTGACAGCGACTGAGCACCGGCTGGCCAATGGCCTGCGCGTGGTGCTCTCCGAGGACCACCTGACCCCGGTCGCCGCGGTCTGCCTCTGGTACGACGTAGGTTCGCGCCACGAGGTCAAGGGCCGTACCGGCCTTGCTCACCTTTTCGAGCACCTGATGTTCCAGGGCTCGGCGCAGGTCAAGGGCAACGGCCACTTCGAGCTGGTGCAGGGTGCGGGCGGTTCGCTCAACGGCACGACCAGCTTCGAGCGCACCAATTACTTCGAGACGATGCCCGCCCATCAGGTGGAGCTGGCCCTGTGGCTGGAAGCCGACCGGATGGGCTCGCTGCTCTCCGCGCTCGACGAGGAGTCCATGGAGAACCAGCGCGACGTCGTCAAGAACGAGCGCCGCCAGCGGTACGACAACGTGCCGTACGGCACCGCGTTCGAGAAGCTGACCGCCCTTGCCTACCCCGAGGGCCACCCGTACCACCACACCCCGATCGGCTCGATGGCCGACCTGGACGCCGCGACCCTCGAGGACGCGCGCGCCTTCTTCCGTACGTACTACGCGCCCAACAACGCGGTGATCTCGGTCGTCGGCGACATCGACCCCGAGCAGACCCTCGCCTGGATCGAGAAGTACTTCGGCTCCATCCCGTCCCACGACGGCAAGCAGCCGCCGCGCGACGGGACGCTGCCCGACATCATCGGGCAGGAACTGCGCGAGGAGATCCGCGAAGAGGTCCCCGCCCGCGCCCTGATGGCCGCCTACCGGCTGCCGCACGACGGCACCCGCGAGGCCGACGCCGCCGACCTGGCCCTCACCGTCCTCGGCGGCGGCGAGTCCTCCCGGCTGCACAACCGCCTGGTCCGCCGCGACCGTACGGCCGTCGCCGCCGGCTTCGGGCTGCTGCGCCTGTCCGGCGCGCCCTCGCTCGGCTGGCTGGACGTGAAGACATCGGCCGGCGTCGAGGTGCCCGACATCGAGCGTGCCGTCGACGAGGAACTGGCCCGCTTCGCCGCCGAGGGCCCCACGCCCGAGGAGATGGAGCGCGCGCAGGCCCAGTTGGAGCGCGAGTGGCTCGACCGGCTCGGTACGGTCGCGGGCCGCGCCGACGAACTGTGCCGGTACGCCGTCCTGTTCGGCGATCCGCAGCTGGCGCTGACCGCCGTGCAGCGCGTCCTGGACATCACGGCGCAGGAGGTCCAGGCGGCAGCCAAGGCGCGCCTGCGCCCGGACAACCGCGCGGTCCTGGTGTACGAGCCGACACACGCGGCCGACGAAGCCGGGGCAGCCGACGACACCACCACCACCACCGCCGCCGGTGAGACCGCAGCGCAGGAAGGGGCGGACAAGTGACCGACACCGCAGCCGTGAGCATGAAGTTCCACCCCCAGCCGCAGGCCGGCACCCCCACGCCGTGGGCGTTTCCCGCCCCCGAGCGCGGCTCCCTGCCCAACGGCCTGACCGTGCTGCGCTGCCACCGCCCCGGCCAGCAGGTCGTGGCGGTGGAGGTCTTCCTCGCCGCGCCCCTGGAGGCCGAGCCGGAGGGTCTGGACGGCGTCGCGACGATCATGGCGCGGGCCTTCTCCGAGGGCACCGACAAGCACTCCGCCGAGGAGTTCGCCGCCGAGCTGGAGCGCTGCGGCGCCACGCTCGACGCGTACGCCGACCATCCGGGCGTCCGGGTCTCCCTGGAGGTCCCCGTCTCCCGGCTGCCCAAGGCGCTCGGCCTGCTCGCCGACGCGCTGCGCGCCCCCGCCTTCTCGGAGAGCGAGATCGAGCGACTGGTCGCCAACCGGCTCGACGAGATCCCGCACGAGACGGCCAACCCGTCCCGCCGCGCCGCCAAGCAGCTCTCCAAGGAGCTCTTCCCGGCGACCTCGCGCATGTCGCGGCCGCGCCAGGGCACCGAGGAGACGGTCGCGCAGATCGACTCCGCCGCCGTGCGGGCGTTCTACGTGGCACATGTGCGCCCCGCGACCGCCACCGCCGTGATCGTCGGCGACCTCGAAGGCACCGACCTGGACGCGATCCTGGCCGACACCCTCGGCGCGTGGAAGGGCGACACCGCCGAGGCCCGCCCCGTACCGCCGGTGACCGCCGACGACACGGGCCGTGTGGTCATCGTCGACCGTCCCGGCGCGGTCCAGACCCAGCTGCTCATCGGCCGGATCGGCCCCGACCGGCACGACAGCGTCTGGCCGGCCCAGGTCCTCGGCACGTACTGCCTGGGCGGCACGCTCACCTCCCGCCTGGACCGCGTCCTGCGCGAGGAGAAGGGCTACACGTACGGCGTGCGCGCCTTCGGCCAGGTGCTGCGCTCCGCTCCCGACGGGTCGGGCGCCTCCATGCTGGCGATCAGCGGCTCGGTGGACACGGAGTCCACGGGACCGGCGCTCGAAGACCTGTGGAAGGTGCTGCGCACCCTCGCCGCGGAAGGCCTCACCGACGCCGAGCGGGACGTCGCCGTACAGAACCTGGTGGGTGTCGCGCCGCTCAAGTACGAGACCGCGGCGGCCGTCGCCGGCACGCTCGCCGACCAGGTCGAGCAACACCTGCCGGACGACTTCCAGGCCCAGATGTACGCCCGGCTCGCCGAGACGGGCACCGTGGAGGCCACCGCGGCGGTCGTCAGCGCCTTCCCCGAGGACCACCTGGTCACGGTCCTCGTCGGAGACGCGTCGCAGATCGAGGAGCCCGTCAGGGCGCTCGGTATCGGTGACGTGACGGTGGTCAGCGGCTGACCCGTCACAGCCGACTGTGCAACTCGCCCCAAAGCGGGCGATAGAGGGGCCCTGGGAGTCGAAAGGCTGCCGGGGTCCTTCTCGTATGTCCGTTTTGTTGTGGAGGTTGCCTGTCTGGCCTGTGGGGTGCGTTACAAAACGCCGTGTCTGTTTGGTGATTAAAAGATGTCCCGTTTAGCGTCTGTCCGGCTGTCCGTCAGCAGTGAGCCGCATCCGCGGCACCGGGCAGCCATCGCCGAGTCCCCGTCAGGCGCGAGCCTGGGGAGCCGGGGACCCAATCAGTCCCTGGGGTGAATCGGATGTCCTCTGTGCGTACGTACGGAGGCGTCCGTAGGAGACCTTCCTGCTCCGAACCCGTCAGCTAACCCGGTAGGCGAGAAGGAAGGAAAGGATCAGCCACTTCATGGCGTTCACCCGTGCCACCGGGAAGCACCGTCGTCCGAGCCGCCTGACGCGCAAGGGCGCGAACATGGCCGGCGTCGCCGCCCTCGCGACCACCGGCGTCATCGGAGGCCTGACCTCTCCGGCCCTCGCCGCCGACAGCGACATCAGCGCCGACTCGGCCCACGCCGTCCAGGACACCGGCCTGACCCAGGCCATCGTCATCGGGGACTCCCTCGCCGACCAGATCGCCGCCCAGGCCGAGCAGCAGAAGCGCGCCGCCGCCAAGGCGGAGGCCGCACGCAAGGCCGAGGCCGAGCGGAAGGCCGAAGCCAAGCGCAAGGCGGAAGCCAAGGCCAAGGCCGAGGCCGAGGCGCGGGCCAAGAAGGAGCGCGAGGAGCGCGCGGCCAAGGAGCGCGCCGCCCGCGAGGCGGAGCGCAAGCGCCTGGGCTACACCCTCCCGGTCGCCGGCTCCGTGGTGACCACCGGCTACAAGACCGGCGGCAACCTCTGGTCCTCCGGCAGCCACTCCGGCGTCGACTTCCGCGCCGCGTCCGGCAGTTCCGTCGTCGCCGTCGGCGCGGGCACCGTCGTCGAGGCCGGCTGGGGCGGGGCGTACGGCAACAACATCGTCATCAGGATGAACGACGGCACGTACACGCAGTACGGCCACCTGTCGTCCCTCGGTGTCTCCGTCGGCCAGACCGTCGCCTCCGGTCAGCAGATTGGCCTCTCGGGCTCGACCGGCAACTCGACCGGCCCGCACCTGCACTTCGAGGCCCGCACGTCCCCCGAGTACGGCTCCGACATGGACCCGGTCGCGTACCTGCGCGCGCACGGCGTGAACGTCTGACGGGCCGGGCGCTCACTCGTACTGAAGGCCCCGGCTTGTGCGCCGGGGCCTTCAGTATGTCCAAAAGCCGCCCATGAATTCCGGCTCCCCGTCGGAAACTGAGGAATGCTGCAATAGAGTCACCGAACAGGCGTCGATCGACCGCGTTTCGCGGGGATTAAGGCGGAGGTTCGGTCATGCGCATTCCCGCGCAATCGGTATGCACGGCAATCCGTGACGACATCGTTTCCGGTGTGTTCGCGCGGGGCAGCAGGCTCACCGAAGAGCTGCTGGCGCGACGTTACGGCGTCTCCCGCGTCCCGGTGCGCGAGGCTCTGCGCACGCTGGAGTCCGAGGGGTTCGTCACCACCCGCCGGCATGCCGGCGCCTGCGTGGCCGAGCCCACCGAGCGGGAGGCCGCCGACCTGCTGGAGGTACGGACGCTGCTCGAACCGCTGGGCGCCGCCCGCGCCGCCCAGCGGCGCACCGACGCCCACCTCAAGGTGCTGCGCGGCCTCGTCAGACTGGGCCAGGAGCGGGCTCGCCGGGGCGAGGGGGAGGACCTGCGCTCGCTGGGAAGCTGGTTCCACGAGACGCTCGCCCAGGCGTCGGGCAGCCCCGGCCTCACGGCCCTGCTCACCCAGCTCAGGCACAAGATCGCCTGGATGTACGCCGTCGAGCAGGCCGCCCGGCCCGCCGAGGCCTGGGCCGAACACGGCGCGATCGTCGACGCCGTGGCGCGCGGCGACGCCGAACGGGCCCGCGCGCTGACGGCCCTGCACGCCGAACGGGCGGTGGCCGCGCACCGGTTGCGGCACCCCGGCCCTGAGCGCGAGCGGGAGCGCGGGCCGGAACGCGTGAGGACTTCGCAACGTGCCGTAAACACCGGGAGTGGCCGCCATTAACAGCCGCGCCGTATACAAAGAGGAGGAATTAGCGGGGGCCTATTTCTGCTGCCCGCATTTCGCGGCGTACGGCACCGCATAAAGCGACGTAAAACAAAAGGAGCCGTGGCGCCCCGAATTCGGGTTGCCACGGCTCCTTCGTGAGAATTCGCCCGTCCGAGTGGTCGGTCCGAGTGGTCGGCCCGAGTGGTCAGACGGTCTCGGGAAGCTCGTCCAGGCCCTCGGAGACCAGCTTCGCCAGGCGGTCGAGAGCGGCCTCGGAGCCGTCGGCCTCGGAAGCCAGCACGATCTCCTCGCCACCCTGCGCGCCCAGGCCGAGCACCGCGAGCATGGAGGCGGCGTTGACCGGCTTGCCGTCGGCCTTGGCGATCGTCACGGGGACACCCGAGGCGGTCGCGGCGCGAACGAAGATGGAGGCGGGCCGGGCGTGCAGGCCTTCGGCCCAGCCGACGGTGACACGGCGCTCAACCATGGTGTTGCCCTTCATGTTCTAACGGTTGTCTAGACCAGTCTCTCACGCCGCGTGGAGCCGCCGGCCGCCGACCCTGCGCCGGCCCCGCGCCGCCGCCTCAGCCTGCCTTGCCCTGAGCGGGCCCGCGACCCGTAGGCTTTCGTCATGCAGCCTCCGCTGGAGCAGGTCCCGCCGGATCAGAACGGGCACCACGCGTACCCGGCGCATTGGGAAGCCGACGTGGTGCTGCGCGACGGAGGCACGGCGCGCATCCGCCCCATCACCGCCGACGACGCGCAGCGCCTGGTCAGCTTCTACGAGCAGGTCTCGGACGAGTCGAAGTACTACCGCTTCTTCGCGCCGTACCCACGACTCTCCGCCAAGGATGTCCACCGCTTCACCCACCACGACTTCGTGGACCGCGTGGGTCTGGCCGCCACGGTCGGCGGCGAGTTCATCGCCACCGTCCGGTACGACCGTATCAACGCCCAGGGGCGCCCCTCGTCCGGCCCCGGCGCGGACCTGGCCGAGGTCGCCTTCCTGGTCCAGGACGCACACCAGGGACGCGGCGTCGCCTCCGCCCTCCTCGAACACATCGGCGCGGTCGCGCGGGAGCGCGGCATCCGGCGCTTCGTGGCGGAAGTGCTGCCCGCCAACACCAAGATGATCAAGGTCTTCACGGACGCGGGCTACACCCAGAAGCGCAGCTTCGAGGACGGCGTCGTCCACCTCGAATTCGACCTGGAGCCGACCGACCGCTCCGTCGCCGTACAGCGCGCCCGCGAGCACCGCGCCGAGTCCCGCTCCGTGCAGCGCCTGCTCGGCCCCGGCTCGGTCGCGGTCGTCGGGGCGGGGCGCGCGCCGGGCGGGGTGGGGCGTACGGTCCTGCGCAATCTGCTCGCCGCCGGATTCACCGGGCGTACGTACGCCGTGAACCGGGCCTTCCCCGAGGACCTGACCGAGATCGACGGCGTGCCCGCGCACCGCTCCGTCGCCGGGATCGGCGAGGCGGTCGACCTCGCGGTCGTGGCCGTACCGGCCGAACGGGTCCCGGAGGTGGTCGCGGACTGCGGCGAGAGCGGCGTCCAGGGGCTGGTCGTCCTCTCCGCCGGATACGCCGAGAGCGGGGCCGAGGGGCGGGCGCTCCAGCGTGAACTGGTGCGGCAGGCGCGCTCGTACGGTATGCGCATCATCGGCCCGAACGCCTTCGGCGTCATCAACACGTCGGAGGCCGTACGCCTCAACGCCTCCCTCGCGCCGGAGCCGCCGGCGCGGGGCCGCATCGGCCTCTTCACGCAGTCGGGCGCGATCGGGATCGCGCTGCTGTCGGGGCTGTACCGGCGGGGGGCCGGGCTGTCCTCTTTCATCTCGTCCGGCAACAGGGCGGACGTCTCGGGGAACGACTTCCTCCAGTACTGGTACGACGATCCCGACACCGATGTCGTCCTCCTCTACCTGGAGTCGATCGGCAACCCGCGCAAGTTCACGCGCCTCGCCCGGCGTACGGCGGCGGAGAAGCCGGTCGTGGTGGTGAAGGGCGCGCGCCACAGCGGGAGTACGCCGCCGGGGCACGCGGTGCCCGCCACGCGCATTCCCGACGCGACGGTGTCCGCGCTGCTGCGGCAGGCGGGGGTGATCCGCGTCGACACCGTCACCGAGCTCGTCGACGCGGGGCTGCTGCTGGCGGGCCAGCCCCTGCCCGCCGGGCCGCGGGTCGCGATCCTCGGCAACTCCGAGTCCCTGGGCCTCCTGACGTACGACGCCTGCCTGGCGCAGGGCCTTCGCCCGCTGCCGCCGCTCGACCTGACGACGGCCGCGACACCGGCCGACTTCCGTGCGGCGCTGGCCGAGGCGCTGCGGGACGGGGCGTGCGACGCGGTCGTGGTCACGGCGATCCCGTGGGTCGGCGAGAGCGGAGCGACGGAATCTGGCGACGGGGAGGTTTTGGCGGCGGCGCTGCGGGAGGGGGCGGCGGCGGGGCCGGCGAAGCCGGTGGCGGTCGTGCACGTGGAGATGGGCGCGCTGGCCGACGCCCTAGCCGCAGCGACAAACACGGCCCGCCCTTCGCCCCCGCCGCCGCCCTCGGCCGCCCCGGCCCAGGGCCCCGAACCGGGGTCCCCCGTCCTAGGCCAGGACCTGGGCCCAGGCCTGGACGCGGCCCCGGACCTGGGCCCGGACGCGCACCCGGACGCGCACCCGGCGCCGGGGGAGCGTGGCCGGGGGGACGCTGCGCGGAGCTCTTCCCCTACCCGCCCCTTCCCGAACCGGGGCGCTGCCCCGGACCCCGGTCCTCAAACGCCGGACGGGCTGGATTCGGCCGCGGGACGAGGTCGGAGCGCGGGCTGGGATGTGCCCACGGGGCGGGATGTGCCCCTGGGGCCGGACAGGCCCGTGGGTCCGGATGCGCCCGCAGGTCGGCAGGTGCCCGTGGGCCCGGAGGTGTCCGCGGGGCGGGATGCGCCCGTGGGTCCGGATGCGCCCGCAGGCCGGGATGTGTCCGCGGGTCGGGACACGTCCGCGGGGCCGGATATGCCTGCGGGCCGGGATGTGTCCGCGGGTCGGGGCACGTCCGCGGGCCCGGACGTGCCCGTGGAGCGGGAGGTGTCCGCAGGCCGGGGTGTGCCCGTGGGGCCGGATGTGTCCGTGAGTCGGGACGTGTCCGTCGGGGCGGATGTGCCCGTGGGGCGGGATGTGGCTGCGGCGCCGTATCCGGACGCTGGTCGGCGTAATCAAGCCCGTCCGGCGTTTGAGGACATGCCCGGAGGGCGTCCGGGGGGCCGGGGGCTTGCCCCCGGTTTCGGGGAGGGGCGGGTAGGGGAAAGAGGCGGTCCAGGGAGCCCGCAGCCCGGAGCCGAGTCGCAGCCGGAGGGTGGCGGAGCCGGTGACGCCGGGCGGCGTATCCCCGCCTACCCCGCCGCCGAGCGCGCCGTTCGCGCCCTCGCTGAGGCGGTCAAGTACGCGCAGTGGCGCCGGCAGGCCGCCGAGCCCGGACGGGTGCCCGAGTACGACGACATCGACGAGGCCGGGGCCGCCGGCCAGATCCGCGCGCTGCTGGGTGAGGGTGAGGGAAGGGGGCGTGTCGGGCCCCGGTCCGTGCCCTTGACCGGCGACGCCGTCCGCGAGCTCCTCGGGCGGTACGGGATCGACGTACGGCCCACCCTGCCCGCGCCCCGGCCCGACGCCGCCGTCGAAGCCGCCGGCCGGCTCGGTTACCCCGTCGCGCTCAAGACCACCGCCCCGCACCTGCGCCACCGCCCCGACCTCGGCGCCGTACGCCTCGATCTGGCCGACGAGACGGAACTGCGGCGGGCGTACCGCGAATTGACCGACGCCCTCGGCAAGCCGGAAGAGCTTCAGCTCGTCGTCCAGGCCATGGCTCCGCGCGGCGTCGACACCGTCGTCAAGGCCTCCATCGACGCCGCCGCCGGCGCCGTGCTCTCCTTCGGGCTGGCCGGAGCCGCGTCCGAGCTGCTCGGGGACATCGCGCACCGGCTGGTTCCGGCCACCGACCGGGACGCCGCCGAACTCATCAGGTCGATCCGGACCGCGCCCCTCCTCTTCGGCTGGCGCGGCTCCGACCCGGTCGACACCGCCGCACTCGAAGAGCTCCTGCTGCGCGTCTCACGACTCGTCGACGACCACCCGGAAGTCGTCGCGGTCGCCCTGGAACCCGTGGTCGTCGCCCCGCACGGCCTGTCCGTACTCGGCGCGACCGTACGTCTCGCACCCCCGCCCGCCCGCGACGACCTCGGCCCCCGCCGCCTGCCGAGCTATTGAGCCGCTACTGAGCCGTCCACAGGCCCGGCATCGCGGCCTCCCGCGCCCCGTAGGATGGAGGGCATGGCGAAGACCGGTACGACGACCCAGGGGCTGCGCGCGGCGATCGAGCGCAGCGGCTACTACCCGGCCCTTGTGGCCGAAGCGGTGGAGGCCGCTGTAGGCGGCGAGCCGGTCTCCTCATACTTGGTGCACCAGGAGACGACCTTCGACTCCAACGAGGTCCGCCGGCACGTCACGGTCCTCGTCCTGACCGGCAACCGCTTCATCGTCAGCCACACCGACGAGCAGGCCGCCGACACCACCTCCCCGGCGCCGTACGCCACCACCTCCACCGAGTCGGTCAAGCTGGACCGGATCTCGTCCGTCGTGGTCAGCCGCGTCGTCGCCAACCCGGAGAAGTACGTACCGGGCACGCTGCCCCGCGAGGTCGTCCTGACCATCGGCTGGGGCGCCGTATCCCGCATCGACCTGGAGCCCGCCGCCTGCGGCGACCCCAACTGCGAGGCCGACCACGGCTACACGGGCAACACCACCGCCGACGACCTGAGCCTGCGCGTCAGCGAGGCCGGCGACGGTCCGGACACCGTCCGCCAGACCCTCGCGTTCGCCCAGGCGCTCTCCGAAGCGACCGCCGCGGCCGACCGCTGATGGCGCAGCCCGCCTGGTCCGACCCGGTTCCGCTCGCCCTGGACACTGCGCCCGTCCCCGAGTACGGCGCCGGCTCCCTCGCCGACCTGCTGCCGACCCTGGCGGCGGGTATGGACGTACCCGGCACGACCGCCACGATCCCCGAGCTGACGCCCGCCGACCGGAACTGCGTGTTCCTGATAGACGGTCTCGGCTGGGAGCAGATCAAGGCGCACCCCGAAGAGGCCCCCTACCTCCACTCCCTCCTCGGCAGCTCGCGCGGCGGCACCGGCCGCCCGCTCACGGCGGGCTTCCCCGCCACCACCGCGACCTCGCTCGCCTCCGTCGGCACCGGCCTGCCGCCCGGCGCGCACGGCCTGCCCGGCTACACCGTCAGAGACCCCGACACCGGCGCGCTGATGAACCAGCTGCGCTGGAAGCCGTGGACCGACCCGCACCTCTGGCAGCCGTACCCCACGGTCTTCCAGCTCGCGGACGCCGCGGGCGTGCACACCGCGCAGGTGTCCTCGCCGGACTTCCAGCACACCCCGCTCACCAAGATCGCGCTGAGCGGCGGCACGTTCCGCGGCAAGCTCACCGGCGAGGAACGGATGGACCTGGCCGCCGCCGAACTGGCCGCAGGCGACCGCTCACTCGTCTACACGTACTACAGCGAGGTAGACGGCAAGGGTCACCGCTTCGGCATGGACTCCGACGCCTGGCGTGGCCAGCTGATGTACGTCGACCGGCTCGCCCAGCGCCTCGCCGAGCAGTTGCCGCCCCGCGCGGCGCTCTACATCACCGCCGACCACGGCATGATCGACATCCCCTTCGACGAGGAGTCGCGCATCGACTTCGACGAGGACTGGGAACTGAGCGCCGGCGTCGCCCTGCTGGGCGGCGAGGGCCGCGCCCGTCACGTGTACGCCGTCCCGGGCGCGGAGGCCGACGTACTCACCGTCTGGCGCGAGGTGCTCGGCGAGCAGTTCTGGGTGGCGAGCAGGGACGAGGCGATCGCCGCCGGCTGGTTCGGCCCGGTGGTCGACGAGCGGGTGTACGGACGCATCGGTGACGTCGTCGCCGCGGCCTGCGACGACGTCGTGGTCACCGCGTCGCGCCGGGAGCCGCACGAGTCCGAGATGGTGGGCATGCACGGGTCCATGACGGCCGCCGAGCAGCTGGTCCCGCTCCTCGAAGTCCGCTCGTAACCCCGGCACCGCACGCCGCCCCCGCACCGAACCGAAAGGTCCTCAACCTCTCATGCCCGAGCTGGTGTTCTTCTCCGGAACGATGGACTGCGGAAAGAGCACCCTCGCTCTTCAGATCGAGCACAACCGGTCGACCCGCGGCCTCCAGGGCATGATCTTCACGCGCAACGACCGGGCCGGCGAGGGCAAGCTCTCCTCCCGCCTCGGCCTGGTCACCGACGCCGTCGAGGCCGCCGAGGGCTTCGACTTCTACGCGTACCTCGTCGCCCACCTCTCCCAGGGCAACCGCGCCGACTACGTGATCGTGGACGAGGCGCAGTTCCTCGCGGGCGAGCAGATAGACCAGCTCGCCCGCGTCGTCGACGACCTGGAACTCGACGTCTTCGCCTTCGGTATCACCACCGACTTCCGCTCCAAGCTCTTTCCCGGCTCGCAGCGCCTGGTCGAACTCGCCGACCGGGTCGAGGTGCTTCAGGTGGAGGCGCTGTGCTGGTGCGGCGCGCGCGCCACGCACAACGCCCGCACGATAGGCGGCGAAATGGTCGTCGAGGGCGCCCAGGTCGTCGTCGGCGACGTCAACCAGTCGCCGGACGAGGTCGGTTACGAGGTGCTGTGCCGCCGCCACCACCGGCGCCGGATGACGGCCGCGGCCGCGCACGCCGCGGCCCTTTCGCCCGACGTGCTGCCCGTCGACCCGTCCTCCCCCGCCGACTCCGTCAGCCGCTCGCCGTCGTCACGAGCGTGAACACCGCGCCCTCCGGGTCGCAGACGGCCGCCGTCCTGCCGGTGGCGGCGTCGTGGGGCGGCCGCAGCACCTGCCCGCCGAGCTCCCGCACCAGCCGGGCCGACTCATCGGTGTCCGCCACCTCGAAGTACGTCATCCAGTGCGCCCCCCTGTCGCGTGGCAGAGCCTGGCCCACGCCCCGCACCGAGGCCACCGGGCGGCCGTCGAGGCGCAGCGTCAACTGGTCGAAGTCGGCCGAGGCGCCGGGTTCAACCTCATAGCCGAAGACAGCCGCGTAGAACTTGCCGACCGTCGATGTCTCGCGCGTCAGCAGCTCGTTCCAGACCGGGGTGCCGTGGGTGCCGGCGAGCGCCGTGCCGAGATGGGCCGCGGCCTGCCAGACGCCGAAGACCGCGCCCGACGGGTCGGAGCCGATCGCCATCCGGCCGGCGTCGCCCGCGTCGAGCGGGCCGACCCCGACGGTGCCGCCGTGGCTCCTGATCGACTCGGCGGTGACATCGGCGTCATCGGTGGCCAGGTACGGCGTCCAGGCGATGGGCAGATGCCGGTCGGGCGGCAGTTGTCCGATGCCGGCGATCTCCTTGCCGTCGAGCATCGCCCGTACGTACGGGCCGAGCTGCTGCGGTCCCGGCCGGAACTCCCAGCCGAACAGCGCTCCGTAGAATTCCTGGGTGGTGGCCAGGCCGTGCACCATCAGGCTCACCCAGCAGGGCGCACCTGGCGTTCGCCGCCGGGTCGCTGCCTCGGTCATCGTCACTCTCTCCTCGGACCATCGTGGTGGTCGTGCGGGAACGGGCGGCCCCGTTGCGAGGCTGTGAAGCCGTGAAGGGGCGCGCCCGTGCAGATGCTTGCACCACCTGTCGTGCCGCGCGTCCCGGCCGCGCCGCTTTCTCTGGGGTTCCCGCAGGAGAATGCCCGATTTGGCATTCCCCACCCGTTTCGACCCCGGTGGCCGTACGGTGTCGGTCGCACTGCGGGCTGCGCGAGGATGGCTCGTATGAATGCCATCATCAGCGCAGCCGAACTCGCCGACGAGCTGACGGGGGACCGGCCGCCGGTCCTCCTGGACGTCCGCTACCAGATGGGCGGACCGCACGGCCGCGCCGCCTACGAGGCGGGTCACATCCCCGGCGCCGTCTTCGTGGACCTCGAAGCGGAACTCGCCGGTCCGCCGGGCTCCGGCGGCCGCCACCCGCTCCCCGACGTCGAGGCCTTCGGCGCCGTCATGCGCCGCGCGGGCGTCTGTCACGACACCCCGGTCGTCGTGTACGACGGCGGACAGGGCTGGGCGGCGGCGCGGGCCTGGTGGATGCTGCGCTGGACGGGCCACCCCGCCGTACGGGTCCTGGACGGCGGTCTCGCGGTGTGGAGCGGCCCGGTCGAGTCCGACGTCCCGGCGCCGGCAACCGGCGATTTTCAGCCGGTCCCGGGCGCCGTACCGCTCCTCGACGCCGACGGCGCCGCCGAACTGGCCCGCACCGGGCTGCTGCTCGACGCGCGGGCGGGCGAGCGGTACCGGGGCGAGGTGGAGCCGATCGACCGGGTCGCCGGCCACATCCCCGGCGCGGTCTCGGCTCCCACCATGGAGAACGTCGGCCCCGACGGCCGCCTGCTCCCGGCGCCCGAACTGGCCGCCCGCTTCAAGTCGCTCGGCGCCGGTGAGGACCGGCCGGTCGGCGTCTACTGCGGATCCGGTGTCTCCGCGGCCCAGCAGGTGCTGGCCCTGGAGGTCGCGGGCATCCCGGCGGCGCTGTACGTGGGGTCGTGGTCCGAGTGGTCCGCCGACGAGTCCCGTCCCGTGGCCACCGGAGCCGACCCCCGATAACTCCGACAATCCGGGTATCTCCGACAACTCGGCATGCCGAGGGGCCCGTACGCCATCCGTACGGGCCCCTGCGCGCAAAGCGTCTACTCCTGCTTCTTGCGGCGCGTACCGAAGACGATCTCGTCCCAGCTCGGTACGGCCGCCCGCCGTCCGGGACGGACCCCGTCGGCCTCGGCCTGGCGGTCCGTCGTGCCGGTGAGCCGGTCGCGGTGACCTGCGACGGCGCGCGGCATGAGCACATCGGCGTACGCCGCACCGGCTCCGGAGGCGGCGGACGCCGCGGGCTCCTCGGCCTCCGGCTCCTCCGCCGACGCGGGTTCGGTCGTCGGCGGCTCGGTCGGCGCGGGCCGCTCGGGCACGACCATGTCGCCACGGAAGCTCGGCACCGCCTCCAGCAGGCTGGTCAGCGAATCACGCTCGTTGCCGGTGCCCTCCTCGGGATCCGGCGCGGGCGGCGGTGCGCCGGGCCGCTCCATCTGCCGGTCGAGCGCGCGGTCCAGCGGCCGGTCCCGCGGCAGCCGCGCGATCCGCGGTACGAACGGGAAGCTCGGCTCGGGCGCGGCCGCAAGGGACGTGTCGTCCGTCTCGCCGATCAGCGCCCGCGCCTCGTCGTCCACGGCCTGTACGAGCCGGCGGGGCGGGTCGTACGTCCAGCTCGCGGAGTGGGGCTCGCCCGCCACGCGGTAGACCAGCAGCACTTCCCACGTGCCGTCGTCGCGCCGCCAGGAGTCCCACAGCACGGTCTCCTTGTCGGCGCCGCGCAGCAGCAGCCGCTCCTGCACCGCCTCGCCGAGCTGGGGTCCGGTTCCGGTGTTCTCACCGGGGCGGCGTACGGGCGTCTTTCTGGCGCGCTCGGCCATGAAGGCGCGCTCGGCCAGCACGGGTCCTTCGAAGCGGCGGACCCGGTCGACGGGGATGCCGGCATGCTGAGCGACCTCCTCGGCGGAGGCTCCGGCGCGTATACGGGCCTGGATGTCGCGAGGGCGGAGGTGGCTCTCCACCTCGATCTCGATCTGGCCGAGACGGGCGCGGTCGTTGCGCACCGCGGCACGCAGCCGCTCATCGATCGGAAGCGTGTACTCCGTGCTGTCAGCAGCCTTCAGCACCAGTCGTGTGCCGTCATTCGAGACGGCCACGACACGCAGTTCGGGCATGGGAACCTCCCGGGTGGTGCCTGCCGACGTCACGTGCGTCGCTGCTTCCGCTAGTCGAGTGTGGCCTGCCCGGGTGCAGCCTGCCACAACCTTGCCCAGTTGCCCGGTGTGTCGGGCATCAGCCCAGGATCGCCGTTATGGCACGGTTACCGTTTCGCCACTCATAGTGACCGCCACGTCACTTTGAGCGGCGGGCGCCCGTGGTGAAGCCCGGACCCAGGGCTCGCCACAGTACTCCATTCGGGCCATGGGGGTGGACCGGCGCGCCACCGAAGTTCTCGTGGGGTACGGGAGTTGAGTCCGCCGGATCGCTGCCGCAACCACTCTCACGTGGCCTGTTTCACAGAATCAGCGGAAGCGGAACTATCCACTTCGCCCAAATGTCCCTTCATGTTGCGGGGTGGAACAGATGGGCCAGATGGGTGAGATGGGTAGGCAGAGGCCGAGCATGGACGGGAAGCGGGAAACCGACAGGGCGGAACCGAAGAGCGCGCGACTCGATCTGAGCGTGGCTCAGGTGGCGGGCAGCGCGGTGGCCGCGGTCGTGGCGGCGGTGCTGGCGTCCAAGCTCGGCGTGTACGGGACGATCATCGGCGCGGGAGTGGTCAGCGTCGTCGCGACCAGCGGCGGCACGGTCTTCCAGCATCTGTTCCGGCGCACCGGGGAGCAGATCCGTGAGGTCACGGTGCACGCGAAGCCGAAGGCGGCGTCCCGTCAGGTGACGGAGAGTCGGGTGCCGCGTACCGTCACGGTGCCGGCGGACCTGTCGAACGGGGAGTTCGGCGAGGCCACCACTCACGGCACGCGGGTGCGGGGCTGGAAGCGCTCCGCCATCGCGGCCGTCGTCGTCTTCGTCGTGGCCATGGGAGGCTCACGGCGTACGAGCTGCTCTCGGGCGGCGACCTCAGTGGCGGCAGGGGCAGTACGGTCGGCAACGTCTTCCGCGGCAGCGGCAGCGGAAGCGGAAGCGACCAGCACCGGGAGAAGACCCCGCCGGCGCGGACACCGCCGCCCGCGGAACCCTCTGACGGCGGCTCAGCGACGCCGGGCGGTACCGGGACCGCCGGCGAGGACTCCGCTACCCCCGGCACGGGCACCGGAGATACCGACGCCTCGCCCGGCCCCGGCAGGACGCCACCCACGACGGACGGCGGCTCAACCGGCGAGACGACCCCGCCGGCCCCCACCCCGACGCCGTCCGGCAGTACCAGCAGCGACACCGGCACCGGCACCGGTGAGGCCCCCGCGACGGGCGACGCCGACGCGGCGGACAGCGGCGCGCGGGGCGAAACCCCTGCGCCGTAGGCCGTGACGGGTTGCCCAACGGCCGCCTACTCGCCGAGGACCCGTCGCAGATAGTCGTTGGCGAAGAGGCGCTGCGGGTCCAGCCGGTCGCGCAGCGCCGTGAACTCGGCGAAGCGCGGGTACACCCCGGCCAGATACTCCGCGTCGCGCGTGTGCACCTTGCCCCAGTGCGGCCGGCCGCCGTGCGCGATCATGATCCGCTCCACCGCGGTGAAGTACGCCTGGTACGGCGTCCCCCGGTACAGGTGCACCGCGATGTACGCCGTGTCCCTGCCGGACGCCGTGGAGAGCGTGATGTCGTCCGCCGGAGCCGTGCGTACCTCCACCGGGAAGCTGACGCGCAACGGCGAGCGCTCGATCAGTGCCTTCACCTCACGCAGCGCCGTCACCGCCGCCTCGCGCGGAACGGCGTACTCCATCTCCATGAAGCGCACCCGGCGCGGGCTTGTGAAGACCTTGTAGGGGATGTCCGTGTACGTACGAGCGGAGAGCGCGCGGCTGGACACCTTGGCGATCGCGGGGACTGCCGCGGGGAAGGCCCGGCCCACCGAACAGGCCACCTGGAAGACACCGTTGGACAGGAGCTCGTCCTCGACCCAGGCGCTGACCCGGCCGGGCGGGGCGGCGGGGCCCGCGCTGCGGTTGTTGCGCTTGGTGTTGCAGTTGCCGGTGTGCGGGAACCAGTAGAACTCGAAGTGCTCGTTCTCGGCGTGCAGTGCGTCGAAGCCGGCTGTGACCCGGTCGAAGCTCATCGGCTCTTCGCGGGCCGTCAGCAGGAAAAGGGGCTCCACAGCGAAGGTGATCGCCGTGACGACGCCCAGCGCGCCGATCCCGACCCTGGCGGCCGCGAAGACGGCTCGCTCCTCGGCGGTCCCCTTGTCGGAGCAGGTGAGCAGCGACCCGTCGGCCAGTACCAGCTCCATCGCGAGGATCTGCGCGGCCGTCGCCGCCGAGTCGCGGCCCGTGCCGTGCGTTCCGGTGCTGGTCGCGCCGGCCACCGTCTGCTCCATGATGTCGCCCATGTTCGTGAGCGACAGGCCTTCCCTAGCGAGGGCCACGTTCAGGCGCTTGAGCGGAGTGCCGGCCTCCACGGTCACGGTCCCGGCCGCGCGGTCGATCTGGCGGATGCCGGTCAGGAGGTCGGGGCGTATCAGCACACCGTCGGTCACGGCGGCCGCCGTGAAGGAGTGGCCCGTGCCGGCCGGCTTCACCTTCAGGCCGTCCGCGGCTGCCTCGCGCACGGCCTCGGCGAGCTCCTCGGCCGAGGCGGGCATGACTTCCCGCACCGGACGGGCGGTGACGTTGCCCGCCCAGTTACGCCACGTGTTCGCTGTCCTGGACGCCGTTCTCGATGTGCCGGCCATCTGTTCCGTGTCCTCCCCGCGTCGGTGCCGGCGTGCGGAGCCGGCGGAACCCCAGGAACGCCACGACGGCCGCGAGAACTCCCGCCGCGACGGGCACCGCGTACCCCGCGTCCGCCCCCGCCGCGTCGACCACCCAGCCTGCGGCCGAGGAACCGAGAGCGACGCCGACGGCGAGCCCGGTCCCTGTCCAGGTCATGCCCTCGGTCAGTTTGGTGCGCGGTACGTGCTGCTCGATGAGAGCCATTGTGGTCACCATCGTGGGTGCGATGGAAAGGCCCGCGACAAAGAGCGCCACGGCCAGCAACGGCAGGTTCCCGGCCAGTAGGAGGGGGATCATACTCACGGCCATCGCGCAGACGCCCACCAGCCACCTGGTGGATGCCCGCCCCTTGAGATGCAGCAGCCCGAAGACGGCTCCCGCCAGGCAGGAACCGAGCGCGTACACGGCGAGAACGAGGCTGGCAGCGGCCTTGTGGCCCTGTTCCTCCGCGAACGCCACCGTCACCACGTCGATCGCCCCGAAGATCGCGCCGACGGCGACGAACGTGGCCACCAGCACCTGGAGGCCGGGGGAGCTCAGCGCGGAGCCGCGGGTGTGCTCGTGACGCGGGTGCGGGATGGGCTCGGTGGCGCGCTGGGCGGTCAGCCAGAAGACGCCGATGGTCAGGAAGACGGCGGCGAGCAGCGGACCGGCTTCGGGGAACCACGCGGTCGAGAGCCCGATGGAGATGATCGGGCCGAAGATGAAGCACACCTCGTCGGCGATCGACTCCCAGGAGTACGCCGTGTGCAGCTCGCGCGGGGAGCCCCGGTAGATCTCCGCCCAGCGGGCCCTGACCATCGAGCCGACACTCGGTACGCAGCCGGCGCCCGCCGCGAACACGAAGAGCGTCCAGTCGGGCGCGCCCTGCTGGGCACAGATCAGCAGCCCCGCGATCGCCGCGACCGCGACCAGGGTGGCGGGGCGCAGGACCCGGCTCTGCCCGTACCGGTCGACGTACCGCGATATCTGGGGGCCCATCACGGCGGCCGCCATGGCGAGGGTCGCCGAGAGGGCGCCCGCCAGCCCGTACCGGCCGGTGAGCTCGGAGATCATGGTGACGATGCCGATTCCCATCATGGAAATCGGTATCCGGCCGAAGAAACCGGCGACGGAGAACGCCTTGGTGCCTGGGGCGGCGAAAATCGCGCGGTAGGGACTGGGCAAGAGGGCGCTCCGGTAAGGCGTATAGGTGGAACTTGCATCTTACGGCCGCCGGGCGGCGTGCCGCACTGCGGTTTCTCCGCCGCCGCGCGCGAGTGGCAGGATCGTTCCCATGCCCGATCAGCGCGATCCAGCCCCGTACGACGCCTTGCTGCTTCTCTCCTTCGGCGGTCCCGAAGGCCCGGACGACGTGGTTCCTTTCCTGGAGAACGTCACCCGTGGCCGCGGCATCCCCAAGGAGCGGCTCAAGGAGGTGGGGCAGCACTACTTCCTCTTCGGCGGAGTCAGCCCGATCAACGAGCAGAACCGCTCGCTCCTCGACGCCCTGCGCAAGGACTTCGCCGAGCACGGTCTGGACGGCCTGCCGGTCTACTGGGGCAACCGCAACTGGGCGCCGTACCTCGTCGACACCCTGCGCGAGATGGCCGCGGACGGCCGCCGCCGTATCGCCGTGCTCACCACGAGCGCGTACGCCTCGTACTCCGGCTGCCGCCAGTACCGCGAGAACCTCGCCGAGGCGCTGGCCACGCTGGAGGCCGAGGGGATCGAGCCGCCGCGCGTCGACAAGCTGCGGCACTACTTCAACCATCCGGGCTTCGTACGTCCCATGGTCGACGGGGTCGTCACGTCCCTGGCGGAGCTGGACGAGAGCGTACGGGCGGGGGCGCACCTCGCCTTCACGACGCATTCCATCCCCACGGCGGCGGCGGACACGTCGGGGCCGGTGGAGGCGCACGGTGACGGTGGCGCGTACGTCGCCGAGCACCTGGACGTCGCCCACGTGATCGCCGAGGCCGTGCGCGAGGAGACCGGCGTCGCGCATCCCTGGCAGCTCGTCTACCAGTCGCGCAGCGGCGCGCCGCACATTCCGTGGCTGGAGCCGGACATCTGCGACCACCTGGAGGAGCGGCACGCCGCGGGTGTGCCGGCGGTCGTGATGGTGCCGATCGGCTTCGTCTCGGACCACATGGAGGTGCTGTACGACCTCGACACCGAGGCCACCGCCAAGGCCGCCGAACTCGGTCTGCCGGTGCGGCGGTCCGCGACCGTCGGCGCCGACCCGCGCTTCGCCGCCGCCGTACGCGATCTGCTGCTGGAGCGGGCGGCCGCCGAGCGGGGGCTCGTGGTGGAGCGGTGCGCGCTGGGGGCGCTGGGCGCGAGCCACGACCTCTGCCCGGTCGGGTGCTGCCCGGCCAGGGCTCCGAAGCCCGCAGCCGCGGGCGCCGACAGTCCGTACCCGTAACCCTTACGCACAAGGAGAGCCGTGACCGATCCCCTCACCTCCGAGCTGCTCGAACTCGCCCTGGAGGCCGCACGGCGGGCCGGTGCGCTGCTGCGGGACGGGCGGCCGGCCGATCTCGGCGTGGCCGCCACCAAGTCGAGCCCCATCGACGTCGTCACCGAGATGGACATCGCCGCCGAGAAGCTGATCACCGGCTTCCTCGCCGAACACCGGCCCGATGACGGGGTCCTGGGGGAGGAGGGCGCGAGCAGCGAGGGCACGAGCGGGGTGCGGTGGGTGATCGCCCCGCTCGACGGCACGGTCAATTACCTGTACGGGCTGCCCACTTGGGCGGTGTCCATCGCGGCCGAGCTGCGTGGCGAGACGGTGGTGGGGGTCGTTGAGGCGCCGATGCGTGGTGAGACGTACCAGGCGGTGCGCGGCGGCGGCGCGTACGCCAACGGCACGGCGCTGCGGGTACGGCCCGCGCCGCCGCTCGACCAGGCGCTGGTCTCCACCGGCTTCAACTACGTCGCCACGGTCCGCAGCCACCAGGCGGACGTCGTACAGCGGCTGATCCCGAGGCTGCGGGACATCCGCAGGAGCGGGTCGGCGGCGATCGATCTGTGCGATGTGGGGGCGGGGCGGCTGGACGGGTACTACGAGCGGGGACTCAGCCCCTGGGACCTGGCGGCCGGTGACCTGATCGCGCGGGAGGCGGGGGCCGTGACGGGTGGCCGACCTGGTGAGCGGCCGTCGGGTGAGCTGACGATCGCCGCGCCGGCGGGGGTGTTCGAGCCGCTGCAGGCACTGCTGGAGGAGTTCGGCGCCTGGCACGACTAGGGCCTGTCCGGCGGATCAGGGGTCGCGAAGGCCCCGGCGCCTTCCCCGGCGCCGGGGCCCTGTCGCACTCCGTACGGTCGAGGACCGGCAGGTCACACGCTCGCGGCGGTTACCTTTACGCCGTGCTCCGCGGCGAGGCGGTGCAGGTCCTCCAGCTCCGCCTGCTCCACCTCCGCCAGGAAGTCGTCGCCCGTCTCTCGAGCCATCGTGAGGTCCGATTCCGTGGCCTTTATGCGCTGCAGCAGGCCTGCGGTGAAAGCGTCCATGGGTTGCGCCCCCTCGTCATGGGTCGGCGGCACGGGGGTGTGCCGGGGGTGGGTGGGTCGATCACGTGGCGTGCCGAATACAGGGCGTGATCGCGGGGTGTTCAGTCGTCCTCCCCACAGCCCGCCTCAGGAAAACCTCAACTCGCCCAGGAATCATGGAAATCCCCACTCATGGCCCTCGGCCGTCGCCTTCCGCCCGTATCGCCTTACCGCCGGTTTATGGCCGAAAGGGGCAGGATGGCTGCACACAGCCCATCGGATACACCTGCTCGCCAGGGCAGTCAGCGGAAGGAATTACGACGTGCGCGTACTCGTCGTCGAGGACGAGCAGCTGCTCGCCGATGCGGTGGCCACCGGACTGCGCCGGGAGGCCATGGCCGTCGACGTCGTGTACGACGGAGCGGCCGCCCTGGAACGTATCGGGGTGAACGACTACGACGTCGTCGTGCTCGACCGTGACCTCCCGCTGGTCCACGGTGACGACGTCTGCCGCAAGATCGTCGAGCTGGGCATGCCCACCCGTGTCCTGATGCTCACCGCTTCCGGTGACGTCAGCGACCGCGTGGAGGGCCTGGAGATCGGCGCCGACGACTATCTGCCCAAGCCCTTCGCCTTCAGCGAGCTGACCGCGCGGGTACGGGCCCTTGGGCGCCGTACGACCGTCGCGCTGCCGCCGGTCCTGGAGCGCTCCGGCATCAAGCTCGACCCGAACCGCCGTGAGGTCTTCCGCGACGGCCAGGAGATCCAGCTCGCGCCGAAGGAGTTCGCGGTGCTGGAGGTGCTGATGCGCAGCGAAGGTGCCGTCGTGTCGGCCGAGCAGCTCCTCGAAAAGGCGTGGGACGAGAACACCGATCCGTTCACCAATGTCGTGCGGGTCACCGTCATGACGCTGCGCCGCAAGCTCGGTGAGCCGCCGGTCATCGTCACCGTGCCCGGTTCCGGCTACCGGATCTGACGCGCGATGGCTTCCACCCCGGCGCCCCCCGGCGCGCCGCCGAAACCGACCTGGGACCCGAGGGAGCAGGAACCCTCGTTCCCGTGGCTGCGCCCGACCATCCGGATACGGCTCACCCTGCTGTACGGCGGGATGTTCCTGATCGCGGGCATTCTGCTGCTCTCGATCATCTACCTGCTCGCGGCCCAGGCCCTCGCGGTCGGCAGCGACCTGCCCTTCAAGATCGTGAGCGGCCGGGTCGAGAGCACCGTGTGCGACCTGCGGGACCTGCCCAGCAACCCCTCGCCCGAGCAGTTCAACGCGGCGATGAACGCCTGCGTCAACCACCAGCGGCAGCAGGCGCTCGACGAGCTGCTCAGCCGCTCCCTGCTCGCCCTGCTCGGGCTCAGTGTCATCGCTTTCGCCTTCGGTTACGCGATGGCCGGGCGCGTCCTGTCGCCGCTCGGCAGGATCACGCGCACGGCCCGCCGGGTGGCCGGCACGGACCTGACCCGGCGGATCGAGCTGGACGGGCCCGACGACGAGCTGAAGGAGCTCGCGGACACCTTCGACGAGATGCTCGACCGTCTGGAGCGGGCCTTCACCGCCCAGCAGAGGTTCGTGGGTAACGCGTCGCACGAACTGCGCACGCCGCTCGCGATCAACCGGACGCTGCTGGAGGTCCACCTGTCGGACCCCGGCGCGCCCCCCGAGCTCCAGCAGCTCGGCAAGACCCTGCTGGCCACCAACGAGCGCAGCGAGCAACTGGTGGAGGGCCTGCTGCTGCTCGCCAGCAGCGAGAACCAGATCGTCGAGCGCAAGCCGGTGGACCTGGCCGAGGTCGCCTCGCGCGCCATCGACCAGGCGCACGGTGAGGCGGCGGCGAAGGGTGTGGAGATCCGCGGTGAGCGGGCGCCCGCCGTCGTGCAGGGCAATGGCGTTCTGCTGGAGCGGATCGCCCTTAACCTGGTGCAGAACGCCGTGCGCTACAACGTCCCCGAGGACGGCTGGGTCGAGGTCACCACCGAGGTTCAGCACGGCCAGGCACTCCTGGTGGTCTCGAACACGGGTCCAGTGGTTCCCGCGTACGAGATCGACAACCTCTTCGAGCCGTTCCGGCGCCTGCGTACCGAGCGCACCGGCAGCGACAAGGGCGTCGGTCTCGGGCTCTCGATCGCGCGCAGCGTCGCGAGGGCCCACGGAGGCCGTATCATCGCGGAGCCCCGCGAGGGCGGCGGCCTCGTGATGCATGTCACTCTCCCGGTCTGAGACGTTTCACGCAGCCACGCGGCTGTTCGCTTTAAGCGGAATTTTCTGGACCCGGCAGGGGTCGGCCTGTGTGTGATCGATCACAGGCTCGAATTTCCGGCCACCCACTCTGCGTGATCACGGACTTCCCCGGAAAACCGGGAAAAGTCCGGGTTTCCTAGGGGTGAGATAACGGGAAGTACACGAGGTGGCGCTCGTGAAGTGCGACATTCGGACCGTGTACGGTCCCGATCGCCATCCAAACCGATCAACCCTGAGGGGCTCGGTTGGGTGTCGATTGAGTAACAGACCTTGATGTGAGGCAAAATCTCCGCCTCAGGTCGGGCACAAGTCCGGCCTCTCACGCGTTACGTGCGCTGAGACACCGCAACTACCCAGAGGGGGAGAGCGACAGTGGCAACGGATTACGACACCCCACGCAAGACCGATGACGACGTCGATTCCGACAGTCTTGAAGAGCTCAAGGCACGTCGTAGCGACAAGACGGCATCGGCCGTTGACGTGGACGAATTCGAGGCGGCGGAAGGGCTTGAACTGCCCGGCGCCGACCTGTCCAACGAAGAGCTCGCCGTTCGCGTCCTGCCCAAGCAGGCCGACGAGTTCACCTGCATGAGCTGCTTCCTGGTGCACCACCGCAGCCAGCTGGCCAGGGAGAAGAACGGTCAGCCGATCTGCCGCGACTGCGACTAGGCAGGCCGGCCATGGCAGGCGCGACACCGTCCAGGAAGAAGCGCTTCCGGCGCAAGGATTCCCCGGAGGCGCCGCAAGGCGTGAGCGCGGCCGTCGGCGCACGTGACGACGAGCGAGGCCTGCCGGCCTCGCTCGAAACGGCGGAAGGGCCCACTGCGCGGGCCCGGCGCCTGGCGGCTGTCAGGCAGGGCGTACGGAAGGGTGGCCAGGGCGCGAAGGCCGGTATCGGCTATCTCGCCGACCGGGTCATCGAGCTGGCGCCGCGCGTTCCCGTGCGTGACCTGCCGACCCTGCGCAAGCAGTTCCCGGGCCTCGGCCCGGAGCAGATCGCGGACAAGCTGGTGGCGGGTGCGGCCAACGGCACCTCCACCGTGGGGGCGGGCATCGGCGCGGCGGCCATGCTGCCCGTACCCCCCGCGATGCCGGCCGAGCTGGCCGCCGAGATCACCGGCGTCGCCGCGATCGAGCTGAAGCTCATCGCGGAGCTGCACGAGGTCTACGGCATGCGGCCGCCCGGCGGGCTGACCCAGCGCAGCACCGCCTACCTCACCTCCTGGACCCAGGAGCGGGGGATCGACGTGACCAAACCGGCCACGTACAACACGGCGCTCGGCACGCAGCTCAAGCGCCAGCTCCGGCAGCAGATCATGAAACGCATGGTCCGTAATCTGCCGAACCTCATGCCGTTCATGGTCGGCGCCGCCGTCGGCGCCGTGATGAACCGCCGCGACACCAGAAAGCTCGCCGAGCGGGTCCGCAAGGACCTGCGCAGCACCCAGATCCCCTGGGACGCGCTGCCCGAGCTGCCGCCCCTCGACGAGCCCGAAAAGCCGGCACAGCCCCCGACCGGGCCGGGGTCGGGTGGCAAGGAGCTGGGCGGCTAGGCCGCCCGTACGGCCGCGAGAGCCGCGGCCAGGCCCTCGGGATCGCGCGTCGAGAGGTAGAGGTACGGCGTCGGGTCGGCCGGGTCGGTGACTTCCACCCGCAGCGCTCCCGGAATGTAGCTGCGCAGCAGCATGTGGGCGCGCGTATCGGCCTTGTACGTCCGCCAGGCGCGGGCCTGCTCCGCGTCCAGCACCTCGGTCTCGCCCAGCGCGGACACCGGGATACGGGCGTCACCGGCGATCAGCGCGTCCCCGACCACCCGGATCCGCTGCGAGCCGTATGCACTCACGCCCGCCGCGGCGAGCGCTCCGGCCGCGACCAGACCGCCCAGCATCGGCAGGAGACCCAGGGGCAGCAGCATCAGCCCGCCCGCGATGCCGATGAGCCCGGCGATGATCCACCAGGAGCGGGGTGCGGTGAGACTTTCTGCGTACTGCGGGGCGGAAGGCTGCATGAAACCAAGCTTGGCACGGTGCGACCTGCGCGTAACCGCGCGGGTAAGGTCTGCGCCTGTGAGTACTGAGAACTTCCGGGAGACGGCCCCCGGGTCTGCGGCCCTGAAGCCCCCGGCCGACGCCATAGCCCCGGTCAGGCACCCCGACGCACCGCCGCCCGGAGAGCTGCTCGGCGCGCACTACGACCACTGCTTCGGCTGCGGTGACGGCCAGCCCCACGGGCTGCACCTCCAGGCCCGCGCGGGTGAAGGCGTGCGCGTCTCGGCCGAGTTCACGGTCAGGCCCGCCCACCAGGGTGCCCCCGGCCTCGCGCACGGCGGCGTACTGGCGACGGCGCTGGACGAGACGCTCGGCTCGCTGAACTGGCTGCTGCGGGTGATCGCGGTGACCGGCCGGCTGGAGACCGATTTCGTACGTCCCGTGCCGGTGGACACCGTGCTGCACTTCGACGCCGAGGTGACCGCGGTGCACGGCCGGAAGATCTACTCCACGGCGACCGGACGGATCGGGGGCCCCGACGGGCCCGTCGCCGTCCGCGCCGACGCCCTCTTCATCGAAGTCAAGGTCGACCACTTCATCGAGAACGGACGCCCGGAGGAGATCCGGGCGGCGATGGCCGACCCCGATCAGGTCAGGCGCACCCGCGCCTTCGAGGTGAACCCGTGAGCCGTGACCCTGTAGACGTGCTGATCCGCCGGGTCGACCCCGACGTACCGCTGCCTTCGTACGGGCATCCGGGCGACGCGGGAGCCGACCTGGTGACCACGCAGGCCGCCGAACTGGCGCCGGGCGAGCGTGCGGTGCTGCCCACCGGGGTGTCTGTCGCGCTGCCCGACGGGTACGCGGCCTTCGTGCACCCGCGATCCGGTCTCGCCGCCCGCTGTGGAGTCGCCCTCGTGAATGCCCCGGGGACGGTGGATGCCGGGTACCGTGGGGAAATCAAGGTGATCGTGGTCAATCTCGACCCGCGCGAAAGCGTGCGGTTCGAGCGCTTCGACCGGATTGCCCAACTGGTCGTCCAGCAGGTCGAGAAGGTGCGCTTCCACGAGGTCGCGGAGCTTCCCGGCTCGGCGCGGGCCGAGGGGGGCTTCGGTTCCACCGGCGGTCATGCCGCCGTGGACGGCCGGGCGGGTGGGAATCGATACGCATCGGTCGTATCCGACCGGGAAGGACAGTGACGTGTTCGGACGTCGCAAGAAGAGCGAAACCGCCGCGGATGTGGTGGCGGGCGAGGCCGAGCAGGTCGTCGACGACGTCGAGCCTGACGAGGCCGCGGACGGCGACGGGTCGCCGCGCAGGGTGAACCTGCCGCCGGCACCCCGACCGGACGGTCCGTGGGACGTGTCCGAGGTCAGGGAGCCCGGTGAGGGCCGGGTCGACCTGGGCGGACTGTTCGTGCCCGGAGTCGAGGGCATGGAACTGCGCGTCGAGGTCGCGGGCGACGCGATCGTCGCGGCGACGGTCGTACTGCGCGACAGCGCCGTCCAGCTCCAGGCCTTCGCGGCGCCCAAGAAGGAAGGCATCTGGGGCGAGGTCCGCGAGGAGATCGCGTCGGGCATCACCCAGCAGGGCGGCGTCATCGACGAGATCGAGGGCCCGCTCGGCTGGGAGCTGCGGGCCCAGGTGCCCGTACAGCTCCCGGACGGCACGGGTGGCGTGCAGATGGTGCGCTTCGTCGGCGTCGACGGGCCGCGCTGGTTCCTGCGCGGAGTGATCTCCGGTCAGGGCGCGGTGCAGCCGGAGGCCGCGGGTGTGCTGGAGCACGTCTTCAAGGACACCGTGGTCGTACGGGGCGAGGGGCCGATGGCGCCGCGTGACCCGATCGTCCTCAAGCTGCCGGACGACGCGCAGATGGTGCCCGAGGGCGTCCAGCAGGAGGAGCAGGAAGGCTCGCGCTTCTCCGGCGGGATGGGACAGCTCCAGCGTGGCCCGGAGATCACCGAAGTGCGCTGACGCGCTGACCCGAAACTGACGTGGCCGGTGGGCCGTACTCCCCGAGCGGGAGTACGGCCCACCGGCTTTTTGCTGGTCAGGGGCCAGTGGGCGGGCCCGTACGAAACTCGTCAAGACGGCGGCCGTCGCCGTAAGGGAGGCGTCAACGGACGGCCGGTCGCTGCTGGACCCTCGTCCTGTCGGCGGTGAACGTCCTCGCACTCGACATCGCGCTCAAGGAGCTCGTGGTCACGGGCTGACCGTTGCGGGGCCGGGCGCGCGGTGACCATACTGACGCCCGGCCGAACGACCGTACGGGGGAGCACGCGTGAACGAGAACACCAGGGGCGCCGCAGGCGCCGCGGTCGTTGGCGAATCGGCCGGGCGACCCATGGTCGAGGTGACGGATCTGCACCACTCCTACGGCACGGGAGCGGCGGCCGTCCACGCGCTGCGCGGCGTCTCCTTCACCGTGCCGCGCGGTCAGCTCGTCGCGCTCAAGGGCCGGTCGGGCTCCGGCAAGACGACCCTGCTCAACCTGGTCGGCGGCCTCGACACCGCCGACCGCGGCCGCATCGCCGTGGACGGCACCGAACTGGCGGGCCTCGGCGAGAACGGCCTCCTGGAACTGCGCCGCGACCGCATCGGCTTCATCTTCCAGTCCTTCGGCCTGATCCCGATCCTCACCGCCGCCGAGAACGTCGGCGTACCGATGCGGCTGCGCAGGACCGACCCGAAGGTGCGTGAGGAGCGCGTCGAGCTGCTGCTCGCCCTCGTCGGCCTCGCCGGCCAGGCCGCGCAGCGCCCCGGCGAGCTCTCCGGCGGCCAGCAGCAGCGCGTCGCCATCGCCCGCGCACTCGCCAACAAGCCGGCGCTGCTGATCGCGGACGAGCCCACCGGCCAGCTCGACGCACAGACCGGCCTCGCGGTGATGGAGCTGCTGCGCGCGGTCGTACGGAGCGAAGGCGTGACCGCGCTCGTCGCCACGCACGACGCCCAGCTCCTGGACCTCGCCGACCGGGTCCTGGAACTCGGCGACGGCCACCTCGTCGAACACGTCTGAGCATCAGGGCTTCGTCAATACGCACCTGAAGTCGCCCCCCGCGTCCGTTTTGCCTGGAGACAGCGATGACAATGGGGCCATGGGACGTGGCAAACTTCGGATCTACCTGGGTGCGGCGCCCGGTGTCGGCAAGACGTACGCCATGCTCGCCGAGGCCCACCGGCGGGTCGAGCGCGGCACCGACTGCGTCGTCGCCTTCGTCGAGCACCACGACCGTCCCCGCACCGAAGTGATGCTGCACGGACTGGAGCAGGTGGGGCGCCGCGAGATCGAGTACCGCGGCGCGGTCTTCACCGAGATGGACGTCGACGCGGTCCTCCGGCGCCGCCCCGCCGTCGCCCTCGTCGACGAACTCGCCCACACCAACGTTCCGGGCTCACGCAACGCCAAGCGCTGCCAGGATGTCGAAGAGCTGCTCCAGGCCGGCATCGACGTCATCTCCACGGTCAATATCCAGCACCTGGAGTCCCTGGGCGATGTCGTCGAGTCGATAACCGGCGTACGGCAGCGGGAGACCGTGCCCGACGAGGTCGTACGGCGGGCCGACCAGATCGAGCTCGTCGACATGTCGCCCCAGGCCCTGCGCCGCCGCATGGCCCACGGCAACATATACAAGCCGGACAGACTCGACGCGGCTCTGTCCCACTACTTCCGCCCCGGCAACCTCACCGCGCTGCGCGAGCTGGCGCTCCTGTGGGTCGCCGACCGCGTCGACGAGTACCTCCAGCAGTACCGCGGCGAGCACAACATCCGCTCCACCTGGCAGGCGCGCGAACGCATCGTCGTCGGCCTCACCGGCGGACCCGAGGGCCGTACGCTCATCCGCCGCGCCTCCCGCATGGCCGCCAAGGGGTCCGGCAGCGAGATCCTCGCCGTCTACATCGCCCGCAGCGACGGCCTGACCTCGGCCTCGCCCAGGGAACTCGCCGTACAGCGCACGCTCGTCGAGGACCTCGGCGGAACGTTTCACCACGTCATAGGCGACGACGTACCGCACGCCCTGCTCGAATTCGCGCGCGGCGTCAACGCCACGCAGATCGTGCTCGGCTCCAGCCGCCGCAAGGCCTGGCAGTACGTCCTCGGGCCCGGAGTCGGCGCCACCGTGGCCCGCGACTCCGGGCCCGACCTGGACGTCCACATCGTCACCCACGACCACGTCGCCAAGGGCCGGGGCCTGCCCGTCGCCCGCGGCGCCCGCCTCGGCCGGGCCCGGATCGTCTCCGGATGGCTGGTCGGTGTCGTGGCTCCCGCCCTGCTCGCGCTGCTGCTCACGAGCATGGAGCACGGTCCGGGGCTCGCCAACAACGTCCTGCTGTTCCTGTTCCTCACCGTGCTCGCGGCCCTGCTCGGCGGGCTGCTGCCCGCGCTCGCATCGGCCGCCGTGGGATCGCTCCTGCTGAACTACTACTTCACGCCGCCCACCCACACCCTCACGGTCAGCGACCCGAAGAACATCGTCGCGATCGTGATCTTCTTCGCGGTGGCCGTCTCGGTCGCCTCCGTGGTCGACCTGGCGGCCCGCCGCACCCACCAGGCCGCCCGGCTGCGCGCCGAGTCCGAGATCCTCTCGTTCCTCGCGGGCAGTGTCCTGCGCGGCGAGACGACCCTGGACGCCCTGCTGGAGCGGGTCCGCGAGACCTTCGCCATGCGGTCGGTCGCCCTGCTCGAACGGGCGAGCGACGTCGACCCCTGGACCTGCGCGGGCAGCGTCGGCCCCGACCCGGTCACGCGCCCCGAGGACGCCGACGTGGACATGCCCGTCGGCGACCACATGGCGCTCGCGCTCTCCGGCCGCGTCCTGCCCGCCGAGGACCGCCGGGTGCTCGGCGCCTTCGCCGCCCAGGCAGCCGTCGTACTCGACAGGCAGCGCCTGGTGGGCGAGGCCGAGGGGGCGCGCAAACTCGCCGAGGGCAACCGCATCCGCACCGCCCTGCTCGCCGCCGTCAGCCATGACCTGCGTACGCCGCTCGCCGCCATCAAGGCCGCCGTTTCGTCCCTGCGCTCCGACGACGTGTCCTGGTCGGAGGCCGACGAGGCCGAACTGCTCGCGGGCATCGAGGACGGCGCCGACCGCCTCGACCACCTGGTCGGCAACCTCCTCGACATGTCCAGGCTCCAGACCGGAACCGTCACTCCGCTCATCCGCGAGACCGACCTGGACGAGGTCGTCCCGATGGCGCTTGTGGGCGTACCCGCCGAGAGCGTCGGCCTCGACATCCCGGAGAGCCTGCCGATGGTGGCCGTCGACCGCGGCCTCCTCGAACGCGCCGTCGCCAACATCGTCGAGAACGCCGTGAAGTACAGCCCCGTCGGCGTCCCCGTCTCCGTCGCCGCCAGCGCGCTCGGCGACCGCGTCGAACTGCGCGTCGCGGACCGCGGCCCCGGTGTCCCCGACGACGAGAAGGACCGGATATTCGAGCCGTTCCAGCGCTACGGCGACGCCCCGCGCGGCGCCGGAGTGGGCCTCGGGCTCGCGGTCGCCCGCGGCTTCGCCGAAGCCATGGGCGGCACGCTCACCGCCGAGGACACGCCCGGCGGCGGCATGACGATGGTCCTCACCCTCAAGGCGGTCGCAGGGCACACGCCGGTACGACCCGGTCTCCCCGCCCGTGCATCGACACGTACCTCCACACGTACCTCCACACGGACCTCCCCACGTACATCCAGCAGAAAGGCAGGCACTCCATGACCCGGGTGCTCGTGGTCGACGACGAGCCGCAGATCGTACGCGCCCTCGTGATCAACCTGAAGGCGCGCAAGTACGAAGTGGACGCGGCCCCCGACGGGGCGACCGCGCTCCAGCTCGCCGCCGCCCGCCACCCCGACGTGGTCGTCCTTGACCTCGGCCTGCCCGACATGGACGGTGTGGAGGTGATCAAGGGCCTGCGCGGCTGGACCCGCGTACCGATCCTGGTGCTCTCCGCCCGCCAGACCTCCGACGAGAAGGTCGAGGCGCTGGACGCCGGGGCCGACGACTACGTCACCAAGCCCTTCGGCATGGACGAGCTGCTGGCCAGGCTCCGCGCCGCGGTCCGCAGGGCCGAGCCGACGGGCGGGGCTGAGGACGACGTGATAGTCGACGCGGGCGACTTCACCGTCGACCTGGCCGCCAAGAAGGTGAACCGTGACGGCAGGGACGTACGGCTGACCCCCACCGAATGGCACCTCCTGGAGGTGCTCGTACGGAACACGGGCCGGCTGGTCAGCCAGAAGCAGCTGCTCCAGGAGGTCTGGGGCCCTTCGTACGGCACCGAGACCAACTACCTGCGCGTCTACATGGCTCAGCTGCGCCGCAAGCTGGAGGCGGATCCCTCGCACCCCAGGCACTTCGTCACCGAACCCGGCATGGGGTACCGCTTCGAGCGGTAGCCGTAGCCGTAGCCGTAGCCGTAGCCGCAGCCGCAGCCGCAGCCGCAGCCGCAGCCGCAGCGGCAGCGGCAGCGACGACCGGAATCCGGGGTGATCCGGGGCGGCCCGCTCCCCGGTAGGCTTCGTGTATGAGTGCCGTACCACGTTCGGAGAAGCCTGCCGGCCGGTTCCGCCGGATGCTTGACCGGCTGTCCACCTCGCAGCAGGACCTGCACTCCGCGGAGCTGCAGGAAGACGCTGAGGCCGCGGGTTGCTCACGCATCTGCGACTGCGACGACCGCCAGGTGGTGAGGGTGACTGGTACCTTGCGCACGGTCACCCTGCGTCCGCGGGCCGGTGTGCCCGCCCTGGAGGCGGAGCTGTTCGACGGCACCGCGCCCCTGGACGTCGTGTGGCTGGGCCGCCGTTCCATCGTGGGCATAGAACCGGGCCGCAGGCTCATCGCCTCGGGCCGGATCTCCATGAGCCACGGCCGCCGGGTGCTTTTCAATCCCAAATACGAGCTCCGACCGCTCGGACAGGAGTAGCCGGTGACGTCTCTCGACAAGCCGACCGCGACGGACCACGACAGCGAACAGACCGAAGGCGCAGACGCCCAAGGCGCCCAGGGTGCCCAAGGTGACCAGGCAGCCAAGGCCGTCACCGAGGCGGCCCTGTTCGAGGCCTTCGGCGGCCTGCGCGGCATGGTGGAGACCGTGCTTCCCGGTCTGCTGTTCGTCACCATCTTCACGATCAACAAGGACCTGCACATCTCGGCCATCGCCGCTCTCGCGGTGTCCTTGCTGCTCGTCGCCGTACGGCTGATCCGCCGGGACACCGTCAAGCACGCCTTCAGCGGCGTCTTCGGAGTCGCCTTCGGTGTCGTCTTCGCGATGATGACCGGCAACGCGAAGGACTTCTACCTGCCGGGCATGATCTACACCCTGGGGCTCGCCCTCGCGTACATCCTGACCACGCTCGCGGGCGTTCCGCTGATCGGCCTCATCCTCGGCCCGATCTTCAAGGAGAACCTCTCCTGGCGGACGCGGAACCCGGGACGCAAGAAGGCGTACGCCAAGGCGAGCTGGGCCTGGGGCCTGATCCTGCTCGCCAAGTGCGCGATCCTCTTCCCGCTGTACTGGTGGGCCGACACCACCCAGCTCGGCTGGGTCCTGGTCGCGCTGAAGATCCCGCCGTTCCTGCTCGCGGTCTACCTGACGTGGGTCTTCCTGGCGAAGGCCCCGCCGCCCATCGACGTGTTCGCGGAGATGGAGGCGCAGGAGAAGGCCGAGAAGGAGCGCAAGGCGGCTGCCGCGGCGGCGCGGCGCGAGGCCTGATTTCCGGTACGTACGTGTGTGGGGCCCGGAACCGTCTTGGTTCCGGGCCCCACACACGTACGTACGTACCGACTCAGCTCGCCGCGTCCGTCTTGCGGACCGACAGCAGGTCCTCCAGTTGCTCCTCGCGCGCCTGAGCGGCCACGAACAGCAGCTCGTCGCCCGCCTCCAGGGTCTCCTCCTGGCTCGGCGTGAGCACGCGCGTACCGCGGATGATGGTGACCAGCGAGGTGTCCTCGGGCCAGTCCACGTCCCCGACCTGCGTGCCGGCCAGCGCCGACTCGGGCGGCAGCGTCAGCTCGACGAGGTTGGCGTCGCCGTGGCTGAAGCGGAGCAGCCGTACGAGATCGCCGACACTCACCGCCTCCTCGACCAGCGCCGACATCAGACGCGGTGTGGAGACCGCGACATCGACACCCCAGGCCTCGGTGAACAGCCACTCGTTCTTGGGGTTGTTGACGCGGGCCACGACCCGCGGCACGCCGTACTCGGTCTTCGCGAGCAGGGACACGACCAGGTTGACCTTGTCGTCACCCGTCGCCGCGATCACCACGTTGCAGCGCTGGAGCGCCGCCTCGTCGAGCGAGGTGATCTCGCAGGCGTCGGCCAGCAGCCACTCGGCGAGCGGCACACGCTCCACCGAGATGGCGGTCGGCGCCTTGTCGATGAGCAGGATCTCGTGACCGTTCTCCAGCAGCTCGCCCGCGATGGAACGTCCCACCGCGCCGGCTCCGGCAATAGCGACCCTCATCCCTGACCGCCTTCCTCGGGGCCGTGCGAGCAGGCCGCCTCGACCTTCGCGATGTCCTCCGTACGCATCATCACGTGGACGAGGTCACCCTCCTGCAGCACCGTCTGGGAGGTCGGCAGGACGGCCTCGCCCAGCCGGGTGAGGAAGGCGACCCGTACGCCCGTCTCCTCCTGGAGCCGGCTGATCTTGTGCCCGATCCAGGCGGGGGAGGTGTGCACCTCGGCGAGCTGCACACCGCCGCTCGGGTCGCGCCACAGCGGTTCGGCCCCGGACGGCAGCAGCCTGCGCATCATCTGGTCGGCGGTCCAGCGGACCGTGGCGACGGTGGGGATGCCCAGGCGCTGGTACACCTCGGCGCGCCGCGGGTCGTAGATACGGGCCGCGACGTTCTCGATCGCGAACATCTCGCGGGCCACCCGGGCCGCGATGATGTTGGAGTTGTCGCCGCTGCTCACCGCGGCGAACGCGCCGGCGTCCTCGATCCCCGCCTCGCGGAGGGTGTCCTGGTCGAAACCGACCCCGGTGACCCTGCGGCCACCGAAGCCGGACCCCAGGCGGCGGAAGGCCGTGGGGTCCTGGTCGATCACCGCGACGGTGTGCCCCTGTTGCTCCAGGTTCTGCGCGAGCGCGGCTCCCACTCGCCCGCAGCCCATGATGACGACGTGCATCGTCCGTTACCCCGCACTCCTGGTCGCCCCACTGACCTGCACAAACACCCTGCTCACATCTTCCTTCTCGGCTCACCGGGGGTGGCGCGGGCAACAGTGCCCGGTACAGCCTCGCCCCTGTCTTCGTCCACCGTAGCGTCACGCCCTGGCGGGGCCGCTCGTGCCCCGTACCACCAGCTTGGGGTCGAGGACGGTTTCGCGCGGCGCGAGCGAGCTGTCGTCGACGCGTTCGACCGCGAGGCGCACGGCGTGCCCGGCCGTCCGGACCACGTCCTGACGGACGGCGGTGACGGACGGCGGTGAGGCCGATGTGCGAGAGCCATCCCGTTCAGACGCTCCCTGATCATGGCGAAGACGGGGAGAGTGTGGCAGATATGGAAGTTTCCACCGCTCAGAGGGGTGGGTGGGTGGGCGGTGTCCTTTTCGAACGCTTACGATCCTCTGCGTGTCCAAACTGACCGACGTGCCCAAACGGATCCTGATCGGCCGGGCGCTGCGCAGCGACAGGCTGGGAGAGACCCTTCTCCCCAAGCGCATCGCACTTCCCGTCTTCGCCTCCGACCCGCTCTCCTCCGTGGCGTACGCACCAGGAGAAGTGCTCCTGGTGCTCTCCATCGCGGGTGTGTCGGCGTACCACTTCAGTCCGTGGATCGCGGTCGCCGTCGTGGTGCTGATGTTCACGGTGGTGGCCTCGTACCGCCAGAACGTGCACGCCTACCCGAGCGGCGGTGGCGACTACGAGGTCGCCAACACGAACCTCGGCCCCAAGGCGGGACTGACCGTCGCCAGTGCCCTGCTCGTCGACTACGTCCTCACCGTGGCCGTGTCGATCTCGTCGGGAGTGGAGAACCTCGGTTCGGCGATCCACTTCGTCGTCGAGAACAAGGTGATGTGCGCGATCGGCATCATCGTGCTGCTGACGCTCATGAACCTGCGCGGGGTGAGGGAGTCGGGGAAGCTCTTCGCGATCCCCACGTACGTCTTCGTGGCGGGCGTCTTCATCATGATCGCCTGGGGCGCCTACCGCGGCATCGTCATGGGCGACACCATGCACGCCCCGACCTCAGACTTCGAGATCAAGCCCGAACACCAGGGCCTGGCCGGCTTCGCCCTGGTCTTCCTGCTGCTGCGGGCGTTCTCCTCCGGCTGTGCGGCGCTCACCGGCGTCGAGGCGATCAGCAACGGCGTGCCCGCCTTTCGCAAGCCCAAGAGCAAGAACGCCGCCACGACACTGGCCCTGATGGGCGGCCTGGCCGTCACGATGTTCTGCGGCATCATCGGCCTGGCCATGGCCACCGACGTGAAGATGGCCGAGAACCCGGCGAAGGACCTGCTCCACAACGGCGTCGCCGTCGGCTCCGAGTACGTCCAGGACCCGGTGATCTCGCAGGTCGCGGCGGCCGTCTTCGGTGACGGTACGTTCTTCTTCGTCCTGCTGGCGGCGGCCACCGCGCTCGTTCTCTTCCTGGCCGCCAACACGGCGTACAACGGCTTCCCGCTGCTCGGCTCGATCCTCGCGCAGGACCGCTACCTGCCGCGCCAACTGCACACCCGCGGCGACCGCCTCGCGTTCTCCAACGGCATCGTGCTGCTCGCGGGCGCGGCCATCCTGCTCGTGTGGATCTACGACGCCGACTCGACCCGGCTCATCCAGCTCTACATCGTCGGCGTCTTCGTCTCCTTCACGCTCAGCCAGATCGGCATGGTGCGGCACTGGAACCGCCACCTGCGGACGGAACGGGACCCGGCCGCGCGCCGCCGTATGATCCGCTCGCGGGCGATCAACACCTTCGGCGCCTTCTTCACGGGCCTTGTGCTGGTCGTCGTACTGGCCACCAAGTTCACGCACGGCGCGTGGGTCGCGCTGCTCGGCATGGTGATCTTCTACGGGACGATGAGTGCGATCCGTAAGCACTACGACCGCGTCTCCGAGGAGATCGCCGCCGACGAGGGCCCGTCCGACGACAGCGTCCGCCCGTCGCGCGTCCACTCCATCGTCCTGGTCTCCAAGGTCCACAAGCCGACGCTGCGGGCCCTGGCCTTCGCCAAGCTGACGCGCTCCGACCGCCTTGAGGCGCTCAGCGTCAGCGTCGACCCGGCCGAGACCAAGGCGCTCAAGGACGAGTGGGAGCGGCGCGGCATCAACGTGCCGCTGAAGATCATCGACTCGCCGTACCGCGAGATCACGCGGCCCATCATCGATTACGTGAAGGGGCTGCGGCGGGAGAGCCCGCGGGACGCGATCAGCATCTACATCCCGGAGTACGTGGTGGGCCACTGGTACGAGCACTTCCTCCATAACCAGAGCGCGCTGCGGCTCAAGGGCAGGCTGCTGTTCACGCCGGGTGTGATGGTGACCTCGGTGCCGTACCAGCTCCAGTCCTCGGAGCTGGCGAAGGAGCGGGCGAAGAAGCGCCAGGAGTGGAACGCGCCGGGTGCGGTGCGGCGCGGACCGGTGGACCGGGTCCGCCCGAAGGAGCCGAACGGCAAGCGCTGACGGCAGGGGCGACGCTGACGCAATGACGTGGTGAACGGCCGGACGACTCCCACGTAGACTGGTGGGCTGAAGTCCGGCCGTACCCCTTTGATCCCTGGAGTCACCCCGCAATGCAGTCACATTCCAAGGACGCGAAGGAATCGGCGGAGTCGGTCAAGTCGGCTGAACCGGCCGCATCGGCCGATTCCCTCGTAGGGCTCGTAGGGACCGAGTACGAGGTCGAGGTCGGCCCGGTCGCCCACGGCGGCCACTGCATCGCCCGCACCGACGAGGGCCGCGTCCTGTTCGTACGGCACGCGCTGCCCGGCGAGAAGGTCCGCGCCCGCGTGACGGACGGCGGGGAGTCCTCCCGGTACCTGCGCGCCGACGCGGTCGAGGTCATAGAGGCGTCGAAGGACCGCATCGAGGCACCGTGCCCGTTCGCCGGCCCCGGCAAGTGCGGCGGCTGCGACTGGCAGCACGCAAAGCCGGGCGCGCAGCGCAGGCTCAAGGGCGAGGTCATCGCCGAGCAGCTCATGCGCCTCGCGGGCCTCACGCCGGAGGAGGCCGGCTGGGACGGCACCGTCATGCCGGCACCGGGCGACAAGCTCCCGCAGGGTGAGGTCCCTGCCTGGCGCACGCGCGTGCAGTACGCCGTCGACCCCGACGGCCGGGCGGGATTGCGCAAGCACCGCTCGCACGATGTACAGCCCATCGACCATTGCATGATCGCCGCACCGGGCGTCAGCGAGCTCGGCATCGAGAAGCAGGACTGGCCCCAGATGGCGTCGGTCGAGGCGATCGCGGCCACCGGCTCGAACGACCGCCAGGTGGTTCTCACCCCCCGACCGGGCGGCCGCCTGCCCCTCGTCGAACTCGACAAGCCGGTCTCGGTCCTCCGCGTGGAGGAGAAGGACGGCGGAGTACACCGGGTGCACGGCCGCGCCTTCGTGCGCGAGCGGGCGGACGGGCGCACGTACCGCGTTGGCATGGGCGGCTTCTGGCAGGTCCACCCGCAGGGGCCCGACATCCTCATCAAGGCCGTCATGCAGGGCCTGATGCCGAGGAAGGGCGAGTCGGCGCTCGACCTGTACTGCGGCGTGGGCCTGTTCGCGGGCGCGATCGCCGAGCGCATCGGCGACAAGGGCGCGGTGCTCGGCATCGAGACCTCGAAGCGCGCCGTCGAGGACGCCAGGCACAACCTCCAGGACATGGAGTACGTACGCATCGAGCAGGGCAAGGTGGAGCAGGTGCTCCCGCGCACCGGCATCACCGAGACCGACCTGATCGTCCTGGACCCGCCGCGCGCGGGCGCGGGCAAGCAGACGGTGAAGCACCTGGCCTCCCTGGGCGCCCGCCGCATCGCATACGTCGCCTGCGACCCGGCAGCCCTGGCCCGCGACCTGGCGTACTTCCGCGACGCGGGCTACAAGCCGCGCACGCTGCGCGCCTTCGACTTGTTCCCGATGACCCACCACGTGGAGTGCGTCGCCATCCTTGAACCGGCCGCGAAGGGCTCCTGACCTGCGGTTTTGTGCGTGCGCATTATGTGCGTTGTGGGCGTTACGGGCGATATCTTGACGCTGAAATGACGCTCGTGGCGCTCATTTGACGCTCGTTCTGATGGGTCGTCAGGTGTCCTGTGTGGCTGGTCAGGAGATCTGCCGCCTACGTAGATGTGCAGGTTGTTGGGAGCTTCGTGACGCCAAGCGGCTTCGCTGCTTCCGTGCGGCACGTCCAGCAGGTTCTGCGCCTCACTGCCGGCGGTGGTGATCTACTCCGGCCCCAGGCGAGCGCACCTGTCGGGCTCGCTGTCGCTCCCGCTCCGACTGTGCGAGGGCCGCTCGTACTCTCGTAGCTCCTGCGACAAGGCGATTCTCGCCATGGATTCCCTCGCCTCGGCGCGGGAGGACTCTCGTGCCACCGGCATTCATGGCCTGGCGGAGACGGACTCTTCGCTGCCTGGCTATTGGGGGGCGCGGCGGCGGGGGCTGCTTGGGGTGCGGCCAGGGTCATTGCCGCGGGGGCGTACGGGTCAGGCGTGCGCGCCCCTGTTGCCCCTTTATGTTCAAGTATCTCCCGTTCGTGGCTGGTCGGGTGTGGAGTGGACTTTTCACCTAAGGCAGGCGCTACTTGTTGAATGGCTTCGGGCCTGTCAGTGGCACCATCTACATTTCCGTGTGTGGACCAGCGTGGTCACTGGTCAGCCTCTCATCAGGTGCTCCGCTGCATCCGTGTCAGGAAGGACAACAACGCAAGTGGTCGACCTAAAGAAGGACGTCTGGGCCGTTGCCGACACTCTGCGCGGTGTCTATGCCCGCAACAAGGCGGGTGACATCATCCTGCCGATGACGATCCTCCGTCGCCTGGAGTGCGTCATGGCACCCCACCGAGATGAGGTTGCCGCGATCATCGCTCGGGAGCCGAGCGAGGTGCTGCGCGTCAAGGCGATCAAGTCGGCCACCGGCGGTGTGAAGTTCTACAACACGACGAAGCACACCTTGGCCTCTGTGTACGACTCCGGCGATGACATGGCCGACAACCTGCTGGAGTACGTACGCGGGTTCAGCAACGACATCGACGTCTTCGCGAACTTCCATCTTCCCCAGCACATCGAACGCATGAGGAAGGGGGGCATCCTCGCTACGATCGTCCGCCAGTTCCGCGACCTGGACCTGTCTCCCGAGGCCGTGCCGAACTCCAAGATGGGCGAGCTGTTCGAGCACCTCATCTTCATGGACTTCGAGTCGTCCAACGCCGAGTCCGGTGACCACTACACCCCCCGCGACGCGATCAACCTGCTGGTGGACCTGCTGTTCGCCGAGGACGACAACGCGCTGTCCGGCGATGCCATCCGCAGCATCTACGACCCCACCGTCGGTACCGGCGGCATGCTCAGCGTGGCAGAGGAGCACCTGCACCGCATGAACCCGGACGCCGAGCTCCTCCTGTACGGGCAGGAGCTGCGCCCCGAGTCCTACGCCATGTGCCGCTCCGACATGCTCGCCAAGGGCCAGAACCCCCAGAACATTGCGCTGGGCAACACCCTGACCAAGGACCTGTTCCCGGACGACAGGTTCAACTACATCCTTTCCAACCCGCCCTACGGCGTGGACTGGAAGAACATCGCCGAGGACGTGGAGAAGGAACACAAGAGGGGCTTCACCGGTCGCTTCGGGGCTGGCCTGCCCCCGACCTCCGACGGCGCCCTGCTGTTCGTCCAACACGCGATCGCCAAGATGAACCCCGCTGACAGCCAGGACGGCGGAGCCCGCGCCGGCATCGTCCTAAACGGCTCCCCGCTGTTCTCCGGCGGCGCCGGGAGCGGCTCCAGCAACATCCGGGGATGGCTGCTGGAGAACGACTTGATCGAAGCCATCGTCGCGCTGCCGAACGACATGTTCTACAACACCGGCATTCCCACTTACCTGTGGATCTTCGACAACAAGAAGCGCCCTGAGCGCAAAGGCAAAGTGCAGCTCATCGACGCCACCGCCCTGGGTGCCAAGATGCCGTCCCTGGGCTCCAAGCGAGTCGAGATCGACGAGGCCGCCCGTGAGCGCGTGTTGCAGCAGTACGCGGACATGGAGTCCTCGGACACCTCCAAGATCTTCGACAATCTCGACTTCGCCTTCTGGCAGATCACCGTCGAGCGCCCACTGCGGCGGAACTTCGAGACCACACCCGAGCGTGTCGCCCTCGTCGCTGAGCACAAGATCCTCGGCACCCTCGACGGCCTCATCGGCGCCTTGAAGTCCTTCAACGGGGGCCAGTACCTCAACCGCGAGGACTTTCTCAACGACCTGGGCAAGCACCTCGGTTCGCGCGGCATCAGCCTGACCTCTGCGCAGCGCAAGGCTCTGTGGCAGACCCTCGGCGAGCGCGATCAGAACGCCGACATCTGCCGCTTCCAGTCCGGCAAGAACAAGGGTGAGCCAGAGCCCGATGTCCCCCTGCGCGATACCGAGATCGTCCCCTTCGGCTGGGATGTGCACCCCAAGTGCGGGCGTCACGGTCCGGATGCTGCTTGCCCTCGAGCATCTTGGCGCCGGCCTGCAGGCTGAAGCCCTCCTCACGCAGCAGGTCTCCAACCGTGTCCGCGCTCACCCTGTGCCCTCGATGGGTGAGCTCGGCCGCGAGATTCCTGGTCGACTTCACCGTCCAGCGCAATGGCGAGGTCGGATCGCCCCGCTCGTCAGGTTCCACCAGTCCCAGCAGCGCGGGCCGCAGACCCGGATCAAGGTCCACGGCCCTTTTCCGACCACCACCGGGCCTACGTACCCGTCCCAAGGGGGCCTCGCCGGCCTCCAACTCGTCCACCCCCTTCCGGACCGTCGTCTCGCTGACCTGGGCCGACCGCGCGACCGCCCGGATACCGCCGTGGCCAAGGATCCGAGCCTCGGCCCCCATCACCAGCCGCCGCTGCCGCTCGTCCAGATGCGGGAACAACACCCCGAACTTGATGGCGAGTTGATCTCGAGTCTCGTCAGGTATGCGCATACCACGTGAACGAGCTCGCCCATGGGAAGCAACACGTTGATTCTCTGCGAGCCCTAACGAGTTGGTGCGTGATAGCGGGTGAGACGTGTTTGCCCTGCTCATGTCCTGCGTCAGGCGGTGGCGGTGCGGTCGGATACCAGGGTGGCGATGGCTTGGTAGGTGTCGGGGAGGCGGTCGCGGCGGTGGGTCCAGCGCTGGAGTTGTTTCCAGCGTTTGTGGTCGGCGAGGGCGTGTTCGACGGTGATCCGCTGCGAGGAGTGCTCGTGTCGTCGGCGTTCGTTGTGTTCGAGGAAGGGCAGGGTTGCGCCTGGCCGTAGCTTGCGGGGCTGGGTCAGGGCTTGGCCCCGGTGATCTTTGCTCAGTCCGAGGTAGCCGTCGTCGAGGAGGACGCGGACCTGGTCGAAGTGGTCGAAGCATCTGCCGATTCCGGCAGTGCGGGCGGCAGTCGCGTCGTGCATCCGGCCCGGCCGCAGTGCATCCGTCCACAGAGTGCGGCCCTGGTCGTCGGCGATGACCGTCGCCTTCATCGTGTTCTGTTTCTTCTTGCCCGAGACGAACGCCCGCCGGCCGCCGCGGCCTGCCGCCGGGCGGCGGACCTGAACCTCGGTGGCATCCAGAAGCAGCTCAACACCTTCGGCCTGGGCGTACGCGAACACATCCTCCAAAGTGCGCAGGCGCACACCAGGCCGGTCCGGGACAGCGAACCCCCGCCCGGCCAGGAGACCACGTACCTCACCCACCGCCCGGGTGACCGTGGAGCGGTCCACTCCGTACATCAAGGCCAGCACCGCGTGCGGAAGGTCATGGCGCAAGTGGATCAGCGTGGCCACCACCCGGTCCACGAACACCAGCCGATGACGAGCCCCAGCCCCCGGCGCCCGCTTCCTCGCACCGCCCCGCGTTTGGTGCCGACGGCCCTCGACCTCTGCCACCCACGACCCCGCCAACTCCACTGTCAGAGAAGACAAATGAGCCCACGAGATCCCCGTGAACAACGGATGTGCCAGAACCGAACGATCCACCGTGCCCTTCACCAGCAGAGCATGCCCACCCGCTATCACGCACCAACTCGTAAGTGGTTCGCTCTGATGTCAGCTCAGTGAGCGTGCCTCGACGAGTCTGGCCACAACGTCGCGGCCCTTCTCTGTGATGCTGTAGAACTCCTGCGTTCCGCCCGCGAAGTCGATCACGGCGTTTGCGCCGTTGGGAATAAGGATTCCGAGGTTGGATCTCAAGCCTCGCGTGAACAGACCGTCCTTCACCAAGTGCATCATCATGACGTCGGAGGCAGCCGGCATCGGAACGGAGTTGATGTCTGGGTTCTCAGCAAACAGGGTGAGCACTCGCTGCTCGATCTCTCCGTAGCGGCCGTTGATGATCCCAAGGTTGGCCTTGTACTGGGCCATCGCCTTCTGGTCGATCTCTCCCTTGTCAAAGCGTGTGTGACAGGTGGGGCATAGCGCGATGAGATTCTCGAACCTGTGCTCGCGCACCACTCTCCACGGCTTGATGTGCGCGAACTCCGTTGTACTGGCCCGACAGGTAGGGATCGCACATCGATGCCCTGCCTCAACCAGCACTGCACGCTTCACCCCTGCGGGAACAGCCATCCGCCCTTGTGCCATGCCGTGAGGCTAGCGCGCACCACTGACAACGAGGCCCAAATCAAGCCCGTTTGCGCGTCAGAGGGGTGGCTGAGGCATTGCCCTGTACCCAACCGCGAGACCGACCTCGCCCACCCCGAGAGCGCAAGGGTAACGGTGTCCAGTCCGTGACTCGCGGCGTCGCCGACCCACGGAGATACCGGCCGCGATCGCCCCTGGCACCCCATCGCAAAGCGGCTGTGGGACTCCGTGAAGGAGTCCTGCCGGCCGACTCTTACCAGACGAGCGACTGGGCCATGGCCTACTCCCTGCACGAGGACCTCTCGCACCTACAAGAAGGCTGGGGCCCAGTTGAGGCTCACGGACGCGGACGGCATGAGGCTCACCTGCTTCGCCACCAACACGCCCGGCCGGCCGATCGCCGAGCTCGAGCTCCGTCACCGGCTGCGGGCCAGGGCCGAGGACCGCATCCGGGCCGCCCGGGCCACCGGTCTGCGCAACCTGCCCCTCAAGCGCATGGCACAAAACCGGGTTTGGCTGGAGATCGTGCAGATCGGTCTCGACCTGCTGGCCTGGATGCCCATGCTCGCGCTGGCCGGCGAAGCCATACTCTGGGAGCCCCGCCGCCTGCGGCTTCGTCTGCTCAGCACGGCTGGACAGCTCGTGACCACCGGCCGCCGCCGGATCCTCCGCCTGGCCCGGCACTGGCCCTGGACCAGCCACATTACCGCAGCTCTCGGCTGACTCGCACTCCTCCCGAACCTCGGCTGATCAGCAGATTCACCCGTCCCTGCGAAAGAACCCTCCACCCCGGAGCAGTGGAACCCGGCGTCCGCCCGAGACGACACTCGGGATCTCAGCCTGCACAGCCTCAGTTCACAGCACGAAAACGGTCCACCGACTCCGCCGGCGGACCGTCACGAAACTTCGAGGCTAGGCATGCG
>NZ_KE386847.1:1320-155104 GCF_000429085.1 Streptomyces flavidovirens DSM 40150 | reverse complement strand
CAGTCGAACTGGGGGTTCTTCTGTTTTTCAGTGCCCTCTGGTGATCCACTCCTGGAGGTGCGGAGCCTCGGCGCCGATCGTGGTGCCTTCGCCGTGGCCGGTTCTTACCCCGGTCTCCGGCGGCAGGGTGAGCAGCCGGTCGCGGATCGAGCCGACGATCGTCGGGAAGTCCGAGAAGGAGCGTCCGGTGGCGCCGGGGCCGCCCTGGAAGAGGGTGTCGCCGGTGAAGACGGTGGTCAGCTCCGGGGCGTACAGGCAGATCGCGCCGGGCGCGTGGCCGGGGGTGTGCAGGACGGTCAGCGTGGTGCCGGCGACGGTGAGGGCCTGGCCGTCGGTGAGCTCGCCGTCGGGGGCGCGGTCCGGGTGGGTCTGCTTCCACAGGGGCAGGTCGCCGGGGTGGAGGAGGATCGGTGCGCCCGTGGCCTCGGCGAGGGCCGGGGCGGCGTCGATGTGGTCGTTGTGGGCGTGCGTGCAGACGATGGCGCGCAGCGTACGGCCGCCGAGTGCGGCGGCGATGGCTTCGGCGTCGTGGGCCGCGTCGATGACGATGGCCTCGGTGTCGTCGCCGACGATCCAGACGTTGTTGTCGACGTCCCAGGTGCCGCCGTCGAGGGAGAAGGTGCCCGAGGTGACGAGGTGGTCGATGCGTGCGGGTGAGGGTGCGGATGCGGCCGTCATGAGAACTCCACCACCGAGCGCAGTACGTCGCCCTCGTGCATGCGCGCGAAGGCCTTCTCGATGTCGCCGAGGCCGATGGTCTCGGTGACGAAGGCGGCGAGGTCGATGCGGCCCTGCTGGTGCAGGTCGATCAGCATCGGGAAGTCGCGGGAGGGCAGGCAGTCGCCGTACCAGGAGGACTTGAGGGCGCCGCCCCGGCCGAAGACGTCGATGAGCGGCAGGTCGAGCCGCATGTCGGGGGTGGGGACGCCGACGAGGACGACGGTGCCGGCCAGGTCGCGGGCGTAGAAGGCCTGCTTGTACGTCTCCGGGCGGCCCACCGCCTCGATGACGACGTCGGCGCCGTGTCCGCCGGTGAGCTCGCGGATGGCTTCGACGGGGTCGGTGGAGCGGGAGTTGACGGTGTGGGTGGCGCCCATGGTGCGGGCGGTCTCCAGCTTCCGGTCGTCGATGTCGACGGCGATGATCTTCGCCGCGCCCGCGAGCCTGGCGCCGACGACCGCCGCGTCCCCGACGCCGCCGCAGCCGATGACGGCGACCGAGTCGCCCCGGCCGACCTGGCCGGTGTTGAGGGCGGCGCCGATGCCCGCCATGACGCCGCAGCCGAGCAGGCCCGCGACGGCGGGTGAGACGGACGGGTCGACCTTGGTGCACTGGCCGGCCGCGACCAGGGTCTTCTCCGCGAACGCTCCGATGCCGAGTGCCGGGGACAGTTCGGTGCCGTCGAGCAGGGTCATCTTCTGCTGCGCGTTGTGGGTGTCGAAGCAGTACTGGGGGCGACCGCGCAGGCAGGACCGGCAGCGGCCGCACACCGCGCGCCAGTTGAGGATGACGAAGTCGCCGGGGGTGACCTCGGTGACGTCCTCACCGACGGACTCGACGATGCCCGCCGCCTCGTGGCCGAGGAGGAAGGGGTAGTCGTCGTTGATGCCGCCCTGCTTGTAGTGCAGGTCGGTGTGGCAGACGCCGCACGCCTGGATCTTCACGACGGCCTCGCCGGGCCCCGGGTCGGGGACGAGGACGGTCTCGACCCGCACCGGCTCGTTCTTTCCCGGTGCGACGACCCCTTGGACCTGTTGTGTCATACGTCAACTTCCTTCCTCGTGCGACGAGTACGGGCACCGCATCCGCACCGTACTCGCTCTACAGACCGGCGTCGTAGACCTGCTGTCCGCCCACGTAGGTACGGGCCACGCGGGTCGCGGCGATCTCCTCGGGGGGCGCGGCGTACGGGTCGCGGTCCAGGACCACCAGGTCGGCCAGGGCTCCGGCGCGGACGCTGCCGGTGTCGTCGAGGTGGTTCACGTGGGCGGAGCCCGCCGTGTAGGCGGCGAGTGCGGCGGTCAGACTGATGCGCTGTTCCGGGAGGAAGACGGGGCCCGTGCCGCCGGGCTCGACGCGGTTGACCGCGGTGTGGATGCCGTGCAGCGGCTCGGGGCTGCTGACCGGCCAGTCGCTGCCCGCCGCCAGCGTGGCGCCGGAGCGCAGCAGCGCGGCGAAGGGGTACTGGTGGCCGGCTCGCTCCGGCCCCAGGAAGGGGATGGTCAGCTCGTCCATCTGCGGTTCGTGCGCGGCCCACAGGGGCTGGATGTTGGCGGTGGCGCCGAGTTGGCGGAAGCGGCCGATGTCGTCGGGGTGGACGACTTGCAGGTGGGCGAGGTGGGGGCGGGTGTCGCGCCATCCGTTGGCGGCGCGGGCCGCCTCGACGGCGTCCAGTGCCTCGCGTACGGCGCGGTCGCCGAGGGCGTGGAAGTGGGCCTGGAAGCCGAGGGCGTCCAGTTCGGTGACGTACCGGCGCAGGTCGGTGGGGTCGATGAAGCTGGTGCCGCGGTTGGCGGTGGGGCAGCCGCAGCCGTCCAGGTAGGGGGTGAGGAGGGCGGCGGTGCCCGTCTCGGCGACTCCGTCCACCATGATCTTCACCGAACCGGCGCGGAACCGGCCGTCGCTCAACTCCTCGCGCCGTGCGACGAGTTCGGGTATCTGTTCGGCGCCTCGCTCGCGGTCCCACCACAGGGCGCCGGTGACGCGTGCGGTGAGTGAGCCGTCGCGGGCGGCGGCGGTGTAGGCGTCGGCGGGGTCGTCCATCGCGCCGAAGGTGCCGACGATGGCGTCCTGCCAGGCGGTGATGCCGTACGAGTGGAGCAGTCGCTGGGCGTGGAGCAGGGCGGCGAGCCGGCCGGCGGGCGTGGAGGGCGGGGTGAGGCGGGCGACCAGGTCCATGGCGCCCTCCTGGAGGAGGCCGGTGGGCTCACCGTGGGCGTCCCGTTCGATACGGCCGTCAGCCGGGTCGGGGGTGGCGCGGTCGATGCCGGCGAGGCTCAGGGCGCGGCTGTTGGCCCAGGCGCCGTGGTGGTCGCGGTTGGGGAGGTAGACGGGGCGGTCGGGGACGACGGCGTCGAGCAGGTCCTTGGTGGGGGCGCCGCCTTCGAAGGCCTCCATGGACCAGCCGCCGCCGGTGATCCACTCCTCTTCGGGGCGGGCCTCGGCGTACGCCCGTACCGCGTCCACTGTCTCCGCTGCCGTGCGGGCGGCCGTCAGGTCGCACTGGGCCAGTTCGAGGGCGGCCGATACGGGGTGGATGTGTGCGTCCTGGAAGCCGGGGACGAGGAGTTTCCCGGCGAGGTCGACCACTTCGGTCCTGGGCCCGATGAGATCGCGTACCTCGTCGTGGCCGACGGCGGTGACGCGCTCGCCCGTGACGGCGACGGTGGTGGCGCGGCTGCGGGCGGCGTCCAGGGTGAGGACGGGGCCGCCGGTGAAGACCAGGTCGGCGGGGGTGCGGGGGGTGTGCGGCGTATGCGGTGTGTGCGGCATGTGCGGCTCCGTTCGGTGGGCCACGAGTGATCATCGAACTCTCCTCTCCGGGGTCTCCACAGGTCAACGGTGTTGTCGTAAGGGCCGCGCATGGGTGGGCGAGTGGTGGCGGAGGGGGCGCGTCGGCCCGCACATCGCCGCCAGCGCGTGCTGGTGGCGGCGGGGCGGTTCTTTCCCCTACCCGCCCCTTCCCGTAACCGGGGCTCCGCCCCAGCCCCCGGTCCTCAAACGCCGGACGGGCTGGATGCGGGGGCGGGGGGCGGCCGGCAGACACGGCCGACGCGGCGCGGACGCCCGCCCCGGCACGGCTGGCGCGGGCGGCGCGGTGCGGCCAGCACGGCTGGCGCGGACGGTGCGGCGCGAACCCCCGGTACGGCACGGCACGGCACCGGACGGTTGGCGCGGCGGCGCCGTGCAGCCAGCACGCTGGCGCGGACGGTGCGGCACGCACGCCCGGCACCGCACCCCCGGCACGGTTGGCGCGTGCGGCGCGGTGCGGCCAGCACGGCTGGCGCGGACGGTGCCGGCACAGGCGGCACGCACGGTCCGCCCGGCAAGGGCTGCGCGGGTGGCCCGGCGCGGACGCCCGGCACGGCATGCGACATCGCATGGCTGGCGCGGCACGGCTGGCGGGCGCCGGCGCGAGAGGGCGTGGGGGCGGGCGGGGCCGGGGGCGCGGGGCTGGGGGGATGGCTCAGGGTGGGGGTGTAGGTGGGGTGTCGGCGCGGCTCTGGGTTAGCCGCGCCGACAGGGCGGCCGTCTGGCGGGGAACAAGCCCGTCCGGCGTTTGAGGACACGCCCGGAGGGCGTCCGGAGCGCGTCCGGGGGGGCGTCCGGAGGCCAGGGCTGCCCCCCGGTTCGGGGGGGAGTGGGGGGCAGGTCCGCAGGGCGGGCTTACGCGGTCTTGCGTTCTGCCGCTATCGCGGCTACCCGCTTGCGGACCACGAACCAGCCGCCCACCAGCGCCGCCGCGATCAGCGGGAGGCACATCACGGTCGTACGGCCGACTCCGCCGCCCCACCACATCAGGACGACCACGCTGGCGAGGAAGAAGAGGGTGACGAGCTGGGTGTAGGGGGCCCACGGGAGACGGTACGACGGGCGCGTGACCCGGCCGTCCTTCGCGCGGTGCCAGAACAGCAGCGAGCAGAGCATGATCATGCCCCAGGTGCCGAGGATGCCGATCGACGCGAAGTTCAGGACGATCTCGAAGGCCTCGCCGGGCATCACGTAGTTCAGGCCTACGCCCAGGACACCGAAGCCCGCCGTGAGGAGGATGCCGCCGTACGGGACCTGGCCCTTGTTCATCCGGCCGGTGAACTTCGGCGCGGAGCCCGACAGGGCCATCGAGCGCAGAATCCGGCCGGTGGAGTACAGGCCCGAGTTGAGGCTGGACAGGGCCGCCGTCAGGACCACCAGGTTCATGACGTCCGCGGCGCCCGCGACGCCGAGCTTGTTCATGACGGTGACGAAGGGGCTCTCGTCGCCGGAGTACGCCGTGTACGGGAGCAGCAGCGCCAGGAGGATGACCGAGCCGACGTAGAAGATGCCCACGCGCCACATGATCGAGTTGATCGCCTTCGGCATGATCTTCTCGGGGTTCTTGGTCTCGCCCGCGGCGACGCCGCACAGCTCCACCGAGGCGTACGCGAAGACGACACCCTGGATGACGAGGAGCATCGGCAGCATCCCGACCGGGAAGAGGCCGCCGCCGTCGCTGATCATGGAGAAGCCGGGGGTGTGGCCGTCGAGCTGGTGCTGGGTGGCGACCAGGTAGATGCCGATGGCCATGAAGACGACCAGGGCGGCGACCTTGACGATGGCGAACCAGAACTCCATCTCGCCGAAGTACTTCACCGAGATGAGGTTCGCGGTGAGGACGACGGCGAGGGCGATCAGGGCCAGAACCCACTGGGGTACGTCGCTGAACATCGCCCAGAAGTGGGCGTAGGTCGCGGCGGCTGTGATGTCGGCCACAGCGGTGGTCGACCAGTTGAGGAAGTACAGCCAGCCGGCGGCGAAGGCGCCCTTCTCGCCCATGAATTCACGGGCGTAGGAGACGAACGCTCCGGAGGAGGGGCGGTAGAGGACCAGTTCGCCGAGCGCGCGCACGACGAAGAAGGCGAAGACGCCGCAGATGGCGTACGCGATGGCCAGGGAAGGACCCGCTCCGGCCATGCGGCCGCCGGCGCCCAGGAACAGGCCGGTGCCTATCGCCCCGCCGATCGCGATCATGTTGATGTGGCGGGACTTCAGGTCTTTGCTGTAACCCTCGTCACCCGCGTCGACATGTGGGGATGTCGATACGGGATCGGCGGGACCGGCGGGGGCCGCAGGGAGGATGCGGTCGCTCATGCTGTTTCTTCGCCTTCATTTGGGGGGTGTGCGGTACCGGGCCGCACGATCGTGTTGAGAGTGATTTCGACGAGTTCGAGGTGCGCGGCCATGGCCTGCACCGCCGCTCCCTCGGAGCCGCCGACGATCGCCTCTACAAGTGCCCGGTGCTCGAGGTCCGACTGGCGTCGTCGGTCCCCGAGTTGGTTCAGGAAGGTGGACTGCCGGGCAAGGGCGTCCCTGATCTCTTCGATGATCTTGTGGAAGACAGGGTTGCCGGACGCCTGGGCGATGGAAATGTGGAAGAGCGTGTCCAGTGCCACCCAGGCGGCGGGGTCGGTCTCCTGCTCCATCTTCCCGATCAGGTGGGTCAGCAGGTCTACGTCGTCCTGCGTTCGCCGCACAGCAGCGTAACCCGCCACGGGGATCTCGACGTGCCGTCGCACTTCGAGCAGGTCCCGGGCGGAGTACGCGCCGAAGATCGGGTTCTGGTCCGGTCCACTGGCCGCGACGTACGTACCCTTGCCGGCCCGCGACACCGTGAGGCCGAGCGCCTGGAGCGCGCGCAGGGCCTCGCGTACTACGGAGCGGCTGACCTCGAAGCGCTTTCCGAGCTCGGCCTCCGTGGGGAGTTTCTCACCGATGGCGAGTTCACCCCGCTCTATGGCGTCCCGGAGGTGGGTGAGGACGGCTTCCATCGCGCTGATGCGCCGGGGTGCGCCGCCACCTGTCCGGCTGTCTGACAAGACCATGCGGAGAATGCTCGGAGGTCGGACATACAAGCGTCAAGAGTGTTCAGCAAGTTGATTTAAAGCGAACAAAAGGATAAGGGGATGGACAATGTGGGTGCTTTACGGGGCGAGTACGTCGAGCTCCTGGAGGGCGCCGACGGCGATCTCGCGAGTCAGCCGCTCCGCCCGCGGCGCGTCGCCTTCCCTTACGGCTTCCGCGACTTGGACGTGCAGGGTGACGGCCGCCGGGTCCGGATCCTCGAACATCACCTGGTGCCTCGTGCGTCCGCTGAGGACCTCGGCCACCACATCACCGAGCCGGGCGAACATCTCGTTGCCTGATGCACGCAGTACGACGCGGTGGAACGCGATGTCGTGCACGAGGTACGCGTCGAGCTGCCGGCCCCGCGAGGTCGCGACCATCCAGAGCGCCTCCTTGGTGAGCGCCGCACACTGCTCCGGGGTCGCGAACCGCGCGGCGAGCCCGGCCGCCACCGGCTCCACGGCGGAGCGCAGGACAGTCAGGGAACGCAGTTGGCGGGGGCGGTCGGCGCCGGCCAGCCGCCACCGGATCACCTGCGGGTCGTAGACATTCCATTCCTCGGTGGGGCGTACGGTCACGCCCACCCGGCGGCGGGACTCCACGAGGTGCATCGACTCCAGGACCCGGACCGCCTCCCGGACGACCGTGCGCGATACGTCGAAGCGCTGGGCGAGCTCGTCCGTACGCAACACGCTGCCGGGCGGATATTCACCGGCTGTGATCGCGGGACCGAGGCTTTCCAGCAGCTGGGCGTGCAGCCCCCGGGCCTGGTTGGTCATGGGCTCAGCGTACGGGGCGGCCCGCACGGGCAAAAAGTACGACGTTTATGTCACAGGCTCTTGAATACGTCGTACCTAATGGGTTTCAGTAGCGCGACGGACCGATGTCGATGAAGACGGCGAGGCACTCCACTCATGAACAGCCCCCACGTCGTCGTGGTGATGGGTGTTGCAGGGACCGGCAAGACCACCATCGGTCCCCTGCTCGCCGGCCGGCTCGGCGTCCCGTACGCCGAGGGCGACGACTTCCACCCCCCGGCCAACATCGCCAAGATGTCGGCCGGAACCCCGCTGGACGACGCGGACCGGTGGCCCTGGCTCGACGCGATCGGCGCGTGGGCCCACAGCCGGGCCGGGCTCGGTGGGGTCGTGAGCAGCTCGGCGCTCAAGCGGGTCTACCGCGACCGGCTGCGCGCGGCGGCCCCCGACGCCGTGTTCCTGCACCTCACGGGCGACCGGGAGCTGATCGAGGAGCGGATGCGGGAGCGCAGGGGCCACTTCATGCCGACCGCGCTGCTCGATTCGCAGTACGCCGCCCTGCAGCCGCTCCAGGAGGACGAGGCGGGCGTGTCCGTGGACGTCTCGGGGTCTCCGGAGGACATCACCGAACGAGCCGTCGCGGCCCTGCGCCGGCTCGACAGCCAAGACTTCAGAAAGTAGAGAACCGTGACCAGTCTCAGCGTCGAGATGCTGGCAGCGGGCGCCGTCGAGCCGATCACCTCGGCCGGCAACGGCCGGCTGGGGATATCAGTCCTCGCCGGCATTGCCGTCATCGTCCTGCTCATCACGAAGTTCAAGCTCCACGCCTTCCTCGCGCTGACCATCGGGTCGCTGGCGCTCGGGGCGTTCGCGGGCGCCCCGCTCGACAAGGCCATCACCAGCTTCTCGACCGGCCTGGGCAATACGGTCGCGGGCGTAGGCGTGCTGATCGCGCTCGGCGCGATCCTCGGCAAGCTGCTGGCCGACTCCGGCGGCGCGGACCAGATCGTCGACACGATCCTCGCGAAGGCGAGCGGCCGTGCGATGCCGTGGGCGATGGTGCTGATCGCCAGCATCATCGGCCTGCCGCTGTTCTTCGAGGTCGGCATCGTGCTGCTGATCCCGGTGGTGCTGCTCGTCGCCAAGCGCGGCAACTACTCGCTGATGCGGATCGGCATCCCGGCGCTGGCGGGCCTGTCCGTGATGCACGGGCTGATCCCGCCGCACCCCGGTCCGCTGGTCGCCATCGACGCGATCGGCGCCAACCTGGGCGTCACGCTGGGGCTCGGTGTGCTCGTCGCGATCCCGACCGTGATCATCGCGGGGCCGCTCTTCTCGAAGTACGCCGTCCGCTGGGTCGACATCCCGGCGCCCGAGAAGATGCTGGGTTCATTGGAGGGGGCTCAGCGTCCGTCCGAGGACCTGGAGCGCCGTCCCGGCTTCGGCGCGACCGTCGCCACCGTGCTGCTGCCGGTCGTGCTGATGCTGGCCAAGGCGCTCGTGGACATCGTCGTCAACGACCCGGACAACACGGTCCAGCGCGTGACGGACGTCGTCGGCTCACCGCTGATCGCGCTGCTCGCCGCCGTACTGGTGGGACTCTTCACGCTGGGGCGTGCCGCCGGGTTCACCAGGGAGCGGCTGTCGTCGACCGTCGAGAAGTCGCTCGCCCCGATCGCGGGCGTGCTGATGATCGTCGGTGCGGGCGGTGGCTTCAAGCAGACGCTCATCGACGTGGGTGTCGGCCAGATGATCCTGGACTTCTCCGAGGACTGGGCGATCCCGACACTGTTGCTCGCCTGGCTGATCGCTGTGGCCATCCGGCTCGCGACGGGCTCGGCGACCGTGGCGACCATCTCGGCGGCCGGTCTGGTCGCCCCGCTCGCCGCCGACATGCCGGCGTCGCACGCGGCGCTGCTGGTCCTCGCGGTGGGCGCGGGCTCGCTCTTCTTCAGCCATGTCAACGACGCGGGGTTCTGGCTGGTGAAGGAGTACTTCGGCATGGACGTCGGCCAGACGATCAAGACCTGGTCGGTGATGGAGACGATCATCTCGGTGGTCTCGCTGGGCTTCGTCCTGCTGTTGTCACTCGTCCTTTAGGTCGAGAGAATTTCTCGATTCCTCCGCCCACAGCGGGTGTTCCAGCTCCGCCCATTCGCGGTCGACAGTCCCGGTGCGCATGCCGCGCCGGGACTCCGGCCGCATCAGGGCCATGGCGATGTGCCCGGCGATCACGAGGCCCATGGCGAGGGCGAGCCAGTCGTGGACGAAGGTGGCGCTCGTACGCCAGACCAGTGGGGCCAGGTTCGTGAACCACATCAGCAGCACGGTGCCGAGCATCACCAGCACCGCGCCCGCGATCCACGCCGCGTAGAGCTTCTGGCCGGCGTTGAACTTCCCCGCCGGGCGCGACGCGTGGCTCATGTCGCGCCGCAGCGCGGCCCGCAGCCACTGCCGGTCGTGCGGCCCGAACCGGTTGAGCCTGCCCAGGTCGCGGCGACGCACAGCAGGGTCAGGCCGGCGGTGGCGCGGTGGACCCAGCGCTGGGAGCGGCTGAAGCGGCGTACGCGGGCGGGGAGTTCAGACCGTGGGAGCATCGTCGCGTCCGTTCGAACGGCCGACCCACGCGTCGACGTCATAGCCGCGCTCCTCCCAGTAGCCGGGCCGTACCTCGGGGGTGACCGTGATGCCGGAGAGCCATTTCGCCGAGCCGCACGGGGCCGCCGTGCGCGTGGGTGAGGGGCTTGTCCTGCATGCGCAGAGCGACCAATACGTCTTCGCGGCGGGCCTGCTGGAGGGTGAGGCTCTCGCTGTACGTACCGTCGAAGCAGGTGAAGCGGATGGCCTTGGCCGACGGTTTCACCTCTGCGGCGGACAGCAGCCGTGACAGTTGTACGCCATCGAACGGTGTGTCAGGGACCCGCCACCCCGTGACGCACTGGACGTCGCGCACGATGCGTGTCTGCTCCATCGCGCAGGTCGTCCGCTCTGGAGGTACGGCGCGGTGGCCAGGCCCGCGGCGCCGAGGCCCAGCATGCCGAGGACGACGCGGCGGCCGACGGGTGCGCCACCGCCGTCCGGGCCGGCCGGTGGTTGAGGAGTCACGGAACAATGCGGACACCCGTGGCCGCCAAGAGCCGGCGACCGCGGGTGTCCGTCAGACTTCCGTCAGAGTTCGGCTGCCTGCTTTTCCAGCTGGAAGGCCTCGTTCCCGAGGCCGATCCGGGCATGCACCTCGGGCTTCACCGAGCGCAGTACCGCGCCGTACACCAGGCCGCCGACGAGCGCGACGCCGATGATGCCCGGCAGGATCCAGCCCAGTGCTGAGCCGGGGCCCGCGCCCACCAGTACGCCGAAGTCCTTGACCGTGTAGAAGGCGATGACCAGGAGAGCGGCCCCGGCGATGCCCGACGCCGCGAGGCGTCCCGCCTGGGCGCGGCCGGCTCCGCGGCGTACGAAGAAGGCGATGACCGCGAACGACGCGGCCGCCATGAGCAGGATGACGCCGAGCGCGCCGACGCTGCCCATCCAGGTGAACAGGTGCAGCACGGGCACGGTCGGGTCGCCGGCCGGCTTGTCGTCGCTGAACGCGAAGGCCAGGACGATGGCGAGGGACACGGCGGACTGGAGCAGGGAGCCGGCTGCGGGCGCGCCGCTCGTCTTGTTCGTACGGCCGAAGGAGGCCGGCAGCAGACCCTCGCGGCCCATGGCGAACGCGTACCGCGCGACGACGTTGTGGAAGCTGAGCAGCGCGGCGAACATGCCGGTCACGAAGAGGATGTGGAGTACGTCGGTGAAGGTGGAGCCGAGCCGGCTCTCGGTGAGGGTGAAGAGGAGTCCGGGCCCCTGCTCCCCCGCCACCTTGACGATCTGGCCGGGCCCGGTGGCGATGCTGAGTGCCCAGGCGCTGAGGGCAAGGAAGAGCGCGGCGTACCCGACGGCGAGGAACATCACGCGCGAGACGACGATTTGCGGGCGACTGGTCTCCTCGGCGTACACCGGGGCCTGCTCGAAGCCGACGAAGGCGGCGATGCAGAAGCAGAGCGCGGTGCCGAGTCCGGCGCCGGTGAGGGTCTCGGGGTTGAACGCCTGGAGGGACAGGCCCTCCTTCGCCGGGTCCGCGATCGCGGCCACGTCGAAGATCACGACGAGCGCGCACTCGACGACCAGCAGGACGCCCAGGACCTTGGCGTTGAGGTCGATCTTGAGCCAGCCGAGCGCGCCGACGACCACGACGGCGACGAGGGCGGGAATCCACCAGGCGAGGGTGATGTCGAGGTAGGTGGCGAAGATTCCGGAGATCTCGAAGCCGAGGATGCCGTAGATGCCGACCTGCATGGCGCTGTACGCGACGAGGGCGACCAGGGAGGCTCCAGCGCCGGCGGTCGGGCCGAGGCCGCGGGCTATGTACGCGTAGAAGGCGCCGGCGTTGTGGACGTGCCGGCTCATCTCGGCGTAGCCGACGCTGAAGAGCATCAGGACCACGCCGAGGATGACGAAGAGGAGGGGCTGGCCGACGATGCCCATCACGCCGTATGTGGTGGGCATGACACCTGCGACGACCATGAGCGGGGCGCTCGCGGCCAGTACGGACAGCAGCAGTCCCGTCGTGCCGAGGCGGCCGGCTCGCAGGGCCCGCTCCTGGCCCTTGTACGTACGGATCTCGCTGGTGCCGGTGTCTCTTATTGTCTCGCTCGTGCTCGAACTGCCCGTCGACATGGCGGGGTCGTCCCTTCGCTTCGGAGAGGTGGCGTTGGCCTTGGCGGTGACGTGATGGGTCATGCGATCCCGAGCGCCGTGCCGCAGGCGGCGCGGAAAGCCCGGTGCGGGTCCCGGTCGGGGTACGACCACGGGGCCTCGGTGGCGTGCGGGCCGATGCGGTTGAGGAGGGCGGCGGCCTCGGCGGGCCTGCCCTCGCAGAGCTTCGCGTGGGCCAGGTAGTTGAGGTCGACGTGCCGGCGCGGGTGGTCCTCGTGCTCCCACTCCAGCCACCAGTCGAACGCCGCCTTCATCACCTGGCGGGCGCGGCGGCCCGTCCAGTGGCCGGAGGCGGCGGGGTCGTCCGGCAGTTGTCCCGCGCGGGCGAGGGCGCGGTAGCGCTCGGCGTGAGCCACCACGGGGAGTACGGCGAGCGGGGAGTCGGCGGGGGCCTGCTCGGCGGCCCAGGCGGCGAAGTCGTACACCTCGTGGAGGGGGTCGTTCCCTATGTCCGGCCGGCGTTCGGCGAGACGGGCGGCCATCAGGTGGTGGGCGTGGTGGTGCTCGGGGTGGCGCAGCCGTACCTGGTCGAAGAGCTGGGTGACCTCCTCCTCGGTCCCGAGGGAACGGGCCAGGAGCAGCAGGCCGAGCCACGGCGTCGGGTCGGCCGGCGACCGCTCGGCCGCGCGGCGGCAGGCCTCGCGCGCGCGGTCCTCCGGCTCCTTGCCGCGCAGCGCGCCGATGACGGTGGCGCAGGCGATGAGGGTGACGGCGTCGCAGCTCTCCGGCTCGGCGAGCAGCCAGTCACCGGCCCAGGCCGCGGCGCCGGTGGCCTGGGCGAGTACGACGAGACGGTGGCCGCGGCAGTCCCAGTCGTCGCCGGTCGCGGCGAGCAGGGAACGGGCCTTGGACCAGCGGCCCTGAGCCAACTGGCCGCGTACGGCGATGAGTTCGGCGTCGCCGAGTGCGGCGTCGAAGGTATGGTCGGTCCGGCGGCGCGAGCGGCCGAGGGGTGGCGGAGGTGGCATCCGCGGGGTCCTCCACGGCGCAGTGTGCGAGCGTTTGATCACGCACAGCAAAGCGGTAGGCGGTAGTCCACGTCAAGAGCGGTCTAAACCAACTTTCCGTGGGATCAAGGTAGTTGGAACGGCACCGACCTGCCGAAACGTGGTTTCGCGGCCCCGGCCATGATCCGCCGGGCAGGCCCTAGTCTTGCCCCCATGCCTGAACACTCTGCGCTGCCGCCGTGCCTGCTGGCCTTTCCCGGTCCGCTGCGGGACCGGCTGGTCGCCGCCGTTCTGTCCGGCGAGAAGGTCTCGACGACCGGCCTGCTCGCCGAGTACGAGGCCGAGAAGGAGGAGCTGCCGCCGGTCGGCGAACGGTCCGTGGTCATCGACTCGGACGGCCGCGAGGTGGCGGTGATCGAGCTGACCGAGGTTCGGGTCCTGGCACTCGGCGACGTGGACCTCCAGCACGCGCTGGACGAGGGCGAGGGCTACACGTCGGTGGCGGACTGGCGCGCGGGGCACGAGAGGTTCTGGCACAGCGAGGAGATGCGAGAGGCACTGGGCGACCCGGAGTTCACGGTCGACGACACGACGGTGGTCGTCGCGGAACGCTTCCGGGTCGTGGAGCGGCTGGACGGGGCGCGGCCGGACGGGCACGGCTGAACGGGGCGCGGCTTGAGGGGGGCACGGCTGAACGGCGCACGGACGGACGGGGCGCGGCTGGACGGGGCGCGGCCGGCCTGAGTTGTCGCTAGGCCACCGCCTTCGCCGCCGCGCGGCCCGCCGTACGGCCGGAAAACAGGCAGCCGCCCAGGAACGTGCCTTCCAGCGAGCGGTATCCGTGGACGCCGCCGCCGCCGAATCCCGCCGCCTCCCCCGCCGCGTACACGCCCGGCAGTACGTCACCGCCCTCCGTGAGCACCCGCGAGGACAGGTCGGTCTCCAGACCGCCGAGCGACTTCCGGGTGAGGATGTGCAGGCGTACGGCGATGAGCGGGCCCGCCTTGGGGTCGAGGATGCGGTGCGGCGAGGCCGTACGGATCAGCTTGTCGCCCAGGTAGTTGCGCGCCCCGCGGATCGCCATCACCTGGAGGTCCTTGGTGAAGGTGTTGGTGATCTCCCGGTCCCGCGCGGTGATCTCGCGCCGCAGCTCCGCCTCGTCGATCAACGCCTCCTTGGTGAGCGCGTTCATACCGCGCACCAGTGACGTCAGATCCTTCTCGACCACGAAGTCCGCGCCCTTGTCCATGAACGCCCTGACCGGGCCGGGGACATCGGCGCGGGCGCGGCCGATCACGTCACGGACGGACTTGCCCGTGAGGTCCGGGTTCTGTTCGGAACCCGAGAGCGCGAACTCCTTGCCGATGATCCTCTGATCGAGGACGAACCAGGTGTAGTCGTACCCGGTCTTCATGATGTGGTCGAGCGTGCCGAGGGTGTCGAAGCCGGGGAAGAGGGGTACGGGCAGGCGCTTGCCACGGGCGTCGAACCACAGCGACGAGGGGCCGGGCAGGATGCGGATGCCGTGCCTGGCCCAGATCGGGTTCCAGTTCTGGATGCCCTCCGTGTAGTGCCACATCCGGTCCCGGTTGATCACCCGGCCGCCCGCCGCCTCCGTGACGCCGAGCATCAGGCCGTCGACATGCGCGGGTACGCCGGAGAGCATCGAGGCGGGCGGCGTGCCGAGCCGCTGCGGCCAGTTGGCGCGTACGAGATCGTGGTTGCCGCCGATGCCGCCCGAGGTGACGATCACCGCCTGGGCCCGGAGCTCGAAGGACCCGGTCGCCTCGCGGCTGCTGGCGGTCCCGCGCCCGGCGGCAGAGGGCTCCAGGATCTCGCCGGTCACGGTGTCCACGGACCCGGCGCCGCGCGCGAGACCGGTGACGCGGTGGCGGAACCTCAGCTGGACCAGGCCACGGGCGACACCCTCGCGCACGCGGCGCTCGAAGGGGGCGACGATGCCGGGGCCCGTGCCCCAGGTGATGTGGAAGCGGGGTACGGAGTTGCCGTGCCCGGTGGCGTCGTACCCGCCGCGCTCGGCCCATCCGACGACCGGGAAGAAACGCACGCCCTGCCCGTGCAGCCACGCGCGCTTCTCGCCGGCCGCGAAGTCGACGTACGCCTCGGCCCACGCGCGCGGCCAGTGGTCCTCGTCGCGGTCGAAGCCCGCCGTGCCGCGCCAGTCCTGGAGGGCGAGCTCGCGGCTGTCCCTGATCCGCATGCGGCGCTGCTCGGGCGAGTCCACGAAGAAGAGCCCGCCGAACGACCAGTGCGCCTGACCACCGATGGACTGCTCGGGTTCCTGGTCCAGCAGGATCACCTTGCGGCCCGCGTCGACGAGTTCCGCGGTGGCCGCCAGACCTGCGAGGCCCGCCCCGATCACGATCACATCAGCGTCGTACGCCATGGTTTCCGTCCTTGCCGGGGGCGAGTGGAACGAGAAGTTACCCGTGCGTCAGATCTTCGGCAGAGCGGAGCGGGGCGTCAACCGGCGGATGACCGTGAGGTTGGACGGCTGTGACGTTGGATGACCGTGAGGTTGGATGGCCCGCATGACTCCTGCTGACGAGATTCTGGACATCGTCGACGAGAACGACGAGGTGGTCGGACAGGCCCCGCGCGGTGAGGCGTACGCACAGGGTTTGCGCCATCGCTGCGTCTTCGTCCTGGCGCGGGACGGCGAGGGCCGGTACTTCGTGCACCGCAGGACGCCGGTGAAGCTGGTCTTCCCCTCGATGTACGACATGTTCGTGGGCGGGGTCGTCGGCGCGGGCGAGTCGTACGACGAGGCGGCGCTGCGGGAGGCCGAGGAGGAGCTGGGCGTCAGCGGACTGCCCGCGCCCGTACCCCTGTTCAAGTTCCTGTACGAGAGCGCCGACGGGGCGCAGACCTGGTGGTCGTACGTCTACGAGGTGCGGTGCGAGCTCCCGGTGAAGCCGCAGCCGGAGGAGGTCGCGTGGCACGGCTTCCTGACCCGCGCGGAGCTGGACCGGCGGCTGGCCGGGGGCGCGTGGGAGTGGGTGCCGGACGGTCTCGCGGCGTGGGAACGGCTGCGGAGGTTCCAGAGCCCGGGCCCGCTGTCCTCGTCAGGTCCTGGGCAGGTTTGACCGCACCTTCTCGGTCCGGTCCGCACCACGGAGCAGTCCCGTGCCACGGACAATCCGCCCGGTAGGGTGCGGCGGGTGACCGAGTTTGTACGGAGTCTGCGGCTCTGGTTCGCGCCGCAGCGCATCCGGGAAGAGGGCGAGACCCCCGACTACCGCTTCTCGCTGGCCAATGAGCGCACCTTCCTCGCCTGGATCCGTACCGCGCTGGCGCTCATCGGCGGCGGGTTCGCGGTCGACCAGTTCCTGCCGGACCTGGCGTGGGGCGTACGCGCCGGCATGGCGCTCGGCCTGCTGGCGGCGGGTGTGCTGTGTGCGCTGCGGGCGGTCAATCACTGGGTGCGCTGTGAGCGGGCCATGCGGCGCGGCGACGATCTCCCCGTCACCCGGTTCCCGACGGTGCTGAGCCTCGTGGTCGCGGTCGTCGCCGTCGCCATGGTGGTGGTCGTCCTCTTCGACTGGGAGGGCACCGGTTGACCGGCCGCCCGGCCACCCCCGGCCCCGGTTCCAGCTCCGGCCCTGGCTCCACCCCCGTCCCGGCCAGGGACCCCGGCCTCCAGCCGGAGCGTACGAGGCTCGCCTGGCGCCGGACCACGCTGGCCTGCACGGTGGTGGCCGTACTGGCGGCGAAGCAGGCCGTACACGACGAGATCAGCGCGGCGGGGGTGATCGCCACAGCGCTCTGCGTGCTCGTCTGGCTCGGCTTCCTGCGGGTCGCCCACCACCGCATCCAGGCCGTCGTCAGCACCGCCCGGCCGGCCCCGATGTCCGTGCGGGCCGCGATGACGGCGACGGCCTGCACGATCGCCCTCGCGGGGTTCGCCGTGGCGATCGTCGTCTGACGCGGGCGGGCCGGAGCAGGCTCAGGCGGTGGCGGCCTCGAAGGGCGGCAGCATCCGGCGAGGGTCCTTGCCGCTGACCCACAGTCCGATGAGGAACGCCGTCGCGGTCTCCAGATACACCGCCCGGTCGAGGCCTCCGGCGGCCAGCGGTACGCAGCCCATGTCGCGCACGAGCGTGCGTACCGTCTCCAGCGCACGCTCGTCGTCCCCGCACAGCGGCACAGCCAGCGGCGCGGTGAGCGGGCCGTCGGGGAAGGCCGGCGGTGTCAGCCGCCAGACGCTGTCCGCGCAGTGGTTGAAGGCCTTGACGACGTGGGCGCCGGTCGCTTCCGCGATACGTGCTGCCGCACCCGGCCCGCCTTGTGTGGTCAGGACGAAGCCGGGGCCGATCGCGTTGGTGCAGTCGATCAGGACGCGGCCGCGCAGTACGCCGCCGCCGTCTTCGTCCGCGCCCGCCTCCTTCAGGACCTCGGGCACGGCGGCGTGCGGCACGGCGAGCAGCGTCGCGTCGCCGAAGGCGGCGGCCTCGCGCAGGGTGCCCGCCCGGCAGGCGGTACGGCCGCCGATGCCGCCGGCGATACGCCCGGCGAGTGCCGCTGCCCGGTCCGCCGAGCGGCCCGCGACGAGCACCTCGTGGCCGGCGCGGGCCCACTGGGTTCCGAGTGCGTCGGCCATGTTGCCCGTACCGAGAATTCCGATGCGCATGGATGTTCCCTCTTCCGCGTAGCGTGACAGGACAAGATGTCCGCACAGGACGCTAGGAGGTCCGCCGGTTACCGATCGGTGCCCAACGGGCCCTACGGGGAGGGTGGTTATGAACGACTTGCTCGCGGACTGCCGGGCCAGGCTCGGCTTCGATCTGCTGGCGAACACCTGGAACGCCGTCGTCATCTACGCGCTCGCACAGGGCCCGCGCCGTCCCGGCGAACTGCGCGCCGAGATCGGCGGCATCAGCGCCAAGGTGCTCACGCAGACGCTCCGCCGCCTGGAGGGTTACGCCCTGGTCGAGCGCCACGCGTACGCCGAGTCACCACCGCGCGTCGAGTACGGGCTGACCGGACTCGGGGTGAGTCTCCTGGAGCCGATCCGGGCACTGGGCAGGTGGTCGGCGGAACACGGTGACGAATTCGTCGCGGCGCAGGGGTGGGAGACGGATGACGCGGTCGATCGGGACTAGCCTGGAGATACCGCAAAACACCCGGAATCGCACCAGAGGTGAACGTAATGGCCACCCTCCATCAGGAGCACCCCACCCACGAGCACATCCACGGCCCGGCCTGCGGGCACACCGCGGTGCCGCACGGCGACCACACCGACTACGCGCACAACGGACACATGCACCGCGAGCACTCCGGGCACTGGGACGAGTGCGAGTCCACGGATCACGTCACACACAGCAGCCACACCCATGAGCACGGCCAGGGCTGCGGGCACAGCGCTGTCACGCACGGCGATCACCTCGACTACGTGCACGACGGCCACCGCCACGCCGCTCACGACGGCCACTGGGACGATCACTGAGCACGAGGTCCCGGTCCCGGCCCCGCCTTCCCCCGGCCGGACGCCAACTGGCAGGCTCTCCCTGACCAGTTCGGCCATCGACTTACCCGATTCGGGGGAATCCCAGTGCCTGCCACGGATCCGTACATCGTCCAGCTCGCGCCCGAAGTGCACGCGCACATCCAGCCGGACGGCGGGTGGTGCCTGAACAACGCCGGGTTCGTCAGCGACGGTACTTCGACGCTGCTGGTCGACACCGCGGCCACCGAGCGCCGCGCGCAGGCACTGCGCGAAGCCCTCCTCGCGACCGGCGCGCCGCTCCCCCGTACCGTCGTCAACACCCACCATCACGGCGACCACACCTACGGCAACAGCGTCTTCGTACCCGAAGCCACGGTGATCGGGCACGACGCCTGCCGCTCCGAAGTCCTGACCGCCGGGCTTCAGCTGCACCAGATGTGGCCGCGGAACGACTTCGGCGACATCACCGTGACCGCCCCCACCCTCACCTACAGCGAGCGGCTCACCGTCCACGCGGGCGGGACCGAGGTGCGGCTGATCCACCCCGGCGTCGCGCACACCACCGGCGATTCGATCGTCCACCTGCCGGAGTACGGGATCGTCTTCACCGGCGATCTCGTCTTCCAGGGCGGCACGCCCTTCCTCCCGATGGGATCGCTGAGCGGATCACTGCGCGCCCTCGGCCTGCTCCGCTCGCTCGGCGCGGACACCGTCGTACCCGGCCACGGACCGGTCACCGACCCGTCGGCGTACGACGCGACAGAGAGCTATCTGCACTACGTCGCCGAACTCGCCGAGGCCGGGCACGCCAAGGGCCGTACCCCCCTGGAGACCGCCCAGGAGGCCGATCTCGGGGCCTTCGCCGAGCTGCGCGAGAGCGAGCGGCTGGTGGCCAACGTGCACCGCGCGTACGCCGAACTGGACGGCCTGCCGGAGGGCTCGCCGCTCGATCCGGTGGCCGTCTTCGCCGACATGGCGGCCATGAACGGCGGGAAGCCGGTCGCCTGCCACGCGTGATCCGCGTCTCGGGGTACGCCGGCACACTGGACGGCATACCGACTGGTCGGCATGATGAGCCTGCGACGTCTCGTCCACTTGCCCACCATGCCCTTGTCTGTCCACCGTGCCCTTGTCCGCCGCCCCCGGAGGTGCCCCCATGAGCGCAGTCCACCCGCCAGGTCTCGATCCCGAGCGGTTGCGCGGTCGTCTCGACCGCGAGCGGCCGGGGCTGGTGAGCGGACCGCTCAGCGCCCGGCTCATCGAGGGCGGCCGTTCGAACCTGACGTACGCCGTCACGGACGGCACGTCCCGGTGGGTGGTGCGACGGCCGCCGCTCGGCCATGTGCTGGCGACCGCGCACGACATGAAGCGCGAGTTCCGGGTGATCAGCGCGCTGCACCCGACGGATGTGCCGGTGCCGGCGCCGCTGCTGCTGTGCGAGGACGAGTCGGTCATCGGATCGCCGTTCTACGTCATGGAGTTCGTGGAGGGCGTTCCGTACCGTACGGCCGACGAGCTCGCCGCGCTGGGTGCCGAGCGCACCCGCGCCGCCGTGCTCGGCCTGGTCGACACGCTCGTCGCCCTGCACGCCGTCGATCCCGAGGCGGTCGGACTGGGTGACTTCGGCCGCCCCGAGGGGTTCCTGGACCGCCAGCTGCGCCGCTGGGGCAAGCAGCTCGACGCCTCCCGCAACCGTGAACTCGCGGGCATCGACGAGCTGCACGCCGCGCTCGGGCGCTCGCTGCCCGGCTCTCCCGCGCCCACGGTCGTACACGGCGACTACCGGCTCGACAACGTCCTGATCGGCGGCGCCGACGACCGGATCAACGCCATCCTCGATTGGGAGATGTCGACCCTCGGCGACCCCCTCACCGACCTCGGGCTGCTGGTCATGTACAGCTCCGAGCTGGGGCTGCCCGACTCCCCCGTCTCCACGACGGCCGGCGCGCCCGGCCACCCGTCGGCGCGCGAGATCGTCGAGCGGTACGCCGCCGGGTCCGGCCGGGACACCTCCGCGATCGCCTGGTACACGGCGTTCGCGTGGTTCAAGCTCGCCGTGATCCTGGAGGGCATCCACTACCGGTACACGCTCGGGCAGACCGTCGGAGCCGGCTTCGACCGGATCGGCGACCTCGTGCCCGTGTTCATCGAGCACGGCCTGACCACCCTTCAGGAAGGCTGAGACCCACCATGGATTTCGCATACGACGCGCGGACCGAAGAGCTCCGCACCAAACTCCTCGCCTTCATGGACGAGTTCGTGTACCCGGCCGAGGCCGTCGCCCACGAACAGCGCGCGTTGCTCGCCTCACCGTGGGACACCCCGCAGGTCGTCGAGGACCTCAAGGCGGAAGCCCGCAGGCAGGGCCTGTGGAACCTCTTCCTGCCCGACGCGGAGTACGGCGCGGGGCTGACCAACCTCCAGTACGCGCCGCTCGCCGAGATCACCGGCCGCAGCCCGCAGCTCGCCCCCACCGCGCTGAACTGCGCGGCGCCGGACACGGGGAACATGGAGCTGCTGGCGCAGTTCGCCTCCGACGAGCAGAAGAAGCAGTGGCTGGAGCCGCTGCTGGCGGGCGAGATCCGGTCGGCGTTCGCGATGACCGAGCCGGAGGTCGCCTCGTCGGACGCGACGAACATCGAGACCCGGATCGAGCGAGCCGCAGACGGCGACGAGTACGTCGTCACGGGACGCAAGTGGTACATCTCCGGGGCGATGAACCCGGACTGCAAGATCTTCATCGTGATGGGCAAGACCGACCCTGACGGCGCCGACGTCCGCCGCCAGCAGTCGATGATCCTGGTGCCGCGCGACACGCCGGGCGTCGAGGTCCGGCGCGCGATGCAGGTGTACGGGTACGAGGACCACTCCCACGGCGGCCACGCGGAGGTCGTCTTCGACGGGGCTCGGGTGCCGGCGTCCGCGCTGGTGGGCGAGGAGGGCGGCGGCTTCGCCATCGCCCAGGCCCGACTCGGTCCGGGGCGGATCCACCACTGCATGCGGCTGATCGGCATGGCGGAGCGGGCGATCGAGCTGATGTGCCGGCGGGCGGTGTCGCGTGAGGCGTTCGGCAAGCCGCTGGCCCAGCAGGGCGTCGTACACAACTGGATCGCGGACGCGCGGGTGACGGTCGAGCAGCTGCGGCTGCTGGTGCTCAAGACGGCGTGGCTGATGGACACGGTGGGCAATCGCGGGGCGCACACGGAGATTCAGGCCATAAAGATCGCTACGCCGCGAGCGGTTGTCGACATCATCGACAAGGCGGTGCAACTGCACGGCGCGGGCGGGGTGAGCCAGGACTTCCCGCTGGCGGAGCTGTGGGCGGGGGCGCGGACGCTGAAGCTGGCGGACGGGCCGGACGAGGTGCATCAGCGGTCGCTGGCGCGGCGGGAGCTCAAGAAGTACGTGTAGGGAGAGGGGGGGCGGTGCGGGTGGCGTGCGGGTGCGGCGCGGGCTGCCGCTGCGCGGGGCTTTCCCCGACCCGCCCCTTCCCGAACTGGGGCGCTGCCCCAGACCCCGGTCCTCAAGCGCCGGACGGGCTGGAGTGGGCCGGGGGTTGCTGGGGCTCCGCCCCAGACCCCGCTCCTCAAACGCCGGAGGGGCTGGATGGTTGCGGCAACTGTCCAGCCCGTCCGGCGCTTGAGGACACGCCCGCAGGGCGTCCGGGGGTCTGGGGGCTTGCCCCCAGTTCGGGAAGGGGCGGGTAGGGGAAAGCCCCGCGCAGCGGCTCCCGCCCGCATCCGCACGCCACCCGCACCCGCCACCCGCACCCCCCTACGGCCGCAACGCCCGCAGCAGCAGGTCCGCCAAGTGGTCCGCCACCTGCTGCGGTGTGAGCGGGCCGTCCGGGCGGTACCAGGTCGACAGGTGGTGGACCGAACCGAAGTGGTAGTCCACGACCAGGTCGGCCGGGGTCGCGGTCGAGAAGACGCCCGCCTTCTGCCCCTCCTCCACCAGCGCCCGGAACCGCTCGTGATACCGCCGCCGCTCCGCCCGCACCTGCTTGTCCTTCTCCGGACTCAGGTGGTGCATGGACCGGAAGAAGATCGACGCGTCGTCGAGGTTGTCGATGGTCGTGACCACCACATCCGCCGCCGCGTCCCGCAACCGCTGCTCCACCGGCGCGTCCGCGTCGGCGAACGCGTCGAGCCGCTCCTGCTGGAGCCGCAGGACACGGGCGTACACCTCGTGCAGCAGGTCGTCCTTGGAGCCGAAGTAGTGGTAGAGCGCACCCTTGGTGACGCCGGCCGCCTCCACGATCTCCTGCACCGACGTACGGTCGTAGCCGCGCTCGGCGAACAGGCGGGTGGCGGCGGCCAGCAGCCTCTGGGGGACGGGGATGCCGCTCCCGTCGGTCGTCCTGGCCATTGCCGCCACCTGCCTTCCGTCGAAACAACCGGTTGTGAGTTCAGGAACGGGAACGCAATTCCCGCCTGAGGATCTTCCCACTCGTCGTCTTGGGAAGTTCGGGCAGGATCTCCACTTCGCGCGGATATTTGTACGCGGCCAGCCGCTCCTCGCAGTACGCGGAGATGTCCGCCGGCGCCACGTCCGCACCGGGGCGCAGGCTGACGTACGCCTTCACGCTCTCCCCGCGGTACGCGTCGGGGATGCCGACGACGGCCGCCTCGCGCACCGCCGGGTGGGTGTAGAGGACGTCCTCGACCTCGCGCGGCCACACCTTGAAGCCCGACGCGTTGATCATGTCCTTCTTGCGGTCGACGACGTAGAGCCAGCCGGCCTCGTCCATGAAGCCGATGTCGCCGGTACGCAGTTCCCCGCCGGGGAAGGCCTCGGCGGTCGCCTCGGGGCGCCGCCAGTAGCCGGGAACGACCTGCGGGCCGCTGACGGCGATCTCGCCCTGCGCGCCGAAGGGCACGTCGGCGCCCGTCTCGTCGACGATACGTACGACCGTGTCCGGGCCGGGTACGCCGACGGACAGCGTCCCCGAGGCCGGGTCGACCGGGGCTTCCTTCTCGGGCGGCACGGACGCGCAGGGCGCGGTGCACTCGGTGAGTCCGTAGCCGTTGCGGAGGTACGGACCGAATGCCTCCCGGAACTTCTCCACCAGGGCCGGTGGCACCGGCGCGCCGCCCGACGAGATGACCTGGAAGGACTCGAAGTGTTCCCGCGTGACGCTGGGGGTGGCGGCGAGCGCCATGAAAGCGGTGGAGGGGCCGACGGTGTAGGCGGGGCGGTGCTCGGTGAACGCGTCGAGGACGACACCCGGATGGAAGCGGTAGGCGAGGACGAGCGTGCCGGCGTTGGCGACGCAGGCGGCCAGTTCGCAGACCATGCCGGTGATGTGGAAGAGGGGTGCCAGGGCGAAGTACGCCGAACCCTCGGCCACGGGGTGTCCGGTGCGCTGGCGTTCGGCGTTGTACATGATTCCGCCGTGGAGGTTCATGGCGCCCTTGGGCGTGCCGCTGGTGCCCGAGGTGTAGCTGATCAACGCCACGTCGGTGGCGGTGAGCTCCCGGCCCGCCGGGGCGGCAAGGCCCTGGCGGGCGACGGTCACCAGGTCGTCCGCGTCGGAGGCCGGCGCCTCCCGCTCGAAGTTCAGTACGCGGGTGTCGTTCCTGGTCTGGAGGTCGAGTTCGCAGGCGGTGAGGGCGATGCGTACGGGCGAGTCGGCGGCGGTGTCACGCAGGTACGCCTCCCACGCGCGGTCCGAGCAGATCAGCGCGGTCGCCTCGGCGTCCCCGAGCGCGTGCGCGACCTCGGCCGACTTGTACATCGGGTTGAGCGGTACGACGACGGCGCCGGCCTTCCAGGCGCCGAGCAGTGCGATGACGAAGTGCGGGCTGTTCTGGAGCATGACCGCGACCCGGTCGCCGTGCCGCAGGCCCTGCGCGGCCAGGTGACCCGCGACGGAGTCCGACAGTTCGTCGGTCTCGCGGTAGGTGAGGCGGCCGTCGAAGTAGGCGAGGGCGGGGTGGTCGGGCGCGCGGGTCACCGCGCTGCCGAAGGCGTGCAGGAGGGTGGCCGGCGGGTCCATCGGCGCCCGCTGGGCTTCGCTGAGCTGGGCGAGCCAGGGCTTGGCCGCGTAGAGCGACCCGGTCGCGGATTCCGACCCCGTCGCGGATTCCGGACCGGTCGTGGGTTCCTTTGTCGACTCGCTCATCGGCCGGCCTCCTCCCACTTCTGCTGAAGGTGGTTCATGCCGGCCAGCCAGCGGTCGGGGTTCCCGGCGCGTGCCTGGTAGTACCCGGCGACCTCGGGGTGCGGCAGGATCAGGAAGCGGTCGGCCGCGATGCCGTCGAAGAGGGCATCGGCGACGTCCTCCGGCTCTATGGCGGTGGGCGCGAGCACCAGCTCGCCGGCCGAGCCCGCGGCGGTCAGCATGTCGGTGCGTACCCCCTGCGGGCAGATCGCGTGGACCTTGACCCCGCGGTGACGGTACGTCAGCGACAGCCATTCCGCGAAGGCCAGCGCGCCGTGCTTGCTGACGCTGTACGGGGCCGCGCCGACCATGGTCAGCAGGCCGGCCGCCGAGACGGTGGAGACGAACCGGCCGCTGCCGCGCTCCAGCCAGTCGGGCAGCAGCGCCTTGACCGCCCTGACATGAGCCATGACGTTGACGTCCCAGGCCGCCGCCCAGACCGCCTCGTCGGCGAAGGCGTCGCCGGGCGAGGCGAGGCCCGCGTTGGCGCAGTACACGTCGACCTTGCCGCCGAGCGCCGCACGGGCCTCTTCGACGATGGCGGAGGCGTCGCCCACGACCGCGGTGGCGCCGGTCTCGTCGGCGATCGCCTTGACCTTCCGCGCGTCGAGGTCGTTGACGACGACGCGTGCTCCCCCGGCCGCGAATCTGCGGGCGAGGGCGGCTCCGATGCCGCCTCCCGCACCGGTGACGACGACTCCCGCGTCCTGGAACTGGCTCATCCTTGAGGCCCGCCTCTCCTGCCGATCCTGCCGGCAACCTCGGCAGACTAACCGGTCGGTATGGAGCGGCGGAAGGGGTACGGCGCTACCGACCCGCGGCGCCCGGCTCGTTCCCCGCGGCCTCCGCGCGCGCTAGCGTGCGTGGCCATGACAGACGGCGTCAATCACGGAGGTACTGGGATGAGCCTGTCCAGACGCGCACTGCTGGCCGCCACGGGGGCGGCCGGGGCGACGGGAGCAGCAGGAACACTCGGCGCCGCGGCCCCCTCGGCCGCCACCGGCCGCCCCGGACAGTTCCGGGTCCGTACCGGCTTCGACCGGCTGGCCGCCGACGGGTACGCACTGCTCGCGGGACAGAAGGTCGGCGTCGTCACCAATCCGACGGGGGTGACCTCGGACGTACGGCACATCGTCGACGTCATGCACGCCGACGACCGGGTGAACCTCGTCGCCGTCTTCGGGCCCGAGCACGGCTTCCGTGGCACGGCGCAGGCGGGCGGCTCGCAGGGGCGTTACGACGACCCGGCGACGGGGCTGCCGGTGTACGACACGTACTTGAAGAGCGGGCAGCCGCTCGCCGACATCTTCACGGCGTCGGGTGTGGACACGATCCTGTTCGACATCCAGGACGCGGGCGCGCGTTTCTATACGTACATCTGGACGCTGTACGACTGCATGGTGGCCGCCGTGCTCGCGGGCAAGCGGCTGGTGGTGCTCGACCGGCCGAACCCGGTGACGGGGCGGGCGGCTCTCGGCCCCGTTCTGGACAAGAAGTTCGCGACGTTCGTGGGGCGCGAGCCGATCGCGCAGGCGCACGGGATGACGGTGTGCGAGCTGGCGCGGCTCTTCAACGGGGAGTTCCTGTCGCGGCCGGTGGCGCTGGAGACGGTGAAGATGTCGGGCTGGCGGCGCGGTGACTTCTTCGACCGCACGGGTCTGCCGTGGGTGCCGCCCAGCCCCAACATGCCGACGCCCGACACAGCGCTGGTGTACTCCGGCACCTGCCTCTTCGAGGGCACGAACCTGTCGGAGGGGCGGGGCACGACCCGGCCCTTCGAGCTGCTGGGGGCGGAGGGCATCGACCGCCGGTGGGCGCAGACCGCGAACGCCGCCGGGCTGCCCGGAGTGCGCTTCAGGGAGGCGTACTTCGCGCCGACGTTCTCCAAGTTCCAGGGGAAGACGATCGGCGGCGTACAGCTTCATGTGCACGACCGGGACGCGTACGACCCGGTGCGGACCGGCATCGCGCTGCTGATCACGGCGAAGAGGAGCTGGAGCGGCTTCGCGTGGCGGGCCGACCACTGGATCGACAAGCTGACCGGCAACACGCGGGTGCGCACGATGATCAACGCGGGGGCGGGGACGGACGAGGTGGTGGGCGCCTGGCGGTCCGACCTCGCGGCGTTCGACTCCGTACGCCGGGAGTACCTGCTGTACCGCTGAGGATGTAGCCGGCAGCAACATGGACGCGGTGTATGGCCAGTCGTTCGGCCCGGCGGGATGCTGAGTCCGCGAGCAGCCCGTTCGGACCCTAGGGGTGTGCCATGGCGGATGTACGTGTCGAGCCGTACCGGGAGATCACCTTCGACGCCGATGGTGATGTGAACACGCGTCAGCGCGAGCGGCTGGCGGAACTCGACGTCACCGACCTGGTGATGTTCGCGCACGGCTGGAACAGCAACCGCTCGGTCGCGACCCGGATGTACGACCGTTTCTACGCCCCCTTCCCCGGCCTGCTCGCGGGCTCCCCCGGCGTACGGCTGGGCTATGCGGGCATCGTGTGGCCGTCGATGCGGTTCGCGGACGAACCGATCCCGGACTTCGACCGGAGCGCCACCACCGCGTACCCGGGCCCCGGCCTCGACCAGCACACCCGGCAGGCGCTGGCCGAGGTCTTCCCCGGACGCGAACGGATCGTGGAGCGGCTGGCCGAGCTGCTCGACGAGCGACCCGAGGAGCAGGCGGCGTTCGATGAATTCGGCCGGTTGGTGGGGCAGTTGACCGGACGGACGACCGCGGCCACGACCACGACCACGACGGTGCACGCGTCGGACACGGACGCGGACTCGGAGGAGGAACTGCCGCATGACGAACCGATGATGCTGCACGACGACACACTCACCGTGTGCCAAGGCTTCGCGGTCGCGCTGGCCGAGACCGGCGCGGAACCGGCGACGCGGAGCCTGGCGCTCGGCGGCGGCCTGAAGAAGGCCTGGAACGGGGCGAAGGAGTTGCTCCGCCAGGCGACGTACTACGAGATGAAGCGCCGGGCCGGGACGGTCGGCCGGCGGGGACTCGGGCCGTTGATCGGGCAGCTCGCCCGGTCGTCACCGTCGACGCGAGTCCATCTGGTCGGTCACAGCCAGGGCGCGCGGCTGGTCGCTTTCGCACTGCGGAGGCTGCCCGACGGCGTACGGAACGTGAAGTCGGTGACCTTGCTCCAAGGCGCCTTCTCGCACTACGCGTTCGCGGAGCGCCTGCCGTATGCGCCACGCGGCGGTGGCGCGCTGCGAGGGATGGAGCGGCGGGTGGACGGGCCCGTGGTGGCGTGTTACTCGCGCCACGACACGGCGCTCGGGGTGATCTACCCACTGGCGTCGCGGCTGGCCGGGGATTCGTCGGGGCTGGCCGGGCTGGGCAACAAGTGGGGCGCGATGGGTTACGACGGGATCAAAGCGGTGCCGAACACCCCGGCGCTCACGCTGGCGAAGGCGTTGCGCGACGGGGTCCCCGGCTCGGGCTGCGTGAATGTCGACGCGGCGGCGGTCGTACGGCGCGGGGGTGCGCCTACGGGGGCGCACAGCGACATTCTGCACGCGGAGCTGGCGGGGGTGGTGGTAGCGGCGGGCCGGATGGTGGGCTAGGGCGAGCGGCAGTGGCGGGCCTGTTTCCCCCGACCCCGCCCCTGCCCGCTGTGACATGTGCGGCTCCGCCATGTGAGGGGCTCCGCCACGGCCCCGGCCCTCAAACGCCGGGCGGGCTGGAGTGGGCCGGGGGTGGCTGGGGCGCTGCCCCAGACCCCGCTCCTCAAACGCCGGAGGGGCTGGATTTGGTTGCGGTACCCACCCAGCCGGTCCGGCGCTTGAGGACACGCCTGTGGGGCGTCCGGGGGTCTGTGGGCTGCCCCCCCCACGCGGCGGAGCCGCACATGTCGCGCCGGAGGGGCTGGGCTTGGTTGCGGCACCACCCAGCCCGTCCGGCGTTTGAGGATACGCCCGCAGGGCGTCAGGGGTCTGGGGCTTGCCCCAGTTCGGGAAGGGGCGGGTAGGGGAAAGCCCGCCGCAGGCGCCCCGCGCCCCCGGCGCCGCACCCCAGCACCCCCCACCCCCTCAGCGGTGTGACGGGTACTCGATGACCATCTGGTAGGTCGGGCGGTTCTGCCAGTGCATCGTGGGGTGGGTGAGTCCGCCGACCGCGCGGTGCACGATCGAGTCGGCGCACCACTGCTCCCCCGCCTCGCAACTGTCGTCGCCGGGATACACCTCGGCGGCGGGCGTGGCAACGGCCTGCTTCAGGGTGGCGAGGAGCGTTCCGCGGCAGGCGGACAGGTCACCGCCGCCGCAGTAGGTCTTCGCCAGTGGGCCCTTGACCTCCTGCCCGAGGACCGTGCGGAGGTCCTTGTCGACGTAACTCCACCAGCCGTACTGGAACGCCGACCCCGCGTGCGCCCCGGTCGGACCGTGCCCGGCCGACGGCGCCTCGTCGATGGTGAGGCTCTTGACGAGCTCTCCGTAGAGCTCGCCACCGAGGCCGGGCCTGAACTCGGCCTCGACGAGCAGCGGCCACCACGCGTCCATGATCCGAACCGCGTCGGGATGGGAGTAGGTGCGTGACCCCTGCGCCGTCTCCTTGCGCTGGGCCCCCGCCGAGCGCCAGGCTTCCAGCCGCTGGATACCCCTGGCCAGGTCCGGGTCGGTGACGGGCTGCGAGCGCAGTACCTTCAGCAGTTCGGGCAGTACGTCCTCGCCGCGCAGGTCGGTGACGGCCGCCTCCGCCATGGCACGGGTGAGCGAGGCGCGGGTGACGCCGCCGTCGGCGACCAGCTTCTTCACGCGGTCGTCGAGGAGGTTCCCCCGGTGTACGGAGCCGTTGCCGAAGCCGGCCGCCGTGAAGTCCTTCGCCTGCTTGTTGTTCCACGAGATGTAGTAGTCCTGGCCGGTGGACTGCGGGTGCTGGGCGGGTGGGGTGTAGGCGGCGGTGTTGGCCCGCGAGTCGTAGTCCCGCCATTCGTACGCCTTCTCCGCCTTGACGGGGAGTGAGGCGTCGATGCCTTCGGCGCGCACCGGGTTCATGCCGCTGTTGTAGTAGGCGGCGGTGCGCGAGTCGGCGTAGAACCAGTTGAAGGCGTAGTCGATGCTCTGCGCCGCCTTCTGGAAGGACGCGGCGTCCTTCACGTACGACGGGTCGTTGAACATCTGGAAGCCGATGATCGAGTCGGCCTCGTGCCGGTAGGTGGAGCGCAGTGAGGTGTACGCGACGGGCTTGCCGCCGACGGTGGCGCGGTGGGTGACCGTGCCGTATTTCGTGCGCCAGACCTGCATCCGGTACGAGCCCGCGGCCGTGGAGTCGGCCAGCGTCGGCTTCCACGCGTTGTGCTTCTCCAGCTTCTCCATGGGGGTGCAGGCGCCCCGGTAGAGGTAGTACGCCGAGGACTTGTCCGGGATGCCGCCGCCCGGTTCGCACAGCTCCACCGCGTACGTGTCGGTGATGTCCTGCCCGGCGGAGGTGGCCGACCACCCGTAGTCCTGGCCACGGCCGAGCTGGACGTACATGCCGACGCCGGCGAAGGAGGCGCCGCGGGCGCTGATGCCGGGGCCCTGGAGTTCCTGGAGCATCAGCAGTTGCGGGGCGAAGTAGCCGGTCTGGGGGCCGAAGACGGCGACCGGGTTTCCGCTCGCGGTGTGCTCGCCGGAGACCAGCAGGGCGTTGGACATGCCGCGCTGCTTCGAGAAGTCGGCGCCGGGCAGCACACCGTCGTCGTACATGCCCTGGAGCGGCTTGAGCCTCTTTGGCGCCTCGACCGGGTCCTTCCGCCCTGCCTGCCCGCTCTTGGCGGCGCCCTCGCGGTCGTACACGAGCTGCTCGGGTGTCACGGAGCCGCGGTCGGGCATGGCCGCGCCGCGCGGGTTCCCCGGCTTGCCGGCGTACGGGAAGCCGGTGCCGTCGTGGACGGTGAGGACGGCTTCGGGATCGTTGCGCTGGCGGAAGGACTCCCAGACCTCGGTGCCTTCGGCGACGCCGTACTTCTGCTGCGCGGCGAGCAGCGAGATCGCGGACTGGACCTCGCCGCCCCCTCCGCCGCCGAAGAGGCCGCCGACGACGGAGGCGAGCGCGATCAGGTCGGTGATTTTGAAGGGCTTGATCTCTCCAACGTTGGTGACCGCGTCGACTTTTCCGGTCAGGACGTACTCGCCGGGGAAGTAGCGGCCCTTTTTGGCCTTCTCACGGTAGAAGTTGATGCCGTCGACGTACGCCTGCGCGTCGGCCATCGCCTGCTCGCCGCGCTCGCCCTTGGTGGTCCGTATCCAGTCGATCTGGGCCTGGAGGTCTTCCTCGGTGTACGGGGCCTGCGGCCAGAACTGCTGCTCCAGGCCCTGGTTGGCGAGGGCGCCGCCCGCGAACGAGGTCAGTTCGCCGCGGCCGATGTGACGGAAGAGGTCCATCAGCCAGAGCCGGTCCTGGCCCGCCGCGTAACCGGCGCCGAATTCGGTGCCGTAGCGGGTGGTGCCCTTGATGTGCGGGACGCCGGTCGCCTTGTCGCGGGTGATCGTGACGTCGTCGCGGGGGCGGATCACGGAGGCGATCTGGCCCTCGGGTACGCCGAAGGAACCGTCGTTGAAGAAGTCGGTCAGTTTGTCATCGGTGAGGCCCTGGTGGCCCGCGACGAGGGCGTCGTACTTCGCTATCTGGTCGGAACTGTGCGCGGGGCGGGTGCCGAGGGTGCGGTGGGCGAGGATCTCCGCGAGGGTGGCGTTGCCGTTCTGGCCCGGCGGCAGGATGTCGTCGCACTGGCCGCCGCAGTGATCCGTAACAGCGGCGGCAGTGGCCTTACGGGTGTCGTCCGCCGTGGCCTGCGGCAGGGGCGAGAGGAGGCCCGCGGCGAGTGCGATGACCGCTGCCGCCAGGGCTGTTCTGTGCTGGGGGTGGGGTGCGGCACTGGGACGTCGTCGTCGCATGGTGCTCCTTGGGGGGAGGCCGACCGGTGCGGCGGACGTTACTGGCGGTACGCGGCCGCCGGAAGGTGAATAGGCGTCACCTTTTCGAAATCCCCACTGATGACGCCCATTCGATTTTCGATGGAGCCGATCGGGGCACCCGTACGTCCACTCTGTGACGCCGAAGTACCAGCGACGGAGGTGGCAAGTGCAATGGCCGGTTTCCGGAGTCTTGCGAGACAGGTGCGCGACCCGCGGTGCGACCTGGCACTGCGGCGCTATTCGCTGCGCAAATGCCTGGAACGATTTGCCCCTTATGGGCATCGGGCGACCTGGGACCATCTGTGCTCCAGGCACATGATCGAACCGGAGGACAGGGCCCCCGATCCGGCGCGGCTGGTGGCCGCGCTCGACGAATTGGAGGAAGCGCGGGCTGTCTGGCTCGCCTACGAAGTGGAATTCGCCCGGCGCCGCAAGCGCGAGAAGCACGACGGGCTGCGGCGTCCAGGCTCCTTCGACGACTGGCACCGCCGCACCTGGGGAGGGTTCGGAGTCGCCTGGTGCGACGAACCCGCAGTCCATCCGGTGGCGCCGCTCGGCGACGTACTGCGCCGGCTGATCTCCGCACTGGAGTCCGAGCCCGGGGCGAACTGCCCTGTCTGTGCGGAGAGCAGGATCGTCTGGAAGCAGGGACTGGCGCATGACCCGTGGTTCGGGCCGGTGTGCACGGGCTGCGGCATTCTGGTGCCGCAGCCCGTTCTGACAGCCGAGGCGCTGGCGGAGTCCAAGCGGGTACGGCGCAGGGAACTGGCGTCGGTGGCCTGAGCGCGCGGGGGCGCGGCGCTCCGGTCACCCGGCCGCCGCACCTCCGCGTTGCCAGTGGTGGCTGTCGCTGCCGACCGGCCGGTCCCCAGGTCCACTTGCTGCTGCCCGGCGGCCGGCCGGCCCTCTCCGGTGCGGAGTTGGTACGCGCGTCGGAGAGAGCCGGCCGGCCGCGGCTCAGGCGCTTCGCTTCTCCTTGGGTTCCGGCGCGTTCCGGCGTTCCGGGAGCAGCCGGGAGCCGGTCATGCGCTCGCCGAAGACGTCGTCCGGGTTGGACAGTACGCAGGTCTCCAGCGACAGGCAGCCGCAGCCGATGCAGTCGCTGAGGTGGTCACGGAGGCGGCCGAGCTGCTTGATGCGCTCGTCCAGTTCGGAGCGCCACGCCTCGGAGAGCCGCGCCCAGTCCTCGTGGTTGGGCGTGCGCTCCTCCGGGAGTTCGGCCAGGGCGTCGCGGATGGTGGCGAGCGGGATGCCGACGCGCTGGGCCGCGCGTACGAAGGCGACGCGGCGCAGCGCGTCACGGCTGTAGCGTCGCTGGTTGCCCGTGGTCCTGCGGCTGGAGATCAGACCCTTGGCCTCGTAGAAGTGCAGGGCGGACACGGCGGCGCCGCTGCGCGCGGAGAGCTGGCCGACCGTGAGCTCGTGGATCTTCTCTGGTATCTGCGGCACTCCTCGAACCCTACTGGGCTTGTCGTTGACAGAACACAAGAGCCGAACCATGCTGAGCAAGCGCTTAGACAAGCTGAGGGAACCGGCTGTCGGAACGTCGATGTGCAGCCGCATGAGAGGCAGGGGCCGGGACATGGCAGAGCCGAGGATCTTCACTTCCGCCGGGGAACTGCTCGCCGGGGTGGGTGAGCAGTTGGGGTACAGCGAGTGGCTTGAGGTCGACCAGAAGCGGATCGACCTGTTCGCCGAGGCGACCGGCGACCACCAGTGGATCCATGTGGACCCGGAGAGGGCCGCGGCGGGCCCCTTCAAGACGACGATCGCGCACGGCTATCTGACGCTGTCGCTGCTGCCGGCGCTCGTCCCCCAGGTCATGCGGGTCGAGGGCATGAAGATGGGCATCAACTACGGCGCCAACAAGGTGCGCTTCCCGTCCCCCGTGCCGGTCGCCTCGCGGGTGCGCGCGACTGCGGTGCTCAAGGAGGTCACGGAGGCGGGCGGCGGCGTACAGGTGACGGCCGTCGTCACGGTGGAGCGCGAGGGCGGCGACAAGCCGGCATGCGTGGCGGAGTCGGTGTCCCGCTACTACTTCTGAACCGCCGCTCGCGGACGGCCGCTCCCCGGCGAGCCGCCGCTCCCGGACGGCCCGGACGGCTGCTCCCCGGCTGCCGCCGCTACTTCTGGGCGGCGACCATCCGCAGGACGAGGCCGGCATACAGCTCGCCGACCTCGTCGGGCGTCCTGCGCCCCTGGGCGTTGAACCAGCGCGCCACGTCGATGCACAGCGACAGCACGGCGAGCGTCGTGCCGGGGACGTCCGGGACGTCGAACTCCCCCGCCTTCACACCGTCGTTCAGGATGCGGCGTACGGCGGCGTCCGTACGCCGCCGCAGCTCGACGATCTCGGTGCGGTGCTCGTCGCTGAGCGCGTCGAGTTCGTACTGGACGACGCGCGCGGTGGTGTGCCGTTCCGCGTGCCAGCGGACGAAGCGGCGTACGGCGCCGTCGAGCCGCTCGGCGGCCGAGCCCGGGCCTTCCGCCGCGGCCTGGAGAATCTCCAGGGCCTTGTCGTGCCCGATGCGGCTGATCCGGTGGAGCAGCTCTTCCTTCGTCTTGTAATGGATGTAGAGCGCGGCCGGGCTCATCCCCGCGCGGCCCGCGATGTCGCGGGTCGTCGTCGCGTGGTAGCCGCGCTCGGCGAACGCCTCGACGGCGGCGACCAGCAGCTTCCTGGCCGCCTCGGGGCTGACCTCGCCCCACGGCTTGTCCGCGCCGTCGGCCATCTCGTCCGCCGCACTCATGGCTCGCCCCTTCCGTCCGACAGGAACGAACACCATACCCCGAAGGTGAGCAAGCGCTTAGGGTCTGCTCAGAGCTTCTGGAAGGGGTCGTGCTCGGCGAGGAGCTTCTCCAGGCGGGCCTGGTCGACGCGGCTCACGATCTGCCCGGCCTCCTGGCGGTCCCTGATCACCTTGGCGAGGGTGAACGCCGAGGTCACCAAGTACAGGACGCCGATACCGAGGAACGCCCGCACCCACGCGTCGGCGTCCATGTAGAGGATGCCGAGCGTCACGGCTCCGAGCGCCACCACGAAGGCGGCGACCGCCTGCCCGTAGTACGCCGTCGTGTTCTGCTGCTTTACCGGTGTGTCGCTCATGACCGACAGCATGGCCGGATGCGACGCGCGTCACATCCGCTCACGTACTCACCTCAGGTACTCAGAACGCGCATCAGAACGCCGATACCCCGGTCAGCGCACGGCCGATGACGAGCTTCTGGATCTGGCTGGTGCCTTCGTACAGTGTCATCACGCGGGCGTCGCGCAGCAGCTTGCCCGCCGGGTACTCGTCGATGTAGCCGTAGCCGCCGAAGACCTGGAGGGCGTTGTTCGCGGCGCGTACGGCGGCCTCGGAGGCGAAGAGCTTCGCCTTGGACGCTTCGGTGACGAACGGCTGACCGCGGTCGATCAGATCGGCGACGCGCCAGGTCAGCAGGCGGGCGGCGTCCACGTCCACCGCGATGTCGGTGATCAGTTCCTGTACGAGCTGGTGGTGCGCGATGGTCCTGCCGAACTGCTCGCGCTCGGTCGCGTACTTCACGGCCGAGTCCAGGGCGGCCTGCGCGATGCCCACACAGCCCGCCGCGACCGACATACGGCCCTTGGCGAGCGCCGACATGGCGACCGAGAAACCCTTGCCCTCGCTTGCGATCATCGCGGAGGCGGGGACCCGTACGTCCTCCAGGAAAAGCTCCGCGGTGGCCTGGCCGCGCAGGCCGAGCTTGCCGTGGATCTCGCGGCGGGTGAGGCCGGGGGTGTCGGTGGGCACCAGGAACGCGGAGACGCCCCGGTGGCCCGGCGCGTCGGTGGAGCGGGCGAAGAGCAGCACGACGTCGGCCCAGGTGCCGTTGGTGATGAACATCTTGGAGCCGTTGATGATGTAGTCGTCGCCGGCGCGCACGGCGCGGGTGGTGAGGTTGCCGGCGTCGGAGCCGGTGCCGGGCTCGGTGAGCCCGAAGCAGCCGACCAGCTCGCCGGAGGTGAGGCCGGGCAGCCACCGCCGCTTCTGCTCCTCGGTGCCCCAGTGCGCGACGGTCTTGGCGACCAGGCCCAGCGATACGGACACGATGCCGCGCACCGAGGAGTCGCCGCGGCCGAGTTCCTCCGTGACGAGGCAGTACGCGAGGTGGTCGCCGCCGGAGCCGCCGTACTCCTCGGGGATCGTCAGACCGAGGAACCCGAGCGCGCCGAGCTTGCGCACGATGGACCGGTCGACGCTCTCGGCCCGGTCCCACTCGACGACGTGCGGAGTGATCTCGCGGTCGGTGAAGTCCTTGGCGAGCTGCCGCACGGCGGTCTGCTCTTCGCTGAGCTCCAGATTCATCCCGGCACCCCACCTTTGATCCGCTTTTAATTAGCACTGCTAGTTTCTTGTCGCACGGCCTACTATGTGCCGCATGGCACGACCGCGCAAGCCCCTCCTCAGCCGTGACCGCATCGTGGCCGCGGCGGGTGCGCTCGTGGACGCGGAGGGTCTCGACGCGGTGTCCACGCGCCGGCTCGCGGCCGAACTCGGGGTCAGCGGGCCGTCGCTCTACAACCACTTCCACAACAAGGACGAGATCCTCGACGCGGTCGCCGACGGGGTGAGCGCCAAGGTCGACCTGTCGATGTTCGACCCGGCGGACAGCCGCGACTGGCGGACGGCGCTGCACGACTACGCCGTCTCCTACCGCGCGGCGCTCACCGAGCACCCCAACATCGTTCCGGTGCTGGCCCGCGGGCCGGGGCGGCGCCCGGCGGGCCTGCGGGTCGCCGACGCCGTGTTCGGGGCGATGGTCAGGGCGGGGTGGCCGCCCGCCCAGGCGACGTACATCGGTGCGCTGATGCGGTACTTCATCACCGGCTCGGCGCTGGGCTCGTTCGCGAGCGGGTTCGTCGACGACGAGACGGCGTACGACCCGGCGGACTATCCGCACCTCGGCCAGGCGCATCTGCTCGCGCAGCGGCGGCAGAAGGTCGACGAGGGCGCGTTCGAGACGGGGCTGCGGGCGCTGATCGACGGCCTGGCGTCGCAGTACGAGCAGTTGGGGACGGTTCGGCAGCCGCCGAAGGGTCACTGACGCATCCTGGCCCGTACGCGACGTACCCCTGGAGGAAGCTGCCCCATGAACCCTTACGACGCGTTCCGCGCTCTGCACCACCGCCCCGGTGTCCCCCTCGTCCTCCCCAACGCCTGGGACCACGCCTCGGCCGCCGCGCTCGCCGAAGCCGGTTTCGAGGCGATCGGAACGACCAGCCTCGGGGTCGCGTCGGCCGCCGGCAAACCGGACGCGACCGGCACGACACGCGAGGAGACGCTCCACCTCGGGCATCGCCTCGCACGGCTGCCGGTGCCGGTCACCGTCGACATCGAGGGCGGCTTCGGCGCTGACCCGGCCGGGGTCGCGGAGTTGGCGGCGGATCTCGTACGGGCGGGGGTGGCCGGGGTGAACATCGAGGACGGCCGTCCGGACGGCACCCTCGCCCCGCTCGCCTTCCAGCGGGAGCTGATCAGTGCGGTGAAGGAGGCGGCGCCGGCCCTGTTCGTCAACGCGCGCACGGATACGTACTGGCTGCCCGGCCAGGCGGGCGAGACGGCGCGGCGGCTGTCCGCCTATCAGGAGGCGGGCGCGGACGGCCTGTTCGTACCGGGGCTCCAGGACGAGTCGGTCATCGCCGCCCTGACGGCCGAGTACGAGGCGCCGCTCAACATCCTGTACGCACCGGGCCGGCTGACGGTCGCGCGTCTGGCGGAGCTGGGCGTGGCCAGGGTGAGCACGGGGTCGCTCCTGTTCCGGGCGGCTGTTCAGCATGCGGTGGACGTGGCCGGTGCGGTGGCCCGGAGCGAGGTGCACGTGGACGCCGGGGGCGTGGTGGCGTACGCGGTGGCCGACGGCTGGGCGGACGTGTACCGGATGTAGGGCCTGCGGACACGGGTCCGGGGCCCGGCGCGGCAGCACCGGGGCCCGGACTCACGACGGGGGACGAGGGAAGGCCCGAGGCGGGCCCGGCCGGGCCCTAACCCGCCTCGGCGTGCGCCGCCTCGGCCGGAGCGGCCTTCGCCGCCGCCCGGTTCGCGAGGATCTTGATCGAGATCAGGGCGATGACGGCCAGACCGATGATGTACGCCGATACCGCCATCGACGTACCGGTGGCCTCCAGCAGGAGCACCATCATGAACGGCGCGAGCCCGCCCCCGAACACCGCCGCGATCTGGTACCCCAGCGACGCCCCCGTGTAGCGCATCTCCGCCGTGAACAGCTCGGCGAAGAGCGCCGCCTGCGGCCCGTACATGATGCTGAGGAAGCAGCTCGTCACGAACGTCCCGACCGCCAGCCACAGCAGCGACTTCGTGTCGATCAGCAGGAACAGCGGGACGGCCCACACCAGCAGCCCCACCGCGCCCAGGGCGTAGATCCGCAGCCGGCCGATGCGGTCGGAGAGGGCCGCCGACGCGGGAATCAAAGCCAGTTGGGTCAGGCTGACGCACAGCGAGACGGTGAGGACCGCGCTGCGCTCCATCTCCAGTTCGCGGGTCGCGTAGTCCAGGACCCCGGTGATGATGATGTAGAAGGTGGCGGTGTTGACCGCGAACGATCCGCCCGCCAGGAAGACCGTGCCGAGGTGCTTGGTCAGGATCGTCCGCAGCGGAGAGCGCGCCGCGCCCTTCTCCTGCTCGGCCAGCGCACGCTCCGCCTCGCGGAACGCCGGTGTCTCCTCGACCCGCGTGTGGATGTACCAGGCGAGTACGAGCACCAGCACGCCGACGAAGAACGGCACCCTCCACCCCCACGACGCGAACGCGCTCTCGCTGGTCGTGGCGCCCGCGACGAGGAAGACGGTGTTCGCCGTGACGACCCCGATGGGGACCCCGAGCTGCACCAGGCTGCCGTACAGACCGCGCTTGCCCTCGGGGGCGTACTCCGTGGCCATCAGCATCGCCCCGCCCCACTGGGCGCCGACAGCGATGCCCTGGAGGACGCGGAACAGGACGAGCAGGACGGGTGCGGCGATGCCGATGGTCTCGTACGTCGGCAGGAGGCCGATGCCGGTGGTGGCCAGGCCCATCATCGTCAGGGCCAGGACCAGCATCGGCTTGCGGCCGTGCTTGTCACCGAAGTGACCGGCGATGACGCCGCCGACGGGGCGGGCGAGGAAACCGACGGCGAAGGTGGCGAAGGCGGCGAGTACACCGGCCGACGAGCTGCCGGACGGAAAGTACAGGTCGCCGAGGACGAGGGCCGCGGCGATGCCGAAGACGAAGTAGTCGTACCACTCGACGGCCGAGGCGAGCGCGGCGGCGGTGGCCACCTTGCGCCGGTTCCGGTCGTCCGGTGCGGCTGCCGTGGTGCCCGTGAGCGGGGAAGATGCCGTGTCCATGCGGTGCACACTCCGGTGGGTGCGGGGCGGAAGAGGGGGACAAGCAAGGGGGTGGCTCCGAGACGTGCCGGGACCGTACCGACCGGATGGTACGGAGGTCAACGGGTCTGGCACCGGGACTTTCCGCCGCCGCCTGCGCCCGTACCGCTGTCGCGTGCGGGCAGCGCGAGCACCCCGGCCGCGCAGCGGCGACCGGGGTGCTGGAATGGGTGCGGCCGGGTTCTAGAAGACGACCAAAGCCCGGCCGCCCTTGCCCGCCAGCATGTTGTCGAAGGCGGCGGGGATGCCGTCGAGGCCGATCCTCTCGGTGACCATGCTGCCCAGATCGAGGCGGCCGGCGCGGATGTGCTCGGCGAGTACGGGCAGGTCGCGCGCCGGGTCGGAGTTTCCGTAGACGCAGCCCGAGAGCGTACGGCCGAAGTGGAAGATCTCCAGGGCGTTGAAGGTGACCTGCTGGTCCTTGCCGCCGATACCGACGACCGTGGTGCGGCCGCCGCGCCGGGTCGAGTCCCAGGCCGTACGGATCGTCACGGCCCGGCCCACGCACTCGATCGCGACGTCGACACCCTGCGCGGCGCCGGTCAGCTTGCGGATCTCCTTCGCGGTGGTCTGCGAAGCGATGACGAAGTCGGTGGCCCCGGCGGCCCGCGCCAGCTCCTCCTTCTCCGGCGAGACGTCGACGGCGACGATCTGTCCCGCACCCGCGATACGTGCCGACTGGAGGACGGCGAGTCCGACCCCGCCGACTCCGAAGACCGCCACCGACTCGCCCGCACGGACCCGTGCGCTGTGGTGGACGGCCCCGTAACCGGTGAGGACCGCGCAGCCGAGGAGAGCCGCGTCGGTGAGCGGGATGCCGTCCGGGACCGGCAGGACACAGTTCGCGGCGACGACGGTCTCCTCCGCGAACGCCGCGACGTTCAGACCCGGATGGAGGTCGGTGCCGTCGGCGGTACGGGCGTACACATCACCCGCGCCGGACAGGGCGTTGGCGCACAGCCACACCTCACCGAGGCCACAGTGGTGGCAATCGCCGCAGGAGGGCGCCCAGTTGAGGACGACGGGGTCACCGAGGGCGACATGGGTGACGCCCTCCCCCACGGAGACGACGGTGCCCGCGCCCTCGTGGCCGAGTACAGCGGGTACCGGCACGCGCATGGTGCCGTTGGAGAGGGAGAGGTCGGAGTGACAGACCCCGGCGGCGGCGAGACGGACCCTCACCCGGCCAGGGCCGGTGGCCGGAAGGTCGATGCCGGTGATCTCCAGTGGGGCACCGACGGCGGACAGGACGGCGGCGCGGACACGGGTGCGGGCCATGGTGTGCGTTGCTCCCGGATCAGAACTGGAGGGACTTGGTCTGGAGGTACTCGGAGAGGCCGTGCGCCCCCAGCTCGCGCCCGACGCCCGACTGCTTGTAGCCGCCGAACGGAGCGAGCGGGTTGAAGCGGCCGCCGTTGATGTCGACCTGCCCGGTGTCCATGCGGCGCGCGAAGGCCACGGCCTCCGCCTCGTCCGCCGCCCAGACGGCGCCCGCGAGCCCGTAGACGGTGCCGTTGGCGATGCGCAGCGCCTGGGCCTCGTCGGCGTACTTCAGGATGGAGACGACCGGGCCGAAGATCTCCTCCTGCGCGATGGTCATGTCCGGGGTGACGTCCGCGAAGACGGTCGGGGCGACGTAGTAGCCCGTGTCGAGCGGGACTTCCGGCCCGCCCGCGACGACGCGCGCGCCTTCTTCGATGCCCTTCTCGATGTAACCGCGCACGCGCGCCTGCTGCTTGGCGTTGACCAGCGGGCCGACACGGTCACCGACGCTGTACTTCGCCACAGCGGTCGCGGCGATGGCCACCGCCTCGTCGTACTGGTCCTCGTGTACGAGCATCCGCGTCCAGGCGCTGCACGTCTGCCCGGAGTTGGCCATGACGTTGGCGATGCCAGCACCGACCGCCTTGGCCAGGTCGGCGCTCGGCAGGATGACGTTGGCCGACTTGCCGCCCAGCTCCAGCGCCACCCGCTTGACGGCCGCGCCCGCCGTCGCGCCGATCTGCTTGCCCACGGCGGTGGACCCGGTGAAGGACACCAGGTCAACGCCCTCGTGCTCCGCGAGGGCCTGACCCGCGACCGGGCCGAGGCCTGTGACGAGGTTGAAGACCCCGGCCGGGATGCCGGCCTCTTCCACGGCCTCCGCGAAGAGCTGAGCGGTCAGCGGCGTGTCCTCGGCGGGCTTGAGGACGACCGTGCATCCGGCGGCGAGTGCGGGGGCCACCTTGGCGACGATCTGGTGCAGCGGGTAGTTCCACGGCGTGATCGCGCCGACCACGCCGACCGGCTCCAGGAGCACGGTGGAGTTCCCGACCTTGGCTTCAAAGGAGTACGTCGCCGCCAGCTCGGCGTATGACCCGGCGACCGCGATCGGCACACCGGCGTGCACCATCTGCGAGAAGGGCGGGGGCGAGCCCAGCTCGGCGGTCACGGTCTCCGCGATCTCGTCCTTGCGGGCCACCAGTACGTCGCGCAGTGCGGCGATCTTCGCGGCGCGCTCGGCGGGCGGGGTGGCGGCCCAGCCGGCGAAGGCGTCGCGTGCGGCCCGTACCGCCGCGTCGACGTCCTCGGCGGTACCGGCCGGAACGTGGCCGATGACCTGCTCGTCGGCCGGGTTCACGACCGCGATCGTGTCCCGGCCGGCGGCGGGCCGCCACTGGCCGCCGATGTACATGGCGTCATGGGCCTTCATCGCAATTCCTCCAGAGCTGCCTGATCTGCCTGAGCTGCCGTAGTCGTCCGCAGTCCAAACTAGCGCTGTTAGTTTTTGCGCGCCAGGGCCCAAGGTCCTACTGCCTGGCCAGGGCGAGGAAGTCCGCCCACGCGCGGGGCGGGAGGGCGAGGACGGGCCCGGACTTGTCCTTGGAGTCGCGTACGTGGACGGTGCCGGGGCAGGCGGCTACCTCTACGCAGTTGTCGCCCTCGGTTCCGCTGTAGCTGGACTTGTGCCACGGCAGAGCTACTTCGACGCAGCTGTCGCCGTCGCCGCTGCTGTAGCTGGACTTGTGCCAGGACAGGGCTACTTCGACGCAACTGTCGCCCTGGGCGCTGCTGTAACTGCTCTTGAACCAGGCGAGTTCGGTGCTCATAGTGCTCCTCGGATCCGCTCCAGCAGGCCACGTGAGTCCTTGGGGGTAAGGGCCTGCGAGCGCAGTGTCGCATAACGCTGATGGAGCACGGCGACCTCTTTCACGACAGAGATGAGCCGACCGTTCTGCTGCCCCTCGGAGTAAGCGAATCGCCGCCCATCCGGCGTCTCCAGCAGTTGCAGCGGGCCCGCCAGACAGGCGTGGTGCTCGCAGTCCAGCGGCATGAGCTGCAAGACGACGTTCCGTGGCTTCGTACTGTCCAGCACGTGGTCAATAAGTTCGGACGTGACCTCGGCACCACCGATCCGACGCCGGAAGACGGCCTCGTCGATGATGAAGCTGAACGATGTATTGGGCCGCTCACCCAGCAGTCGTTGCCGGTCCATGCGGGCGGCCAGCTGAATCTCCATCTGATCGTCGGAGAGCGGCGGAGTGTCGTCCTCAAACACAGCGCGCACATAGCCCTCCGACTGCAACAGCCCCGGCACCAGCCTGCATTCGTACGTATCCATGCTGACCGCCGTCTGCTCAAGCTTCGCCCACTTCTTGAACCAAGCCGCCAGCCCCGGCTGTCGCGTCAAATGCCCGAACGCCCTCCGCAGCGCCCCCGTACCCCCCAGCACCGCCTCCGCCCGCTCCACGAAATCCTTGTCCGGCATCCGCCTCCCCAGCTCGATCGACTCGATCGTGTGCTTGGAGAACTGCACCAGCGGCCCGAACTCCTCTCTCGTGAAGCCCGCATGTTCCCGCAACCCCTGGACGAAAGCCCCGAAGGTCTTCAGGCTGTCCGATGATTCCGGCTCTTCGCGTTCCCAGTCCCCGGCCATACCCGGCCACCTCCCAGTGCCTGAACTCTCCCCGCACTCAGCTCACCCAGGGTTACGGCATGCGCCACCGTACTGTCCACTCCCTGTGTCCGTACGGTGGCGCAGCGTACGGACGTGTTCGCTGGTGGACAGCGGTGGTGGGCCGCCACGGTTGCCCCATGCATACCGAGACACAGCCGCCCGAGGCCCAACCGACCATTACCGTACGTGTGTTCAGGCAGAGGTTCTCGCCCACCCGTAAAGCCGCCAGGCTGGCGCGGCTGCTGGCCGTGCACCAGCTCGACGAGTGGGGCATCTCGTACGGCAGCGACTCGTCCGACATCGCCGCGCTGATCGTCGCCGAGCTCGCCGCGAACGCCGTCACCCACGGCCGCGTCCCCGGCCGCGACTTCGAGCTGCGGCTCGCGCTCGACGCGGGCGGCCTCCTGCGCATCGAGGTCACCGACACATGCACCGAACGCCGCCTGCCCGCGCCGCCGCCGCTCGCCCCGCCCGCCGAGTCGGAGGCGGGGCGCGGGCTGCTGCTCGTGGCGGCGCTGGCCGAAACGTGGGGCGTCAGCGGCCGGGAGGTCGGCAAGACGGTGTGGGCGACGCTCCGGCCGTGATCAGAAGTCGGCGCGGACCGGATCGTCGAGGCGGGCCACGGCCTCCTGGGCGTAGGCGCGCTTGTAGGCGTCGCGGACCCGCTCGATGTGCGGGTCGCGGGCCTTCGCCTGCGACGCCGGGTAGAGGAGGATCAGCTCGTACGAACGCTCGCGCTCGATCGTGCCGTTGGCGTCCCGCCACTGGCCCCGGCCGGCCTGCACGGTGAGGCCGTCGGGGAAGCTGCCCGTCACGTGCCGGTCGACGAAGCGCATGAACTGCTGGTCGGTGACGTCCGGGCCGCCGTCGGGGCGTTCCGTCCCGAAGAACAGCCGTGTTTCCACGTACGCCTCCCCGCGGACAGCGGCACGGGGTTGCGGGGCGCCGTCACCGAGCGCGGCGTACGCGGCGGGGGCGCCGGCCGCGAGCAGTGCACCGGCGGTGGCGGTGGCCAGGCGGGTGGGTGTGATCCGGACAGGCATGGTGGAGTCCCTTCGGTGGAGACTATGCGCGCGCGGAAGCCCCCCGACCGGACCGGCGGGGCGGCCGCCGGGTTGGTCGAGGGGCTGGGTCACGCGTACTTCACGTCCGTGAGATGGGCGAAGACTACGACGTTGGAGGCGTACCCGGTCTTCTTGTCGAAGCTGCCGCCGCAGGTCAGGATCCGCAGCTCCGGGCGGCCGGCTTTGGCGCCGTACACCTCGGTGTCGGGGAATGCCTCCTTCTTGTACGTCCGCACGGCGTCGACGGTGAACACCGCGGTGCGGCGGTCCTCCCGTACGACGTGGACGACGTCGCCGGGGACGAGTGCGTTGAGGTTGAGGAAGATGGCCGGTCCGGTCCGGGTGTCCCGGTGGCCGACGAGGAGCGAGGTTCCCGCCTCACCCGGGGTCGGGCCGTCCCGGTACCAGCCGACCAGGCGCGGGTTGTCGACCGGCGGGGCGGCCAGGTGGCCCTGCGGGTCGAGTCCGAGCCCGGTGATGGGCGACTCGATGGTGATGGCGGGGACGGCGACGCTCAGCGGCGTCGAGACGGGCAGCGGCGGATGCGTCGCCTGGACCGGCCTCGGGACCGGCTTCGGGACCGGCTTCCGGACTGGCTTGGGAACCGGCTTGGTGGCCGGCTTCTGGACCGGCTTGGGCACCGGCTTCGGCACCGGCTCGGTGGCCGGCTTCTGGACCGGCTTGGGCACAGGTGCCGGAGCCGGCTTCGAAGCCTGTGCCGGCGTCGGCTCCCGTGGCTTCGCGGCATTCGCCGCGGGTTCCGGCGCCGGATTCTTGGCGGCCGTGTCGTGAGCGGCGGTGTCGTGAGCAGCCGTGTCGTGAGCGGCGGTGACCGGTGCGCCGGGGGGCGAATCGCCGCACCCCCGGACGACACCGGTCACCAACGTCACCGTCACAGTCGCGGTCATCGCGAGGCGGATGCCCCGGCTCGGGCCGCGCCGACGGCGGTAGCGGGTGTTACGCGGCGCCATTTGCGCGGCGGCGGGCCCGTCGGACGAACATCAGCCCGGCCACTCCCGCAGCACCCGCGACCAGGGCGGGCGCCATGCCTGCCGACGCACCGTCGTCGGTCTCGGTGCCCGTGCCCGTGCCGGTACCGATGTCGGCGGCCCCGCCGCCGCCCGCGGGTACGGGACCGCGCGGGGCGGGCTTGTCGTCCTGCTTCTTCGCGCAGTTGACCTTGAAGATCTTCTGCTTCGGGACACCGCCGGGGAACGTCCAGCTGAGCTGGTAGTGACCGTCCGGGAGCGAGTAGTCGGCAGTGCTCCCCTTGCCGTTCATGAGGACGAGACCACCCGACAGGATGGGCTCGACGGGCGTCTTCGGCTGCGGCGGGGTGACGGTCCAGTTGACCATCTTCACCGTTTCGAAGTTGGTCGCGGACAGGTTGAACGTACAGACCTCGTAGTGGTCCTTGGTGTCGGCGGCGCGCGTTCCGGACTTGTGGATCTTGATCTCTCCGCTGTCGCCCTCCACGGCGAACGCCGCGGACGCGCCCCACAGGGACACCCCTGCGAGGGCCAGCGTGGCGAGGGCTGCCGTGCCCGATCGGACACCGTGGGAGCGAGGAGATGTCGAGGTGGTCATGCGGGCTCCTTCAAGCCGAGATGATTGTCGTACTGATCACTCGATCGCCTGATTAGATGTCACATACCGGGCGCGAAGAAGCCTCGAAACGCTGAGAAAGAGTCAGATATGACCTGACTGGCCGACAACCGGTGTCTGCCGCACGAGCTAACAGCGGTCACGACCGGGGCGTACGAGCCCCGCTCCCCGCGTTCGGCACGCCGGACGCGCGCCGGTTCCGCGCCGCCGGGTCCCGCAGGGCGAGCGCCGACGCGCCGGTGAGCAGCACCGCCAGCATCAGGAACGGGGCCGCCGTGCCCGCCACTCCGGCCACCAGACCCGCCGACGCGGGCGCCGCGACCTGCCCGAGGCGGTTGCCGGTCAGGCGCAGGGCCAGCGCCGTCGAACGCGCCTCCGGCGGGGCCGCCCGCACCACCGTCGTCATCGACAACGGCTGTCCCACGCCCAGGCAGAAGCCGAGGACGGCCAGGACAGCCGCCAGCACGCCCACCGGAACCGGCAGTGCGACGGCCGCGCACAGCAGCCCGGCCAGCAGGCACGTGACGCTCATCAGTGCCGTGCGGCCGAGCAGCCGGATCATCGGCGTCATCACCAGCCGGCAGGCGATCGTCGCCGCGGCCCGCAGGCTGAGCAGCAGGCCGACGACCGAGGGGGCGATCCCCCGGTGTTCGCCGACGACCGGTAGGTACGCGGTGAGGATGTCGGTCGCGGAGAGCACGGCAAGGCTGATGAAGATCCCGGCCGGCACGCCGCGCGTGCGCAGGATCCGGCGGACCGGGACCTTCGCCGCCGCCTCCCCGCGCACCCCGCCCTGCGCCCGGCGCTCGATCCGCCAGAGCGAGGTGAACGACACCGCCGCGACGCCCGCCGAGACGACCAGGGCGAGCGCGCTGGTGCGGGCCATCGCGCCATCCTGGCCGGAGATCAAGAGGCCTGCCGCCACCGGGCCGGTGAGCTGGCCGAGGGAGGCTCCGATGGTGAAGTGGCCGAAGTTGCGGTCCTGTTCGGCCGGGGCGGACTGCCGGGCGACGATCGACTGCGCGCCGATGACGAAGCAGAGGTGGCCGAGACCCATCACCCCGCTCCAGGCGGCCATCGCCACCAGGGAGTTCGCCGTACCGCTGAGGGCGCATCCGGCGGCGATCAGGACCACACCGGCGGGCAGCAGGGGCGCGCATCGTCCGTGGTCCGTCCTGCGGCCCAGCGGTACGGCGGCGAACAGGGGAAGCAGCGCGTACACGCCCGCGATCACGCCGACCGCGCGCTCGTCCGCCCCCAGGGCGAGGGCGCGGTACGAGACGGCGGGGCGCGCCATCGACACCGCCGCCTGCGCGAAGCCGAAGGCGATGACGAGGCGCAGCAGCCAGCCCCGGCCGGTCGTCCCCCTGCCGCGCATCAGATGATGCCGAAGGCGATTCCGGCGCCGAGCACCACCAGCGAGGTGAGCGCCGCCCACTTGACGGTGAACTTCGTGTGGTCGCCGAACTCCACCTTGGCCATGCCGACCAGGACGTACACGGCCGGAACGAGCGGGCTCGACATGTGCAGTGCCTGGCCGACGAGCGACGCGCGGGCGATCTCCAGCGACGACACCCCGTGCGCCGCGCCGGCTTCCGCGAGTACGGGCAGCACGCCGAAGTAGAAGCCGTCGTTCGACATGAAGTACGTGAGCGGCAGGCTCAGGAGGCCGGTGACGATCGCCATGTGGGGGCCCATGCCCTCGGGGATCGCGCCGACGAGCCAGTCGGCCATGTGCTTGACCATGCCGGTGCCGGTGAGGACGCCGGTGAAGACGGCGGCGGCGAAGACCATGCCGGAGACGTTGAGGACGTTGTCGGCGTGGGCGGCGATGCGGGCCTTCTGGTCGGTCATGTTGGGGTAGTTGACCGTGAGGGCGAGAGCGGCGCCGATGAGGAAGAGGACCGGGATCGGCAGCAGCTCCATGATCATCGCGGCGAGCAGTACGACGGTGAGCCCGGCGTTGAACCAGTAGAGCTTGGGCCGCAGGGTCGGACGGTTGGGGTCGAGCCCCTGGAAGCCCCCGCCGTCGGCGGCGTACGCCGGACCGGCGTCCGCGTCGGTGCCCGTGCCCGAACTGGCGTTGCCGCCAAGGGACTTGCGCACCTCGCTGCCACCGCCACCCGCGGTGACGAGGACCTCGGGCTCCGCCTCGACGACCTCGTCCAGCGTGAGGTACCCCAGCCGCTTGCGCTCCCGCCGCCCCAGCACGTACGCCAGGACGAAGACGAAGGCCAGACCCACGGCGAGCGCCGGGATCATCGGTACGAAGATGTCCGCCGCGTCCAGCTTCAGCGCCGTGGCGGCGCGGGCGGTCGGCCCGCCCCACGGGAGGGTGTTCATGACGCCGTTCGCGGTGGCGGCGACGCCGGTCATCACGACCAGGCTCATCCCGAGCCGCTTGTACAGCGGATACATCGCCGAGACGGTGATCATGAAGGTGGTCGAGCCGTCGCCGTCGAGCGAGACGATGGCGGCGAGCACGGCCGTTCCCACGACGATCCGCAGCGGGTCTGCCTTGCAGAAGCGCAGGATGCCGCGCACGATCGGGTCGAAGAGACCCACGTCGATCATCACGCCGAAATACACGATGGCGAACATCAGCATCGCGGCGGTCGGCGCGAGGTTTCCGACGCCTTCGAGGACGTAGTCCCCGAGCTTGGCGCCCTGTCCTACCAGCACACAGAAGAGTGCTGGGATCAGCACGAGCGCCGCGATCGGCGACATCTTCTTCATCATGATCAGGACCAGGAAGGTCGCGATCATGACGAATCCGAGGATTGTCAGCATTTGGGATACCTAACGTTCGCCCTTGAACTCCCACCAGACCAGGCGGTTCGTTGACGTTAGGTCCCGTTCCAACGCGTTAACAAGATGTTGACGAGCGAGCAATAAGCGCAAAACCCCAGGTCACGATATGGGTGTTACGTTGACGGGAAATCCGTTGAGCACCGCGGTGCCCGACAGCGGGTCCAGTCGGCTCCCGTCGAGCAACTGGTTGACGTTGACTCCGGGGGTGGCGGCCGCGACGGCCATCCGGGCGCCCGCCCGGTCGTGCCCCCACCCGTGCGGCAGGCTCACCACTCCGGCCCGTACCGCGTCCGTCACCTCCACCGGAACCTCCAGTTCCCCTCCCTCCGCGCTGATCCGGGCGCCCCCGCCGTCCGTGAGGCCGAGGCGCGCCGCGTCGTCCGGGTGGACCTGGAGGGTGCAGCGGTTGCTGCCGCCGTTGAGCGAGGGGATGTTGTGCAGCCAGCTATTGTTGGACCGCAGGTGGCGGCGGCCGACCAGCACGAGCCCGGCCGCGGGCCGCTCGTCGAGTGCCCGTCGCAGTCGCGGCAGATCGGCGGCGATGGGTCCTGGCAGCAGCTCGGCCTTTCCGCTGCGGGTCTTCAGGACCTGCGGGAGGCGCGGCTTGAGCGGGCCGAGGTCGACGCCGTGCGGGTTCGCCAGCAGATCCTCCAGCACCAGGTCGTACGGACCCAGGCGCAGCATCAGGTCGAGGCGCCTTTCCGGTCCGCCGCGCCCGGTGAGTGCGGCGGCGAGGTGCTCGGGGTCGCCGCCGTGGAGGGGCGAGTGCGGTTCGGCGACGGCCTTGGTCAGGGCGCGCTCGATGACGAGATCGTCGACGGCGGACGGGTCGGCGCCGTGCATGCCGCTCACCGCGAGGATCAGCCGGGCGTGGATCTCGCTCTCGTCCATGCGTCCGTCCTCCAGGGGGACGGCGGGCGGGCTGTAACGCGCCTGGTTGCGCACGGCGAAGGCGTTGAAAGCGAAGTCGAAGTGAGCGCTCTGGGACGGCGGCGGCGGCGGAAGGACGACATCGGCGTGGAGTGAGGTCTCGTTGAGGTACGGGTCGACGCTGACCATGAAGTCGAGGTGCTCGCTCAGGGCGCGGTCCAGGCGGAGTCCGTCGGGCGCGGAGAGCACGGGGTTGGCGGCGATGGCGATGAGCGCGCGTACCCGCCCCTCCCCCGGTGTGTCGATCTCCTCGGCGAGCGCGGCCAGCGGCAGCTCTCCCTTGGCCTCGGGGTGTCCGCCGACCCGGCTCTTCCAGCGGCCGAGCGCGAACCCCTTGCCGGGTCCGGCGGATCGCGGCGAGGGCGCGGTGGCGGAGAGCGGGAAGAGCGCGCCGCCGGGGCGGTCGAGATTGCCGGTGATGATGTTCAGTACGTCGACGAGCCAGTTGGTCAGGGTCCCGAACTCGACGGTGGAGCTGCCGACCCGGCCGTACACGGCCGCGGTGGGCGCGGCGGCGAGCCCACGGGCCAGCAGCCGTATCTCGTCGGCGGGGACGTCGCAGGCCGCCGCCACGGCCTCCGGCGTGAAGTCCCGTACGGCTTCGCGCACTTCGGCCAGACCCTCGACCTGCTCCGCCAGGACACCCGGATCGGTCAGCTTCTCCTCGAAGAGGACCCGGGCGAGCGCCGCGAGCAGCAGCGCGTCCGTACCGGGCCTGATCGGGACGTGCCGGTCGGCGAGCTTCGCGGTGCGGGTGCGGCGCGGATCGACGACGACGAGCGTGCCGCCGCGGCGGCGCAGCGCCTTGAGCTTGCCGGGGAAGTCGGGGGCGGTGCACAGGCTGCCGTTGGAATCCAGCGGGTTGGCGCCGAGGAGCAGCAGATGGTCCGTACGGTCCAGGTCGGGCACCGGGATGGCGAGCGGGTCGCCGAAGAGCAGGCCGCTGGACACGTGCTTGGGCATCTGGTCGACGGTGCTGGCCGTGAAGAGGCTCCGCGTGCGCAGCAGGGAGAGCAGTACGGGCGGGTAGAGCGCGCCGGCCATGGTGTGGACGTTGGGGTTGCCGAGTACGACGCCGACGGAGTGGGGCCCGTACTCCTCGATCAGGGGCCGCATCCGGGCGGCGACGAGGTCGAATGCCTCGCTCCACGTCGCCTCCTGGAGGGTGCCGTTCTTGCGGACGAGGGGCCCGGTCAGCCGGTCCGGGTCGGAGTCGACTTCCGCGAAGGAGGCGCCCTTGGGGCAGATGAACCCGTGGCTGAAGACATCGTCGCGGTCGCCGCGCGCGCCGGTGACCTTGGTGCCCTCGATGGTGAGGGTCAGGCCGCAGGTGGCTTCGCAGAGGGGGCAGACGCGCAGGGCGGTACGGGACGCTGTGGCTTCGTCATGACCGGACATGGGGGCCCTCCAGGGGGCGGCGGCGACGGCGGGACGCGCGGGCACGGCCGAGCATACCGACCGGTAGGCACGGCGGGGAGGGTCAGGCCGGCAGGGATCAAGGGATCAAGGGATCAAGGGATCAGTCGAAGATCCGGGCCAGATAGGCGTGCAGGACGGCGCGGGTCTCCGTGATCAGGTCGGGGTCGCCCGACGGGCTCACGCGGAAGGCGAGTTGGAGCAGGGCGTCGGCGGCCTCGACGGCGACCAGGACCGTCCGGCGCAGCGCCGCGTCCGGGGTGCGGCCGAGGTGGCCCGAGAGGAGGTCGGTCAGGCGGTCGGTGACGCGGTAGTCGATCTCGGCGCCGGGGTCTTCCGCCCGGCCCCCCACCGGGATCTGCACGCCGAAGTCGACGAGGCGGAAGCCCGGCACGGTGCGCTTCATGGCGACGTACTCGTCGAGCACGGCGTCGATGGTGCCGCGCCAGTCCTCGCCCGGCATCGCGGCGATGCGGCCGCTGATCCGCTCGGCGTAATGGTCGAGGTTGCGCTGGGCGAGGGCGTCAGCCATGGCGCGCTTGTTGCCGAAGAAGCGGTAGACGGACCCGATGGGCACGCCCGCGCGGGCGGCGACGGCGCGGGTGCTCAGCCGCTCGTAACCGGTCTCGTCGAGGAGTTGGGCGCAGGCGTCCAGTATCCGGGCGAGCCGGTCGGCACTGCGCTGCTGCACGGGGGCTCGGCGGAGCGAGTTCGTTGGGGGCACGCGCTCCATGATGCCGACACCCCGCACGGGCGCGGCACCCGTCGGCCGGGGGGACCGTTGACGAGCGGCCCCGCGAATCCTACTGTCGACCATAGGATTCACCGTAGGTTTTCTTCGGCACCCCAGGGAGCGGACGATGAGCGGCATCGAGCAGGCCAGGAAAGCGGCTGAGGGACTGGCCCACTCCTCGGGCTTCGGCAACGAACACAGCTCGGAGGCCGTTCCGGGCGCCCTGCCGCACGGCCGCAATTCACCCCAGCGCGCACCGCTCGGGCTGTACGCCGAGCAGCTCAGCGGCTCGGCGTTCACCGAGCCGCGCGCCCACAACCGGCGCTCGTGGCTGTACCGGATCAGGCCGTCGGCCGCGCACCCCCCGTTCGTACGCACCGACAACGGCACCGTGCGCGGCGCGCCCTTCACCGAGACCGTCCCCGACCCGAACCGGCTGCGCTGGAACCCGCTGCCCGAGCCGGCCCCCGGCACCGATTTCCTGGCCGGTCTGTGGACGGTCGGCGGCAACGGCGACGCGACCCAGCGCACCGGCATGGCGATTCACCTGTACCACGCCAACTCCTCCATGGAGAACCGGGTGTTCAGCGACGCCGACGGCGAGCTGCTGATCGTCCCGGAGCGCGGCGGCCTGCTCCTGCGCACCGAGTTCGGCCTGCTGCGCTGCGAGCCCGGCCACATCGCGCTGATCCCGCGCGGGGTGCGATTCCGCGTCGAGCTGCTCGACGCGACCGCCCGCGGTTACGTCTGCGAGAACTACGGGCAGCCGTTCCAGCTCCCCGACCTCGGCCCGATCGGCGCGAACGGCCTCGCGAACGCCCGTGACTTCCTGGCTCCGGTGGCGGCGTACGAGGAGGTCGAGGGCCCGGTGGAGGTGGTCAACAAGTTCTGCGGCAACCTCTGGTCGGCGACGTACGACCACTCGCCCCTCGACGTCGTCGCCTGGCACGGCAACCACGTCCCCTACGTCTACGACCTGCGCCGCTTCAACGTCATGGGCACCATCAGCTACGACCACCCGGACCCGTCGATCTTCACGGTCCTCACCTCGCCGTCCGACACGCCGGGCCTCGCGGGCGTCGACTTCGTCGTCTTCGCGCCGCGCTGGCTGGTCGGTGAGGACACCTTCAGGCCGCCGTACTTCCACCGCAATGTGATGAGTGAGTACATGGGCCTGATCGAGGGCGCGTACGACGCGAAGGCCGAGGGATTCGTGCCGGGCGGCGGCTCGCTGCACAACATGATGTCGGCGCACGGACCCGACCGCGAGACGTTCGACAGGGCGAGCGCCGCCGAGCTGAAGCCGCAGAAGATCGACGACGGCCTGGCCTTCATGTTCGAGACGCGCTGGCCGGTCACGGCGACCGCGCAGGCGGCTGCCGCCGACCACCTTCAGTCGTCGTACGACGACGTGTGGCAAGGTCTGCAACGCCACTTCAGGTCGTAGTACGTACGTACCGGAGAAATGAGACCGTGACCGCATTCGCCCCCGACTCGCTGGTCCTGAACCGGAAGCTGCCGCTCTGGTACCAGGTCTCGCAGTCCCTGCGCGCTTCCATACTGGGCCGCACGCCCGACGCGTCGTTGCGGCTGCCCACCGAGGAGCAGCTCGCCACGCACTACGGCGTCAGCGTGCTCACGATGCGCCAGGCCCTCAAGGAGCTGGAGGCCGAGGGCCTGATCAGCAGGCACCGGCGGCGCGGCACGTTCATCGAGCCGGGCGCCAGGCGCGGAGCCCCGCGCCGGCTGCTCGGCTCGATCGACGCGATCGTGGCCCAGCAGTCCGGGGAGCTGACGACGATCCTGGGGCACGGGCCCACGCCCGTCCCCGGCGAACTCGTCGAGTACTTCCCGGACACGGACCAGGTCGTCACCTACCGGCGGCTGCGCTGCGACGGCGAGAGCGGCGAGCCGACGAACTGGGCGCAGAACGCGGTGCGGCAGGACGTCGCCGCCGGACTCGACGTCGCCGATCTCGAACGCTGGCCCATGACGAAGGTGCTGCGGGACGTGCTGGGCGTACGCATCAGCAAGATCACGGACACGGTGGAGGCGCGGCTCGCCGACCCCGAGACGGCGGACCTCCTCAAGGTCCCGCTGCTCAGCCCGATCCTGCACTACACGGGTGTGACGTACGACGGGGACGGCCGGGTGGTGGATGTGGCGCGTATCCGTTACCGGGGCGACCGCTTCTCCTTCTCGGTGACGGTGGACGCGCACTGACCGGGCGCGCCGCCCGCCGTGGTTACGATGCCGGCATGGTTGCCCGCATGGTTGGCCGCATGACTGCGACGCGGTCCGAAGCCCCGCTGCTCGGCGAACTCATGCCCTGGTCGGTGGCGCCCATGCGGCTGGGCCGCGACTGGGTGCTCGCACCGGACAGGCGTACGCTGCGGGCCCGCTGGGAGGCGCTGGTCGGGGCGGAGGGCGCCGGGCGCGAGGAGCTCTTCTCGTCCACGCGGGCGCGTACGACGCGCACTTCGGTGGCCGCGCTGCCGGGGCAGCGCACCGGCACGGGCCGTCTGGCGCGCGAGAGCGGCCCCTGCCCGGAGCCGGTGCGCGTCATGCACGGCCCGTTCGACGAGCAGTGGCTGATCCCCGACCACCGGCTGATCGACGCCGCCCGGCCGGAGCTGTGGCGGGTCGCCGACGACTCGCATCAGCTCTTCGCCGTGGAGCCGGGTTACCTGCCCCAGGCGACGCCGGGGCCGTGTGTGCTGGTCAGCGCGCTGCTGCCGGACGGCCGCTCCCCCGCCGGGCGGCCCGGCCGCATCCGCCCGCTGCACCGCCGCCCCGGCGGCCGGGAGCCGAACCTGACACCGGGGCTGCTGCCGCTGCTGAGCGCGCGTTACGGGCACGAGGTGGCCGCCGGCGACGTACTGGCCTGGGCGCTCGCCGCTGCCGAACCCTCACCGGCCGGCGCGGTGGTGCCGCTGCCCGCGGGGCCGGACGTGTGGGCGGCGGGTGTGGACCTCGGGCGGCGGATGACCGCGGTGCAGGTGCGGGGGGCGCGGGGCGGAGAGCGCCCCCGGTTGCCGGGCGGCCGCCGCCCGTACGTACGGGCGGCGGTCCCGGCGTGGCCTTCGGTGCTGCGGTACGACGCGGAGGCGGAGGCGCTGCACCTCGGGGAGGGCCGGGTGTCGCCCGTACCGGCCGCGGCCTGGGACTTTCAGGTGGGCGGAGTGCGGGTGCTGGAGATGTGGTTCGAGCGGCGTAGCGCGCGGGGTGAGCCGGGCATGCTGGAGGCGATCCGCCCCTCCCAGTGGCCGCAGGAGTGGACGTCCGACTTGCTTGAGCTCATCACGGTGCTGGCGCTGCTGGGTGAGCTGGACGCGGGCCGGGAGGAGTTGCGGAAGGCGGTCGCGGGGGCCGGGGCCGGGATCACCCGCGACGACCTGACGGAGGCGGGGGTGCTGCCGGTCCCGGACGCGGCACGGCGGCCCGCGTCGGTCCTGGACCACCAGGAGGAGGGCCCGGAGGGCCAGTTCGCCCTGCTCTAGCCCGTCGCAAACGCCGGAGGGGCTGGATCTGGTCGCGGTGAACCGCCGGTGGCTACGTGAAGCTGTCCAGGACCCGGCCCAGCATCCGGTCGAAAACCGCGTCCATGTCCACCGGGCCCGAGTCCTGCGCGAACGCCTGCGCCACCCGCGGGTACTTGCCCGTGGCGATCTCGCGCCCGAGGTAGGCGGCCCGCGCCGCGTTCTCCTGCTCCGGCGACCAGGGCATGGAGCGCGCGCGCTCGGCGGTGGCGAGCTCGTTGCCGACGTACGTCGTGACCATGCCGTTGACCGTCGCCACCAGCTCCAGCTTCGTGCCCTGCGCCGCGTCCAGCCCGTCCAGGCAGGTCAGGCAGTACTCCAGGTACCGGAGCACGTGGGGACCGAAGCCGTACACCGGCGACATCAGGCCCGGCAGCCACGGGTGCCGGTGCATCAGTGCCCGCGTCTGATGCGCCAGCGCCAGCATGTCGGCGCGCCAGTCCCCCGACGGGTGCTCGGGGAACTCGTACTCGCCGCCGACCTCGTCGACCATCAGCTCGTACAAGTCCTCCTTGCGCGGCACGTAGTTGTAGAGCGACATCGTGCCGCAGCCGATCTCGGCCGCCACTCGCCGCATCGACACCGCGTCGAGCCCGTCCGCGTCCGCGATCCGCACCGCCGCGGCCGCGATGTCGGCGCGGCTGTACGCCGGCCTGGGTCCGCGGCCGGCCCGTTCGGGGCGGGCCCAGATCACCTCGGGTGTCGCGGAACGCCCGCCGACTGCCATGGATCATCACCTCGCCCACCATCCTAGTTACGTACAGCGTACGTAGTGCGCTACCGTGAGCACATGACAACTACGTACGCTGTACTTAGTGATGGGCTGGAAAAGCGGTTCGGCGACGTCCACGCCCTGCGCGGCCTCGACCTCGCAGTCGCCGAGGGCACCGTCTGCGGCATCCTCGGCCCGAACGGCGCCGGCAAGACGACCGCCGTCCGCGTCCTGACCACCCTCACCACCCCCGACTCCGGCACGGCCACCGTCGCGGGCCACGACGTCCGCGACGCCCCCGGCGCCGTACGCCGCGCGATCGGCGTCACCGGCCAGTCCGCATCGGTGGACGGCGAGCTGTCCGGCCGCGAGAACCTGCGGCTGTTCGCCCGCTTGCTGCGCATCAGGGGCGCGGCAGGCCCCACCCGCGCCGACGAACTCCTCGAACGCTTCGAGCTCACCGACGCCGCCGACCGCCCCGCCCGCACCTACTCGGGCGGTATGCGCCGCCGCCTCGACCTCGCGGCCAGCCTGCTCACCCGGCCCGAGGTGCTGTTCCTCGACGAGCCGACCACCGGACTCGACCCGCACAGCAGGAACCAGATCTGGAACGCGGTACGCGACCTGGCGGACCGGGGCACGACCGTGCTGCTCACCACGCAGTACCTGGAGGAGGCGGACCGGCTCGCCGACGACATCGTGCTCATCGACCAGGGCCGGGCAGCCGTCACCGGCACCCCCGCCGAACTCAAGGCCCGTATCGGCTCGTACGCGGAAGTGGTCGTCGCCGACGGGTCCGCGATGCTCCCGGCGGCCGCCGTACTCGACCAGCTCACCGGCGCCGAGCCGGTACTCGACCACGAGCGCCGCACCGTGGGGGCCGTCGCGGCCGACCCCTCGCTCACCCTGCCCCGTATCGTCCGGGAACTCGACGCGGCGGGCGTGCCGGTCGTCGACGCGAGCCTGCGTCCGCCGACCCTCGACGAGGTCTTCCTGCGCCTCACCGGCCGCAACACCCCCGAGGAGCGGGCCGCATGAGCACGATCGTGTACGACGGCACCGCGATGCTCGGCCGTCACCTCCAGCGCGTCAAGCACGCGCCGGGCGTGTTGATCCTGATGCAGACCATGCCGGTCACCATGCTGCTGTTCTTCGGCTACGTCTTCGGCAGCGCGCTCGCCGTGCCGGGCCAGGAGTACCGGGCCTTCCTGGTGCCGGGGCTGCTCGCCGCGACCGCCGCCAACGGCATCATGAGCGGCATGTTCCAGGCCGCCCAGGACTCCCACCGCGGCGTGATGGACCGTTTCCGTACGATGCCGGTGAGCCGGGCGGCGGTGCCGCTCGGCCAGACCGCCGCCGACCTGCTGATCACGGCCGCCGGCATGGTGCCGCTGGCGCTGGTGGGGCTCGCGGTCGGCTGGCGCGTCGAGGGCGGGGCGCTCGCGGCGCTCGGCGCCTTCGGTCTCCTCGTCCTGTTCCGCTTCGCCACCGCGTGGGTCGGCTGCTACCTGGGCCTGCTCATCCACAACGAGGAGGCGGCCGGCCAGCTCGGCAGCGCCACCTTCATCCTGCCGCTGATCTCCAGCGCGTACATCCCCACCGACAACCTGCCGGGCTGGCTGCGTACGGTCGCCGAGTGGAACCCGATCAGCGCCGTGGCCACGGCCGTGCGCGGCCTCTGCCAGAACGCCTCGCCGGCAGCGGACGCCGCCTGGCCCGTCGCCCACCCGGTGGCGGGGACGATCGCCTGGTCGCTGGTGCTGCTCGCGGTCTTCGTGCCGCTCGCCGTCCGCAAGTACGCGAACAGCGGCCGGTGAAGGGTGGCCCGGACACCGGGCCGTTGTTGTACGGGGCGGCCGGTTCGCACGCCGGCTCCCCGAGGTTCTCCGCCAACATGTCCGGGTGACAAAGGTGTGACGTACACGATAGTCAGTTCTCTCATGAGCACTCAGCCCCTGCCCCTGGACGGGATCACCGTCGTCGCGGTCGAACAAGCCGTCTCGGCGCCCTTCGCCACCCGCCAGCTCGCCGATCTCGGCGCCCGTGTCATCAAGATCGAGCGCCCGGACGGCGGCGATTTCGCCCGTGGCTACGACACCGCCGCGCGCGGCCTCGCCTCACACTTCGTGTGGTGCAACCGGGGCAAGGAGTCCCTCGCCGTGGATCTGAAGGACCCGCGCGGGCTCGACGTGGTGCGGCAACTCGTCGCGGGGGCCGATGTGTTCATGCAGAATCTCGCCAACGGGGCGGCGGCACGGCTCGGTCTCGACGCCGCGACCCTGTGCGCGGCGCATCCCCGCCTGGTCGCCGTCGACATCTCGGGATACGGCGCCGACGGGCCGTACGCCGACAAGCGGGCGTACGACATGCTCGTCCAGTGCGAGGCGGGGCTCGTCTCCGTGACCGGCACCGCCGGGCAGCCGGTGAAGGCCGGCATCCCGGCGGCCGACATCGCGGCGGCGATGTACGCGTTCTCCGGGGTGCTTGCCGCCCTGCTGCGGCGCGCGAACACCGGTCTCGGCGGGCCGATCGAGGTCTCGATGCTGGAGGCGCTCGGGGAGTGGATGGGGCATCCGCTGCACCACGGGATGCATGGGGGTCAGGCGCCGGCCCGCACGGGGGTCGCGCACGCCGTGATCTGCCCGTACGACGCCTACCCCACGGCGGACGGCGGTCAGGTGCTGCTGTCGGTGCAGAACGACCGGGAGTGGCGGCGCCTCGCCGGGCAGGTGCTCCGGCGGCCGGAACTGGCGGACGATCCCGCCTTCGCCACGAACACCGCGCGGACGGGCAACCGGGCCAAGACGGACGCCGTCGTCGCCGAGGCGCTGGGACTGATGAGTGCTCCGGAGGCAATCGCGGCGCTGGAGGCGGCCGGGATCGCCTGTGCCCGGCTGAACACGGTGGCCGATGTGGCGGCGCATCCGCAGTTGGCGGCGCGCGGCCGCTGGCGGGAGATCGGTTCACCGGCGGGGCCGCTGCGGGCGATGCTGCCGCCGATCACGATGCCGGGCGGGCCGGACCCGCAGATGGGCCCGGTTCCCGCGCTCGGCGAGCACACCGACGCGCTGCTGCACGGCCTGGGGATGACGGACGTACAGGTATCAGCGCTGCGCCGGGACGGTGTGGTCGCCTGAGCGGTCCGTAACTCCGGCCCGCGCCCCGGTCAGTGGCGGCTGCCGAAAAGCGATCGACGCAGCCGTCGCAGCGGGGCGAAGAGCGAGACACGCCCACTCCTGCTCGTCCGCGAGTGCGCGACATCACGTGACGTGAGCTCGCGCATCAGCAGCGTCGCCTCGGCCGCCTCACCACGCGGGACGGCTGGTCCACCGAGCACCGCGAGATGGCGGTCGAGGCGCGAACTGGTCGCACCGCTCCCGCATGTGATCGCAGGCACTCGAGGCCTGCGCACCGTTATCTGTTCCATGTCACTCCCCACCCGTACGAGGGCACCCGGCCCGGGCAGATTAACCCTATCGCCCCGTCGAGACACTCGTGTATCCCGCCCATGTGATTCACCACGCCTGTACGGGGGTTGACGACCACTCGGCGATTACGCATCGTATTCGGCTGATTCCAGGGCGAGTTGGACAGTTCGCGCGTCGCCAATCTCCCGGCGGGCGGATTGACGTCCAAGAGGGCTGCACAGGGCCGGAGTTGAGCTAGCTTTGAGTGGTTTCTGCCGCGATGCCGCTCTGCTGCGGACAGGAGGCTCGCCAGTGAGTGAACAGCCGGGCAATGAGCAGCGCGTGATCGCGGGCCGGTACCGCCTGCTGGCACCGCTGGGCGAGGGCGGAATGGGCGTCGTGTGGCGCGCCCGCGACGACGTCCTGGGCCGCGAGGTCGCCGTCAAGGAGGTCAGGGCGCCGTCCGGGCTCGGCGCCACCGACGGGCAGCGGCTGTACGCGCGGCTGGAGCGCGAGGCGTGGGCGGCGGCCCGTGTCTCGCACCGCAATGTGATCACCGTGTACGACGTGGCGACCGACGAGGGCCGCCCGTGGATCGTGATGGAGCTGGTGCGCGGGCTGTCGCTCTCCGACGTACTGGACGGGGAGGGCCCGCTTTCCCCGCAGCGGGCCGCGCAGGTCGGCACCGAGGTCCTGGCCGCCCTGCGCGCGGCGCACGAGGCGGGCGTACTGCACCGGGACGTGAAGCCCGGCAACGTACTGATCGCCAATGACGGCCGCGTCGTACTGACGGACTTCGGTATCGCGATGGTCGAGGGCAGCTCGGCGCTCACGATGACCGGCGAACTGATCGGGTCGCCCGAATTCCTGGCGCCGGAGCGGGCGATGGGCCGTACGCCCGGACCCGAGTCCGACCTGTGGTCGCTGGGGGTGCTGTTGTACGCCGCGGTCGAGGGCAATTCGCCGTTCCGGCACGACACCCCGCTCTCCACGCTGCGCGCCGTGGTCGACGAGGAACTGCCGCACCCGGCGCGGGCGGGCGCGCTGACGCCGGTGATCGAGGGGCTCCTGCGCAAGGATCCGGCGGAGCGGATGTCCGCCGGGGAGGCGGAGCGCATGCTGCGGGCCGTGGGGTCCGGGGGTACGCCGGGCACCGGGGCGGCGGCGTTCGCGGCCGGTCCGTACAGCCCGACCGTGACGGGCTCCACGCCGGTCGCGGGGCCGTCGCCGTCCGGCAGCCCCACGCCTCTTCCGCCGCCCGAGCCACTCCCCGCGGCGACGGGCTCCACCACGACGCGGGACGGGTCGCGGCGGCGGGGCGTCGTGGTGCTGGTGGCGGGGGTGACGGCGCTGCTGCTCGCCGTCGGGGGCGTCACGTGGGCACTGATGAACGCCGGCGACGATCCTGGTACGGCTGCGGGCGGCACCTCGTCCGGCACCACCGGCGGCGGCGACAGAGGGGGCACCGGATCCGGCGGGGGCGATGACGGCGGTGGGTCCGACGGTGGCGGGACGGACGGGGGCGGGACGGACGGCGCCAGTACCGGCGGCTCCACGGGCGGGGACACCGGCGGCAACGGGGGGAGCGGGGAGAACGGGGGGAACAACGGCGGGACCGGGGGCCACGGCGGCGGCAACGGGGGTACGACCACTCCGCCGCACCAGTCCGTGAAAGTCACCCTCACGACGGTGAAGGGCAGTTACTCCGGCACCTGCCCGCCGCCGGAGGCCGAGGCGCCGTCCTTCACCGCGACGTTCACGGTCGGACGCGTCCCCGCCGAGGTCGGCTACCGGTGGGTGACCGCGAGCGGTGAGTCCTCCGGCTCCGGGTGGAAGACGCTGAGCTTCGGCGCGGGCGAGGAGAAGTCGAAGCAGGTGAACCACACGGAGCTGACGTACAAGGAGGGCGAGACCCGTGGCGACGAGATCAGCGTGGAGGTCAGGAGCCCGGTGGAGGCCACTTCCAACTCCGCGTCGTTCTCGGTGACATGCGAGCAGGAGACCCCTGACCCTACGGACGAGGCCTCCTACCCGGCCGGCAGTTCGGCGGATACGCAGATCAGGCGGCGGAGGTGAAGACGGGCAGGTAACCGCCCGACTGGCCGGCCGCGGTCGGGTGGTACGACTCGCCGATGTTGGACCACTTCACGCTGTGCAGCCACGGCGCCGACGAGCAGATCTCGTGGCCGGTGAAGGCCGGAGTGACCTGCGCGAAGGTGTAGCCGTGGTCCGCCGCGCGCTTGGCGGTGGCGGTGTTGAGGTAGTCGGAGGCGTCGTTGATGGCGGCGCGTTCCCGCTCGGTGAGCCCGGCGACGCAACTGCCGTTCAGCTTGTAGAAGCGGGGGTAGCCGAGCACGACGACGTGCGCCGTGGTGGCCCTCGCTCTGATCGCCGCGTACACGGAGTCGAGCTTGCCGGGCAGGGTGGAGTCGACGTAGGCGCGTGCTTCGGCGATCCGGGCCAGGCAGGCGGATTCGGACTGGGTGACGCACGTCGTCATGACGTCCGCGAAGCCGGCGTCGTTGCCGCCGACGGTGAGGGAGACGAGGTCGGTCGAGGGGCTGAGTGGGCCGAGCTGACCGGCTGTCACATCACCCGTACGGGCGCCCGCGCAAGCGGTGAACGCGAACGTCGAGGGTGAATGGGACGCCGCCCACCGGGCCGGGTAGGCGCGCGGGGTGCGCTTGCAGGCGCCGCTCGCGCTGTCGTAGTTGCCGGCACCGAGGCCCGAGGAATAGGAGTCGCCGAGGGCCACATAGTCCAGGGATTCGGCCTGTTGGGCCGCTTGCGCCGCGCTCGCCCCGGTGAGGGCGAGGACGGCGGTGAGCAGGAGTGAGGATGAGAATGCCGCGATTCGGGACAGTTTCATGGAACCTCCCTTAGCAGAATTTCCGCCTCAACTTTCGTAGCAGCCCCCATACATCACCGGAAGTGTCCATGCCAAGAACTTCGCCGGGGATCTTCCGCACCATCTCTCCGCATCCTTGACGCAGCCGTGTGGGCTAAGCGACATTGAAGTCTGACATCCGGCGCGTCGGGGGGCAAAATCGCCTATGCGGACCATCGGTAACAAGCCATTAGCAGCTGCCGCGGACTCGCTGCCCGTTCTCGCGGGCGTGGCGCTCGCGGTATCGGGGGTCGGCGCCGTACTGGCGCTCGCCGACCTGGCGTCGCCACTGCGCGCGCCGTTCACTCTCTTCTTCCTGATGGTGGCGCCGGCTTCGGCGGTGGCCGCGGGACTTCGGGGCCTGGAGCCGCTCGGCCGGCTGGTGGCATCGGCGGCGGGAGCCGTCGCGCTCAACCTGCTGGTGGCCCAGGCGATGCTGGCCACGCACAACTGGTCGGTCAGGGGCGGGGTCGCGGCGGTCGCCGCGATCAGCGCCCTGCTCTTCCTCCTGGCACTGGTACGGCGCCCCGGCGGCCCTGCGGCGAGAAGGCGGACCTCCTGACATGGACATCAGCGTGCACCGCCCCGGCGAGCTCAGCGCCGCCGACCGCGCGGCCTGGACCGCCATGCAGTCGAAGGCCCACCTCCACGGTGCGCCGGAGCTGGCGAACCCCTTTCTCTCCCCCGAGTTCACGCTGGCCATGGGCCGGTACCGGCGCGGGGTGCGCGTGGCCGTCGTACGGGAAGAAGGTGGTGAGCCCGCGGCTTTCTTCCCGCACCACAGATCCGCCACCGGCGTCGGCCGGGCCATCGGTCTCGGCGTCTCGGACAGTCAGGGGCTGGTACACAGACCCGGCTTCGCGTGGGACGCGCGGGAACTGCTGCGGGCGTGCGGGCTCGCGGTGTGGGAATTCGATCATCTGGCGCAGGGGCAGCGGCCGTTCGAGGCAGGCGTCGCGGGTTCGTTCCCTTCGCCCGTGATCGACACGCAGGACGGTTACGAGGTGTACCTCGCCCACCTGCGGAAGAACTCGCCGAGATTCCTCAAGTCGACCCTGGCCAAGGAGCGCAAGCTGCTCCGCTCGGTCGGTGAGCTGACCTACGTGCACGACGAGCGCGACCCGGCGGCGCTGCGCACGCTGATGCGCTGGAAGTCCGCGCAGTACCGCAGGACCGGGCGCAGCGACCGCTTCACCCAGCCCTGGATCGTCGGGCTCGTGCGGCATCTGTTCCACACCAGGAGCCCGTCCTTCAGCGGCCTGCTCTCGGTGCTCTACGCGGACGGCCGGCCGATCGCCGCGCATTTCGGTCCGCGTTCGGAAAGGATCATGTGTTGCTGGTTTCCGGCCTATGACCCGGAGTTCGCGAAATTCTCGCCCGGCCTGCTCCTGCACCTGCGTATTGCCGAAGCGGCGGCCGCCGGGGGTATCGCGTACATCGATCTCGGCCGCGGCCAGAAACAGTACAAGGATTCCCTCAAGACCCGCGAAATCATGGTCTCTGAGGGGTGGGTGATGCGGCATCACCCGGTCGCTCTCGGACACTGGGCGCACCGCGCCCCGGCCCGGGCGCTGCGCAATACAGTTGTCGAACGGCCGGAACTGTTCGCGCCCGCCGATAAACTGCTGAAGCGGATCGGCGAATTGCGATCTGAACGCTAGGTCCTGCCATACAGTCCCAATCGTCAATACCGTCGCACATCTACCCGCATCGGTTCATCATCAAAGTGGCTCAGGGGAGGGCCCGAGCGTCGCGATGGTGTCCGGGGCGGGGCGCGGTAGGGGGGTACCGTGCTCGGCGACCTGACTGTGCCGAGTCGCGGGCCGCGCGATCAGCTGTGCCAGCTCGTCCGGCCAGTGCGGAGCGACATTCCGTCATGGGCGGGGCGTGAACCCCCCTTTCGAACCGGAAACTCATCCGGACCGCCCGGGGGCGGGCGGTCCACCGGTGGAGAGGGAAAGACTCATGAGCTCATTCCTCCGTCCTGCGGTCGAGGGCCAAGATCCTGTAAAATCCGGCGCCGGAGACAAGTACGGCCAGAACGGTCAGTACCGGCCAATCTCTTCGCATCTCGCCATCGCACCGCCGGTGAGTGTCGTGATCCCCGCCATGAACGAGGCGGAAAATCTTCCGCACGTCTTCAAGACCCTTCCCGCGTGGATTCACGAAGTGATCCTGGTCGACGGGAATTCGACCGACGACACCGTCCGGGTGGCCCGTGATCTGTGGCCCGGAATCAAGGTCGTCAAACAGCGCGGGAAAGGCAAGGGAGACGCACTGATCAGCGGATTCGCCGCCAGCACCGGCGAGATCATCGTGATGGTCGACGCGGACGGTTCGGCCGACGGACACGAGATCGTCAGTTACGTGTCGGCGCTCGTCTCGGGGGCCGATTTCGCGAAGGGCTCGCGCTTCGCCAACGGCGGTGGCACGGACGACATGACGCCGATCCGCAAGCTCGGGAACCGGGTGCTGTGCGCCGTGGTCAACGCCAAGTTCGGCGCCCGCTACACCGACCTGTGCTACGGCTACAACGCCTTCTGGCGGCACTGCCTCGACAAGATCGACCTCGACTGTACGGGCTTCGAGGTCGAGACCCTGATGAACATCCGGGTCGTCAAGGCCGGCCTGCGGGTCCAGGAGATCCCCAGCCACGAGTACGTCCGCATCCACGGCATGAGCAACCTCAGCGCCGTACGGGACGGACTGCGCGTCCTCAGAGTGATTCTGAAGGAGCGGGGGAAGCGGCGGACCGGACGGCGGCGCCCGCCGGCCTTCGCGCCCGCCGCCGGCCGGGGAGAGGTGTCTTGAGCCACCTGGACATCTCGGTGGTGATCTGCGCGTACACCGAGGACCGCTGGGAGGACATCCTCGCGGCGGTCGACTCGGTACGCGGCCAGTCACGGCCCGCCGCCGAGACACTGCTGGTCGTGGACCACAATCCGGCGCTGCTGGAGCGGCTGGGCAAGGAGTACGAAGCGGCACACGAGGAGGTGCGGGTGCTCGCCAACGCGGGCCCCCGCGGCCTCTCCGCGGGCCGCAACACCGGTATCGCCGCCGCCCGCGGCGAGATCGTCGCCTTCCTCGACGACGACGCCGTGGCCGAGCGCGACTGGCTGCGGCACTTCGCCGAGGGGTACGAGGACCCGCGCGTGATGGCCGTCGGGGGCAGGACCATGCCCGCCTGGGCGTCCGGCCGCAGACCGGACTGGTTCCCCGAGGAGTTCGACTGGGTCGTCGGCTGTACGTACAAGGGCCTGCCGCCGGGGCGGGTACGGGTCCGCAATGTGCTGGGCGGGAACGCCTCCTTCCGCAAGTCGGCGTTCGACGCGGCGGGCGGCTTCGCCACCGGCATCGGCAGGGACGGCGACAAGCGGCCGCTGGGCTGCGAGGAGACGGAGCTGTGCATCAGGCTCACCCGGACCCTGCCGGACGCGGTGCTGCTGATCGACGACCGCTCGGTGATCCACCACAAGGTCCCGGCCGTCCGGGAGCGCTTCGCCTACTTCCGTACGCGTGCGTACGCCGAGGGGTTGTCGAAGGCACTCGTGGCGCGAAGTGTGGGCGCGGGCAAGGGACTTGAGTCCGAACGCCGCTACACGACACGGGTCCTCCCGGCCGGCGTCGCCCGCGCGCTGCGCGACGCGGCCCTCGGCCGACCGGGCGGCGCGGGCCGGGCCGGAGCCATTGTGGCCGGGCTGGCGGCAGCAGCGACCGGCTACACCCTCGCCAGCATCCGCACCCGCAGAACCACCGGCACATTCCGGGTACCCGAACCGCCCTCGACACCCGCCGCGGCCCCGGACCCGGCCCCGAGCCCGGCCCCGGCAGCGGGCCCTGTCCCGGCAGCGGGCGCAGCCCCGCAGGTGCCGGGCACAGCCCCGCAAGTGCCGGACGCAGCCCCGGCAGCGGGCGCAGGCCCGCAGGTAGCGGGCGCAGCCCCGCTAGCGGGCCAGGGCTCGGCGGTCCGGTCGGCTGCGGGGAGATCGCAGGTGCGGGGTGGGGCGGGGTGAAGGGGGCGGTTCCTGTTCTGATGTATCACTCGGTGGGGCACCGGCCCGCCAGGGCGGCGTACGCCCTCTCGGTGTCTCCCGAGGCGTTCGCCGAGCAGATGGGACTGCTCGGCGAGCGCGGCTTCAACCCGCTCACCACGGCCCAACTGGGCGCGGCCTGGCGGGGCGGTGGCAAGCTGCCCAGGCGTCCTGTGCTGATCACCTTCGACGACGGCTACGAGGGCGTGCACCGGCACGCCCTCCCCGTCCTCGTCAAGCACGGTTTCGCGTCCACCCTCTTCGTCGCGACGGGCTGGCTGCGCGGCCCGTACCACTGCGGGGGCGCGATCGACACCATGCTCGACTGGGACCAGGTGCGGGAACTGGCGGCCGCCGGGGCCGAGATCGGCGGCCACAGCCACACCCACCCGCAGATGGACCAGCTCGCCGACGACGAGCTGTGGTCCGAGACGGTGCGCTGCCGCGAGATCCTCACACAGGAGCTGGGCACCCGGCCCGTCTCCTTCGCCTATCCGTACGGCTACTCCAGCCGGCGCGTGCGCCGCGCCGTGCGCGAGGCCGGTTTCGCGCAGTCGCTAGCCGTGGGGAACGCCCTCGCCGAGCGGCGCCAGGGGCCGTACGCCTTGAAGCGGGTGACCGTACGGCGCGGAACCGGTATCGAGGAGTTCGAGCGGCTGGTGGACGGCCGGCCGGCCGCCCGCGACTTCGCCGGGGACCGGCTCCTCACCAAGGGGTACGCCGTGGTCCGCAGGGTCGGAGCGGCCGGCCGGAAGGTAAGCAGGAGCCGTGTCTGACACGACCACCACCCGGGCCGGGAGCGCCGAAAGCCCGCCGACGGGGCAGCCGTCGTCCGGGCGACGCCTGCGGCTGCCGGGGAAGGGCGGCGGGAATCCGCTCTTCCGCAACGCCTACGCGCTGATGCTCAATACGGGCATCAGCGCGCTGCTCGGCCTCAGCTTCTGGCTGGCAGCGGCCCGCTACTACTCGGAGTCGGCGGTCGGCCAGGGTTCGGCGGCCATCGCCGCGATGAAGCTGCTGGCCGGCCTGACCGCACTGACGCTCACCGGAGCGCTCGCGCGCTTCATACCGGTGGCGGGACGCCGGACCGGGCGGCTGGTCTGGCGGACGTACGCGGGAAGCTCCGTGGTGGTCGCGGTGGCGGCGCTGGTCTTCCTGTCCACGCTCAGCCTGTGGGGCCCTTCGTACAGCTTCCTTGACGGCCCCGTGAACGGCCTCGGCTTCGTACTCGCCGTCGTCGCCTGGTCGTTGCTCACGCTCCAGGACGGGGTACTGACAGGCCTGCGCAGCGCGCTGTGGGTGCCGGTCGGCAATGCCGTTTTCTCCGCGGTCAAGCTGGTGCTCCTGATCGTGATCGCGGCCTCGGTCCCCACCGCGGGCGTCTTCGTCTCCTGGGTAGCGGCGATCGCCGTGTCCGTGATCCCGCTGGGGTGGCTGGTCTTCCGGCGTCTGGTGCCGCGGCACGTGGCGGCCACCGAGGACCGCGCCCGGCCACCGACGCTGCGTCAGATGGGCCGGTTCCTGGCGGGCGACTACACGGGTTCGCTGTTCTCGCTGGCCGTCGTCTACGCGGTGCCGGTGATCGTCGCCTCCCAGGTCAGCTCCGAGGACAACGCGTACTTCTACATCACCACCACCATCGGCGGCACGGTCAACCTGCTCGCGATCAACATGGGTGCCTCGCTGACGGTGGAAGGCGCGCACGACCCCAGCACCCTCGCCCGGAACTGCCGCGCCGCGCTGCGCCGCATGGCGCGCATCATGCTGCCGGTCGCGGCGGTCCTGTTCTTCGGCGCCCCGTACATCCTGGGCGTGTTCGGCGAGGGGTACGCGGACGCCGCGACGCCGCTGCTGCGCTGGTTCGCCGTCGGGGCGCTGCTGCGCGTCGTCATAGAGGTGTACTTCGCGGTCTTGCGCGCCCAGAGCCGCACCTCCCCGCTCGCCTACCTCCAGGGCGGGCTGTGCGTCCTGGTGCTCGGCCTGACCCTGCTGCTGCTGCCGCGCATGGGGCTCGTCGGGGCGGGAATCGCGGAGATCTCCAGCCTGGCGGTCGTGGCCTCGGTGGCGGGCGTGATGCTGTACCGCGTCGTACGGCCGGCGCCGCCCGCCGGGCCCGCCGGGCCGTCGGGCGCGGACGCGGCGGCCCCGGACGGTGACCTGGCGGACCTGGCGGTCGACGGTGACCGAGGGGACGCGGCCGGCTCCGGCTCCCCCGGTGGCGGCCGTACGGATGCGGAACCGGCGGCCGGCGGCGAGTTTGGCACGCGCTGGGCCCTGCGCTCGGCGCTCGACGCGCCCACGATGCCGCTCGGGGCGCGGCTGGACTTCGACCACCCGGAGCGCCGGCCCGATGTGCGGCCGGGGCCGGAGACTCCGGCCGCCGGGACGCCGGTGCCGGGGGGCGGCAAGGCCGGTGAGCGTGACCACCGGCCGACGTGGGCGCTCAAGTCGCCGCTGCCGAGGGCGATTCCGTCGCCCCGCTCCCCCTCGTCCGTACCGGCTGCCACACCGTCCTCAGAGGCAAGCGAGACGGCTGAGGCAAGCGAGGCACGCGATGAGCGAGAGGAGCGCGAGAGGAGCGCGACTTCACCGCGCGCCCTGCGCCTCCACGTCCCCGAACTCGGCGTCGGACTGCTGCTCCTGGCCGCCCTCGCGCTCTACTGGCTGCCGGTGCGCGACCTCGGTGAGGCCGGTCTCGACCGCATGGGCGGCCTCGGGCTGATCTCCGTACTGCCGTCGGCGACGCTGCTCGGCGCGGGCCTGCTCGCGCTGTCGTTCGCCTCGCTGCTGTGGCTGGACCGGCCACGGACCGTACTGCTGACAGCGGTGCTGCTGGCCACGGTGGTGTCACTGCACGCGCTGCCCGCCGTACTGGAGGCCGAACCGCGCTTCCCGACGGCCTGGCAGCACCTCGGCTTCATGGACTACATCAACAGGACCGGCACGGCGGTGCCCGACCTCGACGCGCGCTGGAGCTGGCCCGGCTTCTTCGCCGCGGCCACCTTCGTCGCCGAGGCGTGCGGCGTCTCCGACATGTCGCCGGTGATCCGCTGGTGGCCGACGGCCATGCAGCTGCTCTATCTGCCGCCGCTGTTCCTCCTGACGCGCTCGATGCGGGCGAGCTGGCGCGCCAAGTGGGCCGGGGCCTGGATCTTCGTGCTCAGCGGATGGGTCGGGCAGGACTACTTCTCGCCGCAAGGCTTCACGTACGGGATGTATCTCGCCTTCGTCGCCGTGCTGCTGGTCTGGTTCCGTGAGCCACGCGTGCTGTGGACGAAGCGGCGCCCGGGCGAGGCGGAGGTCAGGCCGGCGGGGCGGCGCGATAAGGCGGTGCTGCTGCTGGTGCTCGTCGGCCTCTTCGCGGCCACCGTCCCCGCCCACCAGCTCACGCCGTTCGTCATGCTCGGGGTGCTCGCCGTCCTGGTGATGGCGGGCCGGTCGACGCTGCGCGGTCTGCCGATGCTGTTCGCCGTACTGGTGGCGGTCTGGATCGACTTCTTCGCCGAGCCGTACTGGTCGGGGCACTTCGACGAGCTGTTCGGCGGGGTGGGCGGCGTGGGCGGCAATGTGACGTCGTCCGTCTCGGGCCGTATCGAGGGCGGCAGTTCGACCCACAAGCTGGTGCTGTACGTCCGGGTGGCGATGGCCGGCGGTGTGCTGGCCTTCGCGTGCTGGGGCTGGTGGCGGCGGCGCTTCGCCGGCTACAGCGAGCGTTCACTGCTCGTGCTGGCCTTCGTGCCGTTCCTGGGCTTCGGCATGCAGTCGTACGGCGGTGAAATGGCCCTGCGTGTCTTCATGTTCGCGCTGCCGGGCGCGGCCCTGCTCGCCGGGCTCGCGCTCTTCCCGCGGACCGGCGTCACGGCGGCCGGGCGGGAGACCGACCGCAAGAGCCTCGCGCCGCTGGCCGCGCTGCTGACGGGCCTGCTCCTGATGGGCGGCTTCCTCGTCGCCCGCTGGGGCAACGAGCCCTTCGAACGGACCAGGACCGGCGAGGTCGCGGCGATGGAGTTCGTGTACGCGCACGACGATCCGTCGGTGCGGCTGCTGTGGATGAGCAACGACCCCGTCGACGAGGTCACCCCCGCGATGCCGTGGGGCGCACGCGACATGGAGAAGGTCACCTACGTACCGACACGCGCACCCGTGGATCCGGTGCTGGTGGCGGGCCTGGTCAAGTCGCTCAAGGACGCCGGCCCGAACTCGTACCTCATGATCAACCGGAGCCAGTCGACCTACCTGCGGCTCGACGCGGGCTACCCGGACACCTGGGAGAAGCGGCTGACCGCGAATCTCGACGAGCGGCCGGAACTGAGCAAGGTCCTGTCGAACGCGGACGTGTCGATGTACGCGCTGCGCGAGCAGCCCGACGGCCCGGTCGAGAAGCCGGCACCGGGCCCGGCGGGCCCGACGATCACCTGGACGCCGTGGTCCGTGGTGGGCGCGTCGGCCGCACTGGTGCTGATCGTGCTGCTGGCGGCGCGCGAGGTCGTACGGGTGGCGGTGGCACCCGGCGTGCGGCAATTGGGGTGGCTCCAGAGCACGTTCTGGTTCTCGCTGCCGCTGCTGGCCGTGCTGCTGGCCTCACTGGTGCAGCGCTTGTGGACGATGTCATGAGGTGAGGGGTGGGCCGGCGCGGCTTCAGCGCGCCAGCCACCTCACCTCGTAACCCTTCATGTCGAAGGACTTCCCGTCGGCCTCGGCCCTGACGGGGCGGTCGAGGGTGTTCACCACCAGGACGGTCTCGTCGTCGGCGAGGACGCGGAGATGAGGTACGCCGGCGGCGGCGACCCGCACGGTCTCGTCGTACCGGGTCCCCGGCGGGAACTCCTTCGCGAACCGCGAGAGCAGTCTCATCATCGGCAGCGCCCCGCCGCCGTCGGCCGGCTGAGTCGGCCTCCACAGGCATCCGGCGCACTGGCCGGTGCCCCTCTTCTGCGGGTTCCAGTAGAAGGCCGTACTCGCGCCGCCTCGGGCCATCGCCATCAGCCCCGCGGCGTGCACGGCGGTGCGGTGCGGTTCGCTCCAGCCGTCGCGGTCGTCATCGTCGTCGCCCGGTTCCACGTAGTACTCCGCCCACCACACCGGCAGCCCGCCCGACCGGTCGCGGACCCACGCACTCACCGCGGTCAGCTTGTCCGTGGCGCGGAACTCGTCGGGCAGCAACTCGTCGTCGCGCGTGTAGCTGGCGCCGTCGACGACGACGAAGTCGGCGCCCTTCTTGTGCTTGTTCCAGTAGGTGTAGGCGTCGAGGACGCGCTGGTCGACGCTGCCCCAGGGCCCCTTGAGAGCGGAGGCATACGTCGTGTCGCGAGGCTCGTAACTGTCCATCACGAGATAGGGACCGCCGACCAGGATCTCCTTGTCGGCCTTCTTCAGCTCGGCGTACACGAGGTTGTAGAGGCGGGTGTAGCCCTCGTGGTTCCAGCGCCCCCTGCCGTCGTCGAAGAAGCCCTTGAACTCGTTCCAGACGATGAAGTGGCGTACGTCGGGATAGCGCCTGGCGACGGTGCCGGCAAGCTTCGCGAAGTCCTCGTAGTGCTCGGGGCTGGGGGCGGTCTCCAGGGACCTTTTGCTCCAGTCGGTGTGGTCCGCGCCCACCTTGCCGCCCTTCATCCAGTCGGGCGCGCAGCACAGCGTGATGACGGGGGTGCCGCCGGTCCTGCGGATCAGGTCGACACGGCTGTCCAGCTCGTCGAACTGATACCGGCCGGGAGAGGGTTCCGGGTTCTCGGCGCCCCATCCCATGATGTGCTGGACCTGGGGCAGCGGCCGCGCGGACAGTGTGTCCTCGGCGCGGCGCAGGGCGCCGGCGTGGCCCTCGTCGGCGCTGTACTGGGTGTGCGTGAAGCCCCAGCCGAGCTCGGACTCCGGTGCGGCGCGCGGCGGCACGGGGGTGCCGTGCACCTTGTCGCCGTCGGTGGTGGTGCCGGCGTCGCCGCTCCCGCTCCCGTTCCCGTTGCCGTTCCCGTTCCCGTTCCCGTCGGGAAGGGTCGCGCACATCGTCAGTACGAGGGCGATCGCGACGATGCCCACGCCGATCAGTGCGGTGAACCGCCACCGCCTTGCCCCGGAGTCCCACCCATGGCGTCGCATCACCGGTCAGGGTATCGGCGGGGGCTCGCATTCCGGCAGGTACGACAGGAACAGGCACGTAACGGCACGGTGCTCCGAGAACGGATGAACGTGGGAAACCGGGGTGCACGGGGCGGCCTCGTGCCGGATCATGGGCGCCATGTCCGCAAACCCTGAGGCCGCTCTGCCGATCCGGCTGAACGTCGACGACAGCGATTCGCCGTCGGACGTCGTCGACGCGCTGTTTCTCGGCCGCTTCGCGACGGGCGAGCAGCCGTACTCCCACAGCAAGTCGATCGACCGCGTCAAACCGGGCGCCTCGCTCCTCCCGCCGTCCGCGAAGGTCCTGCGCGCCGCCCGCGACGACGACCGCAGCGCGACGCTCGCCGAGGGCGAGGGCTGGACGCTGCTCGTGTCCCGCTGGACCCGCGGCGCGGACGTCACCGTGACCGCCACCACGTCCGACCTCGCGGAAAAGATCCTGAAGCAGGCGACGGACGGGATGCAGGACGAACCCGAACCACAGCCCGAGAACGTCACGATGGGCTTCTGGTACGTCTCCCCGCGCCGCGGCCCGCACCGCACCACCCGGCAGATCGCCGCCGGTACGTGGGACGAGGTGCGGCCCAACTACACGGCGCCGGTGGCCGACGCCATGGACCGGCTGATGAAGGTGACCCCGGACGACATCGCAGGCCGGCTGCTCCTGCTGCACGGCCCGCCGGGTACGGGCAAGACGTCCGCGCTGCGCACGCTGGCCCGCTCCTGGCGGGACTGGTGCCAGGTCGACTGCGTACTGGACCCGGAGCGGCTCTTCAACGACGTCGGCTATCTGATGGACATCGCGATCGGCGAGGACGACGGCTCGGCGAAGGGCCGCTGGCGGCTGCTCCTGCTGGAGGACTGCGACGAGTTGATCAGGGGCGAGGCCAAGCACACGGCGGGCCAGGCGCTCTCCCGCCTCCTGAACCTGACGGACGGTCTGCTGGGACAGGGCCGCAATGTCCTGGTCGGCGTCACCACCAACGAGGACCTGGAGCGCCTGCATCCGGCGGTGGTGCGGCCGGGGCGGTGCATGGCGCGCATCGAGGTGGGGTCGCTGACGCGGGCGGAGGCGGTGAGCTGGCTGGGCACGGAGGAGGGCGTCGGGCGCGACGGCGCGACCCTGGCGGAGCTGTACGCGCTGCGCCGCGGCACCGGCCCGGCGTCGGTCCCGCCCCAGCCGGCCGGCCCGGACGCGGGCATGTACCTGTAGCGGCGCTGCGCGGGGCCTTTCCCCGACCCGCCCCTTCCCGCTGTGACACTTTGCGGCTCCGCCGCGTGGGGGCAAGCCCCAGACCCCGGACGGGCTGGATACCCCCGCCATCTTCAGCCCCTCCGGCGTTTGAGGAGCGGGGTCTGGGGCAGCGCCCCAGTTCGGGAAGGGGCGGGTAGGGGAAAGCCCCGCGCAGCGGCACCCCGCACACGGCGCCGCAGCCCGCGCTACCCCCCGTACGCCGCCCGCAGGGCGTCCCGTACCGCCGCCAGCGCCTCCTCATGGCCAAGGCCCAAACGCTGCGCGCGCTCCGCGTAGCCCTGGGCCGCCGCCGCGGCCTGGCGCTCCGCCGCATCTCCCGCCGCCGCCACGAACGTCCCGTTCCGGCCCCGCGTCTCGATCACGCCGTCGCTCTCCAGCGCCCGGTACGCCTTCGCCACCGTGTTCGCGGCGAGACCGAGCTCCTCCGCGAGACCGCGTACGGTCGGCAGTTTGTAGCCCACCGGCAGCGCACCGGCGCGGGCCTGCTCCGAGATCTGGGCACGCAGTTGCTCGTACGGCGCGATACCGGCGTCCACGTCAATGTCGATCTTCAAGGTCACCGCCCGATTGTCCCCCACGGAAGAAAATTGGGAAGCAGCGGAACACGCCGCGCGCGTAACGTGCGGCACATGACGCTGATCGTTCGTGAGTTCACGCCTGCCGACACCGATGCGTGGGTCCGGGTGCGCCGCGCGGCGGTTCCCTTCATGGTGACGACACGGGAGTCCGTGGCCTTCGAGCGGGAGACCGCGCACCCGGACAAGAAGATGCGCATGCTGGTGGCCGAGGAGGACGGCGAAGTCATCGGCACGGCCTTCGCGGGCATCGCGTACGACAGCACGGAGCCGGGCCAGTCCTCGCTCACGGCGTACATCAGCCCGCGCCGTCGCGGCCGCGGCGCGGGGTCGCTGTTGCTGCGCGCGGCAGAGGAGCATCTGGCCGCCGAGGGCGCCACGGCCGTGTACGCCTGGGTGCTGGACACACCCGAGTCCCGCGCGTTCGCCGAGAAGCGCGGCTACCGGCCGACCCGCCCGCTGCACTTCCAGCACCTCGACCTGGCGAACGCCCCGCTCCCGGAGCGGCAGCCGCTTCCCGCCGGGGTCGAGCTCCGTACCGCGGCGGACTTCATGGACGACCCCAGGCCGATGTTCAAGGCTGACGCGGAGACCACCGCCGACGAGCCGAGCGACATCAGCACGGACTTCACCGACTACGACGACTGGCTCAACCACACCTGGAACCACCCGCTCCTCGACCACGGCCTCTCCACGGTGGTGCTGGTCGGCGGTCAGGTCGCGGCGTTCACCGCGGCCCACACGGACGGCCTCACCCGCTACTGGTCCGGTATGACAGGCACCGTGCGCGCCCACCGAGGCCGCGGTTTCGCGAAGCTGGCAAAGACCGACTCCCTGCTCCGCGCTCGCGCCGCCGGCTACACGGACGCGTACACGAGCAACGACGCGGACAACCAGCCCATGCTCGCCGTCAACAAGTGGTTTGGATACGAGATCTGTGCCTCGGAGGTACGCCATGTCCGCGAAATCGGCTGAAGTCGCCGGCGAAATCGAGATCGCCCTCATCAAGGCCGGCCGTACGAAGATCCGCTACCCGGCGTCGGTGCTCTCCGACGACGGTACTCACCTGGTGGTGCGCGCCCCGTGGGCGGCGCCGGGTGTACGGGACTTCGGCTTCGTACGGTTCGAGCCGGGCGACGTGTTCACGGAGCATTTCTGGCGGGACCAGTGGTACGCCGTGAAGGAGGTCAGGGCGGGTGACGGCACGCTGAAGGGCTGGTACTGCGACGTGACGCGCCCGGCGGTGGTCGCCGGTGGCCGGGTGGAGGTCGAGGACCTGGACCTCGACCTGTGGGTGTCGGCGGACGGCGCCACCGTCCTGCGTCTTGACGAGGACGAGTTCGAGGCGAGTGGGCTCGCGACGCGCGACCCGGAGGCGGCGGCCGAGGCCGGCCGCGCCCTCGACGCCCTCGAACTCCGCGCGCGCGGCGCGGGCTTGGCCGGGCTGCTCAGCCACTGAGGTAAGTAGCCCGAGGCCGGGGCTCAGCCGGAAGCCCCCACATCGTTGTTGGGGGCACCGTCCCCCACCGGGGGCAGGTCGCCGCGCTCGGGCATATCGCCGGCGCCGGTACCCGTACCGGTATCGCCACCCTCACCGCTCGGCGGGAGCACCTCGTCCAGCTCCTCGTTGTCGGCACGGTGGGCCTTCTCGGCGGCGCGCCGCAGGGTGGCACGGTCCACGCGGTTCGCATCAGCGCTGATCCGCACCACGTGCCCCTCGTACGCCCGCGCGTACTCATGCGTGCCGGCCGCCGCGCGGTACCAGAGGTCGCCGTCGCGCTCGCACACGACGGGCTCACCGGCTCCGGATGACCCCGCCGACTGCTTCTCGCAGCTTGCCTCGTCCAGCTTCCCCCGGTCGACCGACAGCTGTATCTGTCCGCCGCTGCCGGCGGAGAAGTACGCGGCGGAGAAGCCGTCGTTGCCGATGACGCCGACGGACTGCCTGGCCAGCTCGTACCCCGGCGCTTCGGTCACGTAGATCAGCTCGATCGCCGACTCCCCGGCCCGCGCCTTGAGTTCGGCCGACGGCGGTGCGGCAGCGGCGTCGTTCGCCTTCTGCGCACCGCAGGCGGTGAGCACGAGGGGAAGCAACAGGATGGCGAGCACACATCGCGAGACACGGGTCATACGCAGATCCTGCCGCACACGCGTACGCCTTCCCATGCCCGTACTCCTAGTCATGCTGGGGTGCCCGTCGCCGGGAGGTGAATCGCTCGCCGCTCCCCCGTGCTGTCGTAGGCGATCGAATCGCCGTCCTCGTGCCAGTGGATGACAAAGCGCTCCCCTGCCCGGTACGCGTCGAGGCCCGCACGGCAGTAGGCGACCATGTCTGCGGGGAGAGCGCTCAAGGGGTGCCAGGTGAGCTCGGAGCACTTGTCCGGTTCCCGGTTGTACGGTTCGCGGTCCGCCCCGCACTCCGCTTCGAAGAACCAGCCCGTTCTCGGATCGCCGCCCGGCCCCCGGTGCTGCATGACCAGGGCCACGCGCAGGTCGTCCGGGCTCAGCGTGATGCCGGTCTCCTCCTCCGCCTCACGGATCATCGCCGCCCGTACGTCCTCGCCGTCCTCGACGTGCCCGGAGGGCGCGTGCAGCAGACCGTCCGCATACCCGGTGCCGGCCCGGCGGGCGAGCAGCACCTCGTCTCCCCGGCGCAGGACGAGGTGTACGTCGACCACTTCGGTGTGGCGGGGGCGCGGCGCAGGGCGGGCGATCAGCGCGTACCGGTCGTCGTCGACCGTACGGCCCCACAAGGACGCGTCGGCGGACAGCGGTTCGTGCCGTACGTGGGAGGTGAGGGGGGCCAGTGCCTCCATCACCTCGGCCGCCGGGATGCCTTCTCCGGACCGGACGCCCTCGATCAGGAGCAGCCGCCCGCCGGCCTCAGCAGCGAGCACCAGTGCCGCAGCGCGGCGCCGCAGTCACGATTACGATCACGATCACGCCGACAGCGGCTTGCGGTAGTGGAAGCGGTCGTACACGCCCTCCACGCGCCGCTCCACCATCTCGTAGCCGTACCGCTCGTACAGCTTCTGGTTCTCCCACATCTTCGCGTTCGTCAGCAGCCGCACCTCGGTCAGGCGGAGCGAGAGCGCGTAGGCCTCGACGAAGGCGAGCAGGCGGCGGCCGGTCCCCGTGCCCTGGGCGTCGGGGTGGACCGCGACGGAGTCCAGCCAGAGGTGATCCTCGTGCGGGACGAGGACCAGGACACCCACGACCGGGTCGCCCGTGACGAACACCCGCCCCGCCGCGACGTTCGCGCCGTGATCGGCCTCCATCGGGGCCGGTACGACGCCGATCCGTTCGATGTAGTGGTGGTAGGCCGCGTCGGTCACGGCCTTCACCCTCGGTACGTCGGCGGAGGTGGCGGGGCGGATGGTCGCGGTTGTCATACCGACACGTTACGACGGCCGCGCATCACCACTTTCTTCAGCCAGGGCCACGCCAGCAGGATCACGATCACGGCGTAAACCGTCACCGAGAAGGGGGTGTTGACCAGACCCGTCACGCTTCCGTCGCTGATCTGGAGCGCCCGCCGCAACTGCTGCTCCGCCGCCGGGCCGAGGATCACGCCGATCACCGCCGGCAGCACCGGGAGCCCGTACCGCCGCATGCCGAACCCGATCAGGCCGATGACGAGCAGGATCACCAGGTCCAGTGCCTCGCCGCCCACCGCGTACGCGCCGACCGCCGCGAAGAAGAGGATCCCCGCGTAGAGGTACGGACGCGGGATGCGCAGCAGCTTCGCCCAGAGGGGCGCCAGCGGCAGGTTGAGCAGGAGCAGCAGCACCATGCCGACGAAGAGCGAGGCGATCAGGCCCCACACCAGATCGGGTTCGCGCTCGAAGAGCAGCGGTCCTGGCTGGATGCCGTACTGCTGGAAGGCGGCCAGCATGACGGCGGCGACGGCCGTCGTCGGCAGGCCCAGCGTCAGCATCGAGACGAGGGTGCCCGCGGCGGAGGCCGAGGCCGCCGACTCCGGACCGGCCACGCCCTCGATGGCGCCCTTCCCGAACTCCTCCTTGTGCCGCGAGAGGCGCTTTTCGGTGACGTACGAGAGGAACGTCGGGATTTCCGCGCCACCGGCCGGGATCGCCCCGAACGGGAAGCCGATCAGCGGACCGCGCAGCCAGGACTTCCAGGTGCGCTTGACGTCCGCCTTGCCCAGCCACGGGCGGCCGACCGGAATGGGCTCTGCCACCGCGCGCCGCAGGTGCGCGGCCACCCACAGCGCCTCGCCGATCGCGAAGAGGCCGACCGCGACGATCACCACGTCGATGCCGTCGGCGAGCTGGAGCGAGCCGAAGGTGAGGCGCTGCTGGCCGGTCATCTGGTCGAGGCCGACCAGGCCGATGGTCAGGCCGATCAGGAGCGATGCCGCGCCTCGGATGCGGGACGATCCGAGTACGGACGTCACGGCGATGAAGGCCAGCACCATGATGGCGAAGTAGTCCGGCGCGCCGATGTCAACGGCGAGGGAAGCTACCGTCGGGGCCAGCGCCACCAGCAGGATCGTGCCGATCATGCCGCCCGCGAAGTGGCCGATGGCGGCGGCCGCCAGCGCCTGCGCGCCGCGCCCCGCCTTCGCCATCGGGTTGCCTTCGATGGCCGCGACCACGGCCGCGCTCTCACCCGGGGTGTTGAGCAGGATCGACGTCGTCGAGCCGCCGAACATCGCGCCGTAGTAGATGCCCGCGAACATGATGAAGGCGCCGGTGGGTTCGAGACCGTACGTCACTGGCAACAGCAGGGCCACCGCCATCGCGGGGCCGATGCCGGGCAGTACGCCGATGGCCGTGCCGAGCAGGACGCCTATCGCGGCCCAGAGCAGGTTGATCGGTGTGAGGGCCGTACCGAAGCCGTCGAGAAGGGAGTTGAGGGAGTCCATGACTCAGAGCACCTCCATCAGGGGGCCACCGGGGAGCGGGACTCCGAGCAGGTTGTTGAAGACGAAGAAGGTGAGGAGGGAGAGGCCGGCCGCGATGAGCGGGTCGCGGTCGTAGTGGCGGCTGCCCAGGGCGTACGCCGATCCCCAGAAGAGCAGGGCCCCGGAGATGGGGAAGCCGAGCGGGTCGATGAGGACCGCGTTGCCGAGGAAGACTCCGGCGAGGAGCAGGACCGTACGCCAGTCACTCGGCTCACTCAGATCGATGTCCTCGCCGCCCTCGGCCTCACCGCGGCCGCCGCGCAGGACGTCGGCGGCGAGGAGTACGGCGACGAGCAGCAGGGCGATTCCGACGACGACCGGGACGGTCCTGGGGCCGACGGGGCCTCGCTGGGTGATGTCGACGTCCATGGTGAGGGCGTCGGTGAGGACGAGGACGCCGAGCAGCAACAGCAGTACGCTGACGCCGATCTCGGAGTGCTCGCGCAGCCAGGACCGGGGCCTGCGGGCGGGGGTTTCGGTTCCGGTGGTCACAGCCCCAGCTCCTTCAGCACCGAGTCCACGCTCTTGTCCTGCTCGTCCAGGAAGTCGCCGAACTTCTCCCCGGTCAGGAACGCGTCGTCCCAGCCGTTCTTCTTCATCGACTCCTGCCATTCGGGCGAGGCGTGCAGTTTCTCGACGAGCGTGACGAGCTTGTCGCGCTCGGCGTCGGTCAGTCCTGGCGGCGCGACGATGCCGCGCCAGTTGGTGAAGTCCGTGTCGAGGCCCGCCTCGCGCAGGGTGGGGGCGTCGAGGCCCTTCACGCGCTGGGGACCGGTGACGGCGAGGAGCCGCAGCTCGCCCGACTTGATCTGGTCGAGGTATTCGCCGACGCCCGAGACGCCGAAGGCGACCTTGTTGCCCAGGATGGAGGCGAGCAGCTCGCCGCCGCCGTCGAAGGGGATGTAGTTGACGGTCTTCGGCTCGATGCCCGCGGCCTTCGCCATCAGCATGGGGGCGAGGTGGTCGGGCCCGCCGGGTGAGGAGCCGCCGCCGACGGGGAGTTTGGCGGGGTTCTTCTTCCAGGCGGCGAGGAGGTCGTCGATGGTCTTGTACGGGGAGTCCTTGGCGACGACGACGATGTCCTGCTCCTCGGTGAGCCGGGCGATCGGCGTCGTGTCACCGAGGGTCTTGGGTGACTTGTTGGTGTGTACGGCGCCGACGACTCCGAGGCCCATCGACATGGCGAGCTTGCCGTTGCCGTGTTCGCCGACGAGCCGGGTCAGGCCCACGGTGCCGCCGGCGCCCGGCAGGTTGAACACCTCGATGTTGTGGGTGAGCCCGGCGTCCTCGGCGTTCTTCGCGGCCGTGCGGGCCGTGATGTCGTAACCGCCGCCGGGTGTGTTGGGAACCATGAAGCGCAGGCCGGGGATCTGCGTGCCGGTGTCGGCGCCGCTGCCTGTGGTGAGCAGCGGCGGCCCCACCAGTACCAGCAGTGCCGCCCCGAGCAGGGCGAGGGGAGTGCGCATGCGCACCTGGGCCACCACCTGTCCGTTTGAACGTGTGAGACGTGTGAACTGGGAATTCACGGAAACTTGTGAAGTGGCCCACATGTTGCCCGCGTGTTAACAAGCTGTCGCCCTTCCGCAATCAACGGACGTTGTGGTCGTTGTGGTCGGGACCTAGCCTTGCGCGGTGACCAAGGTGCTGGTGGTGGACGACGACTTCATGGTCGCCAAGCTGCACAGCCGCTGCGTGTCCGCGATGGACGGATTTACGGTCGTCGCGGTGGCGCACAGCGGCGCCGAGGCGCTGCGTGCCGCCGAGCGACTGCGACCCGATCTGATCCTGCTCGACGTATATCTGCCCGATATGGACGGGATCAGTGTGCTGCGCGAACTGCGCGCGGCGGAGGAGCGGGCCGAGGGCAGGCACACCGTGGACGCGCTGGTCATCACGGCGGCACGGGATGCGCAGGTCATCAGGGCGGCGCTGCGGGCGGGCGCGCTGCACTACCTGATCAAGCCGTTCAACCAGGCGGCTCTGCAGGAGCAGCTGCGGCATGTGGCGTCGATGCGTACCCGCTTCGACGAGCTCGCCGAGCAGGGCGAGGTGCGCCAGGCGGACGTCGACCAGATCTTCGGGACCCGCCCGCCGGGCTCGCGCGAGCTGCCGAAGGGCCTCGCGGCGCACACGGCGGACCTGGTGGAGCGCACGTTGCGCGAGCACCCCGAGGGCCTGTCCGCCACCGAGTGCGCCGAGTCGGGGTCGCTGTCACGCGTCAGCTCGCGCCGCTATCTGGAGTACTTCGCGGATACGGGCCGCGCCGAGGTGACGCTGCGGTACGGCGGAACGGGGCGGCCGGAGCGGCGCTACCGGTGGGTCCGCTGATCAGCCAATCGCCCATGCGGTGATTTGGCGCGCCCTCTGTGTGAGCCTTCCGTGCTGGCGGCTGCGCGGCAGGTCGGTGCCGCTCTTCGCCGCAGGCGTGTTCCTCTTCTGGGCGGTCACGCTGGCCGCCTGGGACGTGGGTGAGCGCGACGCCAAGCTGCATGCCGGCAATGTGCTCCACTGGACCAGGGTCCTCAGTACCGAATCCCTCAGCCTGCCTACCGGATCGATCGTGGAGCAGGATCTCGGAGAGGGCCTGCGCCATCGCTACCGCTACACGGGGCTGCGGCTCCTGATCGAGCGAAACGGCCGCTATTACGTCGTACCGGTCAACTGGAACGCCAAGACGGATTCGATCTGGGTCATCCGCGAGAGCGAGAACACCTGGATCGGGCTGATGCCGGGTGTGCAATGACGGGAAGCACGTCCGGGCCCGTCCTGGTGGCTCCCTGATGGTGCGACCGGCCCGTTTTCCCAGGTCACTGGGTGGCGCGAGTCCACTTCGCCCTCATGGTGACGCGTGGCGAAGGGTGGCGCGCGAAGAGGGGCGGCTCGGGAGGGACGTGGCCTCTTGTGGCCCCGGCTTCCTGAGCCCCTTCTTAGTCTCGCCTTAAAGCCACCATAAAGATCGCCGCGCACCGCCGTCAGCAGCGGGTTTCGCCGGTTGTTGGGGCTAGCGTGCTGATCGCCGGGGCGGGGTTCAGTCCGTCGGCGCCGCTGGTTTCGGGGGGCTGCGCCGCCGGACTCGATCTCCGCCCCCGTACCCCCACATGCTCCCCCTCGCAAGGAGAACGTCCCGATGACCGCTCGTCGCCGTCGTACCGCAGCCTCGATCGCCACCCTCGGCATCGCGCCACTCGCGCTGACCGCCCTGTCCGCCGTTCCGGCTTCCGCCCACGGTTCGATGACGGACCCGGTCTCCCGCGTGTCGGCCTGTTATGCGGAGGGCCCGGAGAGTCCCGACTCGGCGGCGTGCAAGGCGGCCGTCGCGGCCGACGGTGTGCAGGCTCTTTACGACTGGAACGCGGTCAACATCGCGAACGCCGCCGGGAAGCACAAGCAGCTGATCCCGGACGGCAAGCTGTGCAGCGCCGGCAACGACAAGTACAAGGGCCTGGACCTGCCGCGCGCCGACTGGCCGTCGTCGAAGCTCGCCGCCGGCAAGCACACCTTCCGCTACAAGGGCACCGCCCCGCACAGGGGGTCGTTCGCGCTGTACATCACCAAGGACGGCTACGACCCGACGAAGCCGCTGAAGTGGTCCGACCTGGAGGCCAAGCCGTTCGCCGACGTCACGGACCCGAAGATGGAGAACGGCGACTACGTCTTCGAGGGCACCGTCCCCAACAAGTCGGGCCGTCACCTCGTCTACAGCGTCTGGCAGCGCTCGGACAGCCCCGAGGCCTTCTACACCTGCTCCGACGTGGTCTTCGGCAAGGACACCGGCGGCTCGGACACCGCCCCGGCACCGGTCGCGTCCGCGCCCACCGAGGAGGACATCGCGGACGGCGCCGACGAGTCGTCCGTGGAGCACAACGGGCACGGTGACAACGACAACAAGACCGGCGCGGAGGTGACGGCCCCGGCCGCCGGCGGCCAGGACGACGCGGGCCGGGAAGAGGCCGACGAGGCCGCCGAGGAGCCCGCCGCCAACGCGCCGGAGGCGAACGTCGACGCCGCGCGGCCGGCCGCCGCTGCCGCCGGCGAGAACCTGGCCGAGACCGGTGGCGACAGCACCACCTCGTACATCGCGATCGGCGGCGCCACCGCGCTCGCCATCGGTGCCGCGGTGCTGTTCGGCTCGGTCCGCCGCAAGGCCTCCCGCCGCTGACCCGGCCCGTATGACCGCTGCCGCCCCCATCCTGTTTCCCGACTGGGGGCGGCAGCCCATGTCAGACCCGGCTCTCGGGCCAGCCCTCGGACCCAGCTTTCGGGCCGCCCGGCTCTCGGACCCGCTCTCACGCCCAGGCGGGCATGATCCGCTCGTGGATGAGCCGCAGTTGAGTGTCCACGTCCGCGATGCCGTCCAGCTCCCTCCCCGTGAACGCCTTCACGAGGCTGTGGTCCGTGATCGCGCAGATCATGTGGTTGACGCCGCTCGGCTCGATCTCGCGGCGGATCTTCTCCAGGCACTCCTCGGGCGTACCGGACACCGACAGTTTGCCGGCCACCTCCGGCGAGGTCAGTTCGATGCCCCTGGCCAGGTCGCCGCCCGCGATGGCGTCGATGACCGGCTTGAGTTCGGCCGGATCCACGCCGTTGCGCCGCAGTTGCTCCTCGGGCATCGAGGAGGCGTAGATGCCGACCATGGAACGGGCGGCCTCCTTCGCCTGCGCCGAGTCGGGTCCGGTCGCGAAGACGACCCAGGCGCCGATGTCCAGGCTCCGCCAGTCCTTGCCGGCGCGCTCGGCGCCGGCGCGGATGTGGCCGACGGCGTAGTCGTACGCCTCCCGCGTGTAGCTGAGCGCGTGGTGGCAGCCGTCCGACAGCTCCCCCGCCGCCTCGAACGACTTCGGCCCGCGCATCGCGCCCAGCTTGACGGGCAGCCGCTCCTGGACGGGGCGGGCGAAGGTGAAGAGCCCGTCGTACGAGAAGAATTCACCGTCGTACGTGATCGTGCCGTCGTCCAGCAGGGTACGGACGACCTTCAGCGCCTCCTTCGTACGGGACAGCGGCCTGATGCCCGCCCAGTCGATCCCCGACGCGGATACGGCTGGTCTGCCCGGCCGCGGCGGCGAAGAACAGCCACATGTCCTTGTGCCAGGTATCGTCGGGGGTTTCCCCGCGGTCAGCCGGTGGCTGACGCGCAGGTGGTCGGGGTGGCCCGGCCCGGGTCGAGGGCGTTGGCCACCTCATGGAACGCGATCCGGTCGAACAGGCCTATCGCCACATGCTCCGAGAGGTCAACGGGGCACAGGTCCTGGAGCAGGACGTTCCGCACGCCGGGCCCGTCGAGGAACTGCGAGCGGTACGGCGTGACGACCTGGTCGTACCGGGTGGCGATGACCGTGTAGCGAACCCCCGGAACGGTGTCGCCGCCCTCGTTGAGCCTGGTCAGGAAGGCGGACCCGGCGATCTGGTCGGCGAGGGACGGCGTCTTGGTGGTCAGCAGGTGGCCGACGCCGGGGAAGTGGGGCAGGAGTTTCGTCAGCCCCAGCAGCGTGGTGCCGTGATGGTCGGGTGCGAGGCCGATCAGGGCGTTCACCTCGTCGGCTCCGCCGAGGAACTTGAGGTAGTGACGCGGCATCATGCCGCCCTGGGAGTGGCCCACGAGATCGGCCTTGGGGGCGCCGGTGGTGGCGAGCACCATGTCGACGAAGGTGTCGAGCTGCTGCGCCGACTTGTCGATCGGGCCGAGGCCGTGGAAGAACGGCACGTCGGGGAGTTGCCCGTAGTCGAGGGAGAAGACGCAGTAGCCCCGCTTGACCAGGTACGGGGCGAGGCCGAGCCAGTTGTCGACGGAGTTCCCGAAGGTGCCGTGGACGAGGACGACCGGGCGGGGGTGGGCGGCGGACGGCTTGCAGGAGTAGTCGTTCCACCCGCTGGTGGGGGCCGGGGTGGTGGGGGCCGGGGAGGTGGCGTTCGCCGTGGCGGCGGGGGTGAGGGTGGCGGCGAGGGCCAGGAGCAGGGCGGCGGCCGGTCTGAGGGCGCATTTCCAGGGCAGCATCGGGTGATCTCCTTGCGGCTCAAGGGGAAAGGGCGGCGTGATCCGGATCACACAGATGCCGTGCTGCCGCTAAATTACGCGCGAGTAGGTGAAGAGTGAAGTGACGCGTCGGCACAAATTGACGAAGAGTCAGTCAGGGGGCGGGGCTGCCTGACGGGGAATCCGTCAAGCCGCCAGCGATCCCGGTACGACCGCCCCCGGACCGAACCTCGCCCGCGCCCGGTCCGCCACCGCCTCGATCCGGCGCGCCTTGTCGTCCGCCGGGTCGAACGTCAGCTGGTGCGTGGCCCGTTCCGCCGGAGTCAGCCCCTCCGCGCGCAGTGCGACGGCGCGCACCCTGGCCCGTTGCAGGCCGAGCGACGCGTAGAGCCCGTACGCCGTGGCGGTCAGCGCGGCCGAGTGGGCCGTCGGCTCCGCCATGGTCCGGGTGCGGGTGGTGGTGGAACGGTCGGCGTAGCGCACGGTGAGGGCCAGCGAGCGGCACACCTGTCCCTCGCCGCGCAGTCTGACCCCCACCTCCTGCGCGAGGGAGAGCAGGGCGCGGCGGTGACGGACCGGGTCCAGTTCGTCGCGGTCGAAGCGCCGTTCGGCGGCGAGCGAGCGGGAGGCGGCGTTCGGGACGACCGGCGTACGGTCGATGCCACGCGCCCTCTCCTGGAGTTCGCGCCCCACTCGCGCGCCGACGATCCGCTGGAGGGCGGCGAGCGGCGCGGCGGCGACCTTGCCGACGGTGTCGAGCCCGTACGCGCACAGGGCGCGGGCGGTCGCGGGACCGACGCCGTCCAGCGAGGCGACCGGTTTGCGGCCGAGGTACGCGGCGATGGCTTCCGGGTCGCCGGGTACGGCCAGGGTCTTCCCCGGCGGCGCGTCCTGCGCGGCGGTCCTGGCCAGCAGGGGATTGGCGCCCACGCCGATCGTGCAGTCGGCGCCGCAGTGCGCGAGGGTGCGTACCCGCAGCAGGGCGGCGAGCCCGGCCGCGTCCTGCCCGAAGTACCGTTCGGCGCCCCGGACATCGACGAGCGCGCCGTCGGGCGGAAGCGCCTGGACGACCGGGGTGATGTCCTCGATCAGCCCGAGCAGGGTGGGGAGCGCGGCCTCGGGCAGCTCGGCCCCCGCGGTGTGGAAGCGTACGTAAAGGATCATCCCGCGCTCCCCGGACTCGAATGCCACAGCTTGCGGCCGGTCGGTACGCCTTCGCCCGCGGGCTGGAGGTCCGCCCAGGGGTTCATCTCGTAGCCGGTGGGGAGGTGGATGCGCCGGCCGTCTTCCCCGCCCTCCGCTTCCTGCGCGGGCTCGGCCGGGCCCGGCGTCGCCAGCCGCTCCGCGACCGCGTCGAGTCCGCCCGTACGCCGCAGTTCCACGAGCTCCGCGAGGTTCCAGGCCGCCGACCCGACCACGCTGAGGCTGCGCGGCCCGCGCCGCTGCACCACTCCGCGCACGAGCAGCAGCCAGGAGTGGAAGACGGTGTGCGCGCACGCCGCGTGGCTGTCGTCGAAGAAGGCGAGGTCGACCAGGCCCGTACCGTCGTCGAGGGTCGTGAAGATGACCCGTCGCCCCGAGCGGACCGGTGGCGTCTGGGTGGCGGCCTTGGCGCCCGCGACCAGGACGGTCTGCCCGTGTTCGGCCATCCGCAGCCGCTTGGCGGAGGTCGCGCCCAGCTCCTTGAGGAAGGTGTAGTGGTCGGTCATCAGGTGGCGGGAGGCGTCCATGCCGAGGACGCCGAGCTCGGCGCTGAGCCGCTCCGTTTCGCTGAGGTCCGGGAGTCCGGCCGGGGCCGTCCGTTGTCCCTCGCCGAGGGAGAGCTGTCCGCCGGATATGCCGGAAGTCCGCTGCGCCGCGCGGAGTTCGGACAGGTGGAGCAGCAGGTCGCGGCGGTTGGCGCCGAACGCGTCCAGGGCGCCCACCTGCGCGAGCCGTTCGGCGACGGGCCGGCTCGGGTGGGCCCGCTGCCACAGGTCGAGCAGTGAGGAGTAGGGCCGACCCGCCACGATCCGTGCGGTTTCGGCCTCGCTGATGCCGTAGACGTCCGCGAGCCCGAGGCGGATGCCCCACACCTCTTTGGCGCCCTTCATCCCCTTTCCGCCAGACACCAGTTCGATCTGATGAGCGGCCGCCGACCGGTTCACGTCCAGCGGCAGCACGGGCACGCCGCGCCGCCGCGCGTCCGCGAGCAGCAGCCGCTTCGGGTACATGCCGGGGTCGTGCGTGAGCAGTCCGGCGTAGAAGGCCGCGGGGTGATGGGCCTTCAGCCACGCCGACTGGTACGTCGGCACGGCGAAGGCGACCGCGTGCGCCTTGCAGAAGCCGTACGACCCGAACGCCTCGACGATCTCCCAGGTACGGGCGGTCACTTCGGGCGAGTAACCGCGCTGCCGCGTCCGCTCCGCGAACCACGCCCGGATCTGCGCCTGGAGCTCCGGGTCGGAGAGCCCGCGCCGCATCTGGTCCGCCTCGCCCCGGTCACAGCCGGTCATGATCCGCAGGATCTCGATGATCTGCTCGTGGAAGACGACCACGCCGTACGTCTCCCGCAGCGCCTCCTCCAGGTCCGGATGCGGGTAGCGGGCGGGCGCGCGGCCGTGCCTGGCCTCGATGAAGGGCCGCACCATGTCGGCCGCGACGGGCCCCGGCCTGAACAGCGAGATGTCGACGACCAGATCACCGAAGGTCGCGGGCTGGAGCCTGCCGACCAGATCGCGCTGGCCCGGCGACTCGATCTGGAAGCAGCCGAGCGTCTCGGTCGAGCGGATCAGTTCGTACGTCGCCGGGTCGCCCTGCGGCACCTGCCGCGGGTCGTCGAGGTCGAGCGTCACGTCCGCCGCCCGCCGCAGCTCCGCGACCGCGTGCGCCATGGCCGACTGCATCCGTACGCCGAGCACGTCGAGCTTGAGCAGCCCGAGTTCCTCCACGTCGTCCTTGTCGAACTGCGACATGGGGAAACCCTCGCCGCTGGTGGGCATGACGGGCGTACGGCGCAGCAGCGAGGCGTCGGAGAGCAGCACCCCGCACGGGTGCATGGCGATCCCGCGCGGCAGCGCGTCCAGCGCCTCGACGAGCTCCCACATCCTCCCGTGCCGGCCCTGCCCGGCGGCGACCTCGCGCAGTTCGGGCAGTTCCTCCATGGCGGCGCGGGCGTCGCGCGCCCGGATGTGGGGGAACGCCTTGGCGATACGGTCCACCTCGGCCGGGTCCATGGAGAGTGCGGCGCCCACGTCCCGTACGGCGTGCCGCACCCGGTACGTCTCGGGCATGGCGACGGTCGCGACCCGCTCGGCGCCGAAGCGGCCGATGATCGCGCGGTAGACCTCCAGGCGGCGGGCGGACTCGACGTCGATGTCGATGTCGGGCAGCGCGGAGCGCCGTTTGGACAGGAAGCGCTCCATCAGCAGGCCGTGTTCGACGGGATCGGCGTGCGCGATGCCGATGAGGTGGTTGACGAGGGAACCGGCGCCGGAGCCGCGCGCGGCGACCCTGACGCCCATGTTCTTCACGTCGTCGACGACGCCGGCCACGGTGAGGAAGTAGGAGGCGAAGCCGTGGTGGGCGATGATGTCCAGCTCGTGGTGCATCCGCTGCCAGTACGCACGGGCCCGCGGCCCGCGGTCGTAACCGCGCAGCACCATGCCCGCGGCGGCCCGCGACTCCAGCACGCGCTGCGCGGTGCGCCGCCCCGCGCCGACGAGATGCGGTTCGGGGAAGTGGACGGTGCCGAGCCCGAGGTCGTCCTCGGGGTCGACGCGGCAGGCGGCGGCGGTCTCCTCGGTCAGGGTCAGCAGCCGGCGGGCGGCGTCCTGGCGGTACCCGGCGGCCTCGGCGACCAGCTCGGCGATACACGCCATCTCAGCCGCGCCCTTGAGCGAACGCTCGCCGCTGTCGAGGGGCCCGCGCGGGTCGATGGGTACGAGTCTGCGGGCCGCGTCGAGTACGTCGGCGACCGGCCCGAGACCGGGGTCGGCGTACCGGACGGCGTTGGTGAGAACAGGAGCCACGCCCTGTTCGGCGGCGAGGCCGAGGGTGCGGGCGGCCAGGCGCAGCGAGCCGGGGCCCGTGCCCGTACGGCCGTGGTGGACGACTTCGAGGCGCAGGGCGTCGCCGTAGATCTCCCGCCAGGGCGCGAGCAGGGTGGCGGCCCGGTCGGGGCGGCCGGCGGCCAGCGCCCTGCCGACGTCGGAGCCGGGGCCGAGCAGCACGGTGAGTCCGTCGCCGTGATTCTGCTCCCATTCCAGGACGGGGTTACGCCCGCCGGCGGTGTGGGCGGCGCTGATCAGCCGGCAGAGGTCCGCCCAGCCGGCGGCGCCGTTCCGGGCGAGGAAGGTGGCGCGGGGTGCGGACTCGTCGACGAAGGCTCCGCCGCGTACCGGCGTGCGCACGCGCTGCGTACGTCCTTCTTCGCGGGTACGGCCGGCCGGCCCCAGCGCCAGCTCCGCGCCGAAGAGCGGCCGTATGCCCGCCTTCGCGCAGGCCTTGGCGAAGCGGACCGTGCCGGCGACGGTGTCCCGGTCGGTGAGGGCGAGGGCGTCCATGCCGTGTTCGGCGGCCCGCCCGGCCAGCCGCTCGGGGTGGGAGGCGCCGTAACGCAGGGAGAACCCGGAAACGGTGTGCAGGTGCGTGAACGCGGGCATCGCACCTCCTGAATCCCGTGAATCCCCTGAATCAATCCTGTCTCACCTCCCCCATCTCCACCATAGACCAAGTTTCGAACGTGCGTGCGATAGCCGTCTCCTCAGCCATTCGGACCGGCCCCACCTGCGCGAACTCCCCAGGCCGCCGAGCGTGGGGGCATGACCTTCCTCGACGAGGTGAAGACCGCCGTCACGCCACGGGCCGCGCTGCTCGTCATCGGTGTGCTGGCGCTGCAGCTGCTGTTCATCGCGTCGTACGTGGGAGCACTGCACAATCCGAAGCCGAAGGACGTCCCCTTCGCCGTCGTCGCGCCCGAGCAGTCGGCCGGGCAGCTCGTGGACCAGCTCGGCGCCCTGCCCGGCACACCGCTGGATCCCCGTACGGTCGCGGACGAGGCCACCGCGCGCCGGCAGATCATGAACCGGCAGATCGACGGCGCCCTGATCGTCGACCCGGCCTCCAAGACCGACACCCTGCTGGTCGCCTCCGGTGGCGGCACCGTGCTGTCCTCGGCCCTGACCACGCTCGCCACCAGGGTCGAGGCGGCCCAGCAGCGGGAGGTGCGGACGGTGGACGTGGCCCCGGCCTCCGCCCAGGACTTCGACGGGCTCTCCGCCTTCTACCTGGTCGTGGGGTGGTGCGTCGGCGGCTACCTCTGCGCCTCGATCCTGGCGATCAGCGCGGGGTCCCGGCCCGCCAACGGACAGCGGGCGGTGATCAGGCTCGGCGCCATGGCGCTGTACGCGATCGCGGGCGGCATCGGCGGCGCGGTCATCGTCGGCCCGCTCCTCGGCGCGCTGCCCGGCAGCGTCATGGCGCTGTGGGGCCTCGGCGCCCTGGTGGTCTTCGCCGTCGGCGCGATCACGCTCGCGCTCCAGGCGCTCACCGGAATCGTGGGCATCGGCCTGGCGGTCCTGCTCGTAGTGATCGCGGGCAATCCGAGCGCGGGCGGCGCGTTCCCGCTGCCGATGCTGCCGCCGTTCTGGGAGGCGATCGGCCCTGCCCTGCCGCCGGGGGCGGGCACGTGGGTGGCGCGCTCGATCGCGTACTTCGAGGGGAACGCGGTCCTGGGACCGTTCATCGTCCTCGCCGGGTGGGCGGTCGCGGGCAGCGCGATCACCCTGGCGATGGCCTCACTGCGCAGGCCGCCCGACTCCGATTCGCACCCGGTCGGGGCCTAGGCGACCGCTGGGCGCGACCCGGCCCGTCCGGAAAAAGGCCCCGCCCGGCACGCACGCACGCGCACCCGACGGGGCCTCCGGTCAGCCGGCCGGCCAGGACCGGCCAGGACCGGTCAGGACCGGCCACTCAGCCGATCTCCGCCCCCAGCGCCCCCAGCGCCGCCGGCACCGGCTGGAAGAACGTCTCGCCGCCCGACGTGCAGTCGCCGCTGCCGCCCGAGGTGAGCCCGATCGCCGTGTCGCCCGCGAAGAGCGAGCCGCCACTGTCACCGGGCTCGGCGCAGACCGTGGTCTGGATGAGCCCGTTCACGATGTCACCGTTGCCGTAGTTCACGGTCGCGTCGAGCGCGGTGACCTGCCCGTCGTGCACCTGCGTCGTAGAGCCGCTGCGGGTCACCGCCATACCGACGGTCGCCTCGCCCGCCTTGGTGATCGGCTGCGTACTGCCGTTGTAGAGGTCGACCTCGCTCGGGTGCTCGACCCCGTCGTCGTACTTCACGAGCGCGAAGTCGTTGCCGGGGAACGTCGAAGCGGCCATCGTGCCGAGCGCGCCGCCCGTGGAGTCCGTCCACTGGCTGCCGGCCTGCCCGCAGTGCCCCGCCGTGATGAAGTGCGCAGCGCCGTCCTTGATGACGTTGAAGCCGAGCGAGCACCGCCCGCCGCCACTGAGAATCGCGTCGCCGCCCGCGATGAGCGGCTTGAACTCCCCGGCCGACTTCTTCAGTTCGGCCTTCTGGCCGAGCGCGCCGACGACCTTCTCCAGCTTCGCCCAGGCCTCGCCCTTGACCGTACGGTCGGCCGTCACGACGACCTTGTTGGTGACCGGGTCGGTGGCCCATGAGGTGCCGGGGATGGTGGCCTTGTCGGTGAGGGTGTTCCGTACGGCCTTCAGCTCGGCGAGGGAGTTCTCGACGATTCTCGCCTTGCCGCCCGCCTTCCGTACGCCCTGGGCCGCCGCCCCGTCCACGACGTTGACCACGAGCGCCTTGGACTTGCTGTCGTAGTACGCACCGGCCGCGTCGCCGCCCAGGGCCGAGTTGAGGTCCGAGGCCAGCTTTCCGGCCCCCGTCGCCGACAGCGTCTTGACGGTGTACTGCGGGGGTTCCTCGCTGGCGTTCGCAGTCTGCAACGTAACTCCCGCTGCCACCAGGGCTGCGATACCTGCTCCCGCAATCGCCACACGGCGCTTGGCTATGCGTCGGTGCTTCACGTAATGACCTCCTGTGGGGGGTTCGGACCTGCGAAGTGGGGGCAGGTCCGAGTACGCCCACTATTCCGAGGCTGATCGGCAGCACACAAGGTCGACTTCAGGACGCGCACACGACAACCTCCGTGTGCCCCCCAGGTCTTTACAAGCCGGGCACCGCCTGTACCCGTCACGTTCGCGAACACCGCGTGCGATCACTCCGGCAGCAGCGCGTGAGGACTAGTCCTGTCCGGTACTCGCCCCTCCGGACGGAATTCCGGCGGCGCGGACGCGGACTGTGGTCAACTCGCCCGCTGGCACGGTGCGTTCCGACATGACGACGAGTCCCCCGCCCGGCCGGCCGGGCGGGGGACTCATGTGCTGCTGGCTGCGGACTTCGGGATCAGGTCCGCTTAGTACACGCTGACGCGGTACGCGCTCAGCGCTTCGGTGACCGGCTGGAAGAAGGTCGTACCACCGGAGGAGCAGTTGCCGCTGCCGCCCGAGGTCAGACCGATGGCGCGGGTGCCGGAGTAGAGCGGGCCGCCGCTGTCGCCGGGCTCGGCGCAGACGTTGGTGCGGATCATGCCGTAGACGACGTCGCCGCCGCCGTAGTTCACCGTGGCGTTGAGGCCGGTGACGGAACCGCTGTGGGTGCCGGTGGTGGAGCCGCGACGGGTGACGGACATGCCGACGGTGGCGTTGGCCGCGCTGGTGATGTCCTGGTTGCCGACGGTGCCGGGGTGCGCGAGCGAGGTGTTCGCGTAGCGCACGAGGCCGTAGTCGTTGCCCGGGAAGCTGGATCCGGCCGTCGGGCCGATGCTCGTGGTACGGGAGGAGTTGGTGTACCAGGGCGGGTTGCCGTCCGTGCAGTGGCCGGCGGTCACGAAGAAGTACGTACCCGCGCTGTTGCGGACGTTGAAGCCCGCCGAGCAGCGCCAGCTGGTGGCGTAGATCGCGTCGCCGCCGGAGAGCAGCTTGGAGAGCTTGCCGGGGGTGCGCTCGATGCGGATGGCGCCTGCGTTCGTACCGGCCTCCCGCTTGATCTTGGCGATCTCGGCGGCGGAGACCGTGCTGTCGGCCGTGACGACCAGGGTGTTCTTCGCCTTGTCGATGTGCCAGGCGGTGCCGGCGACATCGGCGTCGAGGACCGCGTCACTCGCGGAGGTGAGCTGGTTGGCGCTGTACGTACTGGCCGTGTCGGCACTGGCGCTCGGTACGGTGAGTGCGGCCGTGGCGACGAGACCTGCCGTGACGGCTATCAGGCGGGATCGTCTCGCTATACCGCTGCGGGGGGTGGTGCGCTTGATCCTCACGTTTCGTTCCTCCCAGGGGGAAGTAGGGGGCCCGCTCGTGGGGTGAGACAGGCCCGTGAGGCGCAGTCAGTTCACCTGTCCGGTTTTCGAACAGGTTGTGCCCCTGACAAGCGCTCCTCGGGAGTATTCGGGGCGCCAACTCCCCGCGCAAGGGTGCCTTTCGGCCGCGCCCGGACTCCGGCACCGAAGGCGGCCCCGGCAGCCGCTGGGCCGACGGGGCTGTGCGGCACGCGTGGGGGCGCCGCTCCGGCACTGGGACGGGTCAGCGGTCGATCAGGTTCCGTTCCCCCGCCGGTACCGGGACCGACAGGGTGTTGCCCGGCGGCGGGAAGGGGCAGATGAAGTGGTCGGCGAAGGCGCACGGCGGCAGCAGCGCCCGGTTGAAGTCGACGGTCACCGTGCCGTCGGGCGCGGGCGCGGGCGGCCGCAGGAAGCGGAAGCGGTACGAGCTGTCCCCGCTGGTCGCGTCGGCGAACACGGCCCAGAGCGAGCCGTCGTCCTCGACGGCGACCTGGAGCGTGTGCTCGGTGCCGTCGATGTCGAAGGCGATCTCCCCGGCGAGGCCGAGCCCGCGCTCGCGCCCGTCCGCGTTCTCGATCTGGAGGGTGGTGCGCCCTTCGGCGTACGGGCGGAACCTGCCCGCCAGCGCCCACTTCGCGTCGTACGGCGTCACCTCCATGCCCGCGAAAGCACGCCGCGCCGGGGACTGGGGGTCGAAGACCCGGATCGCCCACAGTCCTTCACGGCGCAGCACGACCAGCCGCCACCCGGCGGCCTCGACGCGGGACTCCGGGATACGCCCGGTGTCCGCGGTCAGCCGGACCTCGCCGGTCAGGGGCTGCCCGTCGACAGTGATCCCGTCCTCGGGCGAGGCCGTCAGGACCACCTCGTCGCCGTCGGCCGTCCACTGCCCCGGCACGTCCGGAATCCAGCCTTCCGGATAGTCGGAGAGCCAGTGGGTGCCGGTGAGCGAGAGCGGCCCGTACGGCGCTGAGACGGTCTCGACGCGCTGCTGGTGCCAGTGCTTCCAGTCCTGCTGAGGGTCTGTGCTCATACGCGCACCCTTCCACACGGGCGCTGCGGGCACGGGGAGCCCGTGACGCCGTTCCCGCGTCAGCAGTCGCAGCCGCAGTCCGAGCAGTCGCACTTGTGGCAGCAGCCCTCGCGCTTCTTCCTGGACCAGGGCCCCTCGTACTCCGTGGCGCAGCACCACTTGCAGGTGCAGCACAGCCCGACCGCGACGGCGCACCCGGCCCAGAAGCCCCGCTTGCCGGGCCTGCGCGGCTCGCCCACGAGACCGGGCGGCATCCCACCGGGGCCGCCGGGACCGTTCGGACCGCCGGGACCGCCGGGACCGCCGGAGCCGCTTGGACCGCCGCCGCCGTAGGGATTGTTCGAGCCGTACGGTCCGCCGCCGCTCCCGGACATGGGCGGCGGCGTCCCGTACGCCTGCGCCCGCGCCTGGTGACCGCAGCCCGTCGTGCCGAACGCCCGGTCCACGGACCGGCCCAGCTCGTGCGCCAGCAGTACGTGCGCCAGCTTGGCATCGGTGAATTCCGCGTCGCGCAGCGCCAGCCGTACGCCGTGCACCGCGTCGTCGCACAGCCGCCGCGCCTCCGCGAGGCCGGTACCGGTCGCCGTCAGGGGGTTCCACTTACCCGACGCTGTGTCAGCTTCCAGATCCTCCACGGCATCCAGCAGATGCGCGAGCCGCCCGAAGAGGCGGCCCGCCTCCGCGAGCGGCGCCGCGTTGCCGGGCCTGCCCGCGAGGACGGCGGTGTGCGCGAAGGCCGCCGCCGTCGCCGTCTCGGCCGGTTCGGTGACCGTGAGGACGGAGGTACCGGGCCCCGCCAGCGCCTCGATCCCGGTCTGCCGGTCCACCGCGTCGACCAGCAGGCCGGTGTCGAAGCCCAGCGAGGCGCCCGTACGCGCACCCGCCCTGTCCCAGCTCGCGGCGACCCGCCGGGCGGCCGCGGCCACCGGCCTGCGGGCCAACACCCCGTCCCGGTCGGCGACGTGGTCCCGCACCTTCGCCGAGGCCAGGACCAGCGAGACGGCGGCCGCGAGCCTGGCTCCCTCGCCCCGGGCCACGGGCGCGGTCCGCATCGCGCGCAGGGGACAGGGGCCGGCGGTGCGGCGCCATCCCGTCGCGCGCTCGGACTGAGCCTCCGTCAGAACCGAGACGATCAGCCCGTCGTAGTTCGTCACGACCCTCGCGAGCTGCCCGTGATCACCGCGAAGTGCCAGGCAGAGCCCGCAGAGATGAGCCATCCACTCGGTCCTGAGCCCCTCCGAGAGCCGATGACCGCAAGGCCTGACCATGCCGAACAAGGCGCTCCCCCAGGAGTCGTGAGACGGTGCGGCCCGCATCGTATCGAGGCGACTTGGGCGACCTCCTGTTCACCCGTCCGTCCCCCTCATCACCCGTGTGGCCCGACGGTCGTATTTTTCACTCTGTCAGCAGCCTGATGCAGTAGGAACCTTGACGAATCGCCACAAGTTCTGCACCAGTACCGTCACGAATCGCCTGCGCGGTGGCTATCCACTTGGCGCGTAATCCGCATGATGGACGACGATAGGGGGAGCGGTACACAGACCGACCGCGGTGAAAGGAGGCGTCCCATGGGATCGGTGCGCAAGGCCAGTGCCTGGCTCGGGCTCGTCGAGGACAGCGACGACGACCGCTACTACGACGACGAGTACGCCGAGGGAAGCAACGAGAGCGCCGAGCCCTGGGTCACGGACCCGCGGGTCAAGGCGGTCTCCGAGTCCGCCGACGACAAGAGCCCCAGAATCGCCACGGTCACCCCGGACGGGTTCCGGGACGCGCGTGGCATCGGCGAGCTGTTCCGGGACGGCGTCCCGGTCATCATGAACCTCACGTCCATGGAGCCCTCCGACGCCAAGCGCATCGTCGACTTCGCCGCCGGCCTGACCTTCGGCCTGCGCGGATCGATCGAGCGCGTCGCGAACCGGGTCTTCCTGCTGAGCCCGGCCGACACCGAGGTCGTCAGCGGTGAGGCCGCGGGCCGCGACACGCACGGCTTCTTCAACCAGAGCTAATGGGCGGGGCCGCTCACCGGAAGGCATCCAGGCCGGTGAGCGCCTTGCCCAGTACGAGCTGATGCATTTCGACGGTGCCCTCGTAGGTGAGCACCGATTCGAGGTTCGTCGCGTGCCGCATCACCGGGTACTCCAGCGAGATCCCGTTCGCGCCGAGAATCGTCCTGCTCGTGCGGCAGATCTCGATCGCCTCCCGCACGTTGTTGAGCTTGCCGAAGCTGACCTGCTCGGGCCGCAGCCGCCCCGCGTCCATGCGCTGCCCCAGGTGGTGGGCGAGCAGGATGCCCTTGTGGAGTTCGACCGCCATGTCGGCGAGCTTGGCCTGGGTGAGCTGGAAGCCGCCGATCGGCTTGCCGAACTGCTCACGCGTCTTCGCGTAGTCGACCGCTGCCTCGAAGCTGGCGCGGGCGGCGCCCATCGCGCCCCACACGATTCCGTACCGCGCGTGACTCAGGCAGCTCAGCGGCCCCTTGAGCCCCGTGACGTCCGGCAGTACGGCGTCGGCCGGCAGCCGCACCTCGTCCAGGACCAGCTCGCTGGTGACCGAGGCGCGCAGGGACCACTTGTGCTTGATCTCGGGCGCCGAGAAGCCGGGAGCGTCGGTCGGTACGACGAATCCGCGGATCCCGTCGCCCGTCTGCGCCCAGACGACGGCGACCCCCGCGACCGACCCGTTCGTGATCCACATCTTGCGGCCCGTCAGCATCCAGTCGGTGCCGTCCTTCTTGGCGTACGTCCGCATCCCGGCCGGGTCGGAGCCGTGGTCGGGCTCGGTCAGGCCGAAGCAGCCGATGATCTCGCCCGCGGCCATGCCGGGCAGCCAGCGCTGCTTCTGCTCCTCGGAGCCGAAGCGGTGGATGGCGTACATGGCGAGCGAGCCCTGTACGGAGACCAGCGAGCGGATGCCGGAGTCGGCGGCCTCCAGCTCCAGGCAGGCCAGGCCGTACTGGACGGCGGAGGCGCCCGCGCAGCCGTAACCGTCGAGGGACATGCCGAGGGCGCCGATCGAGCCGAGCTCGCGGGCCAGTTCGCGGATGCCGGGGAGTTCGCCGCGCTCGTACCAGTCGGCGATGTGCGGCAGGACGCGGTCGGCGGCCCAGGTGCGTACGGTCTCGCGGATGGCGAGGTCTTCGGGGGCCAGCAGATCGTCGATGCCGATCGGGTCGCCGGGGTCGAACGGCGGAAGCTGCTGAGGCTTCGAAGTGATGGACATTCCTGGCCCTCCGGCGGCTGCTCGGCTCACGTGGCGCGTAAAGCTGCGTAAAACTAGCAGTGGTAATTACTGCTCGCGGCCGACGTTACGGGTTCAGCGCGCGGCCCGTCCAGACCCGGCCCGCCCGGCGTGCTCCCGGCACGCCGGGATCTTCACCTGCGGCGAATTGTCGCGCACCGGCTCCTTCTCGTCGTCCCGCGCACCGCAGTCCATCAGCCGGGGCAGTCTCAGCGCCGCCAGCGCGCCGAGCAGCAGCAGCCCGGCGCTGACGAAGAGCGTCACGTGCAGGCCGTGCACAAAGGCGTGCCGCGCGGTGGAACGCAGCGCCTCCCCGGCCGGCCCGCCGATCTGGGACGCAACCGTGTACGCCTCGCCGAGCGAGTTCGCCGCGCCCGCGCTGTCCGCCGTGGAGACGCCGGGGATCGCGGCGACTCCGGGGGCGTACGCGGCGTTCATGACGCTGCCGAGCAGGGCGATGCCCATGCCGGCGCCGAGCTGGTAAGACGTCTCGCCGATGGCGGCGGCGCCGCCCGCGTGCTCGGCCGGGGCCTCGCTCAGCATCGACTCGTACGCCCCGAAGAGCGTGGTCTGGAGCCCGAAGCCGAGCAGCACGAAGCCCGCGGTCAGCAGCGCGGGCCGGTCGTGCTGCCCCATCAGGGTCAGTACGAGCACGGCCGCGGCGGTCAGCGTGAAGCCGGACGAGACCATGGCGCGCGGGCCGACACGCTGGAGGGTGTACGAACCGGTGGCACCGGCCGCCATCGCGGCGAAGGTCAGCGGCAGCAGCCGCAGTCCGGTCTCCAGCGGGCTCAGTTCGAGCACCAGTTGGAGGTACTGGACGGCGATCAGCTCCAGGCCGACCAGCGCCAGCATCGCCAGGACGATGCATCCGACGGACGTGGAGAAGGCGGGCCTGGCGAACAGCGTGACGTCGACGAGCGGCTGACTCCGCGTCCTTTGCCGCCGTACGAACAGGACGAGCAGCGCGGAGCCGACGAGCAGCGGCAGCAGCGTCCTGGCGTCGGCGATGCCCTCGCCGCCGCCGACCCGCTTCACGCCGAGGACCACGCCGAGCACACCGGCCGCCGCCATCAGCGCGCCGAGCACGTCCCAGGGGCCCTGGCCGCTCCCCCGTGACTCCGGCAGCAGCCAGCGGCCGGCCGGCAGGATCAGTGCCATCAGCGGGATGTTGATGAGGAAGACCGATCCCCACCAGAAGTGCTGGATGAGGAAGCCACCGAGCACCGGCCCGGTGGCGGCGCCTATGGCCGCGACCGCGGTCCAGATGCCGATGGCGACGGCGCGCTCGCGGCGGTCGGGGAAGACCTGGCGGAGGATCGACAGCGTCGCGGGCATGATCATCGCGCCGCCGACGCCGAGCAGCGCGCGGGCCGCGATGAGGACGTGCGGGCCGTCGGCGAAGGCGGCCAGCGCGGACGCGCCGCCGAAGAGTCCGTAACCGAGCAGCAGGACGCGGCGGCGCCCGACGCGGTCGCCGAGCGTGCCGAAGAGGATCAGCAGCGAGGCGCAGACCAGCGGATAGGCGTCGACGATCCAGAGCAGTTCCATCGCGCCGGGGCGCAGGTCCTCGGAGACGGCCGGGACGGCGATGTGCAGGATCGTCGCGTCGAGAGCGACCAGCAGCAGGCTGACGCACAGGACGACCAGCACGGCCCACCGGTTGCGGGGGCCGGCCTTCACGGCCTTCACACCCCTGGCGGCTTTCGCACCCGTCGCGGCTTTCGCACCCTTCGCGGCCTTCACGTCTCTCGCGGCCTTCACGTCCCTCGCGGCCTTCACACCCGGCCGGTGCCCGGGGGCGCCCGCAGACCGCTGTGTTCCGGCCGTGGTCGTCCCTGACATGTACGTCCCTCCCAGTGGCGCATCCCTCGCGCTCGGCGGACCGGCGGGAACGGCGTTGTCCAACGTCCCTGCGGGCCCGGCATCGACGGGCGAGTGAGCCGTCAGAGTACGCGAGTTCACACCCGTGCCGCGTGGTGCACCTCTCATGGGGCGGGCGGCGGGGTGTGGCGTGCGCCACGTCGCCGGGGGCCGGCCTGGAGACCGGCCGGCGGCCCGCCAGTGATCTTGAGGGCCGCATGAGGGAGCGGGAAATTCCATGTTGAGTTCCGATGAACCCAATTCGTCGGAGCGCATTCACTCTTACGAGCGGGCCTCCGAATGAATTGCGCATCCGGCCGCCCCGCATTCCCGAACGGCCGGAAATCAGGCCCTCGATGAGACACACCCCACATCACATCGTCATCACAAAGGTGCCGGATGGGCCGGGCTTCTCACGCACCCGCTGTAACGTCGATTCAGTGCGTACCGACCGAATCTTTGCCCGGCTGGACCGGGAACCGGAGCCGCCGAAGATAGAGATCCCCGGCATGAGCCGTACCCGTACGGCTCTCTTCGGTTCGACGCTGGCGTTCTACATCGCCATCGTCTGGGCCGTGCTGATCACGTCCTGGCTGGTGGCCCTCGACTGGAAGATCATGCTGTTCCGGCCGTACGAGCAGTGGCCACAACTCCATGCCTTCCTGGACTACTTCGTGGTGCTCGGGCAGCGCGGCCCCACCGCCGTGATGGTGGCGGCCTGGCTGGGCTGGCGCTCCTGGCGCCAGCACACACTGCGCCCGCTGCTGACGCTGGGCGCCTCGCTCCTCCTGCTGAACGTGACGGTGGGCGCGGTCAAGCTCGGCCTCGGCCGCCTCGGTCCGCACTACGCGACGGAGATCGGCTCGGCCGAGATGTTCGCCGGCGGCGATATATTTCCTTCCGGTCACACCGCCAACGCCGTGGTCACCTGGGGCATCCTGGCCTACCTGGCCACCACCCCGAGGGCCAGGCGCTGGCTTTCGGTGCTCTCCGCCGTCGTCGCCCTGGGCGTCGGCGCGACCACCGTGTACCTGGGCACGCACTGGGTGAGCGACGTGCTGCTCGGCTGGGCCGCGGGGCTGCTGATCCTGCTGAGCCTGCCCTGGTTCGAGCCGCTGATCGGCCGCACCGAAGCCTGGGTCTTCGCGGTGCGCGAGGTCTGGCGGGCACGTCGCAGGCTCGGCGCCACGCGGCCCGCACCGGCCGGCGGCCGCCTGTCCCCGGCCCTGTTCCCGCAGCGCCACCCCACCGCCCGCAGCACCGCTCAGGACGGCAAGCCGGCCCGCGAGCCGGTGGGCGCGGGCAGTGGCCGCTCCACGGGCAGCACGAGGACCGCCGTTCACCTCACCCAGCGGCCCCACCAGGTCCGCCCTGAGCGGGTCGCCGTCACACCGGCGGGCGGCCGTCGCGCGCCGCACCCGGACCGTACGGGCGCGGCGCGCCCCGGCTCGTCGCCCCGGCCGGTGGCCGGCGGCTGACCCGCCCGCAGGACGCGGGGACGGTACGCACAGGCCTCGCCCCGCATGACGAAGGCCCCGGCGGGCTCACACCAGAGCCCGCCGGGGCCTTCGTCGTGTCCGGGTTCGGTCCTGTCCGGGTTCGGTCGCGTCCGGTCAGCCCTTCCAGCAGCGGATGACGGTGTTGTCCTCGACCTCGAAGTTGAGGCGGCCCACCAGGTACTCCATGGTGATGATCGAACCCGGCGGAAGCGCCCTGACGGTGGTCCAGCCCCGCTCTCGGGCCAGCCGCTCCGCGCTGGTCGCTTCGAGGCCGACGTACGCCTCAGGGGCGTCGTCGGGCTGTTCGGAAGGGGTAGGTAGAGGTGCCATGGGACTCACCGTAGGCCGCCGGGGACGGGGAAGGAAGCGTGGGGGGCCGAGCTGTGTGTCACCGCCCCCAGATACCTCGGCGGTCACACTTGTGTCACAGGATCACGACAGGCGTTTGGCATGAACTCCTTCACCCGAAAGGGCAGTCGGGTACCCGTGGAAGGTTAATTGCACACCTCTGGAATGATCACGCAATAGCAGGTTCTTAATTCATTCCCGGCGCCCCCGAGTGCGCTCCCCCGCTATTCCCCGGCGAGTCCGCCGAGAAAACCTGACGGGCCGTCGCGAATTCACGTTTCCGCCACAGAATCCGCACCGGGCAGCGTGCATGCCGCAGCCCCGATGGCGTATCCGTCGACGTACGCACCCTGTCGGACCGGGGTCCGGCGCGAGCATCATGTGTCCGCAGCCTGCTACCTGAAGCCCGAGGGGAGCACAGCGATGGGAACGCAGACGGACACCGCCACGGCGGTCGCGGGGCCCGGACGGGAGCGGCGGCCCGGCCGCGTGGCCGTGGACTGGCTGACGACCACGGACCACAAGAAGATCGGGCATCTCTACCTGATCACGTCGTTCGTCTTCTTCCTGGTGGCCGGGCTGATGGCGCTGATGATGCGCGCCGAGCTGGCCAGGCCGGGGCTCCAGCTCATGAGCAACAACGAGTTCAACCAGGCCTTCACCATGCACGGCACGATCATGCTGCTGCTCTTCGCGACCCCGACCTTCGCCGGCTTCGCCAACGAGATCATGCCGCTCCAGATCGGCGCGCCCGACGTCGCGTTCCCCCGGCTGAACATGCTCTCGTACTGGCTGTTCCTCTTCGGCGGCCTCATCGTCCTCGGCTCGCTGCTCGTCCCCAGCGGCCCGGCGAACTTCGGCTGGTTCGCCTACGCCCCGCTCAACAGCCTGGAGCGGTCCCCCGGCATCGGCGCCGACCTGTGGATCATGGGTCTGGCGCTCTCCGGCTTCGGCACGATCCTCGGCGCGGTCAACTTCCTGACCACCATCATCGGGATGCGCGCCCCCGGCATGACCATGTTCCGTATGCCGGTCTTCACCTGGAATGTCCTGTTCACCTCGATCCTGGTGCTGGTCGCCTTCCCCGTGCTGGCGGCCGCGCTGCTGGTCCTGGAGGCGGACCGGCGGTTCGGATCGGTGGTCTTCGAGGCCGGGAACGGCGGGGCGCTGCTGTGGCAGCACCTCTTCTGGTTCTTCGGCCATCCGGAGGTCTACATCATCGCGCTGCCGTTCTTCGGCATCATCACCGAGATCATCCCGGTCTTCTCACGGAAGCCGATCTTCGGTTACGTGATGCTGGTCGGCGCGACCATGGCCATCACCGGGCTCTCGCTGGTCGTCTGGGCGCACCACATGTTCGCGACGGGCGCCGTCCTGCTGCCCTTCTTCTCGTTCATGTCGTTCCTCATCGCCGTCCCGACCGGCGTGAAGTTCTTCAACTGGACGGGGACGATGCTCAAGGGCTCGCTCTCCTTCGAGACGCCGATGCTGTGGGCCGTCGGCTTCCTGGTGAGCTTCCTCTTCGGCGGCCTGACCGGCGTCATCCTGGCCTCACCGCCGCTCGACTTCCACGTCACCGACTCGTACTTCGTGGTGGCGCACTTCCACTACGTCGTCTTCGGCACGGTCGTCTTCGCGACCTTCGCCGGTTTCTTCTTCTGGTGGCCGAAGTTCACCGGCAAGATGCTCGACGAGCGGCTCGGCAAGATCCAGTTCTGGACGCTCTTCATCGGCTTCCACACCACGTTCCTGGTCCAGCACTGGCTGGGCGCCGAGGGAATGCCGCGCCGGTACGCCGACTACCTGGCGGCCGACGGCTTCACGCTCCTCAACACCGTCTCCTCCGTCGGCGCGTTCCTGCTCGGCCTGTCCACGCTGCCGTTCCTCTACAACCTCTGGAAGACGGCGAAGTACGGGACGAAGGTCGGCGTCGACGATCCGTGGGGCTACGGCCGTTCGCTGGAGTGGGCGACCTCCTGCCCGCCGCCGCGCCACAACTTCGTCACCCTGCCCCGCATCCGGTCCGAGTCGCCCGCCTTCGACCTGCACCACCCGGAGTTCGCGGCGCTCCAGCGGGCCACCCAGGTCAAACCGGCGCCCCTCGATCCAGAGCGCGCGCGAGGAGATCACGGGCCCACCGGATCCGCTCCGTGAGTTCCGGCGGCTCGACCACCTCGAAGTCGATGCCCCGCATCATGATGTGAATGACGAGCAGGTCGAGGCTCGCGGCCCCGGTGCGCAGCAGACAGCTGTGCTCGTCGACGGCTTCGAGGACGCCGTCGCTCGGCGAGACCGCCTGCCGCGCCTCCTCCAGGGGCGCCAGCAGCCGCACCACCGCCGTCGCGGCGTACGACCCGGTGGACACGCCCTCGGAGACGTACGCCGCGATGTCCTCGGCCGGGGGGTCGCGCGGGACGAAGCGCGGGCCGTGCGGGGGCGTCGGGGTGATCCGGTCCGCCCGGAACGTACGCCAGTCCGAGCGGTCCAGGTCCCAGGCCACGAGGTACCAGCGGCGCTCGGTGCACACCAGGCGGTGCGGCTCGACGGTCCTGCGGGTGGAACTGCCGCCGTGGTCGCGGTACTCGAAGCGCAGCCGCTCGCTGTCCCGGCAGGCGTTGGCCAGTTCGGTCAGCACCGAGGCGTCGACGGTGGACGCCCCCGCGCCGCGCAGCATGGGGACGGTGAAGGCGTTGAGCGCCCCGACGCGGCGGCGCAGCCGGTTCGGCAGCACCTGTTCCAGCTTGGCCAGCGCGCGTACGGACGTCTCGCCGATGCCCTCGATGCCCTGTCCGGCGGCGGTGCGCAGCCCGACCGCGACGGCCACGGCCTCCTCGTCGTCGAGGAGCAGCGGCGGCAGTTCGGCGCCCGCGCCGAGCTGGTAGCCGCCGCCCGTGCCGGGGCTGGCGTTGACGGGGTAGCCGAGCTCGCGCAGCCGGTCGACGTCGCGGCGCACGGTGCGCGGGGTGACGCCGAGCCGCTCGGCCAGGTCCGGGCCCGACCATTCGCGGTGGGCCTGGAGCAGCGAGAGCAGGCGCAGCAGACGTGCCGAGGTCTCCAACATGGTGGCGAGTCTGCCAGGGCTCGCGGACAGCCAGTGTCCTCAAGCCCTGGCCGTGCTGCTCTACTTCTGCCCCTGCCCCTGCCCCTGCTCCCGCTCCTGCTTCGCGGTGTCGAGCCGCACGCTGAGGTCGTTGTCGACGGTGAAGTACGGGTACGCCGTGGTCGGCCGGGTCACCTTCGGGCCCTCGACCGGCCGTACCGGGTAGCGGAAAACGCCCTTCTTGTCCCACACGTCGTCCAGGATGCGCCCGACGCGTATCCCGGCCGCCTGTCCGGGCTCCGCGTCCGCCGGGCACAGCCACAGGTCCCACAGCCGCTGCTCGTCGCCGCGCCCCTCGGCCAGCGGCTCGTACGCCAGGGTGAAGGTGAACGTGCCGTCGTCCCGGACCGTCACCGGCGCCCGGTACACGTCCTTCTTCGCGCCGCGCAACCTGGCCTCGACGACCATCGCGCCGCCGGGCCCGGCGCCGTACAGCCGCCCCTCCAGCGTCATCGCACCCCGCGCGAAGGTGAGGGCGCCGGCCTCGGCGTGCGGCGCGCGCAGCCAGCTGCGCACCGCGAGCTTGCCGTCGAGCGTCGGGTACGGGATGCGTACGGCGACCTGGGCGCGCCCGGGGTCCGGGGCACGGTCGACGAGCGAGCGCAGGTCCCTGATGCCGGGCTCGATGCGCTGTTCCCCGGCGTCCTCGTCCCCGTGCGTGGTGAAGGCGTCCCAGCGCCCCTCCGGCAGCTCCACCGTGCTCGGCAGCACTGCTCGCAGCCGGCCCTCCCCGGCGGGCGTGAGCGGCAGCCGCATGACGTCCGCGGCCGTCTTCCCGCCGCGCCGCCGCAGTACGAGCGCGGCGCCCGGTGACGCGTCCCCCACGATGTCGAAGGTGATGCCGCCCGCGGAGTCCGCGATGCAGTCGGCGCGCGGGGGTCCCGTGCGGGTCGAGGTGCTGGTCATGCGGTCTGCCCTTTCCGGAGCACGGAGGCGGCCTTGTAGCGGAGGGAGTACGCCCCGTCGAGCACCGCTCCCCTGGCCAGGTACAGCGCGTCGTGGGTCCGGCTGCGGGAGCGGCCGTGGGAGCCGCGCGAGACCAGTTCGGTGAACAGTGCCTCGTGGCGCTCGGCGATGGGTCCCGGATCGAAGCGGGCGGAGGTTTCGAGCGCGGCCGCGCCCATGGCGCGCCGCAGCTCGTCGTCGTTGATCAGTCCGAGGAGCGCGTCGGCGACCGCGTCGGTGTCCCCGACCGGCACCAGCCGCCCGTCGGATCCGTCGGTGATGATCTCGCCGGGTCCGTGCGGGCAGTCGGTGGAGACGACCGGCAGTCCGGAGCGCATCGCTTCGACGATGGTCATGCCGAAGGACTCGTGGTCGGAGGTGACCGCGGCGATCGAGCCCTTGACCCACTCGGGTTCGATGGGGTTGGCCGGTCCCATCAGGAAGACATGGTTGTGGAGCCCGAGTTCGGCGACGAGGGCGTGCAGGGCGTTCTTCTCGTTGCCGCTCGCGTCGCCGCTGCCGTACACGCGCAGCCGCCAGTCGGGCCGGGCGGTGACGACCTTCGCGAAGGCCTTGATCAGCAGGTCGTACCGCTTGACCTTGTGGAGCCGGCCGGCCGCGACGACCCACTTGGCGCTGGAGTCGGCCGGGGCGACGAGCGGCGCGGGCACGCTGTTGGGCACGGCTTCGATCCGTACGCCCGGCAGCTTGAGGCGGGTGCGGTACGCGTGGGCATCGGCCTCGGTGACGGTGGTGACGGCGTCCAGCATGCCGTAGCGGTGGCTCAGTTCGCGGCGCAACCGGTAGCTGTGGCCGGCGAGCGTGAGGTGCTCCTGGCCGACCCGCACCGGGCCGCGCCTGGTCTGCCGGCTGATGTGCACGTTGAGTCCGGGGCGGGTGCCGACGACGACGTCCGCCTCCGTGGACTTCAGGTGCGTGGCGATACGGGCGTCGGTGAGGCGGCTGTACTGCTTGTGGCGGCCGTCGCCTGCCGGGAACACCTTGGCGGGGAGCGCGAACCGCGCGTCGTCACCGTCGTATCCGTGGCTTTTCTTCCGCAGATCCACCAGATAGTCCAGGCGTACGCCGGCGGGCGCGCCCATCGCCGGCTCGTCGCGGTGGCGGAAGACCGAGACGATCTCGACGTCGTGCTGCTCGGCCAGCGCCCGGGCGAGGTTGAACGTCGTACGGATCGTCCCGCCGATGCCGTACGCGTTGTGGAGCAGGAAAGAGATGTGCATACGCCGACGAGACCCCCAGATCTTCAGCGGACCGATCTTGTCCGCCTGCTTACAGAAATGGACTGTACTGGGCTGAAACCGATTGGTCTGGGCCGCATCAAATCGTTCCAATACGGTTGTGACATCGATAGCACAAGCAGGCAACCAAACCGCCGTTCCACGCATCAGGGCCGGTAGGGAAGCTGCGGAACGGTGAAGCAGTTGCGCGTCATGTCACCCCCCTGCGTCACCCATCCGGCCCCGTCCCGCCACCGCGCCACCGACAGGCACGTGTGCCGCGTCGCGGGCGGCTCGGCCCGTCGCTCGTACGACACGGGAAGCAGCAGTCCGCGCGCGGTGTACGGCTCTTCGCGGTTCAGGTACGCCTCGACGCACGCGCGCGTGAGCGCCCGTCCGCACGACTTCGCGGCGTCCGTGAACCACATCGCGGCCGCCCAGCCCTCCAACTGCCACTGGGAGAGCTCCCGGTCCTTCCCCGCCTCGCGCATCGCCTCGCGGAACTCCCGTACGGCCGGATGGCCCACGTCTTCGTAGCTGCGGCTCGATCCGGTGGCCCACAGCGCGTTGCGGCAGCGCGGCGCGTTCCTGAAATCCTCGGAAACGGCGGACGACCAGTTCTGCACATTCGTGACCTTGGCGGTGATCTCGACGCCGACCGCGTCCATCGCCTCGCAGAGCTGAACGTTGCCGTGCGTGTCCATCGCGTCGAACACCAGGTCGGCCCCGCGGTCCTTGAGGTCCGCCGCGACAGCACGGAAGTTGGGCAGGGCGAAGTCGACCTGTTCCGTGACGACCCGGTAGCCCTCGGCCCGCAGGCCCCTGGTGACCAGCCGGGCGTACGCCGCCGACGCGGCCTGGTTGTAGGAGACCACGGCGGCGGTGCGCGCGCCGTGCTCGCGCTTGAAGTAGCGGTAGACCTCGGTGCCGCCGTAGAGCATGCCGTTCCAGCCCGGCTCGCCGCCGGTGCGCGGGGCGTCGCTGCCGTAGATCCCGTACAGGTGGGGGTAGGTGTCGTACGCCGGACCGATGGGCTGGCCGCCGATGTCGGGGACGCCCGCGGCGGCGACGCGCGGGGCGCCCGCGTACTCCAGGACCGTCGTCGCGACCAGCGCGAAGACCTTCCGCTCGGCGAGGAGCCGGTGCACGCAGTCGTTGTTGCCGACGCCGCTGCCGCCGTCGTCGCAGGTGAAGACCTCGACCTCGCGGCCGTCGAGGCCGCCGCGGGCGTTGAGCGCGTCGAAGTAGGCCAGGGCGCCGTCCCTCGGTCCGGTGAAGGCCGCGCCGCCGACCGGGCTGGTGGCGCTGGTGATGATGCCGATACGTACCGGCTCGGCCTTCCGGGCGGGCGGCGGGGCGCTGCGGCGGCCCTCGAAGTCGCGCTCGGGCAGCCTGCTGCCGCACGCGGCGCCCAGCAGGAGGAGCGCCGCGAGCAGCAGGCATTCAGCAGCCCGGAGGAACAGGCGCATTGCCGCTGAGCTGGACCAGCGCGCACAGGGTCTTGACGGAGACCTTCCACACGTCGCCCTGGAGGACGGAGGTGCCCTTGCTGTCGGGCAGCGCGGGCTGTCCACCGACGAGCAGGTCGTACGTCACATCCGCCTCGGTGGCGGAGGTGAACTTCACGTCCTTGACGTCCGCCGAGGACCTCTGGGCGTTCGGGTCATCGGCGAAGGCGGTCAGCAGGGTTCGCATCCGCTCGCCGTTCTGCAGCACCTTCGCCTTGGTCTCCACCGACGCCTCGGGGTCGAAGAACGTCTTCCAGCTCTTCTCGACCGCCGCCCTGGCCGCCGCGGGGTCGGCGGGCGCGTCCCCCTCCGGGGTCGCCGGAGGGGTAGTGCCGACGGCGGGGGAACGCGGCGGCGCCTCGGGGGCGCCGTTGTCGTCCCCGCACGCGGCGGCAGCGGGTACCAGGATCAGCATGGCGGCGGCCGCCCAAGCCGCTGTTCGAGGGTGTCTGCCGTGTCTGCCGAGGACCATCTGGCTCACCACCGGGTGTCCGACCGGGCCGTTCGGCCCGATGCTTCCAGGGTCTGCCGCTTCCGGGCATAGTGCAACGTATCGCCCCGAAGGGCAGGCCCGTACAGCCCGACAAGTGCCTTGAGGGGGTATCGGTGGACAGGACGCGACCGCGCGACGACAGGCCGCCGGGCCCCGTCCGGCGCCCTCTGCTGTGGGCGGGCCCGGCCGCGCTGGTGTGCGGGGCCGTGCTCTGCGTGATCGGCTGGTACGGGGTGTCCGGCGAGCGCTTCGCCGAGCGGCAGCTCCCGTACATCGCGTCCTGCACGGTGCCCGGTGCGGCGCTGATCGTCGCCGGTGCGGTGCTCCTCGCGCGCGGCGACCGGGGGCCGGCGGCCACGGACGAGACTGGGACGAGCATCGATGCCGGGGCGGAGCCGGTGGAAGGAGCACCCGCGCCGCCGCCGTCCGCCGAAGGCCCTCTCGTGCGGGTCCCCGGCGGTACGCTCCTCCACCGGCCCGACTGCCCCCTCGTCACCGGCAAACCGGGCGCCGCGCCGCCCGACGACCCGTCCGGTCTTGCCCCCTGTCCGGTCTGCGAACCCGCACCGCCGGCCTCCTCCCCCGAGACCTGACACCGTGTCGTCGCTGACCTACGACCTCACGCTGGCGGGGCTCGCCGTCGGCAGCGCGGCGGCGCTCACCGGCATCGGACTGATCGTCACCTACCGCGCGACCGGCGTGCTGAACCTGGCGCACGGCGCCATCGCCATGGTCTGCGCGTACGTACTGCGCCAACTGGCCGTGGAATGGGACTGGCCGCTGCCGCTCGCGGCCGCCGTGACGCTGGTGGTGGTCGCGCCCGGCATCGGGCTGCTGCTCGACCGCGCGGTGTTCCGGCCGCTCGCGGTCCTCGGCAGCGATCCCGCGCAGACCCTGGTGGCCTCGATCGGCGTATTCATCCTCCTGGTCGGCGGCGCGGCGCTGCTGTGGGGCACGGGAGCCCGCGCGGACGCGCCCGTACTGCTCTCCGGCGACCCGTGGGCGCAGCTCGCGGCGGTACTGGTCCTCGCTGCCCTCGTCGGCGCGGTGACGCGGTGGACGCGTTTCGGGCGGGAGCTGCGGGCGGTCGTCGACAACCGCGCGCTGGCCGCGCTGGGCGGGACGGACACGGACCGGGTGGCGGCGGCGGGCTGGGCGTTCGGCTCGTTCACGGCCGGGCTGACGGGCGTACTCCTCGCTCCGTACGTACGCCTCGACCCCTACGGGCTGCCCCTCCTCGTCGTCGAGGTGATCGCGGTGGCGGTGCTGGCGCGGATGCGGAACCTGCCGGTCGCGGTGGGCGCGGCGCTGGCGATCGGGGTGGCGCAGGCGCAGTTGACGCGCGTACACCCGGCGTCCGCCTGGGCCGAGCCGCTGGTCCAGGCGATCGGCGCGAACCTCTTCGTGGTGGCACTGCTGATCGCGGCCCTGGCGGTGCCCGTGACGGACACCCGCGACGCGCTGCCCAGCACCTCCGCCCCCGCCCTCCCGCCCACGCCGCCGGTCGCGTGGCTGGTGGCCGGCGTCCTTTTCCTCCTCCCGTTCGGCTTCGCGGGCTCCGACCTCCATACGTCCGTCCAGGTCCCGGCACTGGCGGTGATCCTCCTCTCACTGGTGGTGGTGACGGGCCGGGGCGGTCAGATCTCCCTGGGCCAGGCCGCGTACGCCGGTCTGGGCGCCCTCTTCACCGCGCTCCTGGCGGCGGGCCGCTTCCCCGGCCTGCCGGCCATGCCGGAACTCCCGGCGCTGGCCGTCGCGGTGGTGCTGGTGGCCCCTCTCGGCGTGCTGCTCGGCTGGCCGGCGATCGGGCGCCGGGGTCTCGCCCTGGCCCTCACCACCCTCGCGTTCGGCGTCGCGGTGAGCCGCTTCGTCTTCGCGCAGCCGTACGCCACGGCCGGCCTCGGCCTGGACCGCCCGGCCGGCTTCCACTCCGACCGCGTGTACTACGCCCTGGAACTGACCCTGCTGGCCGCCGCCCTCCTGTCGGTGGCGGCGCTGCGCCGTGGCCGCACGGGCCGCGCGCTGGCGGCGATGCGGGACCACGAGACGGGCGCGTCGGCGGCGGGCGTCCCCGTCCCCGCCCTGAAACTCCTCACCTTCGTCACGGGCGCGGCGCTGGCCGCCCTGGGCGGCGGCATGCTGGGCCTGGGCCTGCGCGCGTTCGACCCGGCGGCGTACGACCCGGTGCGCGCGCTGCTGTGGTTCGCGGCCGTGGTGGTCCTGGGCGCCGACAACCTCCTGGGCGCGTGTGCGGCGGCGGCGCTCCTGGTGGGCGTGGACGCGGGGGTGGGGGGAGGCGCGGCGGCGGCGCTGATCGGCGTACTGGCGGTGCTCCTCGGCCGCCACCCCTGGCCGCCCGGCCCCCCGTCCCCCCACCGCGACCAAACCCCCGCCCCCCGCCCGCGACATCCAGCCCGTCCGGCGTCTGAGGACCGGGGTACGGGGCGGAGCCCCCACGTGGCGGAGCCGCGCAGTGGCGGTGCGGGAAGGGGCGCTGCGGGATGGGGCGTTGCGGGGAACGCGCCGCGCAGGGTCCCCGCAGCCGGGCAGAGGCGGCGGCGGGGCGGCTCGCCCCAGGCCCCCCTCACCGCCCACGCCCTACGCCTCAGCTACGGCGCGTACACCGCCCTCGACGGCGTCGACCTCACCGTCGAGCCCGGCCGCGTAACCGCCCTGGTCGGGGCCAACGGAGCCGGCAAGAGCACCCTGTTCCACTGCTTGAGCGGCACCCTGCGCCCCGACTCCGGCCGGGTCGAGCTGAACGGCGCGGACATCACCCGCACACCCCCGCACACCCGCACCCGCCTCGGCATCGCCAGAACCTTCCAGGAGCTCGCCGTCTTCCCCTCCCTCACCGTCGAGGAGAACGTCGCGCTCGGCGCCGAGCAAGGCCACGTACGACATCGCGACCCCACCGCCCTGGAAGCCGTACTGCGCCTCCTGGACCTCGCGGGCCCCGTCCGCCACCACCGAGCCGCCGCCCTCCCCACCGGCACCCTGCGCCGCGTCGAGCTCGGCAGGGCGCTCGCGGGCCGCCCGCACACGCTCCTCCTCGACGAGCCCGCCGCCGGGCTCGACACGGCCGAGGCGCAGCGGCTGGCCCGCGTCATGGCCGCACTCGCGGCCGACGGCATGGCGGTGCTCGTCGTCGAGCACGACCTCGACCTGGTCGCGGACATCGCCCACACCGTGCACACCATGACGGCAGGGCGCATCACCTCATGAGCATCGAGATCGAACTCCGCCGCGCCCGCGTCCGCTACGGCCCCCTGGAGGCCCTGCACGGAGTGGATCTCCCCGTCCCGGCGGGCGGCGCCCCCACCGTCCTGCTCGGCCGCAACGGTTCCGGCCGTACGACCGTCCTGCGCGCCCTCGCCGGTACGGTGCCCCTCGCCGGCGGCCAGGTCCTGTGGCGCGGCACGGACATCACCCGCCTGCGCGCCCACGACCGCGCCCGCCGCGGCCTGTGCTTCGTACCGGACGGGCACGCCGTCCACCCGTCCCTCACCGTCGCGGAGAACCTCGAACTCGCCCTCGCCGCACCCCTCGCCGCACCGGGAGACGACATCTCCCCGGCGCTCACCGCCTACCCGGCGCTGCGCCCCCTCCTCCCCCGCCGCGCGGGGACCCTCTCCGGTGGCGAGCAGCGGATGCTCGCGGTCTCCCGCGCGTTCCTGTCCCGCGCCCGCGTGGTCCTCCTCGACGAACCCACGCAGGGCATGTCACCCCCGATGGCCGCCCGTACGTACGAACTGCTCGCCGCACTCGCCCCCACCACGACGGTCGTGCTGGCGGAGCAGAGACTGCCACCCGCTCTGCTGAGCCGGACGACGCGGCTGCCCGTCTTCGTGCATGAACTGCGCCGCGGAGCAGTGGTGTTCAGCGGGGAGGCGTCAGAACCGCGGTACGCGCGGTCCCGCCCGTCGCCGGCGGAATGACGAGCATGGTCCCGGTACGGATCCGGTCCGGGTCGCGACCGATCGCCTGCGCGTTGGCCTGATGGAGCGCCTTCCAGCCGCCCGGCACCCGGTAACGGCGGGCGATCGAGGCGAGCGTGTCACCGGGCCGCACCACATGCGTCCGGCCGGTGAGGTGGTAGCGCTTGGAGCAGGCGGGCCACGCCTTCCATCCCTGGTTGGCGAGCACCTTCTCCGCGACCTTGATCTGCTCCGCGCGGGTGGCGAGGTCGGCGCGCGGGGCGTACGCGAGCCCGCCGTGCTCCGCCCACGTCGACTGCCGGAACTGCAGTCCGCCGTAGTAACCGTTCCCGGTGTTGATGTGCCAGTCGCCGCCGCTCTCACACTCGGCGAGGCAGCCCCAGGGCCACTCGTCCGCGGCGCAGCCGCCCACCGGCGGCGTGCCGGGACCGGGCACGGGCGCGGGCGGCGGTGGCGCGGGCGGCAGTGGCGCGACCTGGGTGCCCGTCGGGCAAGCGGCCCGCGCGCCCGTCGGGCAGAGGGCCAGCAGTACGGCGAGCAGGGCGACCGGCAGGCACCGGGACTGCGGCAGCTTCGGCATCGCGCCACGCTAAGCAGCGCCTTCGCATCGGCTCATGTGCCGCGCGGCGGACAGCGCAAGCCCCACCCGGTCGGCGGACGGTACATCAACCGGACGCCGAAGGGCGCCGACCCGCCCGACGAGTTCGATTCCGTTCCCCTCTACGCGTGACCCCGGCGACAGATCACCCGTTGTCTTCTTGACGAGCCGGGAACCGCCCGGCACCCGCACCGAGTCCGAGGAGTCCCCCGTGCCGCGCATGCTCGACGTCAGCGACGACGTACGCGCCGAGATCGGCAACGAAGAAGCCGACCGCCTGCTCGCCGGCGAGAACGCCCCGGGCAACTACGACTGCACCTCCTGCCGCACCCAGGGCGACTCCGAACTGGAGCGCACGAGCACCGTGCTGTTCGTCGGCGACGAAACCGCCGTGCTCGCGTTCGCCCACGCCACGTGCATCCCCTCGCAGGTCGTCCAGGTGGCCGAGGAGCAGCTCCAGGGCGCCGTACGCAGCATCACGGGCGGCAGCCCAGACCTCCCCGGCGCCGAGAATTTCGGCGGCTCGCCCGGCCAGGCCGTGCTCGGGATCACCAGCGGCCTCGTGCTGATCAACGGCCTGCTGCACCCGGCGCTGGTGGTCGAGCCGAGCGGCCCCGTCGCCCGCCCCGGCTCCGACAGCACCACCGACGAGTTCCTCGCGCTCGTCACCGAGCAGGGCTTCCGGCCGGTCACCGACCTGAACCAGGTGCCCGCTCCGCTGCCCGGCTGGTCGGTCCTGCTCGCCATGGGCCAGCTGCACGCCGTACTCCAGCCCGGCGCCGCAGGCGGCAGCCCGGTCTCCTGGTGGCAGGCCCACCAGCCGCTCCAGGTCACCGATGGCTGGCGGACGGCGGCCAACAAGTCGAGCACCGTCCTCGTCTACACCGCGCCCGCCGGTTCGATCGGCCAGCAGCCGCGCGAGGACCTGCTGCGCAGCGCCCTGGAGCGGGCCGCCGCGCGTGGAGTGCTGGCCGCCGCCGCCATGCCGCTGGCCGGCACTTGACGGACCCGGGCCTCACGAGGGGTCCCTGCGCACCGCTCACCCCCGCCGAGCAGGGAATTCCCTGCTCGGCCCGCATCCGACGGGCGCTGGGGTCGTTGGCACATACGTGCACTCATACGACCCCCCACGCCATCATCCGTACCAGAGCCCGATTCCCGCGATGCGCCCCTCGCGGGAGACTCGCGCCGAACCCTCGCACACCCCGATCTACGACGCGCTCTACCTGGAGTACCGCAGGTCCTTCCGGGCGCTGCCCGGCGACCGCAGCGGCGAGGAGGAACTGGGGTTCACGGGCTTCGGCACCGGACCGCGCCACGGCCAGGGCTCCACGAGTCACACCGGTCAGGGAACGTACGGCGGGCACACCGGCTTCTGGCGCGTCACAAGCAGCGACAGCAGCACCACCCCCCACAGCAACGGGCGGCAGCACACCGGGAATCGCTTCCCGGCCGCGCTGCCGCCCGCTCCCCGTCGGGGCTTCTAGGCACTCGGCCTAGCCCCGCTCGGGGCCCTTCCGTGTCACTTCTTGCGGCCGCGCTTCTCGCGCACCCGCACCGAGATGTGGATCGGCGTTCCCTCGAAGCCGAACTCCTCGCGCAGCCGGCGCTCGATGAACCGCCGGTAGCCGGCCTCCAGGAAGCCGGAGGCGAAGAGCACGAACCGCGGCGGCTTGGCTCCGGCCTGGGTACCGAAGAGGATGCGGGGCTGCTTGCCGCCGCGGACCGGGTGCGGGTGGGAGGCGACGATCTCGCCGAGGAAGGCGTTGAGCCTGCCCGTCGGGATGCGCGTCTCCCAGCCTGCCAGCGCGGTCTCGATCGCCGGGACCAGCTTCTCCATGTGACGGCCGGTCTGCGCCGAGACGTTCACCCGCGGCGCCCACGCGACCTGGGCCAGCTCGGTCTCGATCTCGCGCTCCAGGTAGTAGCGACGCTCCTCGTCGAGGGTGTCCCACTTGTTGTACGCGATGACCAGCGCGCGGCCCGCTTCGACGGCCATCGTGATGATCCGCTGGTCCTGCACGCTGATGGACTCGCTGGCGTCGATCAGTACGACCGCGACCTCGGCCTTCTCGACAGCGGCGGCGGTACGCAGCGAGGCGTAGTAGTCCGCGCCTTCCTGAAGGTGGACGCGGCGGCGGATGCCGGCCGTGTCGATGAACTTCCAGGTGATGCCGCCGAGCTCGATCAGCTCGTCGACCGGGTCGCGCGTGGTGCCCGCGATCTCGTTGACGACGACGCGGTCCTCGTTCGCCACCCGGTTCAGGAGCGATGACTTGCCGACGTTCGGACGGCCGATGAGCGCGATCCGGCGCGGACCGCCGGCGGCCATGCCGAAGGTCTGGGCCGGGGCCTCGGGCAGGGCCTCCAGGATGGCGTCCAGCATGTCACCGGTGCCGCGCCCGTGCAGCGAGGAGACCGGGTGCGGCTGGCCGAGACCGAGCGACCACAGGGCGGTCGCGTCCGCCTCGCCGCTCAGGCCGTCGACCTTGTTGGCGCAGAGCACCACGGGCTTGCCGGCCTTGCGCAGCAGCCGTACGACGGCCTCGTCGGTGTCGGTCGCGCCGACCGTGGAATCGACGACGAAGACGACCGCGTCGGCGGCCTCGATCGCGTACTCCGCCTGGGCGGCGACGGACGCGTCGATGCCGAGGACGTCCTGCTCCCAGCCGCCGGTGTCGACGATCTTGAAGCGGCGGCCCGCCCACTCGGCCTCGTAGGTGACGCGGTCACGGGTGACGCCGGGCTTGTCCTCGACGACGGCCTCGCGGCGGCCGATGATGCGGTTCACCAGGGTCGACTTGCCGACATTGGGGCGGCCGACGACGGCGAGGACGGGCAGCGGGCCGTGACCGGCCTCGCCGATCGCGCCTTCGACCTCTTCGGGGTCGAAGCCCTCCTGCGCGGCGAGCTCCATGAACTCCGCGTACTCGGCGTCGCCAAGTGCTCCGTGCTCGTCGCCGGAGTGATTCTGGTCGTTCATGAAGTCCGTTCCTCGTTCATCATCATCGATGGACCACCCGATTCGCGCGGTCCACTACTCAAGTCTCGCCCAGCGCCCGGTGAAGCGCCTGGCACTTTCCAGGTGGGCGGTCAGCCGCTCCTGGATCCGTACGGTGGCCTCGTCCAGCGCCTTGCGCGTGCGCCGTCCGCTGCCGTCACCGGCCTCGAAGGGGTCACCAAAGACGACGTCCACCCGGCTGCGCAGCGGCGGCAGCCCGCGTATGAGCCGGCCGCGGCGCTCCGTACTGCCGAGCACCGCCACCGGGACGATCGGCGCCCCGCCGCGTACGGCGAAGTACGAAAGCCCGGCGCGCAGCGACGCGAAGTCGCCCTCGCCCCTGGTGCCCTCGGGGAAGATCCCCAGCACCCCGCCGTCCGCCAGCACGCCGAGCGCGTTGGAGATCGCCGTGCGGTCGGCGGTCGTACGGTCCACCTTCAGCTGCCCGATTCCGCGCAGGAACGGGTCGAGGGGGCCGACGAACGCCTCTTTCTTGATCAGGAAGTGCACCGGCCTGGGGGCCGTCCCCATCAGCATGGGGCCGTCGATCATGTGCGAGTGGTTCACCGCGAGGATCACCGGCCCGCTCATGGGCACCCGCCAGGCACCCAGGACGCGGGGCTTCCACAGCCCGTACATGAGGCCGATGCCGATGCCGCGTCCGACCGCCGCACCACGCGGTGTGGGTGCGGTCACTTCGCGGCCCGCTTCCCCTCGACGAGGGTAACCACACACTCGATGACCTGATCGAGCGTGAGGTCGCTGGTGTCGACCTCGACGGCGTCGTCCGCCTTGGCGAGCGGCGACGTCTTGCGGCTGGAGTCGGCCGCGTCCCGCTTCAGCAGGGCCTCACGGGTCGCGGACACGTCCGCGCCCTTCAGCTCGCCGCTGCGGCGGGCGGCGCGCGCCTCGGGAGAGGCGGTCAGGAAGATCTTGAGGTCCGCGTCCGGCAGCACGGTCGTACCGATGTCGCGTCCCTCGACGACGATGCCGGGGCCGGCGGCCTTGGCGATGGACCGCTGCAGCTCGGTGATGAGGGTGCGCACCTCGGGCACGGCGCTCACGGCGCTCACCTTGGAGGTGACCTCCTGGGTGCGGATCGGCCCGGAGGCGTCGATTCCGTCCACCGTGATCGTGGGGGCGGACGGGTCGGTGCCGGAGACGATCACGGGCTTGCCCGCGGCGTCCGCGATGGCGACGGGGTCCGTGACGTCGATGCCGTTGTTCAGCATCCACCAGGTGATCGCCCGGTACTGGGCGCCGGTGTCCAGGTAGCTCAGGCCGAGCTTGGCGGCGACGGCCTTGGAGGTGCTGGACTTGCCCGTGCCGGAGGGGCCGTCGATGGCGACAATCACTGCTGCCGGGGCGGTCCGGGCGGCGGTTTCCACGGTGTAGGACACCTTCCTGGTACACGGGCTGGGGCGGGCGGAGGCCCAACGGACCCCACACAAGGTTACCGAGTCCCCGGGCCCGCCCTCGACGCCCATGCGAAGCCCCCACAAACCGGACACCGCCGTGAACCCCGGAGGCCGCTGGCCGACGGACGGTGGAGCTCTCCAGGTGGAGCTCTCTACTGGCGGATCGACCAGCCCCGCTCCCGCAGGGACGCGGTCAGTCCGGGTGCGGCCGCCGGTTCCACCATCAGCTGGACCACGCCCGCCTGCTGGCCCGTCGCGTGCTCGATGCGTACGTCCTCGATGTTGACGCCCGCACGCCCCGCGTCGGCGAAGATCCTCGCCAGCTCGCCGGGGCGGTCGCTGATGAGGACGGCGACGATCTCGTACGCCGACGGGGCCGCCCCGTGCTTGCCCGGCACCCGCTCGCGGCCGGTGTTGCCGCGCCGCAGCACGTCCTCGATGCCGTCGGCGCCGCTGCGGCGCTTTTCGTCGTCGGCGGACTGCAGGGCCCGCAGCGCCTGGACGGTCTCCTCCAGGTCGGCCGCGACACCGGTGAGTACGTCCGCCACCGGGCCCGGGTTGGCGGAGAGGATCTCGACCCACATCCGGGGGTCGGAGGCGGCGATGCGGGTGACGTCCCTGATCCCCTGGCCGCACAGCCGTACCGCCGTCTCGTCCGCGTCCGCGAGCCGCGCCGCGACCATCGAGGAGACGAGCTGCGGGGTGTGCGAGACAAGCGCGACCGCGCGGTCATGGGCGTCCGCGTCCATCACCACGGGGACGGCCCGGCACAGGGCGACCAGCTCCAGCGCGAGGTTGAGCACCTCGGTGTCGGTGTCACGGGTGGGGGTGAGGACCCAGGGGCGGCCCTCGAAGAGGTCGGCGGTCGCGGCGAGCGGGCCGGAACGTTCCTTGCCGGACATCGGGTGCGTACCGATGTACGACGTGAGGTCGCAGCCCAGCGCCTCCAGCTCGCGGCGCGGTCCGCCCTTGACGCTGGCGACGTCGATGTACGCGCGGGCGAGCCCGCGCCGCATGGCGTCGGCCACCGTCGCGGCCACGTGCGCGGGCGGTACGGCGACGACGGCCAGGTCGACGGGGCCTTCCGGCGCCTCGTCGGTGCCGGCGCCGAGGGCTGCGGCGGTGCGGGCCTGCGCCGGGTCGTGGTCGGTGAGGTGGACGGCGACGCCGCGCCCGGCGAGGGCGAGGGCCGCGGAGGTGCCGATGAGGCCGGTTCCGACGACGAGGGCGGTTCTCACTGGGCGATGTCCTTGCGGAGGGCGGCTGCGGCGCCGAGGTAGATGTGCGAGACCGAGGACTTGGGCAGGTCCGACTCGACATGCGCGAGGATCCGTACGACACGGGGCATGGCACCCGCTATGTCCAGTTCCTGGGCGCAGATGAGCGGTACGTCGACGATGCCGAGCTTGCGGGCGGCGGCGGCCGGGAAATCGCTGTGAAGATCGGGGGTGGCCGTGAACCAGACGCTGATGAGGTGGTCCGGGGTGAGCCCGTTGCGCTCCAGGATGGCCGCGAGCAGCTCGCCGACCTGCTCGTTCATGTGCCCGGCCTCGTCCCGCTCCAGCTGGACGGCCCCACGCACCGCTCGTACTGCCACGTCGTGCTCCTCGCTCCGTACCTCGTGTGCCCCTGCATGATTCAGCGTAGTTGGGCGGGAGCCCCGCCCGCTTTCGCGGGCCTGTTCGGGCTGCGGACGCCGCTCTGTGCCTGTTTCGCTCCTCGGGTGCTTCGTCCTGGAGGTGTTCGGCGCGAAGATGCTGCTGCTTCGCGCCGGGGCCGCCGACGCATGGCTGAACACATGAGACGACTTGAGGAGCACGTGATGGGCAAGGTGACGAGCCGCCGGGCGGTCCTCACGGCCGCCGCCGGGGCGGCGGGCAGCGCGCTGGCGGCCGGCTGCGGCGGGAACGGCGACGAGAACGGCGGGGTCACCGAAGAGACCGGGCCCGCCCCCTCGGAGCCGCCCGGCGGCCGGGCGCTCGTCGCGACCTCGGAGATCCCGGTGGGAGGCGGCAAGGTCTTCGAGGGCGAGAAGGTCGTGGTGACGCAGCCGGAGGAGGGCACCTTCAAGGCCTTCTCCGCGGTCTGCACTCATCAGGGCTGCACCGTCGCCGGTGTCGAGGGCGGCACCATCAACTGCGCCTGCCACGGCAGCAAGTTCCGGGTCGCGGACGCTTCGGTCGCGGCCGGCCCGGCCCGCAGGCCGCTCCCCCAGCGGCAGATCACCGTGGAAAGTGGCTCGATCCGGCTGCACTGACTGCGGCACAATCCGCAGCATGACCGAGCCCGCCGCCACGCCTGCCACCCTTCCCACGCCCGAAGATTTCGTACGCGACCACACGGTCTACTCCTGCGTGATGGGCTCGCGCGCCTTCGGCCTGGCGACGGACGGCAGCGACACGGACCGGCGCGGTGTCTTCGTCGCGCCGACGCCGCTGTACTGGCGCTTCGAGAAGCCGCCGACACACGTCGAAGGGCCGGCGGCCGAGCAGTTCTCCTGGGAGCTGGAACGTTTCTGCGAGCTGGCCCTGCGCGCCAACCCCAACATCCTGGAGTGCCTGCACTCCCCCCTGGTCGAGCACGTCGACGCCACCGGCCGCGAGCTGCTGGCCCTGCGCGACGCGTTCCTCTCCCGCCGGGCCCACCGGACGTTCGCCCGGTACGCCGCCGGTCAGCGCGAGAAGCTGGAGGCGGACGTACGGCGGCACGGCGCCCCGCGCTGGAAGCACGCCATGCACCTGCTGCGGCTCCTCGGGAGCTGCCGCGATCTGCTGCGTACGGGCGAGCTGGTGATCGAGGTCGGCGAGGACCGTGAGCGGCTGCTCGCGGTCAAGCGCGGCGAAGTGGCCTGGCCGGAGGTCGAGCGCCGGATGGAGGTCCTCGCGGCGGAGGCGCAGGCGGCCGAGGCGAAGAGCCCCCTCCCGGCGGAGCCGGACCGCCCCCGCGTGGAGGACTTCCTGCTGCGCACGCGCCGCGCCTCGGCCCGCTGACGGGCCGGGCGCGGACGCCACTCGTACGCGCTCATGGATCAAGCGTCCCAGAGCGCGCCGAGGGACAACAGCTCACTCCGGTACTCGATGCGCTCCGCCCACCCGGCGGGCCACACGCGTGCACCCAGGTGCGCTCCCGCGAACGCCCCCGCCAGGCAGGCGATCGAATCCGAGTCGCCCTTCGTGCACGCGGCCCGCCGCAGCGCGGTGAGCGGCTCGCCGGGGAAGAGCAGGAAGCACAGCAGCGCGGTCGCGAGCGCCTCCTCGGCGATCCATCCGTCGCCCGTCGCCAGGCAGGGATCCGTCTCCGGCGACGGCGTACGCAGCGCCGCCGCCAGCCGTTCCAGTACGGCCAGGCACTCGTCCCAGCCGCGCGCCATGAATGCCTCCGGCGAGGCGTCGTGGGCGTACGTCCACAGATCGCCGAGCCAGCGCTCGTGGTACCGGGTGCGGTTCTCGTACGCGTACGAACGGAGCAGCCCCACCAGCCCCGTCGGCTCCGCCCCGCGCGCGAGCAGATGCACCGCGTGGGCCGTCAGATCGCTCGCCGCCAGCGCCGTCGGGTGCCCGTGCGTGAGCGCCGACTGCGACTGCGCCGCCCCGGCGCGCTGCTCCTCACTGAGCCCCGGTACGAGCCCGAGCGGCGCGACCCGCATATTGGCCCCGCACCCCTTGGAGCCGAGCTGACTGGCCTGCTGCCAGGGCCGGTCGCTGTCGAGCAGCCGGCAGGCTTCGAGACAGGTGTTGCCGGGCGCCCGGTTGTTCTCCGGCGAGTGGTACCAGGCGACGAACTCCTCGCGCACCAGGTGCGCGAACCGCTCGGGACCGGCGACGCCGCGCTCCGACGCCTCGCGTATCGCGCGTCCCAGTGCGAGCGTCATCTGGGTGTCGTCCGTGACGATCGCGGGCGACGGCAGCTCCATCTCCCGCCACGGCCCGCACTTGGCGAGGATCGAAGGTACGTCGTCGAACTCGGCCGGGTAACCCAGCGCGTCCCCGAGCGCGAGTCCCACGAGAGCCCCGGTGGCTGCCTGCTTCATACGGACCGTTCTCCTTCTGGTCGTCGTTCTGATCGTCGTTCGGGGCGCAGCAGTGGCGGATGCAGAGCGGCGGCGGTCCCGGCCCGGTAGAGCGCGGCCGGTTTCCCCCGTCCGCCGGTACGCCGGGGCGCCCCTTCCACCGGCTCCACGAAGCCGGGCGAGGCGAGCACCTTGCGCCGGAAGTTGGGCCGGTCGAGCTCTACGCCCCAGACCGTCTCGTACACCTGCTGGAGCTCGCCCAGGGTGAACTGGGGCGGGCAGAAGGCGGTGGCCAGGCAGGTGTATTCGAGCTTGGCGCGGATGCGCTCCCGCGCGTCGGTGATGATCCGCGCGTGGTCGAAGGCGAGCTCCGGCAGGCCGCCGACGGGCATCCACTGCGCGTGCGCCGCGTCGCCGCCGCCGCGCGGCTCGGGCAGGCCGGGCACGAGCGCGGTGTACGCGACGGAGACGACGCGCATGCGCGGATCGCGGCCGGGATCGCTGTACGTGCGCAGTTGCTCCAGGTGGAGCGCGGCGGCGGACTCCTGCGACAGGCCGGTCTCCTCGGCCAGTTCACGGCGGGCGGCGTCCCCGGCGCACTCGCGCGGCAGTATGAAGCCGCCGGGCAGCGCCCACGCCCCGGCGTACGGGTCCTGTCCCCGCCGGATCAGCAGCACGTGCAGCCGGCTCTCGCGCACGGTGAAGACGGCGAGGTCGACGGTGACGGCGAACGGCTCGAAGGCGTGCGGGTCGTACTTCGTCTCTTCGTTCATCGCTTCTCCGCACGGGGATGGCGAGGGAGCCCGGACACAGCTCACGGTCCCCACCGCCCGCGCCGGTGGTTTTTTATAGTCAGAGTGACTATAAAGGTGTCCGGGCCCGTTTCACAAGCGGCAAAAAGCCCCGGCGGGTTCCTGTGCGTACAGGAACCCGCCGGGGCTCGGGGTGAAAGGGGGCGTCGGTTACAGACCGACTTCCTTCATCAGCATGCCGACCTCGGTGTTGGTGAGGCGGCGCAGCCAGCCGGACTTCTGGTCGCCCAGCGGGATCGGCCCGAAGGACGTCCGCACGAGCCGCTCGACCGGGAAGCCGGCCTCGGCCAGCATGCGGCGCACGATGTGCTTGCGGCCCTCGTGGAGGGTGACCTCGACCAGGTAGTTCTTGCCGGTGTTCTCGACGACCCGGAAGTGGTCGGCGCGGGCGTACCCGTCCTCCAGCGCGATGCCGTCCTTGAGCCGCTTGCCGAGGTCGCGCGGGAGCGGTCCCTGGATGGCGGCGAGGTAGGTCTTCTTCACGCCGTACTTGGGGTGGGTGAGACGGTGGGCCAGCTCGCCGTGGTTGGTGAGCAGGATGATGCCCTCGGTCTCGGTGTCCAGCCGGCCCACGTGGAACAGCCGCGTCTCGCGGTTGTTGACGTAGTCGTTGAGGTTCTGGCGGCCGTCCGGGTCGCCCATCGTGGCGACGACGCCGGCCGGCTTGTTGAGCGCGAAGAAGAGGTGCGACTGGGTGGCGACCGTCAGGCCGTCGACCTTGACCTCGTCCTTGTGCACGTCGACCCGGCGGCCCTGCTCGGTCACGATCTCGCCGTTGACCTCGACGCGGGCCTGCTCGATCAGCTCCTCGCAGGCGCGCCGCGATCCCATGCCCGCGCGGGCGAGGACCTTCTGCAGACGCTCACCCTCCTGCTCGGCTCCGGGGAACGTCTTCGGCGTCTTCACCTGGGGCTTGCTGTGCCGCTCGCGTACGCGCTCCTCGAGCTTGGCGTCGAGCTCGCGCGGACGGGAGGGAGCACTCTGCGGGCCACGGCGCAGGCCGGGAGTCCTGAAGCCGCCCTGCGGTGCCTTGGGGCCGCCCTTGGCGCCGCCGCGCGCGGACGCGCCACGGCTACCGGTGCCCGAGGCGCCGCCGGCGCCGCTGCCACCACGACCCGCGCCCGCTCCACCGCGCCCGGCGCCCGCGCCCGCACCGCCACGGCCCGCGCCGGCTCCACCACGGCCCGCACCCGCGCCACCGCGCCCGGCGGGGGCTCCGCCACGGCCCGCGCCGCCGCCGCCACGACCGGCGCCGCTGCCACCGCGTCCCGCGCCACCGCCGTCGCGGGCGCCGGGGGCGTCACGGCCGACGTCGTAACGGCGCTCCTCCGGACGGGGACGGTCCGGGCGGTCGGAGCGCTGCTGCTTGTCGTCGCGCCCCTTGCCCGCGCCCCGCTGATTCCGGTCGTTACCGCTTCCGCTGTTCCTGCCGCTGCTGCTTCGCATCAAAATTCCGTCTTGTCGTCTGCGTTTGTGTCCGAGGCGTACGGGGCGTCCGCATCGAACGACGGCACACCCTCTAGCGTCTCAGCCTCGATCGCGTCCGCCTCCGGGAGGAATGGCGCGAGCTGCGGGAGCTCGTCCAGGCCTCGCAGGCCCATCCGCTCCAGAAAGTAGTTCGTCGTCCTGTACAGGATCGCACCTGTTTCGGGTTCCGTGCCCGCCTCCCCCACCAGCCCGCGCTGAAGCAGGGTCCGCATCACGCCGTCGCAGTTCACGCCGCGTACGGCCGAGACCCGTGACCTGCTGACCGGCTGGCGGTACGCGACAACCGCCAGCGTTTCCAGGGCGGCCTGGGTGAGACGGGCCTGCTGGCCGTCCAGTACGAAGCTCTCGACCGCCGCCGCGTACTCGGGCCGCGTGTAGAAGCGCCACCCCCCGGCCACCAGCCTGAGCTCGAATCCACGCCCCTGTACGGCGTACTCGTCGGCCAGCTCCCGCAGCGCGTCCGCGACGGCTCCGCGGGGGCGCTGAAGCACCTTCGCGAGGTGCTCCTCGGTGGCGGGCTCGTCGACGACCATGAGGACCGCCTCCAGGGCGGGCCTGAGGCCGAGGTCCGCGACCGCGGGGGACTCACTCATGCTGTCTCCTCCTCCACCACTTGATCGAATTCGTCCGTGACCACGGGCTGCGCGGCCTCCCCGCCGGTCCACCGCACCACGAGCTCCCCGAGGGCCTCCTCCTGGTCCAGCACCACGGCCCTCTCCCGGTAGAGCTCCAGCAGCGCCAGGAACCTCGCGACGACGGTGAGCGTGTCCGAGGCGTCCTCGGTCAGCACCTGGAAGGTCGCCTCTCCCGCCTCCCGCAGCCGCGCGACGACCACCTCGGCCTGTTCCCGTACGGACACCAGAGGCGCATGGATGTGATCGACGTACACCTGCGGCTCGGCCCTTGGCTGCATGGCCTTCACGGCGAGCCCGGCGAAGCCGTCCGGGCCGATGCTGATGACGACCTCGGGCAGCAGCGCGGCGTGGTGCGGCTCCAGTCCGACCGTACGCGGGTAGCGCCGGGCCTCGGCGTCCAGCCGCTCGCTGAAGATGTCGGCGACCCGCTTGTAAGCGCGGTACTGCAGCAGCCGCGCGAACAGCAGGTCCCGCGCCTCCAGCAGCGCGAGGTCCCCCTCGTCCTCGACTTGGGCGGCGGGCAGCAGCCGCGCGGCCTTGAGGTCGAGGAGGGTGGCGGCCACCACCAGGAACTCGGTGGTCTGGTCGAGATCCCAGTCGGGCCCCATGGCGCGGATGTGCGCCATGAACTCGTCGGTGACCTTCGACAGGGCGACCTCGGTGACGTCGAGCTTGTGCTTCGAGATGAGCTGAAGCAGCAGATCGAACGGCCCTTCGAAGTTCACCAGCCGAACGGTGAACCGCCCGCCCGCCGCCTCGGCTCCGTCTGACTGGGGGTCCGGGGGCCTGCCCCCGGTTTCGGGAAGGGGCGGGGTGGGGGAAAGATCATCCGCTCCGTCCGCCGCCGCGCCTTCCGGCGCCGGCGCCCCCGGCCCGCGCCCCAGCCGACGGCGCGGGGAAACAGCGGGCTGGGCGGCGGAGTCGTCAGAGCGCGGCGGCATGGCGGTGGTCCAGGGGGCGGGGGAACAAGGACAGGGGCAGCGCAGGCTACCCCCCGTCCGGTCAGCGCCCGCGCAGGCGCCGTACGAGGATGCTCGCGTCGCCGCGCGACTCCAGGTCCGCGAGTACGACGGCAACCGCCTCCCGCACGATCCGGCCCCGGTCCACGGCGAGCCCGTGCTCGCCGCGCAGCACCAGGCGCGCGTGTTCCAGGTCCATCAGTTCCTCGGCCGAGACGTAGACCGTGATCTTCTCGTCGTGGCGCTCGCGGCCGCTGGGCCGGCGGTTCGCCCCGCGCCCGCCCCGGCGCCGCGGCTGCGCCCCCGTGGCAGGGCCGGCAGAGCCCGCAGGACGCTGCTGGGCGGCCGACTGGGCGGGGGGCTGCCCCTCGGGCGCCCGGCGGGCATTCGCGGCGGCAGTGGCCGCCTGGTCGCCCTCCACGGCCCGGCTGCGATGCCCGGCCGCCTCCGCGTCGGCGGCGGCGTGCTCCGTGCCCTCACGGCCGTCGGCGGAACCAGCGGCCGGTGTGCTCTCGGACTGCTCGGCCGCCGCCCCGGAGTCACTCTCCGTCGCCGGACCCGGTACCCGCGCCTCGCCGTTGACGGGCGGGCGCCGCGGGGACGACGACTGCAGCGCCATTCCCCCGGTCGTGCGGAACAGTTCGTCGGCCCCCGGCAGACTCACTCGGCGTGACACCGGGCGAGCACCTCCCTGGCAAGCTGGCGATAAGCGGCCGCACCGACCGAGTTGGAGGCGTACGTCGTGATCGGCTCACCGGCGACCGTGGTCTCCGGGAAGCGGACGGTACGCCCGATCACCGTGTGGTAGACGTGCTCGTCGAAGGCCTCGACGACCCTCGCCAGCACCTCACGGCTGTGCACCGTACGGGAGTCGTACATCGTGGCGAGGATGCCGTCGAGCTCCAGGTCGGGGTTGAGCCGCTCCTGGACCTTCTCGATCGTCTCGGTCAGCAGAGCCACACCGCGCAGCGCGAAGAACTCGCACTCGAGCGGCACTATGACCTTGTGAGCCGCCGTCAGGGCGTTCACGGTGAGCAGACCGAGCGAAGGCTGACAGTCGATCACGATGTAGTCGTAGTCGGCCATCAGCGGCTTGAGCGCCCGCTGAAGTGTCGACTCGCGCGCCACCTCACTGACGAGCTGAACCTCGGCCGCCGACAAGTCGATATTGCTCGGCAGCAGGTCCATGTTGGGCACCGCGGTCTTCAGGAGAACCTCGTCGGCCGCCATGCCCCGCTCCATGAGCAGGTTGTAGACCGTGAGGTCGAGCTCCATCGGGTTCACGCCGAGGCCGACCGACAGGGCTCCCTGCGGGTCGAAGTCGACGAGCAGGACCCGTCGTCCGTACTCCGCGAGGGCCGCACCCAGATTGATGGTCGACGTCGTCTTGCCGACGCCGCCCTTCTGGTTGCACATGGCGATGATCTTCGCGGGGCCGTGATCGGTGAGCGGGCCCGGGATCGGGAAGTACGGCAGCGGCCGTCCGGTGGGGCCGATCCGCTCGCGGCGCTGACGGGCAGCGTCGGGGGCGAGGGTGGCCGCGTACTCGGGGTCGGGCTCGTACTCGGCATCGGGATCGTAGAAGTGCCCCTCGGGCACCTCGTCGAAGTCGGCGAAGCGGGTGGTGGACTTGTCCCCACTCTGGTCGCCGGCCATGGCGTTCACGTGTAGGCCGTCCATGCTCTGGTGGGCTGTCGTCATGTGCTGATGGGTGGCGAAGGTGCGGACAGCGACGGAGCCGACAGCCTGGAGCCCCGATGGCCCTGGCCCCGTGCAGGCATTCCTGGTTGAGCACCTCCGGGAGTAAATGTCGACTCATTCACAAGTCGTCTTACCTCCTTGGACGTGACCAGGAAACTTATCGATAGGTCAGCGTGGCACCATGCCGACGGTTGGCGACTCTATGGCGTGTCACCGGTCCGCAGCAACACAATCCGCCGGACCCGGCCCGATGTGTCGGCAATGGAACACCCTTGTGTCAAGGGTGCGCGGGGGCGGAAGCGAGGCACGGACCGCGCGTTTGGTGGGGTCGCGAATCGGTTAAAGGGTTACGTTCGCGGCGAGTTGAACGAGTCCGCCCAAGGGGGCGGACACGCGTCCGGCCGGACCTTGCTCGACAAGGTCCGGCCGGTTGCGTGAGGTTGACGACTCTGGTTGACGCGTCAGCCGAGAAGCGTGCCCAGTTCGACGTGCGGCAGTTCGTGAGCCTCGGCGACCTCGCGGTAAACGACCTGGCCGTCATGGGTGTTGAGGCCCTTGGCGAGGGCGGCGTCGCGGCGCAGCGCCTCGACCCAGCCACGGTTCGCGAGCTCGACGATGTACGGCAGCGTGGCGTTCGTCAGCGCGTACGTCGAGGTGTTCGGGACGGCGCCCGGCATGTTCGCGACGCAGTAGAAGACCGAGTTGTGGACGTTGAACGTCGGCTCGGCGTGCGTCGTCGGGTGGGAGTCCTCGAAGCAGCCGCCCTGGTCGATCGCAATGTCGACAAGAACACTTCCGGGCTTCATCTTGGCGACGAGCTCGTTGGTGACGAGCTTCGGGGCCTTGGCGCCGGGGATCAGAACCGCGCCGATGACGAGGTCGGCCTCGACGACGGCCTTCTCCAGCTCGAAGGCGTTGGAGACGATCGTCTTCACCTTGGTGCCGAAGACCTTGTCGGCCTCGCGCAGCTTGTTGATGTCACGGTCGAGCAGGGTCACGTGGAAGCCCATGCCGACGGCGATCTGCGTGGCGTTCCAGCCGGACACGCCGCCGCCGATGACGACGGCCTCGCCGGCCGCCGTACCGGGGACGCCGCCCGGCAGTACACCGCGGCCGCCGACCGAGCGCATCAGGTGGTACGCGCCGACCTGCGGGGCCAGCCGGCCCGCGACCTCGGACATCGGGGCGAGCAGCGGCAGGGCGCGGTTCGCGGTCTCCACCGTCTCGTACGCGATCGCCGTGGTGCCGGACTCCAGCAGGGCGTCCGTGCACTCGCGGGAAGCGGCGAGGTGCAGGTAGGTGAAGAGCGTCTGGTCCTTGCGGAGGCGGTGGTACTCCTCGGCGATGGGCTCCTTGACCTTCAGCAGCAGGTCGGCGGTGGCCCAGACCTCGTCGGCGGTGGCCAGGATCTGCGCACCGGCGGCGACGTACTCACCGTCCGTGATCGAAGATCCGGCGCCGGCGTTCTGCTCGACGAAGACCTGGTGGCCGTGGCGCACCAGCTCGTGCACGCCTGCGGGGGTGATGGCCACCCGGAACTCGTTGTTCTTGACCTCGCGGGGGATGCCGACCTTCACGTCGATCACGGTCCTTGGCTCTGGGGGAATAAATGGGTCAATGCCATACATACCCAGGTATGTGAGGCACACCCGGGGAACACCGCAGCATGACGCGGCAGAGCCAGTCTAATGAAGGATTTCCCGGTGTCTAGCCTTACAAAGCATCAATCTCTCGCCGAAGTACTGCGGATTTCGTAGGCAGAACCCTCATCTCCCAGCAGTCTTTCCGCGGCGTTCCGGTGCAGTCGGGCCGCCGTCGGGTCCCCCAGCCGGTCGAGCGTGTCCGCGAGCCGCAACTCCAGTGCCGCGTGCAGCCGTACGTCCTCGGCCTGCCGTGCCATTTCCACGGCCTCCCGGCAGGTGCGCAGCGACTCCTCGGGCCGCCCCGCGTACTCCTGCACCCTGGCCACTTCGCTCAACGCCCTTGCGTGGCCCGGCAGATCACCGACCCTGCGGTGCCCCGCCGCCGAGGCCCGCCAGTTGCGCAGCGCCTCGCCGTAACGCCCCGCATAGGTGTGTACGGCTCCGAGCCGCCCGTACAGCCGCGCCGCGTCCGCGCGTTCGCCGCGCGTCAGCCGCTGTTCCAGCGCCCGGCCGTACCAGTCGGAGGCGCGCTGCCAGTCGCCCAGTTCTTGGTATGTCCCGCCTACGGATTCCATCGCCCGGCCTGTCGCGTACGGGTCACCGGCTGCCCGGCCGGCGTCCAGCGCCGCCCGGTAGCGCGTCAGCGCCTCCTGCGTACGCCCGGTCCGCGCGTCCAGATCCGCGAGATTCAGCAGCGCGGCGGCCTTCTCACGGTGCAGAGCGCACCGCTCGGCCACGTCCAGTACGAGCCGGTGCAGCCCGTACAGCTCGGGAGCCGCCGCTTCGGTGCCCCGGTGGGCCGCCAGCGCCCGTACCAGCGCGGCCACCAGCCGCCTCGCCAGGGTGTCGAGCTCGCCGTCCTCGACCGCGATCCGGGCCGAGGCGAGGAGCGCGGGCTGCCGGATCCGCAGCCATTCGCCGGCGGCCGCGACATGGGGAAAGCGCAGCGCGCGCGGCAGTCCCGCCAGCTTCTTGCGGGCCGCGGACCCGTCGGGTTCGGTGGACGCCCAGCAGGACTGGAGCTGCCGTACGGTCCGCTCCAGCATCCTGGCCCGGGCAAGCTGCACCTCGGCGGGCCGGTCCCGGTCCTCCATCAGCGCCTTCATCATGGGCGCGAGGCAGCCGGGCACCTCGTACTGCCGGCCGTCCACCCGGCGCAGCAGGCCCAGCGCCGTGAAGTCGTCCAGCGCCGTCTGGGCCCCGGAGACGGAGCAGCCGGCCAGGGCGGAGGCGGTGTGCGCGTCCACGAAACCGGCGGGCGCGAGGGAGAGCAGGCGCAGCATCCGCGCCGTGGGCTGCGGCAGCGACTCGTACACGAACCGGAAAACGCGGGCGAGCGGCCTGGCTCCGGTGGGCTGCCCCGCGTCGACGGGGATGTCGTGCAGCCGCTTCGTCACATCGGCGACCGACGCCTTGGGGCTGGCGGCGAGCCAGCCGCCGATCATCACCAGCGCGGCGGGCTGCCCCCCGCACTCCTCGACGAGCGATTCGGCCGCCGTCGGGTCGACGGTGATCCTGACCGCCCCGGTGGAGCGGCCGAGCAGTTCGACGGCGGATCCGGTGTCCAGGCCGCCGATGGTGCAGGGCCGCACGCCGGGGATGCCGGTGAGCGGGCCCCGGGCGGTGGCCACGACCAGGCAGTCCGGGTTGTCGGGCAGCAGCGGATCGACCTGTTCCGCGTCGGCGGCGTCGTCGAGGACCAGCAGGAGGCGGCGTACGGTCAGTGCCTCGCGGACCAGCTCGGACAGCTCGTCGTCACCGGCCCCCGGCGGGACCGGGACCGCGAGGTCGTCGAGCAGCGCGCGGGCGGTGCGCTCGGTGGGTACGCGCTCGCCGTCGGGGTCGGTCAGCCGGGCGCGGAGCGTGCCGTCGGGGTAGTCACCGGTGAGGCTCGCGGCGAGTTCGGCGGCGAGAGCGGTGCGGCCCGAGCCCGGACCTCCCGCGATCAGCAGCACGCGGGCCCTGGGCGTCTTGCGCCCGGCGAGGGTGTCGAGGCCGGCCCGCTCGATGTCGTCGCGCAACTCCTTCAGCTCGCGCGCTCTGCCGAAGAACTCGCCCGTTGTCCGCCCTGCCGCGGAACCCGCCGCCATGCCGCTGGTGTCCACCGCCTGATCCGTCACGGGCCACGCTCCCGTCCGCCTGCGCACAAGCCCGCCCGCGACTGCGGTCGGGCGCTTCGAGCGTAGTTCACGCTCTGCTACGAACCGTGCGGAGCGCGGCGGGTGCGTCACCCAATCGGATCAGCGGATTTTCAGACGACGGTCAGGCCTCGAACGGGCGCGCCGGCCACGGCGCGTCGGCCGGACGCAGGGCGTCGGTCCCGTCGCCCGCGAGCGCGGCGGTCAGCGCCAGGACGCCCACGGCCAGGCAGGTGTTGTGCAGTTCCCCGGCGAGCACGCCCCGCACGAGTTCCTGGAGCGGGACGCGCGCGAGTTCCATGTCCGCCTCTTCCTCCTCGACCTCGAAGCGCTCGCCCTCGACGTCGGAGAGATCGCGGGCGAAGAAGATGCGTACGGCCTCGTCACAGCCACCCGGCGTCGGGTAGACATCGGCCAGCACCCGCCAGTCCTCGGCCTTGACGTGCGCCTCCTCATACAGCTCCCGCACCGCGGCGCTCAGCGGATTCTCACCGGGTACGTCGAGCAGGCCGGCCGGGATCTCCCAGAGCCGGTGCCGCACGGGGTGCCGGTACTGGCGGATGACCAGGACACGGTCGTTCTCGTCGAGGGCCAGGACCGCCACGGAGCCGGGGTGCACCTGGTAGTCGCGGCGTACCACGCTGCCGTCGGGCATGACCACGTCGTCGGTGCGGACACTCGTCTTGTTGCCCGTGAAGGGAACCGCGGTCGCGGTGACCTGCCACTCCTCGGGGGTGTCCTTGATGGCCATGAAAGCGTCCTCCCAAAGCAGAAAGCAGAAAACCGGGGTACCGGCCCAAAAGGCCCGCACCCCGGCAACCGTATCTCCTGCGGCTACTTGCCGGCCGAGCCGGTCTTGCGCTCCACAGCGGCCTTGACCAGGCCCGCGAAGAGCGGGTGCGGGCGGGTCGGGCGGGAGCGGAGCTCGGGGTGCGCCTGGGTGGCGACGAGGTAGGGGTGCACCTCGCGCGGGTACTCGACGTACTCGACGAGCTTGTTGTCCGGGGACGTGCCGGAGAAGACGAGGCCCGTCTTCTTCTCCAGCTCCGCGCGGTAGGCGTTGTTCACCTCGTAGCGGTGGCGGTGGCGCTCGTCGACGTACGGCTGGTCGCCGTAGACCTCACGGACGATCGAGCCCTCGGCGAGCTTCGCCGGGTAGAGGCCGAGGCGCATGGTGCCGCCCAGGTCGCCCGCCCCTTCGACGTACGCGAGCTGCTCCTCCATGGTGGAGATCACCGGGTGGGCGGTCGCCGCGTCGAACTCGGTGGAGTTGGCGTCCTCGATGCCGGCGAGGTTGCGCGCGGCCTCGACGACGATGCACTGGAGGCCCAGGCACAGGCCCAGCAGCGGGATCTTGTTCTCGCGGGCGTACTGGATGGCGCCGACCTTGCCGTTGACGCCGCGCTCGCCGAAGCCGCCCGGAATGACGATCGCGTCGACGTCACCGAGCTGCTTCTGGGCCCCCGCCTGCGTCTTGCAGTCGTCGGAGGTGACCCACTTGACCTTGACGCGGGCCTTGTTGGCGAAACCGCCGGCGCGCATGGCCTCGGTCACCGACAGGTACGCGTCGGGCAGGTCGATGTACTTGCCGACGAGCGCGACGGTGACCTCGTGGTCGGGGTTGTGGACGCGGTCCAGCAGGTCCTCCCACTGGGTCCAGTTCACATCGCGGAACGGCAGATCCAGCTTCCGGACGACGTACGCGTCAAGACCCTCGGTGTGCAGCACCTTCGGGATGTCGTAGATCGACTTGGCGTCGATCGCGGCGACGACCGCCGCCTCGTCGACGTCGCACATCAGCGAGATCTTGCGCTTGATGGACAGCGGCACGTCGCGGTCGGCGCGCAGCACGATGGCGTCCGGCTGGATACCGATGTTGCGCAGCGCCGCGACCGAGTGCTGCGTCGGCTTGGTCTTCAGCTCACCGGACGGGCCGATGTAGGGGAGCAGCGAGATGTGTACGACGAAGACGTTGTCGCGGCCCACCTCGTGGCGGACCTGGCGGACGGTCTCCAGGAACGGCAGCGACTCGATGTCGCCGACCGTGCCGCCGACCTCGGTGATGACGACGTCGACGTCGTCGGTCGCCATGCGCCGGATGCGGTGCTTGATCTCGTTGGTGATGTGCGGGATGACCTGCACGGTGTCGCCGAGGTACTCGCCGCGCCGCTCCTTGGCGATGACCTGCGAGTAGACCTGGCCGGTGGTGACGTTGGCCGAGCCGTCGAGGTCGACGTCGAGGAAGCGCTCGTAGTGGCCGATGTCCAGGTCGGTCTCGGCGCCGTCGTTGGTGACGAACACCTCACCGTGCTGGAAGGGGTTCATCGTGCCGGGGTCGACGTTCAGGTACGGGTCGAGCTTCTGCATCGTGACCCGCAGGCCCCGCGCCTTGAGCAGCGCACCCAGGCTGGAGGCCGTCAGGCCCTTACCGAGGGAGGAGGCGACACCCCCGGTGACGAAGATGTGCTTGGTCGTCATGGATTTGGGCGGCATCGCCAAGAGGGGGCTCCCGTGGTCGCGTAGTGAGGTGCGTACCGGCCGCCGGCCCGGAATCCGGGTGGCGTCGTCGCTGCGGTTTCGGGGTGTCTGAGTCGTCACAGACTGGCCACCGGTCCACGGGGTACCAGGGTATCAGCGACGGAAGGAGGCCGCTTCCGGCCACGCGCCGCGTCTCCTGCCGCACAACGCGTCACCGTCGGCCGCCGCGCACCCGAAGTCCGCCCACAACTCACCCACAACTCACCCCTAGCTCGGCCGTTCGGCCGACTCGTGTTGCCGGTACCGTCGCGCAGAGCACTTGGCTGCGACGTATCCTGCTCTGATACATCGCTGCGAGCCGGCCGGCGAAGGCACCATCCCCGCCCGCTCCCGGGACCAAGAGCTCGTCAAAAATCCCCTGACCGCAAGTGCCCCAATGGGGCGAACGTGGCCGTTCGACTGGAGATTGCAACGTGGCCGGGCGCATCGAGGACTACGCACTTATCGGAGACATGCAGACGGCGGCACTGGTCTGCAGGGACGGCACGATCGACTGGCTGTGCCTCCCCCGCTTCGACTCACACGCCATTTTCGCCGGGCTGCTCGGCACCGAGGAACACGGGTTCTGGCGGATCGGGCCGGCGCACGCGGCCGACGCCGGGCCACCGGCGGCCACCCGCCGCCGCTACCGCGGGGACTCGCTGATCCTCGAAGCCGAGTGGGACACCCCGCGCGGCACGGTCAGGGTGACCGATTTCATGCCGCCGCGTGACGGCGCCCCCCAGGTGATCCGGATCGTCGAGGGCGTCACCGGCCGGGTGCGGATGCGTTCCGCGCTGCGGATGCGATTCAGTTACGGACGTGTGGTGCCCTGGGTCCACAAGGTCGACACGCGCACGGTCGCCGTCGCCGGACCCGACTCCGTCTGGCTCGACGCCGATGTCGACACGTACGGCAAGGACCTGACGACGTACTCCGACTTCACCGTCGCGCCCGGTGACCGGATCGCCTTCACCATCAGCTGGCAGCCCTCGCACAAGGAGGAGCCGCCGCTGCCGGAGCCCGAGGCCTCGCTGGAGGCGACCGCGGAGTTCTGGAGCGACTGGGTCGAGCAGTGCACGTACCACGGGCCGTACCGCGAGCCCGTGATCCGCTCCCTGATCACCCTGAAGGCGCTGACGTACGCCCCGACGGGCGGCATCGTCGCCGCGCCGACGACGTCGCTGCCGGAGGAGATCGGCGGCGTACGCAACTGGGACTACCGCTACACCTGGCTGCGCGACGCCGCGATCACCCTGTCGTCGCTGCTGCGCACCGGCTACCGCGAAGAGGCGCGCGCCTGGCGCGAGTGGCTGCTGCGCGCGGTCGCGGGCGACCCGGAGAACCTCCAGATCATGTACGGCATCGCGGGCGAGCGCGAGCTGGGCGAGGCCGAGCTGGACTGGCTGCCCGGCTACGAGAATTCCACCCCGGTACGGGTCGGGAACGGCGCGGCGCACCAGTTGCAGCTCGACGTCTACGGCGAGGTCACCGAGGCACTGCACCTGGCCCACATGACCGGGCTGACGCGCAACGACTACGCCTCGCTGCTCCAGCTCAAGCTGATCCGCTACCTGGAGGACCACTGGGACCAGCCGGACGAGGGCATCTGGGAGGTGCGCGGCCCGCGCCGCCACTTCGTGCACTCCAAGGTGATGGCCTGGGTCGCCGTCGACCGGACCATCAAACTGATCGAGATGGGCGACGCGGACGGCCCGGTCGAGAAGTGGCGCGAGCTGCGCGACGAGATCCACCGCACGGTGTGCGAGAAGGGCTACGATCCGGAACGCAACACGTTCACGCAGTCGTACGGATCGAAGGAGCTGGACGCCTCTCTGCTGCTGATTCCGCAGATGGGTTTCCTGCCGCCCGACGACAAGCGGGTCATCGGCACGATCGAGGCGATCCAGCGCGAGCTGTCCACGGAGGACGGTTTCGTACTGCGCTACCCGACGGCGGGTGAGAACGCGGGCCTGGACGGCCTGGAGGGCGACGAGGGCGCGTTCCTGGCGTGCTCGTTCTGGCTGGCCGACGACCTGGCGATGATCGGGCGGGTCGACGAGGCGCGAAAGCTTTTCGAGAAGCTGCTGGGGCTGCGGAACGACCTGGGGCTGCTCGCCGAGGAGTGGGACTCCAGGCTGCAGCGCCAGGTCGGCAACTTCCCGCAGGCCTTCAGCCACGTGCCGCTGATCGACACGGCACTGCGGCTGACGGCGAGTGGTGCGTACGGCGGCTGACCGGGCCGGCGGGCCGGTCTAGGCCAGCTTGTCGATCACCTGACGGGCGGCGCGTTCCCCTTCGGTCGCGCCGCCTTCCATGAAGCCCTGGAAGTCGTAGCTGCAGTGCTCGCCGCCGATGTGGATGTTCCCCTGTGGGGTGCCCTCATAGCCGGCGTACCGGTGCAGATAGCCGACGGGCCAGTAGGAGTACGCGCCGAGGGCGTACGGGCTGCGGTGCCAGGCGGAAAGCTGCGCCTTCCCGGTCCACGCCTTCGACGTTCCCGGAAAGAACGCGTCCACTTCACGGGTACGGCGCGCCGCGAGGTCCCGTACGTACGGGTCCGACTCGGTGGCGAAGGGCGTGCCCGGCGTGAGCGCCTTGGCGAGCCGGCCGCTGCCGTACTGGATGAGGATGCCGCCGGTTCCGGGCTGGATCTTGGTGGTGTCCCAGGTCTGCTGTACGTCGCTGTCGGTGAAGCAGTCGCCCGCCGACACGCCGGGCCAGGGGCCTTCGCCGCGCCACGGACGCGACGAGAACTGCATGTTGAGCTTGGTGCAGTTCCCCATGCGGGCATCGCGCAGCAGGTTCGTCATGAGCGGATCGAAGCCCGCCGCCGACAGGTCGAGCCGCTGGAGAACGGGCAGCGGAACGCACAGGATGGTGTGGTCCGCGGTGACGGTGGTCGTCGTTCCCGCGTCGGTGAAGGTAAGGGTCTGGGTGCCATTGTCGTTGGCCCTTACCGCCGTGAGCTGTTTGCCCATCTGGATCGTGCCGGCGGGCAGGCACCTCGCGATGGCACTCGGGAGCTGATCGTTGCCGCCGGTGATGTGGTAGCGCTCGTCGGACAGGCCCCAGACGTTGAAGTGGCCGGGGTTCGGCTGGTAGCCCATCAGCAGCACCAGCGCGAGGGCGGACTGCTCGGTCGTCTCGACGCCGTACTCGACGTTGTAGGCGACGTCGATGAAGCGGCCGAGCTGCGAGGAGTGCCCGCCGGGCACACGGGAGTCGATCCACTCATGGATCGACATGTTGTCGAGGGCCGTGCCGGCCGGGGTGCTCTGGTTCCACTTCACCTCGCCCGCTTCCTGGAGGTCGCGGTGGAGCGCCTGGTAGACGTCCTTGAAGTCCTCGTCGGCCTGCTCGCGCGGGTAGTACGTCCCGTTGAACCAGAGCACCTCCTCGGCGCCGTTGGGCCCGCCGCCGAGGAAATCCTCCGTCGGCAGGCTGAAACGGCGGCACAGTTCGAGGATCTTCTTGTGGCTGGTGTCGATCAGTTCCCCGCCGATCTCGGAGATCTGCCCGTACGCCCAGTGGTCCCGCTGGGTCCACATGCGGCCGCCGACCCGGTCGGGGTTCGCCTCGTAGAGCGTGCAGTCGAGGCCTGCGTCCGCGAGGGTCAGCGCGGCGGTGAGGCCGGCTATGCCCGCGCCGACCACGGCGATTGTGGGCGCCCCCGCGCCCTGTACGGCCTCTCTCGCGGGCGCCGCCTGTGCGGCGGTGACCGCCGGGCCGGCCAGGACCGTACCGAGGCCGAGAGCGGCGGCCCGGCCGAGAAGTTCACGGCGGCTGGAGCCGCGCACCTCGGCGGTGGACATGCGCAGCCTGCGGGCGGCGGCGTGCTGTGCGGCGAGCTGCCGCAGTGCGTGCATCACGTGCGTACGGGACATGGGAGGGCTCCTCAGACGGTCGCGGCTGGCTGACTGGTCTGGCTGTCGTCGGTGCGCTCGACCGCGTCCTCGAGGACGATGCGGCCGATGATGGCGTACCGGTCGGGCTGCTTGGCCTTGAGATGGAAGCCGAGCCCGAGACCGCCGAAGAAGACCAGTCCGACGATCCACGGGATCAGCTTGAAGAAGAGGGAGTCGGCGGCGAGTCCGGCCGCGGTCTCCATGTTGAGCACGAGCAGGACGACGACGGCGATCATGCCGAAGCCGCCGAGGAGCGGAGCGGTGAAGGTCTTGAACCAGTGCCGGTCCTCCGGGTGGTTCTTGCGGAAGTAGCCGATCACCGCGAACGAGCAGAGCGTCTGGACGATGAGGATCGCCATCGTGCCGAGGATGGCCAGCAGTGTGTACAGATGGATGTACGGGTCCTCACCGGCGAGCCAGAAGGCGGCCACCAGCAGGGTGGCGATGCCGGACTGGACGTATGACGCGATGTACGGCGAACCGTGCGAGCGGTGCGTACGTCCGAGGGCCGGGTGCAGAAAGCCCTCGCGGCCGATGGCGTACAGGTAGCGCGACGCGCACTGGTGGAACGCCATGCCGCAGGCGAAGGACCCCGTGAGCAGCAGCCACTGGAACGCGTCGACGGCCCACGCACCGATGAACGCCTGCGTCGGATGGAAGAAGAGGTCGAGCGGGGACGCGGACGACGAGACCTTGACCGAACCCTCCAGGCCGTTGCCGGCGATCGTCATCCAGGAGACGTAGATGTAGAAGATCCCCACTCCGACCACCGAGATGAGGGTCGCGCGCGGGATGACACGCTTCGGGTCGCGGGACTCCTCGCCGTACATGGCCGTCGATTCGAAGCCGACCCACGACCAGAAGGCAAAGAAGAGACCGAGCCCCGCCGACGTGCCGGTGAAGGCGTTGACCGGGTTGATGGGGTCGACCGGGATGCCGTCGGGGCCGCCGCCGGCCAGCAGGACAGCAGTGGCCACAGCGAAAAGCACGGCGATCTCGGCGACGAGCATGACGCCGAGGGCCTTGGCGGTGATGTTGATGTCGAAGTACGCGAGAACGCCCGTGACGGCGAGCATCGCGGCGGCGTACACGATCCAGGGAATGTCGACACCGAGCTGGTCGGCGACGGTCGTCTGGCCGAAGTAGGCGAAGATGCCGACGATCGAGGCCTCGAAGACGATGTACGCCAGGACGGCGAGCATCCCGGACGCCATGCCGGCGATGCGGCCGAGGCCGTGCGAGATGTAACCGTAGAAGGCGCCGGCGGCGGTGATGCGCTTCGCCATGGCGACGTATCCGACCGAGAAGACGGTCAGGACGAGGGTCGCGAAGAGGTAGCCGGCGGGAGCGCCCGTTCCGTTGCCGAAGCCGACGGCGATGGGGAGATTTCCGGTCATCGCGGTGATCGGCGCCGCGGTGGCGACCGCCATGAAGACCACACCGACGAGTCCGACGGAATTCGCCTTGAGCCGCTGGACCTCACGTGCGGGTTTGTCAGACATGGCGTGCCCTCTCTCTTGTACGGGGGGCGACAGTCTTGGCTCGGGTGACGCAGACCACAATCGACACGGGGTCACTCAAAAGCGTTGACGGGGCGACGAGTTGTCGGGCCGCGGGGACGCGAGATCTGTCCCGTAACCGCAGGGTGATGTTCCTGGAACGGACACGCGGGTAGCGTCCACCGAATGCGGTGCTTTCCTGGGGCACGGCAGGAACAACGTCACGAGGTACATCGCAGTGGAAACGCAAGGCGGCATCACCGTGCAGCGGGCACTGGAGCTGCCGGGGCTCCGCGGCGGGCTTCCCGAGGTCGTCGCGGGCGCCGACCGGCTGAACCGCACGGTGCGCTGGGTGCACGCCGGTGAGGTGCCGAACATCGCGTCGCTGCTCAAGGGCGGCGAGCTGCTCCTGACGACCGGCCTCGGCCTCGGTACGCGCCCCGCCGAACAGCGCGCTTTCGTACGCCGCCTCGCGGACCGGGGCATCGCCGCCCTCGTCGTCGAACTCGGGCCGCGCTTCAGCCGCCTGCCCTCGACGATCGTGGAGACCGCGCGGGCCGCCGGGCTGCCGCTCGTACAGCTGCACCGGGAGGTGCCGTTCGTATCGGTGACCGAAGAGGTCCACACCGAGATCGTCAACGGCCACTACACCCTCCTGCGGCGCGCCGAGGAAGTCCACCGGCGCTGTACCCAGGCGCTGCTCGGCGGCGGCGGGATTCCGCAGGTCCTCGGCATCCTGGCGGACTTCACCGCCAACCCGGTCTTCCTGGAGACGGCGGACGGACAGCTCCTGTACGCCGCCGCGCCCGAGTCGGGTGAGGCGTGCGCCGACCCGCTCCAGGTGTGGGAGGGCCTGCGCGGTCAGCGCGAGGCACGCGAGGAGGGCCCGCCCGCGAACGGCGTGCTCGTGGACGTGCCGGGCGGCGGCCGCGGCACGGGGGCGGTACGGGCCAGGATCGCGCTCCTCGCGGTCTCGTCCCCGCTCCTTCCCGTCCACCGGATCGCGGCCGAGCGGGCGGCCGGAATCCTTGCGGTGGTCCTGATGCAGGCCCGCCAGGAAGAGGAACTCGCCGCACGCGGCCGCGGTGATTTCCTCACCGACCTCGCCGAGGGCCGTATCGCCGCCGACGACGCGCCCGCGCAGGCCAGGGTGCTCGGCTTCAAGCCGGGCGAAGGCCCCCTGCTCCCCGTCGTGATGCGGCTCGCGGCCGAGCTGGCACCGGCGGGCAACTGGGCGGTGCTCGCGCGGGCCGTCCTGGAAGAGCTCTCCGCGGTCGGCGTACCGGTTCTCCTGGGCGTACGCCCCGTGGAAGGCCGGGTACCGCTCCTGCTCGGCCTGCGTTCCGAATCAGAACGTACGGCGGTCGCCGACCGCGTGGCGGCGGCCCTGCGCGCCGGGGTCGAAAGAGCGGGCCTGGAACGGGCGGGCGCCCACCCTCCCGTAGTGGTCGTCGGCGTGGCCGGCGGCTGGACGGCGGCATCGGCGGGCCTGCGCCACGCGGCGGAAACAGCCACAGCGGCCCAGGGCCTGTCGGACCGCCCCTGGTACGACGCCCGGCGCCTCGACATCGACCTGCTCCTGTGGCGCCTGCGCGAGCACCCGGACCTGGCGGCCTTCGTGGACCGGGCGATCGGGCCCCTCCGCGACCACGACCGCACGTCCCGCCCGCCTCTGCTCCCCACCTTGCAGACGTATCTCGCTCACGCGGGACGCAAGGCGGAAACAGCCCGTGAGCTGCACCTCAACCGCCAGACCCTCTACAACCGCCTGGCACGCATCTCCGAGCTCCTCGGCACGGACCTGGACGACCCCCAGACGGTCCTGGCCCTGAGCCTCGCCCTGCGCGCCCGCCGCCACACCACGTAGCCGGTCAGCTCGTCACTCAGCCGGTCAGCTCGTCGTACACACTCAGCACCTGCGCCACCGTCTCGTCCTCGGTGGGCCAGGTGGCGGCCTGCGCCCTGCCCGCCTCAGCCAGCCACTGCCGCCTGGCCGGGTCGCCCAGCAGCCGCAGAACAACACCCGCGAGCGCCTCACTGTCCCCGTACGGAACAAGCTCAGCCGCGTCCCCGACCAGCTCCGGCACCCCGCCGACCGCCGTGGCGACGAGCGGCACTCCGGCGCGCAGCGCCTCCTGGGCCAGCACGGACCGCCCCTCCCACCGGCTGGTGAGCACCGCGACATCGGCGGCGGCGAGCAGCTCACCGATGTCGTCACGGCGGCCGATGAGCTTCACGGGCAGCGACTCCGCCTCGATGCGCCGCTGAAGGGCGCCCCGTTCGCTCCCCTCACCGGCGACGACCAGCAGCGGCGTGGGCACCAGATCGCGCCAGGCGCGGGCCGCGTCAAGGAGGACCCCGTACCCCCGGTTCCGCACGAGCCTGCCGACGGCCATGACCAAGGGCCGGTCGACGGCACCCAGGTCCGCACGTGCCTTGCTCTCGGGAAGGTTCGCGGGCGGACGCGGCGCGGGCACGCTGACCGGCGCGAGCCGCGCGTCGCGCGCACCTCGGCTGCGGGCCCGGTCGACGAGATCGGACGACGTCCCCAGCACCACGGCGGCCGCCCTGGCGGCCCTCCGCTCCAGCAGGCGCACCACATGACCGCGCGCACCGTCGTCGTCCGCCCGGCTGTGCCAGGTGACCACAAGCGGAATCCGCCGTCCGCGCAGCGCCAGCGCGCTCCGCACGGCGGCGTGCAGCCCGTGGGCGTGCACCAGGTCGGCCCCGGAGCAGGCCGCCCGCAGCGCCGCCACGGCGGCGGGATCACTGCGCCGGGGTACGGAGACGAAGCGCGCCCCGGAACCACCGAAGTCGTACGCCGCCTCAAGACGCGCCGGGGCACAGACACTCACCTTCAGGCCATGCGCGACCAGCCCCGCGGCGAGCGACCTGACGTGCGCGCTGCTGCCCGCGCTGCCGCCGCCGAGGACTTGGACCACGCTCAGCGGCGACTGGCCGTACGGCGGGACCGGGGTGCTGCTCACGTCGGTCGGAGCTCCTGAGTCGGCGTCGAACGGCGGACGTACTGCGCCGCCCAGAATGCCAGTCCGCACGCGCGTTCCGGCACCACGAAAGGGTCGTCCCCCTGGTCGTACCTCACCGCATCACCCACAAGAGTGATCAGCGGTCCCCGTTCGCCCCTCGCACCGCGCGCCTCCCGAGCGTGTGCTCACCCGTGCCGGTGACGGAAGCACCACCTACGGGAGGATGCGGCACGCACCCGCACGCTCCCCGACCGACACCACGCCACCCCCTACGCGTCGCTCCGCGCGGCCGCCAGCAACTCCTCCGCGTGCGCCCGGGCGGTCTGTGAGTCCTCCTGCCCCGCCAGCATCCGCGAGAGCTCCCGTACCCGGTCCTCGCCCTCCAGCACGGTGACCCCGCTCCTGGTGACCGACCCGTCGACCGTCTTCTCCACCAGCAACTGCCGATCGGCGAACGCCGCGACCTGCGGCAGGTGCGTCACCACGACCACCTGCGCCGACTTCGCCAGCTTCGCCAGCCGCCGCCCGACCTCGACCGCCGCCTTGCCGCCCACACCGGCGTCGACCTCGTCGAACAAATAGGTCGGTACGGGGTCGGACCCGGCGAAGACGACCTCCACCGCCAGCATCACCCGTGAGAGTTCACCGCCCGAGGCCCCCTTGGCGATCGGCCGGGGCTGGGCGCCGGGATGAGGCGCGAGCAGCAGCTCGACCTCATCGACCCCGGAAGCCCCATAAGCCACCAGGCGGCCACCGACCTCGACGCCCTCGGGGTCCTCGGTCTGCCGGACATCGATCGTGACGCGGGCATGCGGCATGGCGAGCGACGCCAGTTCGCCGGTGACCGCGTCGGCGAACCTCTTTGCCGCCTCTGTACGCGCGTCGGTCAACGCCTGCGCCAGTCCCGCGAGTTCGTCCCGCAACGCGTCCCGCTCGGCCGTCAGCTCACCGATCCGGTCGTCGTCACCCTCCAGCTCGGTGAGCCGCGCGGCACCGTCCTGGGCCCAGGCGAGCACCGCCCCGACGTCCTCGCCGTACTTGCGCGTGAGCTGGGTGAGCGCCGCCCGCCGTTCCTCCACGGCGGACAGCCGCAGCGGATCGGCGTCGAGGTTGTCCGCGTAACCGGCCAGTTCCCCCGCCACGTCACCCAGCAGAATCCCGATCTCACCGATCCGCTCAGCGAGTACAGCAAGCGCCGGATCATGTGCCCGCACCGCGTCAAGCGCCCGGTGCGCCCCGGCGACCAGCGTGTTGGCGTCGAGGCTCTCCGGGTCCTCGGGGTTGCCGGCGAGCGCGGCGTGCGCGACGGAAGCCGCCGAAGCCAGCGCCTCGGCGTGCCCGAGCCGCTCCGCCTCCGCGGCGAGTTCGACGTCCTCGCCCGCCCGCGGATCGACCGCCGCGATCTCGTCGAGTCCGAAGCGCAGCAGATCCGCCTCCTGCGCGCGCTCACGCGCCCGCGTGGTCAGCTCGTCCAGCTCCACCGCGACCGTCCGCAGCCGCCGGTAGGCGGCCGCGTACTTCGCGTGGGGTACGGCGACGGCGTCCCCCGCGTACCGGTCGAGCGCCTGCCGCTGCCGGGCGGGCCGCAGCAGCCCCTGCTGATCGGTCTGCCCGTGTACGGCGACGAGGTCGTCGGCCAGCTCCGCGAGGAGCCCCACCGGCACCGAGCGACCGCCCACATGGGCGCGCGAACGCCCCTCGGCCGAGATGGTCCTGCTGACCAGCAGCGCCCCGTCGTCGAGTTCCGCCCCGGCCTCCTGGGCCCGTACGGCGGCGGGCGCGTCGGCGGGCATGGTGATCCGCCCCTCGACGACCGCCGCTTTGGCGCCGATCCGCACGAGAGCCGGGTCGGCGCGCCCACCGAGCAGCAGCCCGAGACTGGTGACGACCATGGTCTTGCCCGCGCCGGTCTCGCCCGTCACCGCGGTGAACCCGGGTGACAGCTCGACGACGGCGTCATCAATGACGCCCAGCGACCGTATCCGCATCTCCTCCAACACGGACACGACCTTACGAGGTCCCGGCCCCACGTCGCGACGGCCCCCGCACTCCTCCGTGAATCCACCGGTTCCGGATTGACACGATCAGCCCTGCGCGGGCACCGCCCCGCCCCCACCGCACCCGGCCCACCGCACTCAGTGCGGCGCCCCCCGCCACCCCGACACAGGAAGGGCGAACTTGGCGACGAGCCGGTCGGTGAACGACGCGTGGTGCAACCGCGCCAGCCGTACGGGCACGGCGCCCCGCCGCACCACCACCCGCGCACCGGAGGGCAGTTCCACCGTCCTGCGGCCGTCGCACCACAGCACGCCGTGCGGCGTGTGCGGCTGCACCTCCACCGCCAGCACCGAATTCGGCGACGTCACCAGAGGCTTGGCGAACAGCGCGTGGGCACTGATCGGCACCATCAGCAGCGCCTCCACCTCGGGCCAGACCACGGGCCCGCCGGCCGAGAAGGCGTACGCGGTGGATCCGGTCGGGGTGGCGCAGACGATGCCGTCGCAGCCGAACCCGGTCACCGGCCGGCCGTCGATCTCCAGGACGACTTCGAGCATCCGCTCGGGCGAGACCTTCTGCACGGCGGCCTCGTTGAGCGCCCAGTCCTCGTGCACGATGTCACCGTTGTTGTGCACGAGCACGTCGAGGGTCATGCGCTCCTCGACCTCGTACGCACGCGTGACGACCCGGTCGACCACCTTGTCCAGGTCGTCCCGCTCGGCCTCCGCGAGGAAGCCGACCCGGCCGAGGTTGACGCCGAGCATCGGCACCCCGGAGGCGCGCGCGAACTCGGCGCCGCGCAGCAGCGTCCCGTCTCCCCCGAGGACGATCAGCAGTTCACAGCCGTCGAGTACGGCGGGCGACGCTTCCGCCACCGTCTCGACGGACGGCGGCAGCGGCAGATCGGCCGCCTCCGCCGCCAGCACACGCACGCCGATACCGCTGCGCAGCAGCCCCTGTACGACCAGTTCCGCGCTGCGGATCGCCGCTGGCCGCCCGGTGTGCGCGAGCAGGAAAACCGTACGTGCCGCGTCGGGAGACTCAGCGGATCCGCTGGTCGTCGTGCCTGTCATAGCTGTCGTCGTTGTCAACTCGGCCCCTCCGCCACTGCACGGTCAACATCCGCCGGGTCGAGCTCGGGAGCACCGGCCCGGAGCCACAGAAAGTACTCGACGTTCCCCGAAGGCCCGGGCAGCGGACTGGCGGTGACGCCCCGTACGCCCAGGCCCAGCTCCCACGCCTGGCGCGCCACGGCCCGTACCGTCTCGGCCCGGAGCTCGGGGCTGCGTACGACGCCGCCGCTGCCCAGGCGGTCCTTGCCCACCTCGAACTGCGGCTTCACCATCATCACGAGATCGGCGTCCGGCGCGGCGCACCGCACCAGCGCCGGCAGCACCAGACCCAGCGGGATGAAGGACAGATCACCGACGATCAGGTCGACCGCCTCCCCGTCGATCGTGTCGAGTGTCATTTCCCGCACGTTGGTACGGTCCTTGACGCTCACGCGTTCATCGGACTGCAGGGACCAGGCGAGCTGGCCGTATCCGACGTCGACGGCGACGACCTGCCGGGCCCCGGCGCGCAGCAGCACATCGGTGAATCCACCGGTCGAGGCCCCGGCGTCGAGCGCCCGCCGCCCCTCGACCTTCAGCCCCAGCGGTACGAACGCCTCCAGCGCGCCGGCCAGCTTGTGACCGCCCCGCGAGACGTAGTCGGGGTCGTTCTCGTCCTTGAGTACGACGACCGCGGCGCTGGTCTCGACCTGCGTGGCGGCCTTGGTCGCGACGGCGCCGCCCACCTTCACCCGCCCTGCGGCGATGAGCTGGCTCGCGTGCTCCCGTGAGCGTGCGAGTTTCCGGCGGACCAGCTCGGCGTCGAGGCGTCGGCGCGCGACTCCTGCCACGATCGGTTCAGCTCCTGTTGTCGTACGAGGAAGGGGGCGCCGGAGGTCCCGGACGTGCGTCCAGCGCGGTCAGCGCCTCACGCAGTCCCCGGTGTACATCCTCGTACACCTCGATGTGCCCGTCCGCCGGGAGGTGGTCGGCGTCGCCCAGCCGCTCCAGCAGCGCGTCGACGCCGGCGTGCCCGGTGGGGGCGCGCTCCACCCCGAGAGGCGCCGGTGCGGCCGGGTCGTACACCGCGGCGACGGCGGCGCCGGCCGTCCCGTCCTTGTCCTCGGCCGTGTCCCCGGCCTCGTCGACCTCGTCGTTCATGCCCCGACGCTACCCCGAAGCCCTGGGGTACCGTCGATCCCGATGGCAACGACGGAGGAGTGCCGCAGCGCACTCGACAAACTTTCGGACAACCTGGCTCAGGCCGACGACGACGGCGTACGCGGCGCCGCGTCGCTCGACCGTTCCCTGAGCTGTCACATCACGGATCTGGACATCACGTTCACCGGCCGTCTCGCGGACGGCCGGATCGACGTTCAGGACACCTTCGACGGTCCCCCGCGCGAGCGCGCCGAGATCCGTCTCGCCATGACCGGCGACGACCTTTGCGCCATGGTCGGCGGCGAGCTGAACTTCGCCAGGTCCTGGGCCTCGGGCCGGGTCAGGCTCGAAGCCGGGTTCCGCGACCTGATCCGCCTCAGGAAGCTGCTGTAGCCGCCGCGGCCGTGGCGGCCACCGCCCCCCGGCCGCCCCGCGCCTTCCGCGCCGCCGGCACCACCAGCGGCGTCCCGGTCTCCGGGTCGTCGATGACCTGGCAGCGCAGTCCGAAGACCCGCTCCACCAGCTCCGCCGTGACGACCTCGGCCGGCGGCCCCTGCGCGACGATCTCGCCGTCCCGCATGGCGATCAGGTGCGTCGCGTAACGCGCGGCATGGTTCAGGTCGTGCAGTACGGCGACCAGGGTGCGCCCCTGCGTCTCGTGCAGCTCCGCGCACAGGTCGAGCACGTCGATCTGGTGCTGGATGTCGAGGAAGGTGGTCGGCTCGTCGAGTAGCAACAACGGTGTCTGCTGGGCCAGGGCCATCGCGATCCAGACGCGCTGCCGCTGCCCGCCGGACAGCTCGTCGACGTAACGGTCGGCCAGTGCCCCGACGCCCGTCGACTCCATCGACTCCTCGACGATCCGCTCGTCCTGCGGCGACCACTGCCGCAGCAGACCCTGGTGCGGGTAACGGCCGCGCGCCACCAGGTCCGCGACCGTGATCCCGTCGGGTGCGACGGACGACTGCGGCAGCAGTCCGAGCGTCTTGGCGACCTTCTTGGCGGGCATGGAACCGATGGCGTTCCCGTCCAGGAGCACCCGCCCCTGCGTGGGCTTGAGCATCCGTGAGAGGGCGCGCAGCAGCGTCGACTTGCCGCACGCGTTCGGCCCGACGATGACCGTGAACGAATGGTCCGGTATCTCGACGGACAGGTCTTCGGCGATGACCCGCTGGTCGTAGGCGAGGGTCACGGATTCCGCACTGAGACGCTGACGCTGCACTGGCATGCTCCTGGGGTTCTTCTCGTTCACGTGGGAATCCTTCACGTGGGAATCGTTCACGCGTGAGGTCGTCGGGCCCTTCGCCGGCTGTGTACGACGGCTCATATGCGTCCCGCCTTTCGCTCGGTGACCAGCAGCCACAGCAGGTAGCAGCCGCCGAGCACCCCGGTCACCACCCCCACGGGCAGTTGCGTGTCGCCGAACGCCTGCTGGGCGACCCAGTCGGCGATCACCAGGAGCGTGGCCCCCATGCAGACGGACGCCCCGAGGTTGGCCCCCGGCGAGCGCGTGAGCCTGCGGGCGAGCTGCGGCGCGCTCAGCGCCACGAAGGCGATGGGACCAGCGGCGGCCGTGGCCACCGCGATGAGCAGTACGGCGCTCAGCATCAGCACCAGCCGGCCGCGTTCGACGCTCACCCCGAGGGCGTACGCCGCGTCGTCGCCCATCTCCATCATGCGCAGCGACCGCCCGTGCCCCAGCACCAGCGGAATGAGGACGACGCACACCCCGAGCAGCGGCCACGCCTGTTCCCACCCACGCCCGTCGAGCGAGCCCGTCATCCACACCGTGGCGCGGGTCGCGTCGACGATGCTGGCCTTGGTGATCAGGTAGTGGTTGAGCGCCGTCAGCATGGCGGCCGCGCCGATACCGACAAGCACCAGCCGGAAGCCGTGCACGCCCCGCTTCCAGGCGAGGAAGTAGACGGCGGCTCCCGTCAGCAGACAGCCGACGAGCGCGCCGCCCGTCACGGCGAAGGCGTTGCCCTTGAACAGCACGATCACGACGAGCGCGCCGGCCGTCGCCCCCTGCCCGAAGCCGATCACGTCCGGACTGCCCAGCGGGTTGCGGGAGATGGACTGGAACACCGCCCCGGACGCCCCGAGCGCCGCGCCGACGAGCAGCGCGACGACGACCCGCGGCACGCGCAGCTCGGTCACGATGAATTCCTGCGACGAGGTGCCGTTGCCGAGGAGCGTACGTACGACATCGCCCGGCGACATCGGGAAGTCGCCGCTGCCGATGAGCACGACCCCCATGCCCAGCGCCGCCACGATGAGCAGCAGCGTGGCGAGGATGGCCCTGGGCTCGACCCGGAAGGAGAACCCGCCGCGGGTGCGTATCGCGCGGGAGGCCCGCGTCCGCGAAGTACGCGACGTATGCGACGTATGCGAAGGAGAAGTAACAGTCACAGTTGGGCCATCTTCCGGCGGCGTACGAGATGGATGAACACGGGCCCGCCGACCAGCGCGGTGACGATGCCGACCTGGAGTTCGGAGGGCCGGGCGACGATCCGCCCGATGACGTCCGAGCCCAGCAGCAGCACCGGCGAGAGCACGGCGGAGTACGGCAGGATCCAGCGCATGTCGGGGCCCGTGATGGTCCGCACGAGGTGCGGCACCATCAGCCCGATGAAGACGATCGGCCCGCAGGCGGCGGTCGCGGCGCCGCACAGCAGCGTCACGGCGACCATCGCGAGTACGCGCGTACGCGTCAGATGCGCGCCCAGCGCCCTCGCCGTGTCCTCGCCCATCTCCATCGCGTTGAGCGGCCGTGCGATCAGCAGCGCGAGTACCACACCGACGGCGATGAACGGCCAGACCTTGCCGATGATCTCCATGTCGGCGGAGGCCAGCGAGCCGACGGTCCAGAAACGAATCTGCTCCAGCGCGGCCGAGTCCATGAGCTGTACGGCGTTGACGTAGCCGTAGAGCGCGGCGGTCGCGGCGGTGCCGGCGAGCGCGAGCCGTACGGGTGTCGCGCCGCGGCTGCCGCCCAGGATGTAGACCAGCACGGAGACAACTCCCGCGCCGACGAACGAGAACCAGACATATCCGGTCAGTGAGCTGACGCCGAAGAAGCTGATGGCGGAGACGACGGCGGCCGCGGCTCCCGCGTTCACGCCCAGGATTCCCGGCTCCGCGAGCGGGTTGCGGGTGAGCCCCTGCATGACCGCGCCGGACAGCCCGAGCGCCGTACCGACGAGCACGCCCAGGATGGTGCGGGGCACCCGCACGTCCTGGACGATCACATCGCTGCCGGTGCCGGAGGCGTGGAACAGGCCGTGCCACACGTCGCCCAGCCCGAGCGGTTTGGCGCCGATGGCGATACTCGCGACGACGACCAGCAGCAGCACGCCGATGGAGACGAACAGCCCCATGGCACGTACCGCATTGCGTTTCCGGGGCGCGGGGGCCGACGGGGCCTGCACCGCGCTCTGCTTGGGCGCACTCTCAACCAACACGGGGTTAGGTTAGCCTACCCTCGCATCTCTTCCCTCGCCGGAGGGACCCCGTGTGAGCCCCTCCGACGACGGAGAGCGAGGTCCGGGGCGGCGCCGCCACACGACGGAGTCACAAAGGTGTGACTGCGGGAAGGCGGCGGGCAGGGGACCAGCTCCCCCGGACCCCCTAAAGCCCCACCCGGTCAAGCACCTTGCCCGCGTCCAGCCCGCACGCCCCGTCCCCGGCGTATGTCCAGGCCGCCGCGCACAGCGCGCGCAGCCCGTCCAGCGCCGCGCCCTCCCCTTCGGCCACCAGCTCGCCGTCCCGTACGGCAGCGGTCCACCCACCGCACACGAACCCGCCGTCGTCCCCGGCCACTTCCGGCTGGCCGGTGAGCAAGCCCCGCAGATCCGCGTCCACATACGTAGGCCGGTACTTGGGCGCCGCCGCCAGGAGCTGCGCGGCGTCCGTCACCCCGGTCAGCACGAGCAGCGAGTCCACGCCGCCCACGTTCGCGCCCTCGATGTCCGTGTCCAGCCGGTCCCCGACCACCAGCGGCCGCTCGGCCCCGGTCCGCAGAATCGTCTCCCGGTGCATCGGCGGCAGCGGCTTGCCCGCCACCTGCGGCTCGGCGCCGGTGGCGATCCGTACGACCTCCACCGCCGCACCGTTGCCCGGCGCGATCCCCCGCGCACTGGGAATCGTCAGGTCGGTATTGGACGCGAACCACGGCACCCCCCGCGCGACGGCGTACGAAGCCTCCGCGAACCGGCCCCACGCCAGATCGGGCCCGCCGTACCCCTGCACCACGGCCACCGGATCGTCGTCGGCCGACTCCACCGGCACCAGCCCGCGCTCGCGCAGCGCCACCCGCAGCCCGTCCCCACCGACCACCAACACCCGCGCTCCGGCCGGAACCTGATCGGCGATCAGCCGGGCGACCGCCTGCGCCGAGGTGATCACATCGGAAGCCCGAGCCGGCACCCCGAGCTCCGTCAGATGCTCCGCCACCGCGTCGGGCGTCCGCAGCGCGTTGTTGGTCACATACGCGAGGTGCATCCCGCCCTCCCGTGCCACCCCGAGCGCGTCCACCGCGTGCGCGATGGCCGCACCGCCCGCGTACACGACACCGTCCAGATCCAGCAGAGCCGTGTCGTACGCCTCCCTCAGCGCACGCGCGCTCGCGCCGGGCCGGGTCCTGGTCTGCTGGCTCATTTTCGTATCGCTCCTCGATCCGTGCTCGTCCCCCGATCATCGCTCATCGGGCGACCCCACTTACGATGCACCAATGAGTACACCTGGTCGGCCCGAGGAGGACCACGGCCTGCGCCTGGCCCCGTTCCGTGGACTGCGTTACGTCCCCGAGCGAGTGAGCGGCCTGGCCGCGGTCACGTCCCCGCCGTACGACGTGGTCGTACGGCCCGACGGCCTCCACCATCTGCAATCGGCCGACCCGTACAACATCGTCCGCTTGATCCTCCCGCAGGCCGCCACACCCGACACCCGCAACCAGCAGGCCGCCGACACCCTGCATCGCTGGCTGACCGAAGGCGTGCTCGCCCCGGACCCCGAGCCTGCTCTGTACGTATACGAGCAGCGCAAGGGCGACCTCCTCCAGCGCGGCATCATCGGAGCCCTCGCCCTCACACCGCCCGCCGAGGGAATCGTCCTCCCCCACGAGGACGTCATGCCGCACGTCGTCGCCGACCGCGCGGCCCTGATGCGCGCCACCGCCGCCAACCTCGAACCGCTCCTGCTGACCTACCGCAGCGGCGGCAACGCGACCGGCTCGACCGCCGTCATCGAACGCACCATCCTGCGCTCCCCGCTCCTGGCCACCACCACGGAGGACGGTTTCAGCCATCGCCTGTGGTCCCTCACGGACCCCGCCGAGCTGGCCGAAGTCACCGCCGACCTGTCCCACCGCCAGGCGCTCATCGCGGACGGCCACCACCGCTGGGCGACGTACCTCCGCCTCCAGGACGAACACCCGGCGGGCAGCCCCTGGGACTCCGGCCTCGTGCTCCTCATCGACACGGCCCGCTACCCGCTCCAGGTCCGCGCCATCCACCGCCTCCTGCACCGCCTCCCCGTGGCTGACGCCCTCGCCGCGGTCGCCGACACCTTCCGCGTCCGCGAGGTGCCGGGCCCGCTCCCCCACGCCCTGGAGGCCCTCGCGGCGGCGGCGACGGCCGGCAACGCCTTCCTCCTGGCGGGAGACGGCGCGTACCACCTCATCGACCGTCCCGACGAGACCCTGCTGTCCCGTACGATCCCGGCCGACCGCCCCGAGGCCTGGCGGACCCTGGACGCGACGGTCCTGCACGCGGCCCTCCTCGACCACGTGTGGTCGATCCCCGACACCCCTGAGGACATCGCGTACATCCACGACACGGAGGCCGTCGTCACCCAGGCGGAGCGCCACGGCGGCACGGCAGTCCTGATGCATCCGGTACGCGAAGAAGTCGTCCGGGACCTGGCCCGCCAGGGTGTCACGATGCCCCGCAAGTCCACCTCGTTCGGCCCGAAGCCGGCGACGGGCCTGGTCCTGCGCAGCCTCGACCTGAGCTGAGCCCCCGGAAACGCGAAAGGGCGGCACCCCGTCGGGGGTGCCGCCCTTACTCACATGAGGGGACTCGGTCAGTCCTTGTCGCCCTCGATGTCGTCCGCCACGGCAGACTCGGCATCGGCATCGGCATCGGCATCGGCACCGGCACCGGCACCGGCATCAGCCACTGCCTCCGCCTCACCGGACTCACGAGACTCCGAGGACTCCCCGGATTCGTCGCTCTCCTCGTCGAGGGCATCGACGAAGTCGACACCATCGAGCTGGGCGAGCCGGTCCGAAGCGTCCGTCAAACCATCCTTGTCGGCCTCGATCGCCTTGGCAAACCACTCACGCGCCTCGGCCTCGCGCCCGGCGGTCAACAGCGCGTCGGCGTAGGCGTACCGCAGTCGCGCGGTCCACGGCTGCACCGAGTTCGACGCCAGCTCCGGCCCCTGGAGGGTCACGATGGCCGCATCGATCTGCCCCATGTCCCGACGCGCGCCGGCCGCGACCATACGCATCTCGACCTGACCCGCCTTGTCGAGCTTCTGCACCTCGGGCTCACCGGCCATCGCCATCGCCCGCTCCGGCCGCCCGAGCCCGCGCTCGCAGTCCGCCATGACGGGCCACAGCTCGACGCTCCCGGTCATACGGCGGGCCGCGCGGAACTCCGCCAGCGCCTCCGTGTACCGCTGAGTCGCGTACGCCGCGAAGCCGGCGGCCTCACGCACGGCAGCCACCCGCGAGGCGAGCCTCAGCGCGATGCGCGAGTAGGCATAGGCCTCTTCCGGGTCGTCGTCGATGAGGTTCGCGACCATGACGAGGTTCTTGGCAACGTCCTCGGCAAGGGTCTTCGGCAGGCTCTGGAGCTCCTGCCGAACGTCCTTGTCGATCTCGTGACCCGTGACGTCCTCGGGAATCGGGAGCCGCTTGACGGGCTCACGCTCCCGGTCGTCACGCTGCCCGCGGTACCCGTCGCGGTCGCCACCGCGGTCACCGCGGTCGTCACGACGCGGCGCACGGTCGTCACGGCGGGGCCCACGGTCGTCACGACCGCCACGGAACCCGCGCTCGTCGTCCCGACGCGGTCCCCTGGACCGGTCGTCGCGGGGGAACCCACCGCGCTCGTCGTCCCGACGCGGCCCACTCGGCCGGTCGTCACGACGCTGGAACCCGCCACCGCTGGGGCGATCGTCCCTGCGCTGATATCCACCGCCACCACTGCTGGGACGGTCATCTCGACGCTGGAACCCGCCGCCACCACCGCTGGGCCGGTCGTCACGACGCGGCGCACGGTCGTCGCGCCCACCACGGAACCCGCCGCCACGCTCGTCATCACGACGGGGCGCACCGGACCGGTCATCGCGACGCTGGTAACCACCGCCACCACCACTCGGCCGGTCATCCCGACGCTGGAACCCGCCACCACTGGGGCGGTCATCCCGGCGCTGGTATCCACCGCCACCACTGCTGGGACGGTCGTCACGACGCTGATAGCCGCCGCCACCGCTGGGACGGTCATCCCGACGCTGGTAACCGCCACCACCACTCGGCCGGTCATCGCGACGCTGGAACCCACCGCCACCACTCGGCCGGTCGTCACGACGCTGGTAACCGCCACCACCACCGCTGGGACGGTCGTCACGACGCTGGAACCCGCCACGATCGTCGTCCCGACGCGGCGCACGGTCGTCGCGGCCGCCACGGAACCCACCGCCACCACCACTCGGCCGGTCGTCACGACGCTGATAGCCGCCGCCACCACCGCTGGGACGGTC
>NZ_KE386847.1:0-1130 GCF_000429085.1 Streptomyces flavidovirens DSM 40150 | reverse complement strand
CGACGCTGATAGCCGCCGCCACCACCGCTGGGACGGTCGTCCCGACGCGGCGCACGGTCGTCGCGGCCGCCACGGAACCCACCACGGTCGTCGTCCCGACGCGGACCACTGCTGGGCCGGTCGTCACGACGCTGGTAACCGCCACCGCCACCGCCACCGCCACCGGCGCCGGCCGGACGTCCGCCGCGGCTGTCGTCACGTCGCGGGCCGCTGCTCGGCCGGTCATCGCGACGCTGGAAGCCACCGCCCCCACCGCTCGGACGCCCGCCTCGGTCGTCATCACGGCGAGGTCCGCTCGGGCGGTCGTCACGACCGCCTCGGAATCCCCCGCCGGTGGGGCGGTCGTCACGACGGAACCCACCGCGATCGTTGTCCCGGCGCGGCGCACGGTCATCACGACCGCCGCGGTATCCGCCCCTGTCATCGCCGTCTCGCCGGCGCGGCTCGCGCTCCGGGCGATCGTCGGAAGAGTTGGTGGACATCGGCTGGCTCCTGTCTTGGGGTAACGCAGTCATTCTCGCGCAGTCGGCCATCCGACGCGCTTCGGAAAAACAAAAAGGACCCTTGGTCCAGCATGAACGCTGGACCAAGGGTCCTGAAAGATTGTTCGGCGGTGTCCTACTCTCCCGCAGGGTCCCCCCTGCAGTACCATCGGCGCTGAAAGGCTTAGCTTCCGGGTTCGGAATGTAACCGGGCGTTTCCCTAACGCTATGACCACCGAAACCCTATCGGGCTTAGCGAACAAGCACACTCTTCAATTAAGTAAGTGGATCTGTTCAACCGGTGCGATAACTGTTCGCAACCCGGGAACAACACAGTGGACGCGAGCAACTGAGGACAAGCCCTCGGCCTATTAGTACCAGTCAGCTCCACCCGTTACCGGGCTTCCACATCTGGCCTATCAACCCAGTCGTCTACTGGGAGCCTTAACCCCTCAAAGGGGGTGGGAACACTCATCTCGAAGCAGGCTTCCCGCTTAGATGCTTTCAGCGGTTATCCTTTCCGAACGTAGCCAACCAGCCATGCCCTTGGCAGGACAACTGGCACACCAGAGGTTCGTCCGTCCCGGTCCTCTCGTACTAGGGACAGCCCTTCTCAATATTCCTACGCGCGCAGAGGATAGGGACCGA
>NZ_AUBE01000017.1 GCF_000429085.1 Streptomyces flavidovirens DSM 40150 | reverse complement strand
CCCGTTTCCGGGGATCCAGTGGACGATACTGGGATTGAACCAGTGACCTCTTCCGTGTCAGGGAAGCGCTCTCCCGCTGAGCTAATCGTCCTTGGAGGTGGAGACGGGATTTGAACCCGTGTAGACGGCTTTGCAGGCCGTTGCCTCGCCTCTCGGCCACTCCACCAGGAGTGCATACAGGGGGTCGGGAAGATCCCCCACACCGAGCGGACGACGAGATTCGAACTCGCGACCCTCACCTTGGCAAGGTGATGCTCTACCAACTGAGCCACGTCCGCTTGTCTTACCGGGGCGTTTCCGTGTCCCGGCGACGTGTTGAACTCTAGCGGATTCCGGGGCCAGTACAAAAACGCGTTTGCGCAGCGTGCTGCGCTGCCTCCGCCCCGCCGCAGGTCATCGCGGTCCGCTCTAGACTCGGGGCCGTGCACGACCTTCCCCCTTTGGCCCGCTTCGGCGGCCTTGTCGCCTCCGATCTGCGCGATGTGACCAGCGATCCCGCCGCACTCGACTCCGCCGGCTTCTGGGCCGTCACCGCGGACTTCGAGGGCGGGCTCGTCTGCGCCCGCTTCGGCGACGTACGCACCGAGCCGGTCCCCGCGCCCCTGCCCGGCGCCTGGCGCGGGCCCGCCGCCGGTGACTGGATGTCATCGATGGACCGCGCCGCGTACACAGCCGGTGTACGCCGCATCCGTGAGCACATCGCGGCCGGCGAGGTCTACCAGGCCAACCTCTGCCGCGTACTGACCGCTCCGCTGCCGGACCGCCCCGGCGCCCGCGCCGACGTCGACGCGCTCACCGCCCTGCTGGCCCGGGGCAATCCGGCGCCGTACGCAGGAACGATCCGTCTGCCCGCGCACGGCGTCGAGATAGCCACCGCGTCCCCCGAGCTCTACCTGCGACGCGACGGACGGACCGTCGAGTCGGGGCCGATCAAGGGCACCGGGCGCACGGCCGGTGATCTCCTGGAGAAGGACCACGCCGAGAACGTCATGATCGTGGACCTGGTCCGCAACGACCTTGGGCGGGTCGCCGTCCCCGGCTCCGTGACCGTTCCGGAGCTCTGCGTGGTCGAACCGCACCCCGGCCTCGTCCACCTCGTCTCCACCGTGCGCGCCGAGCTCGCGCCGCGCGCCGGCTGGGCCGAGCTGCTCGCGGCGACGTTCCCGCCCGGCTCGGTGACGGGGGCGCCCAAGTCGAGCGCCCTCACGATCATCGAGGCGCTGGAGACCGCACCGCGCGGTCCGTACTGCGGAGGCATCGGCTGGGTCGACGCCGACCGGGGCACCGGCGAGCTGGCCGTCGGCATACGTACCTTCTGGATCGACCGCACGGCCCCCGGCGGTCCGGTCCTCAGGTTCGGTACGGGCGCGGGCATCACCTGGGGCTCCGACCCCGACCGCGAGTGGGAGGAGACCGAACTGAAGGCCGCCAGGCTCCTCGCGGTAGCGTCGGGCACGTACCGGGAGATGGGAAGGACCGCGTCATGAAACTTTGGGTCGACGGCGGGCTGCAGGATGCGGCGACCGCCAGGGTGTCCGTACTCGATCACGGTCTCACCGTGGGCGACGGCATCTTCGAGACGGTGAAAGCGACCGCGGGACGGACCTTCGCCCTCACCCGGCACCTGGAGCGGCTCGCCCGCTCGGCGCGCGGTCTCGGGCTGCCCGAGCCCGATCTCGACGAAGTACGCCGCGCCTGCGCCGCCGTCCTGGACGCCAACCCCATGAAGCTCGGCCGGCTGCGGATCACCTACACCGGCGGCCTCTCGCCGCTCGGCTCCGAGCGCGGCGACACCGGCCCCACCCTGATCGTCGCCCTGGGGGAGGCAAGCCGCCGCCCCGACAGCACCGCCGTGATCACCGTCCCGTGGACCCGCAACGAGCGCGGCGCACTCACCGGCCTCAAGACGACGTCGTACGCCGAGAATGTCGTCGCCCTGGCCCGCGCCCGCGAACAGGGCGCCTCTGAGGCGCTGTTCGCGAACACCGTCGGACAGCTCTGCGAGGGCACGGGGTCGAATGTCTTCGTCGTTCTCGACGGCCGGCTGCTCACCCCGCCGGTCTCCTCCGGCTGCCTCGCCGGCATCACGCGCGCCCTGGCCGTCGAATGGACGGGCGCCGAGGAGACCGACCTGCCGCTGGACGTACTGGAGCGGGCCGACGAGGTCTTCCTGACCTCCACGCTGCGCGATGTACAGGCGGTGCACCGGATCGACGGCCGCCAACTGCCGGGCGCGCCGGGCCCCGTGACGGCCAAGGCCATGCGCGTCTTCGACGAACGCGCCGCCTCGGACCTGAATCCGTAAAGCGCCGGGAATTTCTGATGACGGGTGGCCGTCAGGCGGGTACAACTCCCCTGATGACCACAACTCTGCGGCCGACAGCGCCGCTTCAGCAGGGCATCGACGGCGCCAGGTCGCGCACGTACGACGTGTGCGTGAACAGCCGCCCGGTAGGCGCCGTCGAGTTGTCCACGGATCCTCGCCACGGGCCCGGCGCCGGTCGTATCGACGGGTTGCGCATCGACGAGGCCGACCGGCGCCGGGGGAGGGCGACGGTCGCCGCGCTCGCGGCCGAGGAGGTGCTGCGCGGCTGGGGATGCCGTCGCGTGGAGATCTCCGTCCCGGCCGGGGCGGTGGCCGCGCGGCGGATGGCCGCCGCGCTCGGCTACACCGAACGCGGCCGCAACATGACCAAACCGCTGCCCGCCCGGCCCCCCGCGCTGCCCGAAGGCATTGTGGGCAGGCGGATGAGCGAAACGGAATTCGAGACCTGGCTCGACCGCGCCAAGGTGGGTTTCGTACGGTCCCTGACCGCGCGCGGCTACTCCGAGGAGGCGGCGCGCGCCAAGGCCGAAGCCGACCACCGGGCCGCTCTCGCCGACGGAATCGACACCCCGGACACCTACCTGGGCGCTCTCGTCCGCGACGGCGCGGTGGTGGGCACGCTGTGGCTGGCACTGCGCCATCCCCGCCCCGGCGAGAGCGGGGCGTACGTCTTCGACGTCGAGGTGGCCGAGGAGTACCGGGGGCAGGGGCTGGGCCGCGCGCTGCTGCTGCTCGCCGAGCGTGAGGCGCTGGCGGCCGGGACCGAACGCATCGGCCTCAACGTCTACGCGGACAACACCCCGGCCCTGCGGCTGTACGAATCACTGGGCTACGAGCCGGTGTCGTACCACCTCTACAAGCGGCTGCTCTGAGACCTGCGCGGGTCAGGCGAGCAGCCGGTCGACGATCTCCTCGATGCGCTCGCGCAGCCCTTCCTGGCTCTTGCCGCCGTCCAGCCGCTCGCCGTCGATGACGTACGTCGGCGTGCCCGTGACGCCGATGGCCTTGCCCTCCGCCTGGTCGGCGTCGACGATCAGGAGGTGCCTGCCGTCGATCAGGGCGGTGTCGAACTCCTCGGCGTCAAGACCCAGTCCGGCCGCGACCTCCAGCAGGAGGGGCTCGCCCTTCGCCGCCAGTTCCTCGGTACGGGCGAGGACCGCTTCCACGTACGGCCATCCCTTGCCCTGGTCGACCGCCTCTTCGGCGGTCTGCGCGGCGGCGTAGGCGTGCTTGTGCTTCTCCAGGGGGAAGTGGCGCAGGCGTACGTCGAGCCGGTCGCCGTAACGCTCACGCAGGGCGCGCACGTCGTCCAGCGCGGCGTGGCAGTCGGGGCACTGGAGCTCGCACCAGATGTCGAGGACGACGGGGCGGGCGGGAGAGGAGTCGGTCATGGGCCCAGTCTCCCAGCCCGGCAGGCGGGCCCCCAACCGGGAGACCGGGAAACCGGGAGACTGCCTGGCGCCGGGAAACCGGGAGGCCGCGAGGCCGGGAAACTGGGACCTGGGGAAGAGGTCTCCCCCGATATGTCCCCGAGGTCGTACGGGGGCGTGGCCTGGGCGGCCCCGTCCGGTGCAGGATGGAGGGGAACGTACACCCCTGGGGCTGGAGGACCGGATGCTGGCAGAGACGATCTGTTCCGCGGCGTCTGCGGCCGGTCTGGGCATCGCCGCGATCACCGCCTACCGCAAGCGGTTCCTGGCCGCGACGCGTATCGCCGCCTACTCGCTGGTGCCGGTCGGCCTGGTGATGACCGGCATCGTCGAGTGGGTTTCGGGCATCGCCTTCAAGCCGGAGGTGTGGGCGGGCTTCGGCCTGCTCGGCCTTTCCTGGCTGCTCTTCATGACGACCCGGATGGTGGAGCGCCGCACCGGCGGCACCCGCAAGGAGCGCAGGGCCGCGCGGGCGGCGCAGCGCGAAGCGGTCGCCCAGCGGGCGTCCGCGCCGGCGCCCGGCGCGGGCCTCCCTGCGGCCGCGCGGCAGAAGCAGCCTCAGCCCGAGGGGGCCAAGCCGCAGCCGAAGGCCACCGGGGCGGACGAGGACTTCAGCGACATCGAAGCGATCCTGAAGAAGCACGGCATCTGAACACGGCCCGGCATGTGAAACCGAAACCTGGCAACTTGCACGCCGAAGCGATCACTCGCAGATCAAGCACGGCCAAGATCTGGGGAACTCCCGCCGCAGGTGGGCGTGTTGGTCGTTGGAGGTGCTCGGGCTGCGTCATGATCGGCCCGAGATGCTGGACACATCCCGGGGCGAAGCCCCCGCACCCACCGAAGAACCGCGCGGCTGCCTCTTCGCGCTTTCCCAGCCACCCCTGATGATCTTCCTCGGGGTGATCGGCTTCCTGCTGCTGATGGCCGCGATGCACGACCTCTTCCTGCTGTGAGGCCCGCGTGCCCCGCGTTCCCCGCCGTGCCTCAGCCCGCGGCTTCCTTACGCCGGGCCCGGTACGCCGCCACATGCAGCCGGTTCCCGCAAGTGCGGCTGTCGCAGTAGCGGCGCGACCGGTTGCGCGACAGGTCGACGAAGGCCCGCCGGCAGTCCGGCGCCTCGCAGCGGCGCAGTCGTTCCTGCTCGCCGGAGACCACGATGAACGCCAGCGCCATCCCGCAGTCCGCCGCGAGATGGTCGGCGACCGAGGCGCCCGGCGCGAAGTAGTGCACGTGCCAGTCGAAGCCGTCGTGGTCGGTCAGCCGCGGCGTGGTGCCGGCCGCCGCCACGAGCTGGTTGATCAGCTCCGCGCAGGTGCGGGGGTCGAGCGCCGCGAACACGTCCGCGAAGCGCCCTCGCACGTCCCGTACGGCCCTGAGATCCGCCTCGGTGAGCGTTCCGACGTCGCTGACGTGATGGAGCCGCACGAAGCCGTACAGCGCCTCGAGGTCGGCGAGCCGGTCGCCCTGGTCACTCTCCGGCGCCGTGTTCACGAGATCGACGACGACGTCGAGGGCGCGCCTGGTGTCGTGGGGGATCAGCACGATTCGCTCCCTGGCCTGCTGCGGGCGGGCGCCCGCAGATGCCGGTCGACTTTAGCGGCTCGTGCGCGCGGCGCACCGGCGCCGTCCCCGCGGTGGATCCGCGGGGACGGCGCCGGTGTCTACCGTGTTCCGTATGCAGTTGTCCGCCCCGCGCCGTCGCCCCGAGTCGGACGGCGTCGGGTGGCTCTCGGCCTGGCTCAGTTCTCCGCCAGGATGTGTGAGAGTTCCGTGTCGAGATCGAAGTGACGATGCTCGGTGCCCGGTGGTACCGCGGCGTCCGTCCGCTTCAGGAACGACTCCAGTGCCCGCGCCGGGGCTTCGAGCAAGGCTTCTCCTTCCGGGGAGCTCAGAGCGATGCACACAACGCCCTGGCCATGACTGCGGGACGGCCAGACTCTGACGTCGCCGGTACCGGTGGGCCGGTGAAGGCCCTCGGCGAGGAGATCGCGGGCGAACACCCACTCGACGGTTTCCTCGGCTCCGGTGTGGAAGGTGGCATGCACGGCGTAGGGATCGGCCGTGTCATACCGCAGGCCCGCGGGTACAGGCAGTGATGACTCGCTCGACACTACGAGGCGCAGGTGCAGCTCGCAGCTGACCGTGGTGTTCATAAGCGCCAGGGCCTTTCGCTCAGTGTGCGCTCGGGGATTCGCACGTCGGCGAAATCGACATGCCACCTACGGTGTCGTTGTAAACCCCTCTGACCTTTTTGTGGCTCTTCAGGTACCCCTTACGGCGGAGTAATGCTTGAGGCGGTACGACCATTCCGGCCATGCGATTCCGTCCGGTAGGTTGGGCCTCATGAATGCGGAGAGTAACGAGCGGGAAGAAGTCGTCGATCCGGCGGCCACAGCGCCCGCCACGGGGGGCGTCACCGGGGACGAGCGAGAGCTGGGTTCGCGGGCGCCGCAGATCATCAAGCGCCACCGGACGCTCCACCTGAGCTGGCAGGTCGGCGTGTTCGTCATCGGCCTGGCGGTCGTGGCGGCGGGCATCGTCATGCTCCCACTGCCGGGACCCGGCTGGCTGGTGATCTTCGGCGGCATGGCGATCTGGGCGACGGAGTTCGTGTGGGCGCAGCTCGTGCTGCGCTGGACGAAACGGAAAGTCACCGAGGCGGCCCACAAAGCGCTCGATCCCAAGGTCCGCCGGCGCAACATGATCCTCACCACGATCGGACTGGTGATCGTCGCCGTACTGGTCGGGATCTACGTCTGGAAGTTCGGCCTCGCGATGCCGTGGAACATCGAGCAGTGACCGGTAAACGGTTCGGGGGACCCGCTGACATGGGGTAATGTTTGCGGAGCGCCGGGGCGATTAGCTCAGTGGGAGAGCGCTTCGTTCACACCGAAGAGGTCACTGGTTCGAACCCAGTATCGCCCACCCGGACCGAAGGCCCGGAAGACGAAAGTCTTCCGGGCCTTCGCCGTTCCCGGGGGCCGGGAACGGCGGTCCTCAGCGCATCCGGCCCATACTCTCCCGCAGCCGGCGCGCGTCGCGCAGGCGCTGCTCGTACGTCGCGCCGACCGCCAGCAGCAGCAGGCCCGCGACGGCCGGCGGCAGCCAGCGGGGGAGAGCTCCGACCACTTGGACGACGTACGGCGCGAGCTCGTGCAGCGTGACCAGGGCGAGTGCGGCGGACCCCAGAACCAGCGGGGCCTGGAGCCGGTGCCTGGCGCCTGTGAGGGTCACGGCCAGGGCCGCCGCCCCGAGGAGCAGCGGGCGCAGCCAGTGCTGGTCGCCCCAGGCGGCGATCAGGCTCGGCAGGAGGGTCGCGGCGAGTCCGGGACCGTACGCCGTCCAGGACGAGGCCGCGGGGTCGCGGCGCCGCCGCAGTACGCCGGTCACCAGCGCCGGGACGGTGACCGGCAGGGTGTACGCCTCGGGCGTGACCACGTCCGAGGCGCCGAGGCGGACCCAGGTGGCCAGCACGAAGAGCACGGCCGCCGCGTAACCGGCCGGGCGCCGGTCGGCCCGTACGGCCGTGCCCGCCGCGATGACACCGCACAGGGCCAGGACCAGGGCGAGGACCGGCGCGTGGCCCGCCGCGAGCCCGATCGCGAGCAGCCCGGCCCCGGCGCCCGCGATCTCCAGGGGCAGGGCGGTGATGTGCCCACGGATACGGGCGGCGAGCACGGCGACCGCCGTGGGGACGGTGAGGACCGCCAGGGCGGCCTGGTGCGGCGCGAGTTCGCAGGAGGCGGCGACGGCGCCGGTCAGCCCGGTCGCGTACACGACGGCCGCCACGGCGGCCACCGGTGGTGTGACGGATCCCTTCGCGAGCACGGCGGCCGCACCGAACAGCGGCAGCAGGACGCCGAGCACGGCGAGGGTGGCGGCCTGCGCGGCCAGGGACAGCAGCGAGACGGACACCGCCGACGCGAGAGCGCAGGCGAGCGCGGTGAGCGCGAGCGGCGCGCCGGGCGGCGTGGCGGCGCCGGTGAGGGCCGGGCGTACCGCCAGGGCAAGGGGCGCGGCGGTCAGCAGCACGTACAGCGTTACGGCCGCCGGGTAGCCGAAGCCGAGCGCGGCCGGGGTGGCGTACGCCGCCGCCCACGCCAGGGCCAGGGCCGCGCAGGCCGCCGGGCTCCGCCAGGAGCCGGGAGCGGTCGGACGGCGCCCCGCCGCGACGGCGACGGCGACGCCGGCGACGGTCAGCAGTACCAGTGGAGCGGCGGCCGTCCAAGGCCACGGGGATTCGGAGGACAACGCCTCACGGACGCCGGCCGGGGCGCCGGACCAGGCACGCTCCACCTGAGCGACGGGACCCAGCAGGATCACAGCGACCGGCGGCAGCGCCCACAGGGTGCCCGCGGCCAGCACGGCACCGGACGAACCGGCCAGACCCAGCGCCATGGCCCGCGGCAGACCCGCCCGTACGACGGCCAGCAGGGCCACGGCGCACAGCACGTACACGGGCACCGCCCACGCCCCCGGAACGGCGGGACGCAGCACACCGCCCACGGCGGCCAGCACAGCGAGCCCGGCCACGGCGGAGGACGCGACGGCGTGCGGCGACCGTCCGACGGCCTGCGACGGCGCGGGGGCGTGCGGCGCGGGGGTCCCGTTCTCCGGTGACGGTGTCGCCGTCTGTGATGTGGGTGTTCCGCCCGCTGCCGGTGCGGCGGGCTGTGGGGCACGGGCCGGGGTCCGCCAGGCGGCGAACAGGGCCAGGGCTGCGATCGCCAGCAGCAGTACGCCCGGACGCAGCGCGTCGGAGAAGTTGGCCGCCGCCAGCGACATGGCGCCGGCGCTGAGCAGCGCCCCCGCACCCGTCAGCCACGCTCCGGCGCAGGCCGGCGTGCGCACCCGCCGCGTACCCCACAGAGCCACGGCGACATCGAACGCGGCCGTCGCCAGCAGAGCCCAGGTGAGCGTCAGCGGACCCGCGTCGGCCGCCAGCGCCCCGAGGACCAGCGGGAGTTGAGCGGCGATCAATGCGGCGGGCAGGGGCAGTCGCAGCCGGCCGAAGCCCAGACCGTACGCCGCCCAGAGGGCCGCCAGCGCCGCCGAGCTGATCGCGGTGTACGCGGTGTACGCGAGACCGTCCGTGTCCGGCGCCGCCACGCGGTGCACGGCGTACGCGTCGAGCACCGTGAGGGCGAGGCCGAGCGCGGCCACCGACTCCGCGGTCGAGACGAGCCCGCGGCGCAGCAGCAGGACCGGCGCGGCCAGCGCCAGGGCCGTCACCGCGCCCAGCACCGCCGCGCGGCCGCCGATGCCCATGTGGCCCCAGCTCACCAGCGTGAACGCGACCGCTGCGATCGTCAACAGGATGCCGCCGAGGGTCAGCAGCACGTTCTGCGCACTGCGCGGCGAGGCGTCCCGTGGGGCGCGCGGGGTCTGCGGCGCGTGGCCGGCGCCGAAAGCCGGAGCGGGCGGCGAGAAGGGGTTCTGCGGCGCGACGGCCTGCTGCATGACACTCAGCAGCCAGGCCCTGCGGGCCAGCAACTGGGCGCGACGGGCTTCGATGTGTCCCAGTTCGCGGTCGAGGATCACCAATTCCTCGGCGGGCGGTGGTGCGTTCTCCATGGTCAGGAGTGTGGCGCCCGACACACACCACCGCATGGGCGCGGATACTCAGATCACCGGTGAGTACGCATGGACCCGCGTATCGCGCGCAGACTTGAGGGCATGGACTGGAACCATTACCGCTTCCGCAGCGTGTGGGACCTGCCCGCCCCGCCCGGCGCCGTCTACACCGCGCTGGAACAGGTCGACGCGTACCCCAAGTGGTGGTCACAGGTGCGGCGGGTCACGCGCCTCGACGACAGCACCGGCATCGTCCGGGTGCGTTCCTTCCTGCCGTACGCACTCGAATTCACCGTTCACGCGACGAAGCGCGCACCGGAAACCGGCGTACTGGAAGTGGCCATGACCGGCGACATGGACGGCTGGGCGCGCTGGACCGTGCGGCCGCGCGGCAGCGGCGGCACACGCGCCGTCTACGAGCAGGAAGTGGAGATGCGCAAGACACTGGTGCGCCGGTTCGCCGTACCCGGGCGCCCGTTGCTCATCGCCAATCACGCGCTGATGATGCGGGGCGGGCGGCGCGCGCTGGCGGCCGCCCTCGCGGTTTGAACCGACCCCGTGCGGGGTTGTATGGTTCAGTCCGTTCCCGGGCGATTAGCTCAGTGGGAGAGCGCTTCGTTCACACCGAAGAGGTCACTGGTTCGAAACCAGTATCGCCCACCCGGCGAAGGCCGGTCCGTCCCAGACGGACCGGCTTTTTCGCGTGCCCGTACGCCGCCCGCTCAGGCGGCCGCCGCCGGAATCTCGGGACGCAGCGGCCACGCCGGATTCACCGCCTCCTCCGACCCGTTGCGCGCGAACCACGCCTGCAGACCGCGCGCCTGCGCCGCGTGCCACACCGCCTGAAGGGTGTGCAGCTCGGCGGGCGAAAGCCGCTCCAGACGCGTGGCGAACCGGCGGCCCAGCGCGCGTACGACCTCCAGTGAGGCCGTCGCGTCGGCGACCGCGTCGTGCGCGCCGTCCAACTCCACCTCGTACTGCGCGCACAGGTCGGTGAGCGTACGGCGTCCCTTGCGGTAGCGGTCCAGATGCTTGTCCAGTACGCGCGGATCCAGCACGCACAGCGGACGGCTGTCCAGGTAGCGCGTCAGCGACGACGCCCGGTGGCGCCTCAGCTCGCGGTCCAGCAGCGTCAGATCGAACGGCGCGTTCATCACCACCAGCGGCCGGCGGGCGATGCTCTGCTCGGCGAGGCCCCTGGCTATCTCCTCCACCACCGGCGCGGGCCAGCGGCCGTTGCGCTGCAGGTGATCGTCCGTCAGGCCGTGGATCTCCGTCGCCTCCGGGGGCACCGGAATCCCCGGATTCACCAGCCAGCGTGTCGCCCGTACCCGCCCGCCCGGCGCCTCCTGCACGACCAGCGCGGCAGAAACGATGCGGTCCTCCTCGACATCCACGCCCGTCGTCTCGGTGTCGAACGCGGCCAGGGGTCCTTCGTACCAGCACGTCATGTCGAACTCCTCTTGCTCCCTTGGCAGATGGCGTGCGTCCCCTGCCCGAACCGGTGATACCCGGCTCGTTTGTGCGGTACGCCGTTTGCGGGACAGGCAGAGCGGAGACAACACAGGTGACGGCACGGGAGGTTGACGGACCGTCGCGGGAAATGATCGGCACAGCCCGGAAGGCACACGTCTGCCATGGCGCTCACGCAGCCCGAACCGGGCGGGCTGCTGCCCGAGCGGATCGCACCGCTGCGCGGCGGACTCGCCACCACCGCCTGCATGGAGACTCTTCAGGTGGGCTATCTGCACGCGGTCGCGGCGGCCGCGGGATGCTCGCTCTCACAGCCGTTTCCGGACAACGGCATCGACTGGCACGTGAGTCACAACGCTCCCGAGCACACCGTCGATGACGAAGTCACCATCAAGGTGCAGCTCAAATGCACCTACCAGATCTCACCGCACCCAGCGGGGGGCGCCTTCTCCTTCACGCTCGACAACGCGCATTTGGAGAAGCTCGCCCGCAGCCCGGTGGCGGTGCACAAGATCCTGGTCGTGATGCTCGTACCGCGCAGCCAGGAGGACTGGCTGCGCGCCGGCCACGACCGCCTCGACCTGCGGCACTGCTGCTACTGGACCAACCTGGCCGGACACCCGGTGACGGGCAGGCGCAGGACAACTGTGCGGATCCCGACCTCGCGGATATTCGACGACCGAGCACTCTGCGAGATCATGACCCGGGTCGGGGTGGGAGGGAGACCCTGATGCAGCACCGGCCGATCGACGAGCCCGTACGACCACACCCGAGCACGGAGCCCGACAGCGGCTTCGCGGCGGGCCCCGGCGTCTGGGACGCCGGCGAGGGGCCCGACCCCGCCCGCGTGGACCCCGCCGTACTCGCCGTACTGCTCGCCCGGCACGGCTGGCGGCGGCGCGGGGGAGCGGCGGGCCGCTACGCGCGCTGGACACCGCCCGGCCCTTCCGGCGGCGGTACGAGCCTGCTCGTACCGGAGAGCAGGGCGTTCCCCGACAGCGACGATCTCCTCGGCGAGGCACTGACCGCGCTCGCCCGCTGCCCCGCGCCCTCGGCGCGTGAGGTGCTCGTCTCGCTCGCCGTGCCGAGCGACGAGATCAGGTGGGTGCGCGACGTACCGGAAGGCCCTTCAGGAGCCGCCTCGTGGACCGCGCAGGAGCAACTGCGCTCGGCGGCGCGCCAGATGCTCCTCGCCGCGGCGCTCGCCGCGCGCGGGCGCGCCGGATACTACGGCGCGCGGCACCGGAGGCAGGCACAGGCGTCCCTGGAGGGCGTACTGGTAGGGCCGGCGCCCGGCGGGCGCGCACTCACGGCGTTCGTACCGGTGGAGGCCGGCCGCCGGGCCGTCGTGCGGCTGCACCACGCCCTGCACGCCGCGCGCGAGGCCGTCGACTACCAGCGGGCGACCGGGGGCATGGAGGCCTTCGACTCGGCGGTCGAGGCCGGGGTGAGCCGCGAGCTGACGGACGCGGTCATCGCGCTGGTGCACGGCTCGGAGGGCGCGCGGATCGGCCTGGAGTGGTCGCCGGCCGCCGGTGTGCCGCAGGGGTGCGCGGCGCATCCCGAGGCGGTGGAGTTCTCGCCCGGCGACCTGCCGGCGCTGCGCGAGGCGGGCGCGCGCTACACGCTCGGCGAGCCGCCCATGGCGGTACGGATCACGGGCACGGTCGTACGGATGCGCCGCTCGGGGCCCGGCGGACCCGGCACGGTGCGGCTGCGGGTCCTGGCGGGCGCGGAGGTGCCGCACGTACGGATGGTGCTCGACGAGGAGGCGTACCGGATAGCGGGCCACGCCCACCTGGTCGGGCTGCCCATCCGGGTCCACGGGCAGCTGGAGAGCCGGGGCGGCTTCCGGCGGCTCACAGGTGCGCGGAGCGTGGTGCCCGTGCAGGTGGACGACGCCGAGCGGGACCGGCTGATGAAGTCCCTCCAGGAGAACCTGGACTTTTTCGAGGAGGCGTGCGGCGGGGATTAACCGTTTCGCGATGGGGACGCGGGGCTCGGTACAGTAAGGCACTACGCGCGCAATCTTTTATGCGCACCCCCCTCAGTCAGGAGAGACCGGTGTCAGACGTCCGTGTGTTCATCCAACGCGATTCCGAGCGGGAAGAGCGCGTGGTGACGACGGGCACTACGGCGGCCGAACTCTTCCCCGGCGAGCGCACCGTCGTCGCCGCGCGCGTGGCCGGCGAGCTGAAGGACCTGGCGTACGTCGTCGCGGACGGCGAGGAGGTCGAGCCGGTCGAGATCTCCTCCGAGGACGGCCTGAACATCCTGCGCCACTCGACCGCGCACGTCATGGCACAGGCCGTGCAGGAGCTCTTCCCCGAGGCGAAGCTCGGCATCGGCCCCCCGGTCAAGGACGGCTTCTACTACGACTTCGACGTCGAGAAGCCGTTCACGCCCGAGGATCTCAAGGCCATCGAGAAGAAGATGCAGGAGATCCAGAAGCGGGGACAGCGCTTCTCGCGCCGCGTCGTCACCGACGAGGCCGCGCGCGAGGAGCTGGCGGACGAGCCGTACAAGCTGGAGCTCATCGGCATCAAGGGCTCCGCGTCGACCGACGACGGTGCGAACGTCGAGGTGGGCGGCGGCGAGCTGACCATCTACGACAACCTCGACGCCAAGACCGGTGACCTGTGCTGGAAGGACCTCTGCCGGGGTCCGCACCTGCCGACCACCCGGAACATTCCCGCCTTCAAGCTCATGCGCAACGCCGCCGCCTACTGGCGCGGCAGCGAGAAGAACCCGATGCTCCAGCGCATCTACGGCACCGCGTGGCCGTCGAAGGACGAGCTGAAGGCGCACCTGGAGTTCCTCGCCGAGGCCGAGAAGCGCGACCACCGTAAGCTCGGCAGTGAGCTGGACCTCTTCTCCATCCCCGAGCAGATCGGCTCCGGCCTCGCGGTCTTCCACCCCAAGGGCGGCATCATCCGCCGGGTCATGGAGGACTACTCGCGCCGCCGGCACGAGGAGGAGGGGTACGAGTTCGTCTACACCCCGCACGCGACCAAGGGGAAGCTCTTCGAGACCTCGGGTCACCTGGACTGGTACGCCGACGGCATGTACCCGCCCATGCAGCTCGACGAGGGCACGGACTACTACCTCAAGCCCATGAACTGCCCGATGCACAACCTGATCTTCGACGCGCGGGGCCGGTCCTACCGTGAACTGCCGCTGCGCCTCTTCGAGTTCGGGACCGTGTACCGGTACGAGAAGTCGGGCGTCGTGCACGGCCTGACCCGCGCGCGGGGCTTCACCCAGGACGACGCGCACATCTACTGCACCAAGGAGCAGATGGCGGAGGAGCTCGACCGTACGCTCACCTTCGTCCTCGGGCTGCTGCGCGACTACGGCCTGACCGACTTCTACCTGGAGCTGTCCACCAAGGACCCGGAGAAGTTCGTCGGCTCGGACGAGATCTGGGAAGAGGCCACCGAGACGCTGCGGCAGGTGGCCGAGAAGCAGGGGCTGCCGCTGGTGCCGGACCCGGGCGGCGCCGCCTTCTACGGCCCGAAGATCTCGGTCCAGGCCCGCGATGCCATCGGCCGTACGTGGCAGATGTCGACCGTCCAGCTCGACTTCAACCTGCCGGAGCGCTTCAACCTGGAGTACACCGGCCCCGACGGCAGCAAGCAGCGTCCGGTGATGATCCACCGCGCACTGTTCGGCTCCATCGAGCGGTTCTTCGCGGTGTTGCTCGAGCACTACGCGGGTGCGTTCCCGGTGTGGCTGGCTCCGGTGCAGGCGGTCGGCATCCCGATTGGCGACGCGCACATTCCGTACCTTCAGGAGTTCGCCGCCGAGGCGAAGAAGAAGGGGCTGCGGGTCGAGGTGGACGCCTCCTCTGACCGTATGCAGAAGAAGATCCGCAACCAGCAGCGCAACAAGGTACCGTTCATGATCATCGTCGGCGACGAGGACATGAGCGCCGGCACGGTGTCGTTCCGCTACCGCGACGGGTCCCAGGAAAATGGCATCCCGCGTGACCAGGCGCTGGCGAAGCTCGTTGACGTGGTGGAGCGCCGGGTGCAGGTGTGACGCGGTCCCCGCGTAAGCGGGGGTGATCCGGACGCTATCGGTCGCACATGACAGATGCCGACCAGTTCCCCGCACGCGCGGGGGTTTTCGAGGGGCGGTCCCATCCGGGGCTGCCCCTCGCCGCTTGTCCTGCCACGCCAGGGAATATGCTGGCCCGCATGACCATTGAGCCGGAGCAGCAGATCGGAGTCGGGACGCCGGACGCGTTCCAGCGCCTGTGGACGCCCCACCGGATGGCGTACATCCAGGGGGAGAACAAGCCGACCGGTCCGGGGGCCGGGGACGGCTGCCCGTTCTGCTCGATTCCGGCGAAGTCCGACGAGGACGGGCTGGTCATCGCACGCGGTGAGCGGGTGTACGCGGTGCTGAACCTCTACCCGTACACCGGCGGGCACCTGATGGTCGTCCCGTACCGCCACGTCGCCGACTACACGGACCTGGACGACGCCGAGACCGCCGAGCTCGCTTCCTTCACCAAGCGCGCGGTGGCGGCGCTGCGTACCGCCTCCGGGGCGCAGGGGTTCAACATCGGGATGAACCAGGGCGCCGTCGCCGGGGCGGGCATCGCGGCGCATCTGCACCAGCACGTGGTGCCGCGCTGGGGCGGGGACACGAATTTCATGCCGGTCGTGGGGCACACGAAGGTGCTGCCGCAGCTGCTGGGGGACACCCGCAAGATGCTGGCCGACGCCTGGCCCGCAGCGAACTGACCGGGCCGCCCCTCCCGGTCTCCCGGCCCCCGGGCCGCGTCACGCGTCGTACACGTCGGCCTTCCTCGGTGCCGCGTCCTGGATGAGGCCGCTGAGGACCAGCGAGCGGTTGCTGAAGCGGTCGGTGTCCACGCCGTGGTCGTCGAGCACGCGGATGGCCGCCGCGTGGACGACGCGCAGTACGGGCGTGGCCGCGCGCATCGCGTCGTCGGCCATGAAGCGGTGCCGCCAGGGCTTCTCGGCCCAGGCGTGCCGCAGGCCGAAGGGCTCGGGGAGCGTGATCTTGCCGCCGAAGTAGTCGAGGAGCGGCGGGAACCAGGTGAACGGTGCGCGGACGGCCAGGCGTACCACTTCGTTGGCGTCGACGAGCGGCAGCTTCTTGTCCACCGTCTCCCAGAACTTGACCGGCTTGCTGACGGTCACCGTCTTGGCCGCCGGCTTTGTGGTGAAGAGGGAGTGGACCGGGCCCAGGGCGTGGCCCGTGACCTCGATGCGCAGCGTCTCGTGCAGCACGGTGACGGTGATCAGCATGGTGATGATCAGCTGGCCGTCCCAGAGCGTGAACTGAACGCCCAGATAGTGGCGGTTTCCGGCGCCGAACTGCTGCTCGTTGCAGATCCGCTGTATCTCGTGGCCCTTGATCTGGTACGCGTCGACGTCCTGGCCGCCGGGCCTGGTCACCTCGCCCGCGTTCTCACCGATCGGGGCGACGATCCAGTGCCGTACGGAGGGTTTGGGGAAGCCACCGGTGTGCAGGGGGCCGCGCTCCAGCATGCGCAGCTGGTCGTGGATGGCGCGTACGACGTCCCAGCTGCGGAATCCGTGGATCTCCTTGCCGGCTTCGCGCGGTACGAGCTCCTCGGCGAGCTGCCAGCTGCCCCAGCGGGTGCCCATGCCGAGTATTCCCTTGGGTCCCGCGTAGAAGACCGAGTTGCTGTACTGCTCGGCGGTGAGCTTGGCGAGCGACTGGCGCAGCTGCTCGGCGGCGGACTCGTTGGGGTCGCGTGGTACGGCTTCGGGAATCTTGGCGCCCACGCCGCCGCCCGACAGCAGACTCTCCCAGCGGGTCCGCATGTCCTGGGCCGTGGACTCGCTGATCCGCTTGGCCCACAGCCAGCCGATGATGGGCGCGACGAGCATCGCCCGCAGGTAGAGCGCCCAGAATCCGCCGAAGGGCAGTTTGATGAGGGCGAGCACGAGGAGACCGCCGAGGGCGACCAGTGCGGTGGTGGCGAGCGCGCCGGCCCGCTTGTCCTTGGAGCCCGCGATCGTACGGCGCAGCTGGAAGACGCCCAGCCAGACGAGCAGTCCCGGCAGGAACAGCAGGCCGAACAGCGCCATGATGCCGGTGAGCTTGGCGTCCCTTTCCTTGCGGATGCGGGTCGCCGCGAGGCAGTGCTCGACGACGGTCTGCGGTTCGGTGCCGAAGGACTGGATGAGCGCCTTGCGGGCCCCGCCGAGCATGCGCACCTGTACGGCGCGGGAGAAGGCCTCGCCCAGGTTCGGTTCGAGGAGGGAGAGCTTGCCCTTCTTCACCTCGGACTTGTGCCATTCGCTGTTGGTCTTGAGGATCTCGGTGACCGGGCTGTCGCGGTACGCCGCCGAGGCGAGCGCCTGCGTCGCCGCCGTCTGGCCCGCGGAGCCCTGGAGCGGGACCTGCGCCCCCGGTGAGAAGTCGAACCCGTCATCCGCCACTGCTGCCCCCATCGCCGCACGCAACCGCTCCTGCGGCCTCTGCCCAACTGCCGTGCCCCGCACACCTTGTGAGCCGGGGCGCCCGGAGCGTCCAGCGTATCCGCCGTGTCCAGGGATGATCCAGGGTGACTCTGCCCGTGGTGGGGCGGTGAAATGCCGCCCGCCGCAAGTAAATTGGGCGGGCGGTCTGTCAATTATGTTCCGCTTTCCGCCTGTTCGCGGATCTTGCCCGCGAGCTGGGGCGGCATCGGTTCGTGGCGGGCGTACGAGCGGCTGAACCGTCCGGTGCCGTGCGAGACCGACCGCAGGTCCAGGGCGTACCGTCCGAGTTCGATCTCCGGCACCTCGGCCCGTACGAGCGTGCGCCCGTGCCCCGCCTGCTCGGTTCCCACCACGCGCCCCCGCCGTCCCGACAGGTCGCTCATCACCGGCCCCACGTACTGGTCCGGCACCAGCACCAGCACCTCGGCGACCGGCTCCAGGAGGTGGATCTTCGCCTCGGCCGAGGCCTCGCGCAGTGCCAGCGCGCCCGCCGTCTGGAACGCCGCGTCGGAGGAGTCGACCGAGTGGGACTTCCCGTCGGTCAGCGTGACACGTACGTCCACGAGCGGATAGCCGGCCGCGACCCCGCGCGCCGCCTGGGCGCGTACGCCCTTCTCGACGGACGGGATGAACTGGCGTGGTACCGCGCCTCCGACGACCTTGTCGACGAACTCGATGCCGCTCCCCGGCGGCAACGGCTCCACTTCGATCTCGCAGATCGCGTACTGCCCGTGGCCACCGGACTGCTTCACGTGCCGCCCGCGGCCGAACGCCTGCGCCCCGAACGTCTCGCGCAGCGACACCTTGTGCGGTACGACGTCCACCCGCACCCCGTACCGGCTGCGCAGCCGCTCCAGCGCCACGTCCCGGTGAGCCTCGCCCAGGCACCACAGCACCAGCTGACGGGTGTCCTGGTTCTGCTCCAGGCGCATCGTCGGGTCCTCGGCGACCAGCCGCGCGAGCCCCTGGGAGAGCTTGTCCTCGTCGGCCTTGCTGTGGGCCTGGATGGCGAGCGGCAGCAGCGGGTCGGGCATGGTCCACGGTTCCATCAGCAGCGGGTCGTCCTTCGAGGACAGGGTGTCCCCGGTCTCGGCCCGCATCAGTTTCCCGACGCTGGCGATGTCACCCGCGATGCAGCGGTTCATGGTGCGCTGCTGCTTGCCGAAGGGCGAGGACAGGGAGCCGATCCGCTCCTCCACGTCGTGGTCCTCGTGGCCCCGGTCCGTGAGGCCGTGCCCCGACACGTGCACCGTCTCGTCGGGCCGCAGCGTGCCGGAGAAGACCCGCACCAGGCTGACCCGCCCGACGTACGGGTCGGACGCCGTCTTGACGACCTCGGCGACCAGCGGCCCGTCGGGGTCGCAGGTGACCGGCGGGCGCGGACGGCCGTCCGGTGTGGTGACGGCGGGCGCCTCGCGCTCGGCGGGGGTCGGGAAACCGCCCGTGATCAGCTCCAGCAGCTCGATCGTGCCGATGCCCTCGCGGTTGCCCTCCGTCGCCGGCGCGGCGGCGAGTACCGGGTGGAAGGTGCCGCGTGCCACGGCCCGTTCCAGGTCTTCGACGAGCGTCTTGTAGTCGATCTCCTCGCCGGCGAGGTAGCGGTCCATGAGGGTCTCGTCCTCGCTCTCGGCGATGATCCCCTCGATCAGCCGGTCGCGGGCGGCCGCGATCCGGGGCAGCTGCTCCTCGTCCGGCGGTGTCTCCTTGCGCTCGCCGGAGGAGTAGTCGAAGACCCGCTGCGACAGCAAGCCGACGAGCCCCTCGACCGGGGCGTGGCCGTCGGGTCCCCGGGGTCCGTACAGCGGCAGATACAGCGGCAGTACGGCGTCGGGGTCGTCGCCGCCGAAGGTCTGCGCGCAGACCCGGGTCATCTCGTCGAAGTCGGACCTGGCCGCTTCGAGGTGGGTGAAGACGATGGCCCGCGGCATGCCGACCGCGGCGCACTCCTCCCACAGCATCCGGGTCGCGCCGTCCACGCCGTCCGAGCCCGAGACGACGAAAAGGGCCGCGTCCGCCGCTCGCAGACCGGCCCGCAGTTCCCCGACGAAGTCGGCGTATCCGGGAGTGTCGATCAGATTGATCTTTATGCCGCCCCATTCGACGGGGAGCAGCGACAGCTGCACCGAGCGTTGCTGCCGGTGCTCGATCTCGTCGTAGTCGGAGACGGTCGCGCCGTCCTCGACGCGGCCCGCCCTGTTGACCGCTCCCGTCGCCAGCGCGAGGGCCTCGGCCAGGGTGGTCTTTCCGGAGCCGCTGTGGCCGACCAGCACCACGTTGCGTACGGACGAGGGCCGGTCGGCCGCCGCTGCCCTGCCGGCGGCTCCGGGGTGTGATTGCGTCTTTTCGCCCATGATCCTTGCCTCCCAGTTCGAGCACGGTGAGGAGAGGGGGCGCGGACATGTGGGAGCCGCAGTGACGAGGCGACACCAGTGACGCCCGCGGTCATTCGAGCTTTCCACTCCAGCCACGGCGCGTCCATACGTAGGTCGCCACCGACAGGCGGCAGGAGCCCCGTCACGGCCCGGCGATGCCCCGGCGGTGCCGGAGGCCGGTCGTCGATACGATGGGCCAGCCGGCAGCCATAGGGGCCGCACGGCGCACCGACCCTCGGGAAGGCCATGCTGAACAAGTACGCGCGTGCATTCTTTACGCGTGTCCTCACACCGTTCGCCGCGTTTCTCCTCCGTCGCGGGGTGAGCCCCGACGCGGTGACGCTCATCGGTACGGCCGGAGTGATGGCGGGTGCGCTGGTCTTCTTCCCCCGTGGAGAGTTCTTCTGGGGCACGATCGTCATCACGCTCTTCGTCTTCTCCGACCTCGTCGACGGCAATATGGCGAGGCAGGCGGGGGTGTTCAGCCGCTGGGGCGCCTTCCTGGACTCGACGCTCGACCGCGTCGCCGACTCGGCGGTCTTCGGCGGGATCGCGCTCTGGTACGCGGGCACCGGCAACGACAACGTGCTGTGCGCCGTCGCCATCTTCTGCCTCGCCAGCGGCCAGGTCGTCTCGTACACGAAGGCGCGGGGCGAATCGATCGGCCTGCCCGTCGCGGTCAACGGCCTGGTGGAGCGCGCCGAACGGCTCGTGATCACGCTCGTCGCCGCCGGTCTCGCCGGACTGCACGGCTTCGGGGTACCGGGCATCGGCGTACTGCTGCCCATCGCCCTGTGGGCCGTGGCCGTCGGCAGCCTGGTGACCCTGGGGCAGCGGGTCGTGACCGTACGCAGGGAAGCGGCGGAGGCGGACGCCGCCACCGCGCCGGGGAGTGAGGCCACGTCGTGAGCGGCGCCAGGGAACGGCTGACGGACAGCCTGTACGGCCTCGGCTGGGCCACCGTCAAGAAGCTGCCCGAACCGGTGGCCGTCGCCCTCGGGCGCAGGATCGCGGACACCGTCTGGAAGCGGCGCGGCGTGAGTGTGCTGCGCCTGGAGTCCAACCTCGCCCGCGTCGTCCCGGACGCCGGCCCCGAGCGTCTCGCCGAGCTGTCCAGGGCCGGGATGCGCTCGTACATGCGCTACTGGATGGAATCCTTCCGGCTGCCCGCGTGGAGCCCGGAGCGCATCAGGAACGGCATAGAGGTCCAGGGCATAGAGCGCCTGACCGACACCCTCGCCACCGGGCGCGGCGTCATCGTCGCGCTGCCGCACCTGGCCAACTGGGATCTCGCGGGCGCCTGGGTCACCACCAAGCTGGAAGTCCCGTTCACCACCGTCGCCGAGCGGCTCAAGCCCGAGACGCTGTACGACCGGTTCGTCGCGTACCGGGAGGGCCTCGGGATGGAGGTCCTGCCGCACGAGGGCGGCAGCGCCTTCGGGACGCTGGCGCGGCGGCTGCGGGCCGGTGGCCTCGTCTGCCTGGTCGCCGACCGGGACCTGTCCGCCTCGGGCACCGAGGTGAAGTTCTTCGGCGACACGGCGCGGATGCCCAGCGGGCCCGCGCTGCTGGCGCAGCAGACTGGGGCGCTGCTGCTGCCGGTGACGCTCTGGTATGACGACTCGCCGGTGATGCGGGGGCGGGTCCACCCGCCCGTCGACGTACCGGAGACGGGTACGCGCGCCGAGAAGACGTCGGTCATGACGCAGGCGCTGGCGGATGCCTTCGCCACCGGTATCGCCGAGCACCCGGAGGACTGGCACATGCTGCAACGGCTGTGGCTCGACGACCTCGAGCCGCGTCAGGAGACCTCGTGAAGATCGGCATTGTCTGCCCGTACTCGTGGGACGTGCCGGGCGGCGTCCAGTTCCACATCCGGGACCTGGCCGAGCATCTGATCGGGCTCGGGCACGAGGTGTCGGTCCTGGCGCCGGCCGACGACGAGACGCCGCTGCCGCCGTACGTCGTGTCCGCGGGCCGGGCCGTCCCGGTGCCGTACAACGGCTCGGTCGCCCGCCTGAACTTCGGGTTCCTCTCCGCCGCACGGGTACGGCGGTGGCTGCACGACGGCACGTTCGACGTCATCCACATCCACGAGCCGACCTCGCCCTCGCTGGGCCTGCTCGCGTGCTGGGTGGCGCAGGGGCCGATCGTCGCCACCTTCCACACCTCCAACCCCAAGTCGCGCGCGATGATCGCCGCATACCCGATCCTGCAGCCCGCGCTGGAGAAGATCAGCGCGCGTATCGCGGTGAGCGAGTACGCGCGGCGCACGCTCGTCGAGCACCTCGGCGGCGACGCGGTCGTCATCCCCAACGGCGTCGACGTCGACTTCTTCGCCAAGGCGGACGCGAAGGCGGAGTGGCAGGGGCAGACCATCGGCTTCATCGGCCGCATCGACGAGCCCCGCAAGGGCCTGCCCGTCCTGATGCGCGCCCTCCCGAAGATCCTGGCCGAGCGCCCGGACACGCGGCTGCTGGTGGCGGGGCGCGGCGACGAGGAGGAGGCGGTGGCCTCGCTGCCGGCGCAGATGCGGGACCGCGTCGAATTCCTCGGCATGGTCAGCGACGAGGACAAGGCGCGGCTGCTGCGCAGTGTCGACCTGTACGTCGCGCCGAACACCGGCGGCGAGAGCTTCGGCATCATCCTGGTCGAGGCGATGTCGGCGGGAGCGGCGGTGCTGGCGAGCGACCTCGACGCGTTCGCGCAGGTACTGGACCAGGGAGCGGCCGGCGAGCTCTTCGCCAACGAGGACGCGGACGCGCTCGCGGCGGCGGCGGTACGGCTGCTGGGGGATCCGGAGCGGCTGGTGGAGCTGCGGCTGCGGGGCTCGGCGCACGTACGGCGCTTCGACTGGTCGACGGTGGCGGCGGACATCCTGGCGGTGTACGAGACGGTGACGGACGGCGCGGCGTCGGTGGACACGGACGAACGCACGGGGCTGCGGGCGAGGTTCGGGCTGGCGAGGGACTGACGCCGGGGTTGTTGCTCGTGCGGGGGGCCGGGCCCGGGAGCGGCTTGTTGTGACGTGCCGGGGGCCGGGCCCTACGGGAGCGGCATTCGGGACTGCATGATTTAGGCGCGGTGCCGGGGTGCCTGAAAGCCTCCCCGGCGTCCAGCCCACAAATCACGCTTTACGTCCCGAACACCGCTCCCTACGGCCCCGACCCCCTCCCGCCGTCGTGGCGTGCGGTCACAGCCGTTGCCGCCCCCCAGAGCCCTGAGACTGAACGGTTGGCCGGGCCGGGCCCGGCACTTGCTCCGCCCGGAACCGAGAACCACCCGCGAACCACCCGCACTTCGCCACCGGCGGGAGGGGGCGGGGCGCGCAGGGGGTGGTGTTCGGGACGTAAAGCGTGATTTGTGCGCAGGGAGTGGGCGTCGTACAAGGAACGCTGGGCTGCGGCTAAATCATGCAGTCCCGAACGCCGCCCCCGGAGCGGCCCGCCCCCGGCACCCACAACGCCGCACCGACCCCCCGGTAACGTGGCCGTCCGTGACCGTAACCCTCATCTGGATCGTCGTAGCCCTCCTCGCGATCGGGCTGTACCTCAGCTGGACCGCCGGCCGGCTCGACCGACTGCACGCCCGTATCGACGCCTCCCGAGCCGCGCTCGACGCCCAGCTCCTGCGCCGGGCCTCGGTCACTCAGGAGCTGGCGACCTCCGGAGTGCTCGATCCCGCCGCGTCGATCCTGCTGTACCAGGCCGCGCACGCCGCCCGCCAGGCCGAGGAGGACCACCGCGAGGTCGCCGAGAGCGAGCTCAGCCAGGCGCTGCGGGCGGTTTTCGGGGAGGCGGCGCAGGTCGAGGCGGTCAAGGAGGCGCCCGGCGGTGAGGACGCCGCGGGGGAGCTCGCGGCGGCGGTACGGCGCGTACCCATGGCCCGGCGCTTCCACAACGACTCCGTACGCGCCGCCCGCGCCCTGCGCCGCCACCGCAAGGTCCGGTGGTTCCGGCTGGCCGGCCACGCCCCGTTCCCGCTGGCGTTCGAGATGGACGATGAGCCCCCCGTGGCACTGGCCGACCGCCCCGGCAGCTAGCAAAACGATCCACCGGCTGAACATTGGCCCTTGCAGTGGACTGGTCCGGCGATGTTCTCTCTAAGGCAGCAAGAACCTTCTTTCTCCGAGTGAGGTCCATCCGTGTCCAGCACCAGCAACTTCCAGGCCCCCGAGACCGGCACCGCACGCGTGAAGCGCGGCATGGCTGAGCAGCTCAAGGGCGGCGTGATCATGGACGTCGTCAACGCCGAGCAGGCGAAGATCGCCGAGGACGCGGGCGCCGTGGCCGTCATGGCGCTGGAGCGCGTGCCCGCCGACATCCGCAAGGACGGCGGCGTGGCCCGGATGTCCGACCCGAACATGATCGAAGAGATCATCGAGGCCGTCTCGATCCCGGTCATGGCCAAGTCCCGCATCGGCCACTTCGTCGAGGCCCAGGTCCTGCAGTCCCTCGGCGTCGACTACATCGACGAGTCCGAGGTCCTGACCCCGGCCGACGAGGTCAACCACTCCGACAAGTGGGCGTTCACCACCCCCTTCGTCTGTGGCGCCACCAACCTGGGTGAGGCCCTGCGCCGTATCGCCGAGGGCGCGGCCATGATCCGCTCGAAGGGCGAGGCCGGCACCGGCAACGTCGTCGAGGCCGTGCGTCACCTGCGCCAGATCAAGAACGAGATCGCCAAGCTGCGCGGCTTCGACAACAACGAGCTGTACGCCGCCGCCAAGGAGCTCCGCGCCCCGTACGAGATCGTCAAGGAGGTGGCCGAGCTCGGAAAGCTTCCGGTGGTGCTGTTCTCCGCGGGCGGTGTCGCCACCCCCGCCGACGCCGCGCTGATGCGCCAGCTCGGCGCCGAGGGCGTCTTCGTCGGCTCCGGCATCTTCAAGTCCGGCGACCCGGCCGCCCGCGCCGCCGCGATCGTGAAGGCCACCACCTTCTACGACGACCCGAAGATCATCGCGGACGCGTCCCGGAACCTGGGCGAGGCCATGGTCGGCATCAACTGCGACACCCTCCCCGAGTCCGAGCGCTACGCCAACCGCGGCTGGTAGTGCCGGACATGAGCAACCCTGTGATCGGCGTCCTGGCTCTCCAGGGCGACGTACGGGAGCACCTGGTCGCCCTGGCCGTGGCGGACGCCACGGCCAGGCCGGTCCGGCGCCCCGAGGAGCTCGCCGAGCTCGACGGCCTGGTCATCCCCGGCGGCGAGTCCACCACCATGTCCAAGCTGGCCGTGCTCTTCGGCATGCAGGAGCCGCTGCGCGAGCGCATCAAGGACGGCCTGCCCGTCTACGGCACGTGCGCCGGCCTGATCATGCTCGCCGACAAGATCCTGGACCCGCGCTCGGGTCAGGAGACGTTCGGCGGCATCGACATGATCGTGCGCCGCAACGCCTTCGGGCGCCAGAACGAGTCGTTCGAGGCGAAGGTCGAGATCGCGGGCATCGAGGACGGCCCCGTCGAGGGCGTCTTCATCCGCGCCCCGTGGGTGGAGTCGGTCGGTGCGCAGGCCGAGGTGCTCGCGGAGCACGACGGGCACATCGTCGCCGTACGCCAGGGCAACGCCCTCGCCACGTCGTTCCACCCCGAACTGACGGGCGACCACCGGGTGCACCGGCTCTTCACCGAGATGGTGCGCGCCGTACGCTGACGGGATCCCGGTAGGATCTCTGCCGAACGCAGCAGTATTTGGTGACGCGAAGGAGACAGGCGGATGTCCGGCCACTCTAAATGGGCTACGACGAAGCACAAGAAGGCCGTGATCGATGCCAAGCGCGGCAAGCTCTTCGCGAAGCTGATCAAGAACATCGAGGTCGCGGCGCGCACCGGCGGCGCCGACATCGACGGCAACCCGACTCTCTTCGACGCCATCCAGAAGGCGAAGAAGAGCTCCGTCCCCAACAAGAACATCGACTCCGCGGTCAAGCGCGGCGGCGGTCTCGAGGCGGGCGGCGTCGACTACGAGACCATCATGTACGAGGGTTACGGCCCCAACGGTGTCGCGGTGCTCATCGAGTGCCTCACCGACAACCGCAACCGTGCCGCCTCCGACGTGCGGGTCGCCATGACCCGCAACGGCGGCTCGATGGCCGACCCGGGCTCCGTCTCGTACCTCTTCAACCGCAAGGGTGTCGTGGTCGTCCCCAAGGGCGAGCTCACCGAGGACGACGTCCTCGGTGCGGTGCTCGACGCGGGCGCCGAGGAGGTCAACGACCTCGGTGAGTCCTTCGAGGTTCTGAGCGAGGCCACCGACCTGGTCGCGGTCCGCACCGCGCTCCAGGAGGCCGGCATCGACTACGACTCGGCGGACGCCAACTTCGTCCCGACCATGCAGGTCGAGCTCGACGAAGAGGGCGCGCGGAAGATCTTCAAGCTCATCGACGCGCTGGAGGACAGCGACGACGTACAGAACGTCTTCGCCAACTTCGACGTCTCCGACGAGGTCATGGAGAAGGTCGACGCGGCCTGAGGGCTGATCAGCACGTCGTACGGACGGGCCGACGGGACACGCTCCCGGCGGCCCGTCCGTGCGTTGTCAGAGCCAGCCGCTACTGTGCTGATCAGTCGAAAGAGTGAGGGGGAGGGACGCGATGCGCGTACTGGGCGTGGACCCGGGGCTGACCCGGTGCGGCGTCGGCGTGGTCGAAGGCGCCGCGGGCCGCCCCCTGAGGATGCTCGGGGTCGGAGTCGTCCGTACGCCGTCGGACGCCGAGCTGGGGGAGCGACTGGTCGCCATCGAGCGCGGCATAGAGGCGTGGCTCGACGAGCACCGGCCCGAATTCGTCGCCGTGGAGCGGGTGTTCAGCCAGCACAACGTCCGTACGGTCATGGGTACGGCCCAGGCCAGCGCGGTCGCCATGCTCTGCGCGGCGCGGCGCGGGCTGCCCGTCGCCCTGCATACGCCCAGTGAGGTCAAAGCGGCGGTCACCGGAAACGGCCGGGCCGAGAAGGACCAGGTCGGTGCCATGGTGACCCGGCTGCTGCGGCTGGACGCACCGCCCAGACCGGCCGACGCCGCCGACGCCCTCGCGCTCGCCATCTGTCACATCTGGCGCGCCCCCGCGGTCAACCGCCTCCAGCAGGCGCACGCCGCCGCCCGCGCGCCCCGCATCCCCGTACGGAAGGTCACGCGATGATCGCGTTCGTCAGCGGCCCGGTCGCCGCACTCGCCCCCACCACGGCGGTCATCGAGGTCGGCGGCATCGGCATGGCCGTGCAGTGCACGCCGAACACGCTGTCCACGCTCCGCATGGGGCAGGACGCGAAGCTCGCGACCTCCCTGGTCGTACGCGAGGACTCGCTGACCCTCTACGGCTTCGCCGACGACGACGAGCGGCAGGTCTTCGAGCTGCTCCAGACCGCCAGCGGCGTCGGCCCCCGGCTCGCCCAGGCCATGCTCGCCGTGCACTCGCCCGACGCGCTGCGCCTGGCCGTCTCCACAGGTGACGAGAAGGCGCTCACCGCCGTGCCGGGCATCGGGAAGAAGGGCGCCCAGAAGCTGCTCCTCGAACTCAAGGGGCGTCTGGGGGAGCCGCTCGGCACCGGCGGCCACGTCGGCGCCCAGCGCGCCGCGTCGGGGCCCGCACCGTGGGGCGAGCAGCTCCAGGCCGCGCTCATCGGTCTCGGGTACGCGTCCCGCGAGGCCGAGGAGGCGGTCGCGGCGGTGGCCCCGCAGGCCGAGGCGGCCCTCGCCGGGGGCAGCCGGCCGCCCGTGCCGCAGTTGCTGCGCGCCGCGCTCCAGACCCTCAACCGCGCCCGCTGATTCGAGAGATCCGTAAATGAACTGGGACGACACCGGACCCGACATCGACCAGCGGCTGGTCGACTCCGGCTCCGACGGCGAGGACCAGGCCGTCGAGGCGGCGCTGCGCCCCAAGGACCTCGACGAGTTCGTGGGCCAGGAGAAGGTCCGCGAGCAGCTCGACCTGGTCCTGCGGGCGGCCCGCGCGCGCGGCGCCACCGCCGACCACGTGCTGCTGTCCGGCGCCCCCGGCCTGGGCAAGACAACCCTCTCGATGATCATCGCGGCCGAGATGAACGCCCCCATCCGCATCACCTCGGGCCCCGCCATCCAGCACGCCGGAGACCTCGCCGCGATCCTCTCCTCCCTCCAGGAGGGCGAGGTGCTCTTCCTCGACGAGATCCACCGGATGTCCCGGCCGGCCGAAGAGATGCTCTACATGGCCATGGAGGACTTCCGCGTCGACGTGATCGTCGGCAAGGGGCCCGGCGCCACCGCCATCCCGCTGGAGCTGCCCCCCTTCACCCTGGTCGGCGCCACCACCAGGGCCGGACTGCTCCCGCCGCCGCTGCGCGACCGCTTCGGCTTCACCGGGCACATGGAGTTCTACGAACCGGCCGAGCTGGAGCGGGTCGTCCACCGCTCCGCCCGGCTCCTCGACCTGGAGATCGACGTGGACGGCGCGGCGGAGATCGCCGGACGCTCCCGCGGTACGCCCCGTATCGCCAACCGCCTGCTGCGCCGCGTCCGTGACTACGCCCAGGTCAAGGCCGACGGCGTCATCGACCGTGACATCGCCGCCGCCGCTCTCAAGGTGTACGAGGTCGACGCCCGTGGCCTGGACCGCCTCGACCGGGCCGTGCTCGGCGCGCTGCTCAAGCTGTTCGGCGGCGGGCCCGTGGGACTGTCCACGCTCGCGGTGGCGGTGGGGGAGGAGCGGGAGACGGTCGAAGAGGTGGCCGAGCCCTTCCTCGTACGGGAAGGCCTGCTGGCCCGTACGCCGAGGGGCCGGGTGGCCACGCCTGCCGCCTGGGCGCACCTGGGGCTCGTACCGCCTCGGCAGGGTAACGGAGGAAATGGACAAACGGGACTCTTTGGGACGTGATGGACCTGACGGCGCGGAGGGTCGCCCTGTCAGGAACCACGGTGCGATGCTGGGCGTTGTTCCATTGATGCGGACTCGCTTAGACTCCGCCGATGCCGCCCTTCCAGGTCGGCGTGCCCACCCCCCGTAGATCAGGCCGCTCCCCGGCGCGGTCGTGCGAAGGAATTTCCGTCCCGTGACTCTCATGACACTCCTCCCCTTCATCGTGCTCATCGGGGCCATGTTCCTGATGACCCGGTCCGCCAAGAAGAAGCAGCAGGCGGCTGCGCAGATGCGCGACGAAATGCAGCCCGGCACCGGCGTCCGGACGATCGGGGGCATGTACGCCACCGTCAAGGAAGTCAACGACGACACGGTCCTCCTCGAGGTCGCGCCGGGCGTGCACGCCGTCTACGCGAAGAACTCCATCGGCGCCGTCCTCGACGACGAGGAGTACAACCGCATCGTCCACGGCGACGGTGACCTCAAGATCGACGCTCCGGTCGTCCCGGACGACGCCTCCTCGCTGACCGAGACCGCGGACGCGGACAAGGACAAGGACGAGGACGACGTCGCGCGTATCGACCTCGGCAAGAAGGCCGGCGGGGACGACGCGGAGAAGGCGCACGACGCGGCCGACGCGGCCGGCGACGAGCCGAAGGACAAGAAGACCGACGGCGAGAGCGACGCGAAGTAGTCACGTAGGGGGACCGCGGCGCGCCCACCGGCGTACCCCGGTCCCCGGATCGTGTCGACTTCCGCGGGGCTGGGCCCCACATACTTCGTGGCCGCCTTGGCGCTCACCCGGCGCGGGGGCGGTTGGACAGGGAGAAACGAGAAGGTGGCAGCACCGAAGAAGGGCCGCAGGCCCGCGGGGGCTCCGGGCAGGCCAGGGCGCGCCCTGGCTCTGATCGTGATCGCCATGGTCGCGCTCACCAGCGGGATGTTCGCGACCGGTGAGCTCACACCGCGTCTGGGCATCGACCTCGCCGGCGGCACGAGCATCACGCTCAAGGCGAAGCCCGAGCCGGGCAAGCCGAACGCCATCAACAAGACCAACATGGACACGGCGGTCGGCATCATCGACCGCCGTGTCAATGGTCTGGGTGTCTCTGAGGCCGAGGTCCAGACTCAGGGCGAAGAGAACATCATCGTCAACATCCCCAAGGGGACGAACGAGAAGCAGGCTCGGGAGCAGGTCGGCACCACCGCTCAGCTCTACTTCCGGCCGGTCGTGACGTACACCGCCGGTACGCCGACGCCCGACGCCACTCCCTCCCCGAAGCCCTCCGCGGGCGGCAAGGACGGCAAGTCCACGCCTCCCGCGACGCCGACGGCCACCGCCACCACGCAGGGCCGCGCGGTGACGGACGGGCTCAAGAAGGACCCGACGCCGACCCCCACGGGCAGTGCCTCCAAGAGCCCGGACAAGGGCGACAAGCCGGCGGCCACGCCGTCGCCCGACCCCGCGATCTCGGCGCTGGAGAAGAAGTTCGCGGCTCTGGACTGCACCAAGAAGACCGACCGGGTCCAGGCCAACCGGGGCGTCAAGCCCGAGGACCCGATGGTCGCCTGCGGCAAGAACAACGCGGGTGAGTGGGAGAAGTACATCCTGGGCCCGGCCGAGGTCAACGGCAAGGACGTCGACGACGCCAGCGCCACGCTCGACACCCAGCGCGGTGGCGGCTGGAAGGTGAACATGGAGTTCACCGACGGCGGCTCCAAGAAGTTCCAGAAGATCACCGCCAAGCTCTCGCAGCAGCAGCCCCCGCAGAACCAGTTCGCCATCGTCCTCGACGGCGAAGTCGTCTCGGCGCCCTCCGTCAACGAGACCCTGAGCGCCAACGCGGAGATCTCCGGCAGCTTCACCCAGGAGTCCGCCCAGGACCTGGCCAACATCCTGTCGTACGGCGCGCTGCCGCTCTCCTTCAGCGAGGAGACCGTCACCACCGTCACCGCCGCGCTCGGCGGCGAGCAGCTCAAGGCCGGCCTGATCGCCGGTGCGATCGGTCTCGCGCTGGTCGTTATCTACCTGCTGGCGTACTACCGCGGCCTGGCGTTCGTCGCGATCGTGAGCCTCATCGTCTCCGCGATCCTGACCTACACGATCATGACGTTGCTCGGACCGGGCATCGGCTTCGCGCTGAACCTCCCCGCGGTGTGTGGTGCGATCGTTGCCATCGGCATCACCGCGGACTCGTTCATCGTGTACTTCGAACGCATCCGTGACGAGATCCGCGAGGGCCGCACGCTCAAGCCCGCCGTGGAGCGTGCCTGGCCGCGTGCCCGGCGCACCATCCTGGTCTCCGACTTCGTGTCGTTCCTCGCCGCCGCGGTGCTGTTCGTCGTGACCGTCGGCAAGGTGCAGGGCTTCGCGTTCACGCTCGGCCTGACCACCCTGCTCGATGTGGTCGTGGTGTTCCTCTTCACCAAGCCGCTGATGACGCTGTTGGCGCGTACGAAGTTCTTCGGCCAGGGCCACCCGTGGTCCGGCCTGGACCCCAAGCGGCTCGGCGTACAGCCTCCCCTGCGCCGTACCCGTCGCGTCACCGCCCCCATCGACCCGAAGGAGGCCTGAGATGTCCCGACTCGGCAATCTCGGCGCCCGCCTCTACAACGGTGAGGTCGGTTACGACTTCGTCGGCAAGCGGAAGATCTGGTACGGCCTGTCGATCCTGATCACGATCACGGCCATCGTCGGCCTGGCGGTGCGCGGTCTGGTCATGGGCATCGAGTTCGAGGGCGGCGCCGTCTTCACGACGGCCAAGACGGGTGTCTCCGTCGCCCAGGTCCAGGAGGACGCCGAAAAGGCCTCCGGGCACGAGGCGATCGTCCAGGAGCTCGGCAACGGCGGCATGCGCATCCAGATCAGCGGTCTGGACACCGACACCGCCAACCCGGTCAAGGACGAGCTCGCGAAGGACCTCGGCGTAGCGCCGGACGACATCACCTCCGAGCTGGTCGGCCCCAGTTGGGGCGAGCAGATCGCCAACAAGGCCTGGACCGGCCTCGCGATCTTCATGGTGCTGGTGGTCATCTACCTCGCCATCGCCTTCGAGTGGCGCATGGCCCTGGCCGCCCTCATCGCCCTGGTCCACGACCTCACCATCACCGTCGGTGTGTACGCACTGGTGGGCTTCGAGGTCACACCCGGCACCGTGATCGGTCTGCTGACGATCCTCGGTTACTCCCTCTACGACACCGTCGTCGTCTTCGACGGTCTCAAGGAGGGGTCGAAGGACATCACGAAGCAGACGCGCTGGACGTACAGCGAGATCGCCAACCGCAGCCTCAACGGCACCCTGGTGCGCTCCATCAACACCACCGTCGTCGCGCTGCTCCCGGTGGCGGGCCTGCTGTTCATCGGCGGCGGTGTGCTGGGCGCGGGCATGCTCAACGACATCTCGCTGTCGCTCTTCGTCGGCCTGGCCGCCGGTGCGTACTCCTCGATCTTCATCGCCACTCCGCTCGTCGCCGACCTGAAGGAACGCGACCCGCAGATGAAGGCCCTGAAGAAGCGCGTGCTCGCGAAGCGGGCGGCCGCGGCGGCCAAGGGTGAGTGGCCGGACTCCGACGACACCGACGGCTCCGTCGGCTCCGGCGAGCGGCAGGACCGGGCCGTGGACGACGCCGCACCGGCCGGTGCGGTCGTCGGTCAGCCCCGTGGCCGCAGCGGTGGCCGCGGCAAGCCCTCGGGGAAGCGGCGATGACGACAACCACGCAGGATCTGCTGATCAGCCGCATCCGTGACGTACCGGACTATCCGAAGCCCGGCGTGATGTTCAAGGACATCACCCCGCTGCTCGCGGACCCGGTGGCGTTCACGGCGCTGACGGACGCCCTCGCGGAGCTGTGCGTACGCTCCGGCGCCACGAAGATCGTCGGTCTGGAGGCCCGCGGCTTCATCCTGGCCGCGCCGGTCGCCGTCCGCGCCGGCCTCGGCTTCATCCCCGTACGCAAGGCGGGGAAGCTGCCGGGTGCGACGCTGAAGCAGGCGTACGAGCTGGAGTACGGCACCGCCGAGATCGAGATCCACGCCGAGGACCTGGCCGACGGCGACCGCGTCATCGTCATCGACGACGTCCTCGCCACCGGCGGCACCGCCGAGGCCTCGCTGGAGCTCATCCGGCGGGCGGGCGCGCAGGTCGCCGGGGTCGCGGTCCTCATGGAACTCGGATTCCTCGGCGGCCGCAGCCGCCTGGAACCGGCGCTCCACGGGGCTCCGCTGGAGGCCTTGATCACGGTCTGACCAGCACGGCTGTACGTGATGGGCGGGTCCCCGAGGAATTCGGGGACCCGCCTTTCGCGTTGGCTCAGGTATCAGGCCCTGGGGCGAACCGGAGGCCAGGCATCGTTACCATGGGCTTTCCGGGCCTGACCGGGGGACCCGGACCCGCACGAGGAGCGCTCTTGCCAGACGAGGCCCAGCCACTCTCCCCCAGCTCCCGTCCGGGGGAGTCCGCAGCCGCGCAGCCCGACCCGCAGCAGCGGGCCGCCAAGGCCGCGGCGCGCCCGGTCACGCCCCCGTCGGGCCGGCCCGCCCCGCCCGCGAAGAGCGACCCTGCCACGCCCGCGAAGGGCGACCCTCCCGCGAGCAGCGGCGCCCCCGCCAAGAGCGGCCCTCCCGCGAGGAACCCCGAGCCCACCGGCAAGCCCAAGGCCGCCCCCGAGCGGGCCGGCGCCGCCACGCCGCCGGTGTCCGCCCCCAAGCCGGTCCAGGGCTCCACCCCGCGCACCGGCAGCGGCTCCTCCAACCGGGTACGGGCCAGGCTCGCCCGACTGGGCGTACAGCGCTCCAGCCCGTACAACCCCGTCCTCGAACCGCTCCTGCGGGCCGTGCGCAGCAACGACCCGAAGATCGAGACGTCGACGCTGCGCCAGATCGAGCGCGCCTACCAGGTCGCCGAGCGCTGGCACCGCGGCCAGAAGCGCAAGAGCGGCGACCCGTACATCACGCACCCGCTCGCCGTGACGACGATCCTCGCCGAACTCGGCATGGACCCCGCGACGCTGATGGCGGGCCTGCTGCACGACACCGTCGAGGACACGGAGTACGGCCTGGACACCCTGCGCCGCGACTTCGGTGACCAGGTCGCGTTGCTCGTCGACGGCGTCACCAAGCTCGACAAGGTCAAGTTCGGCGAGGCCGCGCAGGCCGAGACCGTACGCAAGATGGTCGTCGCCATGGCCAAGGACCCGCGCGTCCTGGTCATCAAGCTCGCCGACCGGCTGCACAACATGCGCACCATGCGCTATCTCAAGCGGGAGAAGCAGGAGAAGAAGGCCCGCGAGACGCTGGAGATCTACGCGCCCCTGGCTCACCGCCTGGGCATGAACACCATCAAGTGGGAGCTGGAGGACCTCGCCTTCGCGATCCTCTACCCCAAGATGTACGACGAGATCGTGCGGCTCGTCGCCGAGCGCGCGCCCAAGCGCGACGAGTACCTCGCCATAGTGACCGACGAGGTCCAGTCCGACCTGCGCGCCGCCCGCATCAAGGCCACCGTCACCGGCCGGCCGAAGCACTACTACAGCGTCTACCAGAAGATGATCGTCCGCGGCCGTGACTTCGCGGAGATCTACGACCTGGTGGGGATTCGTGTACTTGTCGACACGGTCCGCGACTGTTACGCCGCCCTCGGCACCGTCCACGCGCGATGGAACCCGGTCCCCGGCCGGTTCAAGGACTACATCGCGATGCCGAAGTTCAACATGTACCAGTCGCTGCACACGACGGTCATCGGCCCCAGCGGCAAGCCCGTCGAACTCCAGATCCGCACGTTCGACATGCACCGCCGCGCCGAGTACGGCATCGCCGCGCACTGGAAGTACAAGCAGGAGGCCGTCGCCGGCGCCTCCAAGGTGCGTACCGACGTACCCAAGAACACCGGACGCGGCCAGGACACCGTCAACGACATGGCGTGGCTGCGCCAGCTCCTGGACTGGCAGAAGGAGACCGAGGACCCCAGCGAGTTCCTGGAGTCCCTGCGCTTCGACCTCTCCCGCAACGAGGTCTTCGTCTTCACGCCCAAGGGCGACGTCATAGCGCTGCCGGCCGGCGCCACACCCGTCGACTTCGCGTACGCCGTCCACACCGAGGTCGGCCACCGCACCATAGGAGCGCGGGTCAACGGGCGGCTCGTACCGCTCGAATCGACCCTCGACAACGGCGACCTAGTGGAGGTCTTCACCTCCAAGGCGGCCGGCGCGGGCCCGTCCCGCGACTGGCTCGGCTTCGTCAAGTCGCCGCGGGCTCGCAACAAGATCCGCGCCTGGTTCTCCAAGGAGCGCCGCGACGAGGCCATAGAGCAGGGCAAGGACGCCATCGCGCGGGCCATGCGCAAGCAGAACCTGCCGATCCAGCGCATCCTCACCGGCGACTCGCTCGTCACGCTCGCGCACGAGATGCGCTACAGCGACATCTCCTCGCTGTACGCGGCGATCGGCGAGGGACACGTCACCGCGCAGAGCATCGTCCAGAAGCTCGTTCAGGCGCTCGGCGGCGAAGAGGCCGCCACGGAGGACATCGCCGAGAGCGCACCGCCGTCGCGCGGCCGGGGCAAGCGCCGCTCGAACGCCGATCCGGGTGTCGTGGTCAAGGGCGTCGACGACGTGTGGGTCAAGCTGGCCCGCTGCTGTACGCCCGTACCCGGCGACCCCATCATCGGGTTCGTCACGCGCGGCAGCGGCGTATCGGTGCACCGCGCCGACTGCGTCAACGTCGATTCGCTGTCGAAGGAGCCGGAACGCATCCTCGACGTCGAATGGGCACCGACCCAGTCGTCGGTGTTCCTGGTCGCCATCCAGGTGGAGGCGCTGGACCGGTCCCGGCTGCTGTCCGACGTCACCCGCGTCCTGTCCGACCAGCACGTCAACATCCTGTCCGCGGCGGTCCAGACGTCCCGCGACCGGGTGGCCACCTCACGCTTCACCTTCGAGATGGGCGACCCCAAGCACCTGGGGCACGTCCTGAAGGCGGTGCGCGGCGTGGAGGGCGTGTACGACGTCTACCGCGTCACCTCGGCGCGGCGGCCGTAAGGCACGTAAGCAAAGGGCCCCGGTACGGAGATCCGCACCGGGGCCCTTTCGCGTAAGCCGGGGCGTCAGCCGCCGAACTCCTCCAGGCCCTTCAGCGCCTGGTCGAGCAGCGCCTGGCGGCCTTCGAGCTCGCGGGCGAGCTTGTCGGCCTTGGCGTTGTTGCCAGCGGCGCGGGCCGCCTCGACCTGCCCGCGCAGCTTGTCGACGGCGTCCTGGAGCTGGCCCGTCAGACCCGCGGCGCGGGCGCGCGCCTCAGGGTTCGTACGACGCCACTCGTTCTCCTCGGTCTCCTGGAGCGCCTTCTCCACCGCGTGCATCCGGCCCTCGACCTTCGGGCGGGCGTCGCGCGGTACGTGGCCGATGGCCTCCCAGCGCTCGTTGATGGAGCGGAACGCGGCCCTGGCCGCCTTCAGATCCTTCACCGGCACCAGCTTCTCGGCCTCGGCCGCGAGCTCCTCCTTGAGCTTGAGGTTCTCGGCCTGCTCGGCGTCCCGCTCCGCGAACACCGCGCTGCGCGCCGCGAAGAAGACGTCCTGGGCGCCGCGGAAGCGGTTCCACAGGCCGTCCTCGGCCTCGCGCTGGGCGCGGCCCGCGGCCTTCCACTCGGCCATCAGGTCGCGGTAACGGGCGGCCGTAGCGGCCCAGTCGGTCGACGCCGAAAGGCTCTCCGCCTCCGCGACCAGCTTCTCCTTCGCCTTGCGAGCCTCCTCGCGCTGCGCGTCCAGCGAGGCGAAGTGGGCCTTGCGCCGCTTGGAGAACGCCGAGCGGGCGTGCGAGAAGCGGTGCCACAGCTCGTCGTCGGACTTCCGGTCGAGCCTCGGCAGGCCCTTCCAGATGTCCACGAGCGCCCGCAGCCGCTCACCGGCCGCCCGCCACTGCTCGCTCTGGGCCAGCTCCTCGGCCTCGACGACCAGCGCCTCCTTGGCGTGCTTCGCCTCGTCGGTCTGCTTGGCCTTCTCCGCCTTGCGCTCCTCGCGGCGCGCCTCGACCGTCGCCACCAGCGCGTCGAGGCGCTTGCTCAGCGCATCGAGGTCACCGACGGCGTGGTGCTCGTCGACCTGCTGGCGCAGGTGGTCGATCGCGGCATGGGCGTCCTTGGCCGACAGGTCGGTCGTCTTCACCCGCCGTTCGAGGAGGCCGATCTCGACAACCAGGCCCTCGTACTTGCGCTCGAAGTAGGCCAGGGCCTCCTCTGGAGATCCCGCCTGCCAGGAACCGACGACCTTCTCACCGTCGGCCGTACGCACGTACACGGTGCCGGTCTCATCGACGCGGCCCCACGGGTCGCTGCTCACAGCGCCTCCTCCACATGACGCCTGCGAGGGGCTGTTCACCCCCGGGCATCGTCCACAGTTTCTTTCGCGGGGCCACAGACGCCCTGCACACCGCCAACATAGGCGAACGGCAGGGCGGCTGTCCGCATCCCGCACTTCCGGATTTACTTGGTGACGGTCGCCTTGTCGATGACGACGGTGGCATGGGGCGCCCCGTCGCCCTGACCGGTCGCCTCACCCGCGTCAGCGATCTTCTTCAGCACGTCCTGACCACCCTTGATGGTTCCGAACGGTGTGTAGCTGGGCGGCAACTTGCTGTCCTGGTACACGAGGAAGAACTGGCTGCCGCCGGTCCCCGGACCCGCGTTCGCCATCGCGACCGTGCCCGCCGGGTAGACGCCGCCCTTGAGCTTCGGGTCCTTCAGGTTCTCGTCGGGGAGCTTGTAGCCGGGCGTACCCGAGCCCTGCCCCGTCGGGTCGCCGCACTGCAACACGTAAATGCCGCTCGTCGTCAGCCGGTGGCACTTCGTGTGGTCGAAATAGCCCTTCGAGGCAAGGAAGTTGAAGGAGTTCACCGTGCGCGGGGCCTTCGCCGGGTCCAGGCCGAGCGTGATGTCGCCACAGGTGGTGTCGAGCTTCATCGTGTACGACGCGGACTTGTCGACGGTGAGCGCCGGCTCCTTCTTGTACGACAGCTTCTTGACCGAGCCCGGAGCGGGCTTCTCGCAGGGGTCGGGCGCCTTCGACGGCGTGGTGCTCGCCGACGCGTCGGCGACGGTGTCGTCCTTGTCGTCGCCGCCCAGCGCGCCGGTCGCGAACGCCGCCGCCCCGGCCGCGAGCACCACGGCGAGCGCCGAGGCGATCACGGCGTTGCGGCGGCGCGCCTTGCGCCGGTTCTCGGCGCGGCGCTGCTGCTGGCGTTCGAACTTTTCCCGGGCGAGCTGGCGCCGCCGCTGATCGCTGCTGACCACCGGTGTTCTCCTCGTACGTCTCGTCTGTCACTGCTGTCCGCACTGCTGTCCGGCCGAGCCGAGCTTGCCCGTACCGTATATGGGTTCGCTGTGCGATGAGCGGCGCCGGTAGGCTCTGATCTGCTGCAATCGACAGCGGCATCTCCCGCCGGACGACATATTGAGGACGATCGTGCTTATTGCCGGGTTCCCCGCCGGGGCCTGGGGGACCAACTGTTACGTGGTCGCCCCCGCCGCGGGCGAGGAGTGCGTGATCATCGACCCGGGTCACCAGGCCACCGCGGGCGTCGAGGAAGCGCTCGCCAAGCATCGGCTGAAGCCCGTCGCCGTTGTCCTCACCCACGGCCACATCGACCACGTCGCCTCGGTCGTCCCGGTGTGCGGAGCGCACGACGTACCGGCGTGGATCCACCCCGCCGACCGGTACATGATGAGCGACCCCGAGAAGGCTCTCGGCCGCTCGATCGGCATGCCGCTGATGGGCGAGCTGACCGTCGGCGAGCCGGACGACGTCAAGGAGCTGTGCGACGGCGCGGAGCTGAAGCTGGCGGGCCTCGGCTTCACCGTCTCGCACGCGCCCGGCCATACCAAGGGGTCGGTGACCTTCAGGATGCCCGAGCAGGCCGACATCCCGTCGGTCTTCTTCTCGGGCGACCTGCTGTTCGCCGGCTCCGTCGGACGCACCGACCTGCCCGGCGGCGACCACGCCGAGATGCTCGAGTCGCTGGCCCGTGTGTGCCTGCCGCTCGACGACTCGACCGTGGTGCTGTCCGGCCACGGCCCCCAGACGACCATCGGCCGCGAGCGTGCCACCAACCCGTATCTGACCGGTCTGGCCGCCGCTCCCCGACGAGGAATGTGACGAGACTTCCTGTGAGCACCTTCAAGGCCCCCAAGGGCACGTACGACCTCATCCCGCCGGACTCCGCGAAGTTCCTGGCGGTCCGCGAGGCGATCTCCGCGCCCCTGCGCAACTCCGGTTACGGCTACATCGAGACGCCCGGCTTCGAAGACGTGGCGCTCTTCTCGCGCGGTGTCGGTGAGTCCACCGACATCGTCTCCAAGGAGATGTACGCCTTCGAGACCAAGGGCGGCGACAAGCTGGCGCTGCGTCCCGAGGGCACCGCTTCCGTACTGCGCGCCGCCCTGGAAGCCAACCTGCACAAGAGCGGCAACCTGCCGGTCAAGCTCTGGTACTCCGGCTCGTACTACCGCTACGAGCGGCCCCAGAAGGGCCGTTACCGCCACTTCTCGCAGGTCGGCGCCGAGGCGATCGGCGCGGAGGACCCGGCGCTCGACGCCGAGCTGATCATCCTGGCCGACCAGGCGTACCGCTCGCTGGGCCTGTCGCAGTTCCGCATCCTGCTGAACTCGCTGGGCGACAAGGAGTGCCGGCCCGTCTACCGGGAAGCCCTCCAGGGCTTCCTGCGCGATCTCGAACTGGACGAGGACACCCGCCGCCGCATCGAGATCAACCCGCTGCGGGTGCTCGACGACAAGCGCGCCGAGGTCCAGAAGCAGCTCGTGGGCGCCCCGATGCTGCGCGACTACCTGTGCGACGCGTGCAAGGCGTACCACGAGCAGGTGCGCGAGCTGCTGAACGCGGCGGGCGTCGCCTACGACGACGACGAGAAGCTGGTGCGCGGCCTCGACTACTACACGCGCACGACGTTCGAGTTCGTCCACGACGGTCTCGGCTCGCAGTCCGCGGTGGGCGGCGGCGGCCGCTACGACGGCCTGTCCGAGATGATCGGCGGCCCCGCGCTGCCGTCCGTCGGCTGGGCGCTCGGCGTCGACCGTACGGTGCTGGCGCTGGAGGCGGAGGGCGTCGAGCTCGACCTGCCCGCCACCACCAGCGTGTACGCGGTGCCGCTCGGCGAGGAGGCGCGCCGCGTCCTGTTCGGTACGGTCACCGAGCTGCGCAGGGCTGGCGTCGCGGCCGACTTCGCGTACGGCGGCAAGGGCCTCAAGGGCGCCATGAAGAACGCCAACCGCTCGGGTGCCCGCTACACGATCGTCGCGGGCGAGCGGGATCTGGCCGACGGCCAGGTCCAGCTCAAGGACATGGAGACCGGTGAGCAGGTTCCGGTCGCCCTGGACGCGGTCGCCGCGGAGCTCCGGCGCCGCCTGGCCTGAGAGCCGTCCGCAGGGCCGGGCTCGTACGGTCAACTTCGTGGGTGCGCATTCCCCCTGCCGGTCCGGGTCGGTTCCGGACCGGCAGGTACGGGGCCTCCCGCGCCGGGCCGATGCCCCGAATCGTCCCTTCGCGCCGGTCAACAGCCCTGCCGGAAGGCACGCGGCGGGACATTCGTGCGCACCTCCTTATATCCATCGAACGGTGGACGCGGGTGGCGGTGCGGCAGAATGGCCCTGTCCGGCAGCCCACTCAGCGACGGAACGGCGATATGACGACTGCAGCGGTAGACCACCGCACCTCCAACGGTGCGCAGGAAGGCCCGCAGGGCACGACCGGCAGCGGCCGTCCCTTCGCCCTGCTGCTGGTGATCACGGGTCTGGCCGGACTGCTGGCCTCCTGGGTCATCACGATCGACAAGTTCAAGCTCCTGGAGGACCCGGGCTTCCAGCCGGGATGCAGCCTCAACCCCGTGGTCGCGTGCGGCAACATCATGAAGAGCGAGCAGGCCTCGGCCTTCGGCTTCCCCAACCCGATGCTGGGCCTCGTCACTTACGCGATGGTCGTTGCCATCGGCGTGGGCCTGCTGGCCGGCGCGCGCTACCGCCGCTGGTTCTGGCTCGGCCTGAACGCGGGCACTCTCTTCGGCGTCGGCTTCTGCACCTGGCTTCAGTACCAGTCGCTGTACAACATCGGCTCGCTGTGCCTGTGGTGCTGTCTGGCCTGGGTCGCCACGATCGTGATGTTCTGCTACGTCACCACCCACAACATCAAGCACCGGATCCTCCCGGCCCCCAGCGGCCTGCGCAGCGCGCTGACGGAGTTCCACTGGGTGCCGCCGGTCCTGTGGACCGGCATCATCGGCATGCTGATCCTGACCCGCTGGTGGACGTTCTGGACGAGCTGAGCCCCGGCGTTGTCAGTGGGCTGACATAGGCTTCTTGCGTGGAGCCAGACCTGTTCACCGCAGCCGCCGAAGACCGCCAGCTCAAGGATCCGTCGAGCAGCCCCCTCGCCGTACGGATGCGTCCGCGCACCCTCGACGAGGTCGTCGGCCAGCAGCATCTGCTGAAGCCGGGGGCCCCGCTGCGCCGACTGGTCGGGGAGGGCAGCGGCGGGCCCGCCGGGCCCTCATCGGTGATCCTCTGGGGGCCGCCCGGCATCGGAAAGACGACTCTTGCCTACGTCGTCAGCCTGGCCACCCAGAAGCGGTTCGTCGAGCTGTCCGCGATCACCGCGGGGGTGAAGGAAGTGCGGGCCGTCATCGACGGCGCCCGCCGCGCCTCCGGCGGCTACGGCAAAGAGACCGTCCTCTTCCTCGACGAGATCCACCGCTTCAGCAAGGCCCAGCAGGATTCGCTGCTGCCCGCCGTCGAGAACCGCTGGGTCACGCTCATCGCGGCGACCACCGAGAACCCGTACTTCTCGATCATCTCCCCGCTCCTCTCTCGCTCCCTGCTGCTCACGCTGGAATCGCTGACCGACGACGATCTGCGCTCCCTGGTGCACCGGGCCCTCACGGAGGAGCGCGGTCTCGGCGGGGCGGTCACGCTCTCCGGCGACGCCGAGGCTCATCTGCTGCGGATCGCGGGCGGCGACGCCAGGCGCGCGCTCACCGCGCTGGAAGCGGCCGCAGGAGCGGCCATCTCCAAGGGCGAGGACGAGATCACGCTCGAAACGGTCGAGGAGACGGTCGACCGCGCGGCGGTGAAGTACGACCGTGACGGCGACCAGCACTACGACGTGGCGAGCGCCCTCATCAAGTCCATCCGCGGCTCGGACGTCGACGCGGCGCTGCACTACCTGGCCCGCATGATCGAGGCGGGGGAGGACCCCCGGTTCATCGCCCGCCGGCTGATGATCTCGGCCAGCGAGGACATCGGCCTCGCCGACCCGACCGCGCTGCCGACGGCCGTCGCCGCCGCCCAGGCCGTGGCCATGATCGGCTTCCCCGAGGCCGCTCTCACCCTCAGCCACGCGACGATCGCGCTGGCCCTCGCGCCCAAGTCCAACGCCGCGACGAACGCGATCTTCGCCGCGCAGGCCGACGTACGCAAGGGCATGGCCGGGCCGGTCCCGGCGCACCTGCGGGACGGCCACTACAAGGGCGCCGCCAAGCTCGGCCACGCGCAGGGCTATGTGTATCCGCACGACGTTCCGGGCGCGATCGCCGCCCAGCAGTACGCCCCGGACGCCGTGCAGGGCCGCCACTACTACGAGCCCACGCGCTACGGAGCGGAAGCTCGTTACGCCGACGTCGTCGAGAAGGTGCGGGGCAGGCTGCGCGGCGACGGCGGTCAGACCGATGCCCGCCCCTGACCCGTCTGTTCCTTCAGCCCGACGCGGCTGCCTCGAACAGCTGATACATGGCGCGGCGCAGCCCGGCGATGTCGCGCACCGGTTCGCGGAAGTCGAACCGCGCGTCGAAGACCCGCCGGCCGGCGCCGCCGCTGAAGCGCACCCGCAGTCCGAAGCGGTCCAGTGCCACGGGCACCGCACGGGTTCCCGCCGCCCGGTCGCCGGCCAGCGCGCACAGCTGCCGCATCTGGTCGCCGTGCGCCGCGTGCAGATGCTGGAGCAGCTCGGCCTCGTGCTCGACCAGCGGATCCGCCGCCGCCGACGCGAAGGCCTCGGGCTCGACCATTCCCGTGCCCCACAGATCGTCCACCCGCGCCTCGCCGACCTCCAGCCGCAGCAGCATGCGCCCGGGCTCCGCCACCCCGCGTACGCAGGTGAGCCAGCCGGAGATCCAGGCACGGCTGCGGATACGGTTGGGCACCGAGACCGGCGCGACATCCGTGATCTCCAGCACCACGGGCAGCTCGTCGTCCTGTGCGTGCGTGGCGGCCCGTACGGCCGGTGAATCCGCGGGGAACACCAGCAGCACCTCGCCGTCGGGGCCCACGCTCCGCTCCTCGGGCATCAGCTGCTCAGGACGGACCGGGAAAGGGCCCGGCAGAAGCAGCACCGCGGAGGAGGTACTCTGTACGAGAGTTCGTGTGCGCTCGGCTGCTGACGGCATCCGCGCGATTTCAAGTCCGCTGGGACGCGGCTGACCACGATCTGATCGGACCTCCGTCGCGTCGACACTCTTGATGTCGGCCTTCTTTGTGTTGTCCGTGACGTGACTGGTGTTCCCCGGACGAGACATGCGATCTCCTTGAGTAAGGTGAGCCTAACCTAACCTACAACGGAGGTCTGGAGAACGTGCCTAACCAGTCGCGTCCCAAGGTCAAGAAGTCCCGTGCGCTCGGCATCGCGCTGACGCCCAAGGCTGTCAAGTACTTCGAGGCCCGCCCGTACCCGCCGGGCGAGCACGGCCGTGGACGCAAGCAGAACTCGGACTACAAGGTCCGTCTGCTCGAGAAGCAGCGTCTGCGCGCCCAGTACGACATCAGCGAGAAGCAGATGGCCCGCGCCTACGACCGCGCCAAGAAGGCCGAAGGCAAGACCGGCGAGGCCCTGGTCATCGAGCTCGAGCGCCGCCTCGACGCCCTCATTCTTCGTTCGGGCATCGCCCGCACGATCTACCAGGCCCGTCAGATGGTCGTCCACGGCCACATCGAGGTCAACGGTGGCAAGGTCGACAAGCCGTCGTTCCGTGTCCGTCCCGACGACGTCGTGATGGTCCGCGAGCGCAGCCGCGAGAAGCACCCCTTCCAGGTTGCCCGCGAGGGTGGCTACGACACCGACGGTGAGACGCCGCGCTACCTCCAGGTGAACCTGAAGGCCCTGGCCTTCCGCCTGGACCGCGACCCGAACCGCAAGGAAATCCCGGTCATCTGCGACGAGCAGCTCGTCGTCGAGTACTACGCCCGCTGATCCAGCGGCCGTAGTCGGGCAAGTGCCTCAGCCCGTCGTCTTCTCGTTCCGTACGGAACGGGGGGCGGCGGGCTCGCGCGTGTTCGGGGCGCTGCTCCTGGCCGTCGCCGAGGCCGCGCGCGGCAGGGGCGGGGCAGGCGCCGGACTGGGCGGCCCTTCGAGCGCCCTGGCCACCGCCGCGTCCAGGCCGAGCGCGGCGCCCTCGCACCGGAACGTCTCGTACCGGCCGTCGCCGAGCCGCTCGCGCGCCTGCTCCTCGCACAGCGCGTGCGGCGCGTTGTAGTACGCCGACCCGAACAGCGGCAGCCCCACCGACGGCCAGATCCGCCCGGCCGCGCCCTGGAGCACGGCCGCCTCCGCCGGATCGCCGGCGTCGAGGGTGACCAGCGCCAGCAGCTCCAGGGCCAGCACCACGCCGAGCAGATCGTTGAACGCGTGGTCGATCGCGAGGCACTCCAGCAGCAGTTCCCGGGCCCGGCCCAGCCGGCCGTCCGTATGCGCCGCATAGGCCCGGACGTACAGCGCGTACGCGAGGGCCCAGCGCTCCCCGTGGTCCTCGCAGACCTCGGTGACCTCCTCGCAGATCGCGACGGCCTGCGCCAGATCACCGCGGAAGGCCACCGCCATCGCCAGCTCGATCTGCCCCATCAGCACGTTGCTGTTGAGCTCCCCGATCTCCTGATAGCGGGCGAGGGCCTCACGCAGCAGCTCCTCGGCGCGCGGCATGTCGTCGGAGACCAGCGCGAGGCAGCCCGACCGGTGCACGGCGTACGCCGTCGCGAGGGCGTTCGCGCTGAGCTCGGCACCCTCGCGGCACTCCTGGAGGGCGGCGAGCGCCCCGATGGCGTCGCCCTGCAGCACGGCCACATAGCCGAGCACCCACAGTGCCTTCAGCCGGTGCGCCTCGTGCCGGCTCTCCGGCTCCAGTACGCGGTCGAGCCAGTGCCGCCCCTCCGACAGGCGACCGCAGCCCACCCAGTAGAACCACAGCGTGCCCGCCAGGTACTGGCCGAGATGCACGTCCTGCGGTTGCTCCAGCGAGTACTCCATCGCCCGGCGCAGATTGGGCAGTTCGCTGTCGACGCGCGCCGCCACCTCCGCCTGCCGGGGACTGAACCAGTCCAGCTCGCACCAGGTCGCGAGTCCCAGGTACCAGTCGCGGTGCCTGCGGTGCACGCGCTCCGCGTCGCCCATGGCCGCCAGCCACTCGGCGCCGTACTCCCGGACGGTGTCGAGCATCCGGTAGCGGACCCCCGCCGCGGTGTCCTCGCGGACCACGACGGACTGCGCGATCAGATCCGTGATCACGTCCAGGACGCCGGGCACATCCTCGTCCGGCAGTTCGGGGCCACCACAGACGTACTCGGCCGCTTCCAGATCGAAAGGCCCCGCGAACACCGAGAGCCGCGCCCACAGCAACCGCTGCTCAGGCGTGCACAGCTCGTGGCTCCAGCCGATCGCGGTACGCAGGGTCTGGTGGCGGGGGAGGGCGCCGCGGGTGGAGCCGGTCAGCAGGCGGAAACGGTTGTCGAGCCGGTCGAGCACGTGCTCGACGGAGAGGGCCCTCAGCCGCCCGGCCGCCAGCTCCAGGGCGAGCGGAATCCCGTCCAGGCGACGGCACAGCTCGTGCACGGCGGCGCTGTTGGCGTTCGTCAGCCGGAAGCCGGGCTGCCCGGCGGCGGCCCGGTCGACGAAGAGCTGGACCGCGTCCGGGTCCGGCATCGGCGGCAGGGGGTAGATCTGTTCGCCGTCGACGCTCAGCGGAAGCCGTCCAGTGGCCAGCACGGTAAGTCCGGGAGCGCGCCGCAGCAGCTCCCTGGCCAGCCCGGCGACGGCGTCGACGAGATGCTCGAAACCGTCGAGTACGAGCAGCAGCCGGCGCCCCGCGAGATGCTCCACCAGCACCGTGCGCGGCGGCTTGTTGGTGTGATCCGTCAGGCCCAGCGCCTCGACGACCGCGTGCTCCATGAGGCCGGGGTCCGTGAGAGCGGACAGCTCGGCGAGCCGGACCCCGTCGCGGTACCGCTCCCGCAGGTCGCACCCGGTGCGCAGCGCGAAACGGGTCTTGCCGACGCCGCCGACACCGGTCACGGTCACCAGCCGCGAGCCCTCCAGCAGACGGCCCAGCTCCGCCAGTTCGGCGCGGCGCCCGACGAAGGAATTCAGCTCCGCCGGGAGGTCGCCGTGAACAGGGGAGTGGGACCCGGAAGGGGAGGCGCGTCGCATAGGACACGGAGCGTACCGATCCGTACGCACTCCGTACAATCACGCCGGACAGCTCCCGCTCCCCGAGCCCGTAATGCGGTACGGACCCGGAGCCCCGGCGCGATAGGCTCGCAAGACGACTTTTATCGATGGCAGGGAGCGGTGCAAAGTGTCCGGTGGAGAGGTGGCCGGCATCCTGGTGGCCGTCTTCTGGGCGATTCTGGTCTCATTCCTCGCGGTGGTGCTGGTGAGACTGGCTCAGACGCTCAGGGCGACGACCAGACTCGTCGCGGACGTGACCGAGCAGGCCGTCCCGCTGCTCGCGGACGCCTCCGCGACGGTGCGGTCGGCGCAGACCCAGCTCGACCGGGTCGACGCCATCGCGACCGACGTCCAGGAAGTCACCTCCAACGCGTCCGCGCTCTCGACGACCGTCGCATCGACCTTCGGCGGCCCGCTCGTCAAGGTCGCCGCCTTCGGGTACGGCGTACGCCGGGCGATCGGCCGCGGCAAGGACGCTCCGGCGGAGCAGCCGTCGCGTCGCACTGTGATCGCCGGCCGGACCGTGCCGTCCGCCCGGCGCAGGAAGCGGAAGGGCTGAAGCCGCAATGTTCCGCCGTACGTTCTGGTTCACGGCAGGCGCCGCCGCCGGCGTGTGGGCCACCACCAAGGTCAACCGCAAGCTCAAGCAGCTGACGCCCGAGAGCCTCGCCGCGCAGGCCGCCGAAAAGGCGATCGAAGCAGGCCACCGGCTCAAGGACTTCGCGCTCGACGTCAAGGCGGGAATGGCGCAGCGCGAAGCCGAACTCGGCGAAGCCCTCGGCCTCGAAGCGCACAACGACCCCAAAGTCATCGAGCACCGCCGCGTCGCTGCTCTCGACCACAACAAGCATTCGTACAACCGGAATGAGGACCACTGATGGAGTCGGCTGAAATCCGCCGCCGCTGGCTGCGCTTCTTCGAGGAGCGCGGACACAACGTCGTGCCTTCGGCGTCGCTCATCGCGGACGACCCGACCCTGCTGCTGGTCCCCGCGGGCATGGTGCCCTTCAAGCCGTACTTCCTCGGCGAGGTCAAGCCGCCCGCCCCGCGCGTCACCAGCGTGCAGAAGTGCGTGCGTACGCCGGACATCGAAGAGGTCGGCAAGACCACCCGCCACGGCACGTTCTTCCAGATGTGCGGCAACTTCTCGTTCGGCGACTACTTCAAGGAAGGCGCCATCGAGTACGCCTGGGAGCTGCTCACCAGCTCCGTGGCGGACGGCGGCTACGGCCTCGACCCCGAGCGGCTGTGGATCACGGTCTACCTCGACGACGACGAGGCCGAGCAGATCTGGCGCGACAAGATCGGCGTACCGGCCGAGCGCATCCAGCGCCTGGGCAAGAAGGACAACTTCTGGTCCATGGGCGTGCCCGGACCGTGCGGCCCGTGCTCCGAGATCAACTACGACCGTGGCCCGGCCTTCGGCGTCGAGGGCGGCCCGGCCGTCAACGACGAGCGGTACGTGGAGATCTGGAACCTGGTCTTCATGCAGTACGAGCGGGGCGCCGGCGACGGCAAGGAAGACTTCCCGATCCTCGGTGACCTGCCGTCGAAGAACATCGACACAGGCCTCGGTCTCGAACGCCTGGCGATGATCCTCCAGGACGTACAGAACATCTACGAGATCGACACCTCGATGGTGGTCATCGACAAGGCCACCGAGCTGACCGGTGTCCGCTACGGCGCCGACCACGCCTCCGACGTCTCGCTGCGCGTCGTCACCGACCACATGCGTACGTCGGTGATGCTCATCGGCGACGGCGTCACCCCCGGCAACGAGGGTCGCGGCTACGTGCTGCGCCGCATCATGCGCCGCGCCATCCGCAACATGCGTCTCCTGGGCGCCACCGGTCCCGTCGTCGCCGAGCTCGTCGACACCGTGATCACGTCGATGGGGCAGCAGTACCCGGAGCTCCTGACCGAGCGCAAGCGCATCGAGACCGTCGCCCTCGCCGAGGAGGCCGCGTTCACGAAGGCCCTCAAGGGCGGCACGAACATCCTCGACACGGCCGTGAGCGAGACCAAGGCCGCCGGCGGCAAGGTCCTGCCCGGCGACAAGGCGTTCCTGCTCCACGACACCTGGGGCTTCCCGATCGACCTCACCCTGGAGATGGCCGCCGAGCAGGGCCTGTCCGTGGACGAGGACGGTTTCCGCCGCCTGATGAAGGAGCAGCGGGACCGGGCCAAGGCCGACGCCAGGGCCAAGAAGACCGGCCACGCCGACGTCTCCGCCTACCGCGAGGTCGCCGACACCTCCGGCACCACGGAGTTCACCGGCTACACCCACACCGAGGGCGAGTCGACCATCGTCGGCCTGCTCGTGGACGGGCTGCCCTCGCCGGCCGCCACCGAGGGCGACGAGGTCGAGGTCATCCTGGACCGCACGCCGTTCTACGCCGAGGGCGGCGGCCAGCAGGCCGACACCGGCCGCATCAAGCTGGACACGGGCGCCATCATCCAGGTGCGCGACGTACAGCAGCCGGTGCCGGGCGTCTCCGTCCACAAGGGCTCCGTCCAGGTCGGTGAGGTGACCGTGGGCGCCTCCGCCTACGCCGCCATCGACCTCAAGCGCCGCCGCGCCATCGCCCGCGCCCACAGCGCCACGCACCTCACGCACCAGGCGCTGCGCGACGCGCTCGGCCCGACCGCCGCCCAGGCCGGTTCGGAGAACGCGCCGGGTCGCTTCCGCTTCGACTTCGGCTCCCCGAACGCCGTACCGGGCACCGTCCTCACCGACGTCGAGCACAAGATCAACGAAGTGCTCGCCCGTGAACTCGACGTCCAGGCCGAGGTCATGTCGATCGACGAGGCCAAGAAGCAGGGCGCCATCGCGGAGTTCGGAGAGAAGTACGGCGAGCGCGTGCGCGTCGTGACCATCGGCGACTTCTCCAAGGAGCTGTGCGGCGGTACGCATGTCCACAACACCGCCCAGCTCGGTCTGGTGAAGCTGCTCGGCGAGTCGTCGATCGGCTCCGGCGTGCGGCGCATCGAGGCCCTGGTCGGCGTCGACGCATACAACTTCCTGGCTCGTGAGCACACGGTCGTCGCCCAGCTCCAGGAGCTGGTCAAGGGCCGTCCGGAGGAGCTGCCGGAGAAGATCTCCGGGATGCTCGCCAAGCTCAAGGACGCCGAGAAGGAGATCGAGAAGTTCCGCGCGGAGAAGGTCCTCCAGGCCGCCGCGGGTCTCGCCGCCGGTGCCAAGGACGTGCGGGGCGTAGCGGTCGTCACCGGTCAGGTGCCGGACGGTACATCGGCCGACGACCTGCGCCGGCTCGTCCTGGACGTACGGGGCCGTACCCCGAGTGACCGCCCGACGGTCGTGGCGCTGTTCACCACAGCCAACGGCCGCCCACTGACCGTCATCGCCACCAACGAGGCCGCCCGCGAGCGCGGTCTCAAGGCCGGCGACCTGGTCCGTACGGCCGCCAAGACCCTCGGCGGCGGCGGTGGCGGCAAGCCGGACGTCGCCCAGGGCGGCGGCCAGAACCCGGAGGCCATCGGCGACGCCGTGGCCGCCGTCGAACGCGCGGTCGGCGAGAGCGCCTGATGCGACGCGGCCGTCGCCTCGCGATCGACGTCGGGGACGCCCGGATAGGGGTCGCCTCGTGCGACCCCGACGGGGTGCTCGCCACGCCGGTGGAGACCGTGCCGGGGCGTGACGTCCCGGCCGCCCACCGGCGGTTGAAGCAGCTCGTCGAGGAGTACGAACCGATCGAGGTCGTGGTCGGCCTTCCTCGCTCCCTCAGCGGGGGCGAGGGGCCGGCGGCCGTCAAGGTCCGGGCATTCGCCCAGGAGCTCGCTCGCGGCATCGCACCGGTTCCGGTGCGACTTGTCGACGAGAGGATGACCACAGTGACGGCCAGTCAGGGACTGCGCGCTTCGGGCGTGAAGTCCAAGAAGGGCAGATCTGTCATCGACCAGGCGGCGGCAATTGTCATCCTTCAGAACGCTCTGGAGGCCGAACGGGTCTCAGGCCTTCCCCCGGGAGAGGGCGTCGAAGTGGTTGTCTGATCGCGATACGGTAACGTTCCGCGCGATGCGGCGGTGTTCGAACAGCGGCCGCACAAAGAAGAGGCGGAACGGATGCCGTGCCCCCACGCGCGAAGCAGCCACCGCCTCGCGGCACACTATGGGGTTTGATGACTGAGTATGGCCGGGGCGCAGGCCACGAACCGTGGCATCCCGAGGACCCGTTGTACGGGGACCAGGGATGGGCAGGGCAGCAGGCTCCGTACGGTGGTCAGCCACAGCACTACCAGCAGGAGCCGCAACAGCAGCAGCCGTACTACGACGGCCGGCAGCACCAGCACCCGCATCAGCACGGGCAGCAGCCCGGCCACCCGGACCAGCAGCAGTACGGCCACAGCGCCGGCTGGGACACGGCCCAGCAGCAGGAGCCGGTGCCGTACGGCATGAATCCGGCGGCCGACCCGTACGCCGGCCAGCAGCCCGCCTACGGCGCCGGCGAGAGCGACTACTACGCCGCGCCGGACGCCTACCCCCCGCCGCAGCCCCCGAACCAGCGCCGGGCCCCCGAGCCGGACCAGGCCCCCGAGTGGGAAGCCGAGGCCGAAGCCCCCGAAGAGCACCCGTTCTTCACCGGTGGCGACGACCGCGACGACGGCGACGAGCCACGCGAGTCCCGGCGCGGCCGGGGCGGCGGTGACCGCCGCGGTGGCAAGTCCAAAAAGAAGAAAAGCCGCAACGGCACGGCCTGCCTCTTCGTCGTGGTGGTCCTGGCGGGCGGCGTGGGCGGCATCGGCTACTTCGGATACCAGTTCTACCAGGACCAGTTCGGAGCCCCGGCCGACTTCGAGGGCACCGGCACCGGTTCCGTCGAGGTCGAGGTCCCCAAGGGCGCGGGTCTTGGCCAGATCGGCAGCATTCTCGCCCGCAAGGGTGTGGTCAAGAGCTCGGGCGCCTTCGTCTCGGCGGCGACGGCGAACCCGAAGAGTCAGGGAATTCAGCCCGGCGTCTACCCGATGAAGAAGGAGATGTCCGGCAAGGCTGCCGTCGAACTCATGATCAACCCGTCGAACCTGAACGCCCTCATCGTCAAGGAGGGCCAGCGGAACGTCGTGATCTACGAGGAGATCGACAAGAAGCTCAAGGTCGATCGCGGTACCACTGAGGACGTGGCCAAGAAGGAGTTCAAGGATCTCGGGCTCCCCGAATGGGCCAACGACGACCCCGACATCAAGGACCCGCTGGAGGGCTTCCTTTACCCGTCGCGTTACGACATCGGCGGAAAGTCGACGCCGAAATCCGTACTCAAGGAAATGGTCGCGCGGGCCAAGGGGCAATACGCTTCCGCGAACGTCGAAGCGGAGGCCGAGAGGCTCGGTCTCGAATCTCCGCTGGATCTCGTCACGGTCGCCAGCCTTGTGCAGGTAGAAGGCAAAACGCACGACGATTTCCGCAAGATGGGCGAGGTCGTGTACAACCGCCTCAAGCCCACCAATACGGAAACGAATCAGCTGCTCCAGTTCGACTCGGCCTTCAATTACCTGAAGGGTCAGAGCGAAATCAAGATCAGCGAATCCGAGATCAACAGCAACATGGATCCGTACAACACGTACACGCAGAGGGGCCTCACCCCCGGACCCATCAGCAACCCCGGCAACGAAGCTCTCGCGGCCGCACTGAATCCGACGAAGGACGGCTGGCTGTACTTCGTGGCGACCGACGGCCTGAACAAGACCGAATTCGCCAAGACGCACGCCGAGTTCCTGAAGCTGAAGGACAAGTTCGATGCAAGCCAGGGCAGCGACTGACGCCCGCAGGGCAGCGGTCCTCGGGTCGCCCATCGCCCACTCCCTCTCCCCGGTGCTGCATCGCGCGGCGTACCGGGAACTCGGCCTCGCCCACTGGTCGTACGACCGTTTCGAGGTGGACGAGGCCGGTCTGCCCGGCTTCTTCGGGGAGCTCGACGAGTCGTGGGCCGGTCTGTCCCTGACCATGCCGCTCAAGCGGGCCGTCATCCCGCTGCTCGACGAGATCAGCGACACGGCGGCCTCCGTCGAGGCGGTCAACACCGTCGTCTTCACCGAGGACGGCCGGCGCCTCGGCGACAACACCGACATCCCCGGCATGATCGCCGCCCTGCGCGAGCGCGGCATCGAGACGGTCGGCTCCGCCGCGGTCCTCGGCGCCGGAGCCACCGCCTCGTCCGCCCTCGCCGCGCTCTCCCGCCTGTGCACCGGCCCGGTCACCGCGTACGTCCGCAGTTCCGCCCGCGCCGACGAGATGCGGCAGTGGGGCGAGCGGCTCGGAGTCGACGTACGCATCGCCGACTGGGCGCAGGCGCACCGGGCGTTCGACGCGCCGCTCGTCGTCGCCACCACCCCGGCCGGCACCACCGACGCCCTCGCCGAGGCCGTGCCGGACAGCCCCGGCACGCTTTTCGACGTGCTGTACGACCCGTGGCCGACCGCACTCGCCGCCGCGTGGTCCGCGCGCGGCGGCGCGGTCGTCGGCGGCCTCGACCTGCTCGTGCACCAGGCCGTGCTCCAAGTGCGGCAGATGACGGGTCGCGCCACCGCGCCGCTCGCCGTCATGCGGGCCGCCGGGGAACACGCGCTCGCCGCCCACTAGGGTCCGCGGAGGCGTCTCAAGGCGTCTCAAGGCGCCCCCGGCAGATCCCGTCGGCATCCCGCGAAGTGAGAATGCCGTCCGTCTTATGGACCGGCGGCCGGTTCACGGTCCGGTCGTGGGAGGATCAGGGGTGGCGGGCCAGGGCCGCGCACCCGGTCGCGCCGTCGCAGTTCCAGGCGCGAGCATGAGGAGCACCGTTGAGCAGGTTGCGCTGGCTGACCGCGGGGGAATCCCACGGTCCCGCACTCGTCGCGACGCTGGAGGGCCTTCCCTCCGGTGTCCCCGTCACCACGGAGATGGTGGCGGACGCGCTCGCCCGGCGGCGGCTCGGCTATGGGCGCGGTGCGCGTATGAAGTTCGAGCAGGACGAGGTGACCTTCCTCGGCGGCGTACGGCACGGCCTGACCATGGGCGGCCCCGTCGCGATCATGGTGGGCAACACCGAGTGGCCCAAGTGGGAGCAGGTCATGTCGGCCGACCCGGTCGACCCCGAGGAGCTGGCCAAGCTGGCGCGCAACGCGCCGCTGACCCGCCCGCGCCCCGGACACGCCGACCTCGCGGGTATGCAGAAGTACGCCCTGGACGAGGCCCGGCCGGTCCTGGAGCGGGCGAGTGCCCGCGAGACCGCGGCCCGTGTCGCGCTCGGCACCGTCGCCCGGTCGTACCTGAAGCAGACCACCGGCGTCGAGATCGTGTCGCACGTCGTGGAGCTGGCTTCCGCCAAGGCGCCGTACGGCGTGCTGCCCGTGCCCGCCGACGAGGCGAAGCTCGACGAGGACCCGGTGCGCTGCCTGGACGCCGACGCGTCGAAGGCGATGGTGGCCGAGATCGACCAGGCCCACAAGGACGGCGACACGCTGGGCGGTGTCGTCGAGGTACTGGCGTACAACGTGCCCGTCGGGCTCGGGTCGTTCGTGCACTGGGACCGCCGGCTCGACGCCCGGCTCGCCGCCGCGCTGATGGGCATCCAGGCGATCAAGGGGGTCGAGGTCGGTGACGGCTTCGACCTCGCGCGCGTGCCCGGCTCGAAGGCCCATGACGAGATCGTGCCGACCGCCGACGGTGTACGCCGTACCTCCGGACGCGCCGGCGGCACCGAAGGCGGCATGTCCACCGGTGAGCTGCTGCGCGTACGGGCCGCGATGAAGCCCATCGCGACCGTGCCGCGCGCCCTCGCCACCATCGACACGGCCACCGGCGAGGTCGCAGCCGCGCACCACCAGCGTTCCGACGTGTGCGCCGTACCGGCGGCCGGGATCGTGGCCGAGGCCATGGTCGCGCTCGTCCTCGCGGACGCGGTCGCGGAGAAGTTCGGCGGCGACAGCGTGGGTGAGACCCGGCGCAATGTGCGGAGCTACCTCGACACCCTGGTCGTCCGGTGAGTGCGACAGACGGGCCGGTCGTCGTACTCGTCGGGCCCATGGGCGTCGGCAAGTCAACGGTCGGTGCGCTGCTCGCCGAGCGGCTGGGCGTGGCGTACCGGGACACCGACGCCGACATCGTCGAGGCCGAGGGCCGGCCGATCGCCGAGATCTTCGTCGACGAGGGCGAGGCGCGCTTCCGTGAACTGGAGCGGGAGGCCGTGAAGGCGGCGCTCGCCGGGCACACGGGCGTGCTGGCGCTCGGCGGCGGCGCCGTACTCGACGACGGCACCCGTGCGGCCCTGGCCGGGCTCCCCGTCGTCTACCTCTCCATGAACGTGACCGAGGCGATCAAGCGCGTCGGGCTCAACACCGCCCGCCCGCTGCTGGCCGTCAACCCGCGCCAGCAGTGGAAGCAACTGATGGAAGCGCGCCGGCATCTGTACGCCGAGGTGGCCGACGCGGTGGTCGAGACGGACGACCGGACCCCCGAAGAGGTCGCGCAGGCGGTCCTCGACGCACTCGAAGTGAAGGAAGCATGACGGAGCAGGCAGTCACCCGTATCCAGATCGGCGGCAGCGAGGGTGCGGAGCCCTACGAGGTGCTGGTCGGCCGGCAGCTGCTCGGTGAGCTGCCCGGACTGATCGGCGACCGGGCCAAGCGCGTCGCCGTCCTGCACCCGGAGGCGCTCGCCGGCACCGGTGAGGCGATCCGCGAGGACCTCGCCGCCCAGGGGTACGAGGCCATCGCGATCCAGCTGCCGAACGCCGAGGAGTCCAAGACCGTCGAGGTCGCGGCGTACTGCTGGAAAGCGCTCGGGCAGACCAACTTCACGCGTACGGACGTGATCGTCGGAGTCGGCGGGGGAGCCACCACCGATGTGGCCGGTTTCGTCGCCGCCACCTGGCTGCGCGGGGTGCGCTGGGTCGCCGTACCGACGACCGTGCTCGGCATGGTCGACGCGGCCGTCGGCGGCAAGACGGGCATCAACACCGCCGAGGGCAAGAACCTCGTCGGCGCTTTCCACCCGCCGGCCGGTGTGCTGTGCGACCTGGCGGCGCTCGACTCGCTGCCGGTCAACGACTACATCAGCGGCCTCGCCGAGATCATCAAGGCGGGCTTCATCGCCGACCCGGTGATCCTCGACCTGATCGAGGAGGACCCGGCGGCGGCCCGTACGCCCGAGGGCCCGCGCACCGCCGAGCTGATCGAGCGCGCCATCCGGGTCAAGGCCGACGTGGTGTCGAGCGACCTGAAGGAATCCGGTCTGCGCGAGATTCTGAATTACGGTCACACCCTCGCGCACGCCATCGAGAAGAACGAGCGTTACAACTGGCGCCACGGCGCGGCTGTTTCCATCGGCATGGTCTTCGCCGCCGAACTGGGCCGTCTCGCGGGCCGTCTGGACGACGCGACCGCCGACCGGCACCGCACGGTGCTGGAGTCGGTCGGGCTGCCGCTCACCTACCGCGCCGACCAGTGGCCCAAGCTCCTGGAGAACATGAAGGTCGACAAGAAGTCGCGCGGCAACCTGCTGCGCTTCATCGTCCTCGACGGGCTCGCCAAGCCGACCGTGCTCGAAGGCCCCGACCCGGCGGTGCTGCTGGCGGCCTACGGCGAGGTGTCCAAGTGACGCGGCGGGTGTTCGTTCTCAACGGACCCAACCTCGGCAGGCTCGGCTCGCGCGAACCCGACGTGTACGGCGCGACGTCGTACGCCGGGCTCGTCGAGGAGTGCGGACGGCTCGGCAAGGAACTCGGTTTCGACGTCGACGTACGCGAGACGAACGACGAGGGCGAGCTGATCCGCTGGCTCCACGAGGCCGCGGACGGGTCAATTCCGGTTGTTCTCAATCCGGGTGCCTTCACGCATTACTCGTACGGAATGAGGGACGCGGCGGCCCAGCGGACCGCGCCGCTCATCGAGGTGCACATCTCGAACCCGTACACACGCGAGGAATTCCGGCACACCTCGGTGGTCGCCGCCGTGGCCAGCGGTACGGTCGCGGGCTTCGGCATCGGCTCGTACCGGCTCGCCCTGCGCGCCCTCGCCGAGGAACTCGACGGCTGAGCGGGCACTCTGGACCTGCCCCCGCCGTTCACAGTAGAACGGCGGGGGCAGGTACCTTTCGGTAGGCCCGGGCCGTCCTGGTCCGCCAAGAGTCGCCTGTACGAGACGGAGTCGCACCGGATGCAGCACGCAGTGGGGGCTCCGCTGCCACCGCCCCACGGGCCCGCCGCAGGGTGGGCACACGGCGCCCCGCACCCCGCCGGACCGCACGCGGGACCTCCTGCCGGACCCCCCGGACCCCCCGGACCCCCCGGACCCCCTGGGCCACAAGGGCCCCCACACCCGCCCCAGGCGCCTCAGGCCCCCGGACACGCCCCGGCTCCCGGCTGGAGCGGACCGGTCCCGCAGCACGCCCAGCGGCCACCGTCGCGCGAGAGCACCGGGCACATCCAGCTGCCGCCCGGCGGTCCGGTCCCGGTCCCCGCGCCGCCGCCCGCCGCCGCGCCCACGGACACCGGCGGCACGACGCTCGCGGTGCTGCTCATCGGCCCCGCGGGCGCGGGCAAGACGACCGTCGCCAAGCACTGGGCGCGGCACCGCCGGGTGCCGACCGCGCACATCAGCCTCGACGACGTACGCGAATGGGTGTGCTCCGGGTTCGCCGATCCGCAGTCGGGCTGGAACGACCAGTCGGAGGCCCAGTACCGCCTGGCCCGCCGCACCTGCGGCTTCGCCGCCCGCAACTTCCTGGCCAACGGCATTTCGTGCATCGTCGACGACGCCGTCTTCCCGGACCGTCCCGTCGTCGGGCTCGGCGGCTGGAAGCGCCATGTGGGGCCCGGCCTGCTGCCCGTGGTCATCCTGCCCGGCCTGGAGATCGTGCTGGAGCGCAACGCCCAGCGCAGCGGCAACCGGCGCCTGTCCGACGAGGAAGTCGCCCGTATCCACGGCCGGATGGCCGGGTGGTACGGCTCGGGGCTGCCGATCATCGACAACTCGCAGTACGACGTACCGACCACCGCCCGCGTACTGGACGAGGTGCTCGCCCGCTCCATAGCCAGCCCGCCCGCCTGGTAGCGGCGCGGCGTCTTCTCGTACGGCGCCTTCTCGTACGGCCCTTCTCGTACAGAGGGGCTTCGTACAGACGGCCTCGCCGCCCGGTCGGACGCGCTGAACCGGCCGGACGGCGCCCGCGCTCGTACGCTCGAAACATGTCAGAGCTGTATGCGGCCCGTCGTGGACGACTGCGCGACCGGTGCGCCGCTGCCGGCAGCGGCGCCGCACTGGTCTCCCGTCCCGCCAACGTCCGCTACCTCGCGGGCGGAGCGCCACCCGGCGCCGTGCTGCTGCTCGGGCCCTCCGCCGGGGAGGCCGACGTACTGATCTGCCCCGGTACGCCGACCGCCGACCCCGCCGACGGCCGCCCCGACGAACAGCTGCGGATCATGGTCCTGCCCGCGCCCGGCGGTGACGCCGTGGTCGCGGCGGCAAGGACGGCCGCGGCGGCCGGCGCGGAGTCGCTCGCCGTCGAGGAGAACCACCTCACCGTCGCCAGGCACCGGGCGCTCGGCTCGGTCGCCCCGACGCTGCGCCTCGGCGACCTCGCCGGCGCCGTCGAGCAGCTGCGCATCGTCAAGGACGAGGAAGAGATCGCGTCCATCCGCATCGCGGCCGAGATCACCGACCAGGCCCTCGGCGAGCTGCTCGAATCGATCCTGGTGGGCCGCACGGAGCGGCACCTCGCGCTGGAACTGGAGCGCCGCCTGGTCGACCACGGCGCGGACGGGACGGCTTTCCCCACCTCGGTCGCCACCGGGCCGAACTCCGGCCTCGGCAGGCACCGGCCGTCGGACCGGCGCGTGGAGGAGGGTGATTTTCTCTCCGTCTGCCTCGGCGCCAACTACCGCGGCTACCGCTGCGAGATCGGCCGTACCTTCGTCATCGGCACGACGCCCGCCGAGTGGCAGATCGAGCTGTACGACGTCGTATTCGCCGCTCAGCGGGCGGGCCGGGAGGCTCTCGTACCGGGCGCCGAGTACCGCCAGGTCGACCGCGCGGCCCGCCACGTACTGGCCGCGGCGGGCCACGGCGAGGCCGTCGCGCCGCGCACCGGGCACGGTGTCGGACTCGAAATAGAGGAGGACCCGCAGCTGGCACCTGCGGCCATGGGTAAACTGGACGCTTGTGTGCCGGTCACCGTCGAACCGGGGGTCCACCTCCCGGGCCGGGGCGGTGTCCGGATCGATGACACGCTCGTCGTCCGCCCCGAGGCGGACGGCGGACCCGAGCTGCTCACCATCACGACCAAGGAGCTGCTCGCGCTGTAGCACCTGAGCCGCAGCGCGACCCCCGGGTCACAGCAGTCCCACCAGCCTTCAGTCCAGGAGATTCCGCAACCGTGGCTTCCACGAACGACCTCAAGAATGGCATGGTGCTCAAGCTCGACGGAGGCCAGCTCTGGTCCGTCGTCGAGTTTCAGCACGTCAAGCCCGGCAAGGGCCCTGCCTTCGTGCGCACCAAGCTCAAGAACGTGCTCTCCGGCAAGGTCGTCGACAAGACGTTCAACGCCGGCGTGAAGGTCGAGACGGCCACCATTGACCGGCGCGACATGCAGTTCTCGTACATGGACGGCGAGTACTTCGTCTTCATGGACATGGACACCTACGACCAGCTCATGGTCGACCGCAAGGCCGTCGGCGACGCCGCCAACTTCCTGGTCGAGGGCTTCACCGCCTCCGTCGCGCAGCACGAGGGCGAGGTGCTCTACGTCGAGCTGCCGGCCGCCGTCGAGCTGACGATCCAGCACACCGACCCGGGCGTCCAGGGCGACCGCTCCACCGGCGGCACCAAGCCCGCGACGCTGGAGACCGGCCACGAGATCCAGGTCCCGCTCTTCATCACCACCGGTGAGAAGATCAAGGTCGACACCCGCACCAGCGATTACCTCGGCCGGGTGAACAGCTAACCGTGGCTGCCCGGAACACGGCGCGCAAGCGCGCCTTCCAGATCCTCTTCGAGGCCGACCAGCGCGGTGAGTCCGTGCAGACGGTCCTCGCGGACTGGATGCGGCACGCCAGGACCGACACCCGTCAGCCGCCGGTCAGCGAGTACACGATGCAGCTCGTCGAGGGCTACGCGACGTACGCGGACCGCATCGAGGACCTCATGGCCACGTACGCGGTCGACTGGGAGATCGACAGGATGCCGGTCGTCGACCGGAACATCCTGCGCCTCGGCACGTACGAGCTGGTGTGGATGGACGAGACGCCCGACGCGGTGGTGATCGACGAGGCGGTGCAGCTCGCCAAGGAGTTCTCCACCGACGACTCACCGTCCTTCGTGAACGGCCTCCTCGGCCGTTTCAAGGAGCTCAAGCCGAATCTGCGTCGCGAGTAGCCCGAGCCGGGCTGTTCGACGGCTGAAAGGGCCCGCAGTGCGCTTCACGGCGTACTGCGGGCCCTTTCGTCATCGACGGGGAACAGACGCAAAACGCCGGTGCCGGTGGAAGCGCGAAGCTTCCGCCGGCACCGGCGTTACGTTTCTGCTGGTGGCGCTCGGACTAGACGTCCTCGTGAGCGACCGCACGGCGCGCGTCCGCGTCGAGCACACCCCAGCTGATGAGCTGCTCGGTCAGGACCGAGGGCGACTGGTCGTAGATGACGGCCAGCGTGCGCAGGTCGTCCTGGCGGATCGACAGGACCTTGCCGTTGTAATCGCCGCGCTGCGACTGGATCGTCGCGGCGTAACGCTGGAGCGGGCCCGCCTTCTCGGCCGGGACGTGGGCGAGGCGCTCCAGGTCGAGGCGGAGCTTCGGCGGCGGCTCGGCGGCGCCGCCGGGCGTCGTACCCGGCAGGAGCTCCTGGACCGGGACGCCGTAGAAGTCCGCAAGCTCGGCGAGGCGCTGCACGGTCACGGCGCGGTCGCCACGCTCGTACGAGCCGACCACGACGGCCTTCCAGCGGCCCTGGGACTTTTCCTCGACACCGTGAAGGGAAAGGCCCTGCTGGGTGCGGATGGCGCGGAGCTTGGCCCCGAGCTGTTTTGCGTATTCGCTGGACATATGGCTCCCCGGACGCGGACTGGTAACTCACTGTGAGGTTACGCAGCGTTACTTGGGTGCGTCAAGCCGAATGGGTCCAGACCGCCTAGTCGAGGGGTATCGCAAGGGTTGCCGAATAGTGCTGGTACGGTGGGGACGCAATTCCGACGTCCTTTAAGGTCCGTCCCGTGAGGCGGAGAAGGAGGTCCGTTTCCAATGGACACGGTTGAATCCGATGCTCCGCGCCCTGTGCTTGAGGGCCCTGACATCGAGCGGGTACTGACCCGCATCGCCCACGAGATCGTCGAACGCGCCAAGGGCGCCGACGACGTGGTGCTCCTCGGCATTCCCACCCGCGGTGTCTTCCTGGCCCGCCGGCTGGCCGCCAGGCTCGAACACATCACCGGCCGCACGGTGCCGGTCGGCTCCCTCGACATCACCATGTACCGCGACGACCTGCGCATGCGTCCCGCGCGGGCCCTCGCCCGTACCGAGATCCCCGGTGACGGCATCGAGGACCGGCTCGTCGTGCTCGTCGACGACGTGCTGTTCTCCGGCCGCACGATCCGGGCCGCGCTCGACGCGCTCGGCGACATCGGCCGGCCGCGCGCCGTGCAGCTCGCGGTCCTCGTCGACCGCGGTCACCGCGAACTGCCGATCCGCGCCGATTACGTCGGCAAGAACCTCCCCACGTCGTTGCGGGAGACGGTCAAGGTCCAGCTCTCCGAGGAGGACGGCCGCGACGCCGTGCTGCTCGGCCTCCAGCAGACCGCTCCGGTCGGCGAGCGGTAGCGCAGCCCGTACGGACCCGGACAACCCGGGTCCGCGCACCGGCCTGCCCTCCTGCCCGCCTCCACACACGCGCCCCTCACGAACCACGGAGCACCAGATGAAGCGTCACCTCATCTCGGCCGCCGACCTCACCCGCGACGACGCCGTACTGATCCTCGACACCGCCGAGGAGATGGCCCGCGTCGCGGACCGGCCGATCAAGAAGCTGCCGACCCTGCGCGGACGTACGGTCGTCAACCTCTTCTTCGAGGACTCGACCCGCACCCGCATCTCCTTCGAGGCCGCCGCCAAGCGCCTCTCCGCCGACGTCATCAACTTCTCCGCCAAGGGGTCGTCCGTCTCCAAGGGCGAGTCGCTCAAGGACACCGCGCTCACCCTGGAGGCGATGGGAGCCGACGCCGTCGTCATCCGGCACGGCGCCTCCGGAGCGCCCTACCGCCTCGCGACCTCCGGCTGGATCGACGGCGCGGTCGTCAACGCGGGCGACGGTACGCACGAGCACCCCACCCAGGCGCTGCTCGACGCCTTCACGATGCGCCGCAGGCTCGTCGGTCCCGACGCCGGAATAGGGCATGACCTGGACGGGCGCCGGATCACGATCGTCGGCGACGTACTGCACAGCCGGGTCGCCCGCTCCAACGTCCACCTGCTGCACACCCTCGGCGCGGAGGTGACGCTGGTCGCGCCGCCCACCCTGGTCCCGATCGGTGTCGAGCACTGGCCGTGCCAGGTCTCGTACAACCTCGACGAGGTGCTGCCGAAGTCGGACGCGGTGATGATGCTGCGTGTGCAGCGAGAGCGGATGAACGCCGCCTTCTTCCCGACCGAGCGCGAGTACTCGCGGCGCTACGGCCTGGACGGCGACCGGATGGCCCGCATGCCCGAGCACGCCATCGTCATGCACCCCGGCCCGATGAACCGGGGCATGGAGATCACCGCGCAGGTCGCGGACTCCGACCGCTGCACGGCCGTCGAGCAGGTCGCCAACGGCGTCTCGACCCGGATGGCCGTCCTGTACCTGCTTCTGGGCGGCGCTGTGTTTGATTCAAAGGCCGCGTCCGCCATCAGCCCCGCCCCCGCACGCACCGAGGAGAACAAGTAACGATGAGCAAGATCCTGATCCGCGGTGCGCAGGTACTGGGCGGCGAGCCGCAGGACGTCCTGATCGACGGCGAGACCATCGCCGAGGTCGGTACGGGCCTGAGCGCCGAGGGCGCGACCGTCGTCGAGGCCGAGGGCAAGGTCCTGCTGCCCGGCCTCGTCGACCTGCACACCCACCTGCGCGAGCCCGGCCGCGAGGACTCCGAGACCGTCCTGACCGGTACGAAGGCCGCTGCCGTCGGCGGCTTCACCGCCGTCCACGCCATGGCCAACACCTTCCCGGTCGCCGACACCGCCGGCGTCGTCGAGCAGGTCTGGCGCCTCGGCAAAGAGTCCGGCTACTGCGACGTGCAGCCGGTCGGCGCCGTCACCGTCGGCCTGGAGGGCAAGAAGCTCGCCGAGCTCGGCGCCATGCACGACTCCGCCGCCGGGGTGAAGGTCTTCTCCGACGACGGCAAGTGCGTCGACGACGCCGTGATCATGCGCCGCGCGCTGGAGTACGTGAAGGCCTTCGACGGCGTCGTCGCCCAGCACGCCCAGGAGCCCCGCCTCACCGAGGGCGCCCAGATGAACGAGGGCATCGTCTCCTCCGAACTGGGACTCGGCGGCTGGCCCGCCGTCGCCGAGGAGTCGATCATCGCCCGCGATGTGCTCCTCGCCGCCCACGTCGGCTCGCGCGTGCACATCTGCCACCTGTCCACGGCCGGCTCGGTGGAGATCGTCCGCTGGGCCAAGTCCAAGGGCTGGAACGTCACCGCCGAGGTCACCCCGCACCACCTCCTGCTCACGGACGAGCTGGTCCGTACGTACAACCCGGTCTACAAGGTGAACCCGCCGCTGCGCACCGAGGCCGACGTCATGGCGCTGCGCGAGGCACTCGCCGACGGCACCATCGACTGCGTCGCCACCGACCACGCCCCGCACCCGCACGAGGACAAGGACTGCGAGTGGGCGGCGGCGGCCATGGGCATGGTCGGCCTGGAGACCGCCCTGTCCGTCGTCCAGCAGACGATGGTCGACAGCGGCCTCCTCGACTGGGCGGGCGTCGCGGACCGCATGTCGTTCCGCCCGGCGGCCATCGGCCGGCTGGAGGGCCACGGCCGCCCCGTCTCGGCAGGCGAGCCTGCCAACCTCACGCTGGTCGATCCGGCTTACCGTGGAGCCGTGGACCCCTCGGGCTTCGCCTCCCGCAGCCGCAACACCCCGTACGAGGGCCGTGAGCTGCCGGGACGCGTCACCCACACCTGGCTGCGGGGCCGCGCAACGGTCGTCGACGGGAATCTGGCGTGACACCTTTCATCCATCTGGCCGCCGGCGCCGCCGCGGAGCGCAAGTCGGCCGAAGTGACCGACTGGGCCGCCCGCATCGGCTGGGTCGTCGGACTGCTGCTCTTCATCGCGCTCGTGTACTGGCTGATGCGCCAGGGCTGGAAGTGGCGCGCCGTTCTCCAGTCCGACCTGCCGGAACTCCCCACCGCACCCGAGGCGCCCGGTGAAGCGAAGCTGAGTATGAGCGGCCGCTACCACGGCTCGACGACCGCCGGGCAGTGGCTCGACCGGATCGTGGCCCACGGCCTCGGCACGCGCAGCAGGGTCGAGCTGACGCTCACCGACGCCGGTCTCGATGTCGTACGCCCCGGAGCGGCCGACTTCTTCGTACCGGCCGGGCAGCTCCGCGAGGCCAGGCTCGACAAGGGCATCGCGGGCAAGGTCCTCGCCGAGGGCGGCCTGCTGGTCGTCACCTGGCAGCACGGCGACAAGCAGATCGACTCCGGCTTCCGCTCCGACCGCGCGGCCGAGCACACGGCCTGGGTCGAGGCCATCAACTCCATGAACCAGTCCATTACGACGGAAGGCACCGCACGATGACGATCTCCACCCGGGGAGCCGGCAAGGCTCCCGCCGTACTCGTCCTGGAGGACGGCCGCAGCTTCCGCGGCCGTGCCTACGGGGCCGTGGGGGAGACCTTCGGCGAGGCGGTGTTCAACACCGGCATGACCGGCTACCAGGAGACCCTCACCGATCCGTCGTACCACCGTCAGGTCGTCGTCATGACGGCCCCGCACGTCGGCAACACCGGTGTGAACGACGAGGACGACGAGTCGAAGAAGATCTGGGTCGCCGGTTACGTCGTACGCGACCCCGCCCGCATCCCCTCCAACTGGCGCTCCAGCCGCTCCCTCGACGAGCAGCTCGTCGACCAGGGCATCGTGGGCATCAGCGGCATCGACACCCGCGCGCTGACCCGCCACCTGCGCGAGCGCGGCGCGATGCGCGTCGGCATCTTCTCCGGTGAGGCACTGGCCGACGAGGAGACGCTGCTCGCCCGCGTGAAGGAGGCCCCCCAGATGGTGGGCGCCTCGCTCGCCGCCGAGGTCGCCACCAAGGAGCCGTACGTCGTCCCCGCCATCGGTGAGAAGAAGTTCACCGTCGCCGCGATCGACCTGGGCATCAAGGGCATGACCCCGCACCGGATGGCCGAGCGCGGCATCGAGGTGCACGTCCTGCCCGCCACCACCACGGCCGAGGAGGTGTACGCCGTCGCCCCCGACGGAGTGTTCCTCTCCAACGGCCCCGGCGACCCGTCCACCGTCGACCTCACCGTCGTCAAGGCCGTCCTCGACCGCAGGACCCCGCTGTTCGGCATCTGCTTCGGCAACCAGATCCTGGGCCGGGCGCTCGGCTTCGGCACGTACAAGCTGAAGTACGGACACCGCGGCATCAACCAGCCCGTGCAGGACCGCACGACCGGCAAGGTCGAGGTCACCGCGCACAACCACGGCTTCGCCGTCGACGCCCCGCTCGACAAGGTCTCCGAGACCCCGTACGGGCGCGCCGAGGTGTCCCACGTCTGCCTGAACGACGACGTGGTCGAGGGCCTCCAGCTGCTCGACCAGCCCGCGTTCAGCGTCCAGTACCACCCCGAAGCGGCTGCCGGCCCGCACGACGCCGCGTACCTGTTCGACCGCTTCGTACAGCTCATGGAGGGCCAGCGTGCCTAAGCGCACCGATATCCAGTCCGTCCTGGTCATCGGCTCCGGTCCGATCGTCATCGGCCAGGCCGCGGAGTTCGACTACTCCGGCACGCAGGCCTGCCGCGTCCTCAAGGCCGAGGGCCTGCGCGTCATCCTGGTCAACTCCAACCCGGCGACGATCATGACCGACCCGGAGATCGCCGACGCCACGTACGTCGAGCCGATCACCCCGGAGTTCGTCGAGAAGATCATCGCCAAGGAGCGCCCCGACGCGCTGCTGCCGACCCTCGGCGGCCAGACCGCGCTCAACACCGCGATCTCCATGCACGAGCAGGGTGTGCTGGAGAAGTACGGCGTCGAGCTCATCGGCGCCAACGTCGAGGCCATCCACAAGGGCGAGGACCGCGACCTCTTCAAGGGCGTCGTCGAGGCCGTCAAGGCCAAGATCGGTTACGGCGAGTCCGCCCGCTCCGTCATCTGCCACACCATGGACGACGTCCTCGCGGGCGTCGAGACGCTCGGCGGCTACCCCGTCGTCGTACGCCCCTCCTTCACCATGGGCGGCGCCGGCTCCGGCTTCGCGCACAACGAGGAGGAGCTGCGCCGCATCGCCGGACAGGGCCTCACGCTCTCGCCGACCACCGAGGTGCTCCTTGAGGAGTCCATCCTCGGCTGGAAGGAGTACGAGCTGGAGCTGATGCGCGACAGGAACGACAACGTCGTGGTCGTCTGCTCCATCGAGAACTTCGACCCGATGGGCGTGCACACCGGCGACTCGATCACCGTCGCCCCGGCGATGACGCTGACCGACCGCGAGTACCAGCGGCTGCGCGACGTCGGTATCGCGATCATCCGCGAGGTCGGCGTCGACACCGGCGGCTGCAACATCCAGTTCGCCGTCAACCCCGACGACGGCCGGATCATCGTCATCGAGATGAACCCCCGTGTTTCGCGGTCGTCCGCGCTGGCCTCCAAGGCCACCGGCTTCCCGATCGCGAAGATCGCCGCCCGTCTCGCCGTCGGTTACACGCTCGACGAGATCCCGAACGACATCACCGAGAAGACCCCGGCGTCCTTCGAGCCCACGCTCGATTACGTCGTCGTCAAGGTGCCCCGCTTCGCCTTCGAGAAGTTCCCGCTCGCCGACGCCACCCTCACCACCACCATGAAGTCGGTGGGCGAGGCCATGGCGATCGGCCGCAACTTCACCGAGGCGCTCCAGAAGGCCCTGCGCTCGCTGGAGAAGAAGGGCAGCCAGTTCGTCTTCACCGGCGAGCCCGGCGACAAGGCCGAGCTCCTGGAGATCGCCAAGGTCCCCACCGACGGCCGCATCAACACCGTCATGCAGGCCATCCGGGCCGGCGCCACCCCCGAGGAGATCTTCGACGCCACGAAGATCGACCCGTGGTTCGTCGACCAGATGTTCCTCATCAAGGAGCACGCCGACGAGCTCGCCGCCGCCGACAAGCTCGACCCGGACCTGCTCGCGGATGCGAAGCGCCACGGCTTCTCCGACGCCCAGATCGCCGGCATCCGCGGCCTGCGCGAGGACGTCGTACGCGAGGTCAGGCACGCGCTCGGCGTGCGCCCGGTCTACAAGACGGTCGACACCTGCGCCGCCGAGTTCGCCGCGAAGACGCCGTACTTCTACTCCTCGTACGACGAGGAGTCCGAGGTCGCGCCCCGCGAGAAGCCCGCGGTGATCATCCTGGGCTCCGGTCCGAACCGCATCGGCCAGGGCATCGAGTTCGACTACTCGTGCGTCCACGCCTCCTTCGCGCTCAGCGACGCGGGCTACGAGACCGTGATGGTCAACTGCAACCCGGAGACCGTCTCCACGGACTACGACACCTCCGACCGCCTGTACTTCGAGCCGCTGACGCTCGAAGACGTGCTGGAGATCGTCCACGCCGAGACCCTCGCGGGCCCGGTCGCGGGCGTCGTCGTCCAGCTCGGCGGCCAGACCCCGCTGGGCCTCGCCCAGGCGCTCAAGGACAACGGCGTACCGGTCGTCGGCACCCCGCCGGAGGCCATCCACGCCGCCGAGGACCGCGGCGCCTTCGGCCGCGTCCTCGCCGAGGCCGGTCTCCCCGCCCCCAAGCACGGCACGGCGACCACCTTCGACGAGGCCAAGGCCATCGCCGACGAGATCGGCTACCCGGTCCTCGTACGCCCGTCGTACGTGCTCGGCGGACGCGGCATGGAGATCGTGTACGACGAGACGCGCCTGTCCTCGTACATCGCGGAGTCCACCGAGATCAGCCCCACCCGGCCGGTCCTGGTCGACCGCTTCCTCGACGACGCGATCGAGATCGACGTCGACGCGCTCTACGACGGCACCGAGCTCTACCTCGGCGGCGTCATGGAGCACATCGAGGAAGCCGGCATCCACTCCGGCGACTCCGCCTGCGCGCTGCCCCCGATCACCCTCGGCGGCTTCGACATCAAGCGGCTGCGGATCTCCACCGAGGCCATCGCCAAGGGCGTCGGCGTACGCGGACTGATCAACATCCAGTTCGCCATGGCCGGGGACATCTTGTACGTCCTGGAGGCCAACCCGCGCGCCTCGCGCACCGTCCCCTTCACCTCGAAGGCGACCGCGGTGCCGCTCGCGAAGGCCGCCGCCCGCATCTCGCTGGGCGCGACCGTCGCCGAGCTGCGCGCGGAGGGCATGCTGCCGAAGACCGGCGACGGCGGCACGCTGCCGCTGGACGCGCCGATCTCCGTCAAGGAGGCCGTGATGCCGTGGAGCCGCTTCCGCGACATCCAGGGCCGCGGCGTGGACACCGTCCTCGGCCCGGAGATGCGCTCCACGGGTGAAGTCATGGGCATCGACTCGGTCTTCGGCACGGCGTACGCCAAGTCGCAGGCCGGGGCGTACGGACCGCTGCCGACGAAGGGCCGCGCGTTCATCTCGGTCGCCAACCGCGACAAGCGCTCCATGATCTTCCCGGCGCGCGAACTGGTCGCCCACGGCTTCGAACTGCTCGCGACGTCCGGCACGGCCGAGGTGCTCAAGCGCAACGGCATCCACGCCACCGTCGTACGCAAGCAGAGCGAGGGCGAAGGCCCGCACGGTGAAAAGACCATCGTCAAGCTCATCCACGACGGCCAGGTCGACCTCATCGTCAACACGCCGTACGGCACGGGCGGCCGCCTCGACGGCTACGAGATCCGTACGGCCGCCGTGTCCCGCGGCGTCCCCTGCCTCACGACGGTCCAGGCCCTCGCGGCCGCCGTCCAGGGCATCGACGCGCTCACCCACGGCGATGTCGGGGTCCGTTCCCTTCAGGAACACGCACAACACCTGACAGCGGCCCGCGAGGTCTAGCGGCCCAGGAGGGGGACACCGAATGCGGTGTCCCCCTCTTCATGCCCAGCCCTCCCCGGCCCTCCTGAGGAAAGCACCCATGTACAAACTCTTCTTCAACCTCGTCTTCAAGCGCATGGACCCCGAGCAGGCCCACTACCTGGCCTTCCGCTGGATCCGCCTCGCCGCCCGCGTCCCGGTCCTGCGCACCTTCCTCGCCGCCGTCCTCGCGCCCCGCCACACCTCGCTCCGCACGGAGGCGCTCGGCCTGCGCATGCACGGCCCGTTCGGCCTCGCCGCCGGCTTCGACAAGAACGCGGTCGCCATCGACGGGATGTCGATGCTCGGCTTCGACCACATCGAAATCGGTACGGTCACCGCACAGTCGCAGCCCGGCAACCCCAAGAAGCGCCTCTTCCGCCTCGTGAAGGACCGGGCGCTCATCAACCGCATGGGCTTCAACAACGAGGGCTCCGAGGCCGTGGCGGCCCGTCTGGCGGCCCGTAACCCGGTCTTCAGGACAACGGTCGGCGTCAACATCGGCAAGACGAAGGTCGTCCCGGAGGAGGAGGCCGTCGGCGACTACGTCACCTCCACCGAGCGCCTCGCCGCCCACGCGGACTACCTGGTCGTCAACGTCTCGTCCCCGAACACCCCCGGACTGCGCAACCTCCAGGCCACCGAGTCGCTGCGCCCGCTGCTGACGGCAGTGCGTGAGGCGGCCGACCGTACGGTCACCGGCCGCCGCGTCCCGCTCCTCGTCAAGATCGCGCCCGACCTGGCCGACGAGGACGTCGACGCCGTCGCCGACCTGGCGCTGGAGCTCGGCCTCGACGGCATCATCGCCACCAACACCACCATCGCCCGCGAGGGCCTCGGCCTGAAGTCCGACCCGGCCCTGGTCAAGCAGACCGGCGGACTGTCCGGAGCGCCCGTCAAGGCGCGCTCCCTGGAGGTCCTGCGCCGCCTGTACGCCCGTGTGGGCGACCGGATCACCCTGGTCGGCGTCGGGGGCATCGAGAACGCCGACGACGCCTGGCAGCGGATCCTGGCGGGCGCGACGCTCGTGCAGGGGTACAGCGCCTTCATCTACGAGGGCCCGTTCTGGGCCCGCGCGATCCACCAGGGCCTCGCCGAGCGCCTCGCCGCCAGCCCGTACGCCACCCTCGCCGACGCGGTCGGCGCCGAGAACCGGGAGACCTCCAGGTGACCGCAGTGACTGTCGAACCCTTCGGCGCCCGGCTGCGCCGCGCCATGGACACCCGTGGGCCGCTGTGTGTCGGCATCGACCCGCACGCCTCGCTGCTGAGCGCGTGGGGCCTCAATGACGACATCAAGGGCCTGGAGACCTTCACCCGCACCGTCGTCGAGGCGCTGGCCGACCGGGTCGCCGTACTGAAGCCGCAGTCGGCGTTCTTCGAGCGCTTCGGCTCGCGCGGCATCGCCGTCCTGGAGAAGGCGGTCGAGGAGGCCAGGGCGGCCGGCGCGCTGGTGCTCATGGACGCCAAGCGCGGCGACATCGGCTCCACGATGGGAGCGTACGCGCAGACCTACCTCCACAAGGGCTCGCCGCTCTTCTCGGACGCCGTCACCGTGTCGCCGTACCTCGGCTTCGGCTCGCTGCGTCCGGCGCTGGACGCGGCTGTGATCAACGGCTGCGGCGTGTTCGTACTCGCGCTCACCTCCAACCCGGAGGGCGCCGAGGTCCAGCGGGCCACCGCCGCCGGCGGCCGGTCGCTCGCCCAGCTCATGCTCGACCACATGGCGGCCGAGAACGAGGGCGCCGAGCCGCTCGGCTCGGTCGGCGCGGTGGTCGGCGCGACGCTCGGGGACGCGGGCGTCGATCTGGCGATCAACGGCCCGCTGCTGGCTCCCGGCATCGGGGCGCAGGGCGCGACGCCGGCCGATCTGCCGGGCGTCTTCGGGTCCGCGGTCGGCAATGTCGTACCGAGTGTGAGCCGCGGTGTGCTCCGCTTCGGGCCCGACGTAGCCGGACTGCGAGAGTCCGCTTCTCGCTTCGCCGACGAGGTCAGGGTGGCGGTATCGGCGGCTTGACGGTGGCCCGGCGATTCATGTTGACGGAATCCTGACCGAAAACCGGGGTGTTATGTCTGATATGCCTTAGTCGACAGAGGCTGACCAGGACTTTTCGCCGCTTCTCGCTGACTGGAGCGGCCATGGCCGCTAGTCTCCGACGAGAGCAAACGTGCAGCTCGTTGTTTCGCAGCTCGCTGTTCGTTGCTCGCCTGGTGTGGGGCGACTAGGTTCCTCACCGGTCCGTATCCGACAGTTCGACATCCGAGGTGACGTAGGCGTGGCTCTTCCGCCCCTTACCCCTGAACAGCGCGCAGCCGCGCTCGAAAAGGCCGCCGCGGCTCGCCGGGAGCGGGCCGAGGTCAAGAATCGACTCAAGCACTCCGGCGCCTCGCTCCACGAGGTCATCAAGCAGGGACAGGAGAATGACGTCGTCGGCAAGATGAAGGTCTCCGCCCTGCTCGAGTCTCTGCCCGGCGTGGGCAAGGTCCGCGCGAAGCAGATCATGGAGCGGCTCGGGATCTCCGAGAGCCGTCGTGTGCGCGGTCTCGGCTCCAACCAGATCGCCTCTTTGGAGCGCGAGTTCGGCGGCGGCGCCGCCTGACGTTCTCGGGCACCCCCGAGAACCTGGATAATCGCATCCATGGCTGCAACATCCCGGGGGACGACCCCCGTACCCCCGGACGTACGTCCGCGGCTGACCGTGCTCTCCGGCCCCTCGGGTGTCGGCAAGAGCACGGTCGTCGCCCATATGCGCAAGGTCCACCCCGAGGTATGGCTCTCGGTGTCGGCCACCACACGCAAGCCGCGACCCGGCGAGCGCCACGGCGTCCAGTACTTCTTCGTGAGCGACGAGGAGTTCGACAAGCTCGTCGCCAACGGTGAGCTGCTGGAATGGGCCGAGTTCGCCGGCAATCGTTACGGCACGCCCCGGCGTGCCGTGGTCGACCGGCTCGAAGCGGGCGAGCCCGTGCTCCTGGAGATCGATCTCCAGGGCGCACGGCTGGTCCGTGAATCGATGCCGGAGGCTCTACTGGTCTTCCTGGCCCCGCCCAGCTGGGACGAGCTGGTCCGCAGGCTGACCGGTCGCGGCACGGAGGCGCCCGATGTCATCGAGCGCCGACTTGAGGCCGCGAAGATCGAACTCGCAGCGGAGGCGGAGTTCGACACCACCCTGGTCAACACCTCCGTCGAGGACGTGGCGCGCGAGCTGCTAGCCTTGATGGAAGTTGCTTGATCTCTGTTCACTTATCGGAAGGTAGAGCGTGTCCTCTTCCATTTCCACGCCCGAGGGCATCATCAACCCGCCGATCGACGAGCTGCTCGAGGCTACTGACTCGAAGTACAGCCTCGTGATCTACGCGGCGAAGCGTGCGCGTCAGATCAACGCGTACTACTCGCAGCTCGGTGAGGGCCTGCTCGAGTACGTCGGCCCTCTGGTGGACACCCACGTCCACGAGAAGCCGCTCTCGATCGCCCTGCGCGAGATCAACGCGGGTCTGCTGACCTCCGAGGCCATTGAGGGCCCGGCGCAGTAGTCAGCAGGCGCAGGAATCTTTTCACCACAGGCCCGGCAGTGAGACTGCCGGGCCTGTGGTGTGTCATAGGGGACGTAACCGTCGTACGAAGCGGGGAGACGCAGTGGACAAGCCCAAGGTCGTGCTGGGGGTCAGCGGAGGCATCGCCGCGTACAAGGCGTGCGAGCTGCTGCGCCGGCTGACGGAATCCGGCCATGATGTGCGGGTCGTGCCGACCGAGGCGTCGCTCCACTTCGTCGGCGCCGCCACGTGGTCGGCGCTGTCCGGCAACCCCGTCTCGGCCGAGGTCTGGGAGTCGGTGCACGAGGTACCGCACGTACGGATCGGGCAGGCCGCCGATCTGGTCGTGGTGGCCCCCGCCACCGCCGACATGCTGGCGAAGGCCGCCCACGGGCTGGCCGACGACCTCCTCACGAACACGCTGCTCACCGCCCGGTGCCCGGTGATCTTCGCGCCCGCGATGCACACCGAGATGTGGGAGCACCCGGCCACCCAAGAGAACGTCGCCACGCTGCGCCGCCGCGGCGCGGTCGTCATCGAGCCCGCGGTGGGCCGGCTGACCGGCGTCGACACCGGCAAGGGCCGGCTGCCCGACCCCGACGAGATCTTCGAAGTCTGCCGCCGGGTCCTCGCACGGGGCGCGGCCGGGCCCGACCTCGCGGGCCGGCACGTCGTGATCAGCGCGGGTGGTACGCGAGAGCCGCTCGACCCGGTCCGCTACCTGGGGAACCGTTCCTCCGGCAAGCAGGGGTACGCCCTGGCCCGTACCGCCGTCGCGCGCGGCGCCCGGGTCACGCTCGTCGAGGCCAACACGGGTTTGCCCGATCCGGCGGGCGCCGATGTAGTCCGTGCCGGCACAGCGGTGCAGCTTCGTGAGGCCGTGCTGAAGGCGGCGGCGGACGCGGACGTGGTGGTCATGGCGGCCGCCGTGGCCGATTTCCGGCCGGCGGTGTACGCCGAGGGAAAGATCAAGAAGAAGGACGGCCAGGAGCCCGCCGCCGTCGAGCTGGTCCGTAATCCCGACATCCTCGCGGAGATCTCGGCCGAACGCGCACTGCCCGGACAGGTGGTCGTCGGCTTCGCCGCCGAGACCGACAACGTCCTGGCCAACGGCCGGGACAAGCTCCGCCGCAAGGGCTGTGACCTGCTGGTTGTCAATGAGGTGGGGGAGCGCAAGACGTTCGGCTCCGAGGAGAACGAAGCCGTCGTGCTCGACGCCGACGGGGGCGAGACTCCGGTGCCGTACGGACCCAAGGAAGCGCTGGCCGACACGGTCTGGGACCTGGTGACACGTCGGCTCGGTTAATTCTTGGTGTGCTTCACCGGGCGCCCCAAGTCCTTGCGAATCCGGCGTTTCGCCCTCTGGCGGAGGGCGTTGGCCGTGTTGCACAATGCAGTGCCGCTGGTCACAGGGCTCCCAACAAGCGAGACGCGTGGTCCGCCGACCGGAAGCGACCGATAAACTGGTCCTCGGAACGACGCCGGGCGCAGCTCCCGGCTCGTTCCATCAATGCTCAGCCAGCAGCCGCTGCAACCCCAGGGAGCGATGTGTCCCGCCGCCTGTTCACCTCGGAGTCCGTGACCGAGGGCCACCCCGACAAGATCGCTGACCAGATCAGCGACACGATCCTCGACGCGCTCCTGCGGGAGGACCCGGCTTCCCGGGTCGCCGTGGAGACCTTGATCACCACCGGCCTGGTGCACGTCGCCGGCGAGGTGACGACCAAGGCCTACGCAGACATTCCCACGCTCGTACGCAACAAGATCCTCGACATCGGGTACGACTCCTCGAAGAAGGGCTTCGACGGCGCCTCGTGCGGCGTTTCGGTGTCCATCGGCGCGCAGTCCCCCGACATCGCGCAGGGTGTCGACACGGCGTACGAGACGCGGGTCGAGGGCGATGAGGACGAGCTCGACAAGCAGGGCGCGGGCGACCAGGGCCTGATGTTCGGGTATGCGTGCGACGAGACGCCCGAGCTGATGCCGCTGCCGATCCACCTGGCGCACCGGCTCTCGCGCCGGCTGTCCGAGGTCCGCAAGAACGGGACGATCCCGTACCTGCGTCCCGACGGCAAGACCCAGGTGACCATCGAGTACGACGGTGACAAGGCCGTCCGCCTCGACACCGTCGTCGTCTCCTCGCAGCACGCCTCGGACATCGACCTCGACTCGCTGCTCGCGCCCGACATCCGCGAGTTCGTCGTCGAGCACGTCCTGAGCGGCCTTCTCGAGGACGGCATCAAGCTGGACACCGAGGGCTACCGCCTGCTGGTCAACCCGACCGGGCGTTTCGAGATCGGCGGCCCCATGGGCGACGCCGGCCTCACCGGTCGCAAGATCATCATCGACACGTACGGCGGCATGGCCCGTCACGGCGGCGGCGCCTTCTCGGGCAAGGACCCGTCCAAGGTCGACCGCTCGGCGGCGTACGCGATGCGCTGGGTCGCCAAGAACGTCGTGGCCGCGGGCCTCGCCGCGCGCTGCGAGGTCCAGGTCGCGTACGCGATCGGCAAGGCCGAGCCGGTGGGCCTCTTCGTCGAGACGTTCGGCACCGCGACGATCGACACCGAGAGGATCGAGAACGCCATCGCCGAGGTCTTCGACCTCCGCCCGGCCGCGATCATCCGCGACCTCGATCTGCTCCGGCCGATCTACGCCCAGACCGCGGCGTACGGCCACTTCGGCCGCGAGCTTCCCGACTTCACGTGGGAGCGCACGGACCGCGTGGACGCACTGCGCGCGGCGGCGGGTCTCTGACCGGCCCGCCACACTGCTCGGCCGAGGCCCCGGACCGTATCGGTCCGGGGCCTTCGGCGTGTCGCACTGTCAGTGGCGTCTGGTAGGAATTTGGCTGTGAGCAGGAACGATGAGCGGCCCGAAGAGCCCGCGGGCGGGGTGCCGGAGCAGCTTGCGCTCATTCGGGAGACCGTGCGGAAGGCGAAGGTTCCGAAGGCCAAGCCGCGGACCTGGCGTGGGGCGCCGCTGGCGAAGGAGCTGCCCGTCGCGCGGGTGCTGGTCAACAAGGGGGTGCTGCATCTCGACCAGTACTTCGACTACGCCGTGACCGAGGAGCTGGACGCCGTCGCGCAGCCGGGGGTGCGGGTCCGGGTGCGGTTCGGGGCCGGGGCGCACAACGTACGCGAGGGGCGTCGTGAGGGCGGGGGGATGATCGACGGCTTCCTCATCGAGCGGCGGGCCGAGTCGGACTACGCCGGGCCGCTGGCGGCGCTCGCCTATGTGGTGTCGCCGGAGCCCGTGCTCAGCCCGGAGCTGCTGGCGCTGTCGCGGGCGATCGCCGACCGGTACGCGGGGAGCCTCGCCGACGTACTGCAACTGGCTGTTCCGCCGAGGAACGGGCCGGCCGAGCAGAAGCCCTCGCCCGAGCCGCTGCCGCCGCCCGGTGCGCCGGAGCCCGGAACGTGGGAGCGGTACGCCCATGGGCCCGCCTTTCTGCGGGAGCTGGCCACGGGCGGGGCGCCGCGAGCCGTGTGGAACGCGCTGCCGGGGCCGCACTGGCCGGACGAGCTGGCGCGTGCGGTGGCCGCGACGCTGGCCTCCGGGCGGGGGGCGCTGGTCGTGCTGCCGGACGGGCGCAGTGCGGCCCGGGTGGACGCCGCGCTCACCGCGCTGGTGGGGAAGGGACACCACACGCTGCTGACCGCCGATGCCGGCCCCCAGAAGCGGTACCGGCAGTGGCTGGCCGCGCGGCGGGGGTCGGTCCGGGCGGTGATCGGGACGCGGGCCGCGATGTTCGCTCCGGTGACGGATCTGGGGCTCGTGGCGGTGTGGGACGACGGGGATTCGAGTCACAGCGACGACCACGCGCCGTTTCCGCATGTGCGGGAGGTGCTGGAGTTGCGGGCGCAGCACAGCACATGCGGGTTCCTGCTGGGGGCCACGAGCTGCACCGTCGAGGCGGCCCAGTTGGTCGAGAGCAAGTGGGCCGCGCCGTTGCGGGCGGGGCGTGAGCAGGTGCGCGTGGCGGCGCCGCTGATCCGGACGGTGGGGGACGAGGAGGTGGCCCGCGACGGTGCCGCGCGGACCGCGCGGCTGCCCAGCCTGGCGTGGCCGACCGTGCGGGACGGGCTCAAGTCCGGTCCGGTGCTGGTGCAGGTGCCCCGGCGCGGGTACGTACCGAGCCTGGCCTGCGAGCGATGTCGTACGCACGCCAGATGCCGGCACTGCGCCGGGCCTGTCGAAGCGGCCGACCAGCGGGAACTGCACTGCGGTTGGTGCGGCAGGGACGCCGCCGGGTGGCGGTGCGGTGAGTGCGGGAGCATGCGCCTGCGGGCGCAGGTGGTGGGGGCGTGGCGCACCGCGGAGGAGCTGGGGCGGGCGTTTCCCGCCGTGCCGGTACGTACATCCGGGCGCGACCACGTGCTGGAGGGCGTGCCGGGGGTGCCCGCGCTCGTCGTCAGTACGCCGGGGGCCGAGCCCGTGGCCGAAGGCGGTTACGCCGCGGCGCTGCTGCTCGACGGCTGGGCGATGCTCGGGCGGCAGGACCTGCGCGTCGGGGAGGAGGCGCTGCGGCGCTGGATAAGCGCGGCGGCGCTGGTCAGGGGGCAGGGGGAGGGCGGCACGGTGGTTGTCGTGGCCGAGCCTTCGCTGCGGCCGGTGCAGGCGCTGGTGCGGTGGGACCCGGTGGGGCACGCGCAGCGGGAGCTGGCGGAGCGGGCGGAGCTGGGCTTTCCGCCGGTGTCGCGGATGGCGGCGGTGAGCGGCCGGCCGGAGGCGGTCGCCGCGTTTCTGGCGGCGGCGGAGCTGCCGGACGACGCGGAGGTCCTCGGGCCGGTGCCGCTGCGGGTGGCGGAGCCCGGGCGGCCCCGCCGGCCCGGTGACCCGCCGGTGGGTGAGGTGTGGGAGCGGGCGCTGGTGCGGGTTCCGCCGGGGAGCGGGGCGGCACTGGCCGCGGCGCTGAAGGCGGCGCAGGCGGCGCGGCTGGCCCGTGGGGGCGGCGATCCGGTGCGCATCAGGATCGATCCGCCGGACATCGGGTGAGTGGGGCGGGGCGTGGGGGCTGCCTGCGCCGCTGTGCCCGGCCCCGCTCCTTCCCGGCTATTGCATGGTGCGGCTCCGCCGCGTGGGGCGCTGCCCCGGGCCCCGCTCCTCAAGCGCCGGAGGGGCTGGGTGTGCCGGGGGTGCACACATCCAGCCCGTCCGGCTCCCCGTGGGGGACGGTCAGCCGTTGCGGGGGCCCGGAAAGGCGTTCGGGCGGATCTCCTCGCGGAGCGATTGCGCGGCGGCCGTCGGCTGCGGCGGCATGGAGCGGGCGGCGGGCACGGACGGCAGGGACGGTGGGGCAGCCAGCGTGCGGGTGGCGGTCGCCGTCTCGACCGTGAGCTCGGATTCGGCGGGGGAGCTCGCCTGCGTCGCGGCCCGCCGCGCGCCGTAACGGCGGTGCACCGCCTGCTTGGTCACTCCGAGCGCCGAACCGACCGCGTCCCAGGAGAAACCGAGCGAACGGTCGAAGTCAACGGCGGCGGTCACCAGTGTCTCGACGCTGTCCCGCAGCTCCTGCGCGAGGCGGACGGTCGGCGCCGGGGCCCGCCCGTAGACGACGAAGCCCGTGGAAGGGCCGGAGCGACGCGGGCGGTAGACGTTGCCGAGCTGGGCGGTGAGGGTGCGCAGTGCGTCCACCTGCCGGCGGACCCGCTCGATGTCCCGTACCAACAGATGCAGGCTGGCCCGTGCTTGGGCGTCGTGGGTTGCGTGGTCGGCCATGAACAAGCCTCTCGAACCGGCGTGAAAGAAGGGGCGGAAGAAGGGAAACAGGAAGGAAGCGGAAAGGGGTCGGGGCCGCGTGTGCGGGCCGTTTCGGTCAATCTCTCTTGACCAACGCGTCACCCGGCGCCGGGGTCACGCTGCGGGGGCGTGTCCGCATCCGCGCGGGGCGCGCAGATGGGCGTACGCCCCCTGAGGACGGGGCCCCCGACGGCCCATAGACTGGTGCGCCTCTTGACGCCGCACCCTGTTCCGCCCTTCCTGCCCGAGAGGCCCGCGCCACCGATGAAGCTCGTCTTCGCAGGCACCCCCGAGGTCGCCGTACCCGCCCTGGACGCCCTGATCGCCTCCGACCGGCATGAAGTCGTCGCCGTCGTCACCCGGCCCGACGCCCCCGCGGGACGCGGCCGAAGGCTCGTCGCCAGCCCCGTCGCCGCGCGCGCCGAAGAGGCCGGCATCGAGGTGCTCAAGCCGGCCAGGCCGCGCGACGAGGACTTCCTCGCGCGGCTGCGCGAGATCGCGCCGGACTGCTGCCCTGTCGTGGCGTACGGTGCGCTGCTGCCCAAGGCCGCCCTGGACATCCCGGCCAAGGGGTGGGTCAACCTGCACTTCTCGCTGCTGCCGGCCTGGCGCGGCGCCGCCCCCGTGCAGCACGCGATCCTCGCGGGCGACGAGGTCACGGGCGCGTCGACGTTCCTGATCGAGGAAGGCCTCGACTCGGGTCCTGTGTACGGAGTGCTCACCGAGCAGGTACGGCCCACCGACACCAGCGGCGACCTGCTCACCCGGCTCGCCTTCGCCGGCTCCGGGCTGCTCGCCGCCACCATGGACGGCATCGAGGACGGCACGCTGCACGCCGTACCGCAGCCCGCCGAGGGCATCACGCTCGCACCCAAGATCACCGTCGAGGACGCCCAGATCGACTGGGCGGCGCCCGCGCTGCGCGTCGACCGCGTCGTGCGCGGCTGCACGCCCGCCCCCGGCGCCTGGACGCTGTTCCGTGGCGAGCGGCTCAAGCTGGTCGCCGTGAAGCCGCTGCCGGAGCGGACCGACCCGGGCCTGGCGCCCGGCGAGCTGGCCGCGTCGAAGAAGAACGTGTACGCCGGGACCGGATCGCACCCCGTCGAGCTCCTCTGGGTCCAGCCGCAGGGCAAGAAGCCGATGCTCGCCGCCGACTGGGCGCGCGGCGTGCGCATCGCCCCGGGCGAACACCTCGGCCCGGCGGACGTACGCTGAGAGGGTTCGTCCCCCTCTCAAGCGGAGCACCTTTTTCGTGAGTGACCAGCCAAGCAGCAGCCCCGCCAAGCCTGCCTCCAAGCGTCCCGCCAAGCCGCACCGGCGCCCCCAGAAGGACCCGGTCCGCTTCCTCGCCTTCGAGGCGCTGCGCGCCGTCGACGAGCGTGACGCGTACGCGAACCTCGTCCTGCCGCCGCTGCTCAAGAAGGCCCGCGCCAAGGGCGGCTTCGACGAGCGCGACGCAGCGCTCGCGACCGAGCTGGTGTACGGGACGCTGCGCCGCCAGGGCACGTACGACGCGGTCATCGCCGCCTGCATCGACCGGCCGCTGCGCGAGGTGGACCCGCCGGTCCTGGACGTGCTGGCGCTCGGCGCGCACCAGTTGCTCGGCACCCGCATCCCCACGCACGCCGCCGTCTCGGCGAGCGTGGAACTGGCGCGCGTGGTGCTCGGCGAGGGGCGCGCGAAGTTCGTCAACGCCGTGCTGCGGAAGATCTCCGCGAAGGACCTCGACGCCTGGGTGGAGCAGGTCGCTCCGCCGTACGACGACGACGCCGAGGCGCACTTGTCCGTCGTCCACTCCCACCCGCGCTGGATCGTCTCCGCGCTGTGGGACGCCCTGGGCGGGGGCCGGGCCGGCATCGAGGATCTGCTGGAGGCCGACAACGAGCGGCCCGAGGTGACGCTCGTCGCCCGCCCCGGCCGCTCCACCGCCGACGAGCTGCTGGACGCACTGGGTGAGGACTCGGGGCTGCCCGGCCGCTGGTCCCCGTACGCCGTACGGCTGGCCGAGGGCGGCGAGCCGGGCGCCATCGCCGCCGTCCACGAGGGCCGCGCGGGAGTCCAGGACGAGGGCAGTCAGCTCGTCGCCGTCGCGCTCGCCAACGCGCCGGTGGAGGGGCGGGACGAGCGCTGGCTCGACGGCTGCGCCGGGCCCGGCGGCAAGGCGGCCATGCTGGCCGGCCTCGCCGCCCAGCGCGGCGCCGCGCTGCTGGCCGCCGAGAAGCAGCCGCACCGCGCCCGCCTCGTGGAGCGGGCACTCGTGGGCAACCCCGGCCCGTACCAGGTCGTCGCCGCCGACGGCCTGAACCCGCCCTGGCTGCCGGGCTCCTTCGACCGCGTCCTGATGGACGTTCCGTGCTCGGGGCTCGGCGCGCTGCGCCGCCGCCCCGAGGCGCGCTGGCGCCGCCGCGCCGAGGACCTGGAGGGCTTCGCGCCACTCCAGCGCGGGCTGCTGCGCGAGGCGCTGAACGCGGTGCGCGTGGGCGGAGTGGTGGGGTACGCGACCTGTTCCCCGCACCTCGCCGAGACCCGGATCGTCGTGGACGACGTGGTCAAGGGGCGCGGTTCCAAGGGGCGCGGCGGACACCAGCCGGTCGAGGCCGAGTGGATCGACGCCAGGCCGCTGATGCCCGGAGTTCCGGCGCTGGGCGACGGGCCCGACGTACAGCTGTGGCCGCACCTGCACGGCACGGACGCGATGTACCTCGCACTTTTGCGCCGGACCGCTTAGGCGGCGCTCCCCGAGTGGGGCGGCAGCCGGTTTTCGGGAACCCTGGGGCGTATGGGAAAGACCGCTCTCATCGTCATCGACATGATCAACACCTATGACCATGACGACGCGGACCTGCTGCTCCCCTCGGCGCGCGAGGCCGTACCGGCGATCGTCCGGCTGCTCAAGCGCGCCAGGGAGAGCGGCGTTCCGGTCGTCTACGCCAACGACAACTTCGGCGAATGGCGCTCCCACCACGGTGAGATCGTCGATACGGCGCTGTCGGGGCCGCACGCGGAACTGGTGCGGCCCCTCCAGCCGGACGACGACTCGCTGTTCGTGGTCAAGGCACGCCATTCGATCTTCTACGAGACACCGCTCGGCTACCTGCTGAGTTCGCTGGAGATCGATCACGTGGTGCTCTGCGGCCAGGTCACCGAGCAGTGTGTGCTGTACTCGGCGCTCGACGCGCACATCCGGCATCTGCGGGTGACCGTCCCGAGGGACGCCGTGGCGCACATCCATCCTCCGCTGGCCGAGGCGGCCCTGGAGATGATGCGCCGCAACATGCATGCCGAGATCGTGTCCGGCGACGACATCGAGTGGTGAGCCCGCAGCTTCTTCGGCAGGGCGCCTCAATGGCCCCTGCCGCGGGGCGAATAGCCAGGATTGTGAGGACTGCGCTCATCCCCGGCGCCTCCGGCCCGTACCGGGGGACCTACCGGGGAGTGGAAAGGCCCCGGAACGTGGCAGGCTTGGCCCATGGCTGTTCAGATCAATCCCAGTATCCTCTCCGCAGACTTCTCCCGCCTGGCGGAGGAGGCGAAGGCCGTCGAAGGCGCCGACTGGCTCCATGTCGACGTGATGGACAATCACTTCGTCCCCAACCTCACGCTGGGCGTCCCGATCGTGGAGTCGCTGAGCCGGGCGACGGACATCCCGCTGGACTGCCACCTGATGATCGAGGACGCCGATCGCTGGGCCCCGCAGTACGTCGAGGCGGGCGCCGGATCGGTCACCTTCCACGCCGAGGCGTGCGCCGCCCCGGTACGCACGGCGCGTGAGATCCGCGCCAAGGGCGCCCGCGCCTCCATGGCGCTGAAGCCGGCCACGCCCATCGAGCCGTACGAGGACCTGCTCCCCGAGCTCGACATGCTGCTGATCATGACCGTGGAGCCCGGCTTCGGAGGCCAGGCGTTCCTCGACATCATGCTGCCGAAGATCCGCCGCACCCGTGAGCTGATCTCCAAGCACGGACTGGAGCTGTGGCTCCAGGTCGACGGCGGCGTATCGGCGTCGACGATCGAGCGCTGCGCGGAGGCGGGCGCCGACGTCTTCGTCGCGGGTTCCGCCGTTTACGGGACGGACGACCCGGCCGCCGCGGTGCGCATGCTGCGCGACCAGGCGACCGGCGCCACCACGGCGGCCGGATGGGCATGCGACCACTGAGCCACGGCTCGGTGAACGCCGCCCTTCGGGGCTGATCAAGGTCTTGCTGATCTGACAGGATGAACAGCGAGCCCAGAGTGTGAACAGCAGTGAGGAGATCGCGGTGTCTGCAATGTCGGCGGGCCGGTCAGCCCTGCGGATGGGACCCGCAGAGCTGGTCCAGGCGGCGGCCATGGCCCGCCGCTTCTACCTGGAGGGCAAGTCCAAGATCCAGATCGCCGAGGAGTTCGGCGTCAGCCGCTTCAAGGTGGCCAGGGTCCTGGAGACCGCTCTCGAACGCGATCTCGTACGGATCGAGATCAGGGTGCCCGCCGAGCTGGACGCGGAGCGCTCCGACGCGCTGCGCGCCCGCTACGGCCTGCGGCACGCGGTCGTCGTCGAATCCCCGGCCGACGCCACCGAGGACGCCCTCCCCGGATCTCCAGGTTTCGCCGGCAGCGCGCCCACCGACCCGGAGAACCTGGGCGAGGTCGCCGCCGACCTCCTCGGCGAGCTGGTGAACGAGGGCGACGTACTGGGTCTGGCGTGGGGCCGCTCCACGATCCACATGGCGGCCGCCCTGCACCAGTTGCCGCCGTGCACGGTCGTCCAGCTGACCGGCGTGTACGACGCGGGGACGGCGGAGCGCGGATCCGTGGAGGCCGTACGGCGCGCGGCGCAGGTCTCCGGCGGCGAGGCGCACCCGATCTACGCGCCGATGCTGCTGCCCGACCCGGCGACCGCGGCGGCGCTGCGCAACCAGACCGGGATCGCACGCGCCTTCGAGTACTTCGACAAGGTCACCGTCGCGGCCGTGTCCATCGGCTCGTGGGAACCGGGCATCTCCACCGTCCACGACATGCTCTCCGACGAGGAGCGCGCGCACTACGCCTCCCTGGGCGTCGCCGCCGAGATGTCCGCGCACCTCTTCGACGCCGAGGGCCGCCGGGTCGGGCGCGATCTGGGCGAGCGGTGCATCACCGTCGAGGCGGACCGGCTGCGGCGTATCCCCGAGGTGGTGGCCATCGCGGGCGGACTGCGCAAGGCGGCCGCCATCGACGCCGTACTCAGATCGGGCCTGGTCACCAGCCTGGTCACGGACACCGCCGCGGCCGACTTCCTGCTGAGCGAGACGGGCGCGGCGCCGCGGCCCGCGCTGGACCGGGCAGACCCCGACGACTGAGCACGGCCCCTTCGCTTCGGAGGATCCGACGAGTGCACCCGCTGTGGCCTGGATGATCGGCCCGGAGGGTGTATCAGCATGGGCATGGGACACTGAAGTACGTGCGTTTTTCCCCGGCTGAAATGCCCGGGGGCCAACTCCGAACGACTGGGATGTTCAGCACGTGCGTTTCCTCAACGATCTGAAGCCGCCGTACGACCTCACGTACGACGACGTATTCATGGTGCCGAGCCGTTCGGCCGTCGGCTCCCGGCAGGCCGTGGACCTCACGTCGCCCGACGGCTCCGGCACCACCATCCCGCTGGTCGTCGCGAACATGACCGCGATCGCCGGCCGCCGGATGGCCGAGACCGTGGCCCGCCGCGGCGGGCTCGTCGTCATTCCGCAGGACATTCCGATCGATGTCGTCGCTGAGGTCGTCTCCTGGGTGAAGACCCGCCACCTCGTGCTCGACACCCCGATCGTCCTGACCCCCTCGCAGACCGTCGCCGACGCGCTGTCGCTGCTGTCCAAGCGCGCGCACGGCGCGGGCGTCGTCGTGGACGCCGAGCGCCGTCCCGTCGGTGTCGTCACCGACCACGACCTGACCGGCGTCGACCGCTTCACGCAGTTGTCCGAGGTCATGACCCGCGACCTGGTCCTGCTGGACGCCGGCATCGACCCGCGTGAGGCCTTCAACCGGCTCGACGCCGCCAACCACAAGTACGCGCCCGCCGTCGACAAGGACGGCCGCCTCGCCGGTGTCCTGACCCGCAAGGGCGCCCTGCGCGCGACCCTCTACACGCCCGCCACCGACGCGGACGGCAAGCTGCGCATCGCGGCCGCCGTCGGCATCAACGGCGACGTCGCGGGCAAGGCCAAGCAGCTGCTCCACGCCGGCGTGGACACCCTCGTCGTGGACACCGCGCACGGGCACCAGGAGTCGATGATCGCCGCGGTCAGGGCCGTGCGCGCGCTCGACCCGCAGGTCCCGATCGTCGCGGGCAACATCGTCGCCGCCGAGGGCGTGCGCGACCTCATCGAGGCCGGCGCGGACATCATCAAGGTCGGTGTGGGCCCCGGCGCGATGTGCACCACCCGCATGATGACCGGCGTGGGCCGCCCGCAGTTCTCCGCTGTCATGGAGTGCGCGGCCGAGGCGAAGAAGTTCGGCAAGCACGTCTGGGCCGACGGCGGTGTCCGTCACCCGCGCGACGTCGCGATGGCGCTCGCCGCGGGCGCGTCCAACGTCATGGTGGGCTCCTGGTTCGCCGGTACGTACGAGTCGCCCGGCGACCTCCAGCACTCGGCCGACGGCCGCGCGTACAAGGAGTCGTTCGGCATGGCCTCCGCGCGCGCCGTGCGTAACCGTACGAGCGAGGAGTCGGCGTACGACCGGGCGCGGAAGGCGCTCTTCGAGGAGGGCATCTCCACCTCGCGCATGTTCCTCGACCCGGCCCGTCCGGGCGTCGAGGACCTGATCGACTCGATCATCGCGGGTGTCCGCTCCTCGTGCACGTACGCCGGTGCGAGCTCCCTGGAGGAGTTCGCCGAGAAGGCGATCGTCGGGGTGCAGAGCGCCGCCGGTTACGCCGAGGGCAAGCCGCTGCACGCAAGCTGGAGCTGACGCTCCGGCAGTGATGCTCCGGCAGTGACCACCATCCGGCCGGTTCCCGCTCGTGCGGGGACCGGCCGCTGGTGTGTGGGCGTCCAGCTCGTGTGTGGGCGTCGTCTAGTTCGCGTCGGCCGGGCGCGGCCAGATGGCCCGTACCCGCTTGCCCTCGGGCAGGGGGCGGACCTCGACCCGGCCCGCGAGCCGCTGCACCATGTGCCAGCCGAACCCGCCGCCGCCGCCGAAGTCCGGTTCGCGGGGCACGGGCGGCTGGTCGCTTGAGTCGTCGATCTCCACCACGAGCTCCTCGCGTCCCGCGCGGAGGGTGAGGCGCCACCAGCCGGAGGTGTGCCGCACGGCGTTGGCCACCAGCTCGCTGACCACGAGCAGCACAGCGTCGAGGTCGGCCCAGGGGCAGTGCCGGGCGACGTAGTCGGCGGCGGCCTCCCTGGCCGTCGCGCTGTCTTCCAGGGGTGAGTCCAGGACAACCATGGGCGGCTCCTCAGTCAGCAATGGCTCACTTACCCGCGGTTTGCCGTCCCATGACCCTCTGGCCCCGCCGGTACTCAAGCCGTGGGCGAACAGCGCGCGGGGCTAGTCGCCCGGTGGCGTGACGAAGCCTGTCCCGCGCAGGGCGGCGGCGACCGCCTCGGCGATGAGGGCGTGTCCCGTGTCGTTCGGGTGCAGCCCGTCCTCCAGGTGCTCCGGACCGAGGATGTCCCGGCCTGGGAGCAGCGCCAGCCGGTCGTCGCCCGCGGCCACGCGGGCCACCGTGGCCTCCTCCAGGGCCGTGCGGAGGTCGGCGAGGGTGGCACCCAGGGCGTTGGGGGTCCGCTCCGCCTCGGGGCGCAGGACTGGGGAGAGGACGAGCATCGGGGTGTCCGGATGACCCTGGCGTACGAGGCCGAGGAAGGCCTGGACCGTCTCGTACAGCAGGGGCGCCGAGAACGGGGTGCGGGACCAGCAGTTGGTGCCGAAGGCGAGGGTCAGGACGTCGGCCGGGAGGTCCGCGATCTGCTGGGCGACGGCCAGTTCGCCGCGGCCGGCGCCGGCGTGGCCGAGGTTCACCGTGTCCAGGCCGAGCGCCCGGCCCGCGGCCGCCGGCCAGGCGTGGGCGGGGCGGGTGGACCACCAGCCCTCGGTGATGGAGTCGCCGTGCACCAGCCAGCGCGGCTGCGGCGGGGCGGGCGCGAGGGAGCCGCCGACCGGGCGCAGACCGAGGATCTCGGGGCACTGGCTCTCCGGCGGGTGCACCGTGAACCGTCCGCGCCGGTCCGGCAGCCCGATGCGTACGACCGTCTCCCGCTCCGGGGCCTCGGTGACCTCCGTCACGAGAGCGCCGTCGTGCCACAGCGCGAAGGTGTGCGCGAAGTCGCGCAGCTCGTCGGCGCGGGTGGGGAGGGCGGCGCGGTAGCGGATGTCTACGGCGGTGGCGCCCCGCGCCGTGAACTCCAGCCGTACGCCGACGGGGACCGCGGCGCGCTCGGCGGTGTCCCACGGCAGCCGGTCCAGGTCGGCGGGGTCGGCGCGCACGGGGCGGCCGTTGTCGCGCCAGGCTACGCCGCGGAGGTAGGGGGCGGGATCCAGCCATCCCGGCGGGCCGGTCAGGTCCGGCCCGGCTGCCCGGTCTGTGGTCGTCATGATCGCCTCCGGTCGTCGGTGTGCGTACGCCGGTCACGGGATGTCCGTCGTACCGGACAAAAGGGATATCGAAAGGTCGGGCGCAACGAAGCGCCATGGGTCGGGGTTGTGCGCAATGATCGTCCGTCGGTACGCAAGGTTGCTGCATTACGGATGTGAACGCAGACCTCGTAGGCTTCGCGCTGTACGTGGAGTGGCGGGGACCGCCTGCTCGGCGGTTCCCGAGCTCCGGGCTGATTTCCTACGCCCCGAGCGAACCGCTGCGGTCGCCGCCTTCCCGATCGGCAGCGATAAGGAGCCACCCCAGTGTTGGACGCAGCGCCACCCGTCACTCCCCAACCGGAATCTGAGCGTCCGCCGCTCGGCAGCCGGCTGATGCGGCGCAAGCCCGTTGAGCAGCTCGTCGCCGAGGGCGGCCAGGGCGAGGGCGGTACGCTCCGCCGCTCGCTCACCATGTGGCAGCTGACGATGATCAGCATCGGTGCCACGCTCGGCACTGGGATCTTCGTCGTGCTCGGTGAGGCGACCTCGGCGGCCGGACCCGCCGTCGCGATCTCGTTCGTCATCGCCGGCCTCACCGCCCTGTTCTCGGCCCTCTCCTACGCGGAGCTGGCCGGCTCGATACCTGTATCCGGCTCCTCCTACTCCTACTCCTACGCCACGATGGGAGAGATCGTCGCGTGGATCTGCGGCTGGTGCCTGGTCCTGGAGTACGGCGTATCCGTCGCCGCCGTCGCGGTCGGCTGGGGCCAGTACCTTAACGAACTGCTCGAGGGCACGATCGGCGTGACCATCCCCGAGTCGGTGTCCGCACCGCTCGGTGAGGGCGGCTTCATCAACCTGCCGGCGCTCGTCGTCGTCCTGCTCGCCATGGTCTTCCTGATGCGCGGCGCCAAGGAGAGCGCCCGCGTCAACACGGTCATGGTCGTCATCAAGATCGCGACGCTGGTGCTCTTCTGCGCCATCGGCTTCATGGGCATCAAGGCCGGCAACTACACGCCGCTCGCGCCCCTCGGCATCACGGGCATCAGCGCCGCAGCCGCCACGGTGTTCTTCTCGTACATCGGCTTCGACGCGGCATCCACCGCGGGCGAAGAGGCGAAGAACCCCAAGCGCGACCTGCCGCGCGCGATCATGCTGTCTTTGCTGATCGTCACCGTCCTCTACTGCCTCGTCGCCCTGGTCGCCGTCGGTGCCATGCCGTGGGACGACTTCGACGGGACCGAGGCGGCCCTCTCCCAGATCCTGAACGACGTCACCGGCCACAGCGTCTGGGGCTCGGTTCTCGCCGCCGGCGCGGTCGTCGCCATCGCCAGCGTCGTCTTCGCCGTGCTCTACGGCCAGACCCGCATCCTCTTCGCGATGTCCCGCGACGGCCTTGTTCCCAAGGTCTTCGCCAAGGTCGACGAGCGCACCGGCACGCCCAAGGCCAACGTGGTGATCGTCTCGCTGTTCTGCGGCATCCTCGCCGCTGCCATTCCGCTGAGCGAGCTCGCCAACGCGACCAGCATCGGTACGCTCTTCGCTTTCGGCCTGGTGAACATCGCCGTCATCATCCTGCGGTACAAGCGACCGGACATGCCCCGTACGTTCCGGCTGGCGCTGTTCCCGGTGACCCCGGTGCTCGGCTTCGGCTGCTGCGTGTACCTGATGGGCAAGCTCCCCGCACCCACCTGGTTCGCCTTCGGTGGCTGGATGGTCGCAGGGCTCGTGGTCTACTTCTTCTACGGCTTGCGCCGCTCCAGTCTGGCCACCGCAGAGAAGTGATCCACCCGTAGTGCGACTGAACGATCTCGACGAACGCATCGTCCACGCCCTCGCCCAGGACGCCCGCCGCTCCTATGCCGACATCGGCTCAGAGGTCGGTCTCTCCGCCCCCGCCGTCAAACGGCGGGTGGACCGGTTGCGCGCCGAGGGAGCGATCACCGGGTTCACCGTACGCGTGGACCCGGCCGCGCTCGGCTGGGAAACCGAGGGCTTCATCGAGATGTACTGCCGCCACAACACGTCCCCCGAGGACATCCGTCGTGGCCTGTCGCGCTACCCGGAGGTGGTGTCCGCGTCGACCGTCACCGGTGACGCGGACGCCGTCGTCCAGATCTTCGCCTCCGACATGCGGCACTTCGAGCGGGTGCTGGAGCGGATCGCGGGGGAGCCGTTCGTGGAGCGGACGAAGTCGGTGCTGGTGCTTTCGCCGCTGCTGAGGCGCTTCTCGTCGGGGTCGCCGGCGTAGGAGGGACGGGGGTGGGGGCTCCTGCGGCTCCGCCGCGCAGGGGCTCCGCCCCAGGCCCCGCTCCTCAAACGCCGGCCTCGCCGGTGCGGCGCCAGCAAGTTCTCCGGGTGTCGTCCGGACGGCCCTCACTCTTCCGCCGAGACCCCCCGCCAGGCATCGCGCCGAGCGTCGGTACCCGCGCTCCGACGGGCGGCGGGAGGCTCCGCCAGCGGTACTCCGGCAGGTGTACGGACCGTACGACGCGGACTCATCGGCGTACGCGCAATGAATCACTGCCGGCCGCCCCGATTGCGCAACGGATCGACGGTCGGTCCGCAACGGTCGCGCCTTGTCCCGGTACGAGCGCGGAACGTACCGTCATTACGTCTCCCGCACACCCCTCCCCACCTGCCCGAGGTCAGCCATGCCGCCGTTGCGCACCGCACTCCTCCAGAGCTCCGGCCGTCCCGGGTCCGTCGACGAGAACCTCAAGGTCCTCGACGAGACCGCGGGCCGTGCGGCGGCTGCCGGGGCCGGGCTGCTGGTCTGCCCGGAGATGTTCCTGACCGGCTACGCCATCGGCGCCGACGTGCACCGGCTGGCCGAGCCCGCCGACGGTGAGGCCGCCGACGCCGTCGCGGACATCGCCGTACGCCACGGACTCGCCGTCCACTACGGCTACCCGGAGCGTGACGGGGACGTCGTGTACAACTCCGCCCAGCTCATCGGGCCCGACGGCGCGCGGCTCGCGAACTATCGCAAGACGCACCTCTTCGGCTGCTTCGAGCAGGAGTGGTTCACGCCCGGCGAGGACGCGGTCGTCCAGGCCGAGCTCGGCGGCCTGACCATCGGCCTCATGATCTGCTACGACGTCGAATTCCCGGAGAACGTCCGCGCCCACGCGCTCGCGGGCACCGACCTGCTGCTGGTGCCCACCGCACAGATGCACCCGTTCCAGTTCGTGGCCGAGAACGTCGTGCCCGTCCGGGCCTTCGAGAACCAGATGTACGTCGCCTACGTGAACCGGACCGGCCCCGAGGGCGAGTTCGAGTTCGTCGGGCTGAGCTGCCTGGCCGGTCCCGACGGGGCGTCCCGTGCCCGCGCCGGGCGCGGCGAGGAGCTGGTGTTCGGTGACGCCGACCCCGAGTTCCTGCGGGCCTCGCGCGAGAACAACCCGTACCTGCGCGACCGCCGCCCCGGCCTGTACGCGTCGCTGGTCTGAGACCTGACACCCGACCGGCCTCGCCCCCTTTTCTTTTCCGCTTTGCAAGGAGTCCGTACCCCATGACGTCCACGGTGCCCACAGCCGTCCAGCACACCGACGCGCAGCCGCCGATCACCATGTTCGGTCCGGACTTCCCCTACGCGTACGACGACTTCCTCGCGCACCCGGCGGGCCTCGGCCAGATACCGGCGACCGAGCACGGCACCGAGGTCGCGGTCATCGGCGGCGGCCTGTCCGGCATCATCGCGGCGTACGAGCTGATGAAGATGGGTCTCAAGCCCGTCGTCTACGAGGCCGACCAGATCGGCGGCCGGCTGCGCACCGTCGGCTTCGAGGGTTGCGACGAGGCCCTGACCGCCGAAATGGGCGCGATGCGCTTCCCGCCGTCCTCCACGGCGCTCCAGCACTACATCGACCTCGTGGGGCTGGAGACCAAGGCGTTCCCGAACCCTCTCGCCCCCGAGACGCCGTCGACCGTCGTCGACCTCAAGGGCGAGTCGCACTACGCCGTCACCGTCGACGACCTGCCGCAGGTCTACCGCGACGTGATGAACGCCTGGAACGCCTGCCTCGAAGAGGGCGCCGACTTCTCCGACATGAACCAGGCCATGCGGGAGCGCGACGTACCGCGCATCCGTGAGATCTGGGCCAAGCTCGTCGAGAAGCTCGACAACCAGACGTTCTACGGCTTCCTCTGCGAGTCCGAGGCCTTCAAGTCCTTCCGGCACCGCGAGATCTTCGGCCAGGTCGGCTTCGGCACCGGCGGCTGGGACACCGACTTCCCGAACTCGATCCTTGAGATCCTGCGCGTCGTCTACACCGAGGCGGACGACCACCACCGCGGCATCGTCGGCGGCAGCCAGCAGCTCCCCGTCCGGCTCTGGGAGCGCGAGCCGGCCAAGCTCGTGCACTGGCCGCTCGGTACGTCGCTGAAGTCCCTCCACGAGGGCGAGCCCAAGCCCGCCGTGACGCGGCTGCACCGCACGGCCGGCAACCGGATCACCGTCACCGACGCCTCCGGCGACATCCGTACGTACCCGGTGGCGATCTTCACCGCGCAGTCCTGGATGCTGCTCTCCAAGATCACGTGCGACGACTCGCTGTTCCCCATCGACCACTGGACGGCGATGGAGCGTACGCACTACATGGAGAGCTCCAAGCTCTTCGTCCCGGTCGACCGGCCGTTCTGGCTGGACAAGGACGAGGAGACCGGGCGCGACGTCATGTCGATGACGCTCACCGACCGGATGACGCGCGGTACGTACCTGCTGGACGACGGTCCCGACAAGCCGGCCACCATCTGCCTCTCGTACACCTGGTGCGACGACAGCCTCAAGTGGCTGCCGCTGTCCGCGAACGAGCGGATGGAGGTCATGCTGAAGTCTCTCGGCGAGATCTACCCGAAGGTCGACATCCGCCGCCACATCATCGGCAACCCGGTCACGGTGTCGTGGGAGAACGAGCCGTACTTCATGGGCGCGTTCAAGGCGAACCTGCCCGGCCACTACCGCTACCAGCGCCGTCTGTTCACCCACTTCATGCAGGACCGCCTCCCCGAGGACAAGCGCGGCATCTTCCTCGCGGGCGACGACATCTCGTGGACGGCCGGGTGGGCCGAGGGCGCCGTACAGACCGCGCTGAACGCGGTGTGGGGCGTCATGCACCACTTCGGCGGTACGACCGACCCGACGAACCCGGGCCCCGGCGACCTCTACGACGAGATCGCCCCGGTCGAGCTGCCGGAGGACTGACCAGGGGGACCGCAGAACGTACCGCTCGGGGCCGGCCGCGATCCGGCCGGCCCCGGGCGGTCATCACACCGCCCTGTCGCCTACCCGCCGGCGCAGGGCTTCGCCGCCTCCGGCGCCGCGCACGGCAGATGGCCGTGCGTGCGGATGATGCCCTGGCCGCTGCCGAGTGTCATGTAGACGAGGAAGCTGGAGACCAGCGAGTCGGCGGGCGGGCTGCCGTACGTGTAGGCGTACTCGATCTCGTGGTACGGGTATCCGCTGGTCCCGATGTTCTCGATGCTCGGCTCGCGGCCGTCAAGGCGCAGGCGGTGCAGGCCCTTGGGTCCGGCGCCGGACCCCGAGCGCAGTTCGCTGTAGCCGAGTGCGCCGGGGACCGAGGCCACCTTGGCCAGCACCTGCTCGGTCGAGTCGAGCTCGCAGCGGATGACACCGGCCCGCCCGTCGTCCCTGCCGACGCAGTCCTGGGAGGAGTTGGCGGGCTCGCCCGTGCCCAGGACTCGGCGCTGGAAGACCTGCCGGGTACCGGAGTTGGCGTCCCGGCTGACGAGGCGCACCGGCAGATCGGGCCCGCCCAGCTCCTTCCAGTTGCTGACGGTGCCGGCGTACAGCCTCCGTACCTGCGCGGTCGTCAGGCCCTTGAGCGGCACTCGGTCATTGAGCACCAGGGCGAAGGCGGACACGGCCACCCGGCTCTCGCGCAACTGGGGATACCCGTTCGGTTTGCGGCCGTCGGAGAGCGCTATGACGGGTGGCGAGCCGTCCTCGGCGGCGCTGCCCGCCTCGTCGAGCGCGCGGATTCCGGCGGTGCTGCCGTGCGTATCCACGGTGATCTTCGAGCCGGGGCATTCCGCCTGGTACTTCTCGGCCAGCTCCCCGGCGACCGGCGTGAAGGCCGTCGAGCCGGTGACGGTCAGCTCCCCGGTGGCGCAGCCCATGGGCGGCGGGGCCTGGTCGTCGCGTACGACGGTGAGGGTCGCGAGGGCGATGACGCACACGGCGAGCGCGAGGATGAGGGTGCGGGCCGGTCTGCTGAAGAGCGGCGTCTTGTCGTCCGGCGTGGTGCTCTCGTTGGGCATCACCGCGCCGTCCTGGATGCCGCCGGTCACCCGGACCGCACTGCCTACGCCGCCTCCGCCGAGCAGGACGAGAAGTTTGTAGTGCTGGCCCCGGTTCAGCGGCACCTTCGGCAGGTGGACCCGGTTCTGGTGGTGCCGCATCCCGGCTTCGGCGGTGAAGTGCGCCATCAGGTGGGCGTGTTCGGGGTTGGGCTGGGTGACCGCGACGCCCCGGACCGTGCGGTCGGTGAAGTGGACGGTGAGGCCGTGGGTGTCGGGTCCGGTGTAGTCGGTGGCCGAGATGCCCTGCGCGCCGTCGTTCTCGATACGGAGCAGGACGAGGGTGGCGTTGGACATGTCGGGGGAGTCGTCGAACAGGCCGAGCCGCACGGTGTCGTGACCGTTGCGCGCGTCGCCGCCAATGGGGGTGTCCATCTGCACGCGGTAGCCGATGCGTTTGCGGCGGGGGACCCGGCGCTCGTACCAGAAGGGGCCGACAGCGGCCGCCACGCCCACCACGGCGGTGATCAGCGCTACGACGTTCTCGGGGTTCAACCACTCCACCTGTGTCCTCGCCCAGCCGGCCGGCGCACGCCTGTTCGCGCGCTTGTGCGGGTCACGGTAGGGCGAGGCGCGGGGCGGGAACGCGGGCTCGGGCTGTCCGACAGACGCTGTTCACCGCGGCTTCACCGGGGGCCGCGGCGCGGGCCGGGGATCAGTCGCCGCAGGGCAGCGGGGTCAGCAGCATCCGGCCGACCAGTCCCACCCCCGCGTCCAGTCGCTGCGTGAAGTCCTCGGCCAGCTCCGGCAGTTCACGCAGTCCCCACAGGAGCCGGGCGGCGGACCAGGCGGCGTCGCGGGCCCGTTCCAGGCTCCACGAGCCGAGCAGATGCGTCAGCGGATCGGCGATCTCCAGCAGATCGGGTCCCGGCATCAGCTCCTCGCGGATGCGCTCCTCCAGCGCCACGAGTGTGTCGCCCACCCGGTCGAAGTCCCCCTCCAGATCGGCCGGCCGGCAATCGAGCGCATGGCAGGCGTCGACCACGGCGAGCGCGAGATCGTGCCCGATGTGCGCGTTGATCCCGGCGAGGGCGAACTGCAGCGGCCGTACGCCCGGATGGCGCCGGTACTGCAGCAGCGGTCGCCAGCAGGCGGGCCCCCGCCGGCCCGCCGACGAGGCGTCGACGGCGGTCAGGTAGCGCTCGGCGAAGAGCACATCGAGGGTGGCGGCGGTGCGGGCGTCAGGGAACAGGCCGCCGTCGATACGCCGGTCGATCTCCTCGGTGACCGCGAGATAGACGCGGTTGAAGACCGCGAGACCGTCCGACGGCGGCCAGTCGCAGTGGAAGGAACGAATCCGCGCCACAACAGTGTCGACCGAGGTCCGGGAGCGGTCCGTCTGAGCTGGGAAGTGCTCGATCTGCGCCATACGGGCAGCGTCGCAGCCCTAGGCTTTTCACCGGGCGCCGTAGGTGCGGGCTTCCCCAATACGGGGGAACGAACCGCGTCGCGGGCGCCGGGGGATCGGCCATCCGGGGGGAGAACCAGGGTGCCAGGTTTACGTGCGCGGCGCAGGATCGAGCGCGCCGAGCGGCGACGCGCCAAACGCCGCAACGCGATGGCTTTCGCGGCTTCGGCGGTCGTAGCCGTCGGTGCGGTGACGGGCGTGCTGTCCGCGGTGACGGGCGAGGCGGACCACAGGAACAGCGCAAGGCCCCAGACGAGCAGAACGCCGGTTCCGGGGCCGCTGCCCGCGCGGCCGAGCCCTTCGGCGACGCCTTCCACGCAGGCCCCGGTGCCGGCGTCGCGCACGGCCTCGCCCTCGCGCTCGTCCTCGCGTCCGTCGCCCTCGCGTCCGGCGCCGACGCGCGCCGAGCCGTCGCCGGGCCAGCCCACGCCGGAGCCTCCGGCGCGGCCGCCGTCCTCCCCGCCGGGCTCCGCCGCCCTCTACCGGCACCCGGAGTCCCAGGTGCTCGACTGGGTCAGGGCGAACCGCGACGACCCCAGACACCCGCTCATCAAGAACCGGATAGCCGACCGGCCCGCCGCCGTCTGGTTCGCGGCGTACAACCCGGGCGCCGTCACCGCACAGGTGAGGTCCGTGACTTCGGCCGCGGCGACGGCGGGGCGGATCCCGGTCCTCGTGCCGTACGCGATCCCTGACCGGGACTGCGGGGGTGCGTCGCAGGGCGGTGCGCCGGACCTGGCGGCGTACGACGACTGGATCGGGGACTTCGCGGCGGGGCTCGGTGGTGGCGAGGTCATCGTCATTCTGGAGCCCGACTCGATCGCCCTCTCCGACTGCCTCTCCGCGGGTGAACGGCAGGCGCGTTTCGCCTCGCTGGCACGCGCGGGCCGCACCCTGCACGCCGCGAATCCGCGGGCGAAGGTCTACTTCGACGCCGGCCACTCCGGCTGGCACCCGGCCGGCAAACAGGCCGCCGCCCTGCGCGCGGCGGGCGCCAGGTCGAACAGCGACGGCATCTTCACCAACGTCTCCAACTTCCACCGCACCGCCGACGAGGCCGCTTACGCCCGGCGCGTGCTGGCCGCGCTCGGCGGCCCGGCGGGTCTTGGCGCGGTCATCGACACCAGCAGAAACGGCAACGGCCCGCCGGCCGGGGGGCAGTGGTGCGACCCGGCGGGCCGGGCCCTCGGCCGGGCACCGACGACTCGGACCGGCGAGGCGCGGGTCGACGCCTACCTCTGGATCAAGCTGCCGGGGGAGTCCGACGGCTGCAAGGGAGCGGCGGGTACGTTCACACCGGACTACGCCTATCAGCTGGCGCGGGGCGACTGAAGTCGGCCGCTCTGGAGGCGACGCTGAGCTGACGACCGCCCGCGCCGACGCCGTAACCGGCCAGTGCCTACTGGCTCTTGACAGTGTCGTACGTCGACGTGCCCGCGTCCAGCAGCGGCTCCTGCTCCTTGAGGTGGTCGGGGGCGAGGGCGCGGAGCGTGTGGTAGCCGGTGATCACGACGATCGTGCCGAGCGCGATGCCGCTGAGCTCGAAGTTCTCCGTGATCTTCAGGCTGACGCCGCCGACGCCGATGATGATGCCCGCGGCGGCCGGCACCAGGTTCAGCGGATTGCGCAGGTCCACGCGGGCGTTCAGCCAGATCTGGGCGCCCAGCAGGCCGATCATGCCGTACAGGATGACGGTGATCCCGCCGAGTACGCCGCCGGGAATGGCGGCCACCACCGCGCCGAACTTCGGGCAGAGGCCGAAGAGCAGCGCGAAACCGGCGGCGGCCCAGTAGGCGGCGGTGGAGTAGACACGGGTGGCCGCCATGACGCCGATGTTCTCGGAGTACGTCGTGTTGGGGGGGCCTCCGACGGCGGTGGACAGCATGGACGCGGCGCCGTCGGCGGCGATGGCGGTGCCGAGCTTGTCGTCGAGGGAGTCGCCGGTCATCTCGCCGACGGCCTTGACGTGCCCGGCGTTCTCCGCGATCAGAGCGATGACGACGGGCAGCGCGACGAGGATCGCCGACCACTCGAAGCTCGGCGCGTGGAAGGAGGGGAGGCCGATCCAGTCGGCCTGCCCGACCGCCGAGAGGTCGAGCCGCCAGTGGTCGACGGCCTCCGGGCCGCCCATGGGCGAGTGGATCTTGCCGAAGATCCGGTCGAAGACCCAGGAGACGGCGTACCCGAAGAGCAGGCCGAGGAAGATCGCGACGCGCGAGAAGAAACCGCGCAGGCAGACCACGGCGAGCCCGGTGAAGAGCATCACCAGCAGGGCCGTCCACTGGTCCTGCGGCCAGTACGTCGACGCCGTGACCGGGGCCAGGTTGAAGCCGATCAGCATGACGACCGCACCGGTGACGACCGGGGGCATCGCGGCGTGGATGATGCGGGCGCCGAATTTCTGTACGGCGAGACCGGCGAGGAAGAGCGTCGCGCCGACGACGAGGACCGCGCCGGTGACGGTGGCGCTGTCACCGCCGGAGGCGCGGATCGTGGCGGCCACGCCGACGAAGGAGAGCGAGCAGCCGAGGTAGCTCGGCACCCGGCCGCGGGTGGCCAGCAGGAAGATGACCGTGGCGACGCCGGACATCATGATGGCGAGGTTGGGGTCGAGCCCCATGAGCACCGGAGCGACGAACGACGCCCCGAACATGGCCACCACGTGCTGGGCGCCGAGCCCGGCCGTACGGGGCCAGGAGAGGCGCTCGTCGGGCCGTACGACGGCTCCGGGGGCGGGGGTCCGCCCGTCGCCGTGCAGGGTCCAGCGCACCCCGAGGTTCATTGAGGCTCCAGTACATCCAGATTCGGTCAAATATGATCCAAGCCATGCTAAGGCCGAAAAGAATCCGCTCTTGCCGGGCGGGGCGCGTGGGCGGGGCGCGCGGGCAGGGCAGGTGAGGCGGGGCGGCGTCGCGTGCGAACCGGCCGCTGCGCGGGCCTTCCCCGACCCGCCCCTTCCCGAACCGGGGCTCCACCCCGGACCCCGCTCCTCAAACGCCGGAGGGGCTGGAGTGGCCGGGGGCGAGCTGCTGGTGCGGAGCCCGACGTGGCGGAGCCGAGCGGAGGCGCTGGGGTGGCCGGGTGGGCGAGCAGTCGGGGCGGAGCCCGACCCGGCGGAGCCGACCGGAGGGGCTGGAGTGGCCGGGGGGGCGAGCTGCTGGGGCCGAGCCCGACGTGGCGGAGCCGAGCGGGGGGGCTGGGGTGGCCGGGTGGGCGAGCAGTCGGGGCGGCGCCCGACCTGGCGGAGCCGACCGGAGGGGCTGGAGTGGCCGGGGTGGGTGAGCAGCCGGGCCCACGCGGCGGAGCCGCGAAATGTCACAGCCGGGAAGGGGCGGGTCAGGGAAAGAAGCCCGCGCAGCGAACCGCCCCCTGGCTCTTCAGCTCTTCGTCGCGGCCGTCGCGGCAGGGGTGTCGCTCCCGGCGCCCGCCGAGACCCGGCCCGCGCCGCGCAGTACCCCCGCGCCCGCCACCAGCCCGGCCGCCAGCGCCGTCACCACCCCGAACGACACCACCAGCGACGTCGCGTCCGCGACCGCGCCGATCGCCGACGGGGCGATCAGCCCGGAGGTGTACGTGATCGTCGCGACGCCCGCGATCGCCTGGCTCGGGTTCGGTCCGGAGCGTCCCGCCGCGGCGAAGGCCAGCGGCACGACCACCGCGACGCCGAGCCCGATCAGCGCGAAGCCCGCCATGGCGAGCGCCGGATGGTGCGCGGCGACGACCAGTACGCCACCGGCCGTCGCCGCGACGCCGCCCACCCGGACCGTACGCACCGGACCGAACCGGTCGACCACCCGGTCCCCGGCCAGCCGCGCCACCGCCATCGTCAGCGCGAACGCGGTCGTCGACGCGGCCGCGACGCCCGGCGAGGTGTCCAGCACGTCCCGCAGGTAGACCGCCGACCAGTCCAGGCTCGCGCCTTCCGCGAAGACCGCGCAGAACCCGATCGCGCCAATCACCAGCGCCGACTTCGGCGGCAGCGCGAAGCGCGGCGGAGCCTCCGCGTCCGGTGCGCTGCGCAGGTCGATGACCCCCTGGCAGGCGACGAGCCCGAGCACGGTCAGCGCGACGGCGGCCAGTGCGTGGTGCAGCCGCGCGTCGCTGCCCAGGTGCGCGGCGAGCGTGCCCGCAGCCGAGCCGGTCAGCGCGCCCGCACTCCACATGCCGTGCAGCCCGGACATGATCGACTTGTCGAGCCTGTTCTCGACCTCGACACCGAGCGCGTTCATCGCCACGTCCGACATCCCCGCCGTGGCGCCGTACACGAACAGCGCGGCGCACAGCGTCAGCAGGTTCGGCGCCAGCGCGGGCAGCGTCAGCGCGAGCGTCCACAGCACGAGTAGCCCGCGCAGCGCGCCCCGCGCCCCGAACCGGTGGCTGATCGCACCGGCCAGCGGCATCGCCACCGACGCTCCGATCGCCGGGAAGGCCAGCGCGAGCCCGAGCTGACCGGCGCTGACGCCCGTGTGGTCCACGATCCACGGGATACGGGTGGCGAAGCTGCCGGTGACCGCCCCGTGCACACAGAAGACGGCGGCCACGGCGTACCGTGCCCGCTTCAACTCCCGCTGCCCGAAGACCATTTCGCCCGTCATACGTCGCGCCCTCCCCGTTCGCCCATCACTTCCAGCGTGACATCCAGCGTGCCGGAGGAAACTATCAGGAACCCTGCCTGATAAATAGAGCGGCACGTCTGAGAGGATCCGTGGCATGCCCGCCTCACCGAGCACCGCCCGGGTCATCAACGACCGCTTCGCCCTGAAGCTGCTCCAGGACGAGGGTCCGTTGACGGCAGGACAGCTCAAGACGCTGACCGGACTCTCCCGCCCCTCCGTCGCCGACTTGGTCGAACGGCTCCAGGGCGCGGGCCTGATCACCGTCGTGGGGGAGACCGGAGCGCAGCGCCGCGGCCCCAATGCCCGGCTGTACGGGATCGTCGCGGACCGCGCGCACCTCGCCGCGCTCGACGTACGGACCCAAGGGGTCTCCGTCGTCGTGGCCGACCTGGTCGGTACGACCCTCGCCGAGGCGACGCTGCCGATCGACGGCGACGCGACCGGCACCGAACCCGCTGTGGAGCAGGCGGTGGCACTCCTGGAGCGCACCGCCCGCGAGGCCGGCGCCCGGCGTCTGCACAGCGTCGGCATCGGCGCGCCCGGCCTGATCGACCCGGCGACCGGGGAACTGCGCCAGACCACCGGCCTCCCTGCATGGCACCGCAGGCTGGTCGCAGCCCTCCAGGAGCGGCTCCCCGCCACGGTGCTGGTGGAGAACGAGACCAACCTCGCCGCCGTCGCGGAGCAGCGCCTCGGCGCGGCCCGCGACCGCGACACCTTCGTACTGCTCTGGCTCGGCCACGGCGTCGGCGCGGCGCTCGTCCTCGACGGCAAGCTGCGCCGGGGCGCCTCGGGCGGCGCGGGCGAGATCGGCTTCCTGCCGGTGCCGGGCACCGCGGGGCTGCCGTCGGCGACGGACTGCGGCGGCGGATTCCACTCACTGGCCGGCGCCGCCGCGATCGCGGAACTCGCCGCGCGGTACGGCATCCCGACGACAGGGGACACCTCCGCCGCCGCCGGTGTACGGGCGGCCCTCGCGGCGGGGCGGGCGGGCGAGCCGTTCCTGGACGCCCTCGCCGCCCACCTGGCCGTCGGCGCGGCGGCCGTCACCGCGATCCTCGACCTGGGCTGCGTGGTCCTGGGCGGCGAGAGCGGTCATGCGGGCGGCGCGGCCCTCGCCGCCCGCGTCGCCGACAGGCTGGCCACGATGTCGCCGCTGCGCACGGAGGTACGGGCCGGGGAACTGGGCGGCGCGGCGGTGCTCCAGGGCGCGCTGCTCGCGGCGCGGGACGCGGCCCAGGACGACGTGTTCGCGCCCCGGAGCCAGGGCCTTTCCGACCCAGTTCCGCCGGACAGGCCCTAGCGGGAAAAAGACCCGGCGGCGGGAAGGGCCGGTCACCGCCGCCGGGCGTTTCGACCGGGCGTCAGCAGGCTCCGAGGTCCTGCCAGACGCCCCACTCACCGGTAGTACCCGGTTCTTCGCCCTTGGTCCACCACTTGGACTTCCAGTGGTGGGACTTGTGGGCGACTGTCGTACCGCTGCCGTACGCGGACGAAACGGCCCACGCGGGCCCGGCGCACGGCCCACCCGGGCTCGGCGTGGGGCTCGGGTCCGGACCGGGGCCGGGGTCCGTCACCGGGTCCACCACCGTCGTACCGCGCGCCAGGTCCCCTGCCAGGGCGTAGGACTGGCCGCCGAAGGTCACCGTCCAGTTGGACGGGGTCGACGTCGGCAGGTAGTAGACGAAGTCCAGCTCGACCGAGGCGCCGGGCGCCAGCGTCTGCCAGGCGGGCAGCTTCAGCGAGACGCGGTTGTAGTCGCCCTTGAGGCCGCCGATGTTGTCGGGGGCGGTGTGGTCGCTGCGGACGATCTTCGTGTTGAAGCCGGACTGGTCCTTGGCGTTGGCGGGTGCGGAGGTCGCGTAGTCGAACTGGAACTCCGTGCCGCCGGGCAGTGTCGCCTTCGAGTTGTTCGTGATCCTCAGCTTGGGGCTGATGGGGTAGTTGGAGTCGCCCAGCGGGAACTGCCCGAAGTCCACACCGATGTCGAGCGCCTTCGCCGGCAGGTCGATCGTGGACCGCTTCGCGCCGTACGGCGACGCCGACTTGAACTTCTCGTACATCACCGTCGTCAGCGAGTCGCCCACCTCGTACTGGCCCTTGGCCGCGTTCCAGTCGTAGTCGCCCGCGAGCTCCCAGACCATCGTGCCGCCGATGCCCTTGTCCACCACGTAGTCGGCCTTCGCCCTGACCGACTGCTCGTCCTCGGTCGACAGGAAGACCTTCTTCTGCGCGTTCCAGAGCCAGGGCGCGACGAGCGTCGCGTCGTACTTACGGGTGTACGTGCCGGTCAGCCTGGTGTCGGCGGGGAAGCCGTACCGCGTGACGTAGTCCCCGACGACGCCCTTCTCCAGGTTCTTCGCGTGCCACATCGGGTTGGACCCGGCCGGCGACTCCTTGCCCGCCGTGTCCTTGTCGTGCCACAGGTTGTCGATTCCCGACGCTCCGTCGCCGCACTTGGTCAGCCCCGCGCCGGCTGGACAGTTCGTCGAGGGTGCCTTGCCCCACAGACCGTCCGTACCGCCCTGCACATTCTTGTGTCCGCGGGTGTAATAGGGCAGTCCGATATTGATGCGTCCGGCCGGCATCGAGCCGCGGAAGTAGTGATAGGCCCAGTCGGGGTTGAGATAGCCAACCCCGCCGTACTGTGCGGTGGAATACACGCCCGCCGCCGCCAGTTCGGCGTCCTTGCCGTCGTCGAAGAGCGAGGCGTTGGGGCCGGCGTATTCGTTCCAGGCGCCGTGGAGGTCGTACGACATGATGTTGACGTAATCCAGGTACTTCTGGACCTGGAACGTCTCCATCCCGCGCAGCAGATATCCGGACGAAGGCGCGGCCACCGTCAGCAGGTAGTGCTTCCCGTCGGCCGCGCCCGCCCGGTCGAGCTTCTCGCGCAGTGACTTCATCAGTGCCGCGTAGCCCTTGACCAGCCCGGCGCGGCGCGCGTTCGCGTACGAGAAGTCCAGCGGATTGCCCGCGTCCTTCATTGTCGTCGGGTACTCGTAGTCGATGTCGACGCCGTTGAAGCCGTACTTCTTGATGAACGCGACCGTCGAATCCGCGAAGGTGTCGATGCCCGCCTGGTTGACCGAGCCGTCCGCGTTGGTCGCCATCGCGTAGAAGCCGCCGGAATTCACCCGGTCACCGTTGTCCGCGAAGTACCCGCCGGTCTCGGCCCAACCGCCCACCGATACAAGCGTCTTGACGTCCGGGTGCTGCTTCTTGAATTTGTTCAGCAGGTTGAAGTGACCCTTGTAGGAGTACGCCGGGTCCATTTCCGCACCCGTCACGCCCGGCCAGGTCATCCCGGTCGCGGCGTTCTTCTCGCCGTCGGAGCCGACCGAGATCCTGTGGTCGCTCCCGATGTGCGCGAAGGCGTAGTTGAGGTGGGTGACCTTGTCCCACGGGATGTCGGAGGCGACGTAGGCGGGCTCGCCGTTCTTGCCCGTACGCCAGCCGGTGAAGTAGCCGATGACGCGGCGCTGGTGGTCGGCTCCCATCTTCTCGCGGCCCTCGGCGTCGTAGACCGCGCAGTACGGGACGTCGACGCCCGGGGTCTTGTACAGGCCGTCGGGGCGGCAGGACTCATGGCCGGCGGCGTGCGAGACGCCTCCGGCGAGTGAACTGATCAGCAGCCCGGCGACGGTGGCGCCGGTGGCGAGCAGCGAGGTTCTCGCTCGGGTGGGGGACAGCACGGTCTGTTCCTCCTGGGGAGGGTCGGCCTGGCGCAACGAACGAGGGGTGATCGTCGTGTGACGCAGACGCTAAGAGGACTAGACCAGAGCGTCAATAGGTATGGACCAACCTCTGTGAGTCGGGCCACAGGCGATCGTGTGCATGGCACTCCACCGGCGTGGCACACTGACCCTGTACCAGCAGCAGCGCACTCCGGGGTCGGTGTAATTCCGAACCGGCGGTTACAGTCCGCGACCCGGTCACCTCCAGTGGCCGGTTGAACAGGTGAAATTCCTGTACCGACGGTGAAAGTCCGGATGGGAGGCAGTGCGCGGCGGGCCGTCACCGGTCATGGGTACGCCGCTGTCGGCGGTTCGGCTCGTCCCCCAGGGGCGACCCCTCTTTTTCCGGCTACGGCGCCCCCGCACCCGTTGGCGTTTGTTCCCGCTCTCTGTCGTCATCGACAGCCCCGGAGTCCGTGCCCGAAGAGGCAGGAGGACCCGGTGGCCACCGCAGCCGAAGCAGCCACGACCGACGCGAACGCCATGCGCCGGGCGCTCGCGCTCGCCGCCCGTGGACTCGGTTCCACCAGCCCCAACCCGGTCGTCGGATGCGTCGTCCTGGACGCCGAAGGGCAGCTCGCCGGCGCCGGATTCCACCAGCGCGCTGGCGGCCCGCACGCCGAGGTGCACGCCCTGCGGGAAGCGGGGGAGCGGGCGCGCGGCGGTACGGCGTACGTCACCCTCGAACCCTGCAACCACACCGGCCGCACCGGCCCCTGCGCCCAGGCCCTGATCGCCGCCGGAATCACCCGCGTCGTCTACGCCGTCGCCGACCCGAACCCGCAGGCCACCGGCGGCGCGGACACCTTGCGCGCGGCCGGGGTCCGGGTGGAGCAGGGGCTGCTCGCCGACGAGGCTGAGGCGGGCAACGCCGCCTGGCTGACGTCCGTACGCCTCGGCCGCCCCTACGTCCGGTGGAAGTACGCCGCGACGCTCGACGGCCGTATCGCCGCCGCCGACTCCACCAGCCGCTGGATCACCTCCGCCGAGGCCCGCGCCGACGTCCACCGGCTGCGCGCCGAGGCCGACGCCGTGATCGTCGGCTCCGGCACGATGCGCGCCGACGACCCGCATCTCGCCGTACGCGGCACTGACGGCACAGACGGCGTCAACCAGCCCCTGCGCGTCGTCGTCGACACCGACGCCACCGCCGTCAAGCGCGGCGCCCGCGTCCTCGATGACGCCGCGCCCACCCTGATCGCCGTCGCCGAGGACGCCGACGCCGCGCACCTGGCCGAAGCGGGAGCAGAGGTCGTACGGCTGCCACGCGCCGCCACCGGCCTCGACATCCACGCGCTCCTCGCCGCCCTGCACACCCGCGGCGTGCGCTCCGTACTCCTCGAAGGCGGGCCGACGCTGGCCGGCGCCTTCGTCGCCGCCGGGGCGGTCGACACGGTCACCGGTTACCTCGCCCCCGTACTCCTCGGCGCCGGCCCCGCCGCCCTCGCCGACGCCGGAATCACCACCATCACCGAGGCGTTGCGGCTCGACGTGACCGAGACCGTCCGCGTCGGCCCCGATCTGCGCATCACCGCCGTCCCCGCCACCCCCGTATCGAAGGAGCACTGAAGTGTTCACCGGAATCGTCGAAGAGCTGGGTGAGGTCACCGCCGTCGAGAACCTCGGTGACGCCTCCCGTTTCCGACTGCGCGGGCCGCTGGTCACCGAGGACGCCAAGCACGGTGACTCGATCGCCGTCAACGGCGTCTGCCTCACCGTCGTGGACTGCGGGGACGGTGAGTTCACCGCCGACGTGATGGCCGAAACGCTGAAGCGCTCCAGCCTCGGCGCCCTCACCACCGGCTCCCGCGTCAACCTGGAGCGCCCCATGGCGCTCGGCGGCCGCCTCGGCGGACACCTCGTCCAGGGGCACGTCGACGGCACCGGCACGATCACCGGCCGCGAGCCGTCCGAGCACTGGGAGATCGTCAAGGTCTCGCTCCCCGCGGGCCTCGCCCGTTACGTCGTCGAGAAGGGCTCCATCACCGTCGACGGCGTGAGCCTCACCGTCGTCGAGGCCGGGGACGACTACTTCACCACCAGCCTCATCCCCACCACCCTCGACCTCACCACCCTCGGCATCAAGCAGGCCGGGGACCAGGTCAACCTTGAGGTGGACGTACTCGCGAAGTACGTCGAGCGGCTCATGGGCGCAGACGGGTCCGGCCAGAAGGAGACCGTGAAGTGAGCGCCGTGTCCTGGCTGAACAGCGAGGCCTTCACGGCCTTCGACCAGCACATCCTGTGGTCCGACATGATCGGCAACACCATCGGCCTGATCGCCCTCGCGCTCGGCTGGCGGCGCTCCATATGGACCTGGCCCGCCCAGTTCCTGTCCGGCGTCATCCTCGTCGCCGCGTACTTCTCCGCGAACCTCAGCGGCGGCGTCGGCAAGCAGTTGCTGGTCATCGGCGTCGCCCTGTGGGGCTGGCGGCAGTGGCAGCTCGGCCGGCAGCAGGCCCGGGACGGCTCGATCGCCGTCCGCTTCGCCACCTGGCGCGAGCGCGCACTGCTGCTCGCCGGAGCGGTACTGGGCACGCTGGCCGTCGGCGGCCTCTTCACGCTGTACCCGTCGCTGTCCTGGAGCCCCTGGGCCGACGCGTACATCTTCGTCGGCACGCTCGTCGCGATGGTCGCCCAGGCCCGCGGCCTGGTCGAGTTCTGGTTCGCCTGGCTGCTGGTCGACCTCGTGGGCGTACCGCTCGCCTTCAGCAGCGGGCTCGCCTTCTCCGGTCTTGTGTACGTCGTCTACTTCGCCCTCGTCCTCTGGGGTGCCTACGACTGGTGGCAGCGCACGCGTACGAGCGTGAAGCCCGCCATGGAAGGAGCAGCAGCATGACCGCCCTGCCCACGTGGTACAGCACCGCCAACGCCGAGGACCTGGCCCTCGACCCCGTCGAGCAGGCCATCCGCGACATCGCGGCCGGCCGCCCCGTGGTCGTCGTCGACGACGAGAACCGCGAGAACGAGGGCGACCTGGTGATCGCCGCCGAGATGGCGACCCCCGAGATCGTCGCGTTCATGATGAGCGAGTGCCGCGGCCTGATCTGCGCTCCCATGGAGGGCGACGAGCTGGAGCGGCTCGAACTCCCGCAGATGGTCGAGAACAACACCGAGTCGATGAGTACGGCCTTCACCGTCTCCGTCGACGCCTCCGCCGCGCACGGCGTCACCACCGGCATCTCGGCCGCCGACCGCGCCGCCACGCTCCGGCTCCTCGCGAGCGGCCGCTCCACCGCGGGCGACTTCGTCCGCCCCGGCCACATCTTCCCGCTGCGTGCCAAGCCCGGCGGCGTACTCGTCCGCAACGGCCACACCGAAGCCGCCGTGGACCTCGCCAGGCTCGCGGGCCTGCGCCCGGCCGGCGCCATCGTGGAGATCGCCGGCGAGGACGGCGTGATGCTGCGGCTGCCCGAGCTGATCCCGTTCGCCCGCAAGCACGGTCTGACGATCATCTCCATCGAGGACCTGATCGCCTACCGCCGCACCTCGGACCCCAAGGTCCGCCGGGAGGCCACCGTCCAGCTCCCCACGTCGTTCGGGGACTTCACGGCGTACGGCTACCGCTCCACGGTCGACGGCGTCGAGCACGTCGCGCTCGTCCACGGTGAGATCGGCGACGGCGACGACGTCCTCGTGCGGATCCACTCCGAGTGCCTGACCGGCGACATCTTCCACTCGCAGCGCTGCGACTGCGGGCCGCAACTGGAAGCGTCCATGCAGCGCATCACCGAGACCGGCCGCGGCGTCGTCGTCTACCTGCGCGGCCACGAGGGGCGCGGCATCGGACTGCTGTCCAAGCTGCGCGCGTACGAACTCCAGGAGCTCGGCCGCGACACCCTCGACGCCAACCTGGAGCTGGGCCTGCCCGCCGACGCCCGCGACTACGCGGCCGGTGCGCAGATCCTCGAAGACCTCGGCGTGCGGAGCGTGCGGCTGATGACGAACAACCCCGAGAAGACCGCCGCGCTCGTACGGCACGGCCTGACTGTCATCGGGCGCGAGCCCATGCCCGTCAAGGCCGGCGAGCACAACCTGCGGTACCTGCGGACCAAGCGGGACCGGATGGGACACGACCTTCCGTGGCTGGACGGCGCCTCCGCCTCCACCTGCGGCAACCAGTAACCACGTCAGTAATCCAGTACGTCAGTAAGAAGGAGAGACGCGTGAGCGGCAAGGGCGCACCCGAACTGAGTGTGAAGAACTGCGGAGACCTTCGGGTGGCGGTGATCGCGGCGCAGTGGCACGAGAAGGTCATGGACGGCCTCGTCGACGGCGCGCTGCGCGCCCTGCACGAGCTGGGCATCGACGAGCCGACCCTGCTGCGGGTCCCCGGCAGCTTCGAGCTCCCGGTCGTCGCGAAGGTCCTCGCGGGCCGCGGTTACGACGCCATCGTCGCGCTCGGCGTCGTCATCCGGGGCGGCACCCCGCACTTCGAGTACGTGTGCCAGGGCGTGACGAACGGCCTGACCCAGGTCTCCGTCGACACCGGTGTCCCCATCGGTTTCGGCGTACTGACCTGCGACACCGAGGAGCAGGCGCTCGACCGGGCCGGGATCGAAGGCTCGAACGAGGACAAGGGCCACGAGGCGGTCACCGCCGCCGTCGCCACCGCGACCACACTGCGCACGGTCGCCGAACCCTGGCGCTGAGTGGCAGCGTGCCACCCCGTACTCTTAGGACCATCATGGCGAACAAACCCACCAAGAGCTTCGAAGAGCTCTTCACCGAGCTCCAGCTCAAGGCCGCCAACGGCGACCCCTCCACCTCACGCACCGCCGAGCTGGTGGGCAAGGGCGTGCATGCCATCGGCAAGAAGGTCGTCGAGGAGGCCGCCGAGGTCTGGATGGCCGCCGAGTACGAGGGCAAGGAAGCCGCCGCCGAGGAGATCTCGCAGCTGCTGTACCACGTCCAGGTGATGATGGTCGCCCGCGGGATCTCGCTCGACGACGTCTACGCCCACCTCTGAGCCGCACGGCCCCCACATACGCACCGACCCACGACTCCCACCGCACAGAAGGAACCTGACCTCATGCTGCGCATCGCCATCCCCAACAAGGGCTCCCTCTCCGGACCTGCGTCGGAGATGCTCCATGAGGCCGGTTACCAGCAGCGCAAGGAGTCGAAGGAGCTGCGCCTCGTCGACCCCGAGAACGAGGTCGAGTTCTTCTACCTGCGCCCCCGCGACATCGCGATCTACGTCAGCTCGGGCCGCCTCGACATCGGCATCACCGGCCGCGACCTGCTGCTGGACTCCGGTGCCAGCGCCGAGGAGATCCTCCAGCTCGGCTTCGCCCGCTCGACCTTCCGTTACGCCACCAAGCCCGGCACCGCGACCGGCGTCAAGGACTTCGGCGGCATGACGGTGGCCACCTCGTACGAGGGCATCGTCGCCAAGCACCTGGCCGACGAGGGCATCGACGCCGCCGTCGTCCACCTGGACGGCGCGGTCGAGACGGCCATCGAGCTGGGCGTCGCGCAGGTCATCGCAGACGTCGTCGAGACCGGCACCAGCCTGCGCAACGCGGGCCTCGAAGTGATCGGCGAGCCGATCATGAAGTCAGAGGCCGTCGTGATCCGCCGCACCGGCGTCTCCGCCGAGGAGGCCGTCGACCCGAAGGTGGCCCAGTTCCTGCGCCGCCTCCAGGGCGTCCTGGTCGCCCGCAGCTACGTGATGATGGACTACGACTGCCGCGCCGAGCACCTCGAAGCGGCCGTCGCCCTCACTCCCGGCCTGGAGTCGCCGACCATCTCACCGCTGCACAACGAGGGCTGGGTCGCCGTCCGTTCCATGGTCCCGGCCAAGGAGTCCCAGCGCGTCATGGACGACCTGTACGAGCTCGGCGCCCGCGCCATCCTCACCACGGCCATCCACGCCTGCCGCCTCTGATCGCCGTACCGCCGCCCGCACTCCCGCTAAGGAACCGCGCCGCCGTGTCACAGCCCGACCTCCCCACCCTGCCGGTCACCTTCCGGCCGACCCGTACGCGGGCCGTCCTCGTGACCGTCGGGGTGGCGATGTTCGCCGTCATCACCGCCGTCGCGCTGATGCTCGACACGCTCAGCGGCGCCGAGCGGGCGGCGTTCATCTTCACCGCGCTGCTGCTCTTCGGCGTACTGCTGCTGCTGAGCCGCCCGAAGGTCGTGGCCGACGAGGCAGGAGTCACCGTGGTCAACCTGACCACCCGGCGCCGGCTGGAATGGGCCGAGATCGTACGGGTCAACCTGCGCCCGGGTGACGCGTGGGTCTTCCTCGACCTCAGCGACGGCACCAGCCTGCCCGCCCTGGGCATCCAGCCCGGTGTCGCCAAGCAGCAGGCCATCCGCGACGCCCGCGCCCTGCGCGCCCTCGCGGAATCCCGCGGCACCGGCACACACACCGGCTGAGCACCTGCCTGACGCGCCCTGGTCCCGTTTACTCTGTGGGAGGCGGCGCCGAGTGCGCCCCGCTCCGCGTTTCAGGGTCCCCACGGCCCGCGGGGCACCTGCGACCCGAGGAGTGACTCCCTCCAGCAATGGACGGATCGTCCGGCAGTATCTGCGCCGCCCCTTCCGCTGAGGCGGCGGCATGACCATCTCCCTCCTGCTGCTTGCCGCAGCGTTCCTCCTGATCCTTGCCAACGGCTTCTTCGTGGCCGCCGAATTCGGCCTGGTCACCGTCGAGAAGCAGGACGCCGAACGCGCCGCCGCCGAAGGCGACCGGCGCGCCCGCACCGTCGTCGAGGCGCTGCGCGAGCTGTCCTTCCAGCTCTCGGGCACTCAGCTCGGCATCACCATCACCTCGCTCGTGGTCGGCATGCTGGCCCAGCCCGCGCTGGCCCACCTGCTGTCCGGTCCCTTCACCGCGGCCGGCATACCCCAAGGAGCCGTCCCCGGCGTCTCCGTCATGGTCGGCATGCTGCTCGCGTCCGCCGTGCAGATGGTGATCGGTGAGCTCGTTCCGAAGAACTGGGCGGTCTCCAGGCCGTTGCAGGTCGCGCGGTTCGTCGCGGGACCGCAGCACCTCTTCTCGACCGTCTTCCGGCCCGTGATCTCCCTGCTGAACGCGGTCGCCAACCGGCTCGTACGCCTGCTGGGCGTCGAGCCCACCGACGAGCTGGCCTCCGCCCGCACCCCCGGTGAACTCGTCTCGCTCGCCTGCCACTCCGCGCGGGCCGGCGCCCTGGAACAGGACACCGCCGACCTGTTCGTACGCAGCCTCTCGCTCGGCGGGCTCACCGCGCAGCACGTCATGACGCCGCGTGTGAAGGTGAGCGCCCTGCAGTCCACGGCGACCGCGGCCGACGTACTCAACCTCACCCGCGCCACCGGCCTCTCGCGCTTCCCCGTCTACCGGGACCGCATCGACGAGGTCGTGGGCATGGTCCACCTCAAGGACGCGCTCGCCGTTCCGCCGCACGCACGACTGCGGACCCCGGTGGCCAGGGTCGCCGTACCGCCGCTGATGGTCCCCGAGACCCTCCCCGTGCAGCAGCTTCTCGAACGGCTGCGCAGCGAGCAGCCCATCGCCGTGGTCGTCGACGAGTACGGCGGCACGGCCGGGGTCGTCACCCTGGAAGACATCGTCGAGGAGCTCGTCGGAGAGGTCAGGGACGAGCACGACGACGAGGGCGCCGAGCGGCCCGAACTGGCCGCCGCGCCCGCCGAGGACGGCAGCCCCGCCTGGGAGGCGGACGGAAGCTGCCGGGTCCTGACCCTGCGCCGCATAGGCCTCGACGTGCCCGAGGGGCCGTACGAGACCGTGGCGGGCCTGGTCGCCGACCTGCTGGGGCGCATCCCCGCCCCCGGCGACCGCGCCGAACTGCCTGGCTGGCGGCTCTCCGTGCGGCAGGTGGACCGCTACCGCGCCGAGCGGGTGCGGTTCGTCCGTACCGCGCGGGCCGTCACGGAGGCCGTGCGATGAGCGTTCTCCAACTGCTGTTCGCCATGCTGCTGGTGCTCGCCAACGGCTTCTTCGTCGGCGCCGAGTTCGCGCTCGTCTCCGTACGCCGCAGCCAGATCGAACCGCTCGCGGCGGCCGGCTCGTCCCGCGCCGGACAGGTCATGCAAGGTCTGGAGAACCTGCCGCAGATGATGGCGGCGGCGCAGTTCGGGATCACCGTCTGCTCGCTGACACTCGGCGCGGTCGCGGAACCCACCGTGGCGCATCTCCTTGAGCCGGTCTTCCACGCTGTGCACCTGCCGGAGGGGTTGATCCATCCACTGGGGTACGTGATCGCGCTCGCCGTGGTCGTCTTCCTGCACCTGGTCATCGGCGAGATGGTGCCGAAGAACCTCGCCATGGCCGCGCCCGAGCGGACCGCGCTGTGGCTGAGCCCGGGGCTCGTCGGATTCGCCCGGCTGTGCCGTCCGGTCACGGCGGGGCTCGGCGCGTGCGCGCGGGCCGTGCTGCGGCTGTTCGGCGTCGAGGCCAGGGACGAGGTGGAGGCGGTGTTCACCAGTGAGCAGCTCAACCGGCTCGTCGAGGACTCGGGCCAGGCCGGTCTCCTGGAGCCGGGGGAGCAGGAGCGGCTGGAGGACGCACTGGAGCTGGGCAGCCTGCCGGTCACCGACGTGCTGCTCGACCGGGCGTCACTGGTCACCGTGGAGCCGTCGGTCACGCCGCGCGAGATCGAGGAGCTGACGGTGCGGACCGGCTACTCCCGCTTCCCGGTGTGCGTCGGCGGCGGCGCGTTCATGGGGTACGTCCACGTCAAGGACGTACTCGACCTGGAGGAACGGGAGCGGGCTGTTCCGCAGCAGGTCTGGCGGCCGATGGCGACGCTGAGCGCCGAACTGCCCCTGGACGACGCGCTGTCCGTGATGCGCCGTGCCGCGACACATCTGGCGCAGGTCGCGGACGGCGCGGGGCGCGTGCTCGGCCTGGTCGCGCTGGAGGACGTACTGGAAATGCTGGTGGGTGAGGTACGCGACCCCGCCCACCGGGTGGTGCTGCCCCGGCTGCCGGACGACGCGGCGACGGCGGCGGACGAAACGGCGGCGCTGGTGGGGTGACGGGCGGGCCGTCCGCGCGTTCAGAGCGCGGGCGGTTCCTGCCGCCCGCGACTCGCCGGGCCGCGCCCCGAAAGGACCTCACCGTACGCCTGCATCAGGTCCGGCAGGCGCAGTGTCGCCAGGTCGTCGCGGGTCGGTGTGCCGGCGTAACCGGACAGCCGGAGGTCCCGGTACGCGCAGCTCTTCTCGTACAGCGTACGCAGGAAGCGGCCGTTGCCCAGCTCGTCGATCCAGCCCTGGTCGACGACGTGCCCGCTGATGCTGCGCAGCTCGTCCAGCGCCTCCTCGTCCCACGCGTCGCCGTTCTCGGCGGCCAGCACCTCGCCGATGGACGTCAGCTCGGAGGGCCGGTAACTGGGGAAGTCCACCCGGGTCGTGAAGCGGGACGACAGGCCGGGGTTGACGGCGAGCAGGCGGTCCATGCCCTCCGGGTAGCCGGCGAGGATCACGACGAGGTGGTCCCGGTTGTCCTCGGCGCGCTTCAGCAGCACCTGGAGGGCCTCGTCGCCGTACGCGTCGCCCTTGCTGTAACCGGAGTTGGAGAGGGAGTACGCCTCGTCGACGAAGAGAACCCCGCCGATCGCCGAATCGATCAGCTCATTGGCCTTGACGGCGGTCTGGCCGAGGAACTCACCCACGAGGTCGGCCCGCTGAGCCTCCACCAGATGGTCGCCGCCGAGCAGCCCGAGCGCGTAGAACACCCGGCCGAGGATGCGCGCGACCGTGGTCTTGCCGGTGCCGGAGGGGCCGGAGAAGACGAAGTGGCGTTTCGGCGGCTGTACGGGAAGGCCCTGCCCGGCCCGCAGCCTGGCCATGTTCAGTTGCGCGGACAGCGCCTTGACCTGCCGCTTCACCGGTTCGAGGCCGACCATGCGCTCCAGCTCCGCCAGCGCTTCGGCGAGCAGCGCGGGATCGGAGGGGCCGGCCGGAAAGGCCTGCCCCGCCTTCGGTCCGGGCGGTACGGAAGCCTTCTCCCGTACGCCGCTGCCCCCGGCCACCGCCGCCGGACCGCCACCGAGCGGCGGCTGACCCCCGTCGCCGAACAGCAGGTCCCGGACCCCCTCCGGGACCTCGGGTCCCGCCAGGCTCTCCGTGTCGCCCGCCGCGTCCGCCGCGTCCTGGCCGATCCCGGCCAGCGACACGGCGGCGAAGCCGGCGGAGTCCTCGTACCCGTCCCCCTCGGCGATCGCCGCGAGCCGCGCCGAGGTGTCCATGAAGGCCGGATCCACCCGGTGCACGGCCCGGTAGAGCGGCAGCGCGGCGGCGCTGCGCCCGGTGCCCTCGTGCGCGCGGGCCAGCCAGTAGCGCAGCTCTTTGCGCTGCGGCTGCTCGCTGCGGCAGCGCATCAGGGCGGCCGACAGCATCGGCTCGGCCTGCCCGTACATCTCCAGGCGCACCCGCGCCATGCCGCCGAAGAGCCCGGTCTCGATGCCGAGCAGCGGGTCGTCGACGAGCGGATCGGTGTGGCGTACGAGCTGCTCCCAGTCCTTGACCAGGTACGCCCGGCAGGCGTGCAGGAACCGCACCTGCGGATCGGCGTCCACCGGCGGCAGCCCGGCCAGCGCCCGGTCCAGCTCGGGAACTTGGCGGCCGTCGAGCCAGTGGGAGGCGTGCGCGAGCAGCAGGTCGCGCGGTTTCTCCAGGACGGGCTGCACCCACCAGCCCAGCCAGTACCAGGAGTTGAGGGTCCGCCGGTGCCGGGCGCGCTGCTCGCCGAAGCGCTCGCGGTGGCGGTACATGCGCAGCAGCGCGGTGGTGGTGTCGACGCGCAGCGCGTGCAGGCCGAGCCAGCCGTCGGCCATGCCGGGATCCATCCGTACCGCGGCCCTGAATTCCTCTTCGGCCTGCGGATACGCGCCCATCGTGTACGCGTCGACACCACGCAGCCAGGCGAGGTCGGCCGGGGCGTTGACGCCCTGCGTGCCGAATTCCGTCACGTTCCCCACGAAACCGTGCCCCCTGTGATGTGCCACCGGGCAGGCGCCCGTCAGCAGGCCTCAGAACCGCCGTGTCGCGCACGGGAATTGACCGCACCGAAGGGCATCGTACCTGGGAGGGCGGTCCGGGCTTAAGGGTGCCGCAGGCGCGGGAATGACCGGTGACCCAGGGTGAGCGAATGGCGTCACCGCCACCCGGAGAGGGGTGCTGTGGGCAGAACGAAGCCCCCGATCACGGGGGAACAACCGGGGGCTTCGCGTCTGCGGCGGCTTCGGAAAGCCGCACATTGAGAACGTAAGACCTGTACGGCCCCCGGGTCAAGCGGAGTTGAGGCACTCACCGGGGAGGTTTTCCGGCCGTTTCGGAGGGCGGGGCCAGGTGGTCACCTACCGTGACGGAGTGGTTCGGAAACGCTGTCGCGAAAGGTCCCGGACGCCACTCGTACCCCTCGTGACACTGCCGTACCAGCAGATCGGCGTACGGCCGCGAGGGGTCCGTGGCGAAATGGCGCATCTCCGCCGCCGTCCAGCCGTCCCAGAACTCCGCCTGCGCCGGCCCGTCCCTGCGCCGCCCGCGCGCCCACGACTCGCGGGCGCCGAGATCCATCCACAGCAGCCGCGCGAGATCCGGCCGTACGGCGGCCCGCCCGGCCCCGACTCCCTCGATCAGCACCACGGGCGCGGGCTCCAGCGGGCACGCGGGCCCGAAGCGGCGCAGCGTCCAGTCGTACGTCGCGTACCGCGCACTCTCCCCGCGCGAGAACGGACCCGTCACCTGCTCGCGCAGCCGTCCGGTCCACTCGAAGAGCTCCTGGTGGGTGGCCAGATCGTCGAGGTGCAGTACGGGCGCTCCGCCGAGCGCCGCCGCGAGCCGGGCGGCGAAGGTGCTCTTGCCCGAACCGGCGTGCCCGTCGACGGCGACCAGCCGCACGGGGCCGCACGAGGGCGGCAGCGCGCGCAGGCAGCGGGCAAGCTGATCGAAACGTTCCACGCCTCCACCCTAGGCCCCGCGCAGCGGCCCGGCCCGTGCCACCGGTTCACGCCAATATTGGTGCGGCGACGCGGTCCCAAGTGCTGGCAGAAGCCCGCTCCCACCGGCCATAGTTGGCGCACTGTCGTGCACCTGCCCGCGCATCCACATCCGACTCGGGGGCCATGACCATGACCAGACCCACCTCCCGCCGCACCGTCCTGACCGCCGCGATCGCCGCGGCGGTAGGCGCCACCGCAGCATCCACGTCCCCCGCCGCCGCTGTCACCGCCCGCGCCGCCGCCCCGCCCCGCCTCGTGGACAACCGTTTCTGGTCCTGTGCCAAGGACTGGCGCTCCGGCACCGCCGCCGGCACCCAAACCGTGGCGGGCCGCAGGCCAGGACTGGTCATCGGTACGCCGTCGGGCCGCACGGACTACATCGACCCGCACACCGGCACCACCGCCACCTGGGAGAGCGCGACCTGGACCTCACCGGTCCACCGCTCCACCGTCCCGGCGACCGAGGTCATCGCCTGCTGGAACGCCCACACCCCGCCCGGGACCTGGCTCTCGGTCGAGCTGCAGGGCACCTACTCGGACGGCACCACGACACCCTGGTACGTGATGGGCCGCTGGGCGGCGGGCGACGCCGACATCAAGCGCACCTCCGTCGACGACCAGAGCGACGGCCGCAGCAGCGTCTGGACCGACACGTTGTCCATGAACAGCTCGGCCGGGTCCCTGCGCCTGGCCTCGTACCGCCTGCGTCTGACGCTCCACCGCAAGCCCGGCACCGACCTGACCCCCACGGTCTGGCGCCTCGGCGCGATGGCGTCCGACATCCCCGACCGCTTCACCGTGCCCGCCTCGCAGCCCCGCGTCGCCCGTGAGCTCGCCGTACCGCGCTACTCGCAGAACACTCACATCGGCCAGTACCCCGAGTACGACAACGGCGGCGAGGCCTGGTGCAGCCCCACCTCCTCGCAGATGATCATCGAGTACTGGGGCCGCGGGCCCAGCGCCGAAGACCTGGCGTGGGTCGATCCGGCCTTCGAGGACCCGCAGGTCTGCCACGCCGCGCGCTTCACGTTCGACTACCAGTACAGCGGATGCGGCAACTGGCCCTTCAACGCCGCGTACGCCGCGACGTACAAGGACATGAGCGCCGTCGTCACCCGCCTCCACTCGCTCACCGACCTGGAGACCCTGATCCGCGCGGGTATCCCCGCCATCACGTCGCAGTCCTTCCTCCAGGAGGAGCTGACCGGTGCGGGCTACGGCACGGCAGGGCACCTCATGACCGTCATCGGCTTCACACCCGACGGCGACGTGATCGCGAACGACCCCGCCTCGCCGGACAACGAGGCCGTACGCCGCGTCTACCAGCGCCGCGAGTGGGAGAACATCTGGCTTCGTACGAAGCGCTACAACGCGAGCGGGAAAGTGGTGTCCGGCACGGGCGGCGTCTGTTATCTCTACTGGCCCGCTCACCCCACACCCGCCCAGCGGCGCGCCCTCGCCGCCGTCGGCGTCCGCTGATCCCACCGGCCGGCCTCGGGGGTGTGGCGAACGTACGTCATCCACCCCTGGGGCCGGTCACGACGCCTCCAGGGTCAGCCCGTCCGTGACGATCAGGTCCGAGGTGACCAGAGCCTGTTCGGCGCTGACATCGGTCATGAAGACGAACGGCGGCACCACGGGCGGCACCGGCAGGCCGTCCGGGGTGAAGGTGAGGCAGAGGATGCCCTCCAGGCAGCCGCTGAACTTGGTGAGGTAGAGCGTCACATCGCCGCTCAGGTCCAGGGTGTCGGCCCCCAGGGCGAGTTCGTCGCGGCCGTCGCGGGTCCTGAGGCGGTAGTCGGTGAGGGAGGCGGACCGCATCTTCAGCACCATCGCCTTCACCGGACCGCCTGCGGTCGGCACCTCCCGCACCCCCGCGACCAGGAAACCGTGCGGCGCGAAGAGCGTGGTGGTCACGGTCGGCGGCGTACGGGCCGCGAGGACCGGCCCGGTATCCGGCGCCTTCAGGGCCGGGCCCTGCCCGAGCGCCGCGAGCAGCACGACCGGCAGCGCGGCCGCCAGCGTCCGCGGCCCCTGCCCGTCCGGCAGCGGCGAGCCCTCGGCCCCCTCCTCCTGCGCCCGTACGGGCGTCCAGCCGAACCCCATCGCGCTGCCCGCGATCCCGAGCCCCATGCCGACCACGAAGCCGCCGAGATTGGTCGCGGCGAAGGACAGGACGGACAGCAGCAGCGCGTTGACGCTCACGTAGTGGCGGGTGTGCGGCAGGAACCACAGGAACAGGCCCGCCGTGACCAGCGCGAGCCCGATCCCGATCGCCGCCAGACCGCCGAGCCCGAGGCTCACCAGCACCGTCAGCGGCGACAGCGGCACCAGCAGCAGCTCGGTGCCGCCGAGTACCAGCAGCAGCCCGCCCCAGAACGGCCGGGTCCGCCGCCAGGCCCGCAGCCTGCGCCGCGCGTCCGGGTACGGCAGCCGCTCCGCCGGCCATCCCTTCGCCGGACGGCGGCGGCGGGTCAGAAGCACTTCTCGCCGTCCAGGCTCACGTCGATGCTGAGCCCCTTCAGCCGGAAGTTGCCGCCGGTCGCGGACCAGGCGTGCGACTTCACGCCCGCGACCTCGATGTCCCCGGCCTGGAGGCCGAACTTCCCGGCCTCGCCCTTGATCCCGGCCACCTGGTCCAGCGTCGACGCGTCGCGGCCGATCTGCGCCGTGCCGAAGCGGGCGTCACCGACGAGGTCCTCGGCGTCGATGACCAGGCTGGTGGCCGTCACCTCACCGGCCTTGCCGCCGGCCGTCAGTCTGAAGACGACCTTGCCGACCGGGGTGGCGATCTCGGCGGCCTGGCAGATGTCACTGAGCCTGGCGTCGCCGATGCCGAGCAGCGCGACGGGATGCCCCTTGCCGTCCGCCGACCGGTCCGTCTGCACGTAACTGGACAGGCCCTGGCTCGTCAGCTTCCCCGACGCCACCTGGAAGCTCGTACCCGATACGGCGAACGACGCGGCCAGCGCTCCCTGGCCCATCATCGACGCCATCGCCCCGACCGAGAGGACCGCCGGCATCGCGACGACCGCTGTCTTCTTCCATGCCGTTCTGCCCTCGGCAGGCGGCTGATGCTTGGCTGCGCTCACTTGTTCCTCCCGTACGTCGCTGCGGTGCGCAGGGGAAGTGCGTGGCTGATCGCCTACAGGACGACGCAGGAAGGGAGTTCGCGCAGGTCTGCCATACTGCGGAGATCCTGTGGCAGTTGGAGACTAGGGCCGGCGGAGGGCGCGTACGGCCGCCGTGACATCCCGCTGACCGCCCGATTGGCCCTGATCGGCTGGATGACTGGCGTCGAAGGGATCACGCTGGACTGGCTGGGACATCAGGAACTCGACCGCGCCGCCGTCCGCGCCCTGCTCACCAGGCTGCTGCGCGCCACGCTCCGTACGATCGAGGAACTGGAACCGAGCTGCCCCGCGCCGTCCACGACCCCGTGACGGAAGACATTCCATCGGGCATACTCAACGCGCCACAGCCGCTGGCCAGCGACTTCCGTGACCCGGAGGAGTGCCGGCGGCCAGGCGGCAAGACCCGGCGGCGCCGCCACACCCTGCGCGCGCGACCGCCGCAGCGCCCGACAGGGAGGAGAGCGCCGCAATGTCCGACCGCGCCCCGCAGCCGGTGGAACGTCAGCTGCCCACCGAGGAGTCCCGCGATCTGCTCGCGCTCGTGCGCGACATGATCCAGCGCGAGATCGCGCCCCGGGCCGCAGCCGAGGAGGACGCCGGGCACTTCCCGCGCGAGATCTTCACGCTGCTCTCGCGATCCGGTCTGCTCGGTCTGCCGTACGACGCCGAGTACGGCGGCGGAGACCAGCCGTACGCCGTCTATCTCCAGGTCCTCGAAGAGCTCGCCGCGGCCCGGCTCACGGTCGGCCTCGGCGTCAGCGTCCACAGCCTCGCCTGCCACGCTCTGGCCGGTTACGGCACCAAGGAACAGCAGGCCACGCACCTGCCCGCCATGCTCGGCGGCGGCCTGCTCGGCGCCTACTGCCTCTCCGAGCCCTCCTCCGGATCCGACGCCGCCTCGCTGCGCACCAAGGCCGTGCGCGACGGCGACGACTGGGTCATCACCGGTACGAAGGCATGGATCACGCACGGCGGGGTCGCCGACTTCTACACCGTCCTCGCCCGTACGGGCGAGGAGGGCGCACGGGGCATCACGGCCTTCCTGGTGCCCGGCGACGCCGAGGGGCTGAACGCCGCGGCGCCCGAGAAGAAGATGGGCATGAAGGGCTCGCCCACGGCCCAGCTCAACTTCGACGGCGTACGGATCCCCGACTCCCGCCGCATCGGCGAGGAGGGGCAGGGCTTCGCCATAGCGCTGTCCGCGCTCGACTCGGGGCGGCTCGGGATCGCCGCCTGCGCGATCGGGGTCGCCCGGGCGGCCCTGGACGAGGCCGTCTCGTACGCCACCGGACGGCAGCAGTTCGGCCGGCCGATCGCCGACTTCCAGGGGCTGCGCTTCATGCTCGCCGACATGGCCACGCAGATCGAGGCCGGCCGGTCGCTGTACCTCGCGGCGGCGCGCCTGCGGGACGCCGGGCGGCCGTTCTCGCGGGAGGCCGCCATGGCGAAACTGTTCTGCACGGACGCGGCGATGCGCGTGACGACCGACGCCGTCCAGGTGCTCGGCGGCTATGGCTACACGCTGGACTTCCCCGTCGAGCGCTTCATGCGCGAGGCGAAGGTGCTCCAGATCGTCGAGGGTACGAACCAGATTCAGCGCATGGTCATCGCCCGCCATCTCGTGGGTCCCGAGACGCGCTGAGCCGCCCCGCCTCCGGCCACGCGGGGGACGCCACGAGCCGGGACCACTCCGGGTCGCGGCGTCCCGGCAGGGTGCGGCCGCGGCTGTGCCACTGACGCATGAGCGCCCGGTAGAGGGGCGGATCCGCGGAATGCGGAACCGATTCTCCGGTGACTGAGGGCGAAGGAGCGAGACGTCGGCGTCCGTCGCTGATCTGTGTGTACTGCAGGGTCATATCGGGCCAACAGCCGCAAGGCCGCCCAGGTTATCGCCGACCCCATTCGGGCGTCCGTTCGCGCGGTGAACCGCGGTGTCCCGGTCGGGGACGCGCGTACGGCCCCGGGTCCGGGCCCCTGAGGACCCGGACGCGATGGCCTAGGCGGCGCGCCGCAGCTGCGACACCTTGAGCGGACGCGAGCCCGGACCGCCGACGTGCGAGAACGGCTGCGTACGCCAGTCGAGTCCCTGAGGGAGCGTCAACAGCAGGGCTGTTTCCTGCTCATGGACCTCCAGCGTCTCGTCGGCAGGGCCGGCGTCCGCCGCCGGGCGGCCGGTGCCCTCGCACGCCGTCAGCCCGAACGGGTTCCACGGAGTAGGGCACTTGGCGTGCTCGGGCAGGACGTTCTCGTCCGCCAGCAGCGCGATCGGCTGGGCGCAGTCCGGGCAGATCACCCGGAACATCTCAAAGGTGTCGTAGGCGTCGAAATCTTCGAGATCGTCGTCGTCGACGGATTCAACAGGCTCCGGTTCAGTACGTCCGGTGCGCTTCAGGCTCTGCATGGAGACACTCCCCCTCGGGTGGGCCGACAAGGCGCTGCGACCTCGACCACAGCAAGCACTTCCCGTCGCGCACGCGCGGTAATCGCGCATGCCCGACGGACACGGCCGCAAGCCTGTGGCGTTCGTCACATGCCCCCCGCAGGTGCCCCTCCGGAGGGCTCCCGGCTGTGCCTGAGCCCCTCCGGGGCATAGGTTGATCCGCTATGGAGGAGCTGGATCGTCAGATCGTGGATTTGCTCGTCAAGGACGGGCGGATGAGCTACACCGACCTGGGCAAGGCCACGGGCCTGTCCACCTCGGCCGTGCACCAGCGCGTGCGCAGGCTGGAGCAGCGGGGTGTCATCCGCGGCTATGCCGCGGTGGTGGACCCCGAGGCCGTCGGGCTGCCGCTCACCGCTTTCATCTCGGTGAAACCGTTCGACCCCAGCGCCCCCGACGACATCTCGGAACGGCTCGCGGGCGTTCCCGAGATCGAGGCCTGCCACAGCGTGGCGGGCGAAGAGAACTACATCCTCAAGGTGCGCGTGGCGACCCCGCTCGAACTGGAGCACCTGCTGACCCGGATCCGTTCCCTGGCCGGTGTGTCGACGCGTACGACGGTGGTTCTCTCGACACCGTACGAAGCCCGCCCGCCGCAGGTCTGACGTCCCGGCTCCGCCCCCGCGCACGGCACGTCCCGCGCGAGGGGCGAGACTGTTCACCATGACCGCGCACAACGCCCCCACCTCCCAGGCCGAACACCGCACCGTGCTGCTGCGCGGCGGAGAGGTCCACAGCCCCGCCGACCCCTTCGCCACCGCGATGGTCGTCGAGCGCGGACATGTCGCCTGGGTGGGCTCCGAAGGGGCGGCCGACGCCTTCGCCACCGGCGTCGACGAGGTGATCGACCTCGAAGGGGCTCTGGTCACCCCCGCGTTCACGGACGCACACGTGCACACCACCTCCACCGGCCTCGCGCTCACCGGCCTCGACCTCTCCGGCGCGCGGAGTCTCGCCGGTGCGCTGGAGCTCGTACGGGCGCACGCCACCGCCGCCCCGGCGGGCCGGATGCTCCTCGGGCACGGCTGGGACGCCACGCGCTGGCCCGAACAGCGGCCCCCGTCCCGCGCCGAACTCGACGAGGCGGCCGGCGGCCAGCCGCTGTACCTGCCCCGGATCGACGTCCACTCGGCCGTCGTCACCACGGCCCTCCTGGACCTGGTCCCCGGCGTCACCGGCCTGGCCGGCTACCACCCGGACGCCCCGCTCACCGCCGCCGCCCATCACGCCGTACGCGCCGCGGCACACAGCGCCGTCGCCCCTGCGCAGCGCGCGGAGGCGCAGCGCGCGGCCCTCGCGCACGCCGCCTCGCTCGGCATCGGTACGGTCCACGAGTGCGCGGGGCCCGGCATCTCCTCCGAGGAGGACTTCACCGGCCTGCTGAAGCTGGCGGCCGAGCGGCCCGGCCCGCGCGTCTTCGGCTACTGGGCCGAACAGGTCGCGGATGCGAAGGACGCGGCACGCGTGCGCGAACTCGGCGCGGCCGGCGCGGCGGGCGACCTCTTCGTCGACGGATCCCTCGGCTCGCACACCGCCTGCCTCCACAGCCCGTACGCCGACGCAGCCCACACCGGCGCCGCGTACCTCGACACGGCCGCAGTCGCCGCCCACGTCACCGCCTGCACCGAGGCCGGGCTCCAGGCCGGCTTCCACGCCATCGGCGACGCCGCGCTCACCTCGGTCGTCGACGGGGTGCGCGCCGCCGCCGAGAAGCTCGGCCTCGCCCGGATCCGCGCCGCCCGCCACCGCGTCGAGCACGCCGAGATGCTCACTCCCGCCACCATCGCCGCCTTCGCCGAGTTCGGCCTGACCGCCTCGGTGCAGCCCGCCTTCGACGCCGCCTGGGGCGGCGAGGACGGGATGTACGCGCAGCGCCTGGGCGCCGAGCGGGCCCGTACGCTCAACCCGTACGCCGCCCTGCTGCGCGCCGGGGTGCCGCTGGCCTTCGGCTCTGACAGCCCGGTCACCCCGCTCGACCCGTGGGGCACGGTCCGCGCCGCCGCGTTCCACCGCACCCCCGAGCACCGCGTCTCCGTACGCGCCGCCTTCACCGCCCACACGCGCGGCGGCTGGCGGGCCGTGGGCCGTGACGACGCGGGCACCCTGGTCCCCGGCGCACCCGCCGACTACGCCCTCTGGCGCGCCGGTGAACTGGTGGTGCAGGCGCCCGACGACCGGGTCGCCCGCTGGTCGACCGACCCGCGCTCGGGCACGCCCGGCCTGCCGGACCTCACGCCCGGCGCCGAACTCCCCGTCTGCCTGCGGACCGTGGTCTTCGGACAAACTGTTTACGAGCGGCCGAACGGGTGATGTGCGCCGGCCGCGTACCGCCGATCGGTGTTCCCGCGCGGCCTCGTGCCGACGGCGTGTCTTCCGCGCTGACCTGGTGATTTGAACAAACACCCCAGGTCGAGCGACTGTTGACAGAAAGCGGCCACCGGCGGGTAGGTTCGGCGGGTCCACCGCAGACGTCCGACCGGCAGACCTCCACGCAGTCGTCGAACGCCGCTGGGTCATGGGGTGGTGTGCCGCACCGGCGCACCAGCACTCGGAGCCAGGTTCAGCGCCCGCGCCTCGGGGGCGAGGGAAGGTTTCAGCCGGCCGGCAGGTGGGACCCGGGTGGGGCCCGGACGTTCAGTAGACAACGGCTCTCGGCCGACCCGCAGCCGGCGGGCCCGGGGCCGGCCCGAAGGACACCGGGCCCCGACCCGCAGAAACGACGTGTCGCTTCCTCCGGACGACATCCGTGCAGGTCCGCTGACCACGCTCGCTATGGTGGGGCAACGGTGGGGCAATGGTGTACGGACATTAAGGGGAAGCAGTGAACGACGGCGGTCAGAGGCGTTACGGCCCGCTCGGCAGAGCCTTGGTGATCATTCCGACCTACAACGAGGCCGAGAACATCAAGCCGGTCGTCTCCCGCGTGCGTGCCGCGGTGCCCGACGCGCACGTCCTGGTCGCCGACGACAACAGCCCCGACGGCACCGGCAAGATCGCCGACGAGATCGCGGCCGTCGACGATCAGGTCCACGTCCTGCACCGCAAGGGCAAGGAAGGGCTCGGCGCGGCCTACCTGGCGGGCTTCCGCTGGGGCATCGAGCACGACTACGGCGTACTCGTGGAAATGGACGCGGACGGCTCGCACCAGCCCGAGGAGCTTCCCCGCCTGCTGACCGCGCTCAAGGGCGCCGACCTGGTTCTCGGCTCGCGCTGGGTGCCGGGCGGACGCGTCGTCAACTGGCCCAAGCACCGCGAGGTGCTCTCCCGTGGCGGCAGCACGTACTCGCGGGTGCTCCTCGGCGTACCGATCCGCGACGTCACCGGCGGCTTCCGGGCCTTCCGCGCGCAGACCCTGGAAGGCCTCGGTCTGGAAGACGTCGCCTCGCAGGGGTACTGCTTCCAGGTCGACCTCGCCCGCCGCGCGGTCGAGGCCGGCTACAACGTCGTCGAGGTGCCCATCACCTTCGTCGAGCGGGAGCTGGGCGACAGCAAGATGAGCCGTGACATCGTCGTCGAGGCCCTGTGGCGGGTAACGGCCTGGGGCGTCGGCTCGCGGGCGAACAAGCTGCTGGGGCGCAAGCCCTCCTGATCTCCCCTTTACGCCGTCCAGGCGCCCGTACAGGCACACTGGGGGCATGACGACCGGCTCACCGCCCCCGACAGTTCCCAAGCGTTCACGCGCGCGTACCTTCGTACCTCTTGGCGTCGCCGCCTGGCTGGTGCTCGAGATCTGGCTGCTGACCGTCGTGGCCGAAGCCGCCGGCGGCTTCGCGGTCTTCCTGCTGCTGGTCGCGGGCACCGTGCTCGGCGCCGTGGTCATCAAGCGGGCGGGCCGGCGCGCGTTCAAGAACCTCACCGAGACGCTCCAGCGGCAGCAGGCGGGACAGACGCCCGCGCAGCGCCGGCTGGGCAGCGGCAGCGGCTTCCTGATGCTCGGCGGCCTGCTGCTGATGCTGCCCGGCATGGTCTCGGACGTGGCGGGGCTGCTGCTCCTCGTACCGCCCGTCCGGTCGTTCCTGGGACGGCACGCCGAGCGTTCCCTGGAACGCAGGATGAGCGGGGCGGGTACGGGCAGCCTCGGCGACGCCTTCCAGCAGGCTCGCATGCACCGCCCGGACGGCAAGGTCGTACAGGGTGAGGTCATCAGGCAGGACGCGCCGCCGGCGCCCGGGCGCGACGACGGCCCGAAGCCGCCGCTGACCCCCTGACCGGGCCGCCCGGCCCGGTGGAACGACAAGAGCCGCGGGGGTGTGACACAGACTCGCTGTGTCACACCCCCGCGGCTCTTGCCCGTTGTACTGACTGCCGTCAGGCGCAACGCCGGGGCGTTACGCGGACTTGCGGCTGTCCCGCGGGTGCACGGCAATGTTCATGGCGCCGGATCGCAGTACCGCAAGCCTTTCGGCCAGGACCTCTTCGAGTTCCTCGCGGGTGCGCCTTTCCATGAGCATGTCCCAGTGCGTACGCGCGGGCTTGCCCTTCTTCTCCTCAGGCCCGTCGCCGTCTACCAGGAGTGCCGTGGCGCCGCACGCCTTGCACTCCCACTCCGGCGGAATTTCGGCCTCTACCGAGAACGGCATCTCAAATCGATGTCCGTTCGGGCATGCGTACTCCACCGCCTGGCGCGGGGCCAGATCGATGCCGCGGTCGGTCTCGTAGCTTGTAACCACGAGTCGCGTGCCGCGGAGAGCTCGCTCACTCATGAATCGTGCCTCCCGGGCTTGTCGCCCACAGGACAGGTGTCGCTGTCGTCGTCATCCGGTCAACGTCCGGTCGGCGGTAAAGATTCCCGTTGCGGGTCATGCGTCGCCCGTCGTGCCGCTGCTTTTTCCCAAAAGTTGGGTACCCACCAGTGCCCGGTTTGTCACTTATGGCAGCAGATGTCACCCAGCGTTGTCGATTCCCGAGCGCGCAGTAACGGTCCGCCTGGCAGGCCAAAGGCGTACACTACCGGCCTTTCACTTCAAGGTCTAAATCCGCTCCGGTACGGGGTTTCCCGCAGCCTCCACGGCCCGCCGTACGGGCACCCGTACGAGCAGGGCGAATCCGAGCGCGAAGAAGGCCACGAGCGAGATGATCGCGTCCCGGTAGCTGCCGGTCAGCTGGTAGGCGAGCCCGAAAACCAGCGGTCCCAGCCAGCTCATGCCACGGTCGCTCATCTCGTAGACCGAAAAGTACTCCGCCTCCTTGCCGCGCGGCACCAGATGCGAGAAGAGGGAGCGGGACAGGGCCTGGCTGCCGCCGAGAACCAGCCCGATCGCCGCCGCCAGCCCGTAGAACCAGACCGGCTCCCCGGCCGGCAGGAAGTAGCCCGCGCCGATCGTCAGTGTCCAGGCGGCGAGCGAACCGAGGATGGTGCGCTTCGCGCCGAACCGCTGGGCCAGCCGGCCCATGCCGAGCGCCCCGGCGACCGCGAGCACCTGGACCAGCAGGATGGCCGTGATGAGGGTCGTCTGGTCGAGGCCCAGCTCCTCGGATCCGTAGATCGACGCCTGCGAGATCACCGTCTGGACCCCGTCGTTGTAGACCAGATAGGCCAGCAGGAAGGACAGCGTCAGCGGATGGCGGCGCATGTCCTTGACGGTGGCGACGAGTTGACGCCACCCCGCACCGACCCTGCCCGGACCGTGGCTGCCGCTCGCGCCGCCCGCCGCCACCCGCCGGTCGCGCAGCCGGCGCAGCGGCACGAGCGTGAAGGCGCCCCACCACAGGCCCGCCGAGGCGAGACAGATCCGTACGGCTGCGGACTCCGAGAGTCCGAAGCTCTCGTGGCCCGAGTAGAGGATCAGGTCGAGGACGAGAACGAAGGCGCCGGACGTGTAGCCGAAGGCCCAGCCGCGCGAGGAGACCTTGTCGCGCTCGTGCGGTTCGGCGATCTGGGGCAGATACGCGTTGTAGAGCACCATCGAGACGGACTGCGCGGCGTTCGCGACAATCAGCAGGAACGCGCCGAGCAGGTAGCGGTCCCCGTCCAGGAAGAACATGCCCGCCGTCGCGCCCGCCCCGACGTACGCGGCGGCCGCCAGCAGCGGTTTCTTGCGGCCCGTACGGTCCGCTGCCGCGCCCACCAGGGGCATGACCAGCACCGCCACCACGACGGACACGGAGACGGCGTACGCGAACACCGAGCCGGCCCGTACCGGGATGCCCAGCGGATGAACGAAGCCGTCCGCGTCCGCCGCGGCCTTCGCGACCGTCGTCAGGTACGGGCCGAGGAACACGGTGAGCACACTCGTCGAGTAGACGGAGCACGCGAAGTCGTAGAAGTACCAGCCGCGTTGCTCGCGCCTTCGGCCGGTCGCTTCGCCGGGACCGCCCGCCCCCTCCGTGCCGTCCGTACGGTCCACGGTGCCAGCGCTCACCGGGTGCCCCCTCGCTCGTCCCCGTGCCGTCGCGGGTCACGGGGCGCGGTGGCGTGGGCTCAGGCCCAGGCGCCCCGCTCGGTCAGGACCGTGCGCAACGTATCGATGTGATCCGTCATGATGCCATCCACACCGAGATCGAGAAGCGCTGCCATCCGGCCCGGATCGTTGACCGTCCAGACGTGGACCTGGAGGCCGAGCGCGTGTGCCGTGCGTACGAAACGGTGATCGACGACCCTTATGCCGTTCTGGACCTCCGGAACCTGGGCGCACACCGCGCTGCGGCGCACGGCGGCGGGCAGAGCGCGCGCCCGCAGCCACAGCCCCAGGACGCCCGTGGTGCCGCAGGAGGTGGCGAGACGGGGGCCCGCCAGGCGCTGCGCCCTGGCGACCCGGCTCTCGTTGAACGACCCGGCGCAGACCCGGTCCCACGCTCCGGTCCTGCGGATCAGGCCGACCAGCGGGGCGAGAGCGGACTCGGCCTTGATGTCGACGTTCCAGCGCGCCTCGGGGAACTCTTCGAGCAGCTCCTCGAAGAGAGGCAGTGGTTCCTTCCCGGCCACCCGCGCACGGCTGACGTCGTTCCAGGAAAGCGCCGAAATCCTGCCCCGCCGGTCCGTCACCCGGTCCAGGGTCGCGTCGTGGAACGCGACGAGGCGGCCGTCCGCCGTGGCGTGCACGTCCGTCTCGAAGTAGCGGTACCCGGCCGCGTCGGCGCGCCGGAACGCCGTCGCGGTGTTCTCCAGGCCGTCGGCCGCCCCGCCGCGATGGGCGAAGGCGAGCGGCGCCGGGTGGTCCAGGTAGGGATGGCGTACGCGGTCGCGGTTCACCGGGGGATTATCGCCCGGTCCCGTGTACGGCCGGCGACGACGGTGCTGCCGATCTCCGGCGCGGGGACGGCGAAGACGCGCAGGAAGAACTGCGCGAGCGGTCCGATGGCCAGGGCGTAGACGACGGTGCCGGCGCCGAGCGAGCCGCCCAGGGCGAAGCCGGTGGCGACGACGGCCACTTCGATCGCGGTGCGCACCAGCCGGATGGAGCGCCCGGTGACCCGGTGCAGCCCGGTCATCAGCCCGTCGCGCGGGCCCGGCCCGAACCGGGCGGCGATGTACAGGCCGGTCGCCGCGCCGTTGAGCACGATGCCGGCGAGCATCAGCGGGATCTGGCCCGCCAGGCCGTGTACGCCGGGCAGGAGAGCGAGCGTGCCGTCCATCGCGACGCCGATCACCACGACATTGGACACGGTGCCGAGACCGGGTCGCTGCCTGATCGGGATCCAGAGCAGCAGCACGACGGCGCCGACGATGATCGAGACCACGCCGATCGTCAGCCCGGTCCTCTCGGCGAGGCCCTGGTGCAGCACCCCCCAGGGTTCGAGGCCCAGTCCCGCGCGCACCAGCACCGCCGAACTCACTCCGTACAGCGCGAGACCCGCGTAGAGCTGCAGCAGCCGACGAGTGAGTTCCCTGGACAAGTGGTGCTCCCTGGAGAGAGGTAGTGGCGATAGTGGACCGCCGCATGACACCCTGTGGCTTGGCAGAACATGTTATCCATGGCCAATTCGAGTTAGGTGGACTGGAAATCATGGCGCAGTGGACTTCGGCGGTCGGTGCGGCGCAGCTCGCCAGGCAGCTCAATGCCCAGCAGGCCCGCCCCCAGGGCCCCGGCACGCGCAAGCCGCCGGCCTACCGCGCCCTCGCCGACGGCATAAGGCTGCTGGTCCTCGAAGGGCGTGTGCCGGTCGCCGCGCGGCTGCCCGCCGAGCGCGAACTCGCGGTCGCCCTGGCCGTCAGCCGTACCACCGTGGCAGCGGCGTACGAGGCTCTGCGCGCCGAGGGCTTCCTGGAGTCGCGCAGGGGAGCCGGAAGCTGGACCGCCGTGCCCGCCGGCAACCCGCTGCCCGCGCGCGGCCTGGAGCCCCTGCCGCCCGAGTCCCTCGGCTCCGTGATCGACCTGGGCTGTGCCTCCCTGCCCGCCCCCGAGCCGTGGCTCACCCGCGCCGTACAGGGCGCGCTGGAGGAGCTGCCGCCGTACGCGCACACCCACGGCGACTACCCGGCGGGCCTGCCCGCGCTGCGGCAGATGCTCGCCGACCGGTACACCGCACGCGGCATCCCGACCATGCCCGAGCAGATCATGGTCACCACCGGCGCCATGGGAGCGATCGACGCCATCTGCCATCTGTTCGCGGGGCGCGGCGAACGTATCGCCGTGGAGTCGCCGTCGTACGCCAACATCCTCCAGCTCATGCGCGAGGCGGGCGCCCGGCTGGTGCCCGTCGCGATGGCCGAGGGGCTCACGGGCTGGGACCTGCCGCGCTGGCGGCAGGTCCTGCGCGACGCCGCCCCGCGACTCGGGTACGTCGTCGCCGACTTCCACAACCCGACCGGCGCCCTGGCCGACGAGGACCAGCGGCGCGGGCTCGTCGACGCGGCGCGCTCGGCCGGGACGGTGCTCGTCGTGGACGAGACCATGACCGAGCTGTTCCTGGACGCGGACGTCGTCATGCCGAGGCCGGTCTGCGCCTTCGACCCGTCGGGCAGCACGGTGCTGACGGTGGGCTCCGCGAGCAAGGCGTTCTGGGCGGGCATGCGCATCGGCTGGGTGCGGGCGGCGCCCGATGTGATCCGCAGCCTGGTGGCGGCCCGCGCGTACGCCGACCTCGGTACGCCCGTTCTGGAGCAGCTCGCCGTGACGTGGCTGATGAGCACCGGGGGCTGGGAAGAGGCCGTGGAGATCCGCCGCACGCAGGCCCGCGACAACCGCGACGCGCTCGTGGCAGCGGTCCGCAGGGAGCTGCCCGACTGGGAGTTCGACGTCCCGAGCGGTGGGCTCACGCTGTGGGTCCGCACCGGAGGGCTGTCCGGTTCGCGGCTCGCCGAGATGGGCGAGCGCGTCGGTGTACGGGTCCCTTCGGGGCCGCGCTTCGGGGTCGACGGGGCCTTCGAGGGATACGTACGGCTGCCCTTCACGGTCGGCGGTCCGGTGGCGGACGAGGCGGCGGTGCGGCTGGCCGCGGCGGCGAGGCTGGTGGAGAGCGGAGCGACCTCGGGTACCGAGGCTCCGCGGACGTTCGTCGCCTGACGGGACTTCCCCGCTCCTGCGGCATCAGCCCTCGGCGGGCACCGGCTCCGGCTCCTGCGCCGGGGGCTGGATCCGGGCCTGTGCCGGGGGCGCCGCCTCCGGGGGGAGAACACGCTCGGGAAGCAGCTCGATGACTGCCTGCCGGTGCGCCTCGCTCGTCGCGTCGTCGTACGGATCGGGCGTCGCCGGAACCTGGAGCCGCATCACGGGGCCCGTACCGAGCCGTGCGTAACCGCGGCCGGGCGGGGTGTCACGTGTGGGCGTGGTGTGCGGCGGCTCCCCGAGGACGTATTCGACCTGCGCGGCAAGGGCCGCACCGAGCACCACGCGCGCGCGTGTGTGCGACCGTACGGTCTCGCTGAGCGCGTCCATGGCGTCGAACTGCTCGGCCACCACGACGGTCACGTTCGCCGCCCTGCCGTGCCGCAGTGGCACCTGGAGGAGCTGCTGCGGATCGGGGCGCCCTTCGGCGGCCGCCAGATGACCGAAGACGCTCGGGCGGTCCAGCAGAATCCACAGCGGGCGCCTGGTGTCCTCGGGCGCCGGATGGCCGGCCTGCCGGGCGCGGTTCGCGGCGATCAGCCGTCGCTCGGTCTCGTGCGCCGCCCATTCCAGACTGGCGAGCGCTCCCGGCAGGCCGCATTCGACGGCCAGTACGCCGCTCCGCCCGGTGAGGCACGCGTACTCGCCGGTGCCGCTGCCTTCGACGATCACCACGTCGCCGTGCTGGAGCGCCTGCAACGCGACCGAGCGCAGCAGGCTGCTCGTACCGCTTCCGGGCTGTCCCACGACGAGCAGATGCGGCTCCGTGGAGCGGGTGCCCGTCCGCCAGATCACCGGAGGAGCGTCGTACGTCCTGGCGCCCTCCGTGACCGGCACGGTCCGCTGGACGGCGTCGGCGTCGGTGAAGCCCAGCACCGTCTCGCCGGGGGCGGTGACGAAGCGCTGGGCGGCGAGCGAGGTGGGCAGCGGCGGGAGCACGGTCATGACGAGCTGGTTGCCCTCCTCGTCCCAGTCGAAGCGGTACTCGCGGCCGCGCCCCGACTTGGTGTGCAGGAGCTGCTCTACACGGGCCCGCGAGGCGGCCTCGCCGTCGGTGAAGTACGCCGGGTAGCGCACCAGGAGGCGGACGAGCCGGCCGTCGTCGAATGCGTACTCGGGGAACGCCTTGTCCCACTCGCCGCCGTGGGCGAACAGCGGGGTGGGGTCCTCGGCCACCGAGAAGTACGGCACCAGAGCCTCGTAGAGGGCCCTGAGCCGGTCCGCCTCGGCCTCGGTGGGGCCGGCTTGGGCGGGAGAGCGGTCCCGTCCTTTCCAGGCGGCCGCGGCCATCACCGTGATCAGGGCGAGCAGCGGCCCGTACGGGATGAGCGCGACCACCAGGACGAGGGCCGCCACCAGGAAAAGCACGGAACCACGCCGGTCCTTGGGCGTATTGGTCCACTTGCGCCGGCCTGCGGCGGCCAGTTGCCGCAGGCCACGGGTGAGCGTGATCAGCGGGTGGAGGACGTCGGTGGCGCTGTCGGCCGCGGTGCGGGCGATCTCGCGGCTGCGGATGATCGGGGCTCTGCCGCTGCTCAGAACGCGGGGGAGTGGAAGCCGGGCCACTTCGGTCTCCTGGGTGGTGTTGAAGCGGTTACGGCAGGTCAGAACTTGATCCCGCCCAGCAGGCCGGCGAGGCTCGCGCCTCCGGCCTTGATGCTCGGTGCGATGGCTGTGCCCGCGAGGTAGAAGCCGAACAGTGCGCAGACGAGGGCGTGTGACGCCTTGAGGCCGTCTTTCCGGAAGAAGAGGAAGACGATGATGCCGAGAAGCACGACGCCCGAGATGGACAGGATCATGAGGTTCTCCCTGGTTGAGGGGACAGTCACCATGAGTTCTTCCAGGCTCACAGCATGTATCTATACGGCAAAAGGTGCAAATGGGTTACTTGTCGGCTTTTTCACTGGTGTGGCCCATGGGTGCGGGCCGGAGGTCCGGTTCGCCCTGATCTTTGCCGCCGCCGGGCCGGGTCATGTCGGTGAGCGGGCAGTACCCTGTCGATTCACTCGTACGGCGCTGGTGCCGTACGTACAGGTCACAGCAGTGAACGGCGCAGGAAGGTGGTCCCTCCGATGAGTGAAACCCCGGATCCCGAGGTGGTCGAACTGGCCGGCAAGGTCTTCGACCTGGCGCGCCAGGGAGAGACCGAGGCGCTCGCCGCGTACGTCGACGCGGGCGTGCCCGCGAACCTCACCAACGACCGGGGCGACACCCTCGTGATGCTCGCCGCCTACCACGGCCACGCCGCCGCCGTACAGGCCCTGTTGAGCCGTGGCGCCGACCCCGACCGGGCCAACGACCGGGGCCAGACGCCGCTCGCCGGCGCCGTCTTCAAGGGGGAGAAAGCGGTGGTCCGCGCGCTGGTCGCGGGCGGCGCCGACCCGGCCGCCGGAACACCGTCCGCCGTGGACACCGCGCGCATGTTCGACAAGAAGGACCTGCTGGAGCTGTTCGCGGCCCAGTGACCGGGGCGTCGTAAATGTGGTCGCGTCGGTGAAATGGCTGGGTCATCATGACGTCGGAATCACATGCGCGCGGTACGGGCAGAAGTCGCCGGATCACGGGGGATGTGAGCGGGCCCGCTCCGGGCCCACCGACGAGAGGCAGAGGAAGATGGTCTACAGCGAGCAAGAGTCGACGGCGGACGGCCCGGCATGTTGTCGCGCGGCCTAGACAGGCACGTATCCCGGTGGCGTCGACAGCTTGATGTGAGGCTTTTTCCATGTTCGATCCAGTCATAGCGCCGAGCGGCACGTTGCCCGGCCTCCTGCAGAGGGGCCGGGGCGACGGCACGCTGCACGCGCTCGCCGCGCCCCGCCCCGAAGCGCTCGCGGCCCTCAACCACTGCGTTCTCGACGACCCCCGGCACGACTGGCAGGTCGAGAACCGCTCCCTGTACTACGCGCGTCTTTACCTGGATCTCGACGGCGGGCTCGAAGCGATCGAGCAGCACCTCTTCGACCCGGAGGACCTCCTCGACGACGACGAGGGCAGGACCGGCCTCGCCCTCGCCGTGCTGGGCCATCTCGCCTCGTACGGCAGGGACGACGCTCTCGTGCTGCTGCGGCGGTACGCCAGGACCGGCGCCAACTGGGCGTGGGCCCTCGACGAGCTCGCCCTGCGTGATGAGGACGCCGCTCTGCGCTCTCTCGCCGCGCCCGTTCTCGCCCGGTTCCCCGCCACCCCCGAGGGCGAGGCGGAGCTGGCCGCCGCCGTACGGGACGCCTTCGAGCCCCGGCCGTGGCGGCTGTGGTCCGAGGATCCGCGCGTAAGCGTCGGTGCCCGCGTACGAGCGGCACAGGAACAGGGCTCCTTCACCCGCTGGCAGCGGCAGATGCGGCCGACGGGGCCGCGCCCCGGCTGGAGCGTCCAGGCCGTGTTCGACTGGGCCCAGCAGGGCCTGGAGCGCGGTACGCCGCTCCACGTGCCGGCCGCCAGGTGCCTGACGGCCGTCGCGGGACCCGCCGACCGCCCCGCGATCGTCGAGGCAGCACGCGGCGGTCAGGACGGCGCGCGCTGCACGGCACTGCACTACCTCGCCGAATCACGGGACCCCGTCGTGCTCGACCTCATCGAGGCGGCGGCGCAAAGTCCCTCCCGTACCGTCGCGGACGCCGCCGTCGCCTCCTTCGAGCGGATGTGCGGCGCCGACGCGGTGGACCGGGCGCGCGGCTGGGTGCACCGTCCCGACGCCCTCGGGGCGTCGGCGGCCGGCGTGCTCGCGTGCCGGGGCGGGGCGCAGGACGCCCCGCTCGTGCTCGGTGCGCTGCGGGAGACCGTACGGGCCGACGGGCCCGACGCGCCGCTCCTGTGGACCCTCGTGGACGGTGCGGGGCGGCTCGGTATCTGCGCGGCGGCGCCCGTACTGCGCCACGTCTACCGGGAGACGGCCTCCTCGCACCTGCGCGGCCGCGCGGCGCGCGCCCTGGCCGCCACCGACCCCTCGTTCCCCACCGGATTCGCTGTCGAGTGCCTGTGGGACTGCGAGGAAACGACTAGGGAACTGGCCGCCCTGCACGCCGAGACCGGTGACGCGCGCGTGGCGGAGAGGCTGCGGCGGCTCGCCGCCGACCCGGCCGAGGAGGCCGAGGTCCAGACCGCCGTACGGAGCCGGATCGGGCCGGACGCGCCGGCCGTCTGAGCGGGCGCGGGAGCGGCGCCTGGGGTGGCGCCGCGGGTGGCGTGACGGCGGCGTGACGGGCACGGGGGCCAAACGCTCATAGGACGTTCCTCGCCCGGAAAGATCCAAGTCGGCCGGGACACTCATGGCGCGACGACAACACGGTTATGCGTATGCGTGTCGTCATCGTCACCGAGTCCTTCCCGCCCGACGTCAACGGCGTTGCCCATTGCGCCCTGCAGACCGCCCGGCACCTCGCCGCCCGCGGTCATGACCCGCTCGTCATAGCCCCGGCCGGGGCGGCGGGGGCTGCTTCCGGCTCCTGGTCCGGCAGTTCCTGGTCCGGCATGGGTTCCTGGTCCGGCACTGGTTCCTCGTCCGGCTCCGACAGCGGACTGCCGTACCCCGTGGTGCGCGTGCCCTCGCTCCCGCTGCCCGGCTATCCGCAGGTACGGGTGGCGCTGCCCAGCCGGAGGGTGGCCGCCGCGCTCACCGCCCACCGGGCCGACATCGTTCACCTGGCGAGCCCCTTCGTGCTCGGGGTGCGCGGAATGGCGGCCGCCGCGCGGCTGGGCATCCCGGCCGTCGCCGTCTACCAGACCGACCTCGCCGGTTATGCCCGTACGTACATGGGCGCCGGGGAGGGGACGGCCTGGCGGCGCATACGGGCCGTGCACAGCGCGGCCGACCGCACCCTCGCGCCCTCCACGGCGGCGCTGTGCGACCTGGAGGAGCACGGAGTGCCGCGGGTCCGGCTGTGGGCGCGCGGGGTCGACACGGCGCGTTTCAGGCCGTCGCTGCGGGACGAGGCGTTGCGGCGCGCTCTCGCGCCGCGCGGGGAGCTGCTCGTCGGGTACGTCGGGCGGCTGGCTCCCGAGAAGCAGGTGGAGCTGCTCGCGGGTGTGTGCGGGCTGCCGGGCGTACGAGTCGTGGTCGTCGGGGACGGGCCGAGTGAGCCCTCGCTGCGGGCCGCTCTGCCCGGTGCGGTGTTTCTGGGGCGCAGGACCGGGGACGACCTCGCCCGGATCTTCGCCTCCCTGGACGTCTTCGCGCACACCGGACCGTACGAGACCTTCTGCCAGACCGTGCAGGAGGCCATGGCGAGCGGCGTTCCCGTGATCGCTCCGGCGGCGGGCGGGCCGCTCGACCTCGTCCGTCACCGCAGCACCGGGCTGCTCGTCGAACCGCGTGACGCGACGGCCGTACGGACCGCTGTCTCGGCGCTCGCCCACGACGCGGGACTGCGAGCTGCCTACGGGCGGGCGGGCCGGGCGGCCGTCGAGAGCAGGACCTGGGCCGCCGTCGGCGATCAGCTCCTCGGCCATTACACGGACGTACTGCGCGACCGGACGGCGGTGGCGGCATGAGCGGTGGCGGCATGAGCGGTGGCGGCAACGGCGGTGGGCTTCGGATCGTACGGCTGGCCAATTTCGTCACCCCGTCGTCGGGCGGGCTGCGTACCGCCCTGCGGGAACTGGGCCGCGGATACCTGGCCGCCGGCCACGAGCCGGTACTCGTCGTACCGGGCGAGCGCGAGAGCGACGAACTCACCGCACAGGGGCGTGTGATCACGCTGCCGGGCGTGGTGCTTCCCGGGACCGGCGGCTATCGCGTCCTCGCGGGCCGCCGGAGACTGCGCGCGCTCCTGGAGACGCTCGCACCGGACCGGCTGGAGGTTTCCGACCGTACGTCGCTGCGCTGGACGGGGGAGTGGGCGCGGCGCGGCAGGGTGCCGTCGGTGATGGTGTCGCACGAGACCGCGGACGGGGTACTGCGGACCTGGGGAGTGCCCCGGACGGTCGCCGGACGCACGGCGGACCGGCTGAACGTGCGCACGGCGTGGGCGTACTCACGGATCGTGTGCACGACGGAGTGGGCGGAGCGCGAGTTCGTACGTATCGGTGCGCGCAATGTGGTGCGCGCTCCCCTGGGCGTCGATCTGCACGCGTGCCGCCCGGAACGCCGCAGTGCGGCGCTGCGCGCCCGGCACGCGCGGGGGAACGACGTACTGCTCCTGCTGTGCTCGCGTCTGTCGGTCGAGAAGCACCCGGAAACGGCCCTGGACGCCCTCGCGGCGCTTCGCGGGAACGGCGTGAGGGCGGCACTGGTGGTCGCCGGGGACGGGCCGCTGCGGGACAGGCTGGTGCGCAGGGCGCGCACGGAGCGGCTGCCCGCCGTGTTCCTGGGACATGTGGCGGACCGCGGCGAACTGGCGGACCTCCAGGCGGCGGCGGACCTCTGTCTGGCGCCCGGACCCGCCGAAACCTTCGGGCTGTCCGCGCTGGAGGCGCTGGCCTGCGGCACTCCGGTGGTCGCCAGCGCGTCCTCGGCGCTGCCGGAGGTCATCGGGGACGCGGGTCTGGCCGCCGCCGATTCCGGTGAGGCGTTCGCGCACGCCGTACGGCAGCTGCTCGACCGCCCGGAAGACGCGCGCCGCGCGGCGGCGAGGGCACGTGCGGAACTCTTCGGGTGGCCGGCGGCGGTGGCCGCGTTCCTGGCCGCGCACGACGCGAAGGCGCCGGCGCGGTCGCCGGAGGTGACCGCATGACCCGCGAAGCCCGCGTCGAAGCCACGGCCGGTCCGGAGCCCGGCACCGGGGCCGACGCCGCCTGCTCCTGCGGGCAGGCTCCCAGCCCCCTGGACACCCGTCGGGCTGGTCCTCGAACGGAGCCCCTGCGCAGACACCCAGCGCGTACGGCATCCGGGGAGGAGGCCAACCGGCCACGGCCCGGCCCGGAAGCCGGGCGGGCCGTCCGGTTCGCGGCGCTGGGGGACTCGCTCACCGAGGGCGTCGGCGACCCGGTGGACGGCGGATGGCGCGGCTGGGCCGCGCTGCTGGCCGACGGGCTCGCACCCCGCGGCGAAACGGCGGAGTTCCGGAACTTCGCCGTCAGCGGCGCGCTCACCCGAGATGTCGCCGAACGCCAGGCACCGCAAGCCCTGGCCTACGCCCCCGACATCGCGTCGGTCGTCGTCGGCGTCAACGACACGCTCCGCCGCACCTTCGACATCCACGACTTCACCGTCCTGCTCGACGCGGTGTGCGCCGACCTGGCCAGGAGCGGCGCCGTACTGCTGACGGCCTGTCTGCCCGACCCCGGCACCATGCTCGGCCTGCCGCCTCCGCTCGCCCGTCCGCTGGCCCGCAGACAGCGCGCCGTCAACGCCGTGGTGCACGCACTGTCCGCCCGCTACGGCGCCGTACACCTGCACGTCGCCGAGGGCCCCTGGGTGAGCGACCGAGGCCTCTGGAGCGCGGACAGGCTGCACCCCGGCGAGCGCGGGCACCGGCTGATTGCCGCCCGCTTCCACGCGCTGCTCGCTGCCGGGGGGCTCGCCGCAGGCGCGCCGCCGGGGTACGAACCCGAGCGGCCCCCGCCCACCCGCGCCGCCGCTCTCCTGTGGCTCCTGACGGCCGGCACCGGCTGGCTGGCGCGCCGCTCCACCGACCTGCTGCCGCAACTCCTCGGCCTGGCGGCCGCCGAGGTACGGCACGGGGCACGCGGCACCACCGCGCGGCTCGATCTGCGTGCCGCGCAGGCGCTCTCGGCCGCGCTCGCCGCCGTATCGGCCCCGCCCCTTGCCAGAATGGGGGAATGAGCGGGCGCTGGGAGTTCTGGATCGACCGTGGCGGCACCTTCACCGATGTGGTGGGCCGGCGGCCCGACGGGCGCCTCGTCACCCGCAAGCTGCTCTCGCACAACCCGGAGCGCTACCGGGACGCGGCCGTCGCCGGGATCCGGCTGATGCTGGAGCTCGGGCCCGGCGAGCCGGTCCCGGCCCACCGGATCGACGCCGTCAAGATGGGTACGACGGTCGCCACCAACGCACTCCTGGAACGGCGCGGAGAGCCGACCGTGCTCGTCATCACCGAAGGCTTCAGGGACGCCCTGCGCATCGCCTACCAGAACCGCCCCCGGCTCTTCGACCGCCACATCGTCCTGCCCGAGGCGGTGTACGAGCACGTCGTCGAGGTCCCGGAACGGATCGACGCCCACGGAGCGACCGTACGGCCACTGGACCTCGCGGCCGTGACCGAAAAACTGCGCGCCGCGCGGAGCGACGGTTTTCGCAGCGCCGCCGTCGTGCTGATGCACGGCTACCGTCATCCGGCGCACGAGTCCGCCGTCGCGGCCGTGGCACGTGAACTCGGGTTCACCCAGGTGAGCTGCTCGCACGAGGTCAGTCCACTGATCAAGCTCGTCCTACGCGGCGACACGACCGTCGTGGACGCGTACCTCTCACCGATCCTCCGCCGGTACGTCGACGAGGTCGCCACGGAACTCCAGGGCGTGCGCCTGATGTTCATGCAGTCCAACGGCGGGCTCCGGGAAGCCGCACACTTCCGTGGCAAGGACGCCGTACTCTCCGGCCCCGCGGGCGGCGTCGTCGGAATGGCCCGTACGTCGGAGCAGGCCGGGTACGAGCGCGTCATCGGCTTCGACATGGGCGGCACATCCACCGATGTGTCGCACTACGCGGGCGCGTTCGAAAGGGACTTCGGCACTCAGGTGGCGGGCGTACGCATGCGCGCTCCGATGATGAACATCCACACCGTCGCGGCGGGCGGCGGCTCACTGCTCCACTTCGACGGCCGGCGCTACCGGGTCGGCCCCGACTCGGCGGGCGCCGTCCCCGGGCCCGCCTGTTACCGGCGCGGCGGCCCCCTCACAGTCACCGACGCCAACGTGATGCTCGGACGCGTCCAGCCCGAACACTTCCCCGCCGTCTTCGGACCGCGCGGCGACCAGCCTCTGGACGCGCGGACGGTGCACCACCGGTTCGCGCGGCTGGCCGACGACATCGCGGAAGCGACCGGGGTGCGCCGCAGCCCCGAGGAGGTCGCGTCGGGCTTTCTCGACATCGCCGTGCTCAACATGGCGAACGCCGTCAAGAAGATCTCCGTACAACGCGGTCACGACATCACCCGGTACGCCCTCACCAGCTTCGGCGGGGCCGGCGGACAGCACGCGTGTGCTGTCGCGGACGCACTGGGCGTCAACACGGTGATCGTGCCGCCACTGGCCGGTGTGCTCTCCGCGTACGGCATCGGGCTGGCCGACGCCACCGCCATGCGCGAGCAGTCGGTCGAGGCGGAACTCGACGAGGGGACCCTCGGGCGCGTACGCGAACTGTGCGACCGGCTGGCCGGACGTAGCCGCGCCGATCTGCGCGCCGACGGCATCGCGGACGCCGCGATCAGCACGCACGCGCGCGTGCTGATCCGCTACGCCGGTACGGACGCGAGCCTGCCGGTGGCACTGGGCAGCGTCCCGGACATGACGGCCGCCTTCGAAGCGGACCACCGCGCGCGGTACGCCTTCACGATGGACAAGCCGCTGGTCGTCGAAGCCGTCTCGGTCGAGGCCGTGGGAACGGCGGGGGATGTTTCCGGGAACGCCGAGCCAGTTCGTCCGCGCACGGGAAGGCTGACTCCGCGCGCGACGGTACGGATGTTCACCGGGGGCCGGAGACTGGACACCCCGCTGTACCGGCGCGACGACCTGCGGCCCGCCGACACCGTCGAAGGACCCGCCGTCATCGCCGAGGACGACGCCACCACCGTGGTCGACCCCGGCTGGCAGGCGGCCGCCGGAGAACGAGGGCACCTGCTGCTCACGCGCGTGCGCCCGCGTCCCGGCACAACGGCGGTCGGCACGGACGTCGACCCCGTCATGCTGGAAGTGTTCAACAACCTCTTCATGGCCATCGCCGAGCAGATGGGCGTACGCCTCGAAAACACCGCCCACTCCGTCAACATCAAGGAGCGGCTCGACTTTTCCTGCGCGCTCTTCGACGCGCACGGCAACCTGATCGCGAACGCCCCGCACATTCCCGTACACCTCGGTTCGATGGGCGAGTCCATCAAGGAGGTACTGCGGCGCAACGAGGGCGCCATGCGCCCCGGAGACGTGTACGCCATCAACGACCCCTACCACGGTGGTACACACCTGCCGGACATCACCGTGGTGACCCCCGTGTTCGACACCGGCGGCGGGCCGTTGCGCTTCCTGGTGGCTTCGCGCGGACACCATGCCGAGATCGGCGGCATCACCCCCGGCTCGATGCCGGCCTTCAGCCGTACCGTGCATGAAGAGGGCGTCCTTTTCGACAACTGGCTTCTGGTGAGGGACGGCAGACTGCGCGAGCACGAGACGCGCGAACTGCTGGCCGCCGCCGCGTATCCGTCGCGCGACCCGGACACCAACCTGGCCGACCTGCGTGCCCAGATCGCCGCGAACGAGAGGGGCATCGCCGAACTGCGCCGCATGGTGGCCCAGTTCGGCCTCGATGTGGTCCAGGCGTACATGCGCCACGTACAGGACAACGCCGAGGAATCCGTGCGGCGTATCGTCGCCGGACTGCGGGACGGCGAGTACCGCTACGAGATGGACAGCGGAGCCGTGATCCGGGTCGCCCTGCGGGTGGACCGGGAGGCACGCGGCGCGGTGCTGGACTTCACCGGCACAGCGCCCCAGCAGGAGGGGAACTTCAACGCCCCCAAGTCGGTGGTCATGGCGGCCGTTCTGTACGTCTTCAGGACACTCGTCGCCGAAGAGATCCCGCTCAACAGCGGCTGCCTCGAACCACTGGAGGTGCGGGTCCCTGACGGCTCGATGCTGGCGCCCGTCTACCCGGCGGCCACCGTGGCGGGCAACGTCGAGACCTCGCAGGCGGTGACCGGCGCCCTGTACGCCGCGCTCGGCGTGCAGGCCGAGGGCTCGGGAACCATGAACAACGTCACCTTCGGAAACGACCGCGTGCAGTACTACGAGACCGTGGCAAGCGGCTCCGGAGCGGGCGACGGATTCGACGGGGCCGACGCGGTGCAGACCCATATGACCAACTCGCGCCTCACCGACCCCGAGGTGCTGGAGTGGCGTTACCCGGTGCGCCTTGAAGGCTTCTCCGTACGCGAGGGCAGCGGGGGAGAGGGCCGGTGGAGGGGCGGCTGCGGGGTGGTGCGCAGGATCCGGTTCCTGGAACCGATGACGGTGGCGCTGCTCTCCGGCCACCGCCGTGTCCCGCCGTACGGCATGGCGGGCGGCGGCCCGGGAGCGACCGGCAGCAACCTCGTCGAGCGCGCCGACGGCACGGTCGCGCGGCTGGCAGGCTGCGACACGGCCGAGGTCGGGCCCGGAGACGTGCTGGAGATCCGGACGCCGGGCGGGGGCGGGTACGGAACACCGGGCGGCTCCTGAGGGCTCCTGGCGGGCTTGCGAGCCTCTTGAGGCCTCACCGCGTCCTCGTGGGAACGAAACGGATGGGCGTACCGGGTGGGGCCTGCGCCGCCGCGCCGAGATCCCGCTCCCTGACGACCGCGATCACCGGGTATCCGCCCGTGGTGGGGTGGTCGGCCAGGAAGATCAGGGGGCGGCCGTCCGGGGGCACCTGCACCGCGCCGAGGACCATGCCCTCACTGGGCAGTTCGCCGTGTACGGCGCGTTCCAGAGGGGGCCCCTCCGTGCGCAGCCCGATGCGGTTGCTCGCGGCCGAGACGCGGTAGACCGCTGTGGCCAGGGTGTGCAGCGCCCGCGCGGTGAACCAGTCCGCACGCGGGCCCGGACCGGCCCTCAGCACCAGTTCGCGCGGGGGGCCCTGCCAGGGCACGGCATCGGCGTACACGGGTGGTCCCGACGGGTCGCCCAGCGGCAGCACCGCACCGTCGGTCAGAGGGGCGGGCCCCAGCCCCGACAGCAGATCGGTGGAACGGCTGCCCAGCACGGGTTCGCAGGCGATCCCCCCGGCGAACGCGAGATAGCTCCGTACCCCGCCCGTCGCATGTTCCAGTTCCAGTACCTTTCCCGCCGCCACCCGCACGGGCGCGCCCCAGGCCGCGGGCCGTCCGTCCACGGTGACCCGGCACGGCGCACCGGTGACCGCCACGGTGACGGCGCGACGCGGCCGCACCGCACAGCCGTTCAGAGTCGTCTCCAGGACGGCCGCCTCCGCCGGATTGCCCACCAGCCGGTTCGCGAGATCGCTCGCGGGCCGGTCCAGCACACCGGAGCGCGGCACCCCGAGATGCGCGTGGCCGGACCGCCCGTGGTCCTGCACGGACGTCAGCGCACCCGCCCGTACCACCGCGAAAGCCCGGTCCGTCACAGCTCCTCCGGTACGAACCGCACCCGCGCGCCCGGTGTGAGCAGCGCGGCGGGCACGCGCGCGTGGTCCCACAGCACCGCCCGCGTCGAACCGATGAGCTGCCAGCCACCGGGGGACGAGCGCGGATACACCCCGGTGTACGCGCCGGCCAGCGCCACGGCACCCGCCGGGACGGCCGTGCGGGGCGTGGCCCTGCGCGGTACGGCGTACCGCTCGGCGAGACCCGTCAGATAGCCGAACCCGGGCGCGAACCCGCAGAAAGCCACCCGGAACACGGTAGAGGAGTGGATCCGCCCCACCTCGTCCGGCCGTACGCCCCACAGCTCCGCCACCGCCGCGAGATCGGGACCGTCGTAACGCACCGGGATCTCGATCGCACTCCGCGCGCCGGACGCGAGCGGCGGGATCTCCCAGCCGGCCAGCCACTTGGCGAAGCGCGCCGGATCGTCGAGGCCGTCGAGGAGAACGGTGCGTGCCGCGGGCACGATCTCCTGTACGGCGGGGAGCGTTCCCTCGGCCCGGCGCCGCAGCAGCTCGGCGTGGAGGGCCTCGGCCTCCTCGCCGCTGCCGAGTTCGACCAGCAGGGCGCGGTCACCGACCGGCAGCGCCCTCATGTCGCTCATACGAAGGCCTCCACACGGACACCCGCGGCCTCCAGACGTTCCCGTACGCGGCGGGCAAGGCCCACGGCGCCCGGAGTGTCCCCGTGCAGGCACAGCGAGCGGGCCCGCACGGGGACAGGGCTGCCGCAGTGGGAGGTGACGACGCCGAACCGGGCCATGGAGACGGAGCGTTCAACGACCGTTCCCGCGTCGGTCACGACGGCGTTCTCGTGTCCGCGCGGAACGAGCGTCCCTTCCGCCGTGTACGCGCGGTCCGCGAACGCCTCGGTGACGACCGGCAGCCCGGCCTTCGCGGCGAGGTCGAGGAACCGCGATCCGGGCAGGCCCAGGACCGGCCGGCCGCCGCCCGCCAGCAGCACACCGTCGACTACGGCCGCTGCCTGTTCCTCGTCGTGCACCACCCGGTTGTAGAGCGCACCGTGCGGCTTGACGTACGACACCTGTGAACCCGCCGCTCGCGCGAACACGTCCAGTGCGCCGATCTGGTAGGCGACTTCGGCCGCGAGTTCGTCCGGGGGGACGTCCATGGAGCGCCGCCCGAAGCCGGCCAGATCGCGGTACGAGACCTGGGCTCCGATCCGCACCCCGCGCGCGGCCGCGAGGTCGCAGACGCGGCGCATGGTCGCCGCGTCACCGGCATGGAAGCCGCAGGCGACGTTGGCGCTGGTGACGACGGACAGCAGCTCTTCGTCATCGGTCAGTTGCCAGCGTCCGAAGCCTTCCCCGAGGTCGGCGTTGAGATCGATCGAAGCTCTGCCAGTCGTAGTGGCGTTCACTGGAGCTCTTTTCCGCGCGTCTCGGGAAGGCCGAACAGCGCCAGTACGGCAAGCCCGTAACCGACCGCACCGAAGATCAGTGCGCCCCCCACTCCCCAGCCCCCGGCCAGGAAGCCGACGAGGGTCGGGAAGAAAGCGCCCACGGCACGGCCCGTGTTGTACGTGAACCCCTGACCGGTCCCGCGAACAGCCGTCGGATAGAGCTCACTGAGGAACGAACCGAAGCCGCTGAAAATGGCCGACATACAGAAGCCCAGCGGGAAGCCCAGGACGAGCACCACGTTGTTCGCCCCGGAGGGGATGTTGGTGTAGGCGAGGATGCAGGCGGCCGAGAGGAACGCGAACAGCGCGATGTTCTTCTTACGGCCCAGTCTGTCGGTGAGGTACCCCCCGGTGAGGTAGCCGATGAACGCGCCCGAGATGAGGAACGTCAGATAGCCGCCGGTACCGACGACGGTGAGGCCCCGCTCCGTCTTGAGGTAGGTGGGCACCCAGGTCGCGAGCGTGTAATAGCCGCCCTGGACACCGGTGGACAGCAGCACACCGAAGAGCGTGGTGCGCAGCAGGTCCTTCTTGAAGATCGCCGTGAACGACCCCTTGTCGCTGCTCGCGAGACGCCGCTGCGTCGCTTCCGGTGCGTCGCTGACATGGCGGCGTACCCAGATCACCAGAAGCGCGGGAAGCGCACCGGTCCAGAACATCACACGCCAGGCCGTGTCCGGGTCCAGGTACTGGAAGACCACCGTGTAGACGATGACCGCGAGCGCCCACCCGACTGCCCAGGAACTCTGGATCGCCCCGAGCGTACGGCCGCGATGCCTGGCCGAGGAGTACTCGGCGACCAGGATCGCGCCGACCGCCCACTCGCCGCCGAAACCGAGGCCCTGGAGCGCGCGGAAGACGAGCAGCGTCTCGTAGTTGGGGGCGAACCCGCACAGGACGGTGAACAACGCGTAGGTGATCACCGTGATCATCAGCGCCTTCACCCGGCCTATGCGGTCGGCCGCGATGCCGGCGACGGCGCCGCCGATCGCGGACACCACCAGCGTGACGGTCGTGAGGAGGCCCGTCTGCCCGGTGCTGAGACTGAAGTACGCGGAGATCGCGACCATGCTCAGCGGCAGGGTGAAGAAGTCGTAGGAGTCGAGGGCGTATCCGCCGAACGCGCCGCCGAAGGCGCGGCGGCCGCGCGGCCCGAGGGCGCGGAGCCACGCGAACGCGCCGTTGTCGTCGGGTAGTTCGTCCTGCTTCGACTGTGTCTGGGTGGTACTCATCTGCACCTCGCGGAAGGGGAGGAGTGCGCTGGAGACCGTGCGGTGACGCCAACGTAGGGGATTGTTGAACGATCCGACAAGAGTCATGTCGGTTCGTTCTTGCTTCTACGATGGGCAGCGCGCGCACGGCGACAAGTGGGCCGGCGGGAGAGCAGTAGGGAGACAGGCGCTGTGAGGACGACGGAGTCCGAGGCCGGCGGGCTGGCCGACGACCGCCCGCTGCTGGGCCGCACCAGCACGGCGGAGCGAGTCGCGGACATCCTCCGCACCCGCATCGCCGAGGGCTACTTCCCGCCGGGCGAACGCCTTTCGGAGGACGGCATCGGCAAGGCGCTCGGCGTCTCGCGCAACACGCTGCGCGAGGCGTTCCGGCTGCTGACCCATGAGCGGCTGCTCGTCCACCAGCTCAACCGCGGAGTCTTCGTCCGCGTCCTCGCCGTTGAGGACGTAGAGGACATTTACCGCATTCGGCGGCTGATCGAGTGCGCCGTCGTCCGTGGGCTCGGCGCGCCGCCCTTCCCCCTCGGCGGCCTCGACAAGGCCGTCGGTGACGGCGAGCGGGCGGCCGGCCGGCAGGAGTGGAAAGGCGTATCGACCGCCAACATCCACTTCCACCGGGAACTCGTCTCCCTCGCCGCCAGCCCCCGCACCGACGAGCTGATGCGCGGTGTCCTGGCCGAACTGCGCCTCGCCTTCCACGTGGTGGCCGATCCGCGCCGGCTGCACGAACCTTATCTCGTACGGAACCGGGAGATTCTGGAACGCCTGCGGGCGGGCGACAACGCGGCCGGCGAACAGCTCCTCGCCGACTATCTGGACGACTCGCGAACCCAGCTCGTCGAGGTGTACGCACGCCACATCGAGGCCGGAAACTGGGGGACATGAGGGGCTTTTGGCCCATGGCCGTCCTCCGCTGATCCGGTCCTGCGTGAGGGTCGCTTCTGCGCCGTTTCGACCGTTGTCAGTGCGAGGACCTAATCTGTGCCACGTGACTTCGCCTGCATCGACGGAATTCGTTCCGCCCCAGCTCAGCGCGGGGCCGCGGCCCGCACAGGGCCCGGCCGCCGACGAGGGGCTCGCGCGGCGGCTCCGCGCGCTCGCCTGCACCGCGCCGCTGCACGATCTCGACGTACGCAAGGCGAACCTCGCGGGCGAATACTCGGTCTACGCGATGGCGGAGATCGCGCTCGCCGCGATCGACCTCGTCACCCTCAACATGGACTTCGACACGGGCGCCGACCACGAGCAGATAGTGGCCAGGCTGCTTCCGCGGGTCGCGGCCCAGGCCCCCGACCGCCCGCTCGCCGAGCACGAGCGCGTCGCACGCTGGGTCCTGGAGAACCTGATCAACGTCGGAAGCGTGGACCGCGGCTTCCGTGCGGTTTATGGCACGTTCGGCCCCGATGGTGCTTATGTGCGCAGGGATTACGACTTCAAGCTCATCGAGGAGGTCCCCGGGTACGGCGGCAGCGTCTACCTGCGGACCACCGACGAGGCGGTCAACGTCCTTGTCGGCGCCCTCGACACGGACGTCACCAGCGCGCAGATCGCCGCCGAGGTCAAGCTCGAAGTGCTCATCAGCCGCGGCCGGCTCGCCGACGCCCAGCTCGCCGCCGAGCAGGCCCGGTACCGGACCGTGCAGTACGCCGAGACGCTCCGCAGGACCCTGGAGGCGACCCGGCGCAACGTGCGCGCCGTCGACTGGCTCAACGCGGTGCCCGACATGATCGCCGAGGCGCTCGACCACGTCGCCGACCGCTACCGGCACGAGAACGCGATCCTCACCAACATCCGCAAGGCGCGGGACGAAGCCGTGGAACCCGAGCACAAGCGGCGCGCGGCCGAGCTCGTCGACATCGTCAAGGACTGCATCCGCAGGCACACGCAGCTGCAGTCCCGGCTGCTGGACGCCGGACCCCTGTTCCGCGCCGAGCAGGACCGCCAGGCGTTCGCCACGCCCACGGCGCGGGCCGGGCTCGACCTGTACGGCCAGCTGGTCGCGCCACTGCTGCCCCTGCCGGTGGAGCAGGCGATCCGCGTCACCGACGCGTTCTTCGCGCACGGCGCCGGGCTGCGCACGCCCGTGTCCGTACGGGTCGGGGACTTGGTCGACATACTGCTGACCCCGCCGCTGGAGCGGGAGCACCTGGGCGCCGAGATGCCGGAGCCGGACCTGATCGCCACCCCGGACGACAGCCGGTTCAGCGAGGAGCAGCTGGCGAGCGCCATGGAGCTGCTCGACCTGCCGCACGACGCGCCGCGCAGACTGTCCGGACTGCTGGCCGACGCGCGGCGCCGTGACCCCGAGCTCCCGTACCTCGTCGCGCTGCTCGCGGTGCACGCGGCGAGCCCGCCGGTCGGCACCGCTTACCGGCAGGGCGAGAAGCAACTGCTGTTCGCCGTGGACGACGGCACCGAACTCGACGACCCGGAGTTCGGCGGCGCCGACCTGATAGTGGGCATGGCACTGCTGGACGCCGCCGGGATGAGCGCGGACCGGACGGAGGCGGCATGACCAGGAGACGCGGCATCGGGTCCGTTTCCAGCACGACCGGTGCGCCGATTGCCCGGCGCCCGGCCACGGCGACACCGTCTCCGCGCGGCTCCGGGCGGGCACCAGCCGGAACTCCGGGCGCGTCAGGCCCGGTGCGCGCCATCGAGTCCGTACCCGAATCCAAGAATTCCCGTACCGAGGAGCAGCAGTCGTGAGCGACCACCGCGCAGAGCACGCCGACGCGTGGAGCGAGCGGCCCACCGACGCCGCGACCGGCGCGGCCGCCGCTGGCGGCGCAGCCGAATCCGGCGAGCTGCCCGCGCCCGCTCCCGCTGCCGCCGCGCACGGCGCGGTCACGCCCGCCGACGCGGCCGACGCCGCCCGGCTGGTGTCCTTCGGGCTCCAGCCCAAGCTGCTGCCTGCCCGCGACGTGGAGTACGCCGACCTCCTCCGCCGCTACCGCGAAGAGCCCGCTTTCGCGCGCCTCGCCGACGCCGTCGCGACCGGCCTCGGACTCGTCGTCCTGGAAGTCTCCACACGCGCGGGCATGGCCGTCTCCGCCGGGGAGGACTCGGTCTTCGCCGTACGGATGGGCGACTACGCCCGGCGGGCCTCGGCCGACTCCGCCGACCGGTTCCTGCACGGCCTCGCCCACCTCGCCGTCGCCGCACTGGCGTTCCCCCGCCCCGAAGACCTCGCCGACGACGGGTACATCGGCCGCATAACGGTCAACGGTGTCGACGCCTTCGTGCGCCAGGCCTGCCGCCGCCTGGAGGAGCGCGCCGACGAGCAGGGGGAGAACACCGACCCGGCCACCGAGGCCCCCGGCCTCGAAGCGGCCTGGCGGATCTACGCCCGCCGCAGCGCGACCGGCGCCACCAAGGACGCGCGACGGCTGGCCGGTTCCACCACCGGCATCGTCGGCAAGGCCGTCGCCTTCCTCACCGAATCCGGCTTCCTGCACCGCACGGGTGACGACGCGGGAGGGGCGTACCGCACCACCGCCCGCTACCAGTTGCAGGTCCGCGACATGGCGGGCAGCGCGGCCATGGCCGAGCTGCTGGAACTGGGCGTGGTGCCGGTGACCGACGGCACCCCGACGCTGGTGCCGCCTTCGGACGCCGACGACCTCGAACTGACCGCCGAGGCCGGCCTGCCCTTCCACGCCTGACCCCCGGCCGGCCGCTGAAGACCGGCCGCCGAAGACCGACAGCCGCACCCGGCCGCCGCACCCCAGCCGCCGCACACCTGCCGCTTCACGACTTACGACGAGAGTCCGCCGCCATGTACGAGTTGTCCCGGGTCCGCCTCTACTCCATCGGGCCCGCCGGTGCGCGCTACGCCGACACCGTGCTTGACCTGCGCGGAGTCGGCGAGCCCGTGCCCCACCCCGCCCCCACACAGGCGGAGTTCTTCCAGGAGGAGCCGGTCGGCCCGCCGCGCAGGCCCGCGCCCGCCGGCGTGCTCTTCCTGGAGAACGGCGGCGGCAAGTCCGTCCTGCTCAAGCTGATCTTCTCGGTGATGCTGCCCGGCCACCGCAACACGCTCGGCGGCGCGAGCTCCGGCGTACTGCGCAAGTTCCTGCTCGCCGACGACTGCGGCCACGTCGCGCTCGAATGGCAGCACACGCTCACCGGCGAGTGTGTGGTCGTAGGCAAGGTGAGCGAGTGGCGCGGGCGGCAGGTGTCCAACGACCCGCGGAAGTTCGCCGAGGCCTGGTACTCCTTCCGCCCCGGCCCCGGCCTCAGCCTCGACTCGCTGCCTGTCGCCGAGTCCACCGCCGTCCGCCCGTACGGCGAGGGCGTCTCCGGAGCGCAGGGCCGTCGTCGCACCATGAAGGGCTTCCGCGACGCGATCACCGACGCGGGCAAGGCCTACCCGCACCTCGACGTCCACTGGGAAGAGATCCACGACCGCTGGAACGAGCACCTCGGCGACCTCGGACTCGACCCCGAGCTCTTCCGCTACCAGCGGGAGATGAACGCCGACGAGGGCGAGGCGGCAGGCCTCTTCGCGGTCAAGAAGGACTCCGACTTCACGGACCTGCTGCTGCGCGCCGTCACCGACACCAGGGACACCGACGGCCTCGCCGACCTCGTCCACGGCTTCGGCAACAAGCTGGGCCGCCGCGCCGAGCTCACCGCCGAGCGCGACTTCACGGCAGGCTCCGTCGACCTGCTCGGCCGCATCGTCGACGCCGCCGAGACGCGCGTGCGCGCCCGCGACGTCCACGCCGGCGCCGAGCGCAGGACCCGTACGCTCGCCCGCAGGCTCTCCGCCCGCGCCGGCGAGGAGCGCGGCCGCACCGCCGAGCTCGCCCAGCAGGTCACCGCCACCGCGCAGGCCGTCGCCGAGGCCGAACAGGCACGCGGCCGCAGCTCCCTGATCGCCGGCGAACTCGCCTACCGGCACGCCTCGCTGGCCCTCGCCGCCGCCGAGAAGGCGGCAGGCGCCCAGCGCCGCGAGCTCGCCGACGCCCGTACGCTGCACGCCGCCTGGCAGGCCGCCGAGGCCGTACTGCGCCACCGCGCCGCCGCCGACCGCGCCGCGCGCGTGGCCGTCGCCATCCGCGAGGCCGAGCGGGACGCCGCCCCGGCGCTGGCGGCCCGCGCCACGGCCGCAGGTGAGCTCGTACGGGCGCTGCACGCGGCGGCCGAGGACGGCGAGCGGGTGGCCGCCGAGGAGGAAGAGCGCTCGGCCGCTCTCCAGGAGGTGGGCGAGGCGGCGCACCGCGACGCCACCACGGCCGCGACCCAGGCACAGCGCGCCCGCAGTGAGGCCGGGCACCTGCGTCAGCGCCTGTCCGAGGTCGAACAGGAGACGGCGGAGGCGGTACGCGCCGGCTGGCTCGACGACACAGCTCCGGACGCCGACCCGGCACGGGCGGCGCTGGCGGCGACCGACGCGGAGAAGACGGCGGTCGCGGCCTGGGAGACGGCGCGCGAAGCCGCCCGTGCGACGGCCGACCGGGCGAAGGAGGCCGCGGGCGCGGAGGCCCGCGCCGAACTGGCGGCGGCCCGCGCGGCGGACGCCGCGCAGGGCGCCGAGCACGCGTACGAAGCCGAGCGCCGGGCCGCGGAATCGCTGGCGGCGGAGGACCGCCTGTCGGAACTGCTCAGTCTGCCGTCGGCACCGGTCACGACCGCGTCCGTACCGCAGCCGCGCCGGGGCACGGCCGCGACGGACAGCGCGTCCGCCGCGCGAGCCGTCGGCGCGGAAGGCCGTCCCGCGCGCCAGGGCGTGCACGTCACCGTCGGGAACCCGGCGGAGGACACGGATGCGGCCCGGACGGAGGACGGGGCCGACCGCCTGGCGGACGACCGGCCGACGAGCGGATCCGGCGGCGCGACCGTCACCCGCCCGAGCAGCGGCACCGGCCATGGCGGCGCGGCAGACGCGCGTACGAGTAACCGCACGGACACCGCCCACCCAGGCACCCCCGAGCAGAGCAACGCGACGGACGACCCGTCCACCGGCACCGGTACGGAGTCACGCCCCGGTACGGAGTCACGCCCCGGCACCGAACAGCGCCCCGGCACGGAACAGCGCCCCGGCAAGGAACCAGCCGTCGGCACGGAAGTGCGTTCCGGCACGGACACGCGCACCGGTACCGACGCAGGCACCGTCACCGGCGCAAGCAACCCCGGCACAAGCAACCCCGGCGCAAGCAACCCCGGCCACCGTGCCGCCGAGCACCCGGACCCCGCCGGCCCGGCAGGCGCCGCCACCGGCACGGATGCCTTCGGGCGTTCCACCGCGTCCGCGCACCCCCTCCCCACGCCCCGGCGTACCGCCGAAGGACCGCTCACCGTCGAGGAGCTGGACCGAAACGCGGAGGACCTCCTCGTCCTCCTCGACCAGGCCGTCACCTCCGCCGAGCGGCAGCTCTTCGAGCTGCGTACCGCCGCCGCCGACGACGCGCGCATCCTCGGCGCGCTCGGCGACGGAGGGCTGCTGCCCCCCGGCCCCGACGTCCTGGCCACCGTCGAGTTCCTCGGTGAGCACGGCATCCCCGCCCTCCCCGGCTGGCGCTACCTCGCGCAGGCCGTCGCCCCCGCCGACCACGCCGCCGTGCTCGCGGCCCGCCCCGAGTTGGTCGACGGCGTCGTCATCACCGACCCCGACGCGCATGTCAGGGCCCGGGAAGCCCTCGCCGGCGCCGCGCTGCTGCCCCGCTCGGCCGTCGCCGTCGGCACCGCCGCCGCGCTCCTGGCGCCCGTACCGGCGCCGGGTGACGCCCCGTCCGACCGCGCCGATGTCTTCCTCGTACCGCCGAACCCGGCGATGCACGACGAACACGCGGCCGACGAGGAGCGTCACGCGCTGCGTGCCAGGGCGACCGCCCGTGACGAGGAGATCCGCAGGCTCGCCGCCCGGCTGACCGGTGACCGTACGCTCGCCGCCCGCCTCGGTTCCTGGCGCGCCGACTGCCCGCCCGGCATGCTCGCGGAGCTGGCGCAGGCAGCCAGGACGGCAGGTGAAGCGGCCGAAGCGGCCGAAGCCGTGCTCGCCGAGGCCCGTACGGTCCGCGCCGAGGCCGACGAGGCGGCGGCCGACGCCGCCCGCATCAGGGACGAGCGGCAGGACGCCGCCCAGCGTGCCCGCCGCGTCGCCGACGCCCTCGCAGGCCTCGCCCACCGCCTGAGAGAACGCGCAGGCTGGCTGGTCAAGGTACGTGAACTGACCGAAGAGGCCGCAGAGCTGGAGGCCAGGGCCGCGGTGTGCCTGGAGCGTGCCAAGGCGGCCGACGAGGACCGCCGAGCCGCTCAGCGCACCGCCGACGACGCACACAGGACCGCGCGCACCCTGCGCGCCGAGCGGGCCGAGATCGCCGGCGCGCCCGAGACACTGCCGGAGCCGGACGAGGACGCACCGCGTGTCGCGCTGCCCGCGCTGCGCGAGGCGTACCGCGCCGCGTCCCAGCTGTACGAGAAGGTCGGTGTCGGCGCCGACCTGCGCGCCGAACAGGCCAGGGCGGAGAGCGACGAGAGCGCCGCCCTGACCGAGCTCAACCGGCTCAGCAACAAGGTCCGCACCAGGGCCGCCCTGCTGCTGGAGGGCACGGACGGCGCCGACGGTCCGTCCCGCCAGGCCGCCGTCGCCCGCGCCGAATCGCTCGTACAGATGCTGGAGTCGCGGGCGTCCGCCGCGAGCGAGCAGCTCGGCAGGCTGCGCGGTGAGGCCGAGCGCCTCGCCCCCGAGGACGGTACGGCGCACACGGAGCTGCCCGACGACCTCGTGCCCGCCGACGCGGAGCACGCGCAGACGCTCCTGCGCACCGCCACCTGCGAACTCGCCTCCCGCACCGACGCGCTGGACTCGGCCCGCGCCGCCCACGCCGAGCTGCTGCGGGCACACCGCGCTGCGGAGGACGCGGCGGGCGGCTTCGACGAGACGGCGGCGCTCCTGCGCGACCTGCTCAGGGACCACCACCAGGACGACGAGGGTACGGAGGAGCCCGGCCCGTACCCCGGCAGCCTGGAGGAAGCCCGGCAGTCCGCCGCCGAGTCCCGCCGCCTGCTGCGCGGGTGCGCGGCCGAGCTGTCCGCCGCCGAGGCGTCGGTGCGCGAGGCGAGCGACGTACTCGTACGGCATGCCAACTCCACGCGGTACGAGCAGGTACGCACCCCCGCCCGCCAGCAGATCCGCGAGCTGCCGGCCGCCGCACTGCCCGAGCACGCGGCGGCGTGGGCGGCGGCGTTCGAGCCCCGGCTGCGCGTACTCACCGACGAGCTGGCGCAGCTCGAACGCAACCGCGACAGCATCGTCGACCGGCTCCGGGGTCTCGTGGAGTCGGCCCTGGCGACGCTCCGCTCCGCCCAGCGCCTCTCCCGGCTGCCGGAAGGCCTCGGGGAGTGGTCCGGACAGGAGTTCCTGCGGATCCGTTTCGAGGAGCCGGACCAGGCGACGCTCGTCGAGCGGCTCGGCGAGGTCATCGACGAGGCGACCAGCGCCGCTGTCAAGAAGAACTCCGACCTGCGCAGAGACGGAATGTCCCTGCTGCTGAGGGGCGTTCAGGCCGCGCTGCAGCCGAAGGGCATCTCGGTCGAGATCCTCAAGCCGGACGCCGTACTGCGCGCCGAGCGCGTGCCGGTCGGGCAGATGGGTGACGTCTTCTCGGGCGGCCAGCTGCTCACGGCCGCGATCGCGCTGTACTGCACGATGGCCGCGCTGCGCAGCAACGACCGGGGCCGCGACAAGCACCGGCACGCGGGCACGCTGTTCCTCGACAACCCCATCGGCCGCGCCAACGCCACGTACCTGCTGGAGCTCCAGCGTGCGGTGTCCGACGCCCTCGGCGTGCAGCTCCTCTATACGACCGGACTGTTCGACACGACCGCACTCGCCGAGTTCCCGCTGGTCATCCGGCTGCGCAACGACGCCGACCTCCGGGCGGGCCTCAAGTACATCAGCGTGGAGGAGCACTTGCGGCCGGGCCTGCCGCAACAGGACCCGGACGGCGAGACCGTACACGGCGAGATCACGGCGACGCGGATGTTCAAACGCACGCCGGCGCCTGCCGAGTAGCGGCGACCACCCTGCCGGGCGGCGGGCGGCCTCAGGCCTGGGAGAGCCGGCCCGTGCCCCGCCGGGTCCGCTCCTCCCGTTGCCGTGTCCGGGCGGACCTGCGGGCCGCCCGGCGTGCCATCCGCCGCTCGCGGCGCAGTTGGCGCGCCGTACTGCTCGGGACGGACACCACGCCATGGCGCTGGTTCCACACCTGGCGGGTCACCCATACGTCCAGCACCCCCCAGGTCGCGACCACCGTGCTGCCCACGCTGCTCAGCACCATCGGGAACGCCAGCCACGACCCCGCGAGCGTGCAGAGGTAGGCCACTATCGCCTGGATCATCGTCAGCGACGTGAGGATGACGGCGCGGACGGCGGCTGTACGGACCGGATCGGGCAACCGCGGCCGTACCGCCGGCTCCTCGACCCACAACTGCCGCTGCGCGCCGGCCGTCGCCCGATCCCGCGAATCGCCGGCAACCTCGAACGCTACGGGCGCCGCGGGCGACGCAGTACCGCGCTCTTCCGTGTCCATCGAACCTTCACTCCCCACCGCCGCCTGCGTGCCCCTCAACTCGGGCGCGGACATCTGCCCTTCAGGAGTGGCTGCCCGCCTTCCGCCCTTTTACGCTGTGCCCCGCGAGCCGGATGTGACGCCTACGGCCTCATCCGGTCCGCTCCCCGTACAACTGGACGAATGGGCGGCTCCGAAGATTCCCGCGAAAGGGAGAATTCAAGCCATCTGCCCCGATTGGCCGACGGGCGTACGCGCAGGTGTCCTTTGCCACAACGGCGCCCGTCAACTCCCGGAATTCCATGACAACTGGTGATCCACGCACCTCGGTACGGCTGAAAATCGTCCGGACGTGCCTTCGAGTTGCGCGAGTGACAGTAGTAGGCTCACGCCGTTTGTTGACGGAACACCACCCCCGTCCGGCGGGGGCCGAGCTGGGGGAGGCCATGCGCTTTCGCGGAAAGTCCATCCGCAGGAAGATCGTGGCGTTGCTGTTGGTGCCGCTCGTGTCCCTCACCTCGCTGTGGGGCTTCGCCACCGTGCTCACCGGCCGGGAGGCCAACCAGCTCCTGGATGTCGCCCACATCGTCGAGCAGGTCGGCCATCCGATCCAGGACACGGTCGAGGTCATCCAGCGCGAGCGCCGGCAGACACTGATCTACCTGGCGGACCCCCGCGCCTCCGACGCCCTCGCCACCCTCAGCCGCGAGCGCGCGGCCACCGACGAGTCCGTCGCGAAGATCAAGGCTCGCGCACAGGACTCCGCAGTACGCGACGACCTGCGCCCTTCGGCCGCTAAGCGCCTGGCCTCACTCCTGGAAGCCTTCGAAGACATCCAGACGCTGCGCGCCTCCGTCGAGAACAGCACCGTCACCCGACGTCAGGCACTCGACCGCTACAACCGGCTCATCGACCCCTGCTACTCGTTCCTCACCACCCTCCACGCCCTCGAAGACGTGGAGATGGACAAGCAGGGGCGCGCGCTGGTCGGCCTCACCCGCGCCCGCGAGATGCTCTCCCGCGAAGACGCACTCATCGCGTCCGGCCTCGTCGCCGGGCAGTTCAAGGCGCCCGAGCTCCGTGAGATCTCGGCACTGGCCGCCAACCGCGAGTTGCTGTACGACGTCAACCTCGAAGTCCTCCCCGCCACCGAGCGCCACGCGTTCGCGGACTACTGGGACAGCCCGGCCACCGAGCCACTGCGTACCGCCGAGGAACGCCTCATCACCGCGGGCGCCACCCGAGATCCGCGCGCCGTCACCGCCAGGAGCTGGAACGACGCCGCGACCGGCGTCCTCGACCACCTCGCCCACGAGGGCAAGGAAGCGGGGGAGCGCTACCAGGACAACGTCGAGCCCGTCGCCTTCGGCGTCCTCATCAAGGCGGGCGCCGCCGGTGTACTCGGCTTCCTCGCCCTGATCGTCTCGCTGGTCCTCTCCGTACGGATCGGCCGCAGCCTCATCCGCGACCTCTCCCGCCTGCGCAAGGAGGCCCACGAGATCTCCGGCGTCCGGCTGCCCAGCGTCATGCGCCGGCTCGCCGCGGGCGAGGAGGTCGACGTGGAGACCGAGGCCCCCCGGCTGGAGTACGACAAGAACGAGATCGGCCAGGTCGGCCAGGCCCTGAACACCCTGCAGCGCGCCGCCGTCGAATCGGCCGTCAAGCAGGCCGACATGCGCCGCGGCGTCTCCGAGGTTTTCGTCAACCTGGCCCGCCGCAACCAGGTCCTGCTCCACCGCCAGCTCACACTCCTCGACACCATGGAACGCCGCACCGAGGACACCGAGGAGCTCGCCGACCTGTTCCGGCTCGACCACCTGACCACCCGAATGCGACGCCACGCCGAGGGCCTGGTGATCCTCTCGGGCGCGGCTCCGTCCCGGCAGTGGCGCAAGCCCGTCCAGCTCATGGACGTTGTACGGGCGGCCGTCGCCGAGGTCGAGGACTACGAGCGCATCGAGGTACGCCGCCTGGCCCGCGTCGGCGTCGCGGGCCCGGCCGTCGCCGACGTCACCCACCTGATCGCCGAACTCCTGGAGAACGCCACGGTGTTCTCGCCCCCGCACACCGCCGTCCAGGTGCACGGGGAGCGCGTCGCCAACGGCTTCACCCTCGAAATCCACGACCGTGGCCTCGGCATGACACCCGAAGCCCTCCTCGACGCCAATCTCCGGCTCGCCGAGACCCCCGAGTTCGAGCTGTCGGACACCGACCGGCTCGGTCTGTTCGTGGTCAGCCGGCTGGCCCAGCGCCAGAACGTCCGGGTCTCGCTCCAGCAGTCGCCGTACGGCGGAACCACCGCCGTCGTGTTCATCCCCGCCGCCCTGCTCACGGACGCACCCGAGACGAACGGCACCGGCTTCCGGCTCGACCGCAAGTACGCGGCCGGCGAACGAGGCACCGGGGAGGCGGGACAGAGCGGACGCCGCAAGTCCCTGACGACGGTTTCGCGCCTGCCCGCCGAACTCGCCGCCCAGGCCGTGCTGGACGGCCCCGTCGAACTCGAACCGCCCCTGGGCGCACTGGGCCTCGCGGGCCCGCTCGGCGGCGGCGCCGATATCGCGGACATCGAGGACACCGAGAGCGAACGCGGCGGACTGTTCCGGGCCCGCGACCGTTCCCGGGCCCGCTCCCGCGCCGACCGTGCCCGTGAAGCCGCCGCTGAACAGCACCAGCAGGCGTCCGACCACGTAGCCGGGAGCGACGAGAACGTACGTCCCGGTGCCCCTGTCCCGCTGCCCCGCCGCAACGCTCCGACTTTGGTAGCCGACAACGGCCGCCGCGTGACCGGTCGGGGGCACGCACCCAACGCGCGCACAGCACCATCCGAATCAGCACGCACCGCACCCCACGCAACACCCGCACCCCACGCAACACCCGCACGGCGACCCGCCCCCGCGGACGAGGCTCAGGGCCTCCCGCCGGGCGGACTGCCCCGCCGTGTCCGCCAGGCCAGTCTCGCCCCGCAGTTGCGCGTGGCCACCACCGGTCGCACCGAACCCGCCGACGACGTACCGGCCACCGAGCAGGACGCCGAGCGTGAGGCGCAGGAAGTACGCAGCCGTATGGCTTCGCTCCAGCGCGGCTGGCAGCGCGGCCGCCGGCAGAACGCCGAGGACGAGCCGGGCACCGGCGGGACAGCACCAGGAACCACACCAGAGAGGGACGGTCGATGACCGCACCGAACGCCACAGCACACGACACCACAGTCCGGGGCTCCGGAGAGCTCAACTGGCTCCTCGACGAGCTGGTCGACCGCGTCGGCAGCATCCGCAATGCCCTGGTGCTCTCCAGCGACGGGCTCCCCACCGGCACGTCCAAGGACCTGACGCGCGAGGACGGCGAACACCTCGCCGCCGTCGCCTCCGGCTTCCACAGCCTTGCCAAGGGCGTCGGCCGCCACTTCGACGCGGGCCGGGTCCGGCAGACCGTCGTGGAACTGGACGACGCCTTCCTGTTCGTCACCGCGGCGGGCGACGGCAGCTGTCTCGCCGTGCTGTCGGACTCCGACTCCGATGTCGGACAGGTGGCGTACGAGATGACGTTGATGGTCAAGCGGGTCGGCGTCCACCTGACGACCGCACCACGCTCCGGTCTGCCCGCCGGAGGGTGAGTGGGCTGAGATGAGCGCCGCAGGCCAGCAGGGATCGCCGCACTGGTTCGACGACGAAGCGGGCCCCGTAGTACGCCCGTACGCGATGACGCGTGGCCGTACGAGCAGTGCGAGCCGGCACCGGCTCGACCTGATCGCGCTGGTCGTCCCCGAACCCGCGGCCGACGATCCCGGACGTGACCAGACGCTCGCTCCCGAGCACGTCGAAATCGTCGAACTGTGCAGCGAGACGCCGCAGTCGATCGCCGAACTCGCGGCGGGCCTCGACCTCCCCGTAGGGGTGGTCAGAGTGCTCGTCGGCGACCTCGTCGAGGACGAGCTGGTACACGTGACCCGACCCGTACCTCCGGCCGAGCTGCCGGACGAAAGCATCCTTCGCGAGGTAATCAATGGTCTTCGGGCGCTCTAGCCGTAACAAGCGACCGGTCGAACCGGTGACGCTCAAAATCCTCGTCGCGGGTGGTTTCGGGGTGGGCAAGACCACCCTGGTGGGCGCGGTCAGCGAGATCCGGCCGCTGCGCACCGAGGAGGCGCTCACCGAGGCGGGCCGCCCCGTCGACGACATCGCAGGCGTCGAAAGCAAAAACACCACCACCGTGGCCATGGACTTCGGGCGGATCACGCTCCGCGAGGACCTGGTGCTCTACCTCTTCGGTACGCCCGGCCAGGACCGGTTCTGGTTTCTGTGGGACGAGCTGGCACAGGGAGCCCTCGGCGCGGTCGTACTCGCCGACACCCGCCGCCTGGAGGACTGCTTCGCCGGCATCGACTACTTTGAGCGCCGGGGCATCCCTTTCGCCGTGGCCGTCAACTGCTTCGAAGGCGCCGACCGGTATCCGGCCCCAACGGTACGCGCGGCACTCGACCTCGACGAGGGCGTGCCCCTGCTGCTGTGCGACGCGCGGGACCGCGAGACGGTCAAGGAGGTGCTCATCGCGGTGGTCGAGCACGCACTGGCCCGCTCCGCGGACCGGCGCCAGAAGGCGTCCACCTGAGCGTTGAGGTCAGTGCCCGGCGACCGACCTGCGGGCGACGGGGAAGTCGAAGTACGTGTCCGGGAAGGGCTCGGGCTTGTACGTGAAGTGCCACCACTCCTCGGCGAGATTCACGAAACCGACCTCACTGAGCAGTCCCTTCAGCAGTTGCCGGTTGGCGCGCTGGGTGCCCTGGATACGGGGGTCGTCCGTATGGGACAGCGTGTCGAAGCAGTCATACCCGGTCCCCATGTCGACTGAATTGTCAGGAAAACGCTCAGCTTTGGGCGCGTAGCACGGTACGAGCTGTTCGCCGGGGACGTACGGCCTGGTCGCCTTCGCGGAAAGCTTCACGATCGTCAGGTCAACCGTGCTGCCACGGCTGTGCCCTGACTTCTCCGCGATGTAACCGTCCGCGAACAGCCGCGTCTTGTCGACATGCGGATAGAACTCCGCCTTCATCGCCTCGTCGTCGAGGTCCTTGGCCCACCGCACGAAGTGGTCGACGGCCCGCTGCGGCCGGTAGCAGTCGTACACCTTGAGCGAATAGCCGCGCCGCAACAGCTTCGTCTGCGCCTTGTGCAGGGCGTTCGCCGCGGGCTTGGTCAGGATGCAGACCGGCTGCCGATAGCCGTCCACGGGCACACCCACGAAATTGTGCGCCGTCGTGTAGCGCATCTCCTGAGTGATCGTCGAGTCCACGGACCGCAGGGACACGAACTCCCCGGGGGCCTTCGGCTCGGGCTTCGCCTGCGCCGCGGAGGAGGCGGCTGTGACGGCGAGCAGGGCGACCGCGGCGGTGGCCAGGGCGCGCAGTACGGAGGCAAGTCGTGTCATGGGCCTCCGTCTATCAGGTCAACCGCCCCTGGGGAAGGGGCATCGGATACAGTCCGCGCGTGGCCGCACCTTCGAAGAAGCCCGTCCGGGACTCCCACTGCCCCAGTTGCGGAGCGCCGTACCGGCCGGCCGGTGACTGGCCCCGCGTCTGTACCGTCTGCGGCGACACGGCCTACCGCAACCCCTTGCCCGTCGCTGTCGCCCTGCTGCCCGTACGCGACGACCAGGGTGGCGGACTCGTCGTCTTCACCCGTGCCATCGAACCTCAGCTCGGCGGGACCGCGCTGCCCGGCGGCTTCATCGACCACGGCGAGGACTGGCGGCAAGCGGTCGTACGCGAACTGCGCGAGGAGACGGGCATCCAGGCGCCGGCGGGACAGGTGCGCCTCGCCGACGCGCTGAGCTCCCCCGCCGGCCACCTGCTCCTCTTCGGGCTGCTCCCCGAACGCGCCGCCACCGACCTGCCGCCTTCCGCCCCCACTACGGAAACGACAGGCCGGCACGTCCTGCGCGCACCCGCCGAGCTGGCCTTTCCGCTGCACACCGAAGCGGTACGCCGATGGTTCGCGGGAAGCTACAGCCACACGACGTAACCATTCCCCGGTCCCGCCCCAGCCGACCGCACCCGCCCCAGCGGACCGCACCCACCTCAGCAGCCCCGCACCCGCACCGGGAGCCCCACGTCCCCGCCACCCTCCCGCTCCACCAGCACCCGCCCACCGTTCACCCGCGTCGTGAACCGCTCGACCTCCGCCCGCTCCCCACCGTCTCCCGCGCCCCGCACGACCAGCCCTCCTCCGGTACGCCCGGCAGCCGGCGCCCACGCCTCCAGCGTCAACCCGCCGTCGTCACCGCGCACGGGAATCACGGAACCGGCCCGAGCCAGCACAGGGATGCGCGACAGTGGCGCCTCCAGCAGCACCTGGCCCTGGCCTTCGTAGGCCTTGCCGGTAGCCGTGTCGTACCACCGGCCGTGCGGCAAGCGCACCGCTCTGCGGTCCGCGCCGCGCTCCAGTACGGGAGCGACCAACAGAGCGTCCCCGAGCAGGAAGGCATCCTCACAGTCCCGCAACGCCCGGTCCTCAGGCGCACCCCACCACACGGGACGTACATAAGGCGCACCGGTGAGGCGGGCCAGATGGGACAGCGTCACGAAATACGGCCGCAGCCGCTCCCGTTCCGCGAGCGCGGCCTTCGCGTGTTCGAGCACCCGCGGACCGAACTCCCACGGCTCACCGGAGCACGAGGGAACAGCCGCACGCGTACGGAACAGTGGCAGATGGGCGCCCAGTTGAAACCAGCGCAGATACAGCTCGGGTGAAGGTGTGCCGCTCAGCCCTCCGACATCGGTTCCCGAGTACGGCACTCCGCACAACCCGAGACCGAGCACCAGGGAGAGCGAGGCACGCAGCCCCGGCCAGCCCGTCGGCACATCCCCGGAACAGGTGCCGGCGTACCTCTGTATGCCGGCCCAGCCGGAATCCGAGAAGAGAAACGGCCGTTCCCCGGAATCCCGGTTCCGCAGTGCCTCGTAACCGGCACGCGCCATCCCCAGGCCGTAGACATTGCGAGCCTCCCGGTGATCGCCACCGCGCCCCTCCAGATCGTGCCGTGCGGAGCGCGGCAACGACGGATCACCGAAGGGGGAGAGGGCCGCCGGTTCGCTCATTTCGTGCCAGACACCGGAGAAACCCTGAGCGAGGCGCTCTTCGTGCAGCGACGCCCACCAGGCACGAGCACGTGGATCGGTGAAATCCGGAAACACGTGCTTCCCGGACCGAAAAGCTCCGCGTACCTCGTTCCCGTGTGCGTCCCGTACGAACGCCCCCGCGGCCCTTCCGCTGTCGTACAACCCGCTCCCCGGCTCGGCTCTGACAGCGGGACGGACGACCGGGACCAGCCGCACCCCCGACTCACCGAGATCCGCGGCGAGCCGGGCAATCCGGGAAAACCGCTCAGGCCCGGCGACGGCGCCCTGTTGCCCGTCGGCCCGGCCCATGTCCATATCCAGGTGCAGCGCGGACAGGGGCATCCCCCGCTCGCCAAAACCGGCGACGATCCGCCGCACCTCCCGTTCGCCGCCGGACCCCCGCCACGCGTGCTGCCGACCCAGCGCCCACGACGGAGGGAGCACGGGCGCACCAGTGAGCGCGGACCAGCCCCGCAGCACGCGCGCCGGCGTCCCCGCCACCACCCAGCAACGCAGCGGCCCGCCGTCCATGCGCAGCTCACTCGTGCCCGGCCGGTCGTGGCCCGATCCGGCCCCCTCCTCGCCCTCCCGCAGCGTCACCCGCCCTTCCCAGGTCGTGTCGTGGAAGACGAGATGTGTGCCGGCGTCGGAAACGACCAGTTGCACCGGCATGGCAGTGAACAGCGGCCCGCCGCCCGCCTCGAGCCGCCCGCCCGCATCGAGCCGCCCGCCCGGATCGAGCCGCGCGCCCGGACCCGAGTTCCACAGGGCGTACGTGCCGTCCCGCAGCCGGAACCCCGAAGACCGCCCGCCGAGACCGAAGAACCGCGCGTCCGCCGGCACCTCGCCGCGCTGCAGCCACCGCCCGGTCCCTCCCCCGACCGGCTCCCACCAGCGCGGCGGCAGGTCCCGGCGGAGCACCATGCCGCCCGGTGTACGGACCTCGACGGCACCGTGCCGCGAGACGGCGACCGTCAGCCGCTGCGACACCACCTGCCAGCCGCCGTCCTTGTCGGGCTCCAGCTCCGCCCTGGGGTCGGGCTCCGGGCACGCACCCGCGAGCGCGTACGAGGGCTCCGGCTCCGCGCCGTCCCAGCCCCAGAACACCGCCCCTCCCACCGCGACCATCACCCGCAGCTCGGAGCGGGCGAAACGCAGCACCCCGCCACCCGGCTGCGGCTCCGCGCCCGTCACCGCACCGGGCACCCGGGCCCGCTCAGGTCCCCGCTGCCGCAACCCCCGGGCATCCGTACGACGATGCCGCCACGCCGAGCCCGCGAAGCGCAGCCCCCGCACCGTGCCGACCAGTTTCACCGAGCGCACCAGGTCATGACCGTCCATGCGGCTCACCCTGCCACCCGGCCGGACACGCACAGGGCGCGTTCAACTGCCGTTCACCCGTGGTGCGCGCACATGACCTGATCCCCGACTGTGGGGAGCCCGCCCTGGTGCGCGAGACGATCACGTGGCATCGTCCCTGTCAGCCGCCTCGTGCGCACACCCTTCCGCACGTGCGCGCGACACACGCACACCACGCGTACAGCCCTGGGAGCCGCCCCATGTCCTCAGCAGCGAACACCGCGCCCCTCTGGCAGCCGGACGCGGACCGTATCGCCGCCGCCGCTGTCACCCGCTTCCAGAGCTGGGCGGCCGAGCGGTACGGAGCACCCGCCGACGGCGGATACGCGGCGCTGCACCGCTGGTCCGTCGACGAGCTCGACACCTTCTGGAAGGCCGTCGCCGACTGGTTCGACGTGCGCTTCTCCACCCCGTACGAAACGGTCCTCGCCGACCGTTCCATGCCGGGCGCCCAGTGGTTCCCGGGAGCCACCCTCAATTACGCGGAGCACGCCCTGCGAACGGCCGAGGACCCGTCCCGCGCGGACGACCCGGCCCTGCTGTACGTCGACGAGACCCACGCGCCCACATCGGTGAGCTGGTCCGAGCTGCGCCGCCAGGTGGGCTCACTCGCCGCCGAACTGCGCGCCCTCGGCGTACGCCCCGGAGACCGCGTCAGCGGTTACCTCCCCAACATCCCCCAGGCCACCATCGCCCTCCTCGCCACCGCCGCCGTCGGCGGAGTCTGGACCTCCTGCGCCCCCGACTTCGGCGCCCGCAGCGTCCTCGACCGCTTCCAGCAGGTCGAGCCCGTCGTCCTCTTCGCCGTCGACGGCTACCGCTACGGCGGCAAGGAACACGACCGTACGGACACCGTCGCCGAACTCCGCCGCGAGCTGCCCACCCTGCGCGCCGTGGTCCACATCCCACTCCTCGGCACCGACGCACCCGAAGGCGCCCTGAACTGGTCAGCCCTCACCTCGGCCGACACCGAACCGGTCTTCGAGCAAGTCCCCTTCGAGCATCCCCTCTGGGTCCTGTACTCCTCCGGTACGACCGGCCTCCCGAAGGCCATCGTGCAGTCCCAGGGCGGCATCCTCCTGGAGCACTTCAAGCAAATCGGCCTGCACTGCGACCTCGGCCCCGACGACCGCTTCTTCTGGTACACCTCCACCGGCTGGATGATGTGGAACTTCCTCATCTCCGGCCTCCTCACGGGCACCACGGTCGTCCTGTACGACGGCAGCCCCGGCTATCCGGGCACCGGCGCCCAGTGGCGCGTCGCCGAACTCACCGGGGCGACCCTCTTCGGCACCTCGGCCGCGTACGTCATGGCCTGCGCCAAGGCCGGGGTCCACCCCGCGCGCGACTACGACCTGTCCCGCGTCAGATGCGTAGCCACCACCGGCTCGCCGCTCCCGCCCGACGGCTTCCGCTGGCTCCACGACGAGGTCGCGTCCGACCTCTGGATCGCATCGGTCTCCGGAGGCACGGACGTCTGCAGCTGCTTCGCCGGCGCGGTCCCGACCCTGCCCGTCCACATCGGAGAGCTCCAGGCCGCCTGCCTGGGCACCGACCTCCAGGCCTGGGACCCCCAGGGCAAGCCGCTCACCAACGAAGTCGGCGAACTGGTCGTCACCAACCCCATGCCGTCCATGCCGGTCCACTTCTGGAACGACCCCGACGGCAGCCGCTACCACGACAGCTACTTCGACACGTATCCCGGCGTATGGCGGCACGGCGACTGGATCACCATCACGGACCACGGCTCCGTGGTCATCCACGGCCGCTCCGACTCCACCCTCAACCGCCAGGGCGTCCGCATGGGCTCGGCGGACATCTACGAGGTGGTCGAGCGTCTTCCGGAAATCAGGGAGTCCCTCGTCATCGGCCTCGAAGAGCCCGACGGGGGTTACTGGATGCCGCTCTTCGTCCACCTCGCGGAGGGCGCCACGCTCGATGACGCCCTGCGCGACCGCGTCAAGCAGGCCATCCGCACCGAACTCTCCCCGCGCCACGTTCCCGACGAGATCATCGAGGTCCCCGGCGTCCCGCACACCCTCACCGGCAAGCGCATCGAGGTACCCGTCAAGCGCCTTCTCCAGGGCACCCCACTCACCAAGGCGGTCAATCCGGGCTCGGTCGACAACCTCGAACTCCTGCGCTTCTACGAGGCCCTGGCCCGCTCCCGCCGCTGACGAGCGGCCCCCCCTGCCTCACGGAGAGTGCGTTGTCAGTGCAGTCGGTTACGGTGAGTGAGCAATGATCGACTGCGCTCAGGGGGAATCATGGCGCGCACCAAGTCCACGAAGCATCACAAGAGCAAGGCGATGCGCCGCACGCTTCGCCGCGAAGCACCCAGCACCGTAGGCCTGCTGGCCGACGAGCAGGACTTCGCCCTCATGACGGGCTACGGCACCTTCGCCTTCGACGACCACACCGCGTACCTCCAGCAGGTCGACGGGCTGCTACGAGCCCTGGCGGCCCAGGGCTTGCACACCACCGTCGCGCTCTTCGACCCGGAAGACTTCCTGGAGTTCTGCCGGGCCACAGGCATCGACCCCGACACGGCGGAGAGCCGGACCCGCTTCACCGCCGAAGTCGCGACCTGCGGCGCCTCCCTCCCCTATACCGGCCAGCCCATGGACAGCCTCGTGCCCCTGCTGATCAACGAAGCGGTCCGCCGGGCCACCTGGGAGTACGCCACCCTGCTCCTGGCCCGGCTGGGCAACTGCGCCGAATGCGGCGAGGACATCGGCCGTGAGTCCCTCGACCGGGCGTCGCGCCTCGTCACACGCCTGCTCGAACAAGCCGGCCCCGGCAGCCACCACCTCGTCTGCAGCGTCCCCGTCGAGGAGGAACAACTCCTCGCCGTGCTCCACGCGGAACGCACCGCCGGCGAGCCGGTGCACCTGACCGAGGCCGAAGGCGCAGAGTTCGTGACCGTCCTCGCAGCCGGTATCGCCGTGGAAAGCACCGGGGGAGTGGTACTGAGGACCACCGAGCCCGGAGCCCCGGACCGCCTCCACGGCTGGCGACTCCACCGGGGCCGCCTGATCGCACTCTCCGCCGGTGAGGTCTTCAGCGCCTACTGCACGGACGCGGACACCGGCGAACCGGTATCCCCGGAGCCCGGCGTCGAATACTGCCCGGGCTTCGAGATCGAGGAGCCCGACACCCATCACTGAACGCCCGAGGGGCTCCCGGCCACCTGGCCAAGAGCCCCTCGGTCGATCCGGCGTCCGCCGGTCACTCGCCGGACAGCACCGCCTGCGCGGCCGCCCGCGCCTCGTCGGCGGTGTCCGTGGCACGCGCCGCCGCGGCAGCCCGCTCGCACTGGGCGAGCGTGTGCTTCGCCAGCGTCGCCCGGACATAAGGAATAGCCTTCGCGCCCATCGACAGGGAGGTGACACCCAGACCCGTCATTACGCAGGCGAGCAGCGGATCGGCCGCAGCCTCACCACACACGCCACAGCTCTTGCCCTCGGCCTTGGCGGCGTCGGCCGACGCCGCCACCAGGTCGAGCAGCGCGGGCTGCCACGGGTCCTGGAGCCGCGACACCGCACCGACCTGCCGGTCGGCGGCGAACGTGTACTGGGCCAGGTCGTTCGTCCCCAGCGAGAGGAACTCGACCTCCTGCAGAATCGAGCGCGCCCGCAGCGCGGCGGACGGGATCTCGACCATCGCGCCGAACTTCGCCTGCAGCCCGGCCGCACGGCACGCGTCCGCGAACGCCTTGGCGTCCGTACGGTCCGCGACCATCGGCGCCATGACCTCGAGGTACACCGGCAGCCCCTTGGCTGCCTTCGCCAAGGCGGTCAGCTGCGTCCGCAGCACGTCGGGGTGCTCGAGCAGCGACCGCAGCCCCCGCACACCGAGCGCCGGGTTCGGCTCCTCGGCCGGAGTCAGGAAGTCGAGCGGCTTGTCCGCGCCGGCGTCCAGCACCCGCACGACCACGCGGCCCTCGGGGAAAGCCTCAAGAACCGTGCGGTACGCCTCAACCTGCTTCTCCTCCGAAGGCGCCTGCTTGCTGTCGTCGAGGAAGAGGAACTCCGTACGGAACAGACCGACACCTTCAGCGCCGGCCTCGACCGCGGCCGGTACATCGGCGGGACCGCCGATGTTGGCGAGCAGCGGGACCTTGTGACCGTCGGACGTCGCACCGGGACCCGTCGAAGCCGAGAGCGCAGCCCTGCGCTCAGCGGCAGCGGCCTCGAGCTCGGCCCGCTTCTCGGCGGTGGGCTCGACGAAGATCTCGCCCGTGCTGCCGTCGACCGCGACGACCGTGCCCTCGGCCAGCTCACCGGCACCCGGCAGAGCCACCACAGCGGGCACACCCAGAGCCCGCGCCAGAATCGCGCTGTGGCTGGTGGGCCCGCCCTCCTCGGTCACGAAGCCCAGAACCAGCGTGGGGTCGAGCAGCGCCGTGTCGGCGGGAGCGAGGTCCCGCGCGATCAGCACGTATGGCTCGTCGCTGTCCGGCACACCGGGCATCGGCACGCCCAGCAGACGGGCGACGATACGATTCCGCACGTCGTCCAGGTCCGCGACACGACCCGCCAGGTACTCGCCGGCATTCGCCAGCAGAGCCCGGTAGGCGGCAAAGGCGTCGTACACCCCACGCTCGGCCGTGCTTCCCACAGCGATGCGGCGATCGACATCAGCCATGAGCTCGGGGTCCTGCGCCATCATGGCCTGCGCCTCAAGCACGTGCTGTGCCTCGCCGCCGGCCAGGTTGCCACGCGCAATCAGGTCGGCCGCAACAGCTTCCACGGCCTGGCGGGCGCGCCCCTGTTCGCGCTCCGCCTCCTCCGCGGGAATCTGCTTGGCCGGCGGCTCCAGAACCGCCGTGCCCATGTGCCGGACCTCGCCGATCGCCACACCGTGGCTCACGCCGACGCCTCGCAGCGTTGTCTCCATTTCACCGTCTCCGATAGTTGCGGCGGGACCCTGTCCAGTCCCCCCGCGATGGATGTCGTACCCGCGGGCCGCCATTACGGCGCCGACGTCACTGCCAGCTGAAGAGCGCGTCGCCGGACTTCACGTCGCCGTCCTCGACGAGGTCGGCAAGGGAGTCGGCCGTGGCCTCGAGAGCAACGATCGGGCACACGGCCGACTTGCCGGCCTCTTCGACGGCTGCCGGGTTCCACCGCACGACGGCCTGGCCGCGCGCCACGGTGTCCCCCTTGTTCACGAGCAGCTCGAAGCCTTCACCGTTGAGCTGCACCGTGTCGATGCCCAGGTGCGTCAGGACTCCGTGCCCGTCGGCGTCGACGACGACGAAAGCGTGCGGGTGCAGGGAGACGATGACACCGGCAACAGGGGCGACAGCCTCCGACGGCTCACGTACGGGGTCGATCGCGGTGCCGGGACCGACCATCGCACCGGAGAACACCGGGTCGGGGACTGCGGCGAGTCCGATGGCGCGTCCAGCAAGAGGGGACGTCACGCTGGTCATAGGGCCTCCCAGGGGTGGAGAGTTCGTGTGCCGCCGCCACTACCTGTCCAGGACGGCGTACTGTTTGAGAAGGGTAAGTCACTAGAAGTCCCGGTTCCGCACGAGAGCTGCTGCTTGGCGGACCTAGGGGTGCACCGGCAACGGTTTGCCTCGTCTCCGGGAGCGATGTACTCTCGTAGTCCTGCCTGAGACCACCACGCACTCCATCGTGGGTCGTGGGTCGGCAGCTTCCGTCAAGTCCAGACCTTATCTCGGATCCGATGTTCAGCGTGCCCGCAGAACGTTGGTCAGGGAAACGGAAAAGGACTGATAGAGTCGGAATCGCCGGAAAGGGAAACGCGAAAGCGAAGAACTGGAAAGCGCCGAGGAAGTCGGACACGAAAGAGTCTGATAGAGTCGGAAACACGAAATACCGAACGAAAGCCCGGAGGAAAGCCCCAGACGATGTTCTGTGGGTGAGTACAAAGGAAGCGTCCGTTCCTTGAGAACTCAACAGCGTGCCAAAAGTCAACGCCAGATATGTTGATACCCCGACCCATCTTTGATGGGTTGGTGGTTCCTTTGAAAAGTCCTGGGTCGTCACGTGTGACGGCCCGGGCGAACACAGCGAGGACGCTGAGAACAGCGGACCATATTCCGGTCCGATCT
>NZ_AUBE01000016.1 GCF_000429085.1 Streptomyces flavidovirens DSM 40150 | reverse complement strand
GGTGGGGGTGCGGTGGCTTCGGGGGCGGTGCCGCGCCGGGGCGTCTCCTCGGGCGTCGAACGTTCGGGTACTGCGTTGGTTCGTTGGCGGTGGTTGCGTTCAACGCCCTGCGGGGAGCGCCCCGACACGTCCCCGCCCGGCACCGTTGGTTGGTGGGCGGGGGTGGTCTCGTCCGCTGTTGGCACCGGGGGTGGTGGGGTCTTGGTGGGCCATGTTGGGCAGGCTGTTCTGATGGCCTGTAGGGGTGTTGGTTCGGCCCGGGTGGTGGGGGTGGGGAGCTGGGACAGGTCGTTCAGGAGTCGTTCTGCCAGCGTGCGCAGGTGTGGGGGTGCGGGGGTGGGGGACGCGCCTGTGGGGGGTGGGGATGGTGGGCCGCCTGCCGATTGCCAGCGGGCGCGGATCGCTGTCGTGTCGCGGCCGTCCTCCGCTGCCTGGCGCAGTTCGTGGGTGATCAGGTCCTCTGGTTGCACCCAGGTCAGCCGGACGTTCATGGTGTGCCTGTCAGCGCCGTGAAGGTTGCCTCGTGGCTCCTGCGGCGCACGGTGTCGCGGGCGTAGACCTCGCGAGTCACTGCCGCCAGGGTGCGGGGCGGGGCGTGCAGGTCGGTTCGGCTCGCCTCGGCGACCGTCTTCGCCCAGTCGGACGGGATGGCTGATTCCCCGTACAGGGCACCGGAGATCGCGCCGCTCATCGTGGCGATCGAGTCGCAGTCCCGACCGTAGTTGACCGAGCCCAGGACTGTGTGGCGGTAGTCCCCTCCCGCTACCAGGAGCATGCCCAGGGCGATGGGGAGTTCCTCGATGGAGTGCAGGCGGGAGGGCCGGCGGGCGGCGAGGGTCGGTTTGCGGTAGTCCGGGCCCACCGTGTCGAAGGGGGCTACGGCGGCGCGGAGGGGTGCGAGTGCGGACTCGAAGTCGTGGTGGCGTACGGCGGCTTCCGCCACTGCCTCGATCGCTGAGCGTGTGCCGTCCTTGGCGAGGGAAAGGCAGGTGTCGACGACTGTGGCGGGTGTGGCGTCGGGCGTACATGCGGCCGCTACGGCGGCGGCGAAGACACCGGCTGCCTCGCGGCCGTACGACGACTGGTGGGCGCCGGCCACGTCGATCGCTTCCGCGTACGCCGCGGTGGGATTGCCCGCGTTGACCAGGCCGACCGGGGCCATGTACATCGCCGCACCGCAGTTGACGATGTTGCCGGTGCCGGCTTCGCGTGGGTCCATGTGGCCGTAGTGGAGGCGGGCGACGATCCACTTCTCGGCGAGGAAGATGCGCTGGAGGGGGAGCGCCTCCGTTTCCAACTCGGGGATGTACACGGGGGATTCGATGAGCTGGGGGACCAGGTGGTCGGCGATCGCGTAGGCGTCCAGGTGGTCGCGTACGGCGTCGTACACGCGGACCAGGGCGTGGGTCATGAGGGTGTCGTCGGTGATGTGGCCGTCACCCTTGTGGTACGGGGCGATGGGGCGCGCCGTACGCCAGTTGTCGTAGAAAGGGCCGACGATCCCGTGGACGCGGCCGCCGTGCCGTTCGGAGATCTGCTCAGGGGACCAGCCCTCGACCGGGCCGCCGAGTGCGTCGCCGACCGCTGCGCCGATCAGGCTGCCGGTGGTCCGGTCCTCCAGGGTGAGTGGCGGGAAAGTTGTCATGTGGTGAGGCGTCCGTTCGTGGGGGTGGGGTGGAGTTGTGCGGTGAGTTGTGTGGCTAGTTCCACCAGGTCTGTGCCGGCCAGGCGGGGGAGGGCGCAGCCGACCAGGGTCCGGCAGGTGTCGCGCCAGCCGGCCGGGAGCGCGTCGCCGCCGCAGAGTGCGCCGGTGAGTGCGCCGGCGAGGGCGGGGGCGGAGTCGGCGACGCGGGACAGGCAGGCTGCCGCGGGTACGGCCTCGGTGACGCGGCCGCGGGCGGCGGTGGTCAGGGCGAGGGCGACGGGGACGGTCTCGGCGGCGGCGATGCCGTAGCTGTAGACGTGGTCGACGATCTGGTGTTCGAGGGTGGGGACCAGGGCGAAGGCGCCGGTGGCGGTCGCGGCTAGGTGTACGGCGTGGGCGGCGTTGCGGCCGATCTCGGTGGCTTCGGGGAGCTGGGCGAGGGCTGCGTCCACGGCCTCGTCGACCCCGGCGCCGCCGAGCGCTGCCGCGATCGCCGCGGCCATGGCGCGAGCGCCGTGGACGCCGTCGCCGTCCTGGGTGTAGCGGGCGTCGAACTCGGCCAGTTCGGCGGCGGCGGCCGGGTCGCCGGGGTGGACGGTGGCGAGGACGGCGGCGCGGATGCAGGCGGCGTCGTCGAAGTAGTGCGGATTGTCGTGGCCGGTCGCGGGCGGGCGCAGGCCGGTGGCGAGGTTGCCGAGGCCTGCCCGTACGGAGATGCGGGCGCGGAGGGGGAGTACGGCGGACTCGATCTCGGGGGCGCGGTCTGCGGCGGCGGCGACTTCGGCGGCGAGGGCGGTCCAGGCGCGGTCGACGGCGGCGCGGATCTTGCCGGGGGCGGCGGTGAGGATCGTACCGGCGGTGAAGGCGGCCCACTCGGCGTCGTCGGACGGGCCGAGGCGCAGGGGTTCGGGGGGCTGGTTGAGGGCGATGGGGACGGGGAGGGTCGTGGTGGCGTTCTGCTCGGCGAAGGTGTCGAGTTCGCGGGTGAGGCGGCGGGTCCAGTCCGGCATGCGGGCGGCGCGGTGGCGGGCGGCGGGCCAACCGGCGGCGTCACCTGCGGCGAGACCGAGGAGCAGGCCCTCGATGCGGCGCGGGCCCGCCGCGGCCTCGTGGGTGGGTGTGGGTTCTGCTTTTGGTGGGGGTGGGTCTGCTACTGCTACTGCTACTCCGCACCGCGTGCCGGGTGCCTCGGGGGCGGCTCCCGGGCTCGGGCCGAGGCCGCTCCCGGACGCGTGGGGCGGCGCGAGCGCAGCTTGGGTTTCGGCGCTCCGTGGCGGGAGCGTGGCCGGGGTTGCGGTGCTCGCCGAGGCCTCTGCTGACCCGGCCCCGGACCCCCGCCCGCTTGCCGCTGCGCCCGAGCTGGGGCTGTCACCCTGGGCGGGGGTGTAGGGGGTCATGATGCTGCCCGGAATGGCTGGGAGTGCGGGCCGACGCCTGTGATTGCGCTGCGCGGGGCGGCGTTGCCGCGTGTCGGGGTGCCGGCCGTGGTTCCGCGCCCCGAGGGGTTGCTGCCTGACGTTCCGCCGCCGCAGGGGGTGCCGGTTGTGGTGCCGCCTCCCGAGGGGTGCTTGTCGGTTGTGGTTCCGCTGTCGGAGGGGGTGCTGGCTGGTGTTGCGCCGTTCCGGGGGGTGGTGCTTGGGGCTCCGTCGGCCCAGGGGGTGCCGGCTGTGGGGCCGCCCGCTGAGGGGGTGTTGTCTGGGTGTCCGCTGTGCCAGGGGGTGCTGGCCCCCGACGGCTTCCTGGCCGGGATTTCGTCGTCGTACGTGATGCCGTTGGTCGGTGGGGTGGTGTCGGGAGGGTCGTCGTCCGGGATCAGGAGGTCGGCTACGTCCAGGACGTGGTGGTTTCGCATCGACGGGAGGCAGCTGCCTCTCGCCGGGGCGATCGCCGAAGCCCAGGCCGGAGGGATCGCCCCCGCCCCGCACATCGCGCCGGCCAGGGCGCCTGCCACCGCTGCCGTCGTGTCGGCGTCGCGGCCCATGTTGACCGCGGTGAGGACGGAGCCCCTGAAGTCACCCCGCGCCGCCGCGAACGCGCCGAACGCCAGGCCCACCGCCTCCGGGGCCAGGTCCGTCCACGGGTAGCCGCCGATCACCACCGCCGAGCGCACCGCCCGTTCGCCGTCCGGGGCCGCCGCCACCGCGCGGCGCAGGGAGCGGGCCGTCCAGGAGTCGGACGGGATGACGGACAGGGCGGCGGCGGTGATCGCGGAGGGCGTGCCGCCCGTCATGGCCACCGCGACGCCCGCCGCCACCGCCTGGCCGCCGTAGATGCCCTCGCCCTCGTGGCTCACGCAGCCGTCGATCGCCACCAGCCGCGCCGCCTCCGCCGGGCGGCCCGCCGCGAAGACGCCGAAGGGGGCGGCCCGCATCGCCAGGCCGTCGCTCCACGCGTGCCGGTGCTGGGCGGAGATGGGGGCGGCCAGGCCGCGGCGGAGGTTCTCCAGGGTGCCGCGCTCGCTGAAGCCCGCACCGCGGAACGGCCCCTCGTCCAGGTCGGCGATCCACAGGTGCCACGCGTTCTCGACGTGGGCCACGGTCAGCGCCGAGCCGTGGCGGGCCAGGAGGAGACCGGAGAAGATCGCGTACTCCGTGTCGTCCGTACCGGCGGGGTCGGAGGACACGAAGCCTTCGATACGACCCCAACGTCGGCGGATCTCGGAGGGTTTCATGTTCTCCGCGGGGGCCCCGAGCGCGTCGCCCACCGCCAGGCCGAGGAGTGCGCCCCGCCCTCTGTCGCGGAGTGCGCGAACGGCGTGAAGTTCGCGCAGGGCCTGCAGCGCGCGGCCGTGATCGGTGCGGGATTGCATGGCAATCAACTCCCTGGGCTCGTTCCTGGATCTGTGCCACGCGAGCGCCCGGCAAAGGCTCCGAAACGGCAGCGTCACCCGGTCGGCGTGGGGTCTGAGCTGCGGGTAAGTACGGCCTTCCTTGCTGGCGGGAGGCTTGAATCGTGCGTACTTTCGATGGTGTTGAGGGGGTGGAGGGGCCGCATACGGCCCCGCCTCCGGCGAGAGGGGAACTGGCGACATGGCCATCATCGAGACCGAGGCGACGCTCCACGAGGCGCACCGCGACAACCACACGCACCGTGACGTGAATGGGGGTTGGCTGCGCCCGGCGGTCTTCGGCGCGATGGACGGTCTGGTCTCGAACCTGGCGCTCATGACCGGCGTGGCAGGTGGGTCCGTGGGGCAGCAGACCATTGTTATTACCGGGCTCGCCGGGCTTGCCGCCGGCGCCTTCTCCATGGCCGCGGGTGAATACACCTCCGTGGCCTCGCAGCGCGAACTCGTCGAAGCCGAACTCGACGTCGAACGGCGCGAGTTGCGCAAGCACCCGAAGGACGAGCTGGAGGAGCTCGCCGCGCTCTACGAGTCGCGGGGAGTCGAGGCAGGACTGGCACGTGAGGTCGCCAGTCAACTGTCCAGGGATCCTGAGCAGGCACTGGAGATCCACGCCCGCGAGGAGCTCGGCATCGATCCCGGCGACCTTCCCTCACCCATGGTCGCCGCCGTATCGTCGTTCGGGGCGTTCGCGCTGGGCGCCCTGGTGCCCGTACTGCCGTATCTGCTCGGGGCCTCGACGCTGTGGCCCGCGGTGCTGCTCGCGCTCGTCGGGCTCTTCGCCTGCGGAGCGCTCGTGGCGAAGGTGACGGCGCGGTCCTGGTGGTTCAGCGGGATGAGGCAGCTGGCGCTCGGTGGTGCCGCGGCCGGTGTGACGTACGCCCTCGGTGCTCTGTTCGGAACAGCCGTAGGGTGAGACACTATGCGGGGCTCCACATAAGTAATCTGTTACTCGGTGGTTTCGTCTTCGCAATCGCCGGGCAAAAGCCCACGACACCGCAGGCAATGAGGCCTGCTCTGTGACGACCAGACAAGTGTCGGTCTGTCCGCACGTGAACCACCTGCACCGCTATGCGCGGTGTCCGCATGTTGGAATGAGCTATCCACTTCGCGAGAAGCCAGCCATCATGTAACCTGCACGAAATTTCGCGGAGGGCCAACGTCGTCCCTCGGTAGTTGCATATGCCACGACGACGACGGGAGTGCCGATGCGTTCCGACGCCTGGTCGCCCATGGACGGTCGCCCCGCCCAGCAGGGGATGTACGACCCCCGTAACGAGCACGACGCCTGCGGCGTCGGCTTTGTGGCCACCCTCACCGGTGTGGCCAGCCATGAGCTGGTCGAGCAGGCGCTGACCGTACTGCGCAATCTCGAACACCGCGGTGCCACGGGATCCGAGCCCGACTCCGGCGACGGCGCCGGAATCCTGCTCCAGGTCCCCGACACCTTCCTCCGCGAGGTCACCGACTTCGACCTCCCCGAGGCCGGGGCGTACGCCGTCGGCATCGCCTTCCTTCCCGCAGACGGCTCCGCACAGGCCGTCTCGGACATTGAGACGATCGCCGCTGAGGAAGGGCTCGACGTCCTGGGGTGGCGTGAGGTTCCCGTCACCCCCTCGCTGCTCGGCAATGGGGCTCGCGCCACCATGCCCGCCTTCGCTCAGATCTTCGTGGCGGACGGTACGTCGTCGGGTCTTGAGCTGGACCGCAAGGCGTTCGTCCTGCGCAAGCGCGCCGAGCGTGAGGCCGGTGTCTACTTCCCGTCGCTCTCCGCGCGCACCCTCGTCTACAAGGGCATGCTCACCACCGGGCAGCTCGAACCGTTCTTCCCGGACCTGTCCGACCGGCGCTTCGCGACGACGGTGGCTCTGGTCCACTCACGGTTCTCCACGAACACCTTCCCGAGCTGGCCGCTCGCCCACCCGTACCGCTTCGTCGCACACAACGGCGAGATCAACACGGTCAAGGGCAACCGCAACTGGATGCGGGCCCGTGAGTCCCAGCTTGCGTCCGACCTGTTCGGGGCTGAGAAGCTGGAGCGGATCTTCCCTGTCTGCACGCCCGACGCGTCCGACTCCGCCTCCTTCGACGAGGTGCTGGAGCTGCTGCACCTGGGTGGGCGCTCGCTGCCGCACGCGGTGCTGATGATGGTCCCCGAGGCGTGGGAGAACCACGACTCCATGGACCCCGCCCGCCGCGCGTTCTACCAGTACCACGCCACGATGATGGAGCCCTGGGACGGCCCGGCCTGCGTCACCTTCACCGACGGCACCCAGGTCGGCGCCGTACTCGACCGCAACGGTCTGCGTCCCGGCCGCTACTGGGTGACCGACGACGGGCTTGTCGTGCTGTCGTCCGAGGTAGGTGTGCTCGACATCGACCCCGCCAAGGTGGTCCGCAAGGGGCGGCTGCAGCCCGGCAAGATGTTCCTCGTCGACACGGCCGAGCACCGGATCATCGAGGACGACGAGATCAAGGCCGGCCTCGCCGCCGAGGCGCCGTACCAGGAGTGGCTGCAAGCCGGCGAGATCGAGCTGGAGGACCTGCCCGAGCGTGAGCACATCGTGCACACGCACGCGTCGGTCACCCGTCGCCAGCAGACCTTCGGGTACACCGAGGAAGAGCTGCGCGTCATCCTCGCGCCGATGGCCCGTACGGGCGGCGAACCGCTCGGTTCCATGGGTACGGACTCGCCCATCGCCGCGCTCTCCGAGCGGCCCCGGCTGCTCTTCGACTACTTCACCCAGCTCTTCGCGCAGGTCACGAACCCGCCGCTGGACGCCATCCGCGAGGAACTCGTCACCTCCCTGCGCTCCTCGCTCGGCCCGCAGGGCAACATCCTGGAGCCGACCGCGGCGACCTGCCGCAACGTCACGCTGCCGTTCCCGGTGATCGACAACGACGAGCTGGCCAAGCTGATACACATCAACGCCGACGGCGACATGCCGGGCCTGACGGCCGCCACGCTGTCCGGCCTCTACCGCGTCAGCGGCGGCGGCAACACGCTGGCCGCCCGTATCGAGGAGATCTGCGCCGAGGCCGACGCCGCCATCGAGGCCGGCGCCCGCCTGATCGTGCTCTCCGACCGGCACTCGGACGCCGAGCACGCGCCGATTCCGTCGCTGCTGCTGACCTCTGCCGTGCACCACCACCTGATCCGCACGAAGCAGCGCACCCAGGTGGGGCTGCTCGTCGAGGCCGGCGATGTGCGCGAGGTGCACCACGTCGCGCTGCTCATCGGTTTCGGCGCGGCCGCCGTCAACCCGTACCTGGCCATGGAGTCCGTCGAGGACCTCGTCCGGGCAGGCACGTTCATCGAGGGCGCCGAGCCCGAGCAGGCCATCCGGAATCTGATCTACGCCCTGGGCAAGGGTGTCCTGAAGGTCATGTCCAAGATGGGCATCTCGACCGTCGCCTCCTACCGGGGCGCGCAGGTCTTCGAGGCCGTCGGTCTGGACGAGGCCTTCGTCGAGAAGTACTTCAACGGTACGGCGACCAAGATCGGCGGCGCCGGTCTCGACATCATCGCCAAGGAGGTCGCCGCCCGGCACGCCAAGGCGTACCCGGCCTCCGGCATCGCCGCCACGCACCGCGCGCTGGAGATCGGCGGCGAGTACCAATGGCGCCGCGAGGGTGAGCCGCACCTGTTCGACCCGGAGACGGTCTTCCGCCTCCAGCACGCCACGCGCAACCGCCGGTACGACATCTTCAAGCAGTACACGGACCGGGTGAATGAGCAGTCCGAGCGGCTGATGACGCTGCGTGGGCTGTTCGGGTTCAAGTCGGGCCGTCAGGCCATCTCGATCGACGAGGTCGAGCCCGCCTCCCAGATCGTCAAGCGCTTCTCCACCGGCGCCATGTCGTACGGCTCCATCTCCCAGGAGGCGCACGAGACCCTCGCCATCGCCATGAACCAGCTCGGCGGCAAGTCCAACACCGGTGAGGGCGGCGAGGACGCCGAGCGGCTGTACGACCCGGCGCGGCGCTCCAGCATCAAGCAGGTCGCCTCGGGGCGTTTCGGTGTGACGAGTGAATACCTCGTCAACGCCGACGACATCCAGATCAAGATGGCGCAGGGCGCCAAGCCCGGTGAGGGCGGTCAGCTCCCCGGACACAAGGTCTACCCGTGGGTCGCGAAGACCCGGCACTCGACGCCGGGCGTGGGGCTCATCTCGCCGCCGCCGCACCACGACATCTACTCCATCGAGGACCTGGCTCAGCTGATCCACGACCTCAAGAACGCCAACCCGGCCGCGCGAATCCACGTGAAGCTGGTGTCGGAGGTCGGTGTCGGCACGGTCGCCGCGGGTGTCTCCAAGGCGCACGCCGATGTCGTGCTGATCTCGGGGCATGACGGTGGCACCGGTGCTTCTCCGCTTACGTCGCTGAAGCACGCCGGTGGTCCCTGGGAGCTCGGGCTCGCCGAGACCCAGCAGACGCTGCTGCTCAACGGGCTGCGCGACCGTATCGTCGTCCAGACCGACGGTCAGCTGAAGACCGGCCGCGACGTGATCATCGCCGCGCTGCTCGGCGCCGAGGAGTTCGGTTTCGCGACCGCGCCGCTCGTCGTCTCCGGTTGCGTCATGATGCGCGTCTGCCACCTCGACACGTGCCCGGTCGGCATCGCCACGCAGAACCCGGTCCTGCGCGACCGGTTCTCCGGCAAGGCCGAGTACATCGTCAACTTCTTCCAGTTCATCGCGGAGGAAGTGCGCGAGCTGCTGGCCGAGCTCGGTTTCCGTACGCTCGAAGAGGCCGTCGGCCACGCCGAGCTGCTCGACACCGACGCGGCCGTGGAGCACTGGAAGGCGCAGGGTCTCGACCTGGAGCCCCTCTTCTACGTCCCCGAGCTGCCCGAGGGCGCGGTCCGTCACCAGATCACGGCCCAGGACCACGCGCTGGAGAAGGCGCTCGACAATGAGTTGATCAAGCTCGCCGCCGACGCCCTGGCCGTGGACAACGCCGAGGCCGCCGGGCCGGTCCGCGCGCAGGTCGCGATCCGCAACATCAACCGGACCGTCGGCACGATGCTCGGTCACGAGGTGACGAAGAAGTTCGGCGGGGCGGGTCTGCCCGACGACACCATCGACATCACCTTCACGGGTTCGGCCGGTCAGTCCTTCGGTGCCTTCATCCCCCGTGGCGTGACGCTGCGGCTCGAAGGCGACGCCAACGACTACGTGGGCAAGGGCCTTTCGGGCGGCCGGATCATCGTCCGGCCGGACCGGGGCGCCGACCACCTCGCCGAGTACTCGACGATCGCGGGCAACACGATCGCGTACGGCGCCACGAGCGGCGAACTCTTCCTGCGGGGCAGGACCGGTGAGCGCTTCTGCGTCCGTAACTCCGGTGCCACGGTCGTCTCGGAGGGCGTGGGCGACCACGGCTGCGAGTACATGACCGGCGGCCGCGCGGTGGTGCTGGGCGAGACCGGGCGCAACTTCGCGGCCGGCATGTCCGGCGGCGTGGCGTACGTCATCGATCTCGACCCGGACAACGTCAACTCCGGCAACGCCGGGGCGGTCGAGGCGCTCGACGACGCCGACAAGCTGTGGCTGCACGATGTGGTGCGCCGCCACGAGGAGGAGACCGGGTCCACGGTCGCTTCCAAGCTGCTGGCCGAGTGGGACACCGCCGTGGCCCGCTTCAGCAAGATCATCCCGTCCACGTACAAGGCAGTGCTCGCCGCCAAGGACGCCGCTGAGCTCGCCGGTCTCTCCGAGCAGGAGACCACCGAGAAGATGATGGAGGCGGCGACCAATGGCTGACCCCAAGGGCTTCCTGACCACCGGCCGCGAGGTCGCGAAGACCCGTCCCGCCGGGGAGCGCGTCAAGGACTGGAACGAGGTCTACGTTCCCGGCTCCCTGCTGCCGATCATCAGCAAGCAGGCCGGCCGATGCATGGACTGCGGCATCCCGTTCTGCCACAACGGCTGCCCGCTCGGGAACCTCATCCCCGAGTGGAACGACTACGCCTACCGCGAGGACTGGGCGGCGGCGAGCGAGCGGCTGCACGCCACCAACAACTTCCCGGAGTTCACCGGGCGGCTGTGCCCGGCTCCCTGCGAGTCGGCGTGCGTGCTCGGCATCAACCAGCCGGCCGTCACCATCAAGAACGTCGAAGTCTCGATCATCGACAAGGCGTGGGGGAATGGCGACGTCACCCCGCAGCCGCCCGAGCGTCTTTCGGGCAAGACGGTCGCCGTCATCGGGTCGGGGCCCGCGGGTCTCGCCGCCGCCCAGCAGCTGACGCGGGCCGGTCACACGGTCGCGGTGTACGAGCGCGCCGACCGCATCGGCGGACTGCTGCGCTACGGCATCCCCGAGTTCAAGATGGAGAAGGTGCACATCAACCGGCGCATCGAGCAGATGCGCGCGGAAGGCACCAAGTTCCGTACGGAGGTGGAGATCGGCCGCGACATCGACGCCGCGAAGCTGCGGCGTCGTTACGACGCGGTGGTCATCGCCGCCGGCGCGACGGTCTCCCGTGACCTGCCCGTACCGGGCCGTGAGCTGAACGGCATCCACTTCGCGATGGAGTACCTGCCGCTCGCCAACAAGGTGCAGGAGGGCGACCTGACGGTCTCCCCGATCACCGCCGAGGGCAAGCACGTCGTGGTCATCGGCGGCGGCGACACCGGCGCGGACTGCGTGGGCACCGCCCACCGTCAGGGCGCGGCGTCCGTCACCCAGCTGGAGATCATGCCGAAGCCGGGCGAGGAGCGTAACGCCAACCAGCCGTGGCCGACCTTCCCGATGCTCTACAAGGTCACCTCCGCGCACGAGGAGGGCGGCGAGCGGGTCTACTCCGTCTCGACCACCCACTTCGAGGGCGACGAGGACGGCAACGTCCAGTTCCTGCACCTCGTCGAGGTGGAGTTCAAGGACGGCAAGCTTGAGCAGAAGCCGGGCACGGAGCGGAAGATCCCCGCTCAGCTCGTCACGTTGGCGATGGGCTTCACCGGCACCGACCAGGCGAACGGCCTGGTCCAGCAGTTCGGTCTGGAGCTCGACGCGCGTGGCAACATCGCGCGCGACGGGCAGTACGCGACGAACGTCGACGGCGTCTTCGTCGCCGGTGACGCGGGCCGCGGTCAGTCGCTCATCGTGTGGGCGATCGCCGAGGGGCGGTCGGCGGCGCGTGGCGTGGACCGGTTCCTGACGGGGGCGAGCGAGCTGCCCGCCCCGGTGAAGCCGACGGACCGTGCGCTGACCGTCTGACGTACGCCCGGCACATAAACGTCCCGCACAACGGCGTGCGGAACTGAACGCGGCGCCTGCCCTGTCCCCGACCGGACACTGGGTGGGCGCCGCGGCGCGTGTGGGTGTGCGGGCGGGCGTGGGCGGGTGAGGCGCCGGGTCAGGCTCGGCGTGTCAGGCCGCGAATGACGTCAGCGATGACGACTTCATCAGTACGAGCACGATCAGCAGCACCAGCACCCCGGCGCCCGCGGCCACCTGGATCGCGGTCCGGTTCTTACGGGGTGCGTACGCCAGGGCCAGGCTCACCAGGCCGCCGGTGAGCAGGCCGCCCAGGTGGGCCTGCCAGGAGGAGAAGAGGGCGGACACCACCATCCAGATCATGAGTCCGGCCATGAAGCGGTGGACGGCCCGCATGTCGTGGCCCAGGCGGCGGCAGATCACGTAGTACGAGGCCGAGACGCCGAAGATCGCGCCCGAGGCGCCCACGACGATGCTGTGCGGCGCGATCAGGTAGACCAGTACAGAGCCGCCGAGCGCGGAAAGCAGGTAGAGAGCGGCGTAACGGGCCCGGCCGAGCTGGTCCTCGACCGTCCTGCCCACGTTCCACATGCAGAGCATGTTCATGACGATGTGCATGATCCCGAAGCTGCCCCCGGTCGCAGGCAGGTGGAGGAACGCGCCGGTGAGCAGCCGGTACCACTCGCCGTCGGCCACCCCGGCCACGGTCGGGGCGGCGTAGCCCCCGGCCTCGGGACCCAGCAGGCCCCAGCCGAGCATGCCGAACCGGCCGACGATGTCGGGGCGCGCCAGTTCACCGAGGTAGGCGACCACGTTCAGAGCGATCAGCGCGTACGTCACCACCGGCGCGGCCGCCCCGGTCACCGCGCCACCGAAGACCGTGCGCGCCTGCCGGACGGACTTGTGGCCCTCCGCCACGCAGTCGGGGCACTGGTGACCGACGGCCGCCTCCCGCATGCAGTCGGGGCAGATGAACCGCTCGCACCGCGTGCATCTCACGTACGTCTCGTACTTGGGGTGGCGGTAACACGTCGTGACGGCGGCTTCCACGGCCGGCTCCTTGGGCTTCTTCTGGGCAAACGGGGAGAGCCGGTGGGGGTCGGCGCCGCTCAAGATAACGCACGGTCCGTACCGGCCGCTGTTCGCAGTGCGGGCCACGGCCGGAGACCGGTGACGTAACCTCAGCAGGCCTGCCTGTGCTGCCCTTTCCCGCCAGCCCCGTAACCCCGTACGAAACGGAGATCCGACGTGGCGATAAGCCTCCACAAGGTCGAGGAGACCGCGCCCGCGCTCGTCAGCCTGTACAAGAGCGCCGGGGCCTCGGTGCGGAAGCAGGGGCTGAGCGGGCAGCGCGCGGCCGTCTATCTCGTCCTCGACTACTCGGGTTCCATGAAGCCGTACTACCAGGACGGCAGCGTGCAGGCGCTCGCCGACCGGGTGCTCGGGCTGTCCGCCCATCTCGACGACGACGGCAGCGTGCCGCTCGTGTTCTTCTCGACGGACGTCGACGCGATCACGGACATCGCCCTCGACAACCACCAGGGACGAATCGACAAGATCGTCGCCGGGCTCGGGCACATGGGCAGGACCAGCTATCACCTGGCCATGGACGCGGTGATCGACCACTACCTGGGCAGCGGATCGACCGCGCCCGCACTGGTCGTCTTTCAGACCGACGGCGGCCCGATCAACAAGCTGGCGGCGGAGCGGTACGTCTGCAAGGCCGCGAAGCTGCCACTGTTCTGGCAGTTCGTGGGCTTCGGCAACACGCGAAGCACGCAGTTCGACTTCCTGCGCAAGCTGGACGAACTGGCCGTCCCGGCGAGGCGTCCGGTCGACAACGCGGGCTACTTCCATGCCGGGCTGGACCCGCGCCAGGTCTCGGACGGGGAGTTGTACGACCAGTTGGTGCGCGAGTTCCCCGCCTGGCTGGCCGCGGCGCGGGCGCAGGGCATCGTGCGATGACGGTCCGGGTGCTGAGGGCGGCCGACCGTGAGGCTGTGGCGTGGAAGAACGGCGGCGGGGTCACCCGCGAGATCGCGGCTTCGCCCGAGGGCGCCGGGATGGCCGGCTTCGACTGGCGGATCAGCCTCGCGGAGGTCGAAGCGGACGGCCCGTTCTCCGCGTTCCCCGAGGTGGACCGCATCCTGACGATGGCCGAAGGTGCCGGGATGGACCTCGTGGTGGGCGGGGAGCGGCGGCTCGTGGCCCAGTGTTTCGTCCCGCAGGACTTCCCCGGTGACGTCGTCACCGACTGCCGGCTGCTCGGCGGCCGGGTCGTGAACTTCAACGTCATGCACCGCAGGGGCCGCACCACCGCGCGGGTCGCGGTGGTGCGCGGCGGCCTGGACGTCGCACTCCCGCCCAACGGGACGGTGGTGATCGTCGCACTCGACGGGACCGCATCGTTCGACGGCATCACCCTCGCACCGTACGACGCCGTGGTGACCGGGTCGCCGGGCGCGCTGTCCGCCCAAGGACACGCGGCGGTCGTCACCCTCACCCCCACGCTCACCTCCACCTCCACCTCCACCTCCACCTCCACCTCCACCTCCACCTCCACCTCCACCTCCACCTCCACCTCCACCCTCCCCCTCACAACCGGCTGAGCCGCGCGGCCTGCGGGCGGTACCCGCGGGCCGTCCGCGCGCGTCAGTCGCGCGGTATCGCCCCACGCGTCGCGGGCTTCCAGGAGATACCCATCTCCCCGACGGCGGTCCGCACAGTGACGGGCTCCGTGCCGGCGGTTTCCGAGGCCCAGGCCGCGTAACCGTCGGGACGGACGAGCAGAGTCGTACGGCGGTCACTCGCCCAGTGCGCCACGGTGAGCCGCCCGTCGTGGTCGACCTCCGCGCCTTGCGGGGTGATCAGCACGAACCGCCCCGCGCGAAGCTGCTCGTACAGCCAGCCCTCCTGGAGCTTGACGTCCGGAACGCGCTTGCCGGTGAACGGGTGGGCGCCGCGCGGAGCGTCGTACGCGTAACCGATGCCCGTGATCTGGCCGATCGCCCTGCGGGCAGCCGGGCGTACCTTGCCGATGGCCAGGGTCAGCACGGCTCGGAGCCCGCGCTGCAGCGGGGTGTGGGCCATGGCCAGGCGCAGGAGCGCGCCGCTACTGCGCAGCACGGCCTTGCCGACCGGGTGCCTTTCGTCGTGATACGAGTCCAGCAGGCCTTCCGGTGCCTGGCCGTTGACCACGGAGGCCAGCTTCCAGCCGAGGTTGGCCGCGTCCTGGAGGCCGGTGTTCATGCCCTGGCCACCGGCCGCGGAGTGCGTGTGCGCCGCGTCGCCCGCGAGGAGAACCCTGCCCACCCGGTATCGCGGGACCTGGCGTTCGTCGCTGTGGAACCGGGACATCCAGCGGGCGTCGTGCATACCGAAGTCGCTGCCGAAGGCGCGACGGGTGATCGCGCGCAGCTCCTCCAGTTCGACGGGCGCCGTGTCGGGGATCGCGCCGCGCGTACGGTCCCAGCCGCCCACGCGCCAGTACCCGTCGTCGAAGGGGACGAGGAAGCCGAAGGCCGTACCCATGCCGTTGACCACGGCCGTACGGTCGGGCTCCTCCGTGAGGCGCACGTCGGCCAGGACGATCGACTTGATGACCGAGTGTCCGGGGAAGGGCATGCGCAGGGCCTTGCGCACGGCGCTGCGAACCCCGTCGGCGCCCACGGCGTAGGCGGCACGCAGCGCGTCGGCCGTTCCGTCCTCGTGCCGCACGTCGAGGGTCACACCCCTCTCGTCCTGCGTGAGCCCGGTGACCTCCGCTCCGTACAGGAACGTCGCTCCGTTTTTCTCGGCCCGGCGCAGGAGCAGCTTCTCCACCTCGAACTGCGGAGTGACCAGCAAGTACGGGAAGCGCGAAGGGAGATCGGAGATGTCGAGGGAGAGCGAGCCGAAGAGCCGCAGCCGACTGATGATCTGGCCGGTCGCGACCAGCTCGTCGGCGAGGGCGCGGGCGTCGAGCTGCTCCAGGGTGCGGGCGTGCACGCCGAAGGCCCGGGTGAGATTGCTGATGCCCTGCGGGCGACGCTCCACCACCGTGACGGGGACAACGGCGGCGGCGAGGTCGCCGGCGAGGAGCAGGCCGGTGGGGCCGGCCCCCACTACGACGACGTTGCGCTGGAACGGGGTACCGGTCGTGCTGCCGTGCATGGCGACCTCCTGATGCCAACACATGTTGGTCAACGCTTGTAGGCCCAATGTAGAGCGGAGGGCGGGGCGATGTCAACGGGTGTTGGCCTACAGGTGTTGTCAGTTTTGGGCCGCCGCGGTGACGCCCGGCGGCGTCATGGCGCAGCCAGTACCTTCGCCCGGCACTGCGACGGCGTCCCCCACGCGTCACGCAGCGGACGGGCCTTGCGCAGCCAGAGTGAGAGGTCGAGCTCCTGCGTGTAGCCGACCGCCCCGTGCAACTGGAGCGCGGTCCGCGCGGCGGCGTACGCGGCCTCGCCCGCCGTGAGCTTCGCGGCGGCGATGTCGGCAGACGTCATGGACAGCGCCGCGCCGAAGAGCAGCGGCCGGGCGAACTCCAGCCCGATCAAGGTGTCGGCCAGCCGGTGCTTGACCGCCTGGAAACCGCCGATGGCCGTCCCGAACTGCGTGCGCTGCTTGACGTACGCCACCGTCCGGTCCAGCAGCGCCAGCCCGGTGCCCAGCGCCTGCGCGGCGGTGGCGAACGCCGCGTGGTCGGCGGCGTACGCGGCCGCCGCCGTCACGGCGGGTCCCGAGGCGAGCACTTCGCCGCCCGGCTCCGGCCGGTACAGCCGGCGCGCCGGATCCGCCGACGTCTGGAGTGCGCCGTACCCGCGAGAGAGCCGCAGCTCGTCACCGCGCACGGTGAGGAGGTACGTCGCCGAATCCGCGTCCAGCGCGTACGGGCCGCAGCCCTGGAGCGTGAGCGTCGCGTTCGCCGCGCCCGCCGCCAGCGCCGGCAGCAGCCGCTTCGCGGGACCCTCCTCGCCGTGCTCGGCGAGGCGGGCCAGCAGGACGGCGGCCGCGACGGTCTCCACCACCGGACCGGGCACCGCATGCCGCCCGAGTTCCACACAGGCCACCGCCAGCTCGACCGGCAGCGGCCCCACCCCCGCGTACGCCTCGGGAACGGCCAGCGCGAAGACCCCCGCCTCAGCGAGCCGCGCCCACAGCGCGTTGCCGGGAACGGCGTTTCCGGCCGCCCATGCCCGTACGGCAGAAGGTGTGTCCGCGGCCGTCAGCATCGCGTCCAGGGAACGTCCGAAAGCGGCCTGTTCGTCGGTCAGCAGGAACCTCATCAGCGGCGGCCCTTCGGCAGGCCGAGGAGGCGCTCGGCGATGATGTCGCGCTGTATCTCGTTCGTCCCCGCGTAGATGGGCCCGGCCAGCGCGAACACATAGCCCTCCGCCCACTCGCTCCCCGCCAGCTCCCCGTCCGCGCCCAGCAGATCGAGCGCGGTCTCGTGCAGGGCGATGTCGTAGTCGGACCAGAAGACCTTGTTGAGGCTGGACTCCGCTCCGAGGACCGTGCCCGCCGCGCAGCGCGAAGCGTTGGCGTACGTGAAGAGCTGATACGCGCGCGCCCCCACCACCGCGTCCGCCACCCGGTCACGCAGCGCCGTGTCCGAAGGATCCGCCGACGTACGCCACCGCTGTACGAGCCGGTCGGCGGCGGCGGTGAAACGGCCGGGGGAGCGCAGGGTCAGCCCACGTTCGTTCCCCGTCGTAGACATGGCGATCCGCCAGCCCTGCCCCGGCTCGCCGATGACGTCCTCGTCCGGCACGAACACGTCGTCCAGGAAGACCTCGGCGAAGGCGGGTTTGCCGTCGAGCCGGCCGATGGGGCGCACCGTGACCCCGTCCGCCCTCAGGTCGAACATCAGGTAGGTCAGGCCGTGGTGCGACTTGGCCGCCTCGGGGCCCGTACGGAAAATCCCGAAGGCCCGGTCCGCGAAGGCGGCCCGCGACGACCACGTCTTGTGCCCGGACAACAGCCACCCGCCCTCCGTCCGTACGGCGCGTGACGTGAGGGAGGCGAGGTCCGACCCCGACTCGGGCTCGGACCAGGCCTGCGCCCAGATCACCTCACCGCTCGCCATGGCCGGCAGAACGCGGGCGCGCTGCTCCTCGGTGGCATGGTCGAAGAGGGTCGGCGCGAGAAGGCTGATGCCGTTCTGCGAGACCCGCCCCGGAGCGCCCGCCGCGAAGTACTCCTCCTCGAAGAGCAGCCACATGAAGATGTCGACGCCCCGCCCGCCGTACTCCCGCGGCCACGACACCACCGACCAGCGGTCCGCGTGCAACCGTGCCTCCCACGCGCGGTGCGCGGCGAAACCCTCCTCCGTCTCCAGGGAGGGGAGCGGCTCCGCGGGGACGTGTGCGGCCAGCCACGCCCGCGCCTCGGCGCGGAAGGCGTCCTCCTCCGGCGTGTGCCGCAAGTCCATCAGGTACTCGCCTTCTTCATCGCGGACACATCCATCCCGCCGAGCGGGTCCGCGGCGGTCTCGGCGTTGTGGGCGTGGGCGAGGTGGTGCAGTGCGAAGACCGAGTCCATGCCGGTGTGCATGCCCTGAAGGTCCTCCGCCTGGTTCACGGCCCGCTTCGTGAGGGCGAGCCCCAGGCGCGGCATCCCGGCGATCCGCAGGGCCAGCTCCTCGGTACGCTCCGCCAGCTCGGCCCGTTCCACGACGCGGTTGACCATGCCGACCTCGTACGCCCTGCGCGCCGGCATCCGGTCGCCCGTGTAGAGGAACTCCTTGGCGATCCGCGGCGGCATCACCCACGGGTGCGCGAAGTACTCGACTCCGGGTATGCCCATCCGCACCACCGGATCGGCGAAGAACGCGTCCTCGGAAGCGACGATCAGGTCGCAGATCCAGGCGAGCATCAGCCCGCCCGCGACGCACGCTCCCTGGACGGACGCGACGACCGGTTTCGGCAGCTCGCGCCAGCGCCGGCACATCCCCAGATAGACCTCCGACTCACGCGCGAAGCGCGACTCGGCGCCCTGCTTGCCGCAGTGGTCCCACCACAGGCCCGCCCTGCGCTCGAAGGGCAGATGGGCGTCGCGTTCGGGGGTGCCGATGTCGTGGCCGGCGCAGAAGTGCTCGCCGGCTCCGGCCAGCACGATCACCTTCACTTCGGAGTCCGCCGCGGCTTGGTAGAAGGCCGCGTCCAGGGCGTAGGTCATCGCGGAGTTCTGGGCGTTGCGGTAGCGCGGGCGGTTGAGCGTGGCGTACGCGAGGGGCCCGCGTCGCTCGTACAGCACAGGAGGCTCGTGGGCGGTGGGCGTGGGCATCGCGGCTCATCCTTCCCTAACAAGTGTTTGGTAGGTTAACGTACGGCCATGAGCAGCGTCGAGGAGTTCGGCGCCCCGCGGCCCGAGTACGTACCGGGCCACGGTCTCCTCAAGGGGCGTACCGCCGTCATCACCGCAGCGGCCGGCGCCGGTATCGGCGGCGCCACAGCGCGCAAATTCCTGGAGGAGGGCGCGCGCGTCGTCATCGGGGACGCCCACGCCCGCCGCCTGAACGACACCGAGGAGGCGCTCGCCGAGGAGTTCGGCGCCGGGAACGTCGCCTCCCTGCCGTGCGACGTCACCGAAGAGAGCGACGTACAGGCGCTCTTCGACCGCGCGGTACGCGAACACGGCGGCCTGGACATCGTGGTCAACAACGCGGGCCTCGGCGGCACGGCAGAACTCGTCGACATGACCGACGAGCAGTGGTCCAAGGTCATCGACGTGACACTGAACGGCACCTTCCGCTGCACCCGCGCGGCCCTGCGCACCCTGAAGGCGGCCGGCCGGGGCGGTGTCGTCGTCAACAACGCCTCCGTCGTCGGATGGCGCGCCCAGGCCGGCCAGGCCCACTATGCGGCCGCCAAGGCCGGCGTCATGGCGCTCACCCGGTGCGCGGCGGTCGAGGCGACGGCGTACGGCGTACGGGTCAACGCCGTCGCCCCCAGCCTCGCCATGCACCCGCACCTGGTGAAGGTCACCTCCGCCGAGCTGCTCGCGGAACTCACCGAGCGTGAGGCGTTCGGGCGGTACGCCGAGCCCTGGGAGGTCGCGAACGTCATCGTCTTCCTCGCCAGCGGCTACTCCTCGTACATGACCGGCGAGACAGTCTCCATCAGCAGCCAGCGCGCCTAGACGATGCCCAGGCGGACCGTGCCCGGGCGGACAATGGCAGCGTGCCTAACAACGTGCCTGACAACGTGCCCGACAAGAAGAAAAACCAGGTGACCGCCTCGCCCGAGCGGCGCCGTGAACTCCTCGGCACGGCAGCCGAGGTGTTCGCCGCCCAGGGCTACAACGCCACCACCGTCCGCAAGATCGCGGACGCGGCGGGCATGCTCGCGGGCAGCCTCTACTACCACTTCGATTCCAAGGAATCGATGCTCGACGAGATCCTTTCCACCTTCCTGGACGAGCTGTGGCAGGGGTACGACGCCGTGCTCGCCGCCGGGCTCGGGCCCAGGGAGACCATCGAGGCGCTCGTCACCGAGTCCTTCAGGGAGATCGACCGGCACCGCGCCGCCGTCGCGATCTACCAGAAGGAGTCCAGGCACCTGTCCGCGCAGCCCCGCTTCCGCTACCTCGCCGACTCGCAGCAGAAGTTCGAGAAGGCGTGGCTGGGGACGCTGGAACGCGGCGTCGAGGCGCGGGTCTTCCGCGCCGACCTCGACATCCGGCTCACCTATCGATTCGTCCGCGACACCGTCTGGGTCGCCGCGTCCTGGTACCGGCCGGGCGGCCTGCACAGCCCCGACGAGATCGCCCGCCAGTACCTGTCGATGGTCCTGGACGGCATCGCTCTGCGTACGTGAACCGCTTGTCCGACACTCGTCATACGAAGGAGCAGCAGCCATGGCCGAGGCCTACATAGTCGAAGCGGTACGGACCCCGGTCGGCCGGCGCAGGGGAGGCCTCGCGGCCGCCCACCCGGCCGACCTCGGAGCGCACGTTCTGAAGGCCCTCGTCTCGCGCTCCGGCATCGACCCCTCGGCGGTCGAGGACGTCGTCTTCGGCTGCCTGGACACGGTGGGACCGCAGGCGGGCGACATCGCCCGTACGGCGTGGCTGGCGGCGGGGCTGCCCGAAGAGGTGCCCGGCGTCACGATCGACCGCCAGTGCGGGTCCTCGCAGCAGGCGGTGCACTTCGCGGCGCAGGGTGTGATGTCGGGGACCCAGGATCTGGTGGTCGCCGGGGGCACGCAGAACATGACGCAGATCCCCATCGCCTTCGCGTCCCGGCAGGCGGCCGAGCCGCTGGGCCTCACGGACGGCCCGTTCGCGGGCTCGCAGGGCTGGCGGGAGCGGTACGGCTCACTGCCGGTGAACCAGTTCCACGGGGCGGAGCTGATGGCCGGCAAGTGGGGCATCTCGCGGCTCGCCATGGAGGAGTACGCACTGCGCTCGCACCAGCGGGCGGTGCGCGCCACCGACGAGGGGCGCTTCGAGCGGGAGACGGTGGCGTACGGGGGCGTGACGGTCGACGAGGGGCCGCGCCGCGACACCACGCTGGAGAAGATGGCGGGGCTGAAGCCGGTACTGGAGGGCGGCACGATCACGGCGGCGTGCTCGTCGCAGGTCTCGGACGGGGCGGCGGCGATGCTGATCGCGTCCGAACGGGCGGTCGCAGTACACGGGCTGACGCCGCGTGCCCGTATCCACCACCTGTCGGTGCGGGGGGAAGACCCGATCCGGATGCTGTCGGCGCCGATTCCTGCGACGGCGTACGCACTGAAGAAGGCCGGCATGGCGATCGACGACGTGGACCTGGTCGAGATCAACGAGGCCTTCGCGCCGGTCGTGCTGGCCTGGCTGAAGGAGACGGGCGCGGACCCGGCCCGCGTGAACGTCAACGGCGGTGCGATCGCGCTGGGTCACCCCCTGGGGGCGACCGGCGTCAGACTGATGACGACGCTGCTGCACGAACTGGAGCGTACGCAGGGCCGGTTCGGCCTCCAGACGATGTGCGAGGGCGGCGGCCAGGCGAACGTCACCATCATCGAACGCGTCTGAGGAGGCCGAGGAGGCTGAGGGGGCTGCTGAGGGGGCGGGCTCGCGCCTCCGGTGGTACGACGATCTTCTTGCGGCCAAGGGGTGGTGCTCCGGCGCCATCGTGTTAGAGTGAGCGAGTTGCAGTTTTGGTACCCATAAACATTATGTGCGCCTGACGGGAATGCTTCCTCAGGCGCATTTTGTTTTCCGGTTCTCCGGATGGGGCTCATTGCGGCGACGTGGAATCCGTACGGTGCGGATTTCCGGATCTGCCCCAGTTTTTTAGGAGAATGACATGGCTACTGGAACCGTGAAGTGGTTCAACTCGGAAAAGGGCTTCGGCTTCATCGAGCAGGACGGCGGCGGCGCTGACGTCTTCGCTCACTACTCGAACATCGCCACCCAGGGCTTCCGTGAGCTCCAGGAGGGCCAGAAGGTCTCCTTCGACGTCACGCAGGGCCAGAAGGGCCCGCAGGCGGAGAACATCGTCCCGGCCTAATTCGCCGACGCGATACCTCGCCAGCCGGGGCCCGCACCGTGAAGGTGCGGGCCCCGGCTTGTGCTTGTTTACAGGAAGGCAAAACCTGAATGACCCGCTCCGAACGCCCCGCCGCCACCACCGCACGCTCCGCGCGTCCCGCCCGCAACCGCTCCGCGCAGCCCGCTCGCGGCAAGGCCCCCGCAAAGGGAGCCGCCCGCAGGGCCACGCCTGTGCAGGGTGAATTCGCGATGCCGGAGACGATTACCCCGGCGCTGCCGCCCGTCGAGAACTTCGCCGATCTCGACATGCCCGCGGCCCTGCTCAAGACCCTGGCGGCCCAGGGTGTGACCGAGCCGTTCCCCATTCAGGGCGCGACCCTGCCGAACACGCTCGCGGGCCGCGACATCCTCGGCCGCGGACGCACCGGTTCCGGCAAGACCCTCGCCTTCGGCCTCGGGCTGCTCGCCCGCACCGCGGGCAGGCGCTCCGAGCCGCGCGCGCCGCTCGCCCTGGTCCTGGTGCCCACCCGCGAGCTGGCGCAGCAGGTCACCGACGCGCTCACGCCGTACGCCACGGCCGTGAACCTGCGGATGGCCACGGTCGTCGGCGGCATGTCGATCACCAAGCAGGCGAACACGCTGCGGCGCGGAGCCGAGGTGCTCGTCGCCACCCCCGGCCGCCTGAAGGACCTCATCGAGCGCGGTGACGCGGACCTCGGCCAGGTGTCGATCACCGTTCTGGACGAGGCCGACCAGATGGCCGACATGGGCTTCCTTCCGCAGGTCACGGCGCTGCTGAAGCAGGTCGAGCCGGACGGGCAGCGGATGCTGTTCTCGGCGACCCTGGACCGGAATGTCGACCGGCTGGTGCGGATGTTCCTGACCGATCCGGTGGTCCACTCCGTCGACCCGTCGGCGGGCGCGGTGACGACGATGGAGCACCACGTGCTGTACGTCGCCGACGAGACCGACAAGAAGGCCGTCGCCACGCGCATCGCCGCCCGCGACGGGCGGGTCATCCTCTTCGTGGACACCAAGCGCGCCGCGGACCGCTTCGCGAAGCGGCTGCTGGCCAGCGGTGTGTACGCGGCGGCACTGCACGGCGGCCGTTCGCAGCCGCAGCGCAACCGCACGCTCGACCAGTTCAAGACCGGGCAGGTCACCGCGCTGGTGGCGACCAATGTGGCGGCCCGCGGCATCCACGTCGACGACCTCGACCTCGTGGTCAACGTGGACCCGCCGACCGACCACAAGGACTACCTGCACCGTGGCGGCCGTACCGCTCGCGCGGGCGAGTCCGGCAGCGTCGTCACGCTGGTGCTTCCCGACGAGAAGCGTGAGATGACGCAGCTGATGTCGGCCGCCGGCATCGTCCCGCAGACCGCGCGGGTCAAGTCCAGCGACGACGAGCTGACCCGGATCACCGGTGCGCGCGAGCCCTCGGGCGTCGCCATCGTGATCGAGGTCCCGCAGCAGCAGCAGGCTTCCGCGAAGCCGAAGCGCCGTCCGCAGCAGAGCGGTGGGCGTGGCGGTGGCGCCGGTCGCGGTGCCGGCGGCGGCCTGGGCGGTGGCGCCCGTACGCAGGGTGGTGGCCGTACGCAGGGCGAGCGCGCCCAGGGTGGCGCTGGTGGTCGTGCCGGTGCGGGTGCCGGCGCTGGTGCTGGTGGCGCGGGTGGTCGTGCCGGAGCCGGTGCGGGTGGCCGTGGTGGCGCCGGTGGCCGTGCGCAGGGCGAGCGTGCCGGTGCGCGGGCACAGAGCGGTGGCCGTGCGGGAGCGGCGCAGGGTGGTGGCGGCCGTGGGCGTGGTGGCCGCGCCCAGGGCGGTAGCCGCAGCGCGGCCGCGTAGGGGCGACCGGCTTCCCTGCGGCGCTTTTCCGCTGCCTGCCCCCATGGCCGCAGGGGGCAGGCAGCGGGCCTCGTGGAACGCAATCATCAGATCCGGGTGCCCTCGCGATTCCTTTGCTGAAAAGGAATCATTCCGGTGTCGGCACACTGCTGGGCGAGGTGCGGAGTGACGTCGGAGCTGCCTGAAGTCGTTCGAGCGTTTCGTTCGCTTCGGCCATGACACGTGCCACCAGTTCCGCGCAGGACGGCAGATCGTCGATCACCGCCGCCACCTGCCCGGACGCCATCACCCCGACATCGGTGCGGCCCTCCACCATGGAGGCCCTGAGCAGCATCGGGGTGTTGGCGGCCAGCAACACCTGACTCCAGGTCAGGTCCCTGCCGTGTTTCATGGCCAGGCCGTCGCGGACCATCGCGGCCCAGCTCTGTCCCGAGATCCTCTTGAATCCGGCCGCACGGCGCACCGCCTGCGCCAGCGCCCTCGTACGGCCCGCCCCTTCGAGGGAGTTGACGAGGTCCGTACGGAGCAGGCGGTGCGGAAGACCGTCGACGGCGGTCGTGAGCGTGACGTCTTTTACGCTCGCCGCCAGGTACCGCGCCTTGACCGTGTCCGGGACCGTCGAGTCGCGGGTGAGCAGGAAGCGCGTGCCCATCCCGATGCCTGCCGCGCCGTACGCCAGTGCCGCGACCAGGCCACGCCCGTCGTAAAAGCCCCCCGCAGCGATCACGGGGATGTCCACGGCGTCGACAACCTGGGGGAGGAGCACCGTGGTTGCCACCTCCCCGGTGTGGCCCCCGCCCTCGCCGCCCTGCACCATGACGGCGTCGGCGCCCCACGCCGCCACCTTCTCGGCGTGCCGGCGTGCGCCGACGGACGGGATGACGACGACGCCCGCGTCCTTCAGCTCCGCGATCAGGTCCCTGGAGGGCGCGAGCGCGAACGAGGCGACCTTCACGCCCTCGTCGATGATGACCCGTACACGATCACGTGCATCACTCGCGTCGGCCCGCAGGTTGACGCCGAAGGGGGCGTCCGTACGGGACTTGACCTCGTGTACGGCGCGCAGGAGCTGCTCGGTGGTCATCGTCGCGGACGCCAGGATGCCGAGCGCGCCCGCGTTGGCGCAGGCCGATACGAGGCGAGGTCCCGCGACCCAGCCCATGCCGGTCTGGACGATGGGGTGTTCGACGCCGGTGAGCTCGGTGAGCGCCGTCTTCATCGGGCGCTGACCTCGCGGTCGCGCAAGCCCTCCGGATCGATGACCTCGCGAATCAGGCGGAGTTCCTCGGCGGAAGGCTCGCGGGTGTACGGGACGTCCGTGGGGACGGTGAGCGCGAAGCCTGTCGCTTCCCGGACCTGGGCGGCCGTCACGCCGGGGTGCACGGCGGCGAGGCGCATCGAGTGGTCGGGGGTGTCGAAGTCGAGGACGCCGAGGTCGGTGACGACACGGGGGATGCGGTGGTAGCGGGTGGCGCTCGGGCCCGCGGCGGCCGCGCTGTCGTAACCGACGCCCGACACCATGTCGACCTTGTCGACGAAGACGCGGGTGGAGTGCCTCGGGACCCAGTAACTCGTCGGGTTGTTGAGGGTGTTGACGGGCGCTCCGCGAACGCCGAGGAGCTGGCGGGCGGGCTGCCGCCAGTCGCCGATGCAGGAGATGTTCTGGTTGCCGAAGCGGTCGATCTGGCTCGCGCCCATCATCACGTGGCGCCTGCCACCGGTGACCATGGCGAGATGCTGACGGTACGGAAGCCAGCCCTCCGGAGCCCCGTCCAGACTGATCAGCACGGCCTCGCCGTCGGTGAGGAGGAGGTCGGGGGAGAAGGTGCGCCTGGCCAGACGGGCACCGATGGCGGGAATCGTGCCCATGGGACTGGCGAGGATCTCGCCGTTGTCGCGCCAGGCTTCGGCGCAGGCGATGACGCAGTGTTCGGCGCGGGTGGCAGTGACGGGTCTGGTGGCTTTGGTGGTCACTTCTGCTCCTCGTGCCACGCCTGTACGGCGGACTGATAGGCCTTCTCGCTGCCGGACAGGAAGCGTCCGGCGAACTCGGGCCAGGGGGTCGCGGCGTACACCCGCTGGAAGGCCTCGTCGCGGTCGTAGTCGGGGGCGCACGAGGTGAAATGCGCGCCGTTCGGGGTCTCGATGACGCCGGTGACGTAGTGGCGCTTGACGAGGAGGCTCTGCGGCGGCGCGGACTTCGTCAGTTCCGCCGTCTCGACCACCTGCTCGCAGGAGACGTACGCCGTGTCGGCCGCCTCGCAGAAGAGGTCGTCGAAGTACGGATCGGGTCCGAGGTACTGGCCGTTGCCGAGCCGGTCGGCGCGGTTCAGGTGGACGAGTGCGGCATCCAGGCGCAGGGCGGGTACGGCGACGAACTCCTCCCCGTCGTCGTACGGCGAAGTGACCGTACGCAGGGCGGGGTTCACGCGCATCACGTCGGAGCCGATGCCGGCCCGGACGGGGAGGAAGGGGAGCCGGTTGGCGGCCGCGTGGAGCCCCCACATGAACATCGCCTCGTCGATCTCGGTGAGGTCGATCGTGCCGTTCTGGCGAGCCGTACGGAAATGCGGCTCCAGGGGGATCGAGTCGAGGGTGACGAAGGCGGTGACGAGCTTGCGGATCTTGCCGGCGGCGGCGAGGAGGCCGATGTCGGGGCCGCCGTAGGAGACGATGGTGAGATCACTGATCTCGGTACGGAGCAGTGCTCGGACCAGGGCCATCGGCTTGCGGCGCGAGCCCCAGCCGCCGATGCCGACGGTCATGCCGCTGCGGAGCCGCCCGACGGCTTCTTCGGCTGTCATCGTCTTGTCGGTCACGGACGGCTGCCCTCCTGACCCGAGGTGTCGCTGACGGTGTGGCCGGTGGTGCGGCCGGTGGTGCTGCCGAAGGTGTTACGGACGCGGTCGGCGATGCCACTGAGGTTGGCCTCGAAGGTGAAGCCCTGCTCGAAGCGGTAGCTGCGGCGTACGTCCACAGGGTCGATGCCGTTGATGGCGGCCTTGGCCAGCCGGATGAGGGTGCCGTCCTTGCCCGCGATCTCGCGCGCCAGGGCAAGCGCTTCGCCGAGGAGCTCGGCGCGCGGGACGACCTTCCAGACCGACCCGTGGGCGTGCAGTTCGGCGGCGGTGGCGGTGCGCGAGGTGTAGTACAGCGCGCGCATGAGGTGCTGCGGGACCAGGCGCGCGAGGTGGGTGGCGGCGCCGAGCGCGCCCCGGTCCAGCTCGGGCAGGCCGAAGGTGGCGTCGTCGGAGGCGACGATCGCGTCGGCGTTGCCGGCGAGGCCGATGCCGCCACCGAGGCAGTAGCCGCCCACGGCCGCGACGACGGGGACCTCGCACTCGTAGACGGCGGCGAACGCCTCGGCGCAGCCGCGGTTGGCGCCGACGAGGGCGGTGTGGCCCGCGTCGCGCCGCAGCTCCTTGATGTCGACCCCGGCGTTGAAGCCGCGTCCCTCGGCGGCGAGTACGACGCAACGGACGGCGGGGTCGCGGCCGACGGCTCGGACGGCGTGGGCGAGGTCGTACCAGCCCTGTACGGGAAGCGCGTTGACGGGCGGGAAGTCGACCGTCACGACGGAAATGCCAGTGCTTTCCGGGCTTGAGGTGGAGACACCCATGGGCGGATCAGCTACCTTTCCACCAAACGTTTGTTAGGTGCGGAAGGTAGCAGCGAATGGAACTGAACGGGAGGGTCGCCGTCGTCACAGGCGGCACGCGCGGCGTCGGCGCCGGCATCGCGCGGGCGTTCCTGACCGCGGGGGCGCAGGTCGTGATCTGCGCGCGCCGGCCGCCGGACGAGGTGGTGGAAGCGAGCGGCCGCGAGGCGGAGTTCCGGCCACTCGACCTGCGGGACCGGGCGGCCGTCCAGGACTTCTTCACCGGCGTCGTGGCGACGTACGGACGGCTCGACGTACTGGTCAACAACGCGGGCGGGACGCCGTACCGGCTGCTGGGGGAGGGCGAGGCGGCCCGTCACGCGCGGGTCGTGGAACTGAACCTGACCGCACCGATGACGGCCTCTCTGGCGGCGTACGAGCACCTTCGGGCGACCGGGGGATCGGTTGTCATGATCGGCAGTGTCAGCGGGACCAGGCCCTCGCCGGGGACGGCGGCGTACGGGGCGGCCAAGGCGGGGCTGGAGAACCTGGCCAGATCGATGGCGGTGGAGTGGGCGCCCGGCGTACGGGTGAACACGCTCGTCCCCGGCATGGTCCGCACCGAGCTCTCGCACCTGCACTACGGCGACGAGGCCGGCGTCGCGGCCGTCGGCCGGACCGTCCCGGCGGGCCGCCTCGCGGAACCCGGCGAGATCGGCGACGCGGCCGTCTTCCTCGCGTCCGGGCGGGCGGCGTACGTGAGCGGTGCGTCCCTCCTCGTCCACGGCGGCGGGGAACGCCCCGCGTTCCTGGACGCGGCGACCGTCAACAGCGGGCAGTCGCGGGGAGAACGGGGACAAGTGAAAGGGGAAGGGAAATGACCGGGACCGGGACCGGTACGGGAATCTGCGCCGGGCGAGTCGTCGTCGTGACGGGCGCCGGACGGGGGCTGGGGCGGGCCCACGCCCTGGCCTTCGCGGCGGAGGGCGCACAGGTGGTCGTCAACGACCTGGGGGCCGGGCCCGACGGCGCGGGGGCGTCCGCGGGTCCGGCGCAGTGCGTGGTCGAGGAGATCGCGGCGGCGGGGGGAGAGGCGGTGGCCCACGGCGGGGACATCGTGACGGCCGGGGGCGCGGCGTCCCTGGTCACCACGGCGGTCGAGACGTTCGGGAGGCTCGACACCCTGGTCAACAACGCCGGTTTCGTGCGGGACCGGATGCTGGTCAACCTGGACGAGGACGACTGGGACGCGGTCGTGCGCGTACACCTGAAAGGCCACTTCCTGCCGCTGAAGTACGCCGCCGCGTACTGGCGGGCGCAAGCGAAGGCGGGGCGGGAGGTGGCGGCACGTGTCGTCAACACCAGCTCGGGGGCGGGCCTGTTGGGAAGTGTGGGGCAGGGCAACTACTCGGCCGCGAAGGCGGGCATCGTCGGGCTGACGCTGGTCGCGGCGCAGGAACTGGGGCCGTACGGCGTCCAGGTCAACGCGATCGCACCGGCGGCCCGTACCCGGATGACGGAGCAGACCTTCGCCGAGACGATGGCGGCGCCGGGAGCGGACGGCGAGTTCGACGCGATGGCCCCGGAGAACGTCTCGCCGCTGGTCGTGTGGCTGGGCTCGGCGGCATCGGCGGGGGTGACCGGCCGCGTATTCGAAGCGGAGGCGGGCCGCATCACGGTCATGGAGGGCTGGCGCCCTGGCGCCACGGCGGACAAGGGCGCGCGATGGACCCCGGCGGAGGCGGGCGGCGCAGCGGCCCGGCTCCTGGCCGAGTCCGCGACACCGGGCCGGGTGTACGGGGCGCGGTAGCGGGCGCCGGCCCCGTGCGGCCGGACAGCCCCCGATGGTCCGGCGACGCGAGAACGTGTGGAGCGTCCGGAGGTTGGCGGTGGGGCAGGTGAACGTACGGAGAACCGAGGCCAGTTGGCATTGACGCGGCACGCTCTACGCGCCTCATCATGAGGCGCATGAGAATCCCCCCACGTCTCTCAGCCATCAGCGGCATCGCCGCCCTCGTCTGCGCCCTCCTCGTCGGCGGCCCGGTCACGCTCGCGGCGAGCGCCGCCCCTGCCCCCGTGGTCGGTGACATCTGTTACTCCGCCCTGCCCGCCCAGGCGCACGACACGCTCGACCTCATCGAGGCCGGCGGGCCCTACCCGTACGAGCGGGACGGGACCGTCTTCCAGAACCGGGAGCAGATCCTGCCGGACCGGACCACCGGCTACTACCACGAGTACACCGTGGTCACACCGGGCTCACCGAACCGCGGCGCCCGCCGCGTCGTCACGGGTGAAGCGGCGCAGGAGGACTACTACACGGCCGACCATTACGCGTCGTTCGACCTCGTCGACCACGGCTGCTGAGGGTTCCGCGCAGGCGTGTTCCTCAGTGTCCGCTTGAGGAACGGAGACCCGGTCACAGGACCCCTCACCGGTAGCGCGGCGGCGTGTGTTGCAGCCGGAGCCTCACCGTCGCGTCCTCGATGTGCTCCAGCGCCTCGACCGCCGTCGCGTACGCGTACCCCTGCGGATCCTCCTCCCGCAGCAGCCGGCCCAGCGCGTCCACCGCCCGGGCGTCCCCGCGCGCCGCCAGGCCGCGTGCCGCCTCCGCCGCGGTGTCGGGATCGTGGTCCTCCAGGCGGGCCGCCAGCGCCTCGCGGATCTCCGGCGTATCGGCGTCGAGACCGGCGAGCGCCAGCGTCGCCCAGTCGCGCACCTCTTCGTCGGTGTCGCCGCTGAGAGTGATCAGCGCCGCCGTACCCTCCCGGTGACCGGCGGGGACAAGGCCGATGAGGGCGAGGGCCACCCGGTGACGTACATCGGCGTCGGGGTGGTCGACGTGGCGCAGGATCTCGGGAAGCGCCGCAGGATCACCGTGGTGCCCCAGCGCCAGCACAGCCGCCTGAGCCGGCTCGGAACCGGATTCCCGCGCCTCGCGCGCCAGCTCCCGCAGCAGCGGCAGGGACCGCGCGGCGAACGGCTTCCCGCCCTGCTCGAAGCCGAGCTGCGCCAGAACGTCGGCGGCGAACGTCTGCCGCAGAGGATCACCGCTCACACACCACTCGGCCGCCGCCTGGAACGTCTCCTCGTCACCGCGCCGCCACAGCGCGGCCACGGACTCCATCCACTCGTCCCGGCCGGGATCACCGCCGCTCAGCGCCCGCTCGGCGAGCTCCTCGAAAGGCGTACGGATGCCCAGCCGCTCCTCCAGGAGCGTGGCGATCGCGGCGTGCCCGGTCTGCTGCTCGGCGCCGGCCGACGACGTGCCGTCCCGCAGCAGTTCGACGACGACCGTCTCCCCGCCGTCCTCCACGATGCGGCTGGTGACTGTCGCGACCTCCGCCACACCGTCCGCGAAGGTCTCCAGCAGCCCCGCCCGCAGCTCGTCCTCCACATCGACTTCGAGCCACCGCAGCGCCTCCTCCAGCGCCTCGCGCCGCGCGGAAGCGCCGTGCCGCAGAAGGGTCCGTACGGTCTCCGTGGACCCGCGCCGCGCGGCGAGCACGAGCGGCGGCTCCGTACCGGGAGCGGCGAGGTCCGGATCGGCGCCGTACTCCAAAAGCGCCTCGACCGTGTCCGCGTGCCCTTGCCGGACGGCCCACGCCATCGCGGTGAACCCCAGCGCCTCGCGCAGGTCGGGCGTCGCGCCCGCCGACAGGAGGGCCTCCACCACCTCCGTGTGGCCGCCGACCGCGGCGCCGCACAACGGCAGGTCACCGCCCTCCCGGCCGCTCGCCCGGTCCGGATCGGCGCCCGCCGCGAGCAGCAGCCGCACCATGCCCGGACGGTTCTGTACGGACGCTCTGTAGAGCGCGCTCTCGCCCTCGTCGTCGGTCTGCTCGGCCGGTACGCCGGAGCGCAGCAGCCGTACGACGGCGTCGTCCCCGCCGTCGTACACCGCTTCGGACAGGGTCCTCGGACCCGCTTCCGGATCTTTCGTCATGTGCCGACACTACGTGCGTGTGTTCAGGTGTCGCATTCGAGAATCGTGCGGCACAGCGCGCAGCGTGCCCGTACCCGGCCGCTCACGGGAACACGGATGCGCTGCTGGCACGTGGGACACGGGAACGACACCCGCAGCGTGTCGCGCCCGCCCCCCTCGAAGGCGTACGACGCCGAGGGGGACGAGGAACCGTGGTCCGTACGGCTGCCGTTCTCCTGTGCGTACCGCCGCTCCCTGGCGTACTTCCGGCGCCCCGCCCACCCCGCGGCGGTCAGCGGCGGCTGCTGCCCGTCCCGGCGGGCTTGCGCGAGGCCTTTCGTGTACGCCGTGTAGGCCTGCGCGCTGGTGAACCAGGGCGCGGGGTCCTCACCGAAGGCGATCGCGCGCTTCGCCAGGACGTACCCGAACTCCTCCGGGGTGAGATAGCCGAGCTTCTGGCTGGACGCGCCGTCCTCACGGAACGCGTCGAGCAGCAGCCAGCCCGCCCCGAGGTATGTCGTCACGGTGTCGGTGAGGATCTCGTTGTCACGGGTGCCGGCGAAGGCCAGGCCGAGGCGGTGCAGCAGCACATGGGTGATCTCGTGGGCGAGGGCGGCCCCGATGTCGTCGCGGTGGGTCCTGAAGCGGTCGTTGAGCTCGATGAAGTACTCCGGACCCGCTGCCAGCTCCACGCTGGCGGCGTGCTCCATCTCGCGGAAACTCACGATCATGCGGGCGTCCGGCAGGCGCAGATGCTGGACGAGGGCGCGGGCCACGCGCTGGGTCCCGAGGTGGAGATCGTCCTGGTCGCAGAAGGCCACGTCGGCGGGGAAGACGCTCGGGGCGTAGGAGTGCACGCCGTCGTACGAGAGCCGTCTGTGGAGCGCGGCGAGGGCGGACCGCACGGTCGTCAGATGCGGATAGCCGTGTACGACCTCGCTCCCGCTGGTCACGTCCGCACTCACCTCCGTACGTCTGCACAACGACGGTGAACCGGTCTCCACTGTAGGCGGATTCGCCGGGCGGATGCCGACGGTGTGGCGCCTGCGCGGGGTGTGGCTGGATTGCCTCCCTTGTCGGCAGGGCGGACGGCTCCGCATAATCCAGCAACGCCTTGACGGGCTCATGCCATCTTTTTCGGGTGGTGTGCGCGCTGTCCGTCATGCGCGGGCACAGCGACCCCCCACGGTTTCCCACGAGAGGCAGTTCGTTGAAGAACCTTCTGCGTGCCTTCAAGAGATGTGCCGCCGCCGGCGCAGTGATCCTCGCCGCGGTCAGCATCCAGCCCGCCGGCGCGTCCGCGGCCGCCGCGTCGACGCCGCCCGTCGTCGGCGGAACCCGCGCCGCCCAGGGCGAGTTCCCGTTCATGGTCCGGCTCTCGATGGGCTGCGGCGGCTCGCTCTACGCCAAGGACATCGTCCTGACCGCCGCCCACTGCGTGAGCGGATCCGGTAACAACACCAGCATCACCGCCACCGCCGGTGTCGTCGACCTGCGGAGCTCCAGCGCCATCAAGGTCAAGTCCACCAAGGTCCTCCAGGCCCCCGGCTACAACGGCACGGGCAAGGACTGGGCGCTGATCAAGCTCGCCAGGCCCATCGACCTGCCCACCCTGAAGATCGCCGACACGACGGCGTACAACAGCGGCACCTTCACGGTCGCCGGCTGGGGAGCGGCCAGGGAGGGCGGCGGCCAGCAGCGCTACCTCCTCAAGGCCCAGGTCCCGTTCGTCTCCGACACGAGCTGCAAGCGTTCGTACCCCGACCTGGTGGCGGGCGAGGAGATCTGCGCCGGCTTCACCGAGGGCGGTGTCGACACCTGCCAGGGCGACTCGGGCGGACCGATGTTCCGCCGGGACAACACCAACGCCTGGATACAGGTCGGGATAGTCAGCTGGGGCAATGGCTGCGCACGTCCCAACTACCCCGGCGTGTACACCGAGGTGTCGACCTTCGCCGCCGCCATCAAGTCGGCTGCCGCGGGCCTCTGACCCTGACTGGGAACCACCGCTGAACGTTCGCGGACCGGGCGGGTGCTGGACGCGTCAGTCCAACACCCGCCCCACCTTTGTCAGATGTAAGGGGCACAGCTCCAGGAGCACCGGGTGCTTACATGGGAGCGGCGCAACGGACCGGCTCTCCTGGGCGTCCGCTCCCCGTCAGCCGAACTCGGCGAAGCGCTCACCGGCGCTCTCCAGCTCCAGCACCCACACCTCGTTCGCACCCTCCCGCAGAACGGGTCCGGGAACGTACAGGGCCTCCTGAGGCCCCGCCGCCCAGTACCGGCCCAGGCAGAAGCCGTTCACCCATACGAAGCCCCGCTCCCACCCCGGCAGCCGCAGCGACGCGTCGCCCGCACCCCGCACTTCGAACGTTCCCCGGAACAGCCCCGACGCCCCCACCACCCCTTCCGGGGACCGGTACGCGACCTTCCCGACCGCTTCCGTGTCCTCGAACGCGTCCAGGGACAGCCCCCGCGCCCGTACACCGTGCAGATACTGCAGCTCATGCAGCACGCCACCCGTGATGCCCTTGGACTCGCCGACACACGGCCCGTAATTGACCCGCCCCAGCGACTCCACCCACAGCTCCACCGAAGCGGGCCCCGCCACGGGCTCGTCCAGCGCCGTGTACGCGGCGGACTCGCCCGCCCCGCCGCTCAGCACCCCCGCCCGCGCCCCGTCGACGTACACCACAGCCCGGTCCCGCAGCCCCCTCACGCCGAGCGGGTACGCCCGCCGCGGCCCCGGCACGTCCACCCGGTAGCGGACCAGCCCCCGGTCCACGCCCAGCTCTTCGAACGTCGGCGGCACCGCGCAGTGTGTCTCCGGCCCGCCGAGCACCTCCAGTACGTCGCGGAGCGGCGCCCACTCCGCGATCTGCGCCCGCACCGGCTCACCCAGCGTGTCCGGCGTGGCCGGTACGTCCGGCACCGGAGCCCCGCCGTCCTGGTAGCGCGCGAGAATGTCGCGGAACAGCCAGAACTTCTCCGTGGGGCGGCCGAACTCGTCGACGGGCGCGTCGTAGTCGTACGACGTCACGGTCGGCTCCAGCTCCCCCTCGCGGAGCTGCCCGGCACGGTTCGCACCCGACCAGCCCGCGAAGCTCGTTCCCCCGTGCGCCATGTAGATGTTGACGGAGGCGCCGCACTCAAGAATCTCGCTCAGCGCCGCCGCCGCGTCGGCGGGATCCCGTACGACATGCTCCGCCCCCCAGTGGTCGAACCAGCCGCACCAGAACTCCATGCACATCAGCGGACCCGACGGCTGGTACCGCCGCAGGACCTCGAAGCCCTCGCGCGCCCCCGACCCGAAGTTCGCCGTCGCCAGCACCCCCGGCACCGAACCACCCGACAGCATGTGTTCCTCGGGCCCGTCGGAGGTGAACAGCGGCACGGTCACCCCGCACTCCCGCAAGAACCCGGCCAGACGCCGCATATACACCTGGTCCGAGCCGTAACTGCCGTACTCGTTCTCGACCTGCACCATGACCACCGGGCCGCCCCGGTCGATCTGCCGCTCCACCACCTGCGGCAGCAACTGCCCGAACCACCGCTCCACATGCCCCAGATACTGCTCATCGCGCGTGCGCACGCGCGCGCCGAGCGCACCCGTCAGCCAGTGCGGCAGCCCGCCGTTCTCCCACTCGGCACAGATGTACGGCCCAGGACGCACGATCGCCCACAGCCCCGCCTCCCGCGCCGCGTCCAGGAATCGGCCCAGCGCCCCCGCGTCACGCAACCGCCCGGGCTCCGGCTCATGCAGATTCCACGGGACGTACGTCTCCACACAGTTCAGCCCCATGGCACGCAGCATCGCGAGCCGGTGCCCCCACTGCCCCTCATGCACCCGGAAATAGTGCAAAGCGCCCGACAGCAGCCGCACCGGCCGCCCGTCCAGCTCGAAATCCGACTCACCCACCGTGAAGTCAGCCACGGTCCCCGCCTCTCGCTCCACTGTCAGGGCTTCAGCCTCACCCCTGGCGGTGGAACGGTCCATGGACAAAGATCAGCGCTGTTTGGACGCAAGGGATCAGCAGGGGGTCACCAGGGGGTCACCAGGGCATCAACAGGGGATCAGCAGGGGATCGCCAAGGGATCACCCACGGAACGCCACATGAGCAGACGGGGAGGAAAACAAAGCGGATGTACCACACCTGGATGCGCTACTTCACCCCCAGCCCCACCCACCACAAGCTCGGCCTGGTGTGCCTCGGAGTCGGCCTCCAGCACGGCACACTGCCCACCGTCGGCCCCCGCACCCTCGACCACCACGTCGCCGTCGTCATCAGCGCCGGCAGCGGCTGGTACCGCAGCCCCGACGGGCGGCGCGCCGCCGTCACGGCACCCGCCCTGATCTGGCTCATACCCGGCACACCGCACCATTACGGACCCGACCCGGCCACCGGCTGGGACGAGAGCTTCGTCGACTTCACCGGCCCCGCCACCACCACGTACACCGAACTCGGCTACATAGAACCCGACCGCCCCGTCGTCCCCCTCGCCGACACCGCCGCCGCCCGCGCCGCCGTCGGCCGCATCGCCCGCGCCGCACGCCGCGGAAACCCCCTCCTCGAAGTCGAGACCGGCGCCGCCGTCCACGAACTCCTCGTCGCCCTGCGCCGCGCCCGCGCCGACGCGGGAGCCGACACAGACCCCGTACTCCAGGCCCTCGCCCGCGACGCCTTCCAGCCCCTGTCCGTCGCCGAACACGCCTCCCGCCACGGCATGACCCCCGCCGAGCTGCGCACCGCCGTACGCCGCGGCGCCGGATGCAGCCCCAAGGACTACCTCCTCGGCATCCGCCTCGGCCGCGCCAAGGAACTCCTCGCCGCCACCGAACTCCCCGTGGCCGCCGTCGCCCGCCGCGTCGGCTACGACGACCCCGCCTACTTCTCCCGCCTCTTCACCCGCCGCGTCGGCATGGCCCCCGTCCGCTTCCGGGAACAGCAGGGCCGCGCCGTCCACGGCGGCTGGAGCCACCAGATCCCAGATCCCGAACACCCGCCGACCATCGCGACCTGACCGACGTAAGCTCGCTGACCATGACCTCCAGCGAATCCAGCGAAATCGACGAGTCCGTCATCGCCGAACTGAGCCGGCTGCGCGACAGCATCGACAACATCGACGCCGCCGTCGTCCACATGCTCGCCGAGCGCTTCAAATGCACCCAGCAGGTCGGCCTCCTCAAGGCACGGCACCAGCTTCCCCCCGCCGACCCGGCCCGCGAGGCCCGCCAGATCATCCGCCTGCGCGAACTCGCGGAAAGCGCCAAACTGGACCCGGCATTCGCCGAAAAACTGCTCAATTTCATCATCGCCGAGGTCATCCGCCACCACGAAACGATCGCCAAGTCCTAGCCGGCAGCCCACCCGGGCGCGCCGCACCGACGGCCCGGAGCAGGCGTACTTCGTACGAGTGGGAAGCCCCGCACGTCACCACCGCGTTCGTCACCTACGACAAACGCCTGGCGGAGGCAGCCGCCGACCGGGGCCTGCCCGTACGGACGCCGGGCCACTAGGCCCCGCTGGAGTGCGTGTCCATGGCAACCGTCCAGCGAGACGACTGTCACGACGATCAGCAAGACAAAGGGCGACAGCCGCGTCTGTCGCGCCTGACTCGGCGTGGCCGGTGGCGGGAGCCCTGCCCATCGCTCCGCCGGTGACCACTACGGTGCCTCGGCGCATGTGCCACCGCACACCATCGGGCAGCATGTCCCCATGCCCGTACTGACGCGCGACGAAGCGCAGACCCGAGCCCAGCTCATCGACGTACACCGGTACACGATCGAACTCGATCTGACCCGCGGCGAAGAGACCTTCGACTCCCGCACCGTCATCCACTTCACCGCCCGCACCGGCGGGGACACCTTCGTCGAGCTCAAGCCCGCCGTCCTGCGCGCCGTCACGCTCGACGGGCAGCCACTCGATCCCGAAACGCTCGTCGGCAACCGCCTCCCCCTCACCGGCCTCACCGCGGGCGACCACGAGCTGCGCGTCGACGCCGACATGCGGTACTCCCGCACCGGCGAAGGCATGCACCGCTTCACCGACCCCACCGACGGCGAAACGTACGTCTATACCCAGCTCTTCCTGGAAGACGTCCAGCGCGTCTTCGCCGCCTTCGACCAGCCCGACCTCAAAGCCGTCTTCGCCCTCACCGTCACCGCCCCCCAGGACTGGACCGTCCTCGGCAACGGCGTCGCCCAGCATCGGCCCGACCAGGGCGCCGGCCGCTGGACCATCGCCCCCACCCCCCTCATCTCCACCTACCTCGTCGCCGTCGCCGCGGGCCCCTGGCACTCCGTACGCACCGAACACGCCGGCCTGCCCTTCGGCATCCACTGCCGCCGCTCCCTCGCGCCGTACCTCAACACCGACGCCGGCGAAATCCTCGGCATCACCCGCGCCTGCTACGACCGCTACCACGAGAAGTTCGAAGAGCCCTACCCCTTCGACTCCTACGACCAGGCATTCGTTCCCGAATTCAACGCCGGCGCCATGGAAAACCCCGGCCTCGTCACCTACCGCGACGAATTCATCTACCGCTCCGCCGTCACCGACACCGAACGCCAGACCCGCGCCATGGTCATCGCCCACGAAATGGCCCACATGTGGTTCGGCGACCTCGTCACCCTCCAGTGGTGGGACGACATCTGGCTCAACGAGTCCTTCGCCGAATACATGGGCTACCAGACCCTCACCGAAGCCACCCGCTTCACCGACACCTGGACCGACTTCGCCATCACCCGCAAAGGCTGGGGATACGACGCCGACCAACGCCCCTCCACCCACCCCGTCGCCCCCGACCCCGACGCCGTCCCCGACACCGCGTCCGCCATGCTCAACTTCGACGGCATCTCCTACGCCAAGGGCGCCTCCGCCCTGCGCCAACTCGTCGCCTGGCTCGGCGAAAAGGACTTCCTGGCCGGCATCAACACCCACTTCGCCCGCCACAAGTTCGCCAACGCCACCCTCGCCGACTTCATCGACAACCTCGCCTCCGCCACCGACCGCGACGTCCACGCCTGGGCCGACCAGTGGCTCCGCACCACCGGAGTCGACACACTCGCCCCCACGACCGGGCAAGCGGAAGGCATGTGGCACATCACCGTCGACCGGAAAGGCAGCCGCCCCCACCGCCTCGCCGTCGGCGCCTACGACCGCGACCCCCTCGACGGTCGGAGCCTCGTCCTGCGCGAGCGGTTCGAAGTCGACGTACCGCAGGACGAGGCCGCGACGGTACGCCCCGGCCGCCGCCCTGCGCTCGTCGTCCTCAACGACAGCGACCTGACCTACGCCAAGATCCGCCTCGACGAGCAGTCCGAAGACGTCGTACTGCGCAACCTCTCCGCCGTCCCCGACCCGCTCACCCGCGCCATCCTGTGGAACTCCCTGCGCGACATGGTCCGCGACGGCGAACTCGAACCCGCCGCGTACCTGGAAACCGCCCGCGCCCACCTCCCGTACGAAACGGACCTCGCGATCGTCCAGGGCGTACTCGCCTTCGCCCACGCCCAGATCGCCGACCGCTACCTCCACGCGGCCCAACGTCCCGCCGCCCTCGCCACCCTCACCACCATCTGCCGTGACCTCATCCGCCGCACCGAAGACGGCAACGGCACCGGCCTGCGCCTCACCGCCGTACGCCACTTCATCGACGCCGCCACCCAGCCCGACGCCATCCAGGACTGGCTCCACACCGGCAGCGTCCCCGGCGGCCCCGAACTCGACCCCGAACTGCGCTGGCGCATCCTGCGCCGCCTCGCCGTACTCGGCGCCACCGACGAGACCGCCATCGCCGCCGAACTCGACCGCGACCTCAGCGCCACCGGCCAGGAAGGCGCCGCCCGCTGCCGCGCCGCCCTGCCCACACCCGAGGCCAAAGCCGCCGCCTGGACCCGCATGTTCGACGACGACACCCTCTCCAACTACCTCTTCACCGCCACCGCCCAGGGCTTCTGGCAACCCGAACAGACCGCTCTCGTACGCGACTACATCCCCCGCTACTACCGCGACGCCAAGGCCGTCGCCGACCGCCGGGGCCCCGCCATCGCCGAAGCCGCGGGCCGCTACGCCTTCCCCCACTTCGCCATCGACAAGGACTCACTGCGCCTCGGCGAGAACGCCCTGCACGACACCGAAATGATCCCGGCCCTACGCCGCAAACTGACCGACCAACTCGACGACCTGCGACGCGCCATCGCGGTACGGGGCGACTGACGAGCCGACAGACCGCACCGGCACGCACCGCCCCGGCCACCGCCCTGCGGTCAGGTCCGCTGCCCGGCCAGGGGGCGAGGGCAGTCAGGTGCGGGGTTACGGCGACCCTTGGCGCCGGGGCCGGTGCCGGTCCACGGCTGCGGCTGTCGCGCGTCCAAGGGTGGGCGGTGCGGTCGCAGGTGTGTGGTTACGACGGCTGCTCGCACCGGGGCCTGGTGCCGGCGGTTGTTTGCGGCCGTCGCCGGTCTACCGTGGCCGCTTGCCTCGGAGGGCTCGGTGCCCGTCTGCGGTTGCGGCTGCCGCGCGTCCAAGGGCGGGCGGGTGCGGTCGCAGGCGTGCGGTTACGGCGGCTACTCGCACCGGGGCCCGGTGTCGGCGCTTGCTTGCGGCCGTCGCCGGTCCGCGTGGCCGCATGCCTCCGAGGGCTCGGTGCCCGTCTGTGGCTGCGGCTGTCGCCCGTCCAAGGGCGGGGCGCGTAACGGTCGCAGGCCTGCGGCTGCGGCGGGCGCTCGCACCGGGGCCGGGTGCCGGCCCCTACGGCTGTAGCCGCCATGGACACGGGCACGGCACGGGCACCGTGACCGGCCCGGCGACCGCGTGCCATGACGGCCCCCGCCGGCCCCGCCCCCACCACCCGGCCCATATCAGCTCAGCCGAATCCAACTCTCCCCAGCCGCGCGGGAGTACCACTTTCGGGTTGAGATCGTTGAGCACTCCGGACGCACCGGCTCATGCCTGTACACGCTGGTGTGCCAGCCCAGCGCACCCGAAGGACCTCGCATGAGTACGCCGCCCCCCGGCACCCCCCTCCCGCCCCTCGCCGGCGGCTCAGGCGGACGCGCTGCCCTGCGGCCCCTGCTCGACACCGTCCTCGACGCCCTCCACGAAGGCGCCCTCGCCCGCGGCGGACCCATCCCCGCCGGCGGCCCCGACACCGTCGCCCAACGCCTCCTGGACGCCACCGCGACCGTACTGCCCGACACCGGCACCGGAGCCGAAGAAGCCCTCCGTACCCTCGTCCAGGCACTCGCCCACGGCGCCGCGGACCCCGCCGAACCCCTGTGCGTCGCGCACCTCCACACGCCGCCGCTCGCCGTCGCCGCCGCCGCCGACCTCGCCGTGTCCGCCCTCAACCCGTCCATGGACTCCTGGGACCAGGCACCCGCGGCCTCCGCCCTCGAAGCGCACGTCACCCGCACGCTCGCCGCCGAGATCTACCCCCACGGACCCGCACCCGACGCCCTCGTCACCACCGGCGGCACGGAATCCAACCAGCTCGCCCTCCTCCTCGCCCGCGAACGCCACGGCCCCGTACAACTCGTCCACGGCGCCAACGCCCACCACTCACTGCCCCGCGCCGCCTGGCTCCTCGGCCTCCCCGAACCGGTCACCGTCCCCGCCCCCGCCGGCGTCATCGACCTCGCCGCACTCGACGAAGCCCTCACCGACCTGCACCACCCCCTCCTCGTCGCCGCCACCGCCGGCACCACCGACACCGGCCGCATCGACCCGCTCCCCGAGATCGCCGACCTCTGCGCACGCCACAACGCCGAGCTCCACATCGACGCCTCGTACGGCGGCCCACTCCTCTTCAGCGACGTACACAAACACCGCCTCGACGGGCTCGACCGCGCCCACACCGTCACCCTCGACCTGCACAAACTCGGCTGGCAACCCGTCGCCGCCGGGCTCCTCGCCGTCCCCGGCACCGCCGCCCTGACCCCCCTCGCCCACCAGGCCGACTACCTCAACGCCGACGACGACACCGAAGCCGGCCTCCCCGACCTCCTCGGCCGCTCCCTGCGTACGACCCGACGCCCCGACATCCTCAAGATCGCCGTAACCCTCCGCGCCCTCGGCCGTACGGGACTCGCCGCCCTCGTCGACCACACCTGCGCCGCCGCCCAGCACCTCGCCGACCTCGTGGAGAACACCCCCGGTCTCGAACTCCACGACCGCCCCACCATCAGCACCGTCCTCTTCCGCCCCACCAACGCCAGCGACGACGACATCGCCACCATCCGCCGCACCCTCCTCACAGAAGGCCACGCCGTCCTCGGCCGGGCCCGCGCCGACGGCCGCCTCTGGCTCAAAGCCACCGTCCTCAACCCCCACACCACCCCCAACGACCTCAAAGCACTGCTCTCACTCCTCTCACACCCCTCCCTCCCCTCACCCCTTTCACTTCCGGAAGGCAGCACCCACCGATGACCGCCGCCCCACAGCCCCAAGAACCCGAACTGCCCCACGACCTGGTGGGCATCGGCATCGGCCCGTTCAACCTGTCCCTCGCCGCCCTCGCCGACGGCGTACACGGCGGCCTGGCCACCGCCTTCTACGAACAACGCCCCGCCTTCCACTGGCACCCCGGCCTCCTCATCGAAGGCGCCACCCTCCAAGTCCCCTTCCTCGCCGACCTCGTCACCCTCGCCGACCCCGCCAGCCCCTGGTCCTTCCTCAACTACCTGCGCACCCGCGAACGGCTCTTCCCCTTCTACTTCTCCGAGCGCTTCCACATCCAGCGCGCCGAATACGACGCCTACTGCCGCTGGGTCAGCGACAACCTCCCCGGACTCCACTTCGGCCACCAGGTCGACGCCGTCCGCTGGAACGCCGAACGCGACGCCTTCGAAGTCGACTTCACCCAACTCGACGCCGACGGCGAAGCCGAAGCCCTCGGCCGCGCCTACACCCGTAACGTCGCCGTCGGCGTCGGCACCCAGCCCTACATCCCCGAACCACTCAAACCACTCGCCGAAGCCCCCACCGTCCCCGTCATCCACTCCTGCGACTACCTCGCCCACCGCGCAAGGCTCCTGGCCGCCGAACACATCACCGTCATCGGCTCAGGACAGTCCGGCGCGGAAGTCTTCCTCGACCTGCTGCGCGCCCGCCCCGCAGGCCGCGAAAAAATCACCTGGCTGGCCAGGACCGAGGCCTTCGCCCCCATGGAGTACTCCAAGCTCGGCCTGGAGCACTTCACACCCGACTACAGCCGCTACTTCCACGCCCTGCCCGAGTCCGTACGCGACGACCTCGGCCCGCGCCAATGGCAACTGCACAAAGGCATCGACGCCGACACCATCGCCGCCATCCACGACGAGCTCTACCAGCGCAGCCTCCACGGCGGCTGGCCCGACGCGGTCCTCACCCCCGGAGTCTCCGTCCGCACAGCCGGCCGCGTCGGCACCACCAAAGTCGAACTCCACCTCGAACACCTCCAGCAGGGCACCCGCTCCCGCCTCACCACCGACGCCGTCATCCTCGCCACCGGCTACCGCGAACGCCCCCTGGGACAGCTCCTCGCAGGACTCGACGCCTACATCCGCCGCGATGCCTCGGAGCGACCCCGGATCGACGACCAGTTCCGTATCGTTCTCGACCCCTCGGTGACCGGATCCGTGTACGTACAGAACGCCGAGCGGCACACGCACGGCGTCGGCGCACCCGACCTCGGCCTCGCCGCGTGGCGCAGCGCGACGATCCTCAACTCCCTCACCGGCAAAGACCCCTACCCGATGCCGCGCCGCACAGCGTTCACCAGCTTCGGCCTGGAACGCCGCGAAGCCCCTCGCGTCCCCGCCCAGCAACCGGCCCTCACCCCCCTGGTCCAGGGCCGGTAGGAACCGCCGCCACAAGCCGGCGAGGGGCCCGCCGCCCTCAGGACAGCGGCAGGCCGCCCTCAGGACAGCGGCAGACAGCGGCAGCGGCCCCCCCGAAGATCCCGCGCCGCCTAGAACACCGGCACACCGTCGCGCGTCAGCTTCCACCCCACCGCCGCGAACTCCGCCGGGTCCAGCGTGCCCTTCCCCTTCACCCACGTGATGATCGTGTTCCGGATCTCCTCCGAATTCGCCCACAGCTGCTTCGCACCCGCGACATGCGGAAACGCCCCCCCGCCACTCGCCCGGTAGTTGTTGACCGCCAGCACGAACTCAGCCGCCGCATCGACCGGCCTGCACTCGAACGCGAGATTCACAATCCGCGAACCGGCCGGCTTCGCGATGTCGATCTCATACGTCAGACCCGACACCACGTCGTAGTTGTAGTCGGGGATGTTCCCCGCGTTCGTCAGCTTCGCCGTGTCCACCGCGGCCCCCGCCGCGGTCTGCGCGTAGTACCGCGCCGAGAACTCCAAGTACTCCTTCAGCTGCGCACCGGTCAGCAGCCGCGCCTCAAGCGTGTTCTCGAACGGATACAGACCCGCCGCGTCCCTGATCGTCACCTCACCCTCGGGAACCGCCGCCGTCCGCGAGAAGCACGACGCCTGCGACAGCACCGGCAGCCCCGCGTACGCCCCACCCGCCAGCGCCGCCTTCACTGTCTCGGCCTGCACGTGATTGATCAGGTCGATCAGCGGCTCGTCCTTCCACGCCGCCTCCGCCGTCGTCATCCTCACCGTCGACGTACCGATCACCTGATTGACGTACGCGACGACCTTCTCGTGCTCGTCACCGAGCAGCTTCGTGATCTCCGGGTCCTCGGCGACCGTATTGGAGTTGAGGACCTTCGCCCCCACCTTCTCCACCGTCCAGCGGCCCCTCGACCACACCAGATCGAAGTCGAAGAGCGTCAGCCGCTGCCCCCACTTGAGCGGCTCCGACAGGACGACCTTCTTGCCCGTCTCCTTGTTCTCCACGAAGTACTCGGCGATCTCCGTGTGCGCGTGCCCCACCAGGATCGCCTCGATGCCCGGAACCTGCTCGGCCACCAGACCCGCCGCGTTCTCCACGTACGGAAGCTGGTCACCGTACGAAGACGTACCGCTCGAACCCGAATGCGCCGAAACGATGACAACATCCGCACCCATGGAACGCAGCTTCGGCACCCACTTCGCCGCCTGCTCCTCCAGACCCGGGAACGTCATCTTCCCCTGCACGTTCTGCTTGTCCCAGATCGCGATACCCGGGTTCGTGAGGCCCAGCACCGCCACCCGCACGTCACGGCCGTGCGGCGTACGCAGCCTCTTCATGACGTACGGAGGGAACGCCGGACGCAGCGTCTTCGCGTCCAGCGCGTTCGCACCGAGGAGCGGGAAGTCACACTGCTCCTCGAACTTGCGCAGCACCGGTATGCCGTAGTTGAACTCGTGATTCCCCAGAGCGGCCGCGTCGTAGCCGATGGCGTTCATCGACTGCGCCATCGGGTGCACCGGGCCGTGCTTCGCGGTGATCGGATCGACCTTGGCGTAGTAGTACGAAAGCTGCGTTCCCTGGATGGTGTCGCCCGCGTCGATGAGCAGCGTGTTACGGCGGCCCTTCTCCTCGCGGATCTGGTTCACCAGAGTGGAGATCTTCGCCAGGCCCACATCGTTGTGCGCCTTGTCGTCGAACTCCTTGTCCGTGAAGTAGTCCCAGTTGAAGACATTGCCGTGCAGGTCCGTCGTGCCCATGACGGTGAAGGAGTACCGCTTGGGCGGACGCCCGTGGCCGTGACTGCGGCTGAGGCCCTGTGCTTCGGCGGGTGTGGCCACAGCCCCGCCGGCCACGGCAACACCGGCCCCGGCGGCGGCCGAGCGGCCCAGGAACGTCCTACGGTTCAGCGGCATTCTCTTGTCTCCTCGATCCGTGCTTCCGCGCTTCGGTCGCACAACGTGACGCGCGTAGAGTTTGGCCCAACGAGCCACACCAGCAACACCCCTACCGCGTTTCGATCTGATGACCGCCCGCTGTCACACCCGAGTGCGACAGTGGAGAGCGTGACCGACGAACCGATGAACCCCGAGCCCCGAGTCAGCCCCCCAGCCCCCTACGGCACCCCCCAAGCCCCCCGCCTCGCCGTCCAGGGCGAAGCACGCCTCGAATTCGACCCGGAAACCGCCCACATCCGCATCACCGTCAGCGCCCGCGGTACGGACCGCCGCACCGCACTCGAAGACCTCACCCGGCGCAACACCCTCGCCCTCGACCTCGTCAAGAGCTACGGCGACGCCGTCGAAAAGCTGGAAACCGGCGCCTTCTCCATCAGCCCCGAACTCACCAGACACGGCCGCGGCGACCGCGTCCGCTCCTACCACGGAAGCGTCCACATCACCGCCGCCCTCACCGACTTCACCGCCCTCGGCGAACTCACCACCCGCCTCGCCGACCTCGAACTCACCCAGGTCGACGGCCCCTGGTGGGCCATGCGCCCCGACTCACCCGCCCACGGCGAAGTACGCCGCCAAGCCGTACGGGAAGCAGTCAAACGCGCCCGCGAATACGCCCAGGCCCTCGGCGCCGACCTCGCCGCCCTCGTCGAACTCGCCGACCCCGGAGCGGAAGACGGCCGCCCCGTACCCGTCGCCTACGCCGGCGGCTTCGCACGCCGGGGCATGACCTCCGAAATGGCCGAAGACGCCCCCGCCCTCGACCTCGAACCCCAGCGCCAGACCCTCCACGCCCTGGTGAACGCCCGCTTCATCATGACGCCGCCCAAGCTCTGAACAACGCTCATCAGAGCACCCCCGCGCACAATTCAACACTTGTCAATAACCTTTCATGCAAAGGTTGTTGGACAGTCACGCACAGCCAATTTCCTACTGGCTGGTAAGGCCTAGGCTCGACCTATGCGCCGAGCCAAAATCGTTTGCACCCTGGGGCCCGCCACCGACACATACGACCAGATCAAGGCACTGGTCGAAGCCGGAATGGACATCGCCCGCTTCAACCTCAGCCACGGCACCTACGCCGAACACGAGGAGCGCTACCAGCGCGTACGCAAAGCCTCCGACGAAACAGGCCGCAGCGTCGGCGTACTCGCCGACCTTCAAGGCCCGAAGATCCGCCTCGGACGCTTCCGCGAAGGACCCGTACTCCTTGAACGAGGCGACGAGTTCACCATCACCGTCGAACCCGTCCAAGGCGACCGCCATACCTGCGGCACCACCTACCAAGGCCTCGCCACCGACGTCACCACAGGCGAACGCATCCTCGTCGACGACGGCAAAGTCACCCTCGAAGTCACCGGCGTCGACGGACCCCGCGTCCAGACCCTCGTCATCGAAGGAGGCATGGTCTCCGACCACAAAGGCCTCAACCTCCCCGGAGTCGCCGTCTCCGTACCCGCCCTCTCCGAAAAAGACATCGACGACCTCCGCTGGGCCCTGCGCACCGGCGCCGACATCATCGCCCTCTCCTTCGTACGCAGCGGACGCGACATCCAAGACGTCCACCGCATCATGAAGGAAGAAGGCCGCCACCTCCCCGTCATCGCGAAAATCGAAAAGCCCCAAGCCGTCGAAAACATCGACGACATCGTCGCCGCCTTCGACGGCATCATGGTCGCCCGCGGCGACCTCGGCGTCGAAATGCCCCTCGAACAAGTCCCGATCGTCCAAAAGCGAGCCATCAAACTCGCCAAGCGCAACGCCAAACCGGTCATCGTCGCCACCCAAATGCTCGACTCGATGATCGAGAACTCCCGGCCCACCCGCGCCGAAGCCTCCGACGTCGCCAACGCCGTCATCGACGGCACAGACGCCGTCATGCTCTCCGGCGAAACCAGCGTCGGCAAATACCCCATCGACACCGTCCGCACCATGAGCCGCATCGTCGAAGCCGCAGAAGAAGACATCCTCGCCAAAGGCCTGCCACCCCTCACCGAACGCAACAAACCCCGCACCCAAGGCGGAGCCGTCGCCCGCGCCGCAGCCGACATCGGCGACTTCCTCAACGCCAAATTCCTCGTCGCCTTCACCCAATCCGGCGACACCGTCAAACGCCTCTCCCGCTACCGCTCACCCATCCCGCTGCTCGCCTTCACCCCCGACCCCGCGACCCGCTCCCAGCTCAACCTCACCTGGGGCGTCGAAACCTTCCTCGGCCCGCACGTCGACTCCACCGACGCGATGGTCGCGCAGGTCGACGAACACCTCCTGCGCATCGGCCGCTGCCAGAAGGGCGACGTCGTGATCATCACCGCCGGCTCCCCGCCCGGCATCGCGGGCTCCACGAACCTCGTCCGCGTCCACCACATCGGCGAGGACGACCCAGCCGCGAAGTAACCCTGCCGCCACGGGCAACGGGCCCCCACACCCCAGGGGGCCCTACCCGCACGGTGTCAGTGCTTGGGCCCGACGTGCGCGTCCATCAACGCGACGGATGCGCGTTTGGCGACCGAGACGCTTTGCGCGGCGCGGCTCTGCCGTGACGGCTTCCACTCGACGCCGACCGCGTCGAGGGTGTCCGTGAAGAGGCGCAGGATGTCGACGGATGTGTTGGTGAAGAAGTACCTCGGGTATTCATAGCGCTTCCGCTCGCCGCCGACGAGACGGGTGGTCCAGTTGGTGATCCGGCACCCGTCGGAGTGGATGAGCCCACGGATGAAATCCCAGGGGTGGGCATCCACAATGGCCTGTTGCCAGGAGCGGAGCGAGATCGTGCGTTCGTGCTTCTTTCCAGGACCGTGCTGTGGGAAGAGGCACGGCCAGTGGCGGCTGTAACTGGTGACCGCTACGCAGCCCTGGCGCTGGAGGACATGGACGGAGTCTTCGGGGCGGACGCTTGAGATGGCAGTGCGGCACAGGTCGATGAGCCTGGGCCAGGCATCTGCGCACGCAATGCGTAGGTAGTAGCCGCCGTGACGGTGTGGGCTGATGCAGCCGTCGCCGAGGTAGAGACCCAGTAGGTAGGCGTACGCGGCGGAGTCTGTTGGAAGGCCGGGTACGGGCAGGCACCTTGGGCATGGTGCGGCTTGTCCGAGCATGCGCGGCGTCGGCTCGATCCGGATCTGCCACTCGCGGATGGCGGACCTGGATATGCCGGTCTGCTTGCTCACGGAGTTGAGACTGCGGCCTTGGGCGACGAGGGTAAGCGCGTGCTCACGCGTCCTGAGGTCGTACATGATTGCGAGACTGGCGGGATCCTTGTGATCTCGCACGGATTTACGACCGCATTCACCAGGGCGAGTGAAGATCGCCAAACTGTAGGTGAACCTTGGAATCGAAGGAGAAGTGCCCCGGGTCGGACTCGAACCGACACTGTATGGGTTTTGAATCCATTGCCTGCTGCCAATTGGGCTACCGGGGCTCGCGGTATCCAAGGTTTCCCTTGACCCACTGCGCGTCCACCTTACCGCAGCTAGGTACGCTCTTGGGGAGCTGTACCTGCCGTGGAACGAGGAGCCCCGTGACCACCCCCGAGTCGCCCCAGCCCGTCGCCGACGACGACAACAAGTCGCACGTCCCGCCGCTGACGACCCGCGTCGTCATCGCCGAGGACGAAGCCCTCATCCGCCTCGACCTCAAAGAGATGCTCGAGGAAGAGGGCTACGCGGTCGTGGGCGAGGCCGGTGACGGGCAGCAGGCCATCGAGCTCGCCCGGGAGCACCGGCCCGACCTCGTCATCCTCGATGTGAAGATGCCCGTGCTGGACGGCATCTCCGCCGCCGAGAAGATCACGGAGGAGTCCATCGCCCCCGTCCTCATGCTGACCGCGTTCTCGCAGCGCGATCTGGTGGAGCGGGCGCGGGATGCCGGTGCGATGGCGTACCTCGTGAAGCCGTTCAGCAAGAGTGACGTCGTACCGGCCATTGAGATGGCGGTGTCGCGGTTCACGGAGCTGAAGGCGCTGGAGAGCGAGGTCGCGGACCTTACGCAGCGGCTGGAGACGCGGAAGCTGGTGGACCGGGCGAAGTCGGTGCTGCAGACGCAGTACGGGCTGACGGAGCCGGCCGCGTTCCGGTGGATTCAGAAGACGTCGATGGATCGTCGCCTGTCCATGCAGCAGGTGGCGGAGGCGGTCATTGAGGACGCCGAGGAGAAGAAGGCCGCGAAGGGCGAGTAGCACGGTACGGCGTACGTATGTACGTATAGAGGAGAGGCCGCCCCCGCGCTGCGTGGGGGCGGCCTCTCCTTGTGTTCGTGTGGTTCAGTCCTCGCCGAGGTACGTCTTGCGGACGGACTCGTCGTGGAGCAGTTCGCTGCCGGGGCCGGAGAGCTTGATGGTGCCGACTTCCATGACGTGGGCCTGGTCCGCGAGCGAGAGTGCGGCCTGGGCGTTCTGTTCGACGAGCAGGATGGTGGTGCCCTGTGCCTTGAGTTCGACGATGGTCTCCATGATCTTCTGCATCATGATCGGGGAGAGGCCCATCGACGGTTCGTCGAGCATCAGTAGCTGGGGCTGGGACATGAGTGCGCGTCCCATGGCCAGCATCTGCTGTTCGCCGCCCGAGAGGGTGCCCGCGGCTTGCTTCCGGCGTTCTCCCAGGATGGGGAAGAGGTCGTAGGCGCGCTGGATGTCCTTCTCGATGCCCGCTTTGTCCGTCCGGAGGAACGCTCCGAGCTGGAGGTTCTCCGTGATCGTGAGGCGGGGGAAGATGTGCCGGCCCTCGGGGGAGTGGGCCAGCCCGAGGGACACGATCTTGTGTGCGGGGACTCCGCCGAGCGGTTTGCCGTCGAAGGTGATGCGGCCGCTGGAGGGCTTGAGCAGTCCGGACAGTGTTCGGAGGGTGGTGGTCTTGCCCGCACCGTTGGTGCCGATGAGGGTGACGACCTGGCCTGCTTCGACGCTGAAGGAGATGCCCTTGACGGCTTCGATCTTGCCGTAGGCGACCCGGAGGTCCTCGACCTCGAGGAGAGCGGTCACGGGGTTTCCCCTTCCGGGCTGGTGGTGCTGGTGGTGCTGGTCTTGCTCGTGGTGCCCTGCGCTTCTTCGGCTGCTTCGACTTCCGCAGCCTCTTCCGCGCCCGGTGCGCCTTCGAAGGGCGTGCCGAGGTAGGCGGCGACGACTCGCTCGTCGCCCTGGACGACGGAGGGTGTGCCTTCGACGAGCTTCTCGCCCTGGACGAGGCAGGCGACGCGGTCGCAGAGGTTGAAGATGAAGCGCATGTCGTGCTCGATGACGAGTACGGCGATGCCCTGGTCCCGGATGGCGAAGATGAGTTCTTCGGTGACGCGGGTTTCCTGCGGGTTCATGCCGGCGGTGGGCTCGTCGAGGAGCAGCAGGCCGGGGTCGCTGGCGAGGGCGCGTGCGATTTCGAGCTTGCGCTGTTCGCCGTAGGGGAGGTTGCGGGCGAGGTGGTCGGCCTTGTGTTCGAGGCCGATGAACTCGAGCAGTTCCATGGCCCTCTTGTGGGAGGCGGCTTCGGCTTTCTTGAAGCCGGGGCCGCGCAGGAGGGCCGACCAGAGGCCTTCCTTGGTCCTGGTGTGGCGTCCGACGAGGACGTTTTCCAGGACGGTCATGTTGGCGAAGAGCCGGATGTTCTGGAAGGTGCGGGCGATACCTGCCTGGGTGACGAGGTGGGGCTTGGGCGGCAGGACGGTGCCCTTGTAGGAGACCTTGCCTTCGGTGGGGACGTAGAGCCCGGTGAGGCAGTTGAAGAAGGTGGTTTTGCCGGCGCCGTTGGGGCCGATGAGGCCGACGATCTCGCCGGCGTGCACCTTGAGGTCGACCGAGCGTACGGCGGTGAGGCCGCCGAAGCGCATGGTGACGCCGCTGGCGTCGAGGACCGCGGGGGTCTCGGTGGTGTTTTCGACGGTGTTCTCGGTGGTGGTCGTCATGTCGTTCACGCCCCCGCCTTCGTGATGCCGACGCCGGAGTCGGTCAGGCCCTTGTCCGGTACGTCGAGTTGGTCGGTCTCGTGGTACTCGAGCTGGGCGCGCCGGTTGGCGATGAGGCCTTCGGGGCGGAAGCGCATGAGGAGGATCAGCGCGATGCCGAACCCGAGCAGCTGGTAGTCCTGGAGGAACTGCAGCTTGGCGGGGATCATGTAGAGCAGCGTGGCGCCGATGAGGGGTCCGCTGATGGTTCCCATGCCGCCGAGGATGACGGCGGCGAGGAGGAAGGCGGAGTTGGGCGGTACGGGTCCGGCGAAGACGTACATTTCGGGGACCACGGTGCTCTGGACGTGTGCCTGGACGGTGCCGGCGAGGCCGGCGAGGGTGGCGCCGAGGGCGAAGGCGATGAGTTTGACCCGGAAGCCGTTGATGCCCATGGCGGTGGCGGCGGTCTCGTCTTCGCGGATGGCGACCCAGGCGCGGCCGATGCGGGAGCTGCCGGCGCGGCTGAAGACGAGGACGACGAGGATCATCGCGAGCAGCATGAGCAGGTAGTAGTTGGCGTACGACCCGAGTTCGATGCCGGCGATGGTGTGGGATTCGCCGAAGTCGTATCCGAAGAAGACGAGGTCGGGGACGTTGGGTACGCCGTTGGGGCCGTTGGTGACCTGCGGGCCGGATACGCCGTCGAGGTTGCCGACGGTGATGCGGAAGATCTCGCCGAAGCCGAGGGTGACGATGGCGAGGTAGTCGCCGCGCAGCCGCAGGGTGGGGGCTCCGATGACGACGCCGAAGATGAGGGAGACGACGCCGCCGGTGAGGACGGATGCCCAGAAGGGGAACTGGACGTCGAAGGCGGATGCGGTGGTGCCTGAGACGAGGGCGGCGGTGTAGGCGCCGACGCCGAGGAAGGCGACGTATCCGAGGTCGAGGAGTCCGGCGAGGCCGACGACGATGTTCAGTCCGAGTGCGACGGTCGCGAAGATGAGGATGTTGACCGCGATGAGGGTGAACTGGTCGGTGTTCTGGGTGAAGGGGAAGGCTGCTGCGGCGACGAAGGCGGCTGCCACGGCGATGGAGCGGTATTTGGTGGTGAGCGCCGAGAGGCGTGCCATGAGGCCGGCTTTGAAGAGCGCGGCGATGGCGAACCCGGCGGTGATCATGTAGCCGGTGAAGAGTTCGGCGTATTCGGTGTCGATGCCGTAGGTGACGACGAAGAGGCCGATCGCGAAGGCGGCGACGATGATCAGGATTTCGGCCCAGGAGGGCAGTTCCTTGGGGCGCTTGGCCTTGCGGGTGTCGTCGGGCAGTTGGAACGCGGCGGCGACGGGGATGGCGGAGGCCACGGCTGCGACGAAGCCGCCGGGTTCGAGGTTGACCATGCCGCCGAGTTCGACGGCGATGGCGATGACCGTGAACCAGGTGGTGCCGAGGGCGCCGAGGGCGAGCAGTCGCAGCGCTTTGGTGGTGCCGGTGGGCGCGAGCCAGCGCAGGCCCTTGATGTCCAGTGCGGCGAGGGCGTACAGGGTGGTGAGGAGGCCTGCGACGAGGGTGAGGACCTGGAGGCCGCCGGGGTATCCGTAGACGGTGAGGTCGCCGGGGAACTCGTCGGTGTAGGTCCAGGCCAGGAAGGTGCTGGCTGTGGTGGCGAGGCCGCCGGCGAGGGTGAGCCAACGGAACATGTTGGCGCGGGAGTTGCGGTTGGCCGGTGCGGTCTCGGCTGTCTGCGTGGTGTCGGTTGTCATGGCTCTCACGCCCGATCCGCGACGCGCTCGCCGAGCAGGCCCTGTGGCCTGACGAGGAGCACGACGATGAGAAGTACGAATGCCCAGACGTTGGCCCAGGCGCCGCCGCCGAGCTGCTGCATTCCGGGAATCTCTTCGATGTAGGCGATTGACAGGGATTCCGCGAGGCCGAGGACGACTCCGCCGACCATGGCGCCGTAGATGTTGCCGATGCCGCCGAGGACGGCTGCGGTGAAGGCCTTGAGTCCGAGGATGAAGCCCATCTCGAAGTTGATCTGGCCCTTGTCGAGGCCGTATGCGACGGCTGCGACGGCTGCGAACGCGGCACCGATGGCGAAGGCCATGACGATGATGCGGTCGGTGTTGATGCCCATGAGCTTCGCTGTGTCGGGGTCCTGGGCGGTGGCCTGCATGGCGCGGCCGCTGCGGCTCTTGGCTACGAAGAGGCCGAGGGCGAGCATGCACAGGGGGGCGAGGACGAGGACGAAGGCGTCGGCGCGCTGGAGGTACAGGTTGTCGAAGATCTTGAACGACTCGCCCTGGATCTCGGGGAAGCTGCGCGGCTTCTTCGCGTCGGGGTAGAGGCCCCAGACAAGCTGCTGGAGAACGATCGAGAGGCCGATTGCGGTGATGAGCGGGGCCAGCCGGGGGGCGTTGCGCAGCGGCCGGTAGGCGAAGCGTTCGGCGGCGGTGGCGACGGCGACGGATGTGATGGCGCCGCCGACGATCATGAGGGGAATGGCCACGAGGAGCGACGTCCCGCTGGGGAGCGCGATGTAGGCGGTGAGGGCGCCGAAGCCCCCGATCATGAAGATCTCGCCGTGGGCGAAGTTGATGAGCTGGACGATGCCGTACACCATGGTGTACCCGATGGCTATGAGGCCATAGAGGGCGCCGAGGGCAAGGCCGTTGGCCAGCTGTTGCGGCAGTTCGTGCACCGCAGGGCCTCCGATGAGCTTGTCGGATATGACTCCGCGCGAGGGCGCTGTTGCGCCCTCGCGCGGTTGTTTTCAAGTGGGGCGGGTGGCGCGGGCGTTCAGGTGGTGCGGTGGGGCGGTGGTGCGTCAGTCCTTGAAGGTGTCGGACTTGACGTCCTTCCAGACCTTGCCTTCGACCTTGTAGACGGTGAGCTGCTTGTTCGTCGTGTCGCCGTACTTGTCGAAGGCGACCTTGCCGGTCACACCGTCGAAGGAGACCTTGGACATAGCCTCGACGACCTTGGCGCGGGCGTCGGCGGGGAGCTTGCCGTCGTTGGCGGCGACGACGGACTTGACGGCCTGGATGATGGCCCAGCCGGCGTCGTAGGAGTAGCCGCCGTATGCCGCGTACGGGTCCTTGTATCCGGCCGCCTTGTAGTCGGCGATGAACGTCTTGGCCGTCGCGAGCTTCTCGACCGGGTAGCCGATCGAGGTGGCGAGGTCACCGTCGTTCGCCACGCCGGAGGCGCTGATGAAGGCCGGGTCGTAGATGCCGTCGCCGCCCATGGTGGGGATCTTGGCGCCGGTCTTCTTGATCTGGTCGGAGAGCAGGCCGCCCTCGGGGTACTGGCCACCGAAGTAGACGGAGTCGGCCTTCGACGACTTGACCTTGTCGGCGGTGCTGGAGAAGTCGGTCTCCTTCACCGTGACGTGGTCGGTGCCGGCGATCTTGCCGCCGAGCCGCTTGAACTCGGCGGAGAAGATCGCGGCGAGGCCGGCGCCGTAGGTCTGCTTGTCGTCGACGACGTAGACCTTGCGCTTCTTCGCGTCGTTGTAGAGGTACTGCGCGGCGAACTTGCCCTGGACGACGTCCGTGGCGGCGGTGCGGAAGTACGTCTTGAACGGACGCTTCAGCTCGCCCTTGCCCCAGTTGTCACCCTGGCTGAGTGCCGGGTTGGTGTTGGCCGGGGAGACCTGGACCACACCGGCTTTGTCGAAGACGCCCTGCATGGACTGGGCGACGCCGGAGTTCAGCGGGCCGACGGCTCCGATGACGTCCTTGTTGCCGACGAGCTTGGCGGCGTTGGCCTGGCCGGAGGCGGGGACAGCCTGGTCGTCGAGGGCTTCGATCTTGAACTCGATGCCGGGGACTTCGTTGTTCTTGTTCGCGGTCTTGGCCGCGAGGTCCACGGAGTTCTTGATGCCCTGGCCGAGCGCGGAGAGGGAGCCGGTCAGCGGGGCGTCGACACCGATGACGACGGTGGTTTTCTTGCTGCTGTCACCCTCGCCCTTGTTGTCGTCGCGCGACCCACAAGCCGTGAGAGTCAGTGCTCCGGTCGTGAGCGCTGTGGTGAGTATGAGCAAAGAACGGTGTCGCACGAAAGGTCCTTTCCCTGGCGCGGCCTCCTCTGCTGAGGTGCCGTGACGATCGCCGGGCCGTTCTGGTCGATACAGGGGCCGTGCAGCAGACGCGCCCGGCGGCGCGGTGACTGGCCGTGACTCTAGGCGGAGGTGGAGGGGTCGTGGAGGTGTGAAGTCAGGATGTGACTCTCTTGTTATGCCAAGGCCAACGCTGGGTAGGGCAGTGTGGACACATCCGTCGATACCTTCACCGCCGGAAAGTCCCACATGCTGAGAACCCCCAGTTCCGCTACGGCGCTTGGGGTGATCTTGGTGTCGGCGGCGCCTGCGTGGCTGAAAGGGCACTGGCCGGAGTACCGGCGCGGGTGATGTGAGCGGCGGCCGAATGCGTGATCGCATCCTTGTTACGGAGTGTTACCTCAGGGGGAGTCGCTTAGCGCCGCGCGTTACGTCGCGGCTGCGCGGCCTGTCACCCCGGCGGACGCCAGTTCTCCGAGCTGCCGGTGGCGCCGTTGCGGGCGGTGCATTGCTGCCGGGCCAGGCGGTCGACCAGCCTGAGACCCGCAGCGCGCCCGTGGCGCTTCACCTCGGCGCGACCTGCGGCGATGATCTCTTCGTGCAGGGCGTACTGCTCGTTGGACAGCCCCTTTTGCTCCCAGTCGAGGCCTGACCATTTGCTGCCCTTGAGTGTCTCTTTCGCCCAGTAAGAGACGAGTTTTGTGCAGGTCTCCTCGGGCGAGGGACTCTGCGGAGCGGGGCCCGATGTCGCGGGCCGGGAGGCATGAGGAGGCTCCGTACAGCCCGCGACAACCAGTGCGGCCAGGAGTGCGCAGAAGGCGTATCCGGCATGCGTGTGCGGTCCGGTCCCCATGAGGAGACGCTAGGTCAGTCACGATGTGTGACACAACCGGCAGAGCGTCGCCCTTACGGCAGTTTTGTGTACGGGGAGAGGAACGCGCGGGCGCCCGGCGTGTCCAGCCGGTAGGTGACGTTCGTGGCGTAGCAGGGGGTGTCGCCGGTGATCGTGGTGGCGACCAGGGTGCGCTTGCCGGCGAGGGTGGCGAAGTTGGGTCCGCCCGAATCGCCGTAGCAGGCACCGCCGTTGCCCTGGGGTGCGGTCATGGAGAGCCGCAGCCAGGCGTCGTTGAGTGCGTTGTATGTGACGGGGGCCTTCATGCGTACGCCGCCGCCGGGGTGGGTGTGGCCGCCGGGCCCGCGCCGGGCTTCCTGGGTGCCGTACCCGGCGACGGTGAAGGAGGTGTCGTCGAGGCCCTGGGGGCCGAGGGCGTTCAGGGCGCCGGCAAGGGGGAGAGCGGCGGGCGTGAAGGACCACCTCGCCTTGAGCCCGGCTGCCGGCACTTCGACGACGGAGATGTCGTGGGTGTCGGAGGCGGGGCCCGGATAGGCGGGGTGGTTGTGGGCGGTGCCCTGGACGGCGACCGCTTCGGCGACGGCCGCCGGGTTGCCGGGGTGCTGGGCCGCGGCCTTGTCGAGGCCGGCCTGCACGTCCTGGTCGAGGGAGACGTAGAACCTCACGTTGTCGGGCCAGTCGGTGGTGCAGTGCGCGGCGGTCAGGAACGTATCCGCGTCGATCATGGTGCCGGAACAGACCCAGTCGACGCGGTCGGGCGTGGTGGGGTTCGCGTCGTTGTCCCACGTCGCGACGAGGGCTCCGACTTCGGTGCGCTCGGGTGCGGGCGTGGCGTTGTAGGAGTTGATCGCGGAGGACGGCAGGGCCGCCGCCAGGACGAGTGCGCAGGCTCCGGCGGTGACGGCGGTGAGGCGTATGCGTACTGCGGTCAAGAGAACCCCTTGGGTGTGACGTGCGAAGTGTGGGATGGGACCGGCGGCGCTCTCCTGTGGGGGTGGGGGACAGTGAACCGGTTGTGCCGGTGGTGGGACAAGGGGGGTGGCGGGCAAGGGCGTTGAGGTCTGACGCAGAGGGGGTGGTCGCGGCGGAGTGTGCGCGCTCTTCGCGGGATGGTCAGCCGCCGGCCCCTTGGAGGCGGCCGTGATGGCGAGAGCCACCGGTGTACGTACGCGCGGTACGGCGCGGCGGAAGGGCGTGACGGTGTTGGCCGTGTCCCCGCTCGCGGCGCTTCGCGCGCGGGCGGAAGCACCGCGAGCCCGCCGCCGCACCCCGCCGCTGACCCCGCCCCGAAGATCGTTGGCCGGGGTCAGCGGTGTGACGCTGCCGGGCGCTCCGCGATCAGTTGATCTCCCGGCCGTACGCGCTTAGCCCTTGCTGCCGTCCGCGTCGCGCAGCAGGCATGTCAGGCGGGCCGTGCAGACCCGCTTGTCCTGGTCGTCGGTGATGACGATCTCGTACGTCGCGGTGGAGCGTCCGCGGTGGACGGGGGTGGCCACACCGGTCACCAGGCCACTGCGGGCGCCCCTGTGGTGCGTGCAGTTGAGGTCCACGCCGACGGCGATCTTGGAGGCGCCGCCGTGCAGCATCGAGCCGATGGAGCCGAGCGTCTCGGCGAGTACGGCGGAGGCGCCGCCGTGCAGCAGGCCGTACGGCTGGGTGTTGCCCTCGACGGGCATGGTGCCGACGACGCGCTCCGCGGAGGCCTCGACGATCTGTACGCCCATGCGGGTGCCGAGGTCTCCGGCGGAGAACAGGGCGGGCAGGTCGACGCCCAGCTCGGCGTACTCATCGATGACCTCTTGCGGGAACTTCACAGCTGCGGTCTGCTCGCCCATGGGGCCCGGCTCCGATCGTCGTACGGCGTCCATCGTCCTTAAGCGAACGCTTAGGCGGTGCGTGATTGTTCCAGACGTACGATGACGGACTTGCTGGCGGGGGTGTTACTGGTGTCCGCGGTGGCGTCGAGCGGCACCAGCACGTTGGTTTCGGGGTAGTAGGCGGCGGCGCAGCCGCGCGCGGTGGGGTAGTGCACGACGCGGAAGCCGGGGGCGCGCCGCTCGACGCCGTCCTTCCACTCACTGACGAGATCGGTGTACGTCCCGTCGGCGAGGCCCAGCTCGCGGGCGTCGTCCGGGTTGACGAGGACGACGCGACGGCCGCCCTTGATGCCCCGGTAACGGTCGTCGAGTCCGTAGATCGTGGTGTTGTACTGGTCGTGCGAGCGCAGCGTCTGAAGGAGCAGCCGGCCGTCGGGGAGCTTGGGGTACTCGACGGGCGCGGCGGTGAAGTTGGCCTTGCCGGTGGGGGTGGTGAAGCGGCGTTCGTCGCGCGGGCCGTGCGGCAGGGTGAAGCCGCCGGGACGGGCTACGCGTGCGTTGAAGTCCTCGAAGCCGGGAACGACGCGGGAGATCCGGTCGCGGATCGTGCCGTAGTCCTTCTCGAAGTCCTCCCACGGCGTGGCGGAAGCGGGGCCGAGGACGGCCCGCGCCAGGCGGGCGACGATGGCCGGCTCGGACAGCAGGTGGGGGCTCGCGGGGGCGAGGTTGCCGCGCGAGGCGTGCACCATGCCCATGGAGTCCTCGACGGTGACGAACTGCTTCCCTGCCGCCTGTACGTCCTTGTCGGTACGTCCGAGGGTGGGCAGGATCAGCGCGCGGGCGCCGGTGACGGCGTGCGAGCGGTTGAGCTTCGTCGACACGTGGACGGTCAGGCGGGCCCGGCGCATCGCGGCTTCGGTCACGTCGGTGTCGGGGGTCGCGCCGACGAAGTTGCCGCCCATGGCGAAGAAGACTTTCGCCTCGCCGTCGCGCAGGGCCTGGATGGACCGTACGACGTCGAATCCGTGGTGGCGGGGTGAGGTGATTCCGAATTCCTTGTCGAGGGCGTCGAGGAAGGCGGGGGCGGGGCGTTCGAAGATGCCCATGGTGCGGTCGCCCTGCACGTTGGAGTGGCCGCGCACGGGGCACACTCCGGCGCCGGGGCGGCCGATGTTGCCGCGCAGCAGCAGGAAGTTGACGACTTCGCGGATGGTCGGCACGGCGTGCTTGTGCTGGGTCAGGCCCATGGCCCAGCACACGATGGTGCGCCGGGAGGTGAGGACCATGGCGAGGGCCTGCTCGATCTTCGCGCGCTCCAGGCCGGTGGCGGTGAGGGTCTCGTCCCAGTCGGCGGCGTGCGCGGTGGCCGCGAACTCCTCGTATCCGTGGGTGTGTTCGCGTACGAACTCTTCGTCGACGGCGCCGTCCGCTTCGATGATCAGCTTGTTGAGCAGCCGGAACAGGGCCTGGTCGCCGCCGAGGCGGATTTGGAGGAAGAGGTCGGTGAGGGCGGCGCCCTTGATCATGCCCTGGGGGGTCTGCGGGTTCTTGAAGCGTTCGAGTCCGGCTTCGGGCAGCGGATTCACCGAGATGATCTTCGCGCCGGCGGCCTTGGCCTTCTCCAGGGCGGTGAGCATCCGCGGGTGGTTGGTGCCCGGGTTCTGGCCGGCGACGATGATCAGGTCGGCCTGGTGCAGGTCTTCGAGAGAGACGCTGCCCTTGCCGATGCCGATGGTCTCCACCAGGGCAGAGCCCGACGACTCGTGGCACATGTTGGAGCAGTCCGGCAGGTTGTTGGTGCCGAACTCGCGGGCGAAGAGCTGGAGCAGGAACGCCGCTTCGTTGCTGGTGCGGCCCGAGGTGTAGAAGACGGCCTCGTCGGGGGAGCCGAGTGCCTTGAGCTCCTCCGCGATGATCTCGAAGGCCCGCTCCCAGGTCACCGCGTCGTACCGGTCGGCGCCCTCCGCCAGATACACCGGCTGTGTGATGCGTCCTTGCTGGCCCAGCCAGTACCCGCTGCGCGTGGCGAGGTCGGCGACGGGATGGGCGGCGAAGAAGTCGGGGGTGACACGGCGCAGTGTCGCCTCTTCGGCGACGGCCTTCGCGCCGTTCTCGCAGAACTCCGCCTTGTGCCGCTTGTCCTCCTCGGGCCAGGCGCAGCCGGGGCAGTCGAAGCCGTCCTTCTGGTTGACCTTGAGGAGGGTCTGCGCGGTGCGGCGCACGCCCATCTGCTGCTGGGCCATCTTCAGCGTGTGTCCGATGGCGGGGAGCCCTGCCGCGGCGTGCTGGGGGGCCGCGACCTGCGGCGCGTCCTGGACCGGGTCACCTGCGGGCGGCTTGGCAGCCATGGCGCTCCCCTTTGAGCGTGCGGTTCTGTTACGTACGTCTCCGATCCTGTCACGCTGCGCTGACAGTGAGAGGCCGCGGGCCCCGATTGTCAGTGGTGCGGCCTAGGATCGTGGGCGTGTCAGAGACAGCATCGAAGAAGACCGCAGACAACCGTCCCCGCCTGCTCCTCATGGACGGGCACTCCCTGGCGTACCGAGCGTTCTTCGCGCTGCCCGCGGAGAATTTCACCACCGCGAGCGGCCAGCCGACGAACGCCATCTACGGCTTCGCGTCGATGCTGGCGAACACGCTGCGCGACGAGGCGCCCACGCACTTCGCGGTGGCCTTCGACGTGTCGCGCAAGACGTGGCGCTCGGCCGACTTCCCGGAGTACAAGGCAAACCGCTCGACGACCCCCGACGAGTTCAAGGGGCAGGTCGAGCTGATCGGCGAGCTGCTGGACACCATGAACGCGCAGCGGTTCGCGGTGGACGGCTTCGAGGCCGACGACATCATCGCCACGCTCGCCACCCAGGCGGAGGCCGCCGGCTTCGACGTGCTGATCGTCACCGGCGACCGGGACTCGTTCCAGCTGGTCTCCGACCATGTGACCGTGCTTTATCCGACCAAGGGTGTCTCCGAGCTGACCCGGTTCACGCCGGAGAAGGTGCAGGAGAAGTACGGGCTGACCCCGTCGCAGTACCCGGACTTCGCCGCCCTGCGCGGCGACCCGTCGGACAACCTGCCGGGCATCCCCGGCGTCGGCGAGAAGACCGCCACGAAGTGGATCAACCAGTTCGGTTCGTTCGCCGAGCTGGTCGAGCGTGCCGACGAGGTCAAGGGCAAGGTCGGGCAGGCCCTGCGCGACCACCTGGAGTCGGTCAAGCTCAACCGGCACCTGACCGAGCTGGTGCGTGACGTGGAGCTGCCCAAGGCCGTGGCGGACCTGGAGCGCGTGCCGTACGACCGGTCCGCGCTGAAGGGGTTCTTGGAGGTCCTGGAGATCCGTAACCCGAGCCTGCGGGAGCGGCTGCTCGCTGTCGACCCGGGCGCCCAGGAGGAAGAGGCACCGGCCCCGGACGCCGGTGTTCAGCTCGACGGCACGGTGCTGCGCGCCGGCGGGCTGGCCACCTGGCTCGAGCAGCACGGCGGGCAGCCGCTCGGCGTGGCGACCGTCGCGACCTGGGCCCTGGGCGTCGGCAATGTCAGCGAGGTCGCGCTGGCGGCCGCCGACGGCAAGGCGGCCTGGTTCGACACGACCGAGCTGGACGAGTCGGACGAGCGGGCCTTCGCCGCCTGGCTCGCGGACCCGGCCCGGCCGAAGGTCATGCACAACGCCAAGGACGCGCTGCGGGTCTTCCCCGAGCACGGCTGGCACATCGAGGGCATCACGATGGACACGGCGCTCGCCGCCTATCTGGTCAAGCCCGGCCGCCGGTCCTTCGCCCTGGACGCCCTGTCCGTCGAGTACCTCCACCGTGAGCTGGCCCCGGCCGCCGCCGACGGCCAGCTGTCCTTCGGCTCGGAGGAGGACGAGCAGGCCGAGGCCGACGCCCTGATGGCGCAGGCCCGCGCGGTCCTCGACCTGGGCGACGCGTTCGCCGTGAAGCTGAAGGAGGTCGGCGCGACCGAGCTGCTGCACGAGGTGGAGCTGCCCACGTCGCTGCTGCTGGCCCGGATGGAGCGGTACGGCATCTCGGCCGACCGCGCCCATCTGGAGGCGATGGAGCAGCAGTTCGCCGGCGCGGTGCAGCAGGCGGTCAAGGAGGCGCACGCGTCGGTGGGCCACGAGTTCAATCTCGGCTCGCCCAAGCAGCTCCAGGAGGTCTTCTTCGGTGAGCTGAACCTCCCCAAGACGAAGAAGACCAAGACCGGTTACACCACGGACGCGGACGCACTGGCCTGGCTGGCCGCGCAGACCGAGCACGAACTGCCGGTGATCATGCTGCGTCACCGTGAGCAGGCCCGGCTGCGGTCCACGGTCGAGGGTCTGATCAAGACGATCGCCGGTGACGGCCGGATCCACACCACGTTCAGCCAGACGGTCGCGGCGACCGGACGCCTGTCCTCCACCGAACCGAACCTGCAGAACGTGCCGGTGCGCACGGACGAGGGCCGTGCCATCCGTCGCGGATTCGTCGTCGGCGAGGGCTTCGAGTCGCTGATGACCGCCGACTACAGCCAGATCGAGCTGCGGGTAATGGCGCACCTGTCGGAGGACGAGGGCCTGATCGAGGCGTTCACCTCCGGCGAGGACCTGCACACCACCGTCGCCTCCCAGGTGTTCGGCGTGGAGCGGTCCGCGGTCGACGCGGAGATGCGGCGCAAGATCAAGGCCATGTCGTACGGCCTGGCCTACGGCCTGTCCGCCTTCGGCCTGTCGCAGCAGCTCAACATCGAGGCGGGCGAGGCGCGGGCCCTGATGGACACGTACTTCGAGCGGTTCGGCGGGGTGCGCGACTACCTGCGGCGTGCCGTCGACGAGGCGCGGGCCACCGGGTACACGGCGACGATGCTCGGCCGCCGCCGCTACCTGCCGGACCTCAACAGCGACAACCGCCAGCGCCGTGAGGCGGCCGAGCGGATGGCGCTGAACGCCCCGATCCAGGGCACGGCCGCCGACATCGTGAAGGTCGCCATGCTGAACGTCGACCGGGCGCTGACGGAGGCGGGCCTGAACACCCGGATGCTGCTCCAGGTCCACGACGAAATCGTCCTGGAGCTGGCCCCGGGGGAGCGCGAGCGGGTGGAGGAGATCGTCCGCCGCGAGATGGCCGGCGCCGTCAGCCTGCGCGCCCCGCTCGATGTGTCGGTGGGTGTGGGAACCGACTGGGAGTCCGCCGCGCACTGATACGCGTAACGGATACGTGTAACTGAGACGCGTAACTGAGACGTGTAACGGAGACGCGTCCCTGCCTCCTTGCGGAGTGGGGGAGTGCCCTCAGTCGCCGGGCCGGCCGGCGTTTCCGGCCGGGACAGGTGATGCGTGCCTGTCCGGTGACTGAGGGCCGGCGTCTGTGGCGGCAGGCTCCCGCGGGCTGCCGCGCAGCCACAGCCGCACCACCACGGCGTACAGGACGAGCCCCACGGCGAGCCCCGCGCCTGCGCCGAAGCACGCTGTCGGGACGAAGTCGAGCGGTGTCAGCCGCACGGTCTGCGCGGCGTACCAGCGCACGCACCGGTGTACGACGCCGGCCAGCACGCACAGTGCGAGCAGCCCCCAGGCCGCCCACCGCCCGCGCACGTCCAGCAGCGGTACGGAGCCGGGAGGGGGCCCGTCCGGGTGGCGCCGCAGTGCCGAGACCGTGAACCACACGATCACCACGAGGGCCACCGCCGAGCCGCCGTACTGCGCGTACATGTACATCGGGAAGCCAGCGACGATCTCGCCGAGGACCGGGAAGACCTTCATGCCCCACCGGTCGAGATGCGTGAAGCTGTCCCAGAAGACGTGCGTGCAGCTGCCGATGGCGGCCGAGAGGAAGAACCGCCAGGCCAGTGCGGGGAGTTGGATACCGGTCCAGTCCTCGCCGCGTACGAAGCCGTGGAAGCGGGCCTGCCGGCGCCGCGGCACCAGGGCGAGCAGAGGTTCGCGCATCAGCAGCCACAGGCCGACGAGCGCCGCCGTGATCAGTACGTCGACGGTGACGAGACCCGGCAGGGAGTGGGTGACGTCCCCGAAGGCCATCGCGGCCGGAACGGCGGTGGCCGCGAAGTAGGTCATGTCAGGCGCGAACGACCCTGCGACGAGGGCCGATGCGAGCAGCGGTCCGCGCGCGGTACCGTCTCGTCGAATGCCTGACAGTACCGCCGCCGCATGGCTGAGTGTGAACGGCAAAGGTCCCCCTTGGTCCTCTTTCGATCAATGACGATCAGTATGCCGCCCATGGTTCCGAGTTGAATTTCAGTGAACAAGCGGCAATAAGGCGACAGCCGCCGGTGTCCCGGCACTGCGAATTGTCGTAGTGTCGCCTGAGTCTTCGCGCTGGGGAGCGCGAACAGCCGTTGACGGGAGGGGCCAGACGTATGGCAGCGCAATTCGGTCGCAGGCTGCGCAAGGGGGCGACAGCCACCACGGTGGCAGCGCTCGTAGTGGCAGCGCTCTCCGCCTCTCAGGCGCCGGGCAGCACTTCGGTGCCAGCCGGCGAGAGAGCCGGCGAGGCGACCGAGCCGCCCGGTACGCCGGTGACGGGCAACTCGCCGTACTTCACGGACCTTCCACCCCTGAACACGCCGAACAAACCGAACAAGCCGGGCACTTCGATCGACCTCCCCGTGGTGGCCGGCCCGGCCGAAGCCGGCATACCCGCCACCGTCCTGGACGCGTACAAGCGGGCGGAAGAGACCATCAGGGAGACCAAACCCGGCTGCCGCCTCCCGTGGCAACTGCTCGCCGCCATCGGCAAGGTCGAGTCGGGCCAGGCGCGCGGCGGCCGTGTCGACGCCAACGGCACGACGCTGACACCGATCCTCGGCCCGCAGCTCAACGGCGTCGGCTTCGCCAACATCTCCGACACCGACAACGGTGCGTACGACGGCGACACGACGCACGACCGCGCGGTCGGCCCGATGCAGTTCATCCCGTCCACCTGGGCGGTCTGGGGCCAGGACGGCAACGCCGACGGCCGGAAGAACCCGAACAACATCTACGACGCGGCGCTCGCCGCCGGCCGCTACCTCTGCGCCCACGACCGTGACCTTTCGGCGCAGGGCGATCTCGACCAGGCGATCCTCGGCTACAACCGTTCGCGGGAGTACCTGCGTACGGTCATGTCGTGGTTCGACTACTACCGGCGCGGCAACCACGAAGTGCCTGACGGTACGGGATTCCTGCCGGGCAGCGGCGAACCCGACAGCCACGGCAACGGGCGCGGCAGCGGCAACGGCCGCCCCGACGCTCCGGTTACGACCCCGCCCTCGACCCCGGAGACCCCCCGGCCCGGCAACCCCTCCACACCCGGAAGGCCGGGCGGCGACGGCGTCAAGCCCCCGGCCACCCCGCCGGTCAAGCCGCCCACCACACCTCCGGGCACCACGCCTCCGGGCGCCAAGCCGCCCACCACGCCTCCGCCCTCCCCACAGCCCCCGGCCCCGGCGCCCGTCACCGCCCTGGAGCGTGTCGGCAGCGCGAGCGTGACCGCCACCGAGGGCGAGAAGTTCACCGACCGGCTGCGGGTACGGGCCAAGACTTCCGCGGGCAAGGTGGTCGCGCGCGCCAAGGTCCAGTTCCAGATCATCGGCGACACGGCGGCGCGCTTCCCGGGCGCCGAGACCCGCATCGTCGTCACCACCGGTACCGACGGCATCGCCACCGCGCCCACCCTCAGCGCGGGCGGCCGGCCCGGAAAGTTCATGGTGCGCGCCAAGGCGCTCGGCACCACAGCTCCCGCCGTGGACTTCGCCGCCAGTGTCGCGGCCAAGCCCGCGCCCGCGCCGCAGTCCGACGCGTTGGCCCGTACGTCCGACAAGGAGCTCAAGGCCCAGGCCGGCGGCTCCTTCACCGACGCGGTCGAGGTGAAGGCGACGTACAAGGGCAAGGCCGCGGCAGGCGTCGCAGTGAGCGCGACGATGGTCACGGACGATGCCGGCCGGCCCGCGGAGAACGACAAGGGCCCGTACTTCAAGGACGCCGACGGCAAGACGGTCCGTACTCTGACCGCTCTCAAGACCGACGCCAACGGCCTTTTGAAGCTTCCCGAGATCTTCACCGACGGCAACGCGGGAACGTACAAGCTGCGTCTCACGACCGCCGACGGAGTCGTCCTCACCGTCGAACTGACCGTCACGGCGGCCACCACCGCACCGACGACAGACCCGACGGCCGACCCGTCGACGACTCCCTCCAGCACACCCACCGAGTAAGACTCCCGCTCCTCGGCTCTGCCGCCGCTGCCCCGCCCGGACGCCGTCCCGGACGGGGCAGCGGCATGTCGGTACGACGTGTTCTCATCTCGCGGCTCCATTGCTACGGTGCCACCGCCCATCCGACTGACGCAGTATCAGATTCCGGGAGACCGAGCATGCGTGCTCTCGTCGCCGCCGCCATCGGGCTGGCCGCCGCCCTCGCGCTCGTCCTCACCGTCACGGCCGTCGGCGCCCCGCAGGGGGAGACCTCGCCCAAGCCCCTGCTGACGACCGTTCCCGGGCCGAAGAAGTAGAGGGGCTCGCGCCGTGCGCCGTAAAGCCAGCCTGGTCCTGCTCGCCTTCGCGGTCTTCCTCGTCGCCCTGGCACCGCTGCTTCGCTGGTACGCCTTCCCGCGTCTCGCCAAGATCCCGGCCGGCCAGTACCAGGAGATGGTGCTGGAGGCGAAACCCGCGACGCTTCTCGAGTACAGCTCCATGAAGGCGAAGGAGGTCGAGAAGGTCACCATCGTCCAGACCCTCAAGGGCAACGTCGAGGAGTCAGAGAAGATCGAGCGGAGCGCCGGCCGCGACGTGGTCGTGTGGGACTCGCTGTCGTACGTACAGGGCCCGGACGGCAAGATGGTTTCGGCCATTCCCGAGCGCTACATCTTCGACGCCCACAGCCAGGCCCCGGTGCACGCCACCGGCGAGATGGTCGACGGCGACCGGGTCCGGCGCGAAGGCATCGAATTCAAGTGGCCCTTCCTCACCGAGAAGCGCGACTACGAGTACTTCGACGCGCAGACCCGCACCTCCGCCCCGATCCACTACAAAGGCGAGCGGACGTTCCGTGGAATGGACGTCTACTACTTCGAGCAGACCATCCCCTGGACCAAGGTCAAGTACCCGAAGAAGATGCCCATGCCGGGGATCGACGCGACGAAGCTGGAGCAGCAGACCGGTACGACGCGCTGGTACACCACCCGGCGGATGTTCTGGGTGGACCCCGTTACGGGTGCTCCCGTGAACGGCGAGGAGATCCACCAGGAAGAGCTGCGCGGCGGCAGCCTGCTGGGCGGCCGCGACAAGGTCACCGCTTTCGCCGGTCACGTGAAGATGCGCGAGGACTACATCGACTCCACCGTCGAACTCGTCAGGACCAACCGCGTCGCCGTACTCATGCTCACGTCGTACCTCCCCTGGGGCTTCCTGCTCCTCGGCGGCTCCCTCTTCGCGCTCGCCCTGTACCTGGAGGCGCGCGATCGCAGACCGGGGGACTCGGCCGAAAACACCACTCTGCGGCCGGAACCGGTCGGCACATGACCGGTCAGCACATGACCGGTCAGCACATGACCGGTCAGCACATGACCGGTCGGCACATGACGGGTCCCGAGACGCCCCCCGGACTCAGCCCCGCCCGAGCCGAGCCTTCGTGTACTTCGTAGCAACAGCCGCCGCCGGATCCTCCGGCCACGGATGCTTCGGATAGCGGCCCCGCAACTCCGCCCGCACCGCGCGGTACCCGTCCCGCCAGAACGATGCGAGATCCGCGGTGACGGCCGCCGGACGCCCGGCCGGCGACAGCAGGTGCACCAGCACCGGCACCCCCGCCACCCGCGGCGTCTCGGCCAGCCCGAACATCTCCTGGAGCTTCACCGCCAGTACGGGCTGCTCCCCGCCGTACTCCACCCGGACCCGCGACCCGCTCGGCACCTCGATCCGTTCCGGCGCCAGCTCGTCCAGCCGCGCCGCGTCGCCGGACGCCCACGGCAGCAGCCGGTTCAGCGCCTGGCCCGCCTCGATCCGGCCCAGGTCGGCCCTTCGCCGAGCCCGTGACAGCTCCGGCTCCAGCCACTCGTCGGTACGTTCCGTCAGGGCCGCGTCGGAAACGTCCGGCCACGGGGCGCCCAGCACCCGGTGCAGGAAGGCGAGGCGCTCCCGCAAAGCCTGCGCGTCGCGCGTCCAGCGCAGCAGCCCCGGCCCCTCGCGCCGCAGCCCGTCGAGGAGCGCTTCCCGTACGCGTTCCGTATCCGGCTTCTTGAGCGCCCGTACGGCCAGTTCGACCGCGCCGAGGTGCCGCACATGGCGCGCGACGACATCCCCGTCCTCCCAGCGCACCTCTTCGCCGGACACGAGCAGATGCTCGGCGGCCAGCTTCGCGGTGTCCTCGTCGATGACGGCGGCGAGGCGCACGCGCGCGGAGGCGGCATGGACCGAACGGTCGGCGACGGCGACCGCCAGCCACGGCGCACTGCGCAGCCGCGACCCGTCACCGAGCTCGGCCCCGGTCCCGGAAGCCATGAGGAAGGCGCCCTCACCACGGGCCCTGGCGACCCGCTCGGGGAACGCGAGCGCGGCCACGAGTCCGGCAACAGCGTCGTCGCTCCCGGCGCCCGTGGCACCGACTGCCCGGCTGCTCTGGCTGCCTGCGCTCGCGGCCCCCGCGCTCGCGGCTCCCCTGCCGACCGGTCCCGTGGGGCTCGCTCCGGCGCCACCGCTTCCCGCCACGCCTGCGCCCGGCCCTGCGGCGTCGCCGGCTCCGGCGGGGTGACCGGCGCTCTGCCCACTGCGGGGCTCCGCGCCCGAACCTTCCGCCGCCGAAGCCAGTCGCCTCACCTCCTGGCGCCAGCGCGCCCCGTACGCGTCGTTCCCGCGACGGGCCCCCCGCCAGGCCGCGGCCAGGTCGTCGCCGTACTCCCTCGGGGGCTCCTCGCTCAGCAGCGCGACCACCTCCGCCGCACGGCGTACGCCGACCTCCCGCGCCCCGTCGAGGAGCGCCCGCGCGAGCCGGGGGTGCAGGCCGAGGCGGGCCATCCGTACGCCCCTGTCGGTCGCCCGGCCGGATTCGTCCACGGCCCCGATCGCGGTCAGCACCGTACGGGCCGCCGCCATCGCCCCGCCCGGCGGCGCATCCAGCAGGGCGAGCCCGCTCGCGCCGGGGTCGCCCCAGCACGCCGCCTGGAGAGCGAACGCCGTCAGGTCCGCGACCTTGATCTCGGGGGAGGGGAAGCGTGGCAGCCGTACGTCGTCGGCCTGGTCCCAGCACCGGTAGACCGTGCCCGGCGCCTCCCGCCCGGCACGCCCCGCGCGCTGCCGTGACGCGGCCTGTGAGGCCCGTACGGTCGTGAGCGCGCTCAGCCCCCGCGCATGGTCCGTACGGGGCTCACGCGCGAGCCCCGCGTCCACGACGACCCGTACACCCGGCACCGTCAGGCTCGACTCGGCCACCGAGGTCGCCAGCACCACCCTGCGCGTACCGGCGGAGCCGGCAAGCACCGCGTCCTGCACCGCCGCCGGCGCGCGCCCGTGCACCTGGAGCACCTCGGCGCCCACCCCGGACAGCCGGCCGGCGACCCGCGCGATCTCGCCCACGCCGGGGAGGAAGCACAGCACATCGCCGTCCCGCTCGGCGAGGGCCCTGCGCACCACTGCGGCCACATGCGTCAGCAGCGCCGGATCGACGCGCATGCCGTGCGGCGGCCGCACCGGACGCGCCGGCGGCGCCCACACCGTCTCCACGGGATGCGAGACGCCCTGGGCCTCGATCACCGGCGCGTCGCCCAGCAGCCGCGCCCAGCCCTGCGCGTCCGTCGTCGCGGAGGCGGCGAGGAGCCGCAGCTCCGGCCGCAGGGCGGCCCGTACGTCGAGGAGGAACGCGGCGACGGTGTCCGCGTCGAGGTGCCGCTCGTGACACTCGTCGAGGACGACGACATCGACCCCGGCGAGTTCCTGGTCGCGCTGGAGGCGCTGGAGCAGTACACCGGTGGTCACCACCTCCACCACCGTGTCGCGCCCCACCACGCGTTCTCCGCGCACCGTGAAGCCCACGCGCCCGCCGGCACGCTCGCCCAGCAGCCACGCCATGCGCCGCGCGGCGGCCCGTGCCGCGATCCGCCGCGGCTCCGCGACGACGACCTTCCGCACGGGCCGGTCCGCGTCGAGCAGCCCTGCCAGGACCAGCGGCACCAGCGTCGTCTTGCCCGTCCCCGGCGGCGCGCACAGCACCGCGCTCCCGTGCGCGTCCAGGGCGCGCTCCAGGGCGGGCACCGCGGTGCGTACGGGAAGCTGCCCGAGGGCGTCGGTGCGGATCACGCCCCTAGTCTCGTACGCAGACGAAAATCGCCGTTCCCGGGATCAGGTTTCCGCGCAACGGGGACCAGCCGCCCCACTCCTCCGTGTTCCAGGCGGGCCACTCCGGCTCGACGAGGTCGATCAGGCGGAAACCCCCGGCCACCACGTCCCGTACGCGGTCGCCGATCGTTCTGTGGTGCTCCACGTAGACCGCGCGTCCCTGTTCGTCCTGCTCGACGTAGGGGGTGCGGTCGAAGTAGGAGGCGGCGACCGACAGGCCCTCGGGACCCGGCTCGTCGGGGAAGGCCCAGCGGATCGGGTGGGTGACGGAGAAGACCCAGCGTCCGCCGGGCCGCAGGACACGCCGTACCTCGCGGAAGACCTCCGCCGGATCGGCGACGAACGGCACCGCGCCGTAGGCCGAGCACGCCAGGTCGAAGGACGCGTCCCGGAAAGGCAGCGTTCCCGCGTCCGCCTGCACCAGAGGCACGTCGCCGCCGATCCGCAAGGCGTGCTGAAGCTGGCGGTGGGAGAGGTCCAGGGCCACGGGGCGCGCGCCCTGCGCCGCGAGCCAGCGCGAGCACTGCGCGGCGCCCGCGCCGATCTCCAGAACGTCGAGTCCCTTCAGGGACGCCGCCGGGCCCAGCAGGCCGGCCTCCGCCTCGTCCAGTCCCTCCGGGCCCCACACGAAACGGTCGTCACCGAGGAACGCGCCGTGCTCGCTCTGGTACTCGTCCGCGTTACGGTCCCACCAGCCCCGGCTGGCCCTGCTGCTCTCCGCCTCGCCGGTCTCGCGGCGGGTCGCCTCCCCCTCTTCCGGGTCGTCCGGCACGTAGGTGTCGAGGGCCTCGAAGGCGTCTTCAGGGCTGCTGGTGTACTTACTGTGGCTCATTGCGCCCGTCTGTCTCGTCTGCGTAGGCTCCGCTCGAACCTGTAGCTGCAGAGTGCGGTGCGGCCGTTGTGGCCTCGCCAAACATTGATTGTGCCGGGTATGGGACGTTCCGCCCTGGGTGTGCGCTTCGCGCATTGACCCTGCCCGGCTGCCCCCGTATGCTACAAGTTGCGCTGCGAGCCTGCGCACCTCAGACAGAGCAGGCTGCGCTTGCACCGGTTGTATGTCCCCTCGGTTGTCGAGGCGTTTTCCGTTGTCCGGAATCCCGTCTCCTAGGCTGCCCGGCGTCAGCAGGTGCCGATACGGGCTCCCGGCGTAGCAGTACCTACGACTTACTGTCCGTACCGGAGCCCTTACCCACATGACGAGCAGCACCGAGACCACCGCTTCCACCACCCCGCAGGTAGCGGTCAACGACATCGGTAACGAGGAAGCCTTCCTCGCCGCGATCGACGAGACGATCAAGTACTTCAACGACGGCGACATCGTCGACGGCGTCATCGTGAAGGTCGACCGGGACGAGGTCCTGCTCGACATCGGTTACAAGACCGAAGGCGTCATCCCTTCCCGCGAGCTTTCGATCAAGCACGACGTCGACCCCAATGAGGTCGTCAAGGTCGGCGACGAGATCGAAGCCCTTGTTCTCCAGAAGGAGGACAAGGAAGGTCGCCTCATCCTGTCCAAGAAGCGTGCGCAGTACGAGCGCGCCTGGGGCACGATCGAGAAGATCAAGGAAGAGGACGGGATCGTCACCGGCACCGTCATCGAGGTGGTCAAGGGTGGTCTCATCCTCGACATCGGCCTCCGTGGCTTCCTGCCGGCCTCGCTCGTCGAGATGCGCCGCGTCCGCGACCTCCAGCCCTACGTGGGCAAGGAGCTCGAGGCCAAGATCATTGAGCTGGACAAGAACCGCAACAACGTGGTCCTGTCCCGCCGTGCCTGGCTCGAGCAGACCCAGAGCGAGGTCCGTCAGACCTTCCTCACGACCCTGCAGAAGGGCCAGGTCCGCTCCGGCGTCGTTTCCTCGATCGTCAACTTCGGTGCGTTCGTGGACCTCGGTGGCGTCGACGGTCTCGTGCACGTCTCCGAGCTCTCCTGGAAGCACATCGACCACCCCTCCGAGGTTGTCGAGGTCGGCCAGGAAGTCACCGTGGAGGTCCTCGACGTCGACATGGACCGCGAGCGCGTCTCGCTGTCGCTCAAGGCGACGCAGGAAGACCCGTGGCAGCAGTTCGCCCGTACGCACCAGATCGGGCAGGTTGTTCCCGGTAAGGTCACGAAGCTCGTTCCGTTCGGTGCGTTCGTGCGCGTCGACGAGGGCATCGAGGGTCTGGTCCACATCTCCGAGCTGGCCGAGCGCCACGTGGAGATCCCGGAGCAGGTCGTCCAGGTCAACGACGAGATCTTCGTCAAGGTCATCGACATCGACCTCGAGCGCCGTCGCATCAGCCTCTCGCTGAAGCAGGCCAACGAGTCGTTCGGTTCCGACCCGGCCTCGGTCGAGTTCGACCCGACGCTGTACGGCATGGCCGCGTCGTACGACGACCAGGGCAACTACATCTACCCCGAGGGCTTCGACCCCGAGACCAACGACTGGCTCGAGGGCTTCGAGACCCAGCGCGAGGCGTGGGAGACCCAGTACGCCGAGGCGCAGCAGCGCTTCGAGCAGCACCAGGCCCAGGTCATCAAGTCCCGCGAGGCCGACGAGGCCGCCGCTGCCGAGGGTGCTGCTGCCCCGGCCGCCGGCGCCCCGGCTGCCTCCGGCGGCAGCGGTGGCGGCTCCTACTCCTCGGAGTCGGCGGACAACTCCGGCGCTCTGGCGTCGGACGAGGCCCTGGCCGCGCTCCGCGAGAAGCTGGCGGGCGGCCAGAGCTGACGCTCTGACCACCGACTGGTAACCGGCTGAAAGTAAGGCCCGCTCCCCATTGGGGTGCGGGCCTTACTCATGCCCGCATCGCATGATCACAGAAGGGGCGCGGGCCGGGAATGCCCGCGCCCCACGGCACGTTCTTCCGTAGGAACACGAGGAGGAGCGGTAATCGTGCTTGATCCGCAGGATTTGTATGAGTGGGAGCCGAAGGGCCTCGCCGTCGTCGACATGGCGCTCGCGCAGGAATCGGCCGGACTGGTCATGCTCTACCACTTCGACGGTTACATCGACGCGGGTGAGACCGGCGAGCAGATCGTCGGGAAGCTGCTGGACACGCTGCCCCACCAGGTCGTGGCACGTTTCGACCACGACAGGCTGGTGGACTACCGCGCCCGCCGCCCGCTCCTGACCTTCCGGCGCGACAAGTGGGCGGAGTACGAGGCGCCCGAGATCGACGTCCGGCTCGTCCAGGACGCGACCGGAGCGCCCTTCCTGCTGCTCTCGGGACCCGAGCCGGACGTGGAGTGGGAGCGGTTCGCCCTCGCCGTACGGCAGATCGTCGAGCGGCTCGGGGTGCGCCTCTCGGTGAACTTCCACGGCATCCCGATGGGCGTCCCGCACACCCGCCCCGTCGGCATCACCCCGCACGGCAACCGCACCGACCTCATGCCGGGCCACCGCAGTCCCTTCGACGAGGCCCAGGTGCCGGGCAGCGCGGAGTCGCTCGTCGAGTTCCGGCTCGAAGAGTCGGGGCACGACGTGCTCGGTGTCGCGGCGCACGTGCCGCACTACGTCGCGCGTTCCTCGTACCCCGACGCCGCGCTGACCGTCCTGGAGGCGATCACGGCGGCGACCGGCCTGGTGCTGCCGGGCGTCGCGCACGCGCTGCGTACGGAGGCCAGGCGTACCCAGGACGAGATCGACCGGCAGGTTGGTGAGGGCGACGAGGAGCTCGTCTCGCTCGTACGGGGCCTTGAGCACCAGTACGACGCGGTGGCGGGCGCGGCGACGCGGGGCAACCTGGTCGCTGAACCGGTCGACCTGCCGTCGGCCGACGAGATCGGTCTCGAATTCGAACGCTTTCTCGCGGAGCGGGAGGGCGACGTCTAGGCCCCTGCGGGCCCCTCGTCTAGGCTTCCGCGCATGCTGAAGGTGGGCCTGACCGGCGGAATCGGTGCCGGCAAGAGCGAAGTGTCACGGCTGCTCGTCTCGTACGGAGCCGTACTGATCGACGCCGACAAGATCGCGAGGGAGGTCGTCGAGCCCGGAACGCCAGGGCTCGCGGCGGTCGTCGAAGCCTTCGGGGAGGGCATCCTCGCGGCGGACGGCACTCTGGACCGGCCGAAACTCGGCTCGATCGTCTTCGCGGACGCTGCCCGTCTTGCGACGCTGAACGCGATCGTCCACCCGCTGGTGGGCGCGCGCTCGGCCGAGCTGGAGGCCGCGGCGGGAGTGGACGCCGTCGTCGTCCACGACGTACCGCTGCTCACCGAGAACGGTCTCGCGCCCCTGTACGACCTGGTGGTCGTGGTGGACGCGTCACCGCGCACACAGCTGGACCGGCTCGTGCGGTTGCGCGGCATGACCGAGGACGAGGCGCGCGCCAGGATGGCGGCGCAGGCGAAGCGGGAGCAGCGGCTGGCCATCGCGGACCTGGTGATCGACAACGACGGGCCGCTGGAGGCCCTGGAGCCGCAGGTACACAAGGTGTGGGCGGAACTGTCGGAGCGGGCCGCGTCGGCGACGTCGTGACGGCGGGCTTGCTGGGTGGCGCCCTGCCTGGCTGGCGTCCTGCTTGACCGGCGCCCTGCTTGACCGGCGCCCTGCTTGGCCGGCGTCCGGCTCGGCCGGTGGCTCGACCGTCGACCTCTGGCGGAATACGGCATGCTGCCGGGCCCGTTGGAAAGAATCAGGTGAGCGGAAGGATGCAGGCGTGCCCGAAAGCAGCCCGGAGACCCACATCATCGACTACCGCGCGGCGGAGCATCTGCTGGCCGCGCGGGATCCGCGCGGAGCCGTGAAGCTCCTGGACTCGGTCATAGCGGCCCACCCGGAGAACACGGCAGCCCGGCTCCTGCGGGCCCGCGCCTTTTTCGCGGCTGCCCAATTGCGCTCGGCGGAGCTCGAATTCCAGCTCGTGCTGGAGCGTGAGCCCGACAACGCCTTCGCTCATTTCGCCCTTGCGCGCACGTACGAGCGTGCCTTGCGCGCCGACCGGGCGAAGCGGCACTTCCGGCTGGCGGCGGCGCTGGATCCGAAGCCGGAGTACCTGGCGGCGGCGAGGTTCGACGCGGACGACTGACCGGACGGCCGGGGCTCACCGGCGCGGCGGATCGTACGGCGGGACGTCGCGGCCGGGCTGGTAGTGCGGGCCCTGACGGATGTGGCGTACGACCATCACCAGGTCGGCGGTGATCACGACGGCGAGGATGCCGCAGGCGATGGCCCAGCCGGTGCGGCCGGTGGCGGCGAAGGCGAGCGTTCCGCCGACGGCCCAGAGCAGGCCCCACAGGCCCAGCACGAGCCGCAGCCGCAGGGGACTGCGTGCGGTCTTCGGTTCACTCCCAGTACGCATGATCATGACGAATCGCCTCTTTCCGTGGGACATGTACCCGGCGATGAGTTCCGGGACGCGGCACGGACTGATCGGCGTCGGAGAGCTTCGACAAGATCGGTTTTCGGGGACTGGTTCATGTACGTCGTCGCGCGTAACCGGGGCCCGACCGGCCACGGAACCGGCGTCCCCCGCAAATCCGGCGCGGGGGGACGCCGGGCGTTCGGCGCGGGGTGGCAGCGCGGCGTGACGTTCCTCGTCAGCCTGGCGTCGGCTCTGTTACGTGTCCCCGTCCCCGTGCCTTTCCACGTCCTCGCCATCCGGGTCCTCGTCGTGGCGGTGAGCGGACTCCTGGGCGCCCACATTGGGCGACGTGGCGTCGCCGCCCTCGCCGTCGTCTTCTCCACGGGCGGGGTCGCGCTTCGCGGTGTGAGGCCCGGACTGCTTGATCTCCTCCGCGAGCTCGTCGGCGGCGGTGCGGGGCTTGTCGTGGTGTTCGCCCACGGCGGTTCTCCTCTTTCCTCGGTTTTCCTCGGTGACTGTGCCGGTCCGGGCCGGGTGCCTCATGCCGTGATGTTCATGCGTACGCCGCCGCCCCCGCCTGCGCGGCGTCACCCGAGACCAGTGCCAGGACCACTGCCAGACCAGCGCCAGGACCAGTGTCAGACCCCGCCCGTAGACTCGCACGTGGACAGAGACACAGGCGCCACGAGCGCACGAGTACGACCATGCGACCAGCGGGGACGGGGGTGAAGCCATGACGGGCACGGGATGTCGCGCCGCGGTTTTTCTTCCTGCCGAGCTGCCGCGTGAAGGCCGCATCGCCCTCTGGGATCCCGACGGCGGCGCACTGCCCGACGCCTCCACCGAGATGACGGTCGTACGGCGCCAGGGCGTCGGCACAACCGCCGTACGCCGCCACACTGTGCCGGCCGTCCTCCTACCCCTCTCCGAAGCCCTGCCACTGCTGGCCCGAGCCCGCCATGACCCCGCCGCCCACCCCGCCACCCGCTGCTGGGGCGCGGCGGCGCTGCACGCCCTGCATCTGGCCGCGCGGGGCCGGCTGCTGCCCGGGCTCACCGCCGGGGACCACGACGCCTGGCGGGCCGGGCCGCTCGACGCCGACGACATCGCGCAGGTACGCGCCATCGCCGCGGCCATGCCCCCCGAGGCGCACGCCGTTCCGCTGCCGGAACGTACGCCCCTCGAGCTGCCCGCCCCCGAGGCCCTGGTGCGGGCGTTCCTCGACGCGGTCGTGGACACACTGCCCCGCACACCGTCAGCGGCGTACGCGGTGGGCGCGCCCTTCGCGGCACGCACCGCGCAACACCTTCCGGGCCTGCGGGAGTGGGCGGCGGAGGTCGCGGCCGGGATGGACGCGGGGGTCCGCGTATCGCTGCGCCTCGACCTGTCCCAGTTCGAGCTCTTCGACAGCGCGGCGAACGCGACGCGGGACGAAGAAACGGCAGAAACGGCAGAAACGGCAGAGACAGCAGATACTGAACAGTCGCGCGAGAGCGGGGAGGGTGGCGCGGAGCGCCGAGCCGGCACCGCCCTGGTCCAGGTCCACAGCCTGGCCGACCCCACACACGTCATCGACGCCGCCGCCCTGTGGTCGGGCGGCGGCAGCGAGGGCTTCGGCCCGCGCGCCCGCATCGACGCGGTGCTCGCGCTGCGCCGCGCGGCGCGCGTCTGGGAACCGCTCGGCCGTCTGCTCGAACGCCCGGTCCCCGACGTACTGCCTCTGTCCGAGGACGAGTTGTACGAGCTGCTTGGCCCGGCGGCTGCCAGGCTCGGTGCGGCGGGTGTCGCGGTCCACTGGCCCAGAGAGCTGGCCCGTACGCTCACGGCGACCGCGGTCGTACGCTCCGCGCCCGGGTCCGCGACCGACGGCACCCCCTTCTTCGACGCCCAGGAACTCTTCGCGTTCAGCTGGCAGCTGGCGGTCGGTGGCGAGCCGCTCAGCGAGGCGGACATGGACGCACTCGCCGAGGCGCACCGCCCGATCGTCCGGCTCCGGGACCAGTGGGTGGTGGTCGACCCGGCGCTCGTACGCAAGGCGCGCAAGCGTGAACTGGGCCTGCTGCAACCGGTGGACGCACTGGCGGTGGCCCTCACCGGCAGTGCGGAGGTCGACGGCGAGCAGGTCGAAGCCGTTCCGGTGGGCGCCCTGGCCGCACTCCGGGACCGCCTCACGGCCGGCACCGGTGCGGGCGCGCTCGTCGCCCAGCCGCCCGGCCTCGACGCCACCCTGCGCGACTACCAGCTGCGCGGGCTCGCCTGGCTGGACCAGATGACCTCCCTCGGCCTCGGCGGCTGCCTCGCCGACGACATGGGCCTCGGCAAGACGATCACGGTCATCGCCCTCCACCTCCGCCGCGCCCGCACCGCCCCCACCCTCGTCGTCTGCCCCGCGTCCCTCCTCGGCAACTGGCAGCGCGAGATCACCCGCTTCGCGCCCGGCGTCCCCGCCCGCCGCTTCCACGGCGCGGCCCGTACCCTCGACGACGCCGGCGAGCCCGACGGCGGCTTCGTCCTGACGACGTACGGCACGATGCGCACCAGCGCACCCGAACTGGCCGCCCACACCTGGGGGATGGTCGTCGCCGACGAGGCGCAGCACGTCAAGAACCCGTACTCCTCCACGGCGAAGGCGCTGCGCACCATCCCGGCCCCCGCGCGCATCGCCCTGACCGGAACGCCCGTGGAGAACAACCTCTCCGAGCTGTGGGCGCTCCTGGACTGGACGACGCCGGGCCTGCTCGGCCCGCTGAAGTCCTTCCGCGCCCGCCACGCGCGGCTGGTCGAGAGCGGCGAGGACGACGAGGCGTCCGAGCGCCTGGCCCGTCTCGTACGCCCCTTCCTCCTGCGCCGCAAGAAGTCCGATCCGGGCATCGTGCCGGAGCTGCCGCCCAAGACGGAGACCGACCACCCCGTCTCGCTCACCCGCGAACAGGCCTCCCTCTACGAAGCGTCCGTACGGGAATCCATGGCGGCCATCGAGGGATCGGAGGGCATCGCGCGCCGGGGCCTCGTCATGAAGCTCCTCTCCTCCCTCAAGCAGATCTGCAACCACCCCGCGCAGTATCTGAAGGAGGACACGCGGCGCCTCACCGGCCGTTCCGGCAAGCTGGAGCTCCTCGACGAGCTTCTCGACACGATCCTTTCGGAGGACGGCTCGGTCCTGGTCTTCACGCAGTACGTGACCATGGCCCGTCTGCTCGCCGGCCACCTGACGGCCCGCGCGGTGCCGTCCCAGCTCCTGCACGGCGGCACGCCCATCGCGCAGCGCGAAGAAATGGTGGACCGCTTCCAGTCCGCCGAGGTCCCCGTCTTCCTGCTCTCCCTCAAAGCGGCCGGCACCGGCCTGAACCTCACCCGCGCCGCCCACGTCATCCACTACGACCGCTGGTGGAACCCGGCGGTCGAGGACCAGGCGACCGACCGCGCCTACCGCATCGGCCAGACACAGCCGGTGCAGGTGCACCGCCTGGTCGCGGAGGGCACGGTCGAGGACCGTATCGCCGAACTGATCGCTTCCAAGCGGGCGTTGGCGGACGCGATCCTGGGCGGCGGAGAAGCGGCCCTGACAGAACTCACCGACCGGGAACTGGCCGACCTGGTCTCACTGCGGAGGCCGGCATGAGCGCGACCAGCAGCAGTTGGTGGGGCAACGCCTGGGTCGAGGCCCTGGAAGCCCTCTCACTCGACCCGGCCCGGCTGGCCCGTGGCCATACGTACGCCAGTGAGGGCAACGTCGGCGCGATCAGCGTGACGCCGGGCCGGATCATCACGTACGTACGAGGCAGCCGCCCGCGGCCGTACCGTACGGAGATCCGTCTGCGCACTCTCTCCGACGACGACTGGGACCGTTTCCTGGCCATGGCGGCGGCCAGCCCGTCCCACATGGCGGCCCTGCTCGACAAGGACATGCCGCACTCCCTGGTCGATTCGGCGGCCGAGGTGGGCGTCGACCTGCTGCCGGCCCCCGGTGACCTGGTCCCGTCCTGCTCGTGCCCGGACCGCGGCCACCCCTGCAAGCACGCGGCAGCCCTCTGCTACGAGACCGCCCGCCTCCTCGACGCGGACCCCTTCGTCCTGCTCCTCATGCGAGGCCGGGCCGAGCGCGACCTGCTCGACGAACTCGCCCGCCGCAACGCCGCCCACTCCGCCCGCGAAAAGCCCGCACCCCCGCCCTTCCCGGGCGTGCCGGCCACCACCGCCCTGACCCCGCGTACGCTGCCACCCCTCCCCGGCCCACTGCCCGTACCTCCGCACCCGGGCCACGCCTCAGGCGCGTACCCGGGCACACGGGGCGCCCCGGACCCCCTCTCCCTCGACCTCCTCGTCACGGACGCGGCGGCCCGCGCCCACACGCTCCTGACCACCGGCACCGACCCCATCGCCACGCTCACCCTCCGGCAGGACGCGGTCCGCCTGGCCGCCGCCCAGCCCGGATCCGGCCTGACAGCGGCCACCCGCACCCTGTACGCCGCCCTGGCCCGCGCGACCGGCCGCACCCCCACCGACCTGGCCCGCGCGGTGGCCGCCTGGCAACAGGGCGGCCTCACCGGCCTCTCCGTCCTCGAAACCCCCTGGGACCCCCCGGCAGGCCCCTTCGACCGGGCCCGCCCCGCCCTGGCCGCCGCCGACCTCCCCCGCCTGCGCCCCCACCGCAACCGCCTCAGCGACGCGACCCGCGGCATCCAGCTCCGCCTGGGCCACGACGACCGCTGGTACCCCTACGAATCGGATCCCGGCACAGACGACTGGTGGCCAACGGGCCCTCCGGACGAAGACCCGGTAGGTGCACTGACGGCACTGCTGGACGCCTGACGTCACAGGCCGGCGAGGTGGTCGTGTTCCGCCGCGACCGCCTCCCGCCAACCGTCGTGCCGCGGCCGGGCGCGCGCTTAGGGCCCGGCCACCGTGCCAGTCTCCGCCGGTCATGACCGTGCCGGCTCCTCAGGCCGACGCGACCTCCGACGGCCGGCGACCGGCCCGAGACTCCAAGTGCACGATCACACTTGAGTAGAAGCGGTCCACCGCGTCGTCGACGCTGCGGATGAATCCGGACTCGGCGTTCCCACGAGTGCTGCCCACACTCTTGGAGAGAGACAGCCGGAAGCCGGAAATCTGCCCACCGGCGTTCCTCGGGACGAGGTCGCCGGGTTCGGGCCGGAGTTTCTCCAGCGTGCCGCGCGGGCCTGCGCCCTGACCGTCGAGAAGCGCCTGGACATGGAGGTCGGCCGGCGCCTCCACGAGCTGCTTCAGCAGGCGCTTGACCCTGCTGAGGGGATACACGTGGTCGGGGGCCACGATGTCGATGGAGGTCCGTAGTTTGCCCAGCCGCAGGTCGGCGGTGATGGCGAGTGCTCCGGCCACGCCGTCGATACGGATTTCGGCGTGCAGCCGCCCGTCTTCGCAGAAGCGCTCCGCGAGCTCCGTACGCCTGGACTGCGGGTCGGTGCCCCGCTTGGCGCGCTGGACCGGCATGACCTTCTCGCCCAGCTCGCCTCCCAGCCTCAGGCAGACCTGCCGGATGAGCCGTTCCCAGCTCTCGACGACGAGCACGGCTCGCTGGTCGCCCGGGCAGAGGGTCTCCTGGTCGATGCCGTTCCGTACCGGTACCCAGGCAGGTCCCATGTTCTGGAAGCCGTGACAACCGGAGTTCTCGTGCTGGAGGTACTGGAGGAGTTCCTGGAGCATCCAGGCGCGGATCTCGTTACGTACGCCTTCATGGCGGAGCAGCATCTGCGCCTGGTGGGTGACTTCGGCCCAGGAGAGGTGCCACAGGGCGACCTTGTGCTTCCGCCGGCCGTCGACCTTGACGTCGACGAGAGGACTGCCTTCGAGCGCCACATCGTTGGAGAGCGTGATCACGGCTTCGTATCCGCGCCGGGCGGCGATGTCCATGTAGTCCTGCACCTGCTGGGCCTTGAGCGGATTGCCGTTGGTCTTGGTCTCCACCAGGGCCGTCCAGAGCCTGCCCGCGCGCTCGATACGGATAATGCCGTCCGGGCGCCTGGGGTTGTCCCCGTTCGGCAGCGTGACTTCGGTGAACGTTTCGATGTAACCGGACGGCGCGCCGAAACCGGCGGTGAGCCTGCGGCCGAACTCCGGCACGTGGGCCATCACCGACAGCAGGATCGAGGTCGCCCGGACCTCGCGTTCCCTGTCGTTCTTGAGGGACGAACCGGGGAACAGCCGGGCGGTTCGCCAGGAGTCGTTCTCCGCCAGCGACTTCCTGGGGGCCTTGGGAAGCGTGACCTTCTTCCTGGCGGTACGCAGTCGGCGCGCGGGAGCAGCGGGCACAGGGCCACCCTGAGCCGGGACGACCACCGGAACCGCAACGACCGCGACCTCGACCACCGGATCCTCAGCCACCGGATCCTCAGCCACCGAAACCATAGCCACCGGAATGTCGGCGACCGACGCCGCCGGGCTCGGCACCGGGACCGCCGCCGAGGCCGGCGCTTCGCCGGAGACGTCCTGCAGGCCCTGCTGCGCAGCAGCCTCCATGTCCTCTTCGTCGTCATCGTCGATCTCGATGCCGTAGTCGGTGGCCAGTCCGGCCAGCCCGGTTTCGTAACCCTGCCCGACTGCCCGGAACTTCCACTCGTCGTTGCGCCGGTAGATCTCGCCGAAGACGAAGGCGCTCTCCACCCCGGTCTCAGAAATGGAGAATCCGACGAGTCGCTCGCCGCCCGCATCGGTGAGAGTGATGCGCAGGTTCTCCAACTGACCGAACCCCGCGCGCTGATGACGGCTGGCCGCGACTACTACCCGGTCGACGTCGGACGGTAACGCGGTGAGGTCGAGCTGGATGCGGTCCTCATTGCCGTTGCTGGTCGGCGTCTGGCCGAGCAGCTGCACGCTGCCGTTGTCGGCGGCCGGGTTGTTGTAGAAGAAGAAGTCGGCATTGCTGCGTACCTTCCCGTCCGCATCCAGCAGCAACACAGACACGTCGGCGTCCCCGTCCCCGTTGGGGCTGCTCCATCCCAGGCTGACAGTGACGGATCCGGTGTCCTCGCTGAGCGCTGCCAGACTGACATTCGAACCCTTGATCATCTCTTGCACGCGAAGCCCCCCAGGCGGTGCAAGGGCTGCGCGGCGGAGCCTGGACAGCCCTCCCTGAACACTTCCGGGGATGCCCACGGAAGCGGAATGAGAGCGTATCGGCCAACCGTGTTCCTATGGCATATGTCTGCACGAACTGTCTCGACGAGACTCCGGCAGAGTAGAGCGGAAGCCCGGCGGAAGACCGGATCTGTGCTGCCCCCGTCGCGCGCCCGCCGAACTCTCCCCGGCTGTGCGAGGGGACGCCGTGGCGTGCGTAAGGGTCCGTCTAGGGTGGGGCCATGGCAATTGCGGCGTCCGGCACTTCGTTCCTCAGCGATCCGACGAGTGAGGTCATGGCCGATCCGTACGGCCTGTACGCGCGCCTCCGTGAGGCCGGGCCCGTGCACCGGATCGCCGGGCCGGACGGGCGGCCCGCCTGGATCGTCACCCGTTACGACGACGTACGTCAGGCGCTCGCCGATCCGCGGCTGTCGCTGGACAAGCGCCGTGCCCTGCCCGGCGGTTACCAGGGATTCGCGCTGCCGCCCGCGCTCGACGCCAACCTGCTCAACATGGACCCGCCCGATCACACCCGCATCCGGCGCCTCGTGACGCAGGCGTTCACCGCCGGGCGGATCGAAAGGCTCCGGGAGCCCGTCCGGCGTACCGCCGACGCGCTGCTGGACGACATCGCCGCCGACGGGCGGGCCGATCTCGTCGCCGCCTACGCCGCACCGCTGCCCATCGCCGTCATCTGCGAGCTGCTGAGCGTGCCCCCGCGGGACCGGCCGGACTTCCGGGACTGGACGGACGCGCTGGTCGCGCCCGACCCCGCGCGGCCGGGGCGGGCGAAGGAAGCCATCGGCGGCATGCTCGGGTTCTTCGGACGGCTGATCGCGCACAAGCGCGCCGAGCCCGGCGACGACCTGCTGTCCGCGCTGATCGCCGTACGGGACGAGAACGACGGCGACGACCGGCTGAGCGAGGACGAATTGATGTCGCTCGCCTTCCTCATCCTCTTCGCCGGGTACGAGAACACCGTCCAGCTCATCGCAAACGCCACTCTCGCCCTGCTCCGCCACCCCGGACAACTCGCGAAGCTCCGCGCCGACCCGGCCAGGATCCCGTCCGCGGTCGAGGAGCTCGTACGGTACGACGGGCCCGCGCTGCTGGCCATCCGCCGGTTCCCCGTCGAGGACCTCCTCATCGGCGGTGTCACCGTGCCGGCCGGGGAAACGGTGCTGCTGTCTCTTGCGGCCGCCGACCGCGACCCCCTCCGCTTCCCCGAACCCGACCGGCTCGACCTCGACCGTGACACGGCAGGTCACCTCGCACTCGGCCACGGCATCCACTACTGCCTGGGCGCGCCCCTCGCCCGGCTCGAGACCGAGATCGCCCTCGGCGCGCTGCTGGAGCGTTTTCCGCGACTGGCGCTCGACGTGCCGTACAGCGAGCTGCGATGGAGGCCCTCGACACGCGCCCGAGGACTTCTCACCCTTCCCGTGCGCTACTGAGGAGCCAGGATGACCGCCGATCTTGTCATTACGGGCTGCACCGCCCTGGTGCACAGCGAACACGGCGAGATCGGGTTCGCCGAGAACGCCGGCATCGTCGTACGCGACGGCGTCATCCAGTCCGTCACGTCCGCCCCGGAGGCGGCCCATGTGCCGTCCGTCGAGCGCATCGACGCGAGCGGTCAGCTGGCGATGCCCGGCTTCATCAACTGCCATACCCACACACCGATGGTGGCGCTGAGGGGCATCGCGGAGGACCTCGCGGTCGAGGAGTGGTTCAACGACTGGATCTGGCCCATCGAAAGCAACCTCACCGACCGTGTGGTGGAGCTCGGGGCGCTGCTGGCCTGCGCCGAGATGATCCGGGGTGGGGTCACATCCTTCGCCGACCACTACTTCTCGATGGACCGGGTGGCCGCCGCCGTCACCGAGAGCGGCCTGCGGGCCAACCTGGGCTGGGCCTACTTCTCCAGCCAGGGCCCCGAAGGACGCGAACGTTCACTGGACTTCGCGCTGCGGCTGCGGGGCGCGGCCGGAGGGCGGATCACCACATCCCTGGCCCCGCACGCCCCGTACACCGTGGACGACACCGATCTGGCGGCCACCGCCCGGCTCGCGCGCGAGCACGGGCTGCCCGTACACCTCCACGCGGCCGAGAACAAGGCGCAGACGGACAGCAGCCTGGAGCGGTACGGGCGTACGCCGATCCAGGTGCTCCAGCGCGCCGGACTGCTGGACGTCGACCTGCTCATCGCGCACGGCACGGGGATCAGGGAGGAGGACCTGGCGGTGCTCCAGGAAGGCGGTGGGCGGATCGCCGTCGCCACAGCCCCGAGGGGGTACCTGAAGTTCGGCTGGGGCACCACTCCTGTCCGGGCGCTGAGCTCCATCGGGATTCCCGTCGGCCTGGCGACCGACGGGGCGGCCTCGAACAACACTCTCGATGTGTGGGAAAGCATGACCCTCACCGCGCTGGTGCAAAAGTCCGTCGAGCAGGACCCCACGTGGATGACCGCCCGGCAGGCGCTCGATCACGCGACCCGCCAGAGTGCCCTGGCCGTGGGACTGCCAGGTAAGGCAGGGGCGCTTGCGCCCGGATTCCGGGCGGACTTGATCCTGGTGGACCTCACCGGACCGCATACGCGGCCTGTCCACGACATCGCCGCCACCCTGGTGCACAGCGCGCGCTCCAGCGACGTGCTGACCACAGTCGTCGACGGCCGGATCCTCATGCGGAACAGGCGACTTCTGAGCCTGGACGTGCCGGCGATCGTCAGTGAACTGGACTCCTTGCTGCCTGACCTGATCAAGCGGCGCGGTGGGCGGCGGATCCAGGTCTACAACGGTTGAGTGTGCCGGTGAAAGGTGAGGATGTTGAGTCGGGGGCACCCCCTAGGGCCGTCGCCAGGTCTCAAGTAACACGTCGATGACTGCCCGCACTTGGGCGCGGGCCTTGTGCCGCGGCACTCCGCTCATGAGCAGTGCGTCGTACGCCGTGTCCTCGTGGCGTACGGCAGCCCGTACCGCCGCCGTCACCGCCTCCTCGGCCAGTGAACGGCCCGCCGCGCTGCGGCCCACCCTGCCGCTGCCGCGTTGTGAGGTATGGGCGGCGATGGCTTGGGCCCGGGGCGCTGGACAGGACGGGAAGAGGCGGAGGATCTCGGCGGTCAGGGCGGCGGTGAAGCGTACGTCCTCGGCCGCGCGGCGGGCCGCGTCGCGTTCGCGGCGGCGGGCCCGGGCGTCGGCGTCGGCCAGACAGGCCGCCTCGGCGCGGGCCAGGGCCGGTGACTCGACGAGGAGGCCCTGGCGTTCGTAACGCTTGCGGCGTCGGTTGTGGCGGATGACCACCGCCCAGAGCGAGCTTGCCTCGCGGGCTCTGCGCGTCAGGGCCGCGTTGCCTCGCGGGAGGTAGACCAGGTGGGCCAGGTCGGCACAGTCGAGGCAGATGACCGCGTTGAACTCGAGGAGGTGGAAGCGCAGGGGGCCCTGTCGGCACTCGGCGCAGTGCCGTCGCTGCCGTGGTTCTGGTTCGATCGCCACCAGGTCCATGCGGGGAGCGTACCCAGCCGCCGGCAGTGGTCAGCGCACGCTCCGAGCCGCCGCGAGCTGCACGCGGATCAGACCCTGTCGGGCCGCTGAGCGCAGCGGGCAACCGTCGTGCGCAACCCCTGGGGCGTGGGGTGGGACTCGGGTACGGTGAGGCCGTTTCGGCGGCTGAGGCGACGGGGTACCTGTTCAAGTCTGGTGTCCGGTAGGCAAGTTGGGGGAGGGGTACCCATGGGGTTCTTGAAGTTGCCGCGGTTGTCGCACTCGCTGCGGTCACTGCGGTCGCTGCCGCTCGTGCGGAACGGTGAGCAGAGATGGGGGCGCAAGGGCATGGTTCTCGGCGGATGTGTGGCGGCGCTCGGGATGGTGCCGTCCGCCGCGCTCGCGACGCCCGGCAGCGGAGTGAGCGGCACGGTGCTGGCCACCGGTACGTCCTCCGGGACCATGAAGGTGGAGGCCAAAGGGGTCACCGATGTGGTCGTACGCACCATAACCATCGCTCCCGGCGGCTCGACCGGCTGGCACCACCACCCCGGTCAGCTCATCGCCGTCGTACAGAAAGGCACGTTGTCGCGGACGCTCGACGACTGCTCCGTCGAGACGACGACCGCCGGCCAGTCCTTCATCGAACCGTCCGGAGCCAAGCACCGGCACATAGGGCGCAACCTCGGGAGCGAGCCGGTCGTGCTGTACGTGACCTACATGCTGCCAGCCGGCAGCCCGCTCTCAGTGGACGCCGATGCGCCCGCCTGTGAGGCGGGGGAGTAAGGAGCGCGACGCGGTCGGCAGCGCGGGGTGACGAGGTTCGTCGCGGGCTGTGCCTCCGGGTGCGGCTAGGGTCGGTCTCATGACTTCGGATCTCTGGGCCGCGCTGCCCGCCGCCGTACGCGAAAAAGTCGACGAACTCGTCGTCGAGGGGCGGTCGGTCCAGGCCGTCTTCGCCGTCCGCTCCTCCGGTGTCACGCCGAGGCCCGGGCTGCACGCCTGCCAGGACCTGATCGCGGAGCGCGGTGCGGCGCTCGCCGGGCGATCGGAACCCGGCTCGTCCGGCTCGCCCTCATGAGGTGACCGTGCGGTTCGAAGCGATCACCTGGGAACGGCTCACCGCCGCCCTCGCGGACCATCTCGGCGGCCCGGAGGCCGACGGGCAACCGTCGTCGCCGTGGCTCAAAGTCGCTGTCGACGGCGCACCTGCCGCCCGTACCGGTGAGGTCGCGGAGCGGCTCGCCGAAGCGCTGAGGCTACGTGGCCGAACGGTCCTGGTCGTCGCTGCGGAGGGGTTCCTGCGGCCCGCGTCGCTGCGCTACGAGTTCGGCAAGGAGGACGCCGACTCGTACTACGACGGCTGGTTCGACATCGGTGCCCTGTGGCGCGAGGTCTTCGGCCCACTGGAGCCCGGTGGTACCGGACGCGTGCTGCCCGACCTGTGGGATCCGGCCACCGACCGGGCGACGCGCAGTCCGTACGTCCAGCTGCCGCCCGGCGGTGTGCTGTTGCTGCACGGCCCGATGCTCCTGCGGCACTGGTTCCCGTTCGACCTGACGGTGCATGTGCGCTTGTCAGCAGGGGCGTTGGAGCGCAGGACGGAGGCGGGGGCGAAGTGGACGCTGCCTGCCCTGGCCCGTTACGAGCGGGAGGCGGAGCCGGGGGAGGCCGCCGATGTGCTCGTACGGGCCGATGATCCACGGCATCCGGCGTGGAAGGGTCCGCCCGGTCACCACAGCTAGGTTCCGGCCCGCTTCCACCCCACCGTTACCGCCGTGGCGGCGGCCGCCCGCCCATCACGGTCACCGCACGCGCCCCCGCCCCGCATCCCACCGCGGCGGCCCGCGCATCATCCGCACCGGCAAGGCGCGCCGCGAGGAACGCACCCGCGAACGCGTCGCCCGCACCCGTCGTGTCCACCGGCTTCGCCGGAACAGCCGGAATCCGGCCGTGCACGCTGCCGGCGGCGGCGAGCAGCGCTCCTCCCGCGCCCAGGGTGGTGGCGACGAGCGGAAAGTGGCGGCTCAGCTTGGCCGCCGCGTCCGCCGGCTCCGGCAGCCCGGTGAGCAGCCGGGCCTCGTCCTCATTGGGCAGCAGCACATCCGCCCCGGACACGGCCTCCAGGAAACGGTCCACCCCCAGCGCGGTGATGAACCCCGCCGACGCCGGATCCACGCTCACCGTCACCGCCCGCTCCCGCGCGGCCCGCAGCGCCAGGCGGGCCGTTTCCCGGCTCGTATCGGCGAAGAAGAGGTAGCCGGAGAGATGGAGGTGGGCGACTCCGTCCAGGAGGGACGCGGACCAGTCGGCGGGGGAGAGGCGCAGGGCGGCGCCGCTGTCGGTGAGGAACGTGCGCTCGGCGGCGGCGTCGACCAGGGAAATCACGGTGGCGGTCGCCGCCTCCTCGTCGAGCACCACCTGCGGACGCACACCCGCACTCCGCAGCCGCTCCTCGTGCCAGGCGCCCGCATCCGTACCGGCCCGCGCCAGAAGCCGTACGTCCGCCAGTCCCGTGTACGCCGCCCAGCAGGCCACGTTGGCGCCGGCTCCGCCCGGCAGCGTCCGGATCTCCGCCGCCGTGTCGGTCGCCCGCACCAGCGGCGTGCGATGGCGGGCCACGACATCGGTGACCACATCGCCGACCACCAGCAGCGCGCCGCCCGAGCCGCCGTTTCCACCCGCATGCGCGCCTCCTCCGTCGCGTCCAGCGAACTCTCCCACCCCTCCTCTCGGGTCCTCGCTCATGCCTGGGCCCACGCGGCCGAGATCCGCGCCGCCAGTCGTACGTTGCCGCGCACCGCCGCCAAGTTGGCCTCCAGCGAAGCCCCGTCCGTCTTGCGGGCCAGGTAGTCCAGCAGGAACGGCGTGACGCCTTGGCCCGTGATCCCGCGCTGCCCGCACTCCTCCAGCGCTTCGGCCAGCACCCGGTCGTGCAGCGCCGGGTCGAGCTGCTCGGCCTCCGGCACGGGGTTGGCGACGACCAGCGCCGCTTCCGGCCCGCCCAGCGCGTCCTGGGCACGCATCACGGCCGCCACTTCACCCGGCGTCCGCACCGTCCAGTCCACCGGTTCTCCCGAACTGCTCAGGTAGAACCCCGGAAAGTGCCCCGTGCCGTACCCGAGGACCCCGACGCCGAGTGTCTCCAGCCGCTGCAAGGTCGCCGGTACGTCGAGGATCGACTTGACCCCCGCGCACACCACCGTGATCCGCGTCTGGGCCAGCAGCGCCAGGTCCGCCGACTCGTCCTGCGTCTCGGTCCACTCCCGGTGTACGCCGCCGAGCCCGCCCGTGGCGAAGACCCGCAGACCGGCACGGGCGGCCAGGAACGCCGTCGCCGACACGGTCGTCGCCCCGCTCGCGCCTGCCGCCAGCGCCGGCGCGAGATCGCGGTGCCCCAGCTTGCGCACCGAGTCGTCGTTGGCGACCCGCTCCAACTGCGCCTTGTCCAGCCCGATATGTGCTCTGCCGTCGAGGACGGCGACCGTGGCGGGAACGGCTCCGACCGTACGTACCTCCTCCTCCAGCTCCTCCGCGACCCGCAGATTGCGTGGACGCGGCAGACCGTGCGCGATGATCGTCGACTCGAGGGCCACGACGGGGCCGCGCCGCTCCAGCGCCTCCCGTACCTCTTCGGACATCAACAGTGCGGTGTCAGGCATGCCCCCATTCCTGGCGCGTCGGCCGGGCCCTCAAACGTCACACGGCGCGCCCCTTGCACCCGGCGGCGATCACGCCGCAGCCTGTGGGGATGACAGAAACACAGCTCGATCACGTCGTACTGTGGGTCAACGACCCCCTCTCCTCACTGGAGTTCTACGAGAAGACCGTCGGCCTGACGGGCGTACGAGCCGCCGAGTACGCGGAGGGCAAAGCGTCCTTCCCCTCCGTGCGTGTCTGTGCCGGGTCCCTGCTCGACCTCGTCCCGCTCACCATGGCCGGGTCCATGAACGCCATCCTGGGCGCCGAGGGCACGGCCGGTCAGCCGGTCAACCATGTCTGCCTCGCCATGGACAAACAGGCCTTCGAAGCCCTGCACGGGCGCCTGGAGGACAGCGGTGTCGCCGTCTCGCCGTACTCCCACAACAGTTTCGGAGCCCGCGGTGCCGCCCCTCGCTCCTTCTACTTCCGCGATCCCGACGGGAACGTCATCGAGGCCCGCCACTACGACGAGTGACCTGAACCAGACGCCTTGTCCCGCCCCGCACCCGTAGCAGCCACCTGCGATCCCAAAGTAACGGTCACCACTGACAACGGGCCTCGGTGAGGCTCTTCGGGCACCTCCCGCTAAGGTGACGCGCCATGACGACTATCGATCAAGTCCCCGCCTCGTTCTCCGTGCACATCCCGGACGCGGACCTGGAACCGGAGCCGCTCGACCCGGACCAGATCGTGTCCGGCGAACCGGTGGTGACGGGCAAGGTGCTGTGGGAGTCCCCCGACGGCAAGCAGGTGCGCGGGATCTGGGAGATCACGCCCGGTGTGGTCACCGACACCGAGGCCAACGAACTCTTCGTGGTGGTCAGCGGGCGTGCCACGGTCGAGGTGGAGGGCGGCGACACCCTGGAGATCGGTCCCGGTGACGCGTGTGTGCTGCGCGAGGGCGACCGTACGACCTGGACCGTGCACGAGACGCTGCGCAAGGCCTACCACATCAGCCTTTAGCGGCCGGTTCGGTTTCTCCCGCGGGCTCGGCAGGTTCTCCCGCCGGCTCGGCGGGGCGGTCCCGTGTGGCCATCAGGACGAGCGCGGCCATCGGCAGCAGCAGGCAGGCGCCGATCGCGTTGAGCCAGCCATAGCCGGCCTGCGCGACGATCAGGCCGGCGGCAGCGCCACCGATGCCCGCCGCCGAGTTCATGGTCAGGTCCGACAGGCCCTGGACGGCGGCGCGGGCGGGCTGCGGCACCGAGTCGGTGAGCAGCGCGGAGCCCGAGACCAGGCCCGCGGACCAGCCGAGGCCTAGTACGAACAGGCCGGCGGCGGTCTGGGCGTGGCTGGGACCCGCCGTACCGGCCAGCAGGGCGGCGAGGCCGAGCAGCCCGGCCGCGAGGCCGATGACCGCGAGCCGGCCGACCCGGTCGGACAGCCAGCCCATGACCGGCGAGAACGCGTACATGCCGGCGATGTGACCGCTGATGACGAGACCGACCAGTTCCAGATCGGCTCCGTGATGGCCCAGGTCCACGGGGGTCATCACCATGATCGAGACCATGACGGTGTGGCTGACGGCCACGGTCACCAGGGCGAGCCCGGCCCGCGGCGAGGCGGCGACCGCCGCGACTCCGGCGCGCAGTGAGCGGCCCTGCGCGGACTGCGATTCCGCCGGGGCCAGGGCCCGCGCGGTGAGGAGCGGGTCCGGGCGCAGCAGTACGGCGACGACCAGGCCGGTGACGAGGAAGATCCCGGCGGCCCACAGGAACGGGCCCGCCGTCACGGGTATGGAGGTACCGCTGAAGGCGCGGCCCGCCGGGGCCGCCATGTTGGGACCGAGGACCGCGCCGATCGTCGTGGCCCAGACGACCGTCGAGATCGCCCGGGCGCGCCGGTCCGGTTCGGCCAGATCGGCCGCGGCGAAACGCGCCTGCAGGTTGGCCGAGGACGCGGCACCGAATCCGGCCATGCCGAGCAGGAGCAGCGGGAAGTTCCCGATGACGGCGGCGGCGACCACGAGTGCCGCGCCGAGAGCGCCGATCAGGTAGGCGAGGACGAGTCCCGGACGCCGGCCGCGCGAGGTCATCAGGGAAGCCAGCGGGATGGACAGCAGGGCCGTGCCGGCGACGGAGGCGGTCGGCGCCAGTCCCGACACCGCCTCGGTACCGCTGACTTGGACCGCCAGAACGGGTGCGAGGGCGATGCCGATGGCCACACCGAGCCCGCCGAGGATCTGGCTCACGACGAGCACGACGGAGGTACGCCGCTGGAGGGCGCGCAGCGCGTCGGGTCCGGGCACGGCCGCTGCCGCGGATGCCTTGCCGGCCGGATTGCCGGCCGGATTGCCGGCCGGCTCGTCGGTCGTAGTCACAGCGCGTACGCCTTTCCCCCGTCGGCGGCGAGCGCTGCGGCGATTCGGCGGTTCGTCCGACGCCGCTCGCCGCCCTCACTCCGCTTGCTGCTGTGGACTGGTGCGGTCATGCCGCCGGTGGACATGACCGCGCTCTGCCCGCGCTGGAGCATCGGCCCGGTTTCGGCCGAGCGGTCGCGCGGCGGCACGGTCAGGACGGGCGACTGGAGCGGCTTGACCAGCGTCTCTCCCTCCAGCGGGAAGATTCCCAAGGTCACGAGGGAGTCGTCGGGTATCGGCAGGCTCTCACCGATCGGCAGACGGTCGGCGAAGGAGCCGGGTCCGAGCTCGCGCGCAGCAGAGGTGGTAGTCACCGCCGCAGTGTGCCAGTCCTTACGCACGTACGAAACCGAGAGGGCACACCCGCGTCCGTCAGGCACGGGCCGGGCTCAGAACAGCGGCCGCGGCAGCACCCCTTCGAGCGCCAGCAGCGCCCGCTTGGTCTCCAGACCGCCGCCGAACCCGCCGAGTCCGCCGTCGCTTTCCACCACCCGGTGGCAGGGCACCACCAGGGGCAGTGGATTCGACCCCATCGCCGCCCCGACCGCCTGCGCCGCGCCGGGCTGTCCGACCCGCTCCGCCAGATCGCCGTACCCGACGACCGCGCCGTACGGAACGCCGGTCGCCAGCTCACGCAGGACCTGCCGGTTGAACCCGGCGCTGAGCGACCAGTCCAGCGGCAGAGCGAAGGCGCGCAGGTCGCCGGCGAAGTACGCCGCGAACTGCCGTATGGGCTCGGCCAGCCGTACGGAGCCGGGCGCCTCGGTCACCTCGGTGCCCAGCCGCGTCCGCAGCCGGGCGAGCGTCTTGTCCCGTACCGCGGGAACGGCGTGGAAGGCCACGCACACCAGGCCCGTGTCGGTGGCGGCGAGAAGCAGCAGCCCGATGCCGCTGTCGCCGCTGCCGGTGACCGTCCACTCCACGAACTGCCCGTCGCTGTCCATGCGCACCACGGTACGACCGGCCACTGACAACGGTCCGGGCAACAGCCCCGGCGCTACCCGCCGACGGCGTCCCGGACGATGTCGGGGTTGTTGGTGATGATCCCGTCCACGCCGAAGTCGTTCACCCGCGTCGCGGCCGCCGCGGTGTTCACCGTCCAGGTGCTGACCTGGAGCTGCTTGCCGTGCGCGCCCTTCAGCTTGTGGACCGCAGCGACGTAGTCGGCCGTGAGCGAGGTGTGCGTCGGATTGATCTGGTCCGTGAATCGCGCGTATGTGGGCAGGTCGGCGACCGCCGGCATCCCGAGGAAGCCGGTCGTGAGGTCGGGCCGCTGCTCGTGCACGGCCTTCACGCTGTCGGCACCGAAGCTCTGGATGACGAGCCTGTGCTTGACGTGGTGGCGGTTCAGCCAGCCCTCCTGGCGCAGTACGCGCAGGGTGTCCTTTTCGATGCCCGGGTAGAGCTCGGGCTTCTTGATCTCCAGGAGCAGCTTCTGGTGGTTGCGCTCGACCCGGTTCACGTACTGCCTCAGGGTCGGCACGCGCGCGCCGGTGAACTCCGGTCCGAACCAGCTGCCCGCGTCCAGCGTGGCGATCTCCGCCGCGGTGAAGTCCTTGATCTTCCACGGTGCGCGGCCGGGGAAGAGCTGCTCGACGTTCGTGGTCCTGGCGAGGCTGTCGTCGTGGACGACGACCAGTTCGCCGTCCTTGGTGCGCTGTACGTCGTTCTCCACCCAGTCGAAGCCCATCCGGTCGGCCAGGTCGATCGCCGCCAGCGTGTTCTCGGGCGCGTATGCGGACGCGCCCCGGTGGGCGATGACGGCGGGCTCGTCGTGGGCGCCGGCGGGACCGGCGGCCTGGGTGGCCGGGGCGGGCAGCAGCAGTGCGGCGGCGCCCAGGAGCGCGGCGGCCGTGGCGGTGCGTGCGTACACAAGGACTCCTCGCATGGTGTGATCACGGACGGTCCGAGAGTGACAGCGAATAGTCAACGATGGACAGGCGAAGGATGGCCACGAAGTGAACGAAACCGACCCGGCCGCGTCACGTGTCAATTGCCCCGTGCGCTGAATTGCCGGGAAAGCGTGTACTGATCACCGGGCTCCGCCTACGCTCGCCAAAAACAGGCCTCCATACCACCAGTGGGGCCCTCCCCACCCGGCGACGGAAGCTGAAGGGCGCAAAAACGCATGCAGGGCACTGTCGACGGATTCAGCTACGGCCTCGTCACCCCGGTCGCGGCGTACGTCATGGCCTGTCTCGGCGGCGCGCTCGGACTGCGCTGCACCGCGAGGTCACTCATGAACGCGCATGCCTGGAAGACCGGCTGGCTGGCCCTCGGCGCGACCGCCATCGGCTCGGGAATCTGGACCATGCACTTCATCGCCATGATGGGTTTCGCGGTGAAAGAGACCCCGGTCGGCTACGACGTGACCCTGACGTACGCCAGCCTCGGAGTCGCCGTCGTCATGGTCGGCATCGGCGTCTTCATCGTGGGACACCAGCGAGTGACCCCGATGGCCCTCGTCACGGGCGGCACGATAACCGGTCTGGGGATCGCCACCATGCACTACCTCGGTATGGCCGGAATGCGACTGCGAGGCCAGCTCCAGTACGACACGTTCACCGTCGCCCTCTCCGTGGTGATCGCGGTGGTCGCCGCGACCGTCGCGCTCTGGGCGGCCGTGTCGATCCGCGGATTCTGGCCCACTCTGGGCGCGAGCCTGGTCATGGGCGTCGCGGTGAGCGGCATGCACTACACCGGCATGGCGGCGCTCAGCGTCCATCTCCACGGCGCCGGGACCGCCGCCGGCGGCGGGACGTCCACTTCCGCCCTGATGCCGATGCTGATCGGCCCGGCGGTCTTTCTGTTCCTGGCGGGCGTGGTCGTGCTGTTCGATCCGCTGCTGGTCAGGGGCCGGTCCGACCGGCAGCGCCACGGCGGACCCAGTGTCCCGCGCCCGGCCCCGAGAACCTCCCGGCGCCGGTGACCCGGCGCGATCACCACATGAGTGTCAGTGCCGGGTCGTACGGTTGATGCATGCGGCCCGTTTCAAGCATCGAACGTACGGTGGCGCCCTTCGAGGTCGTCAGTTCCTACCAGCCCAGCGGTGACCAGCCGGCGGCCATCGCCGAGCTGGAGCGGCGTATTCGCGCAGGTGAGAAGGATGTCGTCCTGCTCGGCGCGACCGGCACCGGCAAGTCGGCGACCACCGCCTGGATGATCGAGAAGCTCCAGCGGCCCACGCTCGTCATGGCGCCGAACAAGACCCTGGCGGCCCAGCTTGCGAACGAGTTCCGCGAGCTCCTGCCGAACAACGCCGTCGAGTACTTCGTCTCGTACTACGACTACTACCAGCCCGAGGCGTACGTCCCGCAGTCGGACACGTACATCGAAAAGGACTCCTCGATCAACGAGGAGGTCGAGCGGCTGCGCCACTCCGCGACGAACTCGCTGCTCACCCGCCGCGACGTCGTCGTGGTCGCCTCCGTCTCCTGCATCTACGGCCTCGGTACGCCGCAGGAGTACGTGGACCGCATGGTGCCGCTGAAGGTCGGCGAGGAGATCGACCGCGACCAGTTGCTGCGCCGCTTCGTCGACATCCAGTACACGCGCAACGACGTGGCCTTCGCGCGCGGCACCTTCCGGGTCCGCGGCGACACCATCGAGATCTTCCCGGTCTACGAGGAGCTGGCCGTCCGTATCGAGATGTTCGGCGACGAGATCGAGGCGCTCTCCACCCTCCACCCGCTCACCGGCGAGATCATCAGCGAGGACCAGCAGCTCTACGTCTTCCCCGCCAGCCACTACGTCGCCGGACCCGAGCGCATGGAGAAGGCGATCAGGGGCATCGAGAAGGAGCTGGAGGACCGGCTCGCCGAGATGGAGAAGCAGGGCAAGATGCTGGAGGCCCAGCGTCTGCGCATGCGCACCACCTACGACCTCGAGATGATGCGCCAGATCGGAAGCTGCTCCGGCATCGAGAACTACTCGATGCACATGGACGACCGCGCCCCCGGCACCGCGCCGCACACCCTCCTCGACTACTTCCCCGAGGACTTCCTGCTGGTCATCGACGAGTCGCACGTCACCGTCCCGCAGATCGGCGCGATGTACGAGGGCGACGCGTCCCGCAAGCGGACCCTCGTCGACCACGGCTTCCGGCTGCCGTCCGCCCTCGACAACCGCCCCCTGAAGTGGGAGGAGTTCCAGCAGCGCATCGGCCAGGCGGTCTATCTCTCCGCCACCCCCGGCGCGTACGAACTCTCGCGCTCCGACGGCTTCGTGGAGCAGATCATCCGCCCCACCGGCCTCATCGACCCCGAGGTCGTCGTCAAGCCCACCGAGGGCCAGATCGACGACCTGGTGCACGAGATCAGGAAGCGCACCGAGCGGGACGAGCGCGTCCTGGTCACCACCCTCACCAAGAAGATGTCCGAGGACCTCACCGAGTACTTCCTCGAACTGGGCATCCAGGTCCGCTATCTGCACAGCGACGTCGACACGCTGCGCCGCGTCGAGCTGCTGCGTGAGCTGCGCTCCGGCGAGTACGACGTCCTGGTCGGCATCAACCTGCTGCGCGAGGGCCTCGACCTGCCCGAGGTGTCGCTCGTGGCGATCCTCGACGCCGACAAGCAGGGCTTCCTGCGGTCGGGCACGTCCTTGATCCAGACCATCGGCCGCGCGGCGCGCAATGTCTCCGGTCAGGTCCACATGTACGCCGACAAGATCACCCCGGCGATGGAGAAGGCCATCGACGAGACGAACCGTCGCCGGGAGAAGCAGATCGCGTACAACACGGCGCACGGAGTCGATCCGCAGCCGCTGCGCAAGAAGATCAACGACATCGTCGCCTCGATCGCGCGCGAGCAGGTCGACACCGAACAGCTCCTCGGCACCGGCTTCCGGCAGGCGAAGGAGGGCAAGGGCGCCAAGGCCCCGGTGCCCGTACTCGGCGGGAAGGCGGCCAAGGGGGCAAGGGCGGGCAAGAAGGGCGATGTGCTCACCGACCGCCCCGCCGCCGAACTGGCCGCGCTCATCGAGGAGATGACGGAGCAGATGCGTGGCGCGGCCGCGGAGCTGCAGTTCGAGGTGGCCGCGCGGCTGCGCGACGAGGTGGGGGAGCTGAAGAAGGAACTGAGGCAGATGAGGGAGGCGGGGCAGGCCTGACGGGGCGGCAGCCGCCCGGAACCTGGTGTGTTGCAAGACCGACACAAAGTCCGACGCGACTGTGGCGGCCCGGACGCGACTGCGTAGGGTTCTGGGCAGCCGCACGCACACGGGCGGGCCGCGGGGTATGCAAGGAGAGGGGACAGCGCGTGGTGGATGTATCCAAGGGCAGCGCGCCCGGGGGACCTGGCGTCAATCTGACCAAGGGTCAGGCCATCAGCCTGGAGAAGAAGGGCGGCGGCACGCTGACGGCCGTCCGGATGGGGCTCGGCTGGCAGGCGGCGCCGCGGCGCGGTCTGTTCGGCTCGCGCACCCGGGAGGTCGACCTCGACGCCTCGGCGGTCCTGTTCGCGGACAAGCAGCCGGTCGACGTCGTCTTCTTCCGTCACCTCGTCAGCGACGACGGCTCCGTCAAGCACACCGGTGACAACCTGGTCGGCGGCGCCGGCCAGGGCGGGGACGACGAGGCGATCCTCGTCGACCTCCAGCGCGTGCCGGTGCACATCGACCAGATCGTCTTCACGGTGAACTCCTTCACCGGCCAGACCTTCCAGGAAGTGCAGAACGCGTTCTGCCGCATCGTCGACGAGACCAACGGCGAGGAGATGGCCCGCTACACGCTCGACGGCGGCGGCCAGTACACCGCCCAGATCATGGCCAAGGTGCACCGCGCCGGCGCCGGCTGGCAGATGACGGCCATCGGCACCCCTGCCAACGGCCGTACCTTCCAGGACCTGATGCCGTCGATCCTGCCGCACCTGTAACAGGCGACTGCCAACAGGCGACTGCCGAAAAGTACGCGCAGCTCCCGGAGGCATCGCGGCCGCCGGGAGCTGCACCACATACACACGGGGGAGACAGGCGATGACGGCCGAGCTGGTCCGGGGGCAGAACCACCCCTTGCCCCAGGCCCGTTTGGAGATCCGGGTGTCGGCCGGCAAGCCGGTCGTGGCCGGTGCCACCCTCGGCGACGAACAGGGAACGGTACGCGGCACGGAGTGGGTCGCCCACCCCGGCTCGCCGAACCTCCCCGGCCTCGAAGTGTCCAAGCAGGCCGCGGCCGACCACCGGCTTGCCGTGGATCTCGAGGCGCTGCCCGAGACCGTGCACCGCGTCAACGTCCTGCTCGCCCTCCCCCTGGGCGTGGGCGGCCCCGCCCGCTTCGGCGCCGTCGCGGCCCCCTTCGTCTCCGTCACCGGACTCGACGGCTCCGAGGTCGTCAACTACACCGTGACCGGCCTGGACACCGAGTCCGCCGTCGTCGCCCTGGAGCTCTACCGCAGGCAGGGCAAGTGGAAGGTACGCGCCGTCGGTCAGGGTTACGCGGGCGGTCTCGCCGAGATGCTCGGCGACCAGGGGCTTGCGCAGGCCCGCGAACTGGCCGCCGCCATCCAGGACGCCGTCAGCAGCGGCATGGCCCGTTCCGTCGCGCCGCCACCGCCCCGCGGCCCGGGCGACGACCGGGTGCGGCGTACGACGTCCCACGCGACGAACGGCGGACGCGAGACACCGCCCGACGCCACGCCGCCCCCCGCGGCCGCCCCCGCGCCCGTGCCACCCGTGCCCACGGCGGCGGGCGGCCCGCAAAGCGGTGCCCCACAGACCACTCAGGGCCCACAGTCCACTCAGGGCGGCCCCATCGACTACGCGCACCCGCGCCGCCGGAACACCGCGCCGCCGCCACCGCCGCCCGCCGCCCCACCCACCCCGCCGGGCCAGTACCCGCAGCCCGTCGCCGGTGACGCTTCCGGCTGGTCCATGGAGGAGCGGCTGTACAACCAGGTGTGGGGCATGTTCGAAGACCTGGCCCGTACGGTCGCGGCGTACCGCAGCGCGGTCGACTTCGCCGAGTCCCGGATGGACCAGGAGCTCGACAAGGCACTCTCCGACCCCCGCAGCCGGATCGGCACCGCGGGCGACACCGCCCGCGCGACGGCCCGTGCCAAGCACGACAAGCTCGTCGGCCAGGCCCGCGACGTACTGGAGCGCGACCTGGCCCAGCTCGCCGCCGAGACCGACGTCGTGGAGCCCGCCCTGCCGCCCGCCTTCGCCTCCTGGGACAACCCGGTCTGGCACGGCTACCGGGTGCCCATGGAGATCCCGATGGCCCTGCGCGTCGGTGACCTGCACCTGCCCGAACGCCCGGACCTGCGCATCCCCATGCTGGTGCGCCTGCCGCTGGAGCGCGGTCTGTGGATCGACAGCGGCCGCTCCGGTTCCGAGACCGCGTTGCTGATGGAGTCCGACCAGCTCCGCAGGGCGGCCATGGAGACCGCCGCGGCGCACGCCGCACGCCTTCTGGCCGTTTACCCCGCGGGCGAGTTCACCGTCCATGTCATCGACCCGGCGGGCACCGGCGCGCCCGCACTCGCCCCGCTGACCGAGGCCGGCGTGCTCGACGCGCCGCCCGCCGCCGGTGCCCAGGGCGTGGCGGCGGTGCTGGCCAAGCTCACGCAGCGGGTGGAGCTGGTGCAGATGGCCGTCCGCGGCGGGGTGACGGACTCGCTGCCGCCCGACCTGGACACGGCCGAGCAGCTCTTGATCGTCAACGACTTCCCGCACGGTTTCGACGACCGCGCCGTCACCCAGCTCCGCTACCTGGCCGACGAGGGCCCGGCGGTCGGCGTGCACCTGATGATGGTCGCGGACCGCGAGGACGCGAGCGCCTACGGTCCGGTGCTCGACCCGCTGTGGCGGGCGCTGCTGCGCGTCACACCGGTGCCCGACGACCACCTGATCGACCCGTGGGTCGGTCATACGTGGACGTACGAGCCGTTGCTGCCGCCGCCGGGGAGTCAGGTGGTACGGCAGGTGCTCGCTCAGGTGGCGACGGCGAGGCGGTCACTACCCCGCTGACCAGCGCTTTTGAGAGACTCTTTACCCATTCCTTTACCTTTTCTTGGTTCTTCCTGTACTCTGCGTGGAGCGGAGGGGAGTACTCCCGGCTGCGACGTACCCGTCAATACGGACCGCCATCGGTCCCGGGGCGTCGGCCCGAGTCGCGCGGAACGCGCTCGGGTGGAAGAGACCTCCGGCAGCGACGACGCTGAGTGAGATGCCGTAGCTATCTGCCGGAGGCGCAGTGGACGTATCTATGACCCTGTGGGCTGTGACCATTTTCGGTCTCATCGCCCTGATCGCAGTCGACTTCCTCATCGGCCGCAAGCCGCATGACGTGTCGATCAAGGAAGCCGGAATCTGGACGGTCGTCTGGATCGTCCTGGCCGTGCTCTTCGGCCTGGGACTGCTGATATTCGGCACCGCGCAGGCATCCGGTGAGTTCTTCGCCGGCTTCATCACCGAGAAATCGCTCAGCGTGGACAATCTCTTTGTCTTCGTCCTGATCATGGCGAAGTTCTCGGTGCCGTCCCACCTCCAGCAGCGTGTGCTGCTCATCGGTGTGCTGATAGCGCTGGTGCTGCGGGCGATCTTCATCGCGGCCGGCGCCGCGGTCATCGCCAACTTCTCGTGGGTCTTCTACATCTTCGGCGCGTTCCTGATCTACACCGCCTGGAAGCTCATCCAGGAGGCGCGGGCCGAGGAGGAGGAAGAGGCGTACGAGGAGAACCGTCTCCTCAAGTCGATCGAGAACCGCTTCGGCGTCGCCGACAAGTACCACGGCACGAAGCTCTTCATCCGGAACAACGGCAAGCGCATCATGACGCCCCTGATGGTCGTCATGCTCGCCATCGGCACCACCGATGTGCTGTTCGCGCTGGACTCGATCCCGGCGATCTTCGGCCTCACCCAGGACCCGTACATCGTCTTCACCGCCAACGCCTTCGCCCTCATGGGTCTGCGGCAGCTGTACTTCCTCATCGGCGGACTGCTCAAGAAGCTGGTCCACCTGAGTTACGGCCTGTCGGTCATCCTGGGCTTCATCGGCGTCAAGCTGGTGCTGCACGCCCTGCACGAGTCCGGGGTGCACGTCCCCGAGATCTCCATCCCCTTCTCGCTGACGGTCATCTGCGGCGTCCTGATCGTCACCACGATCACGAGCCTCATCGCCAACAAGAAGACGGAGCAGCGCGCGGAGGCCGAGGCGGCAGAGGCTGCCAAGGCCGACGACGACAAGGAGAGCGTCGGCTCGTGACCGCGTAGCGGACTCACCGCCGGTGCGAGCGGGCAACACCGCTCGCACCGGCCGGTTCTCGTGGTGCGGGCCCGGCGTCAGGCAGCGGCGGGTTCCGCCACCGGGTCGGCCACCGGCCTGGTCTCCGGCAGCAGTGCGAAGCAGCCCAGGCTGAGCAGTGCGATGGCGGTGAGATAGAGGGCGACACCCCACGGCGGCCCTTCACCGTGCGCCACCGCCGTCGCGACGAGGGGGGTCAGCGCGCCGCCGAGCACGCCCGCGAGGTTGTAGCCGACGGCCGCGCCCGTGCAGCGCACCCTGGGCTCGTACAGTTCCGGCAGGTACGCGGCAACTACCGCGAACATGGTGATGAACGCCAGTTGCGCACCGAGGAAGCCCAGGAACATCAGCAGCGGCTCGGCGGTATGCAGCAGCGCGACCATGGGGAACATCCACAGCGCCGCCGCCGCGCAGCCCGCCAGACACAGCGGCTTGCGCCCGTAACGGTCACTGAGCATCGCGGCGAACGGAGTGGCCGCGCCCTTGATCGCCACGGCGGCCATGATGCAGGTGAGCATCACTGTGCGGCTGACGCCCAGGTGCTCGGTCGCGTACGACAGGGACCACGTCGTCACGGCGTAGAACACGGCGTATCCGACGGCGAGCGCGCCGGCCGTGAGCAGGACGAGCCGCCAGTGGTCGCGTACGACCTCGGTGAGCGGGACGCTCGCGCGCTCGCCGCTCTCGGCGAGCTCCTTGAACTGCGGGGTCTCGGACAGGGACGTACGCAGCAGGAGTCCGGCCGCGGCCAGCAGGCCGGCCGCCCAGAACGGCACGCGCCATCCCCACGCGGCGAACTGCGCGTCGGTCAGCGAGGCGGAGAGGGCCAGCATGACGCCGTTGGCCAGGAGGAAACCGACGGAGGGACCGATCTGGGGGAAACTCGCCCACAGTCCGCGGCGGTTCGCGGGGGCGTGTTCGGCGGTCAGCAGCACCGCACCGCCCCACTCGCCGCCGAGCCCCAGACCCTGCAGAAAGCGCAGCACCAGAAGGAGTACGGGCGCCGCGACTCCGATCGACCCGTACGTCGGTACGCAACCGACGGCGACGGTCGCGATTCCCGTGAGCGACAGTGAGGCGAACAGGACAGGACGGCGTCCGTAACGGTCGCCGATGTGCCCGAAGACGACAGATCCGAGCGGTCGTGAAATGAAACCGACTGCGAAGGTGCCGAACGCTGCGAGCGTTCCCGCGAGTGGCGAAAAGGTCGGGAAGAAGAGCGGTCCGAGAACGAGCGCGGCGGCCGTTCCGTAGACAAAGAAGTCGTAGAACTCGATGGCTGTTCCGGCGAGCGACGCGGTGGCGAGGCGGGTCATGGAGGGAGGTCGTTCTTCGCGCATGCGCCCACAACTACCCAGCGTGAAGCGCGGTTACGGGCTGCATCGAAGTAGTCGTACCGGCTAGAGCGGCACATCACTCTCAGGGGGCAGACCCCTCTACCAGCCGCGCTCGCGCCACTCGGCCAGGTGCGGGCGCTCGTTGCCGAGGGTGGTGTCGTTGCCGTGTCCGGGGTAGACCCACGTCTCGTCGGGGAGCCGGCCGAAGAGCTTCTCCTCGACGTCATTGATGAGGCTCGCGAAGGCCTGCGGGTCCTGCCACGTGTTGCCCACGCCTCCGGGGAAGAGGCAGTCCCCGGTGAAGACGTGCGGGTGCCCGTGCGGGTCGTCGTAGACCAGGACGATGGAGCCCGGAGTGTGGCCGACGAGGTGGCGGGCGGTGAGCTCGACGCGTCCGACGCGGACGGTGTCGCCGTCGTCCAGCAGCACGTCGGTCGGGACGGGGATGCCCTCCGCGTCGTACCGGCCCGCGTACGTGCGCGCCCCGGTCGCTGCCACGACCTCGGCGAGGGCCTGCCAGTGGTCGCCGTGGCGGTGGGTGGTGACGACGGACGCGATGCCGTCGTCACCGATCAGCCGCAGGAGAGTCTGCGGCTCGGCGGCCGCGTCGATCAGAAGCTGTTCCCCGGTGTCGCGACAGCGCAGCAGATACGCGTTGTTGTTCATGGACCCGACCGCGACCTTGGAGATCATCAGGTCCGTGAGCTCGTGCACGTTCGCCCGGCCGCCGACCTTCACCGCTCCGCTGTACGTCATGGAGTCAGCCTATAGCGGCGGCAGCGCGGGCAGCGGGGCGCCGGCGGTGTCGAGAGCGGCCCCGTCGCGCCGGCCCGCGAGCCAGCCCAGCAGGTCGGGAGCGCTGCCGGTGACGGTCACGGGATCGCCTCCGGTGCTTCCCGTACGCCACTGCCGTCCGTCGGCGGCCGTCAGTACGATCGCGGGTACGTCGGCGTTCCCCGCGAAGCGGTCCGCGAGGAACGCGATCTCGCGTCCCGTGAACTCCTCCGGCAGGTCCTCCAGCTCGTAACCGATGCCCAGGTCCACGTGGTGCAGCTCGACCTCGACGAGGCGGCGGAAGGGGATGCGCGAGGCCGAGTCCGTGACGCCGCCCCGCAGGGCGACCGTACGGGACCAGTCGGCGGGGGCGGCGGCCGTCTCGTCGAAGCGGGCCGCGCTGTCGCGCACGTCCTCCAGGTGTACGGCGAGGGGGCGCGGGGCGTCGCGCGCGATGTCGGCTTCGCGCACCTCGGCGCTGGCGTACATGGGCCGGCCGGACAGGACGTTCACGAGAGCGTCCGCGTTACGGGCCAGGTGGGCCAGGACATGACCGCGCGTCCAGCCGGGCAGCCGTGACGGTTGCGTCACGTCGGCGTTGTCCAGCTTGCCGGTCGCGGCGAGGAGCCGGTCGGTCGCTTCGCGTACAGAGGCCAGGTCGCGCACGTGATCATTCATGACTCCGACGATAGTCCGGCCACACGATCGGGTGAAGCCGACTGGGTGAGGCCATAATTCGAATGCGCGTGCTATACGCTCGTCGGAGGCATCAGGAATCCTTACAACATCGCTGTGGTTACCCCCATAGTCTGAGAACCGGGGGGCTCAGTCCTCTCTGCCTCTCTCAAGAAAGGTGCGGACCGGCGTGGCCGACCGTCTCATCGTTCGTGGCGCTCGCGAGCACAACCTCAAGAACGTCTCGCTCGACCTCCCGCGTGACTCCCTCATCGTGTTCACCGGGCTCTCGGGGTCGGGCAAGTCGTCCCTCGCGTTCGACACGATCTTCGCCGAGGGGCAGCGCCGGTACGTCGAGTCGCTCTCCTCCTACGCCCGCCAGTTCCTGGGCCAGATGGACAAGCCCGATGTGGACTTCATCGAGGGCCTGTCGCCCGCGGTGTCCATCGACCAGAAGTCGACCTCGCGCAACCCGCGCTCGACGGTCGGCACCATCACCGAGGTCTACGACTACCTCCGCCTGCTGTTCGCCCGTATCGGCAAGCCGCACTGTCCCGAGTGCGGCCGGCCGATCGCCCGCCAGTCGCCGCAGGCCATCGTCGACAAGGTGCTCGAACTGCCCGAGGGCAGCCGCTTCCAGGTTCTGTCGCCGTTGGTCCGCGAGCGCAAGGGCGAGTTCGTCGACCTCTTCGCCGACCTCCAGACCAAGGGCTACAGCCGCGCCCGGGTGGACGGCGAGACGATCCAGCTGAGCGAGCCGCCCAAGCTCAAGAAGCAGGAGAAGCACACCATCGAGGTGGTCATCGACCGCCTGACGGTGAAGGACAGCGCCAAGCGCCGGCTCACCGACTCGGTGGAGACCGCCCTCGGGCTGGCCGGCGGCATGGTCATCCTCGACTTCGTCGACCTCCCCGCGGACGACCCGGACCGTGAGCGGATGTACTCCGAGCACCTCTACTGCACGTACGACGACCTGTCGTTCGAGGAGCTGGAGCCCCGGTCCTTCTCCTTCAACTCGCCCTTCGGCGCCTGCCCGGACTGCACCGGCATCGGCACGCGCATGGAGGTCGACCCCGACCTGATCGTCCCGGACGAGGACAAGTCCCTCGACGAGGGCGCGATCAACCCCTGGTCCCACGGGCACACCAAGGACTACTTCGCGCGCCTCGTCGGCGCGCTCGCCGACGCCCTCGGCTTCCGTACGGACATCCCGTGGGCGGGGCTGCCGCAGCGCGCCAAGAAGGCCCTGCTGCACGGCCACAAGACCCAGATCGAGGTCCGCTACCGCAACAGGTACGGCCGCGAGCGCGCGTACACCACGTCCTTCGAGGGCGCGGTGCCGTTCGTCAAGCGACGGCACTCCGAGGCCGAGAGCGACTCCAGCAGGGAACGCTTCGAGGGCTACATGCGCGAGGTGCACTGCCCCACCTGCAACGGCACGCGCCTGAAGCCCCTGGTCCTCGCGGTCACGGTCATGGAGAAGTCCATCGCCGAGGTCGCCGCCATGTCGATCAGCGACTGCGCGGAGTTCCTGGGCCGGCTGACGCTGAACGCCCGTGACAAGAAGATCGCCGAGCGCGTGCTCAAGGAGGTCAACGAGCGGCTGAGGTTCCTGGTCGACGTGGGCCTCGACTACCTGTCGCTCAACCGCGCGGCCGGCACGCTGTCCGGCGGCGAGGCGCAGCGCATCCGGCTCGCCACCCAGATCGGCTCCGGTCTGGTCGGTGTGCTGTACGTCCTGGACGAGCCGTCCATCGGCCTGCACCAGCGCGACAACCACCGCCTCATCGAGACGCTGGTGCGCCTGCGCGACATGGGCAACACGCTGATCGTCGTCGAGCACGACGAGGACACCATCAAGGTGGCCGACTGGATCGTCGACATCGGCCCGGGCGCGGGCGAGCACGGCGGCAAGGTCGTCCACAGCGGCTCCCTGAAGGAGCTGCTGGACAACAAGGCGTCCGTCACCGGTCAGTACCTCGCGGGCAAGCGGGCCATCGCCATGCCGGACATCCGCCGCCCCGCGGACCCGGCGCGGCAGCTCACCGTCCACGGCGCCCGTGAGAACAACCTGCGCGACGTCGACGTGTCGTTCCCGCTCGGCGTGCTGACGGCCGTCACCGGCGTCTCCGGTTCCGGGAAGTCGACGCTGGTCAACGACATCCTCTACACGCACCTGGCGCGCGAACTGAACGGCGCCCGTACGGTGCCGGGGCGCCACACGCGCGTGGAGGGCGACGACCTCGTCGACAAGGTCGTCCACGTCGACCAGTCGCCGATCGGCCGCACGCCCCGGTCCAACCCGGCGACGTACACCGGTGTCTTCGACAACGTGCGCAAGCTGTTCGCGGAGACGATGGAGGCGAAGGTGCGCGGCTATCTGCCGGGCCGCTTCTCCTTCAACGTCAAGGGCGGCCGCTGCGAGAACTGCTCGGGCGACGGCACCATCAAGATCGAGATGAACTTCCTGCCGGACGTGTACGTCCCGTGCGAGGTCTGCCACGGTGCGCGCTACAACCGGGAGACCCTGGAGGTCCACTACAAGGGCAAGTCCATCGCCGAGGTGCTGGACATGCCGATCGAGGAGGCCCTGGACTTCTTCGAGGCCGTCCCGACGATCTCCCGTCACCTCAGGACCCTCACCGAGGTGGGGCTCGGGTACGTCCGCCTCGGCCAGTCCGCGCCGACGCTGTCGGGTGGTGAGGCGCAGCGCGTGAAGCTCGCTTCCGAGCTCCAGAAGCGTTCCACGGGACGCACGGTGTACGTCCTGGACGAGCCGACCACGGGTCTGCACTTCGAGGACATCTCGAAGCTCATCAAGGTGCTGTCCGGGCTGGTCGACAAGGGCAACTCGGTGATCGTCATCGAACACAACATGGACGTCATCAAGACGGCCGACTGGGTGATCGACATGGGTCCCGAGGGCGGCAACGGCGGTGGCCTGGTGGTCGCCGAGGGCACGCCGGAGCAGGTGGCCGCCGTGCCGACGAGCCACACGGGCAAGTTCCTCAGGGACATCCTGGGCGACCGGGTGAGCGATGCGACTCCGGTGAAGAAGAAGGCGCCGGTGAAGAAGGCGGTGGCGGCGGCGAAGTCGGCGCCTGCGCGGAAGACCGCGACGGCCAGGGCGGCCACCGCGAAGAAGGCTCCCGGCGCGACCGCTCCGGCGAAGGCGGCACGCTCCCGCAAGGCCTGACGTCCGCGTTCCAGTGCGGCCCCTTGCCCGCCCGGGTGAGGGGCCGTTCGCGCGGCAGGGGCGGGCGGCAGGCGGCAGGCAGGGGCGGGCGCGGGAAAGGTGTCCGCCGGACACGTCCGCGTTACGGCGCCAGTTCCGTCGCGTACGGCGGGTCCGCGCCCGGGCGGGAGCATGTGATCGCCGCCGCGCGGGACGCGAAGGCGAGGATGTCCGTCCAGGCTCCCGTGCCGAGCGCCGCCACCGCCGGTGCCGACAGCGCTCCGTGCGCGGAAAGCCGGTGCAGCAGGGCCGCGTTCACCGTGTCGCCCGCACCGATCGTGTCGGCCACCTCGACCCGTACCGCCGCGGCGTCCACCACCGCCCCGCCCCGCGTCCGTACCGTCATCCCCTCCGCGCCCCGCGTCAGCACCACCGCCGCGGGTCCCGCCGCGAGCCACTCCCGCACCGACCCGCCCAGCCACGCCGCGTCCTCCTGCGACAGCTTCAGCAGGGAGACGTACGGCAGCCAGCTCCTGAAGCGGGCGCGGTAGGCGTCCGGGTCCGGGATCAGACCGGCCCTGATGTTCGGGTCGAGCAGGGTGAACAGCCCGCGCCCCGCTTCCCGCCGCAGCAGCGCCTCGTACGCGCTCGCTCCCGGTTCCAGGACCAGCGAACAGGTGCCGAGCGCCAGTGCCCGTACACCGGAAGGGAGCGGCGCCGCCGGGAGCTCGAAGAGGCGGTCCGCGCTGCCCTGCGCGTAGAAGCCGTAACCGGCCGATCCGTCGGCGCCCAGCGCCGCCACCGCCAGCGTCGTCGGCTCGGGACCGCGCTGCACCAGCGAGGTCCCCACCCCGGCCGCCCGCAGCCCGTCGACGAGAGCTTCGCCGAAGCCGTCGGTCGAGACGCGGGAGCAGAAGGATGTACGGGCGCCCAGCCGCCCCAGGGCCACAGCGGTGTTGTACGGCCCGCCGCCGAGCCGCGGCGACAGGGGCGCCAGCGCGCCCGTCCCCTGCGGCACCAGGTCGATCAGGGACTCTCCGGCGACGACGATCACGGGCCCGAACGTAACCCATCGCCGCCCGCCGGGACAGCCCGCGCAAGAGCCTCCGATGTCCGCCGGTATCGTCGGGTCTGTCATACGTATGTCACACCCCCTGACCAGTGGAGAACGCATGTCCGGCCAGTCAGCCCCCCGCCGCACCGTGCTGAAGGGCGCCGTCCTCGCCGGCGCGGCGGGACTGGGCGTGGCGGCGTGCTCCACCGAGTCGAAGCTCGGCCACGCCAAGCCGCTGCCGTCCACGCCCGTGGACCTCGGCGCGGCGGACGAGGTTCCGGTCGGCGGCGCCAAGCTCTACCGCGAGCAGCGGATCCTCGTGAGCTGCCAGGCCGAGGGGAAGTACAAGGCGTTCAGCGCGCAGTGCACGCACGCCGGCTGTGTCCTGGACAAGATCGAGAAGGGCGAGGGCAACTGCCCCTGCCACGGCAGCCGCTTCGACGTGACGACGGGGGAGGCGCTCCAGGGCCCGGCGACCGTGCCGCTGCCCGCGATACCGGTCAGGGTCGAGGGCGGCAAGCTCATCACGGGTGCCGCGGGCGCGGCCACGAGCGACCCGGACGCCTGACCCACTCCGCAAGGACCATCACTTCACTCCCAGTCCCAGTCGATCCCGAGAATCCCGGCCCGCACCCCCTGCTCCACCAGGTGCACGGTCCCGTGCCGCCCGCTCAGCGTGAGGTCCCTGCGGGCGCCGCGCGCCGCGCCCGCCGAGGTCTGCGCGAAGCGCCGGCACCGTACGGGCAGCGCCTGCTCGTCGAAGCGCACCTGGAGCACGTACTGGCCACCGGTGAAGCTGAAGCCGCGCACGTACTCGCTGCTGGGGCCTGCGGTGCCGTCGTCCACGGCGTAACCGAAGAGGTACGTCTCACCGGCCCGCAAACGCGTGTCGAAGAGCAGCTCGGCCACGACGACCCCCGAGTCCGCGTCCCACCGCACCCGCCCCGTCCGGCAGTTCTCCCGCGCCCGCACCACCACCCGAGCGGGGTCGCAGCCGGGGTCGCCGTGGTGGATGGCCAGGTAGCGGTCGATGCCGTCGCGGTGGGCCCGTACGACGTGCTGCGAGTCGCGGCCGACCAGCTCCCGCCCCGCTCCTATCCGTACGCGCTCGTGGTGGCCCACGGTGTGCAGCCCGCCGTCGGCCGGGAACTCCAGCTCGGCGAGCAGCCCCTCCAGGGCGTCGGAGGCCTCGACGAGGGCGCGGTACGAGCGCGTGGCGGGGCGCTCGATGTCACTGGGCACGGCCCCGGCGCCGAGCAGCCGGATCAGTGAATCGCCGGGCAGCCGCAGCAACTCCTCCAGGGCGCGTACGGCGCGCAGTGACTCGGCGCGCTGCGGGCGCCGTGCGCCCTGCTGCCAGTAACTGAGGCTCGTGACACCGACCTTGATCCCGCGGCCGGCCAGATGGTGCTGCACACGCTGCAACGGCAGCCCGCGCGCGGCGAGCGCGGCACGCAGCGCCAGGTGGAAGGGGCCGGTGTGCAGGGCCTGCTCCAGACCGGCTGCCGCGGTGTCGTCCGGACCTCCGCGCGCCCGCCGCCCCGCTGCGCGGCCTCCTGCCCCCTTCTCTGTGATCTGCGGCATCGGGAATCCTCCAGTGAACGTTCACGACGGGGCGGGTGCGACGGTGCGCCGGCGGGGCCGGTGGCCAGGTGGGCGGATGGAGAACGTTCACTCACGGGCCACACCGTTCACAGCGCTGTGTCACCCGCATTGAAGCGTGTTGACCTGCCCCCGACAACTCCCTGATGCTCCTCAACAGCGTCCGGACGCGCTCCTCCACTCACCCCCCGCCTCGGGAGGAACGCGATGCGCAACCGAAGGAGACGGCTCTCCCCGGCCGTCGTGACCGCCGCCGTCCTGCTCAGCATCCCCGCCACCCCGGCCACCGCCGCGGCCGCCACCGACGACGCACGAGCGGCACTGGCCGCCAAGCGTCTGAACATCACCATGCAGGCCCAGCAGAAGACCAACTGGTGCTGGGCCGCCGGCGGCAACACCATCGCCGCCTGGTTCGGCAGGAACTACACCCAGAATCAGTTCTGCAACGCCGCTTTCGGCCGCCAGCAGGGCACCGAGTGCCCCAACAACCAGGCCACCCTCGGCAACGTCCAGAACGGCCTCGACTGGGCGGGCATCAACCCCGGCTCGTACGTCAGCGGCTGGCTCCGCTACCCGACCGTACAGACCGAGGTCAACGCCGACCGGCCCGTCGAAACCCGCATCCAGTGGCAGAGCGGCGGCGGTCACATGCACGTCATCTACGGCTACGACACCGCCAACAGCTGGGTCTACTGGGGCGACCCGTGGGCCACCAGCGACCGCTACAACTGGGCGTCCCACAACTGGTACGTCAACAACAACTCCTTCTCCTGGACCCACTCGCTCTACCGGATAGGGGCGTGAGCGCGATGACCCGACACGTCACGCGGGCCGCCGTCGCCGCGACAGCCGCGACGTTCCTCCTGGGCCTCGCCCCGTCGGCCGGCGCCGCCGGGAACCCGGTGCCCCCCGCTCCCGCCGCCCCCTCCGCCGAGCACCGGGCCGCCGCGCACCGGGCGGCCGCCGCACCCGCCACCCGCTCCACCCTGGCCCGCTTCTTCGCCCGCGAGGACGCCGTCACCACGGCGGCGGCCGACCCCCGTATCAGCGGCGCCACAGTGCCCGTCTACACGCTCTCGCCCGACTTCGTCGCGGGCCGCGAGGGCGCCCCGGTGGCGAAACTGGAGTACCTCGCGGGAACGGCCGTCTCCTCGGACGGCCGGAAGGCGTCCCTGTGGATGGTTCCCGCGAACGGCAGGAGCCGTTCCTGGCAGGTGGTGAACATCGCCACCGGTGACGACGAGGCGCGTTACGCCGCGAAGGGCGCCCGGACGCTTCCGGGAGGCACCGTTTTCCGCGAGCCGCAGCTCGACGCCTGGTTCGTGCAGCGGCGCGCGCGCGTGCTGCCCCTGGACGAGGACGCGCTACGGGCGGTGGGCGCCGCCGGCACCACGCTCGCCGCCTACCAGGAACGCGTCCGCAAGGCGTACGGCGACAAGCTCCCCGGCTCGGCGTACGCGAAGAAGGGCAAGGCGGGCGGTTACGGGGCGGCGCCCGCGGCGGCACCGGTCGCAGCCGGCTCCGCGGGCGCAGCCGCCTCCGCCGGCCCAGCCGCCTCCGGGCCGTCGCCGGCTGCGGGCGTGGCCGGACTCGCCGTCCTGGTTCTCGCCTCCACGGTGATCTTCCTGCGCCGCCGCACGGCCCAGGACGGGTAAGGGCCGGGCCATCCTGCGGGGGCCCTGCCCCGGACCCCGCTCCCCGATCGCCGGACGGGCTCCGTATGAGCCCCTCCGGCGATTGAGGAGACCCGCTCCCGCACCGCGTTGTCACTGTCCGCAAGTAGGGTGTCTGACATGGCCGACCCCTCCAGCTACCGCCCCAAGCCGGGACAGATCCCCGACTCGCCGGGGGTCTACAAATTCCGCGACGAGCACCGCCGGGTGATCTACGTCGGGAAGGCGAAAAGCCTGCGCCCGCGCCTGTCCTCGTACTTCCAGGACCTGGCCAATCTCCACCCGCGCACCCGCACCATGGTCACCACGGCCGCGTCCGTCGAGTGGACGGTCGTCTCCACCGAGGTGGAGGCGCTCCAGCTGGAGTACTCCTGGATCAAGGAGTTCGACCCCCGCTTCAACGTCAAGTACCGCGACGACAAGAGCTATCCGTCCCTCGCCGTGACCCTCAACGAGGAGTTCCCCAGGGTCCAGGTCATGCGCGGCCCCAAGAAGAAGGGCGTGCGCTACTTCGGTCCGTACGGACACGCCTGGGCGATCCGCGAGACCGTCGACCTCATGCTCCGCGTCTTCCCTGTACGCACCTGCTCGGCCGGTGTCTTCAAGAACGCCGCCCGGACCGGCCGCCCCTGCCTCCTCGGCTACATCGGCAAGTGCTCGGCGCCCTGCGTGGGCCGCGTCACCCCCGAGGAGCACCGCGAACTGGCAGAGGAGTTCTGCGACTTCATGGCCGGCCGCACCGGCCAGTACCTCAAGCGCATCGAGCAGCAGATGCACGAGGCCGCCGAGGACATGGAGTACGAGAAGGCCGCCCGGCTGCGCGATGACATAGGGGCGCTGCGCCGCGCCCTGGAGAAGAACGCGGTGGTGTTCAACGACGCCACCGACGCCGACCTGATCGCCGTCGCCGAGGACGAGCTGGAAGCGGCCGTACAGATCTTCCACGTACGCGGCGGACGGGTCCGCGGCCAGCGCGGCTGGGTCACCGACAAGGTCGAGGCCGTCGACACCGCCGGCCTCGTCGAGCACGCGCTCCAGCAGTTGTACGGCGAGGAGCAGGGCGACGCCGTGCCCAAGGAGGTCCTCGTCCCGGCCATGCCCGAGGACTCCCCGGCGGTGTCCCAGTGGCTCGCGGAGCGGCGCGGCTCGAACGTGTCGCTGCGCATCCCGCAGCGTGGCGACAAGAAGGACCTCATGGCGACGGTCCAGCGCAACGCCCAGCAGGCCCTCGTCCTGCACAAGACCAGGCGCGCGTCCGACCTGACCACCCGCTCCCGCGCCCTGGAGGAGATCGCGCAAGCGCTCGGCCTGGACTCCGCCCCGCTGCGCATCGAGTGCTTCGACGTCTCCCACCTCCAGGGCGACGACGTGGTGGCCTCCATGGTCGTCTTCGAGGACGGCCTGCCGCGCAAGAGCGAGTACCGCCGCTTCCAGATCAAGACCTTCGAGGGCCAGGACGACGTCCGCTCCATGCACGAGGTGCTCACCCGCCGCTTCAGGCGCTATCTCCAGGAGAAGGAGAAGACGGGGGAGTGGATCCAGGAGAACGGGGCCACGGAGGTACCCGCCGAGCCGGAGCCGAACGTGGAGGACGACGGCAGGCCCAAGCGTTTCGCGTACCCGCCGCAGCTCGTCGTCGTCGACGGCGGGCAGCCCCAGGTGGCCGCCGCCCAGCGTGCCCTCGACGAGCTCGGCATCGACGACGTGGCCGTCTGCGGGCTCGCCAAGCGCCTCGAAGAGGTCTGGGTGCCCGGCGAGGACGACCCGGTCGTCCTGCCCCGCAGCAGCGAGGGGCTCTACCTCCTCCAGCGGGTCCGTGACACGGCTCACGACTTCGCCATCCGCTACCAGCGCACCAAGCGCGCCAAGCGGTTCCGGGCAGGCCCGCTCGACGAGGTCCCCGGCCTCGGCGAGACCCGCAAGCACGCCCTGATCAAGCACTTCGGTTCGGTGAAGAAGCTCCGGTCCGCCACAATCGACCAGATCTGCGAGGTGCCGGGGATAGGCCGCAAGACGGCCGAGACCGTCGCCGGGTTCCTCGCACAGGCGGCGCCTGCCGCACCCGCCGTGAACACGGCGACAGGAGAGATCATTGAAGACGACGAGGAAATCGCGGGAGCACCCGCGGTCTCCCCGCCGGAACGGGGGCAGCAGGAATGACTGAGCACGACGGAGACGGAGCACACGTGAGTACGGGCACGACCGGGGAAACCGGTGAAACCGGTCAGAACGGTCACAACGGCCACAACGGTGAGGCGGCCGAGCCGGCCATCCCCGAGCTGGTGATCATCTCGGGCATGTCGGGAGCGGGCCGCAGCACCGCCGCGAAGTGCCTCGAAGACCTCGGCTGGTTCGTCGTCGACAACCTGCCGCCCGCCCTGATCCCCACCATGGTGGAGCTCGGCGCCCGCTCGCAGGGCAACGTCGCCCGGATCGCCGTCGTCGTCGACGTCCGGGGCCGGCGCTTCTTCGACAACCTCCGCGAGTCCCTGGCCGACCTGGACGCCAAGGAGGTCACCCGGCGGATCGTCTTCCTGGAGTCCTCGGACGACGCCCTGGTACGCCGTTTCGAATCCGTACGCCGCCCCCACCCGCTCCAGGGCGACGGCCGGATCACGGACGGCATCGCGGCCGAGCGCGACCTGCTGCGCGAGCTGCGCGGCGACGCCGACCTGGTCATCGACACCTCCAGCCTCAACGTCCACGAGCTGCGCGCCAAGATGGACGCCCAGTTCGCGGGCGACGACGAGCCGCAGCTGCGTGCCACGGTCATGTCGTTCGGCTACAAGTACGGCCTTCCGGTGGATGCCGACCTCGTCGTCGACTGCCGCTTCCTGCCGAACCCCCACTGGGTCCCGGAGCTGCGCCCCTTCACCGGCCTCAACGAAGAGGTCTCCGGTTACGTCTTCAACCAGCCGGGCGCCAAGGAGTTCCTCGACCAGTACACCGAGCTGCTCCAGCTCATCGCCGCCGGCTACCGCCGCGAGGGCAAGCGCTACGTCACCATCGCCGTCGGCTGTACGGGCGGCAAGCACCGCAGCGTCGCCATGTCGGAGAAGCTGGCGGCCCGCCTCTCCTCCGAAGGCGTCGAGACCGTCCTCGTCCACCGGGACATGGGGCGCGAGTGACCGGACGCAACTTCCGTCTGCGGCGGCTGCGTGGCAATGACGCCGCGCGGCCGCAGCGCAAGCGCGGCGCCCAGCCCAAGGTCGTCGCGCTCGGCGGCGGGATGGGCCTCTCGGCATCGCTCACGGCGCTGCGCCGCATCACCGGCGACCTGACCGCGGTGGTCACCGTCGCCGACGACGGCGGCTCCAGCGGGCGGCTGCGCGACGAACTGGGCGTACTGCCGCCGGGTGACCTGCGCAAGGCTCTCGCCGCGCTGTGCGGGGACGACGACTGGGGCCAGACCTGGTCGCGCGTCATCCAGCACCGCTTCTCCAGCCGCGGCGACCTGCACGACCACGCCGTCGGCAATCTGCTGATCGTCGCCCTGTGGGAGCAGCTCGGCGACCACGTCCAGGCCCTGGACCTGGTCGGCAGGCTCCTCGGCGCGCACGGCCGGGTGCTGCCCATGTCCGCCGTGCCGCTGGAGCTCCAGGCGCTCGTACGGGGGCACGATCCCCTGCGCCCGGACGACGTGGACACGGTGCGCGGCCAGGCGACCGTGGCGCTCACCCCCGGCGAGGTGCAGTCCGTACACCTCGTCCCGCAGGGCCCGCCGGCCGTCCCCGAGGCCGTCGCCGCCGTGCTCGACGCGGACTGGGTGGTGCTCGGTCCCGGCTCGTGGTTCTCGTCGGTGATTCCGCACCTCCTGGTGCCCGAGCTGCTCGACGCGCTCACACAGACGAAGGCCCGCCGGGTCCTGTCGCTCAACCTCGCACCGCAACCCGGAGAAACCGATGGCTTCTCTCCGCAGCGTCATTTGGAGGTTTTGGGACGACACGCCCCTAAACTCGCCCTGGACGTGGTGTTGGCCGACGAGGCTGCCGTGCCCGATCGCGAGTCCCTCGCCGATGCCGCCAAGCGGCTCGGGGCCGCGGTCGAGCTGGCGCCGGTCGCCGCGCCCGACGGCTCCCCGAAGCACGACCCGGAGCTGTTGGCCGCCGCGTACGACCGTATTTTTCGGATGCATGGAAGGATCGGCCCATGGCGATGACGGCAGCGGTGAAGGACGAAATCTCCCGGCTCCCCGTCACCCGGACCTGCTGCAGGAAGGCGGAGGTCTCGGCGATTCTTCGGTTCGCGGGCGGGCTGCACCTGGTGAGCGGCCGGATTGTGATCGAGGCGGAGCTGGACGTGAGCTTCGCGGCGCGCAGGCTCAAGAAGGACATCCTGGAGATCTTCGGGCACCACTCCGAGCTGGTGGTGATGGCCCCGAGCGGTCTGCGACGTGGCTCCCGTTACCTCGTACGGGTGGTGGCGGGCGGCGACCAGCTGGCGCGCCAGACCGGGCTGGTCGACGGCCGCGGCCGCCCCATCCGCGGGCTGCCCCCGCAGGTCGTCTCCGGCGCCACGTGTGACGCCGAGGCCGCCTGGCGCGGCGCGTTCCTCGCGCACGGCTCGCTCACCGAGCCGGGCCGCTCGTCCTCGCTGGAAGTCACCTGCCCCGGACCCGAGGCCGCCCTCGCCCTCGTCGGCGCCGCCCGCAGGCTCTCCATCGGTGCCAAGGCGCGCGAGGTGCGCGGCGTGGACCGTGTCGTCGTACGGGACGGGGACGCGATCGGGGCCCTGCTGACCCGTCTCGGCGCGCACGAGTCGGTGCTGGCCTGGGAGGAGCGGCGGATGCGCCGCGAGGTCCGCGCCACCGCCAACCGGCTGGCCAACTTCGACGACGCCAACCTGCGCCGCTCGGCGCGCGCGGCCGTCGCGGCGGGTGCCCGGGTGGGCCGTGCACTGGAGATCCTCGGCGAAGAGGTGCCCGAGCACCTCGCCGCCGCCGGACGGCTGCGCATGGACCACAAGCAGGCATCCCTGGAGGAGCTGGGCGCGCTGGCCGACCCGCCGCTCACGAAGGACGCCGTTGCGGGCCGCATCCGCCGTCTGCTGGCCATGGCGGACAAGCGGGCTCAGGACCTGGGTATCCCCGGTACGGAGTCCACGATCACCGAGGAGATGGCCGACGGCCTGGTCGGCTGATCCGGCACCCTTCAGCAGCTCTCCGCACGTCTGCGTACGGCTCGCCGCCGCCGGTGTCCCCTGGGGCACGGCGGCGGTTTCGCGTACCCCGCAGGCACTATTGACATGATCATGAACTGTCATGAGCCTGTCGTCTGTCTACTGACGTGGCAGGCAACAGCAAGGGGGGCTCATGAGACGCAGAGCGAGATCGACCCTCGCAGCGGGCGCATTGCTCATCGGCGGTGTGACGGTGGCACCGGTCGCGCAGGCCGACGGGACGGGCGCCACCGGCGCGGCCGGGGCCGACGCGGGCGCCGACGCCGTCAAGGTGTTCAACGCCGACGTCACCAAGGAGCAGATACCCCTGCTCCTGGCCGCCGGCCAGGACGCCCACGAGATGGGCGAACGCGCACCGGAGAAGGGCACGGCGCGCGTCGAGCTCTTCCTCACCGACGCCCAGGCCGAGGACCTGGCCGCCAAGGGCGTCAGGAACCTCACCGAGCGCAAGGTCTCGGCGAAGACCGAGTCCCGCATCGCCGCAGCCGGAGACGGCGTCTACCGCCCGTACAGCGGCAAGGGAAATCTCCAGGAGGAGATCGTCAAGGCCGGCCAGGCGCACCCGGACCTCACCAAGGTCGTCTCCATCGGCAAGAGCTACCAGGGCAAGGACATCCTCGCCCTCAAGCTCACCAAGGGCGCCAAGAAGACCAAGGACGGCGCCAAGCCCTCCGTGCTCTACCTGTCCAACCAGCACGCCCGTGAGTGGATCACCCCGGAGATGACCCGGCGGCTGATGCACCACTACCTGGACCGGTACGGCAAGGACCGCCGCATCACGAAGATCGTGGACTCCACCGAGCTGTGGTTCGTGCTCTCCGCCAACCCGGACGGCTACGACTGGACCCACGACCCGGCGGGCGACCGCCTCTGGCGCAAGAACATGCGCGACATCGACGCCGACGGCAAGTACACCGCGAGCGACGGCGTCGACCTCAACCGCAACTTTGCCTACAAGTGGGGCTACGACAACGAGGGTTCGTCACCCAACCCCGCCAGCTCCACCTACCGCGGCGCGTCCCCCATGTCCGAACCCGAGACGCAGGCGCTCGACCGCCTGCAGAAGCGCATCGGTTTCGAGTACGGCATCAACTACCACTCCGCCGCCGAGCTGATCCTCTACGGAGTCGGCTGGCAGGTCGCCACGCCGACCCCCGACGACGTGCTCTACAAGGCGCTCGCGGGAACGCCCGAGAAGCCCGCCGTTCCCGGATACCACCCGCAGGTCTCCTCCGAGCTCTACACGACCAACGGCGAGGCCGACGGGCACGCGGCCAACGTCAACGGCACGATGATGTTCACCCCGGAGATGACCACCTGCCAGACGGCGTCGAACATCGACCCCGATGACCAGTGGAAGCCCGAGGACTGCCAGTCCGGATTCAACTTCCCCGACGACGAGAAGCTGATCCAGGCGGAGTTCGCCAAGAACATCCCCTTCGCGCTCTCCGTCGCGGAGACCGCCGCCCACCCCGACCGGCCGTCCTCGGCCGTCGGTATGGCGGCCCCCGACTTCACACCGGACACCTTCACGACGTCCTACGCACGCGGAGGCGACCAGGAGGTCGCCGTAACAGCCCGCAAGTCCCTGCGCGACAAGGAGCTCAACTACCGCGTCAACGGCGGCCGTACGCACGACGAGGACCTGGAGCGCTGGAAGGGCGGCGAGACCTACGGCGGCGAGGACAACCTCTGGTTCGACGAGTACCGCGCGGAGGTCGAGGACGCCGGGCCCGGCGACAAGGTGGAGGTGTGGTTCACCGGACGCACCAAGGCCGGCAAGCGCACCTCCAGCGAGCACTTCACGTACACGGTCGCGAAGCGTTCCCGCGCGGACACGCTGGTGATCGCCGAAGAGGGCGCACCGGCGCAGCACGCACAGAAGTACGTCGACGCGCTCAGGGCGAACGGCCGCAGTGCCGCCGTCTGGGACGTCGCCACCCACGGCGCACCGCACGCGCTCGGCGTCCTCTCCCACTTCCGCACCGCTGTCCACTACACCGGCGCCAAGGCGCCCACAGGCCCCACCCAGCTGGCCGTACGGGCGTTCCTCAACGAGGGCGGCAAGCTGATCGAGGCCGGTGAACTGGCGGGTGGCAACGCGCTCGTCGGCCCGGCCGTCACCAACGACTTCAGCCAGTACTACCTCGGCGCCTACGGGCGTACGAACGCCGCCGGCGCCACCGGATTCACCGGCACGGGAACACTCGCGGGAACGGACAGCCCGCTCACGGGAGCGCCCGGAAACCCGCTGGACGCCGCGGGCGCGTACACCGTCACCTCGGACACGCTGCCGGCCGAGCGGTTCCCGCAGTTCCAGAGCGCGCACGCGGGCCGCTACACGGGAGTCGTCAATCCGTACGCCCCGTACGCGGGCCGGTGGATGGCCGCCGCCGCGCACGAGGACGGCACCTGGAAGCGCCTCGCCCGTACGGTCGACCTCACCGGGGTGAGCGCGGCGGACAAGCCGCAGTTGCGTCTCGCCCTCAACTGGAACACCGAGAACGCCTACGACCACGCCGTTCTGGAGGCACACACCGTGGGCGCCGAGGACTGGACCACGCTGTCCGAAGCGGGCGGCGCCACCAGGACCGCGGTACCGGCCGAGTGCGACCAGGGCTACTACATCAACGGACACCCCTTCCTGCGCCACTACCTCACCCTGGAGGCGGGCGGCTGCACGGCGACCGGCACCAGTGGCGCGTGGAACAGCTTCACCGGCTCGTCCGGCGGCTGGAAGCAGGTCTCCTTCGACCTCAGCGCCTACGCGGGCAAGAAGGTCGAGCTGGCGCTCAGCTCCATCACCGACCCCGGCAGCGGCGGCCGCGGCGTCTTCGTGGACGACGCGCGCCTGACCGTCGGCGGGGCCGACCAGGAGAGCGAGGGCTTCGAGACGTCGCTCGGTGCCTGGACCGTGCCGGGAGCCCCGGCCGGAAGCCCCGCCGCCGGAGGCGACTGGGCCCGCTCGGGCGAGCTGTTCAAGTCCTACGCGGCGGTCACTACGCGTGACACGGTCCTCTTCGGATTCGGCCTGGAGCACGTTCCGGGCGCCGCCGAGCGGGCCGCGCTGCTCGGTAAGGCGCTGAGTTCGCTGCGGCGCTGACGCCGGGGGCGGCGGTCCGTGCCCCTACTGGGGAGTACGGGCCGCCGTGCCGCGTACGGGGCCGCTCGATGTCACCCACAGCGCCACGTAGAGGTAGGGTCGGAAGCGGTCGGGGACATCCCATACATCTCGCCGGCGTCGAAACCCGGCGTACCAACGAGGAGATCGGTTTCGTGACGATCCGCGTAGGCATCAACGGCTTCGGCCGCATCGGGCGCAACTACTTCCGGGCGCTGCTGGAGCAGGGTGCGGACATCGAGATCGTGGCTGTCAACGACCTGGGTGACACTGCGACCACGGCACACCTTCTGAAGTACGACACCATCCTCGGCCGCCTCAAGGCCGAGGTGTCGCACACGGCGGACACCATCACCGTCGACGATCACACCATCAAGGTGCTCTCCGAGCGCAACCCGGCGGACATTCCGTGGGGCGAGCTGGGCGTCGACATCGTGATCGAGTCCACCGGCATCTTCACCAAGAAGGCGGATGCCGAGAAGCACCTCGCCGGTGGTGCGAAGAAGGTCCTCATCTCGGCTCCGGCCAAGAACGAGGACATCACCATCGTGATGGGCGTCAACCAGGACAAGTACGACGCGGCCAACCACCACGTCATCTCCAACGCCTCCTGCACCACCAACTGTGTGGCGCCGATGGCCAAGGTTCTCGACGAGAACTTCGGCATCGTCAAGGGCCTGATGACCACGGTGCACGCGTACACCAACGATCAGCGCATCCTGGACTTCCCGCACTCCGACCTGCGTCGCGCTCGCGCCGCCGCCGAGAACATCATTCCGACCACCACGGGCGCCGCCAAGGCCACCGCGCTGGTCCTGCCGCAGCTCAAGGGCAAGCTCGACGGCATCGCGATGCGCGTCCCGGTCCCGACCGGTTCGGTCACCGACCTGGTCATCACGCTGGAGCGCGAAGTCACCAAGGACGAGATCAACGCGGCCTTCCAGAAGGCCGCCGAGGGTGAGCTCAAGGGCATCGTCGAGTACACGGTCGACCCGATCGTGTCCTCCGACATCGTCAACGAGCCGGCGTCCTGCACCTTCGACTCGTCGCTGACCATGGCCGAGGGCACGCAGGTCAAGGTCATCGGCTGGTACGACAACGAGTGGGGCTACTCCAACCGCCTCGTCGACCTCACGGTCTTCGTCGGCAGCCAGCTCTGATCCGTCCGGCAGGCACCTCGATGTGAGCACAGGGCTCGGGCAGCGCAACGCGGCGCCGCCCGGGCCCTGTCACGTGTTTTGTCTCCCAAGGAGTCCAGTAAACAGATGAAGACGATCGACGAACTTCTCGCCGAAGGGGTCGCGGGCAAGCGGGTATTCGTCCGCGCCGACCTCAACGTGCCCCTCGAAGGCACCACCATCACCGACGACGGCCGCATCCGCGCCGTCCAGCCGACGATCGAGAAGCTCGCCGCCGCGGGCGCCCGGGTCGTCGTCGCCTCGCACCTGGGCCGCCCCAAGGGCGCCCCGGACCCGGCCTTCTCGCTCGCCCCGGCCGCGGCGCGCCTCGGTGAACTTCTCAAGACGGACGTCGCCTTCGCGACCGACACGGTCGGCGAGTCCGCCAAGGCCGTCGTCGCGGGCCTGGCCGACGGCCAGGTCGCGGTCGTCGAGAACCTCCGCTTCAACGCCGGCGAGACGTCGAAGGACGACGCCGAGCGCGGCGCCTTCGCGGACCAGCTGGCCCAGCTCGCCGATGTGTACGTCGGTGACGGCTTCGGCGCCGTGCACCGCAAGCACGCCTCGGTCTTCGACCTGCCGGCCCGCCTGCCGCACGTCGCGGGCGGCCTCATCGCCACCGAGGTCGGCGTCCTGAAGAAGCTCACCGAGGACGTCAAGCGGCCGTACGTCGTGGTCCTCGGCGGCGCCAAGGTCTCCGACAAGCTCGGCGTGATCGACCACCTCCTTGAGAAGGCCGACCGCATCCTGGTCGGCGGCGGCATGGCGTACACCTTCCTCAAGGCGCAGGGCCACGAGGTCGGCATCTCGCTGCTCCAGAAGGACCAGATCCCGACGGTCCTGGAGTACCTGGAGCGCGCCAAGGCCAAGGGCGTGGAGTTCGTGCTCCCCGTCGACGTCCTGGTCTCCGCGGAATTCCCGGACCTGAAGACGAAGGCTCCGGCGAACCCGGCGACGGTCGCCGCGGACGCCATTCCGGCCGACCAGGAGGGTCTGGACATCGGTCCGGAGACCCGCAGGCTGTACGCATCGAAGCTCGCCGACGCGGCCACCGTCTTCTGGAACGGTCCGATGGGCGTCTTCGAGCACCCCGATTACGCCGAGGGCACCAAGGCGGTCGCCCAGGCCCTCGTCGACAGCCCCGCCTTCACGGTGGTCGGTGGTGGCGACTCCGCCGCCGCCGTCCGCATCCTGGGCTTCGACGAGAACGCATTCGGCCACATCTCGACCGGTGGCGGCGCGAGCCTCGAATACCTCGAAGGCAAGACGCTTCCCGGCCTCGCCGCACTGGAGGACTGACCCTTAATGAGCAACCGACTCCCGCTGATGGCGGGCAACTGGAAGATGAACCTCAACCATCTTGAGGCCATCGCGCACGTCCAGAAGCTCTCCTTCGCGCTCGCCGACAAGGACTACGACGCCGTAGAGGTCGCGGTCCTCCCCCCCTTCACCGACCTGCGGTCCGTACAGACGCTGGTGGACGGCGACAAGCTCAAGATCAAGTACGGTGCCCAGGACCTCTCGGCGCACGACTCCGGTGCGTACACCGGTGAGATCTCGGGCGCGATGCTCGCCAAGCTCAAGTGCGCCTTCGTCGCCGTCGGGCACTCCGAGCGCCGGCAGTACCACAACGAGACCGACGAGCTCTGCAACGCCAAGGTGAAGGCCGCGTACAAGCACGGTCTGACCCCGATCCTGTGCGTCGGCGAGGGCCTGGACATCCGCAAGGCGGGCAACCAGGTCGCGTACACGCTCGCCCAGCTCGACGGCGGCCTCAAGGACATCCCGGCCGAGCAGGCCGAGTCCATCGTGATCGCGTACGAGCCGGTGTGGGCCATCGGCACCGGCGAGGTCGCCACTCCCGAGGACGCGCAGGAGGTCTGCGGAGCGATCCGCGGCCGTCTCGCGGAGCTGTACTCGCAGGAGCTGGCCGACAAGGTCCGCATTCAGTACGGCGGCTCGGTCAAGTCCGGGAACGTCGCCGCGATCATGGCGCAGCCGGACGTCGACGGGGCCCTGGTGGGCGGCGCGGCGCTGGACGCGGACGAGTTCGTCAAGATCGTCCGGTTCCGCGACCAGTGAGTAGGCCCTAGGGCCGATCCGTCGTACCCTGGCGGGGGCCGGGGTGGCTGTGCAGCAGCCGCCCGGCCCCCGTCGCCCGTCTTCGAAGTCCGAAGTCCGAAGTCCGAGGAAGTTGGTCCAGCCGTGGTTATGGGGTTCTCGATCGCCCTGATCGTCTTCAGCCTGCTGCTGATGCTGCTGGTTCTGATGCACAAGGGGAAGGGCGGCGGTCTCTCCGACATGTTCGGCGGCGGCATGCAGTCGTCCGTCGGTGGGTCCTCGGTCGCCGAGCGCAACCTCGACCGCATCACCGTGGTGGTCGGTCTGATGTGGTTCGCCTGCATTATCGTGCTTGGTCTGCTCATGAAGCTGGACAGCTGACCCTGGACAGTTGACCCGTCGTCCGGTATGGAGACGGGAGCGCGGCCTATCATGGGTCCACGGCTCGCGTTCACAGGGGCGGGGGATGTAACTCCGGTCAGTGGATGCGCGTTGGGCCCTACGTAGACTGGGGCGCAGGCAGCTGAGCTGTTCGACGACTCCGCGGCGATAGCCGCTGACTGATGCAGTGCAGCACCATCACGCAGGGAGTTACGACCGTGGCAAGTGGCAACGCGATCCGGGGAAGCCGGGTCGGAGCGGGGCCGATGGGCGAGGCTGAGCGCGGCGAGTCCGCGCCCCGTCTGCGCATCTCCTTCTGGTGCTCGAACGGGCACGAGACGCAGCCGAGCTTCGCCAGTGACGCTCAGGTCCCGGACACCTGGGACTGCCCGCGCTGCGGGTTCCCGGCCGGACAGGACCGGGACAATCCGCCGGCTCCGCCGCGCACCGAGCCGTACAAAACGCATCTCGCGTACGTACGGGAACGGCGCAGCGACGCGGACGGCGAGGCGATTCTCGCCGAGGCCCTCGCGAAACTGCGGGGCGAGATCTAGGAATTGTGGTCCGGCCGGACGCCTGCGGGTGTCCGGCCGGACCGCTTCGCGGGCCGATTGTCAGTGGCGCCCTCTACGGTTCTTGAAACAGGGGACCGGAAGGGGGAGTTGTGACGACGAGCGAGGCCGCGGCGGCAGAACCGGCCGCGACGGATGTCCGGGCTCCGGCCTGGCGCGGGGGATTCGGCCGGCTGTGGACGGCTGCTGTCGTCTCGAAGTTCGGCGACTCGCTACGCACGGCCGCGATGCCGCTGCTGGCCGCCGCACTGACGTCCGACCCGGTGCTGGTGGCGCTGGTGACGGCGTGCGGCTATCTGCCGTGGTTGCTGTTCGGGCTGCTCGGCGGTGCGGTGGCCGACCGGGTGGACCAGCGGCGGGCGATGTGGGCCGTGGATCTGGTGCGGGCCGCCCTGATGGCCGCCTTCGCGGTGACGGTCGCCCTCGGCCACGCCTCCGTAGCGCTGCTCATCGCGCTCGCCTTCGCGCTCACCACCCTCCAGACGCTCTTCGACAACGCGGCCACGTGCCCTGCTGCCCTCTCTGGTGCCCAAGGCCGCGCTGGGCAGCGCCAACGCCCGGCTGCTGACCGGACAGCAGATCGCGGGCGGCTTCCTCGCCGCACCGCTGGTTCCGGTGCTGCTGCTGGCCGGGGCAGCCGTACCGTACGCCGCGGACGCCGCGACGTACGTCCTGGGGGCCGTGCTGATCGCGTCCCTGCCGGTGACGGGGCCGCAGCGGCCGCCAAGACCGGCGGGCAGCACGCTGCGCGGGGACATCGCGCAAGGGCTGCGGGCGCTGTGGGGCGACCGGGTGCTGCGCGGGATCTGCGTCGCCACCACGCTCTGCAACATCGGGATGGCAGCGCTCATCGCCACCCTGGTCCTCCACGTCACCGGCTGGCTCGACGGCGGGCACGGCGGTTACGCGGCGACCCTCACGGCGTACGGCGTGGGCAGCGTGGCGGGTGGGCTGCTCGCCGGGCGGCTCTCCACGCGAATAGGGCGGGTGCGGAGCGTGTTCACCGCCGGAGCCGTGCAGATCGGCTGCCTGGCCGCGATGGGCCTGGTCCGCGAGTTGTGGGTGACGATCGGGGCGATGGTGCTGTTCGGAGTCATGGGGCTGGTGTGGAACACGAATCAGGTGACGCTGATGCAGGAGCGCAGCCCCGAGGCGATGCTGGGGCGTATCGGTTCGGCGTTCCGTACGCTCGCGGTCGCCGGCGCACCGCTCGGCGCGCTGCTCGGCGGCGCGGCAGCGGCCGCCTGGGGACTGAACGCGCCCGCCTTGCTGGCGGCGGCGCTCTTCGCGGCCGCCATAGCATCGCTGGCCGCTCTGATCAATTAGGTTGGAGGGGCAGCGGGGCATGCACGCAGGTACGAGAAGAAGTGGGCTGATGTCCGAGATGAACACAGAAAGCCGTACCCGGCTCAACCAGATGCCCGAGTGGGCCGCTCTCGCCAAGCACCGTGAGCAGTTGGGCCAGACGCATCTGCGCGACCTGTTCGCCGCCGATCCGGAGCGGGGCAGCGGGTACACACTCAAGGTCGGCGACCTCTATCTCGACTATTCCAAGCACCTGGTGACGGACGAGACGCTGGGGCTGCTGCGCGAACTGGCCGGGGCGGCCGGGGTCGCGGAGCTGCGGGACGCGATGTTCCGCGGGGAGAAGATCAACACCACCGAGGACCGCGCGGTGCTCCACACCGCCCTGCGCGCCCCGCGCGACGCGGTGATCGAGGTCGACGGGGAGAACGTCGTCCCCGCCGTGCACGAGGTGCTCGACAAGATGGCCGCCTTCGCCGACCGGATCAGGTCGGGGGAGTGGACCGGTCACACCGGAAAGCGCATCAAGAACGTCGTCAACATCGGCATCGGCGGCTCCGACCTCGGACCCGCCATGGCGTACGAGGCGCTGCGCTCCTTCACCGACCGGGACCTCACGGTCCGCTTCGTGTCCAACGTCGACGGGGCGGATCTGCACGAGGCCGTGCGGGACTTGGACGCGGCCGAGACGCTGTTCATCATCGCGTCCAAGACCTTCACCACGATCGAGACCATCACCAACGCCACGTCGGCGCGCGACTGGCTGCTGACCAGTCTGCGGGCGGAAAGCGACGCCGTCGCCAAGCACTTCGTGGCGCTGTCCACGAATGCCGGGAAGGTCGCGGACTTCGGCATCGACACAGCCAACATGTTCGAGTTCTGGGACTGGGTCGGCGGGCGCTACTCGTACGACTCGGCCATCGGCCTGTCGCTGATGATCGCCATCGGCCCGGCCCGCTTCCGCGAGATGCTCGACGGCTTCCGCCTCGTCGACGAACACTTCCGCACCGCGCCCGCGGAGGAGAACGCGCCGCTGCTGCTCGGTCTGCTGGGCGTCTGGTACGGGGCGTTCTTCGACGCCCAGGCGCACGCGGTGCTCCCGTACTCGCACTACCTGAGCAAGTTCACGGCGTACCTCCAGCAGCTTGACATGGAGTCCAACGGCAAGTCGGTGGACCGCGAGGGCAACCCCGTCGACTGGCAGACGGGGCCCGTGGTGTGGGGCACGCCGGGGACCAACGGGCAGCACGCGTACTACCAGTTGCTGCACCAGGGCACGAAGATGATCCCGGCGGACTTCATCGGCTTCGCCAGGCCGGTCGCCGGCCTGCTGCCCGGCCTGGAGGCCCAGCACGACCTGCTCATGGCGAACTTCTTCGCCCAGACGCAGGCGCTGGCCTTCGGCAAGACGCCCGACGAGGTGCGGGCGGAAGGAGTGGCCGAGGACCTCGTGCCGCACAAGACGTTCCGCGGCAACCACCCGACGACGACGATCCTCGCGGACGATCTCACTCCCTCTGTGCTGGGCCAGTTGATCGCGCTGTACGAGCACAAGGTGTTCGTCCAGGGCGCCATCTGGAACATCGACTCGTTCGACCAGTGGGGTGTCGAGCTCGGCAAGGTACTGGCCAAGAAGATCGAGCCGGTGCTCACCGAGGGCAGGGACGGCGAGCAGCTGGACAGCTCGACGGCGACCCTCGCCGCCAAATACCGTACTTTGCGCGGGCGCTGACCCAGGAACAGGAGACCGGGCCGATGACCGGGGGGACCGTGCGGCTCAGGCCGCCGAACAACACGCTCGACCGGCGGGTCATCGGCTGGTGGCGGACCCAGTTGCTGCTGCTGACCGTGGTGCCGGTGGCCGTACTGGCTGTGCTGGGCGCGTTCGTCGCGCCCGCACGCCCGTGGCTGCTGCTTGCCGCCGGCGTGGTCGCGGTGCTCGGCGCGGCCGTCACGGTGTTCCTGCCGCTGTGGTGGTTCCGGGTACACCGCTGGGAGGTCACGCAGGACGCGGTGTACGTACGTACCGGCTTCTTCTGGCAGGAGTGGCGGATCGCGCCGATGTCGCGGATCCAGACCGTGGACACCGTGCGCGGACCGCTGGAGCAGGCGTTCAGGCTGGCCACGGTCATCGTCACCACCGCGTCCTCCAAGGGAGCGGTGAAGATCGAGGGGCTGGACCATGAACTCGCCGCGGAGCTTGCCGAGCGGCTGACGCTGATCACACGGGCCACCCCCGGAGACGCGACGTGAGCGGTACGGGGGGCGGGACGCGGCCGGAGAGCGGCGGCGGCTGGCGGCGGCTGGACCCGCGCACCGTTCTCGTCGCCGCGCTGGTCATGGGGGGCATCGCGGTGGGCGCGGGGGTGCCCGCCTTCGTCGGGCTCGTGGGCGGCAGGCCGGTGTGGCAGGCGTTCACCTGGGTGTTCACCGGAGCCGTGCTGCTGGTCGTGGGCGGCGCCGCGCTCGACTACGTACGGTGGCGCAGGACGCGGTACCGCATCGGCGCCGAGCGTGCCGAACTCCGCACGGGCCTGCTGCTGGTCAAGCGCCGCTCGCTGGCACGTGAGCGCATCCGCAGCGTCGACCTGACGGCGAATGTGCTGCTGCGGGTCCTCGGGCTGGTGAAGGTCCGTATCGGTACGGGTGAGCAGACCGGAGGCGGCGAGTCCACCCTCGAACTCGACCCCGTCACACGGGAAGAGGGCGAACGACTGCGCAGGGAGCTCCTCGACCGGGGGACGGCCACCGCCGGCCCCGGCCCGCACCGCGAGGGGGAACTGGCCGTCCTCGACCCCGCGTGGATCCGGTACGCGCCGGTGTCCTTCGTCGCCCCGGCGCTGGGCGGCGCCGCGGCGGGCGGGCTCATGCAGGTCAGCGAATGGTTCGGTGCGCAGGGGAAGCTGATCGGCTGGGTGCGGGACCGGTTCCAGGACACGCCGGTCCTCTGGATCATCGTGGCGCTCGTCGCGGGGGCGTGTGCGGCGGGAGTCGTGGGTGCGCTCGGCCTGTGGATCGAGATGTGGTGGAACTACCGGCTGGAGCGGGAGCCGGGGGGCACGTTGCGGGTCCGTCGTGGCCTGTTCACCACGCGGTCCCTCTCCATCGAGGAGCGCAGGCTGCGCGGTGTGGAGCTTGTCGAGCCGCTCGGCGTACGGACGTTGGGCGCGGCGCGGGTGGACGCGGTCGCCACCGGGCTGGCGGCCGGAGAGGACAGCGGGCACGCGGACCACAAGACGCTGCTGCCGGCCGCGCCGAGGGCCACGGCGCAGCGCGTGGCGGCGTCCGTCCTGCGGGAGGCCGCCTCACCGACGGGCACGGCCCCCCTCACTCCGCATCCGCGGGCCGCCCGCACGCGCCGGCTGCGCTGGGCGCTCGGCGCGGCGCTGCTGCCGGTCGTCGTCCTCACGGTCCTCGGTGTGCTGGTGACCGACGTCCTGCTGTACGTCGCCGGGGTGTGCGCGGTGGTGCTGCTGCCGGTGGCGGTGCTCCTGGCGCTGGACGCGTACCGCAGCCTGGGGCACGGGATCAGCGGCGACTACCTGGTGGTGCGGTCGGGGACGGTGCGGCGTACGACGGTCGCCTTGCAGCGGGGCGGGGTGATCGGGTGGACGGTCAAGCAGTCCGTCTTCCAGCGCCGGGCGGGGCTGGTCACGCTCACCGCCACGACTGCGGCCGGGGGCGGGGCGTACTCGGTGTACGACGCCGCTGAGAGCGAGGGGTTGGGCTTTGCCGACGAGGCGGTGCGGGGGGTGCTGGCGCCGTTCCTGGAGCGGGTGGGGTAGGCGCTCGCGGGTGCGGCGTGCGGGGGCGGGGTGCCGCTGCGCGGGGCTTTCCCCGACCCGCCCCTTCCCGAACTGGGGCTCCGCCCCAGACCCCGCTCCTCAAACGCCGGAGGGGCTGGAGGGGGGTGCTTGGGGCTCCGCCCGAGGCCCCGCTCCTCAAACGCCGGAGGGGCTGGGTTTCGTTGCGGCAGCCATTCAGCCCGTCCGGGGTCTGGGGCTTGCCCCCAGGCGGCGGAGCCGCAAATGTCACGGCCGGGAAGGGGCGGGGTGGGGAAAGTCGGACGCGGTGCTCGCCTGTGGCTCAGGCTGTTGTGGTCAGGGTGTCGGTCGGGCGGTGGCGGGTTGCTTGTGACGCGGGTAGGGCGGAGGCCGCTGCCGCTCCCAGGACCGCGGCCGCCACCACTGTCAGGAGGACGAGCGCGGGTGGGGACTGGGCGATGCCCGCGCCGATTCCGCTCGACCGGCCCTGCGCGTTGATCAGGCTGCCGCCCAGGAGTACGCCCAGTGTCGTACCGGTCAGCGCCGCGGCCAGCGCCGTGAGGGCGGCGGATGTCACGATCATCGAGGTGACCTGGCGCGGGGTCAGGCCCATCGCCTTCAGTGCGAGCAGGTCCCGTTCGCGCTCGCGCACGCTCGCACCGATCGTGGTCAGCAGCTCCGTCAGCCCGATCAGCGCCAGCACCGCGATCAGGCCGGTGACCAGCCCGCGCGCGGGAGCCAGTCCGTCGGCCGGGCTCGTCGCCTTCCCGATCTCCAAGCGGCCGTCCAGAACGCTCGCCAGCTCGGTGCTCACCGCGCCCGCGTCCGCGCCCGCGCGCAAACGCAGCCGGTAGAAGGCGGGTTCCAGCGAGGGATCGCGCTCGCGGAGCGTGTCGAGGTCGGTGGCGACCACCCGGCCCGCGTTCTCCGGCTCGATGGCGCGGCCGACGATGTGCAGGATCTGCGGGCGGCCTGCGACCGTCATCCGCACCCAGTCGCCGACCTCGATGTCGAGGAGGTCGAGCAGGCCCTGGCCGGCCACCGCCTCGTCGGGCCCGTCCGGGGCACGGCCCTCGGCCGGTGCGAAGGGGTACGGGTTCGCCCGGGTGCCGAGGCCGCGCAGGGCTATCGTGCCCGTCTGGCCGGGAACCAGCGCCGCGACCTCCACGCCGGGATGGGCCGCCGCGACCCGCGGGTTCGCCTCCAGTACGGTCCGTACTTCGTGATCCTTCAGGCCTTCCGCCGCGCGAGCCGTCAGCTCACCCGCCGGGCCGTTCCCGGCCGCCCGGTTCTGGAAGCCGTCCAGCGTGGACCACGCGCTCAGCGCGACCGTGATCAACACGATCGGCAGGGCCAGCCTGGCGATCGAGGACAGTGAGCGGGTCCGGCGGCCGAAAGCGTTGTGCCAACCGAGCACGAGAGCGGGCGGCACCTTCAGCCCGAGCGCGCTGCGGGCCACCGCCGGCATCCGCCCGCCGACCGGTGCGGCGGCCCGCAGCGCCGGTACGGGCGGGACGCGCCCCGCTCGCCACGCGGCGAGGCCGGTCGCCGCACCGATGAACAGGAGGGTGGCGGCGGGCAGGGCCAGGAGTACGGCCGTGTGGCCCGGAAGGTCCTGCCACACCCCGACCGCCTCACCGATCCGGCCCGGCGTCCGGGCGCCCAGCGTCTCCACGAGCGCCGTTCCCAGGACGACACCGGACAGGGCGAAGGCCAGGTGCTGGATGAGGAAGATCCGTACGACCTGCCCAGGCGTGAAACCGATCGTCTTCAGGACGGCGATGTCCCGCAGATGGCCGCGGACCCGCGTGCTGATCGCGCCCGTGACCGCCAGCGCGGCGGCCAGCAGCGCACCGAGCCCGAAGACGCCGAGGAGAAGGCCGAGCAGCCGGCTGTCGCTCTGTGCCTCCGCGCGTGCCTGATGCCAGTGGGAGACCTCGGTGACTTCGCCGGCGCCGAGCGCGGTGACAGCCCGCTGCACGGCGAAGTCCGTGTCGTCGGGGTGGTCGAGCCGCACCCCGACGACCTGCCCGGTGCGGCCGTCCGGCGCGCCGGTGAGGGCGGGTTCGCCGGGCAGCACCCAGCCGGTGCCCGGCCGGTCACCGGGCCGGTACGGGGACTCGGCGCTGTCGGCGACGCCGAGGACAGTGAGGCGGCGTACGGATGATCCGTCTGCGTCGGGCAACGAGAGGGTGTCCCCGGGGCCGGCCCACAGGGCGCGGGCCAGGCTGCTCTCCAGGACGATGCCACCGGCCGCCCCCGGGTCGAGCCAGCGCCCGGATGTGATCAGGGGGCGGCCCGTCTCCGAGCGGTCCGGGGCGGCGCCGCGCAGTTCGACGGCGGCCTCGGCGCCCTGGGACCGTACGGTCGTACGGGCTGTGCGGTACGGACCGGAGAGCGCCTCGACACCGTCGAGCCGGGCCAGGACCGCCGCGTCGGCGGAGGGGCTGGTGTGGATCCACACATGGGCGCCGCGGGACTCGTTGAACACGCGCTGCCAGGGGTTGGCGGCGTAACTGAGCAGTGCGCCGGCCAGCAGCAGCGAGACGATGATCCCGGCGGTCGCCAGAACGATGAAGAGCGCCTCGCCGCGGTGCGTGCGCAGATCGGCGTGTGCCCAGCGCAGAGTGGCCCGCACGTTCGTCAGTCCTTCAGTTCGAGGACACTCGACACACCGCGGCCGCCGGTCCCCGCGCCCAGTGTCGCGTCGTCGGCCACGCGGCCGTCGAAGAAGCTGATGACCCGGTCCGCCGCGCTGGCGAGCCGGTGGTCGTGGGTGACCAGCAGGATGGCCTGGCCGCGCTGGTGGAAGCGGGACAGCAGCCGCATCACCTCGCGGGTGCCCTTGCTGTCCAGGCTGCCGGTGGGCTCGTCGGCGAGCAGCAGGTCCGGGTGGTTGACCAGGGCGCGCGCCAGGGCGACGCGCTGCTGTTCGCCGCCGGACAGTTCGCCCGGCATGCTGCGCTCCTTGCCTTCCAGGCCCAGCTCGGCGAGGAGCTTCTCGCGCTCGCTCCGGGCCTGGCGCGCGTTGCTGCCCGCGAGCAGCGTCGGCAGCTCGATGTTGTCGGCGACGGTCAGGTTCGAGACCAGGTTGAAGAACTGGAAAACCACGCCGATACGACGCCGGCGCAGCACCGCCCAGCGGGCCTCGCTGTAGGAGTCGACGCGCTCGCCGTCCAGCCAGATGCTGCCGCTGTCCGGCCGCTGGAGACCGCCGAGCAGGTGCAGCAGGGTCGATTTCCCCGCGCCCGACGGGCCGGTGACCGCTACGAACTCACCCCGGCGGATCGTGAGATCGACGCCGCGTACGGCGTGGGCCGGGGCGCCCTCGCCGCTGTAGGTCTTGACGAGCCCCTGAGTGCGAAGAAGGGGAGGAGGTGCTGGCTCGTCGCTCATTCCAGCTCCTCCTGACAGCGTTCCAGCCAGTCGAGGTCGGCCTGCAGATGCAGCATCGCGCCCTCGATCAGCAGTTGGGAGATCCGGTTGTCCCGGTCTTCGGACGCGGCGAGTTTCGTCAGGTCCCGCAGGGTGTTGAGGTACTGACGCCGCTGTTTGTTGATGAGAGTGATCTGGTCGGCCATGCCGGACGCCGGTGCGAGGGCGAGCTTCATGAAGAACTCGTCCCGTACGCGCGGCTCGTCCGTAGGGTCCTCGAACCAGACATGCAGCGCTTCCCGCCCGGCGTCGGTCAGCCGGTAGATCTTCTTGTTGGGCCGGTTCGACTGGGCGATTTCCTCGCCCTCGATGAGCCCGGACTTCTCCAGTCGGCCGAGAGTGACATAGATCTGGCCGACGTTCGGCTGAGGGTACGCGGCACCCAGCAGTTGCTCAAGCCCCTGCTTGAGCTCGTATCCGTGGGCGGGTCCGCGGGCGAGGAGGGCGAGAAGGGGCAGGCGCACGCGTGCTCTCCTCCTCCCCGTTCCGTACGTGTTCCGCACTTGCTCGCAGCGGCCGGACCCGACCGCCGTCGGAGTGTGGCCCGCATCGCCCTGGTGTGGTGCGTCGGGCTCTAGTATCGCCCATGCCTAACGGGTATACATGGCCCCTGACGTCAGTCGAGGATGAAGGGCGCCGGTGTCCAGGGAGGGAACCTATGCGGTGGATACGAGCCGCCGGTAGGGGTCTCCTGGCCGTCGCCGTGATCATGGCCGGTTACGCGGGTGGCGGTGCGCGCGCCGAAGGGCCGCCGGGCGGCGGGGACGGGCGCGGGCCCATGACGCTGGCCACGGCCGGTGATCTGACCGGTTATCTCGGCCCGCTGCTGGACGGCTGGAACCGTACGCATCCCGGCGAGAAGGTCACCCTCGTCGAGCTGCCGGACTCGGCCGACGAGACCCGGGCGCAGATGATCACTGAACTGCGCGCGGGCAGTGGCCGGTTCGACGTCCTCAACATCGATGTGGCCTGGACCTCCGAATTCGCGGCCGCGGGGTGGATCGCCCCGGTCGACCGCGGTCGCTTCCCGCTCGACACCTTCCTGCCTCCGGTGGTCGACACCGCCACTTTCGGCAGTCGGCTGTACGCCGTCCCTTATGTCACCAATGCTGGGTTGCTCTACTACCGCAAGGACATCCTGCGGCGGGAGGGCGAACAGCCGCCCCGCACCTGGGCGGACCTGGAGCGGCAGGCGTCGGCGATCGCACCGAAGTACGGAATCGACGGGTACGCCGGACAGTTCCTGCCGTACGAGGGGCTGGCCGTCAACGTCACCGAGGCGGTGCATTCGGCAGGCGGATCGTTCCTGCGGGACGAGGGCGAGCGGGTCACCGTGGACTCCGCCGCCGCCCGCGCCGGACTCGGTTTCCTCGCCGGGGGAGTGCGGGACGGCTGGATTCCGCAGGAGGCGCTGCGCTTCAAGGAGGAGGAGTCGCGGCAGGCCTTCCAGGACGGCCGGCTGCTCTTCCTGCGCAATTGGCCGTACGTTCATTCCGGGGCCGGCGGCAAGGAGTCCGAGGTCGCGGGGAAGTTCGGTGTGACGCCGCTGCCGGGGCCGGACGGGCCGGGCGCGAGTGTGCTGGGCGGATCCAATCTCGCGGTCAACGCCCACTCCCGGCATCAGGAGTCGGCCACCGACCTGATGGCGTACCTGACCAGCGAACCCGTACAGCGCAAGGTCCTCACCGAAGGCTCGCTGCCGCCGGTACGGGCCGCGCTGTACGCCGATCCGGAGCTGGTGCGCGCGTACCCGTATCTGCCGACGCTGCGCAGGAGTGTGCTCGCGGCGGAGCCCCGGCCCAAGAGTCCGCGCTACGACCAGGTGAGCCTGGCGGTGCAGGCGGTGGCGTACGACGCGCTGGCGCTGCGCCAGACACCGGAGCAGGCCGTGGACCGGCTGGCGCGGGAGCTGCGGGCCGTGGCCCGCAGAGGCTGAGGGCCTTCCCTAGTCTCTTGCTAGTTACATGTTAGGCATCTACGCCTCTCCGAGGTTGGGACATAAGTACGCAACTCCGGGCGGCTTTGGGTCGCTCCGTTGACACCCTCTCGTCACGCCTACTTAACATGCATGCATAACGGGGGGGGCCTGCTCTGGGTGCTCCCGCACGCACAAGTAGGAACAGGTCCCACGGGTGATGCTCACTGCCCCGGCCGACAACGGCCTCCCCCTTCGCGTCGCGCACCACTGGTGGCGGGACGCGGTGATCTACCAGGTGTACGTCCGCAGCTTCCTGGACAGCACCGGCGACGGCATCGGCGACCTGGCCGGCGTACGGGCGGGGCTGCCGTACCTCAAGAAGCTCGGCGTCGACGGCATCTGGCTGAGCCCGTTCTACCCCTCGCCGCAGCACGACCACGGCTACGACGTCGCCGACTACTGCGACGTCGACCCGGTCTTCGGTGACCTCGCCGAGTTCGACCTGCTGGTCACCGCCGCCCGGCGGCTCGGCATCAAGGTGCTCCTCGACATCGTCCCCAACCACTGCTCCAGCGAGCACGTCTGGTTCCGCGAGGCGCTGGCCGCCCCGCCCGGCAGCGCCGCCCGCGCCCGCTTCCACTTCGCCGACGGCAGGGGGCCGGGCGGCGATGAGCCGCCCAACAACTGGCGGGCGATGTTCGGCGGCCCCGCCTGGTCCCGCGTCACGGAGCGGGACGGCGCCCCCGGACAGTGGTACCTCCACATGTTCACCCCCGAGCAGCCCGACCTGAACTGGCGCAACCCCGAGGTCGCCGCCCACTTCGACCACGTCCTGCGCTTCTGGCTCGACCGGGGCGTCGACGGCTTCCGCATCGACGTCGCCGCAGGGCTCTTCAAGCACCCCGAACTCCCCGACTCCCCGGACCCCGAGGCCGACGAGCGGACCCGCGACTCCGTCAACCCGCTCGCCTGGAACCAGCCCGAGGTGCACGACGTGTGGCGCCACTGGCGCGCCGTCTGCGAGGAGTACGCCGCCCGCGACGGCCGGGAGCGGCTGCTGGTGGGCGAGGTCTCCGTGCCCACCGCCCGCGAACACGCCCTGTACGTACGCCCCGACGAGCTGCACCAGGCGTTCTTCTTCGACCTGCTCGGCGCCCCCTGGGACGCCGACGCGTTCCAGAAGATCATCTCCGGCGCGATGCAGGACATCGCGGGCACCGGCTCCACCGTCACCTGGGTCCTCAACAACCACGACCAGGTCCGCACCGTCACCCGCTACGGCGAGTCCGGCACCGGGGGCAGCGGCCTCGGCTCGGCGCGCGCCAGGGCCGCCGCGCTGCTGATGATGGCGCTGCCGGGGTCGGCGTACATCTACCAGGGCGAAGAGCTGGGCCTGCCCGAGGTCGTGGACCTGCCCGACGATGTCCTGACCGACCCGATATTCCGCCGTACGGGCAGCCGCAAGCGCATCCGTGACGGCTGCCGCGTCCCGCTCCCGTGGTCGGGACACGCCTCCCCCTTCGGCTTCACCTCGGGCGCGGAAGGGGCGAGGCCGTGGCTGCCGCAGCCCGAGTGGTTCGCCGAGCACGCCACGGACCGGGCCCTGGCCGACACCCGTTCCTTCTGGCACCTCTACCGCGACGGGCTGCAACTGCGGCGCGGACTGCCGCAGTTCGGCGAAGGCGGCCTGCGCTGGCTGGAGAGTCCGCCCCAGGTGCTCGCCTTCACACGGGGCGACGGGCTGGTGTGCGCGGTCAACTTCGGCACCGGTCCCGTACCGGCCCCGGTCGCCGGCACCCCGCTGCTGGCCAGCGGCCCCTGCGTGAACGGCGTACTGCCCGGATCCACCGCCGCCTGGTGGATCAGCGACAGCGCCACCCTGTGACCCCTCCCTCTCCACCTCTTCGGAAGGAACAGTCATGATGAGACTGAAGCGACGGACCGTGGCAGCCTGCTCCTCGGCGCTCGCCCTCGCGCTGGGCGCGACCGCGTGCGGCGGCGGTGACATCGCCCCCGCGGGCAGCGGCGGCGGGAAGCTCGACGGCAGCAAGGTGGTCGTCGCCGGTGTGTGGTCCGGCACGGAACAGAAGAACTTCCGGAAGGTGCTCGACGCCTTCACCGAAAAGACCGGCGCCGAGGCCGAGTTCATCTCCACCGGTGACAACGTCTCCACCGTCATCGGCAGCAAGATCGAGGGCGGCAACGCCCCCGATGTGGTGATGGTGCCTCAGACGGGTGTGCTGAAGCAGTTCGCCCACAAGGGCTGGCTCCTGCCCCTCGGCAAGAAGACCGAGCAAACCGTCACCGACAACTTCGCCCCGGTCTGGAAGAACTACGGCACCGTCGACGGTGACTTCTACGGCCTCTACTTCAAGGCCGCCCACAAGTCGACGGTCTGGTACAGCCCGGACGCCCTCGACCAGGCGGGCGTCAAGCCGCCGAAGACGTACGCCGAGATGCTGAAGAGCTCCGCCACGGTCGCGGACTCCGGACTGCCCGCCTTCGCCGTGGCCGGAGAGGACGGCTGGACGCTCACCGACTGGTTCGAGAACATCTACCTCTCCCAGGCCGGTCCCCAGAAGTACGACCGGCTCGCCGCCCACGAGCTGCCGTGGACCGACCCCAGCGTCGTACGGGCGCTCACCACCCTGGGCGAGCTGTTCTCCGGCAAGGACCTCGTCGCGGGCGGCAGGCAGGGCGCGCTGAGCACCGACTTCCCCAGCTCCGTGGGACAGGTCTTCGGCGCCGACCCCGAGGCCGCGATGGTCTACGAGGGCGACTTCGTCGGCTCCATAGCCAAGGAGGAGTACGGGAAGAAGATCGGCGACGACGCGGCCTTCTTCCCCTTCCCCGCCGTGGACGGCGGCAAGGCACCGGTGGTCAGCGGCGGGGACGCCGCGGTGGTGCTGAAGGACGGCCGCAACCGCAAGGCCGCCATGGCACTGATGGACTACCTCGCCACGCCCGAGGCGGCCGAGGTGTGGGCCGCGGAGGGCGGCTTCCTCTCGCCCAACCAGAAGGCCGATCCCGCCGCCTACGGCGACGACACCACCCGCAGCATCGCCAAGTCGCTCGTCGACGCCGGTGACACGGTCCGGTTCGACATGTCCGACCAGGCCCCGGCGACCTTCGGCGGCACCAAGGGTATGGGGGAGTGGAAGATTCTCCAGGACTTCCTGCGTGACCCCGCCGACCCCAAGGGCACCGCGGCCGCGCTCGAAGCCGCGGCGGCCAAGGCCTTCAAGAACTGAGGGCGACAGCCATGACCGCCCTCACGACTCCCGCCCGTACCACCGCCCGGTCCTCGCCGGCCGTTACGCCGCCCTCCGGCCCCCGGCGCAGCGCCACCCGCCGCCGCTGGTTCGTGGCCGTGGTGTTCGCCCTCCCGGCCCTGCTGCTGCTCGGCGTGCTGGTCGTCTACCCGATGCTGTTCTCGGTGGGACGCAGCTTCTTCGACGCGACGGGCACCCGGTTCGTCGGCGGCGACAACTACACCGAGATGTTCCGCGACCCGGCCACGCTCAAGGCCATCCGCAACAGCACCATCTGGGTGGTCGTCGCCCCCACCCTGCTCACCGGCCTCGGGCTGATCCTCGCCGTACTCACCGAGAAGGTCCGCTGGGCGACCGCCTTCAAGCTGCTGCTCTTCCTGCCCATGGCGGTCTCCTTCCTCGCCGCGGGCATCATCTTCCGGCTCGCGTACGAGGAAGACCCCGACCGCGGCGTACTCAACGCGGTGGCGGTCGGCGTTCACGACACCTTCCAGGACGCCTCCTCCTATCCCACCGCCCGCGCACGCGACGGACAGGGACTCGCGAAGGGCGCGGACGGCTCGTTCCGTACGACCGGCGAGACGCGTCCGGGACGTACCGTCGCCCTCGGACTCGTCGGCGTACAGCCGGACGAGCTGCCGGCCGGGGCCGCACCCGCCCGGCGCGCGGCGAGCGCAACGGCCGCCCCGGACGAGCTGCGCGGTGTCGTCTACCTCGACTTCACCCCCGGCGGGGGCGGCGAACAGGGCAAGGTCGACGCGAAGGAGCGCGGACTGCCGCAGCTTGCGGTCGAGGCGGTCAGCGGCGACGGCAAGGTGGCCGCGCGGGCCACGACGGCGGCCGACGGGTCGTTCCGCTTCGCGGATCTGGCCGCCGGTCCGTACGAACTGAGGCTGCCCGCACGGAACTTCGCACCGCCGTACGAGGGCATCTCCTGGCTCGGGCCCGCTCTCGTCACACCGGCCGTCATCGGCGCGTACCTGTGGATCTGGACCGGCTTCGCGATGGTGCTCATCGGCGCCGGGCTCTCCGCCCTGCCGCGGGAGACCCTGGAGGCGGCCCGGATGGACGGCGCGAACGAGTGGCAGATCTTCCGAAGGATCACGGTGCCGCTGCTCGCACCGGTCCTGACCGTGGTCTTCGTGACCCTGGTGATCAACGTGATGAAGGTCTTCGACCTCGTCTACATCATCGCCCCCGGCCCGGTGCAGGAGGAAGCCACCGTACTGGCCACCCAGATGTGGCTGGTGTCCTTCGGCGGAGGCCAGGACCAGGGGCTGGGCAGCGCGCTCGGCGTGCTCCTGCTGGTGCTGGTCGTGCCCGCCATGCTCTTCAACGTCCGCCGCTTCCGCAGGAGTCAGTCATGACCGTCATCACTGACACGCCACGCCAGGAGCGCCAGGCGTGGCCCGCGAGACTGACACGCCGGCTCAGCAGCGGAGTTGTCCAGGCGGTACTGATCGTCGTGGGACTGATCTGGATCACACCGCTGGCCGGGCTCTTCCTGTCCTCGCTGCGCACCGAACGCGACAACGCGGGCAGCGGCTGGTGGACCGCACTGGCCGGGCCCGGACAGCTCTCGCTCGACAACTACAGCACGCTGCTTGCCGATACGGGCATCACGCAGGCGTTCTGGAACACCGTGCTGATCTCGGTGCCCGCCACCACGCTGGTCGTCGTACTCTCCGCGCTGGCCGCGTACGCCTTCGCCTGGCTGGAGTTCCCCGGACGGGACGCGCTCTTCCTGGTGGTCGTGGCGCTGCTCGTAGTGCCGGTGCAGGTCGGTCTGCTGCCGGTGGCCAAGCTGTTCGGGCAGCTCGGGCTCTTCGGCACCATTCCGGGCGTCGTCCTCTTCCATGTCGCGTACGGGCTGCCGTTCGCCATCTTCCTGCTGCGCAACTACTTCGCCGAGATCCCGCGCGAAATGCTGGAGGCGGCCCGGATGGACGGCGGCAGCGAGTGGCGGATCTTCGCCCAGCTGGTCCTGCCGGTCGGCCGGCCGGCCCTCGCCAGCCTCGCGATCTTCCAGTTCCTGTGGGTCTGGAACGACATGCTGGTGGCGCTGCTCTTCGCGGACAGCGCCTCGCAGCCGCTCACGGTGGCGCTCCAGTCCCAGATCCGGCAGTTCGGCAGCAACATCGATGTGCTGGCGCCCGGCGCGTTCCTCTCGCTGGTCGTGCCGGTGGCCGTCTTCTTCGCCTTCCAGCGCCATTTCGTGCAGGGCGTCATGGCGGGCTCCGTCAAGTAACGGCGCCTCATGACAAGGGCCCGGCGCCGCCGCGAGGCGGGCCGGGCCCTCATCATGAGTCAGCGGCTCCCCGTCAGGGGATGGCCGGACGGTACAGCTCGCGCGGGAGCTGGGACGCCGCCGCGTCGTCCAGCAGCCACAGCGTGCGGCGCCGGCCGTACGCGCCCGCCGCCGGGGCCTGGATCTCCCCGGCGCCCGACAGCGCGATGGCCGCGGCCTTCGCCTTGTCCTCGCCCGCCGCCAGCAGCCACACCTCGCGCGCCGCGCGGATCGCGGGCAGCGTGAGGGTGATGCGCGTGGGCGGGGGCTTGGGGGCGCCGTGGACGCCCACCACCATGCGCTGCGTCTCGCGGACCGCGGGCAGCTCGGGGAACAGCGACGCGACGTGGGTGTCAGGGCCCACGCCCAGCATCAGCACGTCGAACGTCGGCACCGGGCCGTGGTCCTCCGATCCCGATCCGGAGCCCGAGGCGGACCTCGCGGCCGAGGCCAGTTCGGCGGCGTACCCGGCCGCTGCCGCGTCCGCGTCGTCGCCGTACTCCCCGTCCGAGGCCGGCATCGCGTGCACCCGGGCGGGGTCGAGCGGCACCGAGTCGAGCAGCGCCTCGCACGCCTGGGTGTAGTTGCGCTCGGGGTCCCCGTCGGGGAGGAAGCGCTCGTCGCCCCACCACAGGTCCAGCCGCGACCAGTCGACCGCGTCCCGCGCCGGGGACGAGGCCAGCGCGGCCAGCAGACCGTTGCCGTTGCGGCCGCCCGTCAGTACGACCGACGCCGAGCCGCGCGTGGCCTGCGCGTCCACCACCTTCGTGATCAGCCGGGCCGCCGCGGCCTGCGCCATCAGCTCCTTGTCGTGGTGGACGACAAGCTGAGGTGCTCTCACTTCGACGCCGCCTTCTTGGCAGCCGGAGAAGTAGCCGTCTTCTTCGCGGCGGCGGGCTTGTCCGCCTCCGCCTCCGGCTTCTCCTTCTCCGCGTCCTTCTGCGCGTTCTTCCGCGCGCCGCCGTGCTCACCGAGCCGGTCGACACCGAACTTCAGCGCCGACGCGTACGTGTCGTCCGGGTCCAGCCTGCGCAGTTCCTCGGCGATCAGCTCGGCGGTGTCCCGCCGCTTGAGCGCCACCGCGCGGTCCGGCTGCCCCTGGATGGACAGGGACGCCAGCGAACCGTCCGACCGGCCGAGCTTGATCGGCCCGCAGCTCGTCTCCATCTTCACGCCCGTCAGACCGGGACCGGAGGACACGGAACGCTTCACCGGTACGCCCAGCCGGTCGGCCAGCCACATGCCGAGCAGCTCCACGCTCGGGTTGAACTCCTCGCCCTCCACCTCCACCGAGGTGACCTCGCACTCCACCTGGTCCAGCGCGGCCGCGAGCATCGAGCGCCACGGCGTGATGCGCGTCCACGACAGATCGGTGTCGCCCGGCGTGTAGGCCTCGGCGCGCGCCGACAGCTCCTGGACCGGGTGCTCGGCGGCGTACGTGTCGGTGACACGGCGCTGCGCGAGTGCCCCGAGCGGGTCGTTCGCCGGGTCGAGCGGCGCGCCCGCCGCCCACCACACCACGACGGGCGCATCCGGCAGCAGCAGCGGCAGCACCACTGACTGGGCGTGGTTGATGACCTCGCCGTACAGCCGCAGGATCACCGTCTCGCCGGTGCCCGCGGCCGTACCCACCCGCACCTCGGCGTCCAGGCGCGCCTTGGCACGGTCGCGCGGCGAGCGCGAGACCCGCTTGATGACGACGAGAGTGCGCGAAGGGTGCTCGCGGGAGGCCTCGTTGGCCGCCTTGAGCGCGTCGTACGCGTTCTCCTCGTCGGTGACGATGACCAGCGTCAGGACCATGCCGACGGCGGGGGTGCCGATGGCGCGGCGGCCCTGGACCAGCGCCTTGTTGATCTTGCTGGACGTGGTGTCCGTCAAGTCGATTTTCATGGCCGACGCCAGCTCCGTCCGTCTCGTGCGAGCATTTCGTCCGCCTCGACCGGGCCCCAGGTACCGGCCTGGTACTGCGCGGGCTTGCCGTGCTTGTCCCAGTACTCCTCGATCGGGTCGAGGATGCGCCAGGACTGTTCGACCTCCTCAAGACGCGGGAAGAGGTTGGCGTCGCCGAGCAGGACGTCCAGGATCAGGCGCTCGTACGCCTCGGGGCTGGACTCGGTGAAGGACTCGCCGTACGCGAAGTCCATCGAGACGTCCCGCACCTCCATCGCGGTCCCCGGCACCTTGGAGCCGAACCGGACCGTGACTCCCTCGTCCGGCTGGACGCGGATGACCAGGGCGTTCTGCCCCAGCTCTTCCGTGGCCGTGTGGTCGAAGGGGGAGTGCGGGGCGCGCTGGAAGACGACCGCGATCTCGGTGACGCGGCGGCCGAGGCGCTTGCCCGTACGGAGGTAGAAGGGGACGCCCGCCCAGCGACGGTTGTCGATCTCCAGCTTGATCGCGGCATAGGTGTCGGTCTTCGACTTGGGGTCGATGCCGTCTTCCTGGAGGTAGCCGACGGCCTTCTCGCCGCCCTGCCAGCCCGCCGCGTACTGACCGCGCACGGTCTCCGCGCCCAGGTCCTTGGGGAGCTTGACGGCGCCCAGCACCTTGGTCTTCTCGGCGACCAGCGCGTCGGCCTCGAAGGAGGCGGGCTCCTCCATGGCGGTCAGCGCGAGCAACTGGAGCAGGTGGTTCTGGATGACGTCACGGGCGGCGCCGATGCCGTCGTAGTAGCCGGCGCGGCCGCCGATGCCGATGTCCTCGGCCATGGTGATCTGCACATGGTCGACGTACGACCGGTTCCAGAGCGGCTCGAACATCTGGTTGGCGAAGCGCAGCGCCATGATGTTCTGGACCGTCTCCTTGCCCAGATAGTGGTCGATCCGGAAGACCTCGTTGGCCGGGAAGACCTCGTGGACGATCCGGTTGAGCTCCTGCGCGGAGGCCAGGTCGTGCCCGAAGGGCTTCTCGATGACGGCCCGTCGCCAGGAGCCTTCCTTCTGGTCGGCGAGCCCGTGCTTCTTGAGCTGCTGGACGACCGCGGGGAAGAACTTCGGCGGTACGGACAGGTAGAAGGCGAAGTTGCCGCCGGTACCCTGCGCCTTGTCGAGCTCCGCGATCGTCGACTTCAGCGTCTCGAAGGCGCTGTCGTCGTCGAAGTTTCCCTGGACGAACCGCATGCCCTGGATGAGCTGCTGCCAGACTTCCTCGCGGAAGGGCGTACGGGCGTGTTCCTTGACGGCGTCATGGACGACCTGGGCGAAGTCCTCGTTCTCCCAGTCGCGGCGGGCGAAGCCGATGAGCGAGAAGCCCGGCGGCAGCAGGCCGCGATTGGCCAGGTCATAGACGGCAGGCATCAACTTTTTACGTGACAAATCGCCCGTGACGCCAAAGATGACCAGGCCCGACGGCCCCGCGATACGCGGGAGCCGTCGGTCCTGTGCGTCACGCAGCGGATTGCTGCTGGACAATGTTTAGCCCTCCGAAGGGGCGAGGCGCTTGAGCTCCGCCTCGGTCGACTTGAGCAGGTCGTTCCAGGACGCCTCGAACTTGTCGACGCCCTCGTCCTCGAGGAGCTGCACCACGTCGTTGTACGAGATGCCGAGCTTCTCGACGGCGTCGAGATCGGCGCGCGCCTGCTCGTACGTACCGGCGATCGTGTTGCCCGTGATCTGCCCGTGGTCGGCGGTCGCCTCAAGTGTCGCCTCGGGCATCGTGTTCACCGTGCCGGGGGCGACGAGCTCGTCGACGTACAGCGTGTCCTTGTACGACGGGTCCTTGACGCCGGTCGACGCCCACAGCGGACGCTGCTTGTTGGCGTTGGCCTTGTCCAGAGCGGCCCAGCGGTCGGAGGAGAAGACCTCCTCGTACGCCTGGTACGCGAGCCGGGCGTTGGCCAGCGCTGCCTTGCCCTTGAGGGCCTTGGCCTCGTCCGTGCCGATGCCGTCGAGACGCTTGTCGATCTCGGTGTCCACGCGGGACACGAAGAACGACGCCACCGAGTGGATCTTGGACAGGTCCAGGCCGGCGGCCTTCGCCTTCTCCAGACCGGCCAGGTAGGCGTCCATGACCTCGCGGTAGCGCTCCAGCGAGAAGATCAGCGTCACGTTGACGCTGATGCCGAGACCGATGGTCTCGGTGATCGCCGGGATGCCCGCGCGGGTGGCCGGGATCTTGATCAGGGTGTTCGGACGGTCCACCAGCCAGGCGAGCTGCCTGGCCTCGGCCGTCGTCGCCCTGGTGTTGTGCGCCAGGCGGGGGTCGACCTCGATCGACACCCGGCCGTCCTGGCCGCCGGTCGCGTCGAACACCGGCCGCAGGATGTCGGCGGCGTCCCTCACGTCAGCCGTCGTGATCATGCGGATGGCTTCTTCGACGGTGACCTCACGGGCGGCGAGGTCACCGAGCTGCTGGTCGTAACCGTGGCCCTCGGAGATCGCCTTCTGGAAGATCGACGGGTTGGTCGTGACGCCCACGACGTGCTGCTGGTCGATCAGCTCGGCGAGGTTGCCGGACGTGATCCGCTGGCGCGAAAGGTCGTCAAGCCAGATCGCGACGCCTTCGTCGGAGAGGCGCTTGAGTGCGTCTGTCATGAGATTGCATCTCCTACTTGTCGTATATACCGGCGTCAGCGCGCTGACGCGGCCAGGGATTCCCGGGCGGCCGCGGTCACCGCGTCCGCGGTGAAACCGAACTCCCGGAAGAGCACCTTGGCGTCCGCGGAAGCGCCGAAGTGCTCCAGCGAGACAATGCGGCCGGCCTCGCCGACGTACCGGTACCAGGTCAGGGCAATGCCCGCCTCGACCGCGACACGGGCCTTGACGGACGGCGGCAGCACGCTGTCGCGGTACCCCTGGTCCTGCTCCTCGAACCACTCGATCGAGGGCATCGACACCACACGGGTCGGAATACCGGCCGCCTGGAGCTGCTCGCGCGCCTCGACGGCGAGCTGGACCTCGGAGCCGGTGCCGATCAGCACGACCTGCGGCTGACCGCCCTCGGCCTCGGCGAGCACGTAACCACCGCGCGCGGCGTCCTCGTTGGCCTCGTACGTCGGCACACCCTGGCGGGTCAGCGCCAGACCGTGCGGAGCGTCGTTGCGCCGCAGGATCTCGCGCCAGGCGATCGCCGTCTCGTTGGCGTCGGCCGGGCGGACCATGTTCAGGCCCGGGATGGCGCGCAGCGCGGCCATGTGCTCGACCGGCTGGTGCGTCGGGCCGTCCTCGCCCAGACCGATGGAGTCGTGCGTCCAGACGTACGTCACGGGCAGCTTCATCAGCGCGGCGAGGCGGACGGCGGGGCGCATGTAGTCGGAGAACACCAGGAAGGTGCCGCCGTAGATGCGGGTGTTGCCGTGCAGCGCGATGCCGTTCATCGTCGAGCCCATGGCGTGCTCGCGGATGCCGAAGTGGACCGTACGGCCGTACGGGTCCGCCTCGGGCAGCGGGTTGCCGACGGGCAGGAACGACGACGTCTTGTCGATCGTCGTGTTGTTCGAGCCGGCCAGGTCGGCGGAGCCGCCCCACAGCTCGGGGATGACCGCGCCGAGCGCCTGGAGGACCTTGCCGGAAGCGGCGCGGGTCGCGACGGCCTTGCCCGGCTCGAAGACGGGAAGCGCCTTCTCCCAGCCCTCGGGCAGCTCGCCCGCGGCGATGCGGTCGAACGTGGCGGCGCGCTCGGCGTTCGCGTCGCGCCACTCCTGGAACTGCTTGTCCCAGGCGGCGTGCGCCTCACGGCCGCGGTCGGCCGCCTTGCGGACGTGCGCGAAGACGTCGTCGTCGACCTGGAAGTGCTGCTCGGGGTCGAAGCCCAGCACGCGCTTGGTGGCCGCGATCTCCTCCTCGCCCAGCGCCGAGCCGTGCGAGGCCTCGGTGCCCTGGGCGTTCGGGGCGGGCCAGGCGATGATCGTGCGCGCCGCGATGATCGACGGGCGCTCGGTCTCGTCCTGCGCCGCCTTCAGCGCCGCGTACAGCGCCTTGACGTCGAAGTCGCCGTTCGCGTTCTGCTCGACGCGCTGCACGTGCCAGCCGTACGCCTCGTACCGCTTGAGCACGTCCTCGGAGAAGGCGGTCTCGGTGTCGCCCTCGATCGAGATGTGGTTGTCGTCGTACAGGGCGACGATGCTGCCGAGCTTCTGGTGACCCGCGAGCGAGGACGCCTCGGCCGAGATGCCCTCCTCCAGGTCGCCGTCGGAGACGATCGCCCAGATGGTGTGGTCGAACGGGGAGGCGCCCTGTGCGGCCTCCGGGTCGAACAGACCGCGCTCGTAGCGGGCGGCCATCGCCATGCCCACGGCGTTGGCGATGCCCTGGCCCAGCGGGCCCGTCGTGGTCTCCACGCCGGTCGTGTGCCCGTACTCGGGGTGCCCCGGTGTCAGGCTGCCCCAGGTGCGGAACGCCTTCAGGTCGTCCAGCTCCAGGCCGTAGCCGGCCATGTAGAGCTGGATGTAGAGCGTCAGGCTGGAGTGACCCGGAGAGAGGACGAAACGGTCGCGGCCGGTCCAGTTGGCGTCACTGGGGTCGTGACGCATCAGCTTCTGGAACAGCACATACGCGGCCGGGGCGAGGCTCATGGCCGTACCAGGGTGGCCGTTGCCGACCTTCTGTACGGAATCCATGGCCAGGACGCGGACGGTATCGACAGCCCGCTGGTCCAATTCGGTCCACTCGAGATCTGTGGTGGTCGGCTTGGTGCTCACCCTGAGTCAGGGCTCCTCTCCACATGTCGAATCCCGGCGACTGGTAGCGCACCGGGCGTAGTCGAGCCTACCCCCGCCAGAACACGCATCTTTTCGAGTCCAGGGCTTGGACGGCACTCGGATAAACCAGGACACGGCCCAGCGTGCGGGCGGGTGAGGGGCTTCGCCTCCTGGCGTTCACCTTCCTCTGTACGGACCCCACCCAGGCGGTGCTCAACACGACCCCACCCCGGCGGAGATCGACGTCTGGGCAACGTCTAGAGTGGCGTGGTACGCGCAAGTCTTTACCGGGCCTTCACGTCCGGAGCTTGCTGGAATTTCTCTGTCAGGGGTGTGCGTGACGGCCGTCGAGTCCCGACCCGCAGGGGTCGCCTTGACTCCGAGCCCGGGGGGCCATCGGCCGTTCGGAGCCCGGGTCAAAGCGTTCGTGGCACTGACCAAGCCTCGGATCATCGAACTGCTGCTGATCACCACCGTCCCGGTGATGTTCCTGGCCGAACAGGGTGTGCCCGATCTGTGGCTGGTCTTCGCGACCTGCCTCGGCGGCTACCTGTCGGCCGGCGGCGCCAACGCGCTGAACATGTACATCGACCGCGACATCGACGCGCTGATGGACCGCACGTCGCAGCGTCCACTGGTCACCGGCATGGTCAGCCCGCGCGAATGCCTCGTCTTCGGCATCAGCCTGGCCGTGATCTCGACGCTCTGGTTCGGACTCCTGGTCAACTGGCTGTCCGCCGCACTGTCGCTCGGAGCGCTCCTCTTCTACGTCGTCGTCTACACGATGATCCTCAAGCGGCGTACCGCGCAGAACATCGTCTGGGGCGGCATCGCCGGCTGCCTGCCGGTCCTCATCGGCTGGTCGGCCGTCACGAACTCGATGTCCTGGGCCGCCGTCATCCTCTTCATGGTCATCTTCTTCTGGACGCCGCCGCACTACTGGCCGCTGTCGATGAAGGTGAAGGAGGACTACGCGCGGGTGGGCGTTCCCATGCTCCCCGTCGTCGCCTCCAACAAGGTCGTGGCCCGCCAGATCGTCGCGTACAGCTGGGTGATGGTCGGCGTCTCGCTGCTGCTGACCCCGCTGGGTTACACCGGCTGGTTCTACACCACGGTCGCCCTGGTGGCCGGCGGCTGGTGGCTCAAGGAGGCGCACGGGCTCCAGGCGCGCGCGAAGTCCGGGGTCACGGGCGGCAAGCTCAAGGAGATGCGGCTGTTCCACTGGTCGATCACCTATGTCTCGCTGCTGTTCGTCGCGGTCGCGGTGGACCCCTTCCTGCGCTAGACCGACTGCTATGGACCGTCGTTCTACTGGTGGGTAGCATCGGTTTCATGGCAGACACGAAGCAGGCAGAGCGCAAGGCGGCGAAGCTCGCCCAGCAGATAACCGCCTTCGCCAAGCAGCACGGCGGCGCGGAAGGGCAGCTCGCGTACCTCGGCCAGATGGGCACCCGCATCGTGCTCGTCGGTGAGGACGGCGGCTGGGGCGACCTCGTCGCCCCCACCCGCGCCGTCGCGCAGAGCGCCGCCGAGAAGGCCGGGATCACGCTCCACGAGTCCTTCGACGGCGACTTCGCCGCCAAGGTGCGCACCGGACCGTACGAATGGAGCCGGATGGCGGGCATTCAGGTCGGCGGCCCGTCCAACGGCTAACGGCACACCTGGCGACACGTGAGCAACACCTGACGCGGGGGTCACCCGTTAGAGCCTGTGGAAGTACGTCCACCACAGGAGCCCCGGATGATCGAAACGCCTTCCCTGGTGGACCAGTACTGCCACGGAGTGCTCCGTACGGAGCTGGGCCTCGGCACCTTCGAGACCTACCTCGGCCGGACCCCCGCCCCACCCGCGCCCGGCACCACGTTCTTCGACACCCAGACGGGCTTCGCCGTACGCCGCTGGTGCCCGCCGCTGCTCGGCCTCGAACCGCATTGCCCGCCCGCGCGCTACCTGGCGCGCCGCAGGGAACTGGGCGTCCTGGAAACCGGCAGACGGCTGCTCAGGGGCAGCGGGATTTCCACCTATCTGGTCGACACCGGGCTGCCGGATGACCTCACCGGACCCGTGGAGATCGCCGCGGCCGGCGATGCCCAGGCCCGCGAGATCGTGCGCCTGGAACTCCTCGCCGAGCAGGTCGCCGACACCTCTGGCACCGTCGAAGGCTTCCTCGCCAATCTCGCCGAGGCCGTGCACAGCGCGGCCGGATCCGCCGTCGCCTTCACCTCCGTGGCAGGCGTACGGCACGGCCTGGCCCTCGCGCCGCATCCGCCGGGCCCCGGCGAGGTGCGCGGGGCGGTGGGGCGCTGGCTGGGAGGGCGCCGGGCCGGCGGCACGCTCACCGACCCGGTGGTACTGCGCCACCTGCTGTGGATCGCCGTCGCCTCCGGACTGCCGCTGCAACTCCAGGCGGGGACGGCCGGCCCCGGTCTGCGCATCGACCGTACGGACCCGATTCTGCTCACCGACTTCGCGGCGGCGACCACGGGCCTCGGCACGGACCTGGTACTGCTGCACGGCTATCCGTACCACCGTCACGCCGCGCATCTGGCGAGCGTCTTCCCGCATGTGTACGCCGACCTGGGCCCGGCGCTCGCGCACACGGGGGCGCGGGCGGCGGCCGTACTCGCGGAGATCCTGGAGCTCGCGCCCTTCGGCAAGCTGCTCTTCTCCAGCGGCGCGCGCGGCCTGCCGGAGCTGCACGTCGTGGGCGCACGGCTGTTCCGCGAGGCGCTGAGCAGGGTGCTCGGGGGGTGGGTCGGTGACGGGGCGTGGTCTCGGGTGGACGCCGAACGAGTGGCCGGGATGATCGCGGCGGGCAATGCCCGCCGCGTCTACGGACTGCCGGACTGAGGGCTGCTCAGACGGTGGCGGACACCGCTGAGCCGGACTGGGCGGGCAGCGGGGCCGAGGTTTCGAGCGGGCGCTCGCGCAGGCTCAGCGCCAGGCGCAGTACCGCGATCCACATCAGCGAGGAGCCGAGCATGTGGGCGCTCACGAGGATCTCGGGGACCCCGGTGAAGAACTGGACGTAACCGATGCCGCCCTGCGCGAGCAGGACGATCAGCAGGTCGCGGGCGCGCGCCCGGGTGTCGACCGGGGCGTCCACCACGCGCAGGACCAGCCACATGGCGATGGCCAGCGCACAGACGACCCAGGCGGCAGCGGCGTGCAGGTGAGCGGCGTCCGCCCAGTCCCACGGCATGCGCGGTACGTCGCTGCTGTCACCGGCGTGCTTGCCCGAGCCGGTCACGGTCGTGCCCAGGGCGATCAGAAGCCCCGAGGTGACGACGACCGCCCAGGAGAGGTTCCGGACGGGGCGCGGGACGCGCGGCCGGGGAGCCGTGTCGCCCTCACGGGTGCGCTGCCAGGTGATCACGGCGACGGTGAGCAGGGCGTTGGCGAGGAGGAAGTGCCCGGCGACGGTCCAGGGGTTGAGGCCCGCCCAGACGGTGATGCCGCCGATGACGGCGTTGCCCATCACGATCCAGAACTGGGCCCAGCCGAGGCGGGTGAGACCGCGCCGCCACGGCTTCGTGGACCGGGCCGCGATGATCGCCCAGCCGACCGCGGCCGACAGGACGTACGTCAGCATGCGGTTGCCGAACTCGATCGCGCCGTGGATGCCCTGTTCGGGCGTCGCGAAGAGGCTGTCGTCGGTGCACTTCGGCCAGGTGTCGCAGCCGAGGCCGGAGCCGGTCAGCCGTACCGCGCCGCCGGTGACGATGATGAGGACGGTCATCACGACGGCGGAGAGCGCGGCGCGCCGGAGCGTACGGGGGGTGGGCGTCCAGCGCCGCGCGATGAGGGCGAGGGGGGTCAACACGGGAACCATCGTAGGGCGGGGCTTGTGCGGGAATTCACGAGGGGGGTCCGAAACGGGGCGTTCCTTACTCCCAGCGGAAGAAACGGGCAGCCGCGCCGAGACCCAGCACCGCCCACGCGGTCAGGATTCCGAGATTGCCCCACGGGATCGCCGCGCCGTGCTGGAGTACGTCGCGCAGGCCGTCCGACAGGGCCGAGATCGGCAGCAGGCCGAGGACAGACTGGACGGCGTCCGGGAACTTGTCGAGCGGCACGATCACGCCGCCGCCCACCAGGAGCAGCAGAAAGACGAGGTTGGCGGCGGCCAGTGTCGCCTCCGCCTTGAGCGTGCCGGCCATCAGCAGGCCGAGGCCGGAGAAGGCCGCCGTACCGAGGACCAGGAGAAGGAACACGGCGAACGGGTTGCCGTGCGGGGACCAGCCGAGGCCGAAGGCGATCACCGTGAGAAGGACGACCTGAAGCACCTCGGTGACGAGCACGGAGAGGGTCTTCGCCGTCATCAGGGCCCAGCGGGGGAGGGGAGACGTGCCGAGCAGCTTCAGCACGCCGTAGCGGCGCTCGAAGCCGGTCGCGATGGCCTGCCCGGTGAACGCCGTGGACATGACGGCGAGGGCGAGGATGCCGGGGGCCAGGAAGTCCACCGACTTGCCCTCGCCCGTATCCACGATGTCGACCGCTGAGAACAGCACCAGCAGCAGCGCCGGGATGATCACCGTCAGGAGCAGCTGCTCGCCGTTGCGCAGCAGCATCTTCGTCTCGAAGGCGGTCTGCGCCGCGATCATCCGGGGCAGCGGGGCCGCTCCTGGCCGGGGGGTGTAAGTACCGATGCTCATGAACGAAGGTCCTTACCGGTCAGCTCGAGAAAGACGTCCTCCAGGGAGTGCCGCTCGACAGAGATGCCGTCCGGCATCACGCCGTGCTGCGCGCACCAGGAGGTGACGGTGGCCAGCAGTTGAGGATCGACCTTGCCGGTGATCCGGTACGTCCCCGGCGTCAGCTCGGCCGCCAGCGTGTCCACGGGCAGCGCCTTGAGCAGGGACGCGATGTCGAGGCCGGGGCGTCCGGTGAAGCGCAGGGTGTTCTCGGCGCCGCCGCGGCACAGCTCCTCGGGGCTGCCCCGGGCGATCACGCGGCCCCCGTCGATGATCGCGACATCGTCGGCGAGCTGCTCGGCCTCGTCCATGAAGTGGGTGGTGAGGACGACGGTGACGCCGTCGGTACGGAGCTCGCGCACGAGGTCCCAGGTGGACCGGCGGGCCTGCGGGTCGAGGCCCGCGGTCGGCTCGTCCAGGAAGACCAGCTCGGGGCGGCCGACGACGGCCATCGCCAGTGCGAGCCGCTGTTGCTGCCCGCCGGAGAGCCGCCGGTACGTCGTACGGCCGCAGCCGCCGAGGCCGAGGCGCTCGATGAGCGCGTCGACGTCCAGCGGGTGGGCGTGGAGTTTCGCCACGTGGCGCAGCATCTCGTCGGCCCTGGCGCCCGAGTACACACCACCCGACTGGAGCATCACCCCGATCCGGGGGCGCAGCTCGGCCGCGTCGGCGACCGGGTCGAGGCCGAGGACGCGGACCGTCCCCGCGTCCGGCCTGCGGTAGCCCTCGCAGGTTTCGATCGTGGTGGTCTTGCCGGCCCCGTTGGGACCGAGGACGGCGGTGACCGCGCCCGGGCGGACCTCCAGGTCGAGGCCGTCGACGGCGGTCTTGCTGCCGTACCGCTTGACCAGTCCGCAGACCTGGACGGCGACCTGGGCGGTCTCGCTTCTCATGCCGGGAAGTCTAGAGAAGCTGCCGGTGCTCGTGGCCGGGGGCTCCGGTCAACGGCGGAAAGACCCTGGTCAAGCCGGTCGGAGTGTCCGGAAGGCCCGTTCCGTTCCCGCCCGGCCCGCAGTCGGCCCGGCCGTGTCTCCGTGTGCGGCTTTGATCATTTCCGCAGGTCAGATTAGGCATGCCTAAGTGATGCAGCCCACCGGGGCTTGATCGGGACGCGGGTTGTCACGCTCTGAGGAATTACGCAACAATGGCGTTGTGAAATACGGTGTGAGTTCGGCTGAGCCTCCCCAGGAGGAGCTCGCGACCGGTGAGCGCTCGACGCGCAACCGGATCGCGCGGTCAGTCCTGGACCACGGCCCGTCCACCGCCGCCGATCTCGCGAAACGCCTCGGTCTCACCCAGGCCGCCGTCCGCCGTCACCTCGATTCGCTCGTCGCCGAGAACGTCGTCGAGCCCCGCGAGCAGCGCGTGTACGGGACCAGGAGCCGGGGCAGGCCCGCGAAGGTCTTCGCACTCACCGACTGCGGCCGGGACGCCTTCGACCAGTCCTACGACAAGCTCGCGGCCGACGCCCTGCACTGGATCGCGCAGGCGGCCGGCGGCGGCGAGAAGGGCGAGGCGGCAGTGGCCGCGTTCGCCCGCGCGCGGTTCGCCGCCCAGGCCGGGGCGTACCGCGAGGCGGTCGAGTCCGCCGCCCCCGAGGACCGGACCGAGGCGCTCGCCAGGGCCTTGTCGGCCGACGGGTACGCTGCTACGACGCGTAACGCACCGGTCGGAGAGCAGCTCTGCCAGCACCACTGCCCGGTAGCTCACGTGGCCGAGCAGTATCCGCAGCTGTGTGAGGCGGAGACCGAGTTCTTCTCCGAGCTGCTCGGAACGCACGTGCAGCGTCTGGCGACCATCGCCCACGGCGACGGTGTGTGCACCACGTTTATCCCCAAGACCACCAATTCAGCATCTGCAAGTACGGCCGGGAGGAACCCCGCATGACTCTCCCCACGGAGACTGCCCACCCCGAACTCGAGGGCCTGGGTACGTACGAATTCGGCTGGGCCGACTCCGACACGGCAGGCGCCACGGCCAGGCGCGGCCTGTCCGAAGAGGTCGTTCGCGACATCTCGGCGAAGAAGAACGAGCCGGAGTGGATGCTGAAGCTGCGGCTGAAGGGCCTCAAGCTGTTCGGCAAGAAGCCCATGCCGAGCTGGGGCGCGGACCTGTCGGGCATCGACTTCGACAACATCAAGTACTTCGTGCGCTCCACGGAGAAGCAGGCGGAGTCCTGGGAGGACCTGCCCGAGGACATCAAGAACACGTACGACAAGCTCGGCATCCCCGAGGCGGAGAAGCAGCGCCTCGTCGCCGGTGTCGCGGCCCAGTACGAGTCCGAGGTCGTCTACCACCAGATCCGTGAGGACCTGGAGGAGCAGGGCGTCATCTTCCTCGACACGGACACCGCGCTGAAGGAGCACCCGGAGCTCTTCCAGGAGTACTTCGGCACGGTCATCCCGGTCGGTGACAACAAGTTCGCGTCGCTGAACTCGGCCGTGTGGTCCGGCGGCTCGTTCATCTACGTACCCAAGGGTGTGCACGTCGACATCCCGCTCCAGGCCTACTTCCGTATCAACACGGAGAACATGGGCCAGTTCGAGCGGACGCTGATCATCGTCGACGAGGACGCCTACGTCCACTACGTCGAGGGCTGCACCGCCCCGATCTACTCCTCCGACTCGCTGCACAGCGCCGTCGTGGAGATCATCGTCAAGAAGGGCGGCCGCTGCCGCTACACGACCATCCAGAACTGGTCGAACAACGTCTACAACCTGGTCACCAAGCGCGCCGTGGCGTACGAGGGCGCGACCATGGAGTGGGTCGACGGCAACATTGGCTCCAAGGTGACGATGAAGTACCCGGCCGTCTACCTGATGGGCGAGCACGCCAAGGGCGAGACCCTGTCGATCGCCTTCGCGGGCGAGGGCCAGCACCAGGACGCCGGCTCCAAGATGGTCCACATGGCGCCGAACACCTCCTCCAACATCGTCTCCAAGTCGGTGGCGCGAGGCGGCGGCCGGACCTCCTACCGCGGTCTCGTCGAGATCGGCGAGGGCGCGCCGGGCTCGAAGTCCAACGTGCTGTGCGACGCGCTGCTCGTCGACACGATCTCCCGCTCGGACACGTACCCGTACGTCGACGTGCGCGAGGACGACGTGTCCATGGGCCACGAGGCGACCGTCTCCAAGGTCTCCGAGGACCAGCTCTTCTACCTGATGAGCCGCGGCATGACGGAGTTCGAGGCCATGGCGATGATCGTCCGCGGCTTCGTCGAGCCGATCGCCAAGGAGCTGCCCATGGAGTACGCGCTGGAGCTCAACCGGCTGATCGAGCTGCAGATGGAGGGTTCGGTCGGCTAACGCCCCCGTGCCCCGCAGCGACTGACTTTCGACCCAGAGAGAGAGCACTACGACAGCCATGGCTGAGGCTCAGAACATCCCGGTGGGCTCCACCACCGCCGGCACGATCGCGGTGGCCGCCGAGTCCACCGTCGCCACGCGCATGAGCGCCCCGCCGTCCTTCGACGTGGCGGACTTCCCCGTGCCGCACGGCCGCGAGGAGGAGTGGCGGTTCACGCCGCTGGAGCGCCTGCGCGGGCTGCACGACGGCACCGCCGAGGCCGGCGGCGTACTCACCGTCGAGGTGACCGCCCCCGAGGGCGTCACCGTCGAGACGGTGGACCGCTCCGACGCGCGGATCGGCAGGGCCGGCACCCCGGTGGACCGGGTGGCCGCCCAGGCGTACAGCTCCTTCGAGAAAGCCTCGGTCGTCTCGGTGCCCAAGGAAGCCGTACTGACCGAGCCCATCCGGATCGCCGTGCACGGCGAGGGCGGTACCGCCTACGGCCACCAGGTCGTCGAGCTGGGCGCCTTCGCCGAGGCTGTCGTCGTCATCGATCACACCGGTGACGCCGTGCTCGCCGCCAACGTCGACTTCGTCCTCGGCGACGGCGCGAAGCTGACCGTGGTGTCCGTGCAGGACTGGGACGACACGGCCGTGCACGTCTCGCAGCACAACGCGCTGGTCGGCCGTGACGCCTCGTTCAAGTCGGTCGTGGTGACCTTCGGCGGTGACCTGGTACGCCTCAGCCCGCTGGTCCAGTACGCCGGCACCGGCGGCGAGGCCGAGCTCTTCGGCCTGTACTTCACCGACGCGGGCCAGCACCAGGAGCACCGCCTCCTGGTCGACCACAACACCCCGCACTGCAAGTCGAACGTCGCCTACAAGGGCGCGCTCCAGGGCGACGGCGCGCACGCCGTGTGGATCGGCGACGTGCTGATCCAGGCCGCCGCCGAGGGTACGGACACGTACGAGCTGAACCGCAACCTCGTCCTCACGGACGGCGCGCGCGTCGACTCTGTCCCCAACCTGGAGATCGAGACCGGCGAGATCGTCGGCGCCGGCCACGCCTCGGCGACCGGCCGCTTCGACGACGAGCAGCTCTTCTACCTCATGTCGCGCGGCATCCGGGCCGAAGAGGCCCGCCGTCTGGTCGTCCGCGGCTTCTTCGCGGAGCTCGTCCAGCAGATCGGTCTGCCCGACGTCGAGGAACGCCTCCTCGCCAAGATCGACGCGGAGCTGGAGGCGTCCGTCTGATGGCCTTCGTCAAAGCCTGTGCGCTGAGTGAGCTGGAGGACGACACCCCGAAACGGGTGGAACTCGACGGCACACCGGTGTCCGTCGTCCGCACCGAGGGCGAGGTGTACGCGATCAACGACATCTGCTCGCACGCGAACGTCTCCCTCTCGGAGGGCGAGGTGGAGGACTGCATGATCGAGTGCTGGCTGCACGGCTCGAGCTTCGACCTCCGCACCGGCAAGCCCTCCGGCCTTCCCGCGACGCGCCCCGTCCCCGTATACCCCGTCAAGATCGAAGGGGACGATGTGCTCGTCTCCGTCACACAGGAGTCCTGAGACACCCATGGCAACGCTTGAAATCCGCGACCTGCACGTTTCCGTCGAGGCCGACAACTCCACCAAGGAGATCCTCAAGGGCGTCGACCTGACCGTGAAGCAGGGCGAGACCCACGCCATCATGGGCCCCAACGGCTCCGGCAAGTCCACCCTCGCGTACTCGATCGCCGGTCACCCCAAGTACACGATCACCAGCGGCACCGTCACCCTCGACGGCGAGGACGTCCTGGAGATGTCCGTCGACGAGCGTGCCCGCGCCGGCATGTTCCTCGCCATGCAGTACCCGGTCGAGGTCCCCGGCGTCTCGGTCTCCAACTTCCTGCGTACGTCGGCGACGGCGATCCGCGGCGAGGCCCCCAAGCTGCGCACGTGGGTGAAGGAGGTCAAGACGGCCATGGAGACCCTCCAGATGGACCCGGCCTTCGCCGAGCGCAACGTCAACGAGGGCTTCTCCGGCGGTGAGAAGAAGCGCCACGAGATCCTCCAGCTGGAGCTCCTCAAGCCGAAGATCGCGATCCTCGACGAGACCGACTCCGGCCTCGACGTCGACGCGCTTCGCCAGGTCTCCGAGGGCGTCAACCGCGTCCACGCGAGCGGCGAGGTCGGCACCCTGCTGATCACCCACTACACGCGCATCCTGCGCTACATCAAGCCGGACTTCGTACACGTCTTCGCCAAGGGCAAGATCGTGGCGTCCGGCGGCCCGGAGCTCGCCGACGAGCTCGAGGCCGAGGGCTACGAGAAGTACACGAAGGGTGGCGTAACCGCGTGACACAGCTGCCGGGCCTTCTCGACACCGAGGCGATCCGCAAGGACTTCCCCCTGCTGGATCGTGTGGTCCACGACGGGAAGAAGATCGTTTACCTGGACAACGCGGCGACTTCGCAAAAGCCGCGCCAGGTCCTCGACGCGCTGAACGCGTACTACGAGCAGAGCAACGCCAACGTCCACCGCGGCGTTCACGTGCTCGCCGAGGAGGCCACGGCGCTGTACGAGGGCGCCCGCGACAAGGTCGCCGCCTTCATCAACGCGCCGAGCCGCGACGAGGTCATCTTCACGAAGAACGCCTCCGAGTCGCTCAACCTCGTGGCGAACATGCTGGGCTGGGCCGACGAGCCCTACCGCGTGGACGCCGAGACCGAGATCGTCATCACGGAGATGGAGCACCACTCCAACATCGTCCCGTGGCAACTGCTCTCGCAGCGCACGGGCGCGAAGCTGAAGTGGTTCGGCATCACCGACGACGGCCGCCTCGACCTGTCCAACATTGACGAGATCATCACCGAGAAGACGAAGATCGTCTCCTTCACGCTGGTCTCGAACATCATGGGCACGATCAACCCGGTCGACACGATCATCCGCCGCGCCCAGGAGGTCGGCGCGCTGGTGTGCATCGACGCCTCGCAGGCGGCGCCGCACATGGCGCTCGACGTACAGGCACTCCAGGCCGACTTCGTGGCCTTCACCGGCCACAAGATGGCCGGACCGACCGGCATCGGGGTGCTCTGGGGCCGCCAGGAGCTGCTGGAGGACCTTCCGCCGTTCCTCGGCGGCGGCGAAATGATCGAGACCGTGTCGATGAGCTCGTCGACGTACGCTCCCGCTCCGCACAAGTTCGAGGCGGGTACGCCCCCGATCGCCCAGGCCGTCGGCCTCGGCGCGGCCGTGGACTACCTCACCGCGATCGGCATGGACAAGATCGCCGCTCACGAGCACGCGATCACCGAGTACGCGGTCAAGCGCCTCTCGGAGGTCGAGGGCCTGCGGATCATCGGCCCGACGACGGCCGAGGACCGCGGCGCGACGATCTCCTTCGTGCTCGGCGACATCCACCCGCACGACGTGGGCCAGGTTCTCGACGAGCTGGGCATCGCGGTCCGGGTCGGACACCACTGCGCGCGGCCTGTCTGCCTGCGGTACGGAATTCCTGCGACCACGCGAGCGTCGTTCTATCTGTACTCCACGCCGGCCGAGGTCGACGCCTTGGTCGAGGGGCTGGAGCACGTCCGGAACTTCTTCGGCTGAGGGCTGGGATCGTGAAGCTGGATTCGATGTACCAGGAAGTCATCCTGGACCACTACAAGCACCCCCACGGGCGCGGGCTCCGGGACGGCGACGCCGAGGTGCACCACGTCAACCCGACGTGCGGCGACGAGATCACGCTTCGCGTGAAGTACGACGGCGCGACCATCGCCGACGTCTCGTACGAGGGCCAGGGCTGCTCCATCAGCCAGGCCAGCGCCTCGGTGCTGAACGATCTGCTGGTCGGCAAGGAGCTGACCGAGGCGCAGAAGATCCAGGCGACCTTCCTGGAACTGATGCAGTCCAAGGGTCAGATCGAGCCGGACGACGCGATGGAGGAGGTGCTGGAGGACGCGGTCGCGTTCGCCGGTGTCTCGAAGTATCCGGCGCGGGTGAAGTGTGCTCTGCTGAGCTGGATGGCATGGAAGGACGCGACGGCCCAGGCACTGGGCGACGGCGCCGAGAGGAAGACCGCATGAGCGAGAACGCTGTGACACCCACCGAGACCGAGACCGTGACCACCAAGCCGGCCTCCGAGGAGGAGGTCCGCGAGGCGCTGTACGACGTGGTCGACCCCGAGCTGGGCATCGACGTCGTCAACCTCGGCCTCATCTACGGCATCCACATCGACGACTCGAACATCGCCACGCTCGACATGACGCTGACGTCCGCGGCCTGCCCGCTGACCGACGTCATCGAGGACCAGGCGAAGTCGGCGACCGAGGGCATCGTCAACGAGCTCAAGATCAACTGGGTCTGGATGCCGCCGTGGGGCCCGGACAAGATCACGGACGACGGCCGCGAGCAGCTTCGCGCGCTCGGCTTCAACGTCTGAGAGCAGTACGGCCGATACGAGTACCGCTGATACGCGTACGGCGTGCGAGAGGCCCCTGGCGATCAATGCGCCGGGGGCCTCTCGCATGCCGATGGCCGCGTCAGTGCGGGGCCGCCGCCGCCTCGGCGAGGGCCGGGGCCAGGTTCTCCCTGCGGATGCGCTGGTCGACGTACAGCAGGCTGGTCACCAGCGGGGGGAAGGTGGCGGCGATGATCTGGCTGATCATGCTGCCCAGCATGATGAAGCCCAGGTAGCCGGCCATCGCGGTGAGGGCCTCGCCCACGCCGGGTTCGGGCCCCATGTCGGCCATGCCGGGCATGCTCGACATCATGCCGATGATCGTGAGCGGCAGCTGCACGATGTACCCCGCGATCATGGCGATGACCCACGCCAGCATGCTGATGCCGAAGATCCGCCACCAGGAGCCCTTCACCAGCCGGGCCGAGCGGCGCAGCGCGGCGACGGGCCGCTGGGACTCGAAGACCACGGCGGCCGGTGCCAGGCTGAACAGCACCCACACCCAGACCGCCACGGGAATGCACGCCAGCAGCAGGAGAAAGCCCAGCACGGCCCATGCCCCGGACGCGTCGTCCGAGACCAACGACACGATCATCACGACGTAACTGACCATGAAGATGGCCATGATGAGCATCGCGACGAGCCAGGGCAGCAGCATCGCGCCGATCACGGCGGGCACCCTCGCCCAGGCGCGGCGCCACACCGCGCCGAGGGTCGTACGGCGGCCGAGTACCGCTTCCTGGAGGACGGCCGGGCAGGCGGCCATGATGGCCGCGTTGGCGATCACCATGGCAAGTACGGCGACGACGAAGACCAGGACGAACGCGATGACCAGCGGCGCCACGACATCGGAGTCCGGGGAGTCGTCGTACTGCGCGGCGTCGAGCACCTTGTCCAGGCTGTCGCTCGTCGCGGAGTAGGCGATGCCCAGGGCCGCCAGCGTCACCAGTAGCGCGCCGCCGTACATCAGCACGGCTATGCCGAACAACTGCTTCCAGTAACGGCCCACCGTGGACATGGAGCCGTCGAGGATGTCCCCGAGCGAGAGCGGCGCCAGCGGGATCACGCCCGGTTTGGGCGGCGGGGGGTGGGGCGGCATCCAACCGCCGCCGCCCCAGCCGGGCGGCGGCGGTTGAGGGGATCCTGCGTGCGGGGCTCCTGCGTGTGGGGGTCCCGCGTACGGTCCGTCGCCGTGGGGGCCGTTCCAGCCCGAATCGTGCGCCACTTTCACTCCGTTGCGTTCCAGGCCCTGACCGGGCGCTACACCGTATCCGGTGAGCCTGCTCGCGCAGACCCTCCAGTCACCCCTCCAGTCAGGACCTGACGGTGGCCAGTGCCGCCTCCACGCTCGCCACGATGTCCGTGACCGGATAGAGGACTTGGCGGACCGTACGGTCGCGATCCACCACCAGCGTCAGCCGCTTCAGCCGGCTCATGCCCGCCGCGCGGAACGTCGGCAGGCGCAGCGCGGCCGCCAGCGTGAGGTCCGCGTCCGACAGGAGCGGGAAGCCCAGCCGCTCCTTGTCTGCGAACGCCCGCTGCTCGTCCGGGCGCTGAACGGACACCCCGTGCACGGTCGCGCCCGCGGCGGTGAACTCGGCCAACTGGTCGCGGTACGTGCAGGATTCGAGGGTGCAGCCCGGCGCGCCCGGGATATCGGCCCAGCCGGGCGGATAGGCCTCGGTGCGGGCGTACGCGCCCGGGAAGCAGTACAGGACGGTGTACGGCGTGTCCGCGACCGGATCGCGCGAGTCGCCGTCCATGCCGAGGAGTCGCAGCTCGGGCAGGCGTGTGCCGGCGAGCCGGTGCACGCGCTCGGCCTCCCGCGACGCCTGCTCCGCCGTCGCCATCGTCTCCCCGTCCCCGAGCAGCCAGGTGTCGCCCCAGTCCTGAAGCGCGATCAGTACGGGCAGGAGTGCGCGGCCCCGCCGGGTGAGGCGGTATTCGTACCGGACGGGCCGGTCCTGGTACGGCTCGCGCGTCAGTACGTCCGCGTCGACCAGCATGCGCAGCCGCTCGGCGAGCACCTTGCGGGACATGCCGGTCTCGGCCTGGAGCGCGTCGAAGCGGTGCACACCACGGGACGCGTCGCGCACGATCAGCAGGGTCCACCAGTCGCCGACGACGTCGAGGGCCTGGGCGATGGCGCAGTCGGCGTCGTCGAGGCGGGTGCGTTGTGCCATGGCTCTCATGCTGGCATAGTCCAGTCCGTTCCCAAAGGGAACTCACGCGGAATCACTAGGAACTTACTCAGGGGGCGGGCAGTTTGGGGTCACTTCGGGACGTACCGAAGACCGTGTGGCAACTGGCGTTCGGCATCTTCTTCAACAGCGCCGTCGCCTTCACCTTCATCTACCTCTTCGCCTACCTGACGGACGAGCGAGGGCTGGCCGTCGCCCAGGCAGGCGTCATCAGCGGCATCGGAGGCGTCGGCCTGGTCGCCGGGAACTTCACCGGAGGCTGGTTCGGTGACCGCTTCGGCCACCGGCACACACTGCTGGCCGCCTCCGTGCTCGCGGGCGCCGGGCTGGTCGCGCTGCCCGCCCTGCCGGACACACTGCTGTACGCCGCACTGCCGCTGGCCCAGTACGCGCAGGGCGTCGTGCGCGCCTCGAACTCCGCGCTCATCGCGGTCTCCGTACCCGACGGATCGCGCCGCCAGGGCTTCGCCGTGATGCGGGTGGCCGGGAACGCGGGCTTCACCGTGGGCGCGCCGCTCGGGGCGCTGGTCTCGGCGGAGTTCTCGTACACGCTGATCTTCGTCGCGGACGGCATCGGCACCCTTCTCTTCGCGCTGTACGCCGCGCTGGTCCTTCCGGGGGCCCGCCCGCCCGTCCGGCGCCCCCCGAGCCGCCCCGCGCCGGGGGTGTGGCGGGAACTGCGGGCCCGCCCCACGGTCCTCGTCCTCCTCGTATCGATCTTCTTCGCCGACATCGTCTACCGGCAGATGTTCTCCACCGTCCCGGTCTTCCTCGGCGACCACGGCATGGACACCCGCGCGTACGGCTGGCTGATCGCCATCAACGGAGCGGTCATCCTCTGCCTGGAACTCCCGGCGGCCGTCGTCCTGCGCAGGCGCGCGCCCCTGACGATCGTCGGCCTGGGCCTGGTCCTGGTCGGCCTGGGTTACGGCGCCCTGACGCTGGGCGCTTCCCTTCCGGTGGCCGTGGTGATGATGCTGCTCCTGACGGCGGGGGAGATCCTCTACAAGACCCCGGCCACCGCCTACGTCGCCGATCAGGCGCCGGACCACGCGCAGGGCCGCTTCCAGAGCCTGTACGCCGGTGTCTCGGTCAGCGGCGTCATCCTCGCCCCACCGCTGGGAGGCGCCCTGTACGAAACGGCGCCGGGCCTGCTCTGGCCGCTGAGCGCGGCGCTGGCGCTGGCGGCGGGCGGGGCGGTGATCGCGGCGGGACGGCTCGGCCGTGCGGCCGGAGGGCCGTCTCTTCCGCGGCTCCGCCGTGTGCGGGTCGCTGCCCCGCGCCCCGGTCCTCAAGCGCCGGACGGGTTGCGAGCCCGCCGTGAGTGGAATGTCCGCCCGAGTACGAAAGGCCAGGTGGCGCGGCAGAATCAAGCCCGTCCGGCGCTTGCGGACACGGCGGAGCCGCCCGTGGCGGAGCGGGGAAAATGAGCCCGTCCGGCGACAGGGTTCGGCCGGGTGCCGGGGCGGCCCCAAGGGGGTCTCCGCCGGGCACCGGCGCCCGGCATCCGGGACTGGTTCGCCTCGACACGCCGGTGCCGGTTAGCGTTCAGGCATGACCGATACGACTGCTACTCGCACCACCGGCGCTGTCGCCGCCGGCCTCGCCACCCTCGCCGCGGACGGCACCGTCCTCGACACCTGGTTCCCCGCCCCCGAGCTCGTCGCCGAGCCGGGCCCCGCCGGCACTGAGCGCCTCACCGCCGAGCGCGCCGCCGAGCTGCTCGGCGCCTCCGCGCCGAAGGCCCTGGGCCCCGACGCCCGCCGCGGCGTCGAGGTCGTCGCCGTCCGTACGGTCATCGCCTCGCTGGACGACAAGCCGCTGGACGCCCACGACGCGTACCTGCGCCTGCACCTCCTCTCGCACCGCCTGGTCCAGCCGCACGGCCAGAACCTGGACGGCCTCTTCGGCCTCCTCGCCAACGTCGCGTGGACCTCGCTGGGCCCGGTCGCGGTGGACCAGCTCGAAACGGCACGGCTGAACGCCCGCGCCGAGGGCCTGCACCTCCAGGTCACGTCGGTCGACAAGTTCCCGCGCATGACGGACTACGTCGCTCCGGCAGGCGTCCGTATCGCCGACGCGGACCGCGTCCGCCTCGGCGCGCACCTCGCCTCGGGGACCACCGTCATGCACGAGGGCTTCGTCAACTTCAACGCCGGCACTCTCGGCACCTCCATGGTCGAGGGCCGCATCTCCGCGGGCGTCGTCATCGGCGACGGCTCCGACATCGGCGGCGGCGCGTCCACCATGGGCACCCTCTCCGGCGGCGGCAACGTCCGCATCACCATCGGCGAGCGCTGCCTGGTCGGCGCCGAGGCGGGCGTCGGCATCGCGCTCGGCGACGAGTGCGTGGTCGAGGCGGGCCTGTACGTCACGGCGGGCACCCGCGTCACGATGCCCGACGGCCAGATCGTCAAGGCCCGCGAACTCTCCGGTGCCAGCAACATCCTGTTCCGCCGCAACTCGGTAACGGGCACCGTCGAGGCCCGCCCGAACAACGCGGTCTGGGGCGGCCTGAACGAAATCCTCCACAGCCACAACTGATCAAGCTCCCACCGTGCGCCCTCCCACGGCCCCCAGTCGGCCTGGGAGGGCCCACGCCTGCCATGGGGAGACAGAGCCTCTCTGTTTCCCTTGGGCGGAGGGCAGGGGCTCCTTCGAGGAAGTGGTTACTCAGGTTTGTTCGGGATGTGCCACAGCGGGGCTTGGTATTGCTTCGGGCGGCTGGCGATCAGAAGGGCCCTGAGGTCTTGGCGTTGGGTGCCGTTGAGGCCCAGAGCTTCGGTGATCCTGCGGAACGTCGTGTGCGTGACGCCTCGGTCGCGGGCTTCGGCCTCGAAGCGGTCGAGTCGGCGGAGTGTGGTCTCCGGGGAGAGATCACGCTGGGGCTGGGATGCGAGCCGAGTGGACTTGTTGCGCTCGTAGTCGATCTCTGAGTATCCGCAGATCTCGCGGCTGTGCTGCTCGGCCTCTGTCAGGCTTTCGGTGGCGAGGACGGCTCGGGCGAGTTGGTTGCGGTCGATCGCCTCGTCCAGGTCGGCTTCGTGGATCGTGGGGCCTTCGTCGGTGAGTGGGACCGGCAGGCCGGCGTCCCTGATTTCGCACAGGCCGCAGACGCCTCTGGCTGTGGCCGCGAGCATCGCTGTTGCCTCGGAGGGGTGCCATTCCAGGACCTGGCTGACCGGCTCGACGTGCTCCGCTGTGAGGGTGAGGACGGCGGGGCCCATGCGGTCGCGTAGGTCTTCGGCGGGTAGTTCGCCGTCCAGACCGGGGCCTGCGATCAGGAGTCGTACGGGGGCGTTGAGCCGGCAGCAGGCTGCGAGTGTGAGGGCGTCTCCCAGTGGGCTGCGGAGAGTTGGTTCGTCGCCTCGGGCGAGGATGTCGCCGCCGACGTCCAGGAGGTCGATGGAATCAGGGGCGAGGTGCTCGATGAGTTCTTCGAGCTGGCGGGTGATGCCCTCGGCGCCGTGGTGCGGGTCAATGAGGGCAAAAGTATGGGGCAGCTGAGCAGCCAGCCTGGGGAGGGTGGACCCTGCCGGGGCTACAGGCTTCGCGTCGGCCGGCACGGCTTGGACGCTTCTGGTGATCGGGCGGAGCCTGGTGAAGTTGCCCGGTCCCCGTGGACCGGGCAAAGGGTCGATCAAGAGACGGTCCCACGCGTAAGTGAAAATCATCGCTTGGCTCTGTCCGCCGTACACGGCGGCGCTGAGCATTGCGGCGGCGACAGCGTCGCCCCCTCCACCTGCTGCCACGATCAAGCGCGTCACGCCGCTCAGAGTACGGGTTACCGTGCTGGCCACTCTCCCTATAGTGGCTACTGGTTATAGCCACTTAGGGAGGGGTTCGGATGCCGCAGATCGAAGAGGCCAAGCCCAAGTACCTCCAGATTGCGTATCACATCCGCGATCAAATCTTGCGGGGCGACTTGCGGCCTGGCGACGAGGTTTCTTCCGAGCGGCAACTCGCTGCGGATTGGGGCGTTTCGCGGCCAACGGCCGCGCGCTCCCTGGAGGCGCTGAGTCATCAAGGTTTGGTCGAGAAGCGGCAGGGTTCCGGTACGTATGTGCGTGCTCTTGCGGTGAACCGCCGGGCTCGTGAGCTGTACGGCCGGGCCAAACAGGCCGGGAAGATCTACGCCCCTGGCGAGTACGCCGTCATCACATCGGCTGGATGACTGGAAGCGCCCGACTACGTTGCCGAGGCGCTGAATCTGCCCACGGGCGCCCGCGCAGTTCAGCGTCGCCGAGTGACCAAGGATCAGTCGGGTCCGATCACGTTGTCGACTTCGTGGTTCGGCCCAGACGTGGGTGAACGCGCGCCGAAGCTCTGCGATCCGGACCGGATCCAGGAGGGCACCTTGATGTACGTCGAGACCATGACGGGGCGTCAAGCCAGCTATGCCGAGGATCGGGTGTGCTCTCGGCTCGCCACGCAAGAGGAGGTGTCCGACCTGGAGTTGGATCCAGGCTCGGCAGTGCTGATCGTTCATCATGTCGTCTTCGACTTGCAAGACCGTCCGTTGGAGTTCGCTGAGGCGACCTACCCGCCGAACCGTTGGGCGTTCGAGCAGGGCTACCCGATCGGTTGAAAGCCGGGCCTCTCTTGGCGAACTGCTTGCGGGACCAAAGTGGCCAATGCCACTATCCACTAAGTGGCTAAGGCCACTTCATCGTAAGTGACGTGTCCGCGGTCAGACATTCGCGCTCTGTATCGCCCAAGCGCCGCTGTCTGGACTGTGACTGCAACGGTAGAGAGTGGGAAGCGCATGAACGATCCCCAGGACAGTCCTGTTGGTGCTCCGGCTGTGCCGGTGTCCATCGGCCGAATGACCCTGTATCCGGCTCCTGAGTCCGTGGCCCGAGCGCGGTGCTGGTTCCGGAAGTTCATTGATCGGGAAGAGTTGGCGTGCTCGCTGGACGACTGCGTACTGATGATCTCGGAACTGGTCACGAACGCAGTTCTCTACGGGGAAGCGGAGGATCCTTGGCGCGTACGGGTGGAATGGTGGCGCATTGGCCACTCGCTGCGGGTGGACGTGCACAACCCAGGCTTCCCGGCCAGGGTGCGGATGCATAAGCCCACAGCCAATGACGAGCACGGACGAGGACTGCGCCTGGTCGACGCGCTGGCTGACTCGTGGTGCGCCGGCCCAAGTCCCTTCGGCGGCACGCGGGTCTCCTTCTCGATCAACGATGCTTGGAAGCCTTGAGATGGGGCCCGGCGTCCGGGACCCGCGGGCGGATGTGGGGGCAGCCGGCCCCGGCTACGGCGTGCAGAGACCACGCTCGTGTTCACCGGTGGCAACGGCCCCACCACCGCAGCGCGCATTCCGCGCGGTGAGGGCCGTGCACTTCCGCGAGCACGCCCTCCAACTTGGGTTCCCCGACTCCGTGATTCTGCTGGTACCGGAGACGGGAACCACCGTTCAGAACATTGCCCTCTCCCGCCCGCTCCTGGCCGACGCGGGGGATGTGCCGCGGGGCGTGCGTGGCGCATGCGACGCTCCTCCTCGCCGCCGGGTTCGACAGCCGCCTCCTCGGCGGCTGACAGGCCGCTGACGGGGCGCAGACTGAGTGCGTTACTAACGATTGAGGTTAACGGTTACGCCACCGCTGAATACCGAGTCATGCAGCTCGATTTTGACCGGCTTGACATCCTTGGGAACGTCGAACACAACGATGCCGTTTACCTTGTTGCCTGGGTTGATCTCGTTGAGGAACGACTTGCTCTCCTCCAGATAGATGGCCGCCCCGGCGTCAGCGCTGAACTCGCGATCCTTTGGGTCGAACAGCTTCTGCGCATCGCCATCGAAGAGTTGCGACTCGTTGCCAATGTTCTGGACGGTCATGTGCACGAGAATAAACTGTCCCTGCGCTTCCTTGCCGAACTCGCCGCCGATTCGCTGGACTCCTGGCTGGACCTTGGTCACGGTGAATTCGAACTTTCCATCACGGACTGGGTCGCCGATGCCAGCTCCCTGACTCCCCTGGGGCTCGTCCTGCCGTTCTTCCTCCCGCGGAGCCGTTGTGGTGGGAGGCTGGGGAGCTGTGTCATCCCCGCCCCCACCCCCGCCAGCGCTCGCAATGACGATCACGACGATGAGGGCGATGAGCGCGATTAGAGCTGTGAATATTTTGTGGCGCCTCACCCAGCCGTGGCGACGCTGGGGGGCCTCCGATGCGCCTGTCGGGGGGCCACTCCATTGAGGGGGGTTCTTGTCGCGCATGGAAATCTCCTGGACTCTGATCCCCGGGGCGACACTCGGCGCCAACGTCGTCCGCCGGTGAGGCCGCGGTCGTAGTTCCATCATTTGCCCATTCGACTCCTCTGCGCCATAAGCTGCGGCGGCTAATTCAGACTGCCTATGGCGCGCATATTCTCGGTTACGGACGGTTGCTTTCTGTTATGGTTCGGGGTCGGCTTTGGCGAGGCCGCTTGAGCTGGGGTTTTCCTCCAGTTCGGCCGAGAGTGAGTCTCCTGCCGCGTCCGGTCGGTCAGCGCGGGGGTGCGGGCTGCGGCCGCCGCTGCGGCGGGCAGTGCGATGTCGGCGTCCACGAAGGTCGCGTCCTCCTCAGAGGATGCCGCTCAGCGTGATCCCAGGGCTGCGTCCAGAGTGAAGAGGTCCTCCTGATGTCCCCAGCCGTTCGCAAGTATTTCGAACCACACTCACACGGATGACCTCGCGTGACCTCTGGGCCGTTCGGGTGGATAGGCAGGTGGATAACCAGGTCGGCACATCGGACGAAGAACAGGTGGGGTAACGGTATGACGGCACAGCGGACTCGGGCACTGGCCCGGTGGATCAGTGGATGCGGCGCGGTTCTCCTGGCGGTGGGGCTGCCCGCGGGGGCGGCGCACGCTGACGAGACGCACAACAATTCCCACAACGCGCCCCGCGTGGCTCTGATCAGCACCGGTCAGATTGACGACCCAATGGAGGACGTCCTGGAGCACGCCACGATTCTCGGCCGGACCTACATGTCGGACTGACCCGGCTGAATCAAGAGTTCATACGCCTCCAGCAGCCCGCTGACCGTTGCCCGGTCGGCGGGCCGCAGTGGTTCCCTGACCGGGCCCGCGGGCAGCCCCAGCGCATCGAGCAGCCCCTTCGTGGTGACCGTGCCGGGCAGGCCCGACGCCATCGTGAGAGTGATGAGGGGCAGGGCGCGCCGGTGGGCGCGGGCGGCCTCCGCCGTGTCCCCGGCGTCGTACGCGTCGAGGACCGCCCGCATGGCGCGGGGCGCGCAATTGGCGACCGTACTGACATAGCCCGCCCCGCCCACCGCGTAGAGCGGCAGGTTCAGCTCCTCGCAGCCCGAGTAGTAGGCGAGATCCGTTTGCGAGATCACGGTGGCGCTGCCCAGCAGGTCGTACGCGCAGTCCTTGACCGCGGTGATACGCGGATGGCCGGCGAGACGCAGCATGGTCCCGACCTCGATGCGGGTGCCGGTGCGGCCGGGGATGTCGTACAGCATCAGCGGAATGCCGACCGCGTCCGCGACCCGCCGGAAGTGCGCCTCGACGGCGTCCTGGGGCGGCCGGCTGTAGTACGGCGTGACCACCAGCAGCCCGTCCGCGCCCGCCCGTTCGGCCTCCCGTGCCAGCTCGACCGTGTGCCGCGTGTCGGCGCTCCCGACGCCCGCCAGAACCGACGCCCGGTCACCGACCGCGTCGGACACGGCCCGTACGAGCGCGCTCTTCTCGGCGTCGGTGGTGGTCGGGGACTCGCCAGTGGTGCCGTTCAGTACGAGACCTTCGCAGCCGCCTTCGGACACCAGGCGGTCGGCGAGCGACTGGGCGCCGTCCAGGTCCAGTGTCCCCGCAGGCGTGAACGGTGTGATCATTGCGCACAGGGCGCGGCCGAAAGGGCCTGATGCGGTCATACGGGAAGTCTCGGCCGCCGGATGGTGAAGGTCCACTTAGATTTTCTTGGTGTGAATGGCAAGCGATGCTGAACAGTGGCGGCGGGCATTTGCTGTGAAACCGAGGTGGGGATGGGGAATATGGGCATACGCAGAAGCGGTGGAGCAGTGGCCTGGGCGGTCGCGGGGGCGATGGCGCTGTCGGGGTGCGAGTTCCTCGTACCGGAGGGGGAGGGCGAGCCGGGGCCGACGCCGACACCCGCGGCGACCCGCTCGGCGCCGCCCCGCGCCTCAGCCACCGGCGTTCCCGAGGCCGCTCCCGTCCCCACCCCGACCATCACCGAGGCGGCGACGCCGTCGTGTCCGGCGTCGGGCGTCACGGTGCACATGGACTCCTTCGTGGACGGCGCCATGGGCCTGCGCGCGACCAGCGTGCAGCTCACCAACTGCGGCAAGAAGCCGTACCAGATCACCGACCACCCGGCGGTCGAGGTACTGGACAAGGACCACGAGCCGCGCGCCGTCACGGTGCGACTGCGGCCGGCCACCCACGACTTCCCGCGCCTGGAACCCGGCCAGAGGGCCACGGCGTCGCTGACGTGGCGGGTCGCGGTGGCTCCCGGCTCCGAGGGCTCCGGCGCGTACCTCAGGATCGCGCCCGCCCCGCGCCAGGAGTCCCGGACGTTCGAGGTGATGACGGAACTGGGCGACGGCGCCACGCTGGAGGTCTCGCCCTGGGACCGCCTCCCTTCCTGACCGCCGGAGCGCGAGCTTGCTTGACCTCAACCGCGCTTCGGGTTTGAGGATGGTGAGCACGAGAACGCGCCGCACCGGCGCGTCGAGTGAGGAGGGTCAGCCATGTCCGTACGAGGCGCGCAGCTCGACACCCGTCCCCTGGTGGGGCGTTCGGACGCCGGAGCCGTGCTGGCCAGTACCTGGCGGGTCGGTACGCCGGAGCGCCAGCGGGCCGCTGTGGAGGCCATCTCGAAGGTGTGGCAGAGCCGCCCGTGGCCGGACGTGGGGCTGCTGTCGTACAGCGTGTACGTGGGTGAGGACGGCGACACCCTGCTGCACTACTCGCAGTGGCGCGGTCTGGAGGACTACCACGCGTTCGTCGCGGCCTTCCGGGACGAGCGCAACGCCGAGATCGACGCGGCCGTGCCCGGGATCGAGCGGGTCGGGTTGCACGCCTACGACGTGTACCGGAGCACGCCGCTCGCGCCCGGCGGCGCCGACCGTGTCCCCGGCTGCGTCGTGATCGTCGACGTCGAGTTCGACGGGCCCGACGCGGACCGGCAGCGGGACTGGGTGGACACCGTGTTCGAGGCGCTCGCGACGGACCCGGGCCTGCACCCCGGCGGGATCGCCGGACACTTCCACGTCAGTACGGACGGCACGCGCGTGCTGAACTACGCGGAGTGGGAGAGCGCCGAGGCGCACATCGAGGCGCTGGGCGGGACCGGCGGCGTGGGCGCGGCGACGCCGCAGTGGCAGAAGGTCCACGGCTATCCGGGCGTGACCGGTGGCGGCGTGAAGCGGTACACGCCCGCGCTCAGCCTGAGCGCGGGCGTGTGACGGGCCCGGGAACTACGGGCGGAAGCGGATGACCTGGGGGTCGTGGTCGCTGTTCTGCTCGGCGAACTCCGCGTTGATGTGCACGCTGTCGTAGCTGAACTTCCCGATCGACGGGCTGGTCAGGATCTGGTCCAGGACCTGGCTGTTGCCCTGGAAGACGTACGAGTAACGCTCGGAGCGCGGCAGGGACTTGACCGCCGGGTAGAGCGCGCCGTCCGCCGTCAGGGCCTTCGTCGTCGCGGAGAACTCGAAGTCGTTGATGTCACCGAGGACCAGTACGTCCGCGTTGCGCTGGGCCTTGAGGATGTCCTTCACGAACGCGTTGACCGACTGGGCCTGCTCCAGACGCTTGACCTCCGACTTGCGCACCGGCGGCTGGTGGTGCGACGCCAGGCCCTCGTCGCCGCCCTTCGAGCCGAAGTGGTTGGCGATGACGAAGACCGTACGGCCACGGAAGGTGAACTCGCCGGCCAGCGGCTTGCGGCTGTTCTCCCAGGCCGCGTTCGCCGGGTCGATCCGGCCGGGGGAGAGGGTCAGGGCCGCGCGGCCCTTCTCCCGTACGACACCGGTCGCGGTGGTGGCGTCGCCGGCGCCGCGGTCGGTGAAGGAGACCCGCTCGGGGTTGAAGAGGAAGACGTTACGGATGTTGCCGCCGGGCTGGCCGCCGTCCTTGTTGTTGACGGGGTCGACCGTGCGCCAGGCGTACGACGGGCCGCCGGCCGCGGCGATCGCGGTCGTGAACTTCTTCAGCGTCTCCTCGGCGGAGACCGTGCCGTCGTTCTTGGCGCCGTTGTTGTCCTGGATCTCCTCCAGGGTGAGGATGTCGGGAGAGGCGAGGTTGTCCACGACCGCCGCCGCCAGCGCGTCGAACTTCGTCTGCGGGTCGCCCGGGTCGAGGTTCTCGACGTTGTACGTCGCCACCGCCAGCTCGCCGCGGCGCTGCGGCCGGGTCGACTCGCGCTCCAGGCCGCGGTCGGTGACCGTGCCGAGCGTGCGGGCCGTCAGGGTGTAGCCGCCGAACCGGTTGAAGTCCAGGGGGCCTTCGGTCGTACCCGACAGCACATCCCCGACGTTCGCCTTCGGGAACGGCCGCTGGGAGACCGGCGCGAGCTGCTGGATCTGGAGCCGGCCGGTGTTCTGCGAGGTGTACGAGCCGTAGACCGTGCCGCCGCGCCGGTTGTCGTTCTCGCCGGGCTTCACCGTGACCCACAGTTCCGCGTACGGGTCGGTCGCGCCGACCACGCGCGACGAGCCGATGCGGACGTTGCTGCCCTCCAGCGACTCGTAGTAGTCCAGGGCGTACGCCGACGGCTTCAGCGGCAGTGCGTTGATGCTGCCGCCCGCCGCCGGGTCGCCTTCGGGGGCGTACGAGGAGGGAACGGACTTAGCCGAGATCGTGACCGGCTCGGGCAGTGCGTTGCCCGAGGAGACCACGGTCACCGCCGGCTTGGAGATCTGGGTGACCGACTGGTTGCCGGACGGGGTACCGCCGGGGATGTACTCGCCGACCGTGCCCGACACCTTGACGGCGTCACCGACGGCGACGGTCGGCGCGGAGCTGGTGAAGACGAAGACGCCCTCGCTGGTGGCGGCGTTGCTGTCGGCCTCGGGGTCCTGGAACCAGAAGCCCTTCGAGCCGTACGTCCGCACACCCGTGACGATGCCGGACACGTCGGTGACCTGCTGTCCGGCGAGCGGGGATATCCGGGTGGTGCCCTGGATGTCGTGGATCCGGGTCTCCGCGGAAGCGGTCGCGGAAGCGGTGGCGGTCGCGGAGGCGGCGGACGAGCCGGCCAGCAGGCCGCCTGCCAGTGCGGTGGCTACGACGGCCGCGACCGCGGCGGATCTCGGGAGGGAGGAGGAACGGGCTGTCATCACGTGGCTCCGAGTGCGAGGGATGAGGGGTAGAGCGTGGTTCTACGCGCGTCAATCTCTTGTGTGGGCCCGGAGGTTGTCAAGGGCCGCCGGGTGTACGGCTTCTGACGCGTACATGAACCCGGTGGGATGGGGGCAAATACGTCTACGCTGGGGGCCGCCCGACCCGAATGCGCCAAGGAGAACCCCCAGATGTCCGGTGACCGCCCGACCCTGCCGCCGGTGCGGCTCCACTCCGACGCCGAACTGGCGCGGGAGGCGCTCACCTCGCCGCTGCTCGCGCGCGCCGCGCGGCTCGCCCGGTGGGCGGGGCCCGCGACCCGGGTCGGCGCGGGCGGTGAACTCGTCGACGAGCAGCTTCCGGAGGCCGCCGCGCACCTCGGGCTGTCCGCCGACGAGGACGGCGCGGCGGAGGCGAGCGAGGCCTGGCGGCTCGCCGTCGACGCGGGACTTGTCGACGTGACAGACCCCGAGGAGGGGTCGGACGGCGCGGAGGGCGACGCCGAGGCCACCGGTACCGTCACGGCCGGCGAGAACCTGGCACTGCTCACCTCGGGAAGCCCCCAGGACGTACTCGCCATCTGGCTCGACGCCTTCGACGCCGTCTTCGCCGACGCCACCGCGCCCGTCCTGGACGACCTCGCGGGCGCCATCGCCGAGGACGGGCAGATCGACTTCGAGGCGCTGGAGTGGGACCCGGAGGCGGAGGCCGACTTCCTGGAGGGCGTACTCGGCAATCTGTACCTGCTGACCGTCTCCGGGGGCGCGGCGGAAGGTCCGGTGCCGCTGCCGGCGCTCGCCGCCTCGATGATCGTGCCGGACGACATGGGCGAGCCCACCGACGACGTACTGGAGCAGGTGTCGGACGCGATGATGCGGCTCGACGACCAGTTCCGGGTGCTGGAGCCGATCGGGCTCGTCACCTACCAGCCCGTCGACGAGGCGCTGATGGCGGAGGAGGGCGCGGAGCCCCAGCCGCCCCTCGACGACGAGGACGTGACGCGGTACGGAATGGTGGGGCTGACCCCGCTCGGTCTGTACGGAGTCAGGGCCCGCATGCTCGAAGCGGGCGTGGACGCGCCGGCGGTCGGCGACCTCGCGGACAAGGGAGCCGAGGCGCTCCTCGACGGCATCGCGTACTTCCCCGAGGCGTCCGCCGGGGCCGAGACGCAGCTGTGGCTCGCCCGGCGCGAACCGGCCGCCGCGGCGCGTGAGTTGCTTGCCGCGGCGCGGGGCAGGGACAGCGGCGCGCCGCTGCGCAGGCTGCGCAGCCAGCAGGCGCTGTCGCTGGTCGGACCGGGGGCGGAGGAAGCGGTGCGCGAGGTGCTCGACGACGCGGAACTGGGCGGCCTGGCGCGGGTCTGGCTCGCCGAGCACGGGGCGTCGGACGTGCCGCCGCCGCCCGAGTCGATGATCTTCTGGCTGGCGATCGACACCATCGCCGCCCAACTGGACGCGGACGGCGAACCGGACGAGCTCCAGGGGCTGGTGGCGGGACTGACCGGCCGTCACAGCGGTTTCTTCGACGCGGCGTGGCGGGTGGACCACCCGGCCACGGCGGACGTCCTGGAGGCGATGGGGCGGCTGCACCCGGACAAGAAGGCGGCGAAGGAAGCGCGGAAGGCGGCGTTCAAGGCGAGGTCGCGCAGAGCGGGTTGAGACTCTGGGGGGGGAGGGGGGTGGGGCACGGGTGGGTGGCCCTGCGGGGGCTCCGCGCCGGACGGTCAACATCCAGCCCGTCCGGGGCCTGGGGCGGAGCCCCAGTTTCGGGAAGGGGCGGGG
>NZ_AUBE01000015.1 GCF_000429085.1 Streptomyces flavidovirens DSM 40150 | reverse complement strand
CCTGCGTCGCGTCGCCTGCGGCGATTGCGCTTCGCTTCACCCTTGACCGCCGGACCTCCGCCGCAATGCTTCTGGGGGGCGGCCCCCGGGGGGAGCCCACGGGACGGCTTGGGGAGTGGCGGCTCGCCGCTGCCGGGCGGCGGGTCCGGTGGGTGGGGCGCGTGAGGTCTAGGGGTGGCTCGGCCCCTGGTTCAGCGGGTGCGGGGACGGCCGTGGGTGGGGCGGGTGCGGAAAACGGGTGTTGGTGGGGCGGGCGTTGGTTCGGCGGGTGCGGGACGGGCGTGGGTTGGGCATCCGCGTTCGGTGTGGCGTCCACTGCGGGCGGGCTGTCACTCCAGCCACAGCGTTCGAGTCGATCCGTACGGCCGGATGGCACCCGTGGGCCGAAACGGTCCTGTGATGGCGGGAGGCGTAAGGCCTGAGGTGCGTGGGGTTGGAGGGGCGTTGGGATCCATCACGTGCGGGGTTACGTGCGTTCCGGGGTGTGAAGGGTAGGCGCCGGTCCCGCCGTGAGGCCGTTCACCAGGAGGAGCGAGAAGGTGTGCGCCCAGTCGCCGTCCACCGGTTCCGCACTCACCAGGGCCCGGTGCACCACAGCGCCGGCGATGACGTCGAAGATCAGGTCCGCGTTACGGGCCGCCTGCTCGGGGTCCTCCTCGTACGGCAGCTCGCCACGCGCCTGCGCGCGTTCCCGGCCCAGCAGCACCAGGCGCTTCTGGCGGTCGACGATCGCCGAGCGGATACGTTCGCGCAGTGCCTCGTCGCGTGTCGACTCCGCGACCACCGCCATCAGCGCGGTCTTGGCCTCGGGCCGGTCGAGCAGCGCGGCGAACTGGAGGACCACGCCCTGAATGTCCGCCGTCAGGCTGCCCCGGTCGGGGAGTCGGAGCTCGTCGAAGAGGACGGCCACGGCGTCGACGACCAGTTCGCTCTTGTTCGCCCAGCGGCGGTAGAGCGTCGTCTTGGCCACCCGCGCCCGGCTCGCCACGTCGCTCATCGTCAGCTTCGACCAGCCCAGTTCCACCAGCGCCGCCCTCGTCGCCTCAAGGATCGCGGCATGGGCCTCGACGCTGCGGGGGCGGCCGGTGCGGGAGGGAGTCGGGGTGCTGTGTGAGGCGTGTGGGGGGCGGCTCGATGGCATGAGCGCGACCATACCGGCCGGTAGGTGGTGTACGTGGCGTGTAGATAGCGCGGTGGCGGGTGTCAGCGCGGTCCGTGAGGGAGATCACCGTACGAGGGGGCGCGGCGGCCGGTTTTCGAGTTACGCTACGACCAGTAGCGAAAGAGCGACAGCCACTGGCGCGAGGGTGGGGACCCCGCGCCGAAACCGGTCCTCCTCGGGACCTTGGGCCGTGTTCGTCCGTACGCCCCGCAACCGGCGGGGGGCTGCGGGCGGGCGCGGTTCGTGTGTCCGGTTGACGTAACGGGCACAAGTTTTTCTCTACCGCGCGCGAAAGGGGGAGGATGTACGCATGCAGCCTAGGAACATGTCCATGAGCGGCGTCGTCGACCTCGCCGCGGTGAAGGCAGCCGGCGAAGCCCGGCAGAAGGCGGAGCAGGCGCGCGCCGAGGCCGCCAGGAGCGGTGGGGGCGGAGCCGTTGCCCCGGCCGGTCTGGTGATTGATGTCGACGAAGCCGGTTTCGAGCGCGATGTCCTCCAGCGCTCCGCCGAAGTCCCGGTCGTCATCGACTTCTGGGCCGAGTGGTGCGAGCCGTGCAAGCAGCTCGGCCCGCTTCTGGAGCGCCTCGCCGTCCAGTACAACGGTCGCTTCCTCCTCGCCAAGGTCGACGTCGACGCCAACCAGATGCTGATGCAGCAGTTCGGGATTCAGGGGATCCCGGCCGTCTTCGCGGTGGTCGCGGGACAGGCGCTGCCGCTCTTCCAGGGCGCGGCCCCCGAGGCGCAGATCCGCGAGACGCTGGACCAGTTGATCCAGGTCGCGGAGGAGCGCTTCGGTCTGACGGGTATCGCCGTCGACGCGGAGGCGGGCGCCGGTGCGGCCGAGCCGGCCGAGACGCCTGCCGGTCCGTACGACGCGCTGCTCGAGGCGGCGGCGCGCGCGCTGGACGCCAACGACTTCGGCGGCGCGGTGCAGGCGTACAAGAACGTGCTGGTCGACGACCCGGCCAATACCGAGGCCAAGCTGGGCCTCGCGCAGGCCGAACTCCTCGCGCGCGTCCAGGGGCTCGATCCGCAGCAGGTGCGCAAGAACGCGGCCGAGAACCCGTCCGACGTCGCCGCGCAGATCGCCGCGGCCGACCTGGATCTGGTCGGCGGACACGTGGAGGACGCCTTCGCGCGTCTGGTCGACACGGTGCGGCGCACGGCCGGTGACGAGCGCGACGCCGCGCGAGTGCGCCTGCTGGACCTCTTCGAGGTGATCGGCGGCGACGACCCGCGCGTGGCGCAGGCGCGGGCCGCGCTGGCGAGGGTGCTGTTCTGACCGGCCCCTCGGACCAGGGTTGATTTGGCGACACAGTGACAAGAGGCGGCCGCGCTTTACTGAAACTTGGTAAACGCGGCCGCTGTTACTCGCAGTAAGTCGATCAAGGTGTTCTGCCCGTTTCTGGGCGACAATCACTGCGTTTCAGCCGTCACTTGGCGGCACCGTCCGTGGCCCCTCGATACCGGCCGGTCGCGCTTCGGTTATCCGGCCGTTACTAGCGAGTAACGAACCCCTTGTGTCCCGGCCTCGAATGCACCACGATCGGCCACGCTCGGTCCAATACCGCACCAGCCCGACAGCCAATCGGTGCCGCGGTCCCGTTGGTTCCCCACCGAGCCGGTCGGCGACAGTGGCGCCGGCCGTGGACAGGGGGGTCTCTGCCGAACGGCGGGGCCTGTCCAGCAGGTTGCGCGAATGCGTGGCCAGTGGTTGTCGCTCGGGGGTGATCGCCGGTGATTCGGAAGTCGTTCGCGCCTCCGATACGGGCGCTCTCCTTCCCGAGGACGTAGCACTTCTCCCATCCCCCTGCGGGCCCCTGCCCGTACCGGAGATGTACGTCCGAGAAGGAGGAAAGTCATGGAGTCTGCAGTTCGTGGCGGGACCAGATGGAAGCGGTTCGCCGTCGTCATGGTGCCGAGTGTGGCCGCGACGGCCGCGATAGGTGTCGCCCTCGCACAGGGCGCGCTCGCGGCGTCGTTCAGCGTCTCTGGCCAGAGCTTCAAGGTCAGCGCGGAGAGGCTCGAAGGTAAGGGCTTCTTCCAGTACGGAGGAATGGCCGAAGGCACCGACCTCGAGGGCAACAAGGCTGCCCACCCGGTCGCCGTGTCTGCGTTCAAGACCGCCGAGATCACCAAGATGTGCCAGTCGGTCGTGACGCCCAACGTCCCGGTCTTCGGCAACATCTCCCTCCAGCTCACGGCTGGCGGAAACGGTACGCCGGTCAAGGCGGAGAACCTGTACCTGGACGTCGAGGAGCTCGGCGCCAACGCCGAGTTCAAGAACATCGACATCGGTGTGGCGGCGGGCTCGGCCACCAAGGGCCCAGGGATCCAGCCCGGTACGAAGGCCAACAAGTACGGCTTCTCGCAGCAGGCCGACGAGGCCGTGCTGACCAAGGTGAAGCAGAAGGCCTGGGCCACCACGGCCGGCACCTTCAAGCTCAGTGGTCTGAGCATGAAGCTCCACAAGGGCGTCAAGGAGTGCTACTAAGCACTCCGTCTGCGGGCGGGGCGCGTCATACGTCGTCCCGCCCGCTGCCCCTCCCTCATCTCTGCACAGCAACACCGGTTCCAGGGAGCTGTTTTCCATGAGCGCCGAGTCCTCGGGTCCGAGCCGCGATTTCTCTTACTGGCGGCTGCGCTTTCGTGCCTGGCGGGGCGGCCGGCCGTTCTGGGCGGGCCTGCTCACCCTTGTGGGCGGTGTGCCGATCGCCTGGCTTCCGTACGCCGAAATCAAGATCGGCCACCTCACGATGGCCATGGCCACCACCGCGGGAGCGGGCTCGCTGATCATCGGCGTACTGCTCGTCACTCTCGGCCTGACCATGTGGTACCACCACATCGTCCGCGTCTTCGCGGGCGTCGCCTCGATTCTGCTGGCGCTCGTCTCGATCCCCGTGTCCAATCTGGGCGGCTTCGGGGTCGGCTTCCTGCTGGCGCTGACCGGCGGAGCCCTGTCCATCTCCTGGGCGCCGGCCAGGCCGGACGCGCCCGGCGAGCCGGTCGGCGGGGCGGTCGGCCCGGACCACACGTACGAGACATCTGTTGACGCCAATGGCGGGAGGAACAGTGCGGGGTGACGAGGCGGAGCTGACCGCGGCCGGAGGCGACCGGGTCCGTGAAAGAAGCGGGCCGCGTCACGCGGCCCCGAAGAAGTCGCTCCTGACGAAGCTGCAGATACCCGCCGGCAAGGCGATGGCTCTGGCCGCGATGCCCACAGCGGTGTTCGTCGGCATGGGGCTCACCCCGAAGCTGGCACTCGCCGACGATCAGGTGACGAACCCCTTCGCCCCGGGCCCCTGCGTAACCCGCTCCGACACCCCCGAGCCGGACGCTTCCAAGTCCGAGTCCCCGTCGGCCAAGCCCTCGGCGTCGGCCATCCCGAGTCCGGGCACCACGCCGGACAAGCCGGCCGAGACGCCGAAGCCTGGCGAGACCCCGGACGTGAGCGCGAGCAGCACCGTGCCGACCACCGCGCCGGCGACCGAGCCCACCAAGGAGCCGGAGGCGGGCAAGACCGTCACGCCGACGCCCACACCGACACCGACGGAGAGCGAGACCAAGAACCCGCTCGACCCGCTGGGTGTGGGTGACGCGATCAAGGACGTACTCGACGGGCCGGACAAGGAAACCGCTGCTCCGGAGCCCTCCGATACGGAGCCCGCGGCCGACGGCAACAGCTCGACGGCCAAGCCCGACGCCGACAAGCCGGACGACGCAGGCAAGCCCGACGCCGGAGACCCGAAGGACCCTGTGGGCGACGCGGCCGACAAGACCAAGGACGCCATCAGGGACGCGGCGGACAAGGCGGGCGTCAAGGTCGAGGAGCTCGGCGACGAGGCCAAGGGCACCGCGGACGACGCGGCCGACGTGGAGGACGCGGCCGACGGCAAGGCGGACGACCCCGCCGCCGACGGCAAGAAGCCCTTCCCCTGCCCGACGGCAGACCACGAGGCCCTCGCGAACGCCGAGCTCGAACAGGGCATCCCGGACCTGCCGGACGACCCGTGGATCCTGGAGAGCTCGATGCTCACCCTGCGCGGGCTCGACTACAAGGGCATCGTCGAGGTCAGGACCGGCAGCGGCAAGATCAAGAAGGTGCTGAAGTTCACCGCCGAGGAAACCGACATCCAGGACCTTCACCAGAAGGTCGTCGGCCCCAACGGCACCACGGCCCACGTCCAGGCGGCCGACGGCTCCAAGTCGACCATTCGCAACGGCACGGTCACCATGTACACGGAAGAGCTGAAGGGCAACCTCTTCGGCCTCATCCCGGTCACGTTCAGCCCGGAGACGCCGCCGCCGCTGAATGTCCCGGTCGCCATGTTCACCAACGTCAAGGTGACCCAGGCCGGTCAGTTCGGCGGCACGCTCAAGGTCCCCGGCCTGCACAACTTCTTCACCGGCGCCAACGGCTGATCCACCAGAGCTGTGGCCCGCACCGAAGTGACGACCACTCGGTGCGGGCCATAGCTGTCGCGTACAGAAGGGGTACTAGGCGCTCTCGCCGCCGCCCAGGTGGTGGACCCGGACCATGTTGGTGGTGCCGGGGACGCCGGGGGGCGAGCCGGCGGTGATGACCATGGTGTCGCCGTGGTTGTAGCGCTGGAGCTTGAGCAGCTCGGCGTCGACGAGGTCGACCATCGCGTCGGTGTTGTCGACGTGCGGCACGACGAAGGACTCGACGCCCCAGCTCAGCGCGAGCTGGTTGCGGGTGCCGACGTCGGTCGTGAAGGCCAGGATCGGCTGCGCCGCGCGGTAGCGGGACAGCCGGCGGGCCGTGTCGCCGGACTTGGTGAAGGCGACCAGCGCCTTGCCGTTCAGGAAGTCCGCGATCTCGGCGGCCGCGCGGGCGACCGAACCGCCCTGCGTACGCGGCTTCTTGCCCGGCACCAGCGGCTGGAGGCCCTTGGAGAGCAGTTCCTCCTCGGCGGCCACGACGATCTTCGACATGGTCTTGACGGTCTCGATCGGGTACGCGCCGACCGAGGATTCGGCGGACAGCATGACCGCGTCCGCGCCGTCCAGGATCGCGTTGGCGACGTCGGACGCCTCGGCGCGCGTCGGGCGCGAGTTGGTGATCATCGACTCCATCATCTGGGTCGCGACGATCACCGGCTTGGCGTTGCGGCGGCACAGCTCGATGAGCCGCTTCTGCACCATCGGGACCTTTTCGAGCGGGTACTCGACGGCCAGGTCACCACGGGCGACCATCACACCGTCGAACGCCATGACGACGCCCTCCATGTGCTCGACGGCCTGCGGCTTCTCGACCTTGGCGATGACGGGGACCCGGCGGCCCTCCTCGTCCATCACCTTGTGGACGTCCTTGACGTCGTCCGCGTCCCGCACGAAGGAGAGGGCGACCATGTCGCAGCCCATTCGCAGGGCGAAGCGCAGGTCCTCGACGTCCTTTTCGGAGAGGGCCGGGACGTTGACCGCCGCACCCGGCAGGTTGATGCCCTTGTGGTCGGAGACCACACCGCCCTCGATCACGATGGTGTGGACCCGCGAGCCCTCCACCGAGGTGACCTTGAGCTCGACGTTTCCGTCGTTGATCAGGATCGGGTCGCCCTTGGAGACGTCGCCGGGCAGACCCTTGTAGGTCGTGCCGCAGATCGACTTGTCGCCGGGGACGTCCTCGACGGTGATGACGAACTCGTCCCCGCGGACCAGTTCGACCGGGCCCTCCGCGAACTTCGCCAGCCGGATCTTCGGGCCCTGGAGGTCGGCGAGCACGCCCACCGCGCGGCCCGTCTCCTCGGCGGCCTTGCGGACCCGGTCGTACCGGCCCTGGTGCTCGGCATGGGTGCCGTGGCTGAAGTTGAATCGGGCCACGCTCATGCCGGCCTCGATCAGGGCGACGAGCTGGTCATGGGAGTCGACGGCGGGACCCAGTGTGCAGACGATTTTGGAACGGCGCATGAGGCGGATCCTATCGGTTTGTTTCTCTGCGGAATATTCCGTCTGGTGGAATGTACAAATGGGCGGGATGCCGCTCAGGCGTTGACCAACGCATACGTCTGCCGGGCGATTTCCAGCTCTTCGTCGGTCGGTACGACGGCGACCGCGACCCGGGCGTACTCCGGCGAGATCAACCGCGCCGAATCCGCCCGTACGGCGTTGAGATCCGCGTCCACCGCCAGTCCCAGCTCCTCCAGGCCCGCGATCGCCGCCGCGCGCACGGGCGCCGCGTTCTCGCCGACACCAGCAGTGAACACCACCGCGTCGACCCGGCCGAGAACGGCATAGTAAGCGCCGATGTATTTCTTCAGCCGGTGGATGTAGATCTCGAAAGCCAGCAGGGCCCGCTGATCGCCTTCGTCGATACGGCGGCGTATCTCTCGCATGTCGTTGTCACCGCAAAGACCGACAAGCCCGCTTTTCTTGTTCAGCAATACGTCGATCTCGTCCGTGCTCATTCCGGCCACCCGCTTGAGGTGGAACGTCACGGCGGGATCGATGTCACCGGAGCGCGTACCCATCACCAGACCCTCCAAGGGGGTCAGTCCCATCGACGTCTCCACGCACTCCCCGCCCCGCACGGCGGACGCCGAAGCCCCGTTGCCCAGGTGCAGCACGATGACGTTGACCTCGGACGGGTCCTTGCCGAGCAGCTTCGCCGTCTCGCGTGAGACGAAGGCGTGCGAGGTGCCGTGGAAGCCGTAGCGGCGGATGCGGTGCGCGTCGGCGGTCTCGATGTCGATCGCGTAGCGGGCCGCCGACTCCGGCATCGTGGTGTGGAAGGCGGTGTCGAAGACGGCGACCTGCGGCAGGTCGGGACGCAGCGCCCGGGCGGTGCGGATGCCGGTGATGTTCGCCGGGTTGTGCAGCGGGGCGACCGGGACGAGCCGCTCGATCTCCTTCAGCACCTCGTCGGTGATCACGGTCGGCGCGCTGAACTTCAGGCCGCCGTGGACCACGCGGTGGCCGATGGCGGCCAGCTCGGGGGAGTCCAGGCCCAGCCCGTCGCTCGCGAGTTCGTCCGCGACCGCCTTCAGCGCGGCCTCGTGGTCCGCGATCGGGCCGGTGCGCTCACGCTTCCCGCCGTCGCCGGCGAGCGGGCTGTGCACCAGGCGCGAGGTCTCCTCACCTATCCGCTCGACCAGACCGACGGCGAGGCGCGAGCTGTCGCGCATGTCGAGGAGCTGGTACTTCACCGACGACGAGCCGGAGTTGAGGACGAGGATGCGATGTGCTGCGGTCACGGGTACGGCGCCTTCTTGGTTCGGGGTGGAGTTCACGCGTTCTCGCCCTGGGCCTGGATCGCCGTAATGGCGACCGTCTGGACGATGTCCTGCACCAGGGCGCCGCGCGACAGGTCGTTGACCGGCTTGTTCAGGCCCTGGAGGACCGGGCCGACGGCGACGGCGCCGGCCGAGCGCTGGACGGCCTTGTAGGTGTTGTTGCCGGTGTTCAGGTCCGGGAAGATCAGCACCGACGCCTGCCCTGCGACCTCCGAGCCGGGCAGCTTGGTGGCGGCGACCGACGGCTCGACCGCCGCGTCGTACTGGATCGGCCCCTCCACCAGCAGATCCGGACGGCCGGCGCGCACCAGTTCGGTGGCCTCGCGCACCTTGTCGACGTCCGCGCCGGTGCCGGAGCTGCCGGTCGAGTACGACAGCATCGCGATCCGCGGCTCGACGCCGAACTTCTTCGCCGTGGCCGCCGACTGGACGGCGATGTCCGCGAGCTGGACGGCGTCCGGGTCCGGGTTGACCGCGCAGTCGCCGTACACCAGCACCCTGTCCGCGAGCAGCATGAAGAAGACGGACGAGACGATCTTGGCGTCCGGCTTGGTCTTGATGATCTCGAAGGCCGGGCGGATGGTCGCGGCGGTGGAGTGCACCGAGCCCGAGACCATGCCGTCGGCCAGGCCCTCGTGGACCATCAGCGTGCCGAAGTAGTTGGGGTCGCCCACCACGTCGTACGCCAGCTCCATGCTGACACCCTTGTGGGCGCGCAGCGCCGCGTACGTCTCGGCGAAGCGGTCGCGCAGCTCGGACGTCTGCGGGTCGATGAGCTGCGTCTTCGTGAGGTCGATGCCCAGGTCTGCGGCCTTCTTGCGCAGTACGTCGACGTCCCCGAGCAGGGTCAGGTCGCACACGTCGCGGCGCAGCAGCACGTCGGCGGCGCGCAGCACGCGCTCCTCCGTGCCCTCGGGCAGCACGACGCGGCGGCGGTTCGAGCGGGCCCGCTCCAGCAGCTCGTGCTCGAACATCATCGGCGTGACGCGGCCGCTGCGGGCCACCGCCATCCGGGCCAGCAGGTCGGCGGTGTCGACGTACCGCTCGAAGAGGCCGAGCGCGGTCTCCGCCTTGCGGGGGGTCGCGGCGTTGAGCTTGCCCTCCATGGTGAAGAGCTCGGTCGCGGTGGGGAAGGAACCGCCGGTCACCGAGACGACCGGGGTGCCGGGCGCGAGGCGCGCGGCGAGGGTGAGGACCTCGTCGCCGGGGCGCTCGTCGAGGGTCAGGAGTACGCCTGCTATGGGCGGGGTCCCGGCGCTGTGCGCGGCGAGCGCGCCCACCACCAGGTCGGCGCGGTCGCCGGGGGTCACGACGAGGCAGCCGGGGGTCAGGGCGTTCAGGAAGTTCGGCAGCATCGCGCCGCCGAAGACGAAGTCCAGGGCGTCGCGCGCCAGACCCGCGTGGTCTCCGAGCACGACCTTGCCGCCGAGGGCGTGGGTGATCTGGGCGACCGTGGGGGCGGCCAGCGCGGGCTCGTCGGGCAGGACGTAGCAGGGGACCGGGAGGCGGGCCTCCAGGCGCTCGGCGACCTCCGCGCGGTCCACCGGGGCGACCCGGTTGGCCACCATGGCGAGGACCTGGCAGCCGAGTGCCTCGTACGCGCGGTACGCGTTGCGGGTCTCGGCGCGCACCGCGTCGGCGGGCTGCTTCCTGCCGCCGACCACCGGGATCACCGAGGCGCCGAATTCGTTGGCCAGGCGCGCGTTGAGGGCGAGCTCGTCGGGCAGCTGGGTGTCGGCGAAGTCCGTACCGAGGACGAGGACGACCTCGTAGTCCCGCGCCACCTGGTGGAAGCGGTCGACGATGCGGGCCACCAGCTCGTCGGTGCCCTTCTCGGCCTGGAGCGCCGACGCCTCCTGGTAGTACATGCCGTACCCGGTCTCCGGGTCCTGCGACAGCCGGTACCGGGCGCGCAGCAGGTCGAAGAGGCGGTCGGGCCCGTCGTGCACCAGGGGGCGGAACACCCCCACCCGGTCCACCTGGCGGGTCAGGAGCTCCATGACTCCCAGCTCGATGACCTGCCGGCCGTCGCCCCGGTCGATCCCGGTCACGTACACGCTGCGCGTCACGCGTGCTCTCCGTCCAGATAGGGTGGTCTTGCCCTCTTGACAATACCTGTGCGGGTGGATAGGGCGCCCGCCGGGCGGGGGGTGTGCGGCCCCGGACCGATGGCCTCGCCGGGTCAGGTCGGCAGGTCTCCGCAACGTCCGCGTCCGGCCCGCGTCCGGCCCGCGTCCGGCCCGATTCGGTCCCTGATGGAGCAGTAGCCGGAAGCGCGGAGCCCATGCGAGCCGTGAAACAATTGGAATCTGGCTCACATGTACCACTAGCGAGCAGGAGACACAGCACGATGCGTATCGGAGTCCTCACCGCAGGCGGAGACTGCCCCGGTCTTAACGCAGTGATCCGGTCGGTCGTGCACCGTGCCGTGGCAGGTCACGGCGACGAAGTCATCGGGTTCGAGGACGGATTCAAGGGCCTGCTCGACGGCCATTTCCGCCCCCTCGACCTCGACGCCGTCAGCGGCATCCTGGCCCGTGGCGGTACGATCCTCGGCTCCGCGCGCCTGGAGCGCGACCGGCTGCGCGAAGCGGCCGAGAACTGGCACGAGTTGGCGGAGCGCTCCGGCATCGACGCGCTCATCCCGATCGGCGGCGAGGGCACGCTCACCGCGTCGCGGATGCTGTCGGACGCGGGGATGCCGGTCGTCGGCGTACCGAAGACCATCGACAACGACATCAACGGCACCGACCGCACCTTCGGCTTCGACACAGCCGTGGGCGTCGCGACCGAGGCCATAGACCGTCTCAAGACGACCGCCGAATCGCACCAGCGCGTGATGGTCGTCGAGGTCATGGGCCGGCACGCCGGGTGGATCGCGCTGGAGTCCGGCATGGCGGGCGGCGCGCACGGCATCTGCCTGCCCGAGCGGCCCTTCGAGGTCGACGACCTGGTGAAGATGGTCGAGGAACGCTTCTCGCGCGGCAAGAAGTTCGCGGTCGTCTGCATCGCGGAAGGCGCGCGTCCGGCCGAGGGCTCCATGCCGTACGAGAAGGGCGCCATCGACCAGTTCGGGCACGAGCGCTTCACCGGCATCGGCAACCGGCTCGCCAGCGAGCTGGAGAAGCGCCTCGGCAAGGAGGCGCGGCCGGTCATCCTCGGCCACGTCCAGCGCGGCGGCACCCCGACGGCGTACGACCGTGTCCTCGCCACCCGCTTCGGCTGGCACGCGGTGGAGGCGGTGCACCGGGGCGACTTCGGCAACATGACGGCGCTGACCGGCACCGAGATCACGATGGTGCCGCTGGCGGCCGGCGTCGAGGAGCTGAAGACGGTTCCGGAGGCGCGGATGTACGAGGCCGAGTCGGTCTTCTGAGGCGGGGCGGACGGGCCGGCCGGGGCGGACAAGGTGTGTGGGGGCCGAGGAGGCTTCCGGTTCGGTCCGCCCGTCAGGGCATCAGCAGCCAGAAATGGCTGACGATCTCGTCCAGGAACTCCCGGCCCTTAGCGCCGTCCCCCGAACCCCCGCCGCTCCAGCTCAGCGTCGAGACCATCCGCGACTGGTAGTCGGCGTGCAAGCGCTGGAGTACGTCCTCCAGTTGGCGCCGCGGCACCGGCACGAGCTTCGCCGCCGGCCGTACGTACGCCTGCCAGCGCGTCGTCACCGCGCTGCACAGGACCTCGGCCAGGTCCTCGTCGCGGCCCGTCGCCGTGACGAACTCCTGCGGTGAGAGCCCGAGGACCTCGGAGAGCGCCGAGGACTGCCGCTCGTTGCCGCGCCACCGCCCCGCGTCCTCCATCCGCTGGTACGCCGCCGGGTCGATGCCCACCAGCCGCGCGAGATCCGGCGCCGCCAGGCCCCGCGCCATCCGGTGCTCGCGCAGCGTGCCCGGAGCGGCGATCAGTTCGCCGACGGAGCACCACAGGACTCCGGCGAGCGCCGTGATCTCCTGCATGCCGGGCGAGCGCTGCCCGCGCTCCCAGGCGACGACGAGGTCGGGGCCGATGTTCAGTCCGTACTGCGCTCGCAGCCCGTAGGCGACGTGACCGGGGGCCATGCCCAGGGCCTCGCGCAGTTGGCGCGCGGCGAGGGCGTTGAAAGGCGGAGAGGGGTGCACGGGCACACCGTATGGAGGAGAGGGCCCCCGTGACTACGGTGCGTTCCCCCAAGATCACAAATCGTAGGAACATCCTACGTCCCTACGGTCACTTCTTCACTCCACAGGTTACCCTCCGGTCACCCTTTGACTTGTGCAGGGCAGGCAACTTGGCGTCAGCGCACGGCGATCCACCGGTAGTGCAGCTCCGGGCGGCCCACCTGTCCGTACTGCGGAGCGCGCTCGGCCCGGCCCGCGGCGACCAGGTGTTCCAGGTACCGGCGGGCGGTGATCCGTGAGATCCCGACCGCGGCGGCGGCCGTCGCCGCGGTCGTCCCGGCCGGCGATTCGCGCAGGGTGCGGGTCACCGCCTCCAGCGTCGGGGCGCTGAGCCCCTTGGGGAGCGCGGCCGGCTGCGGAGTACGCAGGGCGGCGAGCGCGCGGTCCACCTCGTCCTGGCCGCTGGCCTCGCCGGCGGCGCCGCGGAACTCGGCGTAACGGGTGAGGCGGTCGCGCAGGGTGGCGAAGGTGAAGGGCTTCAGCACGTACTGCACGACACCGAGGGACACGCCTTCGCGTACGACGCCGAGATCGCGGGCCGAGGTGACGGCGATGACGTCGGCGGTGTGGCCGGCGCCGCGGATGGAACGTACGAGCTGCAGGCCGTGGCCGTCGGGGAGGTAGAGGTCGAGCAGGAGCAGGTCGACGGGTCCGCGGTCCAGGGCCCGGACCGCCGCGGCCCGCGTGTGCGCGACACCGGCGACGGCGAAGCCGGGGACGCGGGCGACGTACAGGGCGTGGGCGTCGGCGGCGACCGGGTCGTCCTCGACGACGAGGACGCGGATCGGGGGCGACGCCGTGGTGGTCATGGCCGCACCTTCCGCGCCGCCGCCTTCACGCGCAACGGCAGTCGTACCGTGAACTCGGCCCCGCCTCCATCGGCCCGGGTCAGCGCTGTCGTGCCGTCCGCCCGGTGCACCGCTTGCCGTACGAGTGCCAGCCCCAGCCCGCGCCCCGCGCTCTTCGTCGACCAGCCGCGGGCGAACACCGCGTCCGCCGCGGCGGGGGCGACACCCGGTCCCGTGTCGCGGACGCGCAGCAGCAGCTCGCCGGTCCCGTCCGTGCGGGCCGTCACCGTGACGCGCGCGCCGTCGCTGCCCTGCGCCGCGTCCACCGCGTTGTCGATCAGGTTGCCGAGGATCGTCACCAGGTCACGGGCCGGGAGCGTGCCGGGCAGCAGGCCGTCGTCGATCCGGCTGTCCTCGTCCAGTACGAGCGCCACGCCCCGCTCGTTCGCCTGCGCCGCCTTCCCCAGCAGCAACGCCGCCAGCACCGGCTCGCCCACCGCGCCGACGACCCGGTCGGTCAGGGCCTGCGCCAGCTCCAGCTCCGCCGTGGCGAACTCCACCGCCTCGTCCGTCCGGCCGAGTTCGATGAGGGAGACCACGGTGTGCAGGCGGTTCGCCGCCTCGTGGGCCTGCGAGCGCAGCGCCTGTGTGAAGCCCCGCTCGGAGTCCAGTTCGCCGGACAGGGCCTGGAGTTCGGTGTGGTCGCGCAGGGTCACGACCGTACCGCGCTTCTCCCCGCCGGTGATCGGGCGGCTGTTGACGACGACTACCCGGTCCGCCGTCAGGTGCACATCGTCGACGCGCGGCTCCGGCGCGAGCAGCGCCGCCGTCAGCGGGCCCGGCAGGTCCATTTCGGCCACCGGGCGGCCGACCGCGTCCGGTCCGAGCCCGAGCAGTTCACGCCCGCCGTCGTTGATCAGGGCGACGCGCTGCTGCCCGTCCAGCATCAGCAGCCCCTCGCGTACGGCGTGCAGCGCCGCCTCGTGGTAGTCGTGCATGCGGCTCAGCTCACCGGCGTTCATGCCGTGCGTGTGCCGCCGCAGCCGGGCGTTGATGACGTACGTACCGAGGCCGCCGAGGGCGAGCGCGCCGGACGCCACGCCGAGCAGCGCCGTCACCTGCTGCCGCACCTGCGCGCTGATCGTCTCGATGGTGATGCCCGCGCTGACGAGTCCGATGATCCGTCCACCGCGGGCCTCGGTGTCCCGCACCGGCGCCACCACGCGCACCGACCGCCCCAGCACCCCCACGTACGTCTCGTCGAAGGTGCGGCCCGCCAGAGCGGGCCCGGTGTGCCCCAGGTACGTCCTGCCGATCTGCTCCGGCTCCGGATGCGTCCAGCGGGTACCGTCCGGCGCCATGATCGTGACGAAGGTGACGCCTGCCTCCTTGCGCAGAGCCTCCGTGTACGGCTGGAGGAGCCCGGTCGGGTGGTCCGAGCGGGCCGCCTCGATCACCGCCGGGGACTTCGCGACGGCGGTGGCGGTGGCGGTGGCCTGCCGCCGCGCCGTCTCCTCGGCCTGGGACCGGTCCGAGACGTACGCGAAGACCGCGCACCCCGCGACGATCGCCGCCACCAGGACGACCTGCATCGCGAAGAGCTGGCCGGCGAGGCTGCGGGGGCGGGGTATGCGCATGCCGCAAGTGTGCCTGGCCGAAAACCCGTGAACGAAATGCACGTAACGGTGACGGGGGTCACAGCGTGATGGATAGTCGCCGGGACCCATCGGGACGTGGGTATCAGGACAAATCAAGGAGGACCCCGTGGCAGGCACAGCCGCAAGGCGGGACCGCACGCACTACCTGTATATCGCCGTCATCGTCGCCGTCGTACTCGGCGTCGCGGTGGGCTTCGCCGCCCCCGGTGTGGCCGTCGAGCTCAAGCCGCTCGGCACCGGATTCGTCAATCTGATCAAGATGATGATCTCGCCGATCATCTTCTGCACGATCGTGCTGGGCATCGGCTCGGTCCGTAAGGCCGCCAAGGTCGGCGCGGTGGGTGGCATCGCCCTCGGCTACTTCACGGTGATGTCGCTGGTCGCCCTCTCCATCGGTCTGCTCGTCGGCAACGTGCTGCACCCCGGTGACAGCCTGGCGGTGACCGACGCGGTCAAGGAGGCGGGCCAGGGCCAGGTCGTGGCGGAGGCCAAGGACACGGTCGAGTTCATCCTCGGGATCATTCCGACCACGTTCGTCTCCGCCTTCACCACGGGTGAGGTACTCCAGACCCTTCTGGTGGCGCTGCTCGCCGGCTTCGCGCTGCAGGCCATGGGCCCGGCCGGGCAGCCCGTGCTGCGCGGTGTCGAGCACATCCAGCGGCTCGTCTTCCGCATCCTGGGCATGGTGATGTGGGCGGCGCCGATCGGTGCCTTCGGCGCGATTGCGGCCGTCACCGGCTCGGCAGGTCTGGACGCGCTCAAGAGCCTGGCCGTGCTGATGCTGGGCTTCTACGTCACCTGCTTCCTCTTCGTCTTCATCGTGCTCGCAGCGCTGCTGCGCATCATCGCGGGCCTCAACATCCTCACGTTCTTCAAGTACCTGGGCCGTGAGTTCCTGCTGATCCTGTCCACTTCGTCCTCCGAGTCCGCCCTCCCGCGGCTCATCGCGAAGATGGAGCACCTGGGCGTCAGCAAACCGGTGGTCGGCATCACGGTTCCGACCGGCTACTCCTTCAACCTCGACGGCACCATGATCTACATGACCATGGCCTCGCTCTTCATCGCCGACGCCATGGGTGACCCGATGTCGCTCGCGGAGCAGATCCCGCTCCTCCTCTTCCTCCTCGTCGCGTCGAAGGGTGCGGCGGGTGTCAGCGGGGCCGGCCTGGCCACCCTGGCCGGCGGCCTCCAGTCGCACCGCCCGGAACTGGTCGACGGCGTCGGCCTGATCGTCGGCATCGACCGCTTCATGAGCGAGGCGCGCGCCCTGACGAACTTCGCGGGCAACGCGGTGGCGACGGTACTGATCGGCACCTGGACGAAGGAGATCGACAAGGAGCGGGTCGACCAGGTGCTGGCGGGCCTGGCCCCCTTCGACGAGAAGACGCTGCTCGACGACGCGTCCGCCGATCCGGCCGGCGCGGAGCCGAAGGGCCTCCCGGAGGCACGGGAGGGCGACAAGGCGGCGGCGGGGGTCTAGCCGCAGCGCATGCGCGATCCGGTACGGCGGAAGGGCGCGGCCACTGGCCGCGCCCTTCCGCCGTACCGGATCCGTACCGGACTGCGGCGCAGCCGCTACGGCTCGATCGAATCCAGCAGCGCCGTCACCCGATCCAGCGGAACACCCGCCGTGAGCAGCGCGGCCGACGCCGCAGCGCGGCCGCCGTCGGCCGCGTCCAGTGCGCCGTCGTTGACCGCTTCCATCAGGCCGAAGAGCGTCTGCTCGTGTACGTATCCGAGCGCCGCCGGGGGCAGCGGTGAGGTGAACACGCCGGCCTCCGCGCCGCGCCGCAACAGGTCGACGCACTCCTTGCGGACCGGGGCCAGGCGCTGCTTGATGCCCTCCATCGTGACGCTGCGCTGGGCGAGGGCCACCAGGAGGCGGTAGCGGTCGGCGATCCGCCAGACCGCGAGCGTCGCGCGGGCGAGCGCCTCGGCCGGGTCCGCGACGTCGTCGCGACTGGCCGCGTGGGCCTCGGAGACCGCGGCCACCGCGTTGTCCACGAGCGCCGCGACGAGTGCTTCGCGGCTCGGGAAGTGCCCGTACACCGTCCTGCGGACGACGCCGGCCGCCCGCGCGATCTGGTCCATGGAGGCGTCCGGGTCGCGCAGCAGTTCGGCGAGCGCGACATCCAGGATGCGGCGGCGGTTGGTGTCGGCCCTGATACCGGAGGTCATGCTCACCATTTTGCACATCACTGTGCAGCCCGCTAAATTGCACATAGTTGTGCAGTTGCACAGTCATGTGCAAGATCTTTCGGAAGGGTGTGGAGCCATGCGCCTGGTCGTGAACCAGCCGGTGGAGGAAATGGAGCAGCCGTACCGGCGGCGCTGGTGGGCGCTGCTCGTCCTGTGCCTGAGTCTGCTGATCATCGTGATGGCGAACACCGCCCTGACGGTCGCCGCCCCCGACATGACCAAGGACCTCGGACTCAGCAGCTCCGACCTCCAGTGGGTCATCGACGGCTACACCGTGCCGTACGCCGCGCTGATGCTCCTGCTCGGCGCGATCGGCGACAAGTACAGCCGGCGCGGGGCGCTCGTGCTCGGCCTCGTCGTCTTCGGCGCGGGGTCGGTCGCCGGGTCGCTCGTCGACAGCTCCGCCGGCGTGATCGCGGCCCGCGCGGTCATGGGCGTCGGCGCCGCGATGATCATGCCGGCCACCCTCTCGCTCCTCGCCGCGACCTTCCCGCGCGCCGAGCGCGCCAAGGCGATCGTGCTGTGGACGGCCACCGCCGGACTCGCCATCGCGGCGGGCCCGCTCGTCGCGGGCGCGCTGCTGGAGAGCCACGGCTGGGCGTCGACGTTCCTGATCAACGTGCCGGTCGCGGTCCTGGCGCTCGTCGGTACGTTCGTACTCATCCCGCCGTCGAAGGCCGCCCACCACGGGCGCATCGACTACGTCGGAGGGCTGCTGTCCGTCGTCTGGGTCGCCGCACTGGTCTACATGATCATCCAGGGCCCGCACTTCGGCTGGGACGCGCCGGCGATCACCGCCGCCGTCGTCGCGGGCGTCGGACTCGTGCTGTTCGTCGTCTGGGAGCTGCGCCACCCGCGGCCCGTTCTGGACGTACGCCGCTTCCTCGACCGGGGCTTCGCCGGCTCGAACCTCGCCGTCGCCCTCTTCTTCCTCGCGGTCTTCGGCGCGTTCTACTTCCTTACCCAGCACCTCCAGTTCGTGCTCGGTTACAACGCCTTCGAGACAGGCGTACGGATGCTGCCGCTGGCCGGCGCCGTCTTCGCCGGCTCCGCGCTGACCGGGTTCCTCACCCCCCGCCTCGGCATGAAGATCACGGTCACGGCGGGCATGGCCGGCGGCACGGCCGCTCTCGCCCTGCTGGCGCGGATCGACGCGGACTCGGCGTACGGCGATCTCGTACTGCCCCTGATGATCCTCGGCCTGGCCATCGGACTGTCCCTGTCGCCGTGCACCGACGCGATCATGGGCGCCTTCCCCGAGTCCGAACTGGGCGTCGGCGGCGCGGTCAACGACACCTCGCTGGAGCTCGGCGGCTCGCTGGGCATAGCCATCCTCGGTTCGGTGCTGGCCGGTTCGTACTCCTCGCACCTCGCCGACGCCACCGCGGGAACGAAGCTCCCCGCCGACGCGCTGACCACCGCCCAGGACTCGGTCGGTGCCGGATACGCCGTGGCGCAGGGCATCGGCGACCAGGCGAAGCAGCTCGCGGGCCAGGCGGCGAAGGCCGGAACACCGGAGCAGGCCGCGCAGCTCAAGGGGCAGGCCGGGCAACTCGCGGACGGCGCCCGCCAGATGGCCGACGCGGTCGGCGCCGCCTTCTCCGACGCGGTCGCGCACACCAGCCTGGTCGGCGCGGTGGTCCTCGGGGTGGGAACGGTGCTGGTCGCGGTACTCCTGCCGCGCCGGCCGAGCCCGGCCCCGGTGGCCGGGGAAGCAGCGAAGGGCGAGCGGGACCAGGTACTGACTAAAAAGTAGGTACTTGCCGGAAGGGAAGCGGCGGCCAAGCATGGTGGTCATGACTTCCCACAACAACCTTGTCCCTGTTGCCGTTCTCGGCCTCGGCGCCATGGGCCGCGCACTCGCCGGCGCCTTCCTGGACGCCGGGCACCCCACCACCGTCTGGAACCGTTCCGGGGGAAAGGGCGAGGACCTCGTCGCGCGCGGCGCGGTCCTCGCCCGGACCGCCGAAGAGGCCGTCCGTTCCGCCGAGTTGACCGTCGTCTGCGTGGTGAATTACGACGCCTCGCAGGCGATCCTCGAACCGCTGGCCGACGCCCTCGCCGACCGCGTCCTGGTCAACCTCACCTCGGGCGCCCCAGAGCGGGTCCGCACGGCGGCGGACTGGGCGGAGCAGCACGGCATCACGTATCTGGACGGCGCGGTGATGGTGCCGACCCCGCTCGTCGGCGGGGCGCAGGCGCTGATTTTATTCGCCGGTGCGCGGCCGGTTTTCGAGAAGTACGAGACCACCCTCAAGGCCCTGGCCGGGCAGGCCGCCTTCCTGGGTGAGGACCACGCCCTCGCGGCCGTCTACGACCTGTCGATGCTCGACCTTTTCTACGCGAGCATGTCGGGCCTCGTGCACGCCTTCGCCCTGGCACGTGAGGACAATGTCGCCGCCACGGCCCTCGCTCCGTATCTCAACACCATCGCCGCGATCCTGCCGGACATCGCGTCCGGCATGGCGGCAGCGATCGACGCGGGCGACTATGACGGACAGGAGGCGAACCTGAGCATGATGACCGCCAGCGTCGACCACCTTCTGCACATGTCGCGGGACCGTGGCCTCGACACGGGCCAGCTGGAGGCGATCAAGGCCGTCGCCGACCGTGCGATCGCCAAGGGACACGGCGCCGACGACTGGTCGAGCACGATCGAGGTGCTCAAGCTCAAGGGCTGAGCACCCGGATCTCTCCCTTGCCTTGACGCCGACGTCAAGGATTACCGTCAGGGCATGCGAATCGGCGAGCTGGCGGAGCGCGCGGGGACAACCACCCGGGCGTTGCGCTACTACGAGTCCCGCGGGCTCCTCCCCGCCCGGCGCGCGGTCAACGGCTACCGCACGTACGACGAGGACGACCTGCGGCTCCTCCAGCAGATCCGGACCCTGCAGGACTTCGGGTTCGACCTGGAGGAGACCCGCCCCTTCGTGGACTGCCTGCGGGCCGGCCACCCGGCGGGGGACTCCTGCCCGGCCTCCCTGGAGGTGTACCGGCGCAAGCTGGCCGAACTCGACGTGCTGATCGGCCAGTTGGACGCGGTGCGCACGCAGGTGGGTGCCCAGCTCGCCCGCGCCGAACTCGAAGCGCAAGCGGAACTGCCGGGCGGTCCCGAGCCGCGCTGCGAACTGACTGACAACTGAGGAGACATTGATGGTGCGAGCAGTGGATGTGGACGCGGTGACGGACGCGACCTTCGAGAACGACGTACTGCGGTCCGACCGGCCCGTCCTGGTGGAGTTCACGGCCGACTGGTGCGGCCCGTGCCGCCAGCTCGCGCCCGTACTGAGCGAGGTGGCCCGCGAGGAGGCCGCCAGGCTCAAGGTCGTGCAGCTCGACGTGGACACCAATCCCGACACCGCGGCGCGGTACGGCGTGCTGTCGATGCCGACGCTTCTCGTCTTCCGCGACGGTGAGCCGGTGAAGCAGATGGTCGGCGCCCGCCCCAAGCGCAAGCTCCTCCACGAGCTCGCGGACGTGTAGCGGTCTCGGCGGCCAGGCAAAAGAAATACCCCGGATGAATTGACATCCGGGGTATTTCTCTGCGTATATTGAGCGTTTCCGTGACCACGTTTAAAATCGGTCACAGAGGTGCCGTATGGATGCAGCGTAGCTTGTTGGGAGCTGAATTGTCAACCGAGGAATTTCAGAAAGAGCAGGAATTCATCACCGGCCTCTACGCGCGCCTCGATGAACTGCGTGATCACGCCGAGGCCGCCGTACATACCGCGTTGACGCAGGTGGGGGCGGGTCACCAGGAGAAGCTGGAGCGCGATGTGCTGGTCGCCGAGCAGTCCGGGCTGCTCGCCGCATTCAACGCGGGGGAGAACGGGCTCTGCTTCGGGCGGCTCGACTTCCAGGACGGACGCCAGTACCACATGGGCCGTATCGGAATCCGGCAGAACGACGCCGACCGCACGCCTCTCGTTGTCGACTGGCGAGCCGATGTCGCGCGCCCCTTCTATCTCGCGACCGGTTATTCCCCGATGGGCCTGCGCCGCCGTCGGCACATCACCACCGAGGGCCGCAACGTCACCGCGCTGCACGACGAGATCCTCGATCTCACCGACACCACCCGCACCGGCCACGAGGGCTCCGCCGCGGACACCGTGCTGCTCGCCGCACTGGACGCGGCGCGCTCCGGCCGGATGCACGACATCGTGCAGACCATCCAGGCCGAGCAGGACCGCATCATCCGCGCCTCCCACCAGGGCGTCCTCGTCGTCGAGGGCGGACCCGGCACCGGCAAGACCGTCGTCGCGCTGCACCGGGCGGCGTACCTGCTCTACGCGTACCGCGACCTGCTCGCCCGCCGTGGCGTGCTGATCGTCGGCCCCAACCCGGCCTTCCTCGCCTACATCGGCGAAGTGCTGCCCTCGCTCGGTGAGACCGGAGTGCTGCTGGCGACCGTGGGCGAACTCTTCCCGGGCGTCGCCGCCACCGGCACCGACACCGCCGCGGCCACCGAGGTCAAGGGGCGGGCCGCGATGGCGGACGCGCTCGCCCGCTTCGTACGGGACCACCAGAGCGTGCCCGACCCGTGGATCGAGATCGAGCACGACGACGGCACGCTCTTCCTGGACCGGGCGATGGCGGAGGACGCCCGCGCCGCCGCCCGCCAGACCGGCCTGCCGCACAACCTCGCCCGCCCCCACTTCGCCTTCCGGATCATCGACGCGCTCACCGAGCAGCTCGCCGACCGGATCGGCGCCGACCCGTACGGCGGCCCCAACTTCCTCGGACCCGACGACCTCGCCCAGCTCGGCAAGGCCATCGCCCTCAGCGACGACGTCCACGCGGCCATCGACCAGCTCTGGCCCCCGCTCACCCCCCAGAGGCTGGTCACGGAATTCCTCGCGGACCCCGCCCACCTCCCCGGCATCGACGCCGAGCTGATCCGGCGGGACGGCGGCGCGTGGACGCCCGCCGACGTGCCGCTCCTCGACGAGGCCGCCGAACTGCTCGGCCAGGACGACTCGGCCGCGCGGGCCGCCGAGGAGGCCGAGCGCCAGCAGCGGATCGCCTACGCGCAAGGCGTGCTGGATGTCGCGTACGCGTCCCGCACCTACGAGTTCGAGGACATCGACGACGAGAAGTCCGAGGTCCTGGGCGCGCACGACATCGTCGACGCCGAGCGGATGGCCGAACGCCACGAGGAGGCCGACCACCGCAGCACCGCCGAACGCGCCGCCGCCGACCGCACCTGGGCCTTCGGGCACATCATCGTCGACGAGGCGCAGGAGCTGTCCGCCATGACCTGGCGCCTGCTGATGCGCCGCTGCCCCACCCGCTCCATGACGCTGGTCGGTGACCCGGCCCAGACCGGAGACGCGGCGGGCTGCGACTCCTGGCAGCAAATCCTCCAGCCGTACGTCGGCGACCGCTGGGAGCACACCCGGCTCGGCGTCAACTACCGTACGCCCGCCGAGATCATGGAGGTCGCGGCCGGTGTACGACGGGCCGAGGACCCGGCCTTCGAGCCGCCGGGCTCGGTCCGCTCCACGGGGACCCGCCCCCTGGCGCACGCCGCCGACCCGGACGGCCTCGCCCGTACCGTCGCCAGGACGGTCGCGGAGCTGGCCAGTGCGGAGGGACGGCTGGCCGTCGTCGCGCCCACCGCCCTGCACGAGGAGCTCGCCGCCGCGCTGCCCGGTGCGTCGCACGGCCCGGCCCCCGACCTCACCCGGCCCGTCGTGCTCCTCGACCCGCGGCAGGCGAAGGGCCTGGAGTTCGACACGGTGGTCGTCGTCGAGCCCGGCCAGATCCTCGCCGGCTCGCCGCGCGGCACCAACGACCTGTACGTCGCCCTGACGCGGGCCACGCAGCAGCTCGCCGTCGTCCACACGGGAGCCCTTCCCGAATGCCTCCGGGAAGGGCTCGCGCGGCGGACGCAGGAGGAGATCAGGCCGGCTTGAACCACACCGTCGCCAGCGGCGGCAGCGTCATCTCCAGGTAGGGCCGGCCGCCGTGCGCCCCGCCCGCCTCGGGCTTGAGCGGCTCAGGGTTGCGTACGTCGCTGCCGCCGTACCGGGCCGCGTCCGTGTTCAGGACCTCCGTCCAGGCCGGGATCAGGTCCGGTACGCACAGCCGGTACCCGTGCCGCACCACCGGCGAGAAGTTGGAGACGGCCAGCAGCGGGCCGCTCTTCGCGTCGAAGCGCAGGAACGCGAAGACATTGTCCTCGGCGGCGTCGCCCAGCACCCACGCGAAACCGTCGGGGACCGTGTCCAGCTCCCACAGCGCGGGCGTGTCGAGGTACACCTGGTTGAGGTCGCGGACCAGGTCGCGTACGCCACGGTGGTCCGGCTCCGCCGAGTACGACGGGTCGAGCAGCCACCAGTCGGGACCGTGCCCCTCCGACCACTCCGCTCCCTGGGCGAACTCCTGCCCCATGAAGAGCAGCTGCTTGCCGGGGTGCGCCCACATGTAGCCGAGGTACGCACGGTGATTGGCGCGCTGCTGCCACCAGTCGCCCGGCATCTTGCTCACCAGGGCCTGCTTGCCGTGCACCACCTCGTCGTGCGAGATCGGCAGGACGTAGTTCTCGCTGTACGCGTACACCATCGAGAAGGTCATCTCGTTGTGGTGGTACTTGCGGTGCACCGGCTCCTTGCTGACGTACACCAGCGAGTCGTGCATCCAGCCCATGTTCCACTTGAGACCGAAGCCGAGACCGCCGCTGTCGGTGGGGCGGGTCACGCCGTCCCAGGCGGTGGACTCCTCGGCGATCGTCACGACGCCGGGGTTGCGGCGGTAGACGGTCGCGTTCATCTCCTGGAGGAAGGAGACGGCGTCCGGGTTGTCGCGGCCGCCGAACTCGTTCGGCGCCCACTCGCCGTGCTCGCGCGAGTAGTCGAGGTAGAGCATCGAGGCGACCGCGTCGACACGCAGGCCGTCGATGTGGAACTCCTCGCACCAGTACGTGGCGTTGGCGACCAGGAAGTTGCGCACCTCCGGGCGCCCGTAGTCGAATTCCAGCGTGCCCCAGTCGGGGTGCTCGGCGCGCCGCCAGTCCTCGTGCTCGTACAGGTTCGGGCCGTCGAATCGCGCCAGCGCCCAGTCGTCCTTCGGGAAGTGGGCCGGGACCCAGTCCATGATGACGCCGATACCGGCCCGGTGCAGCGACTCGACCAGGTACCGGAAGTCGTCGGGCGTGCCCATGCGGGCCGTCGGCGCGTACAGACCGGTGACCTGGTAACCCCAGGAGCCGCCGAAGGGGTGCTCGGCGACCGGCATCAGCTCGACGTGGGTGAAGCCGAGATCGGCGACGTACGCCGGAAGCTGCTCCGCGAGCTCGCGGTAGGACAGTCCGGGCCGCCAGGACCCCAGATGCACCTCGTAGACCGAGAACGGCGCCTTGTGCACCGGCCGGTCGGCGCGGTGCTCCATCCACTCCTGGTCACGCCACACATGGTGCGAGGCCGTCACGATCGAGGCATTGGCGGGCGGGCACTCGGTGCGGCGGGCCATCGGGTCGGCGCGCAGCGTGTGACTGCCGTCGGGCCGCATGATCTCGAACTTGTAGAGCGTCCCTTCCCCGACACCGGGCACGAACAGCTCCCAGATGCCGGACGAGCCGAGGGAGCGCATCGGGAACCCGGTGGCGTTCCAGTAGTTGAAGTCACCCGCGACACGGACGCCGCGCGCGTTCGGCGCCCAGACCGTGAAACGGGTGCCACTCACGCCCTGATGGACCATCGGCTGAGCGCCGAGCGCCCGCCACAGCTCCTCGTGGCGGCCCTCGCCGATGAGGTACAGGTCGAGTTCACCGAGGGCGGGCAGAAAGCGGTACGGGTCCTGCACCTCCAGCTCGTTGTCGTCGTACGTGACGAGCAGGCTGTACTCCGGCGGCACGGCGTCCAGGGGCAGTACGCCGGAGAACAGCCCGTCGCCGTCGTCGTGCAGCGCGGTGCGGTGACCGGCGGCCAGCACGGTGACGGCGCGGGCGAAGGGCCGCAGCGCGCGGAAGACGACGCCGGTGGCCGCGCCGTCGGCGGGATGGGCGCCGAGGAGCCCGTGCGGGTCGTGATGACCGCCGGCCAGCAGCCGGTCCCGGTCGCTCCCCCGGAGCGCGGGGCCGTCGGGCTCCCGCTTCGGAGCCCTGGTGCGCCGCGCGGGCGTGGTGGACTCGGTGTCCTGCACGGCCTTCGGCGCGGAGTCGGGAGGCTGGTCCGCGGGGGTGGTGGGCTGCGCGGTGGTCCGCCGGGACTTGGCGGGCCTGGCGGTCTTCGCTGGCTTCGTGGCCTTGGCCGCCTTGCCGGACTCCGCGTCCTGTGCGGCCTTGGGGGCGGAGTCCGGAGGGCCGGCGGCGGCGGCCTGCGCCGCCGCACCGGTCTTGGCGGCGGCCTTGGCGGGTTTGGCCTGCTTCACGGCCCTGGAGGGCTTGCGCGGCGGCGGGGTCTCGGCGGCCTTCAGGGGCTGCGGAGCACCCTGCGGTGCCTGCGAAGGCTCGACGGCGTCGGCCTGCTTGGGGGCCCTGGCGGGTTTGGCACGCTTGCGCGGCGGTACGGGCGGCGCGCTCTCGGGCGACGTGGGCACGCTCGGGGAATCGGCGGACTTGCGGGACGGTGGACGGGGGGTCACGGGTGCGGCCTCCTCGGGAGGATCCGGTCGGGTGCGGTGGACGGGCGGAGGTGGGCTGGAGCGCGCCGCGCCGGGGCGGCGGCGACCGGGCGCGGCGGCCCGGCCGCGCGCCGGAGCCACAGGCGCCCACGGGCGGCCCCGGACGGCTGCGCGGCACGCAGCCCCCGGAGAGCGGACCGGGGCGCGGTACGCGTCACCGGCGTCGGGGGGAGAGGGGTCATGGTGTCGGTCCCGGTGTGTGGTCGGTCTCCGGGGGCGGGTCGGACGCGCGGTGGGCCGCGGTGTCCGAGGACGGGGCGGGGCCGCTGTGCGGGGGTGTTCCCGGCGGCCGGGTGGGGGCGCTGTGCCTGGGTGTTCCGGGCAGCGGGCCAGTGGTGCGGTGCGGGGTGGTTTCCGGGCGGTGGCCGGGGGTGCGGGCGCCGGGCGACGAGGCCAGGCGGTGAATGGCCGCCAGGGGGACCGGCAGCCAGTCCGGGCGGTGCCGGGCCTCGTAGAGGACCTCGTACACCGCCTTGTCCGTCTCGTACGCCCGCAGCAGCTCCGGCTCGTCGCGCGGGTCGGTCCCCGACGCCTTCGCGTACCCGTCGCAGAACGCCTCCCGGCACCGCGTCGCCCAGTCCGCGTCCCACGGCTGGTGGGAGCGGGCCGCGTAGTCGAACGACCGCAGCATGCCCGCCACATCGCGTACGACCGGCTGCGGGCGGCGCCGCTCCGCGAGCGGGCGCGACGGCTCGCCCTCGAAGTCGATGACCGACCACTCGCCGCCGGGTGCGCGCAGCGCCTGGCCCAGGTGCAGGTCGCCGTGGACCCGCTGGGCCGGCCAGGCCCGCCCCGCCCGCCCCCGCGCCGCGAACGCGTCGAAGGCGGTGCGCAGGGCGGGGACGTACGGGACGAGCGCCGGCACCGCCTGCGCCGCCGCGTCGAGGCGTTCGGTCATCGCCGCCGCCAGCGCCTCGGTCTGCTGCTTGCGCAGCATGACCATCGGCAGGGCGACGGCGAGCGCGGTGTGCACCTCGGCGGTGGCCCGGCCCAGCGCCTGCGCGTCGGCGGTGAAGTCGTTGCCGACGGCCAGGGCCCGCAGCGCGCGCTGCCAGCCGTCCTCCGAGCCGCGCAGGAAGGGCTGCAGGACCCCGAGGGCGTACGGCTGGTACGGATCGTCGGTGTTGTCGGCCTCGTACCAGGCGACCGGCGCGGGCACCCGCTCGCAGCCCTTGCGGGCCAGGGCGAGCGGCAGCTCCAGATCGGGGTTGGAGCCGGGGCTGACCCGGCGGAAGACCTTGAGAATGAACGAATCTCCATAGACGAGAGACGAGTTGGACTGCTCGGCGCCGAGCGGCCTGGGCGTGAGACCGGGCGGGATGACGACCGACGGGTCCCGCTCGAAGCGCAGCGCCCCCTGCACACCGGTGTTGCGCAGCCGTTCCAGGAGCAGTCCGGCCAGACGCGGGTCCAGCAGCGCGTCGTAGACGGTGAGACCCTCCAGCGGCCCGTCCTGGACGTGCCCGATCAGGGCCGGCGCGAGACGTGGCGGCAGCGCGGACCGTACGCCGAGCAGCAGTTGGTAGCAGTCGGCCACCGGTGGCCCCGGCGGACCGTGCGTGGCCGCGGCGGGCTGCTGGACGCTCACCAGCAGATGCAGCAGGCCGGGAGCGCCCGAAACACCGCCGGACGAGGGCAGCAACTCCGTGGCGGCGACGAGCGAGAACCCGGTGACCGGGCGTCCCTTGCCCGCGAACCACCGCTGCCTGGGCAGCCATTCGTACAGCAGCGGCGCCAGCGAGGGGAGCAGCGCCGGGGGTGGGGCTGGAGGAGTGGCGCGGCGGGCGGCCGTACTCCGGGTGGATGCAGCCTCCGACATGGCATCGCGTCCTTTCCCCGGGCACACCACAGGATGCGCAGAGTGTCCCGGATTGCGACCGTAGCTGTCCGGGCGGTGCGTGGGGTTCTCCCCGCAGCCGAAACGCGGGAAGTGTCGGGTCGGGGATCGTCCGTACGGACCCGATATGACGGGATGAGTGCCCACAGCGGGGCGGGGGAAACCGCCCCGCCGCAGAAGGCACTTCAGGCGCGCTTGGCCGGGAGCGGCGACGCGTCCTTGCGCAGCCGGAACCAGTAGAAGCCGTGACCTGCGAGGGTCAGCAGATACGGCCATTCGCCGATGGCCGGGAAACGCACCCCGCCGATCAGCTCGACCGGATGACGGCCGTTGAAGGTCTGGAGATCGAGTTCCGTCGGCTGCGGGAAGCGCGAGAAGTTGTGGACACACAGCACCAGGTCGTCCTTGTACTCGCGCAGGAACGCGATCACGGCCGGGTTGGTCGACGGCAGCTCGGTGTACGAGCCGAGGCCGAAGGCCGGGTTCTGCTTGCGGATCTCGATCATCCGCCGCGTCCAGTGCAGCAGCGACGAGGGCGAGGTCATCGCCGCCTCGACGTTGGTGACCTGGTACCCGTAGACCGGGTCCATGATCGTGGGGAGGAACAGCCGTCCCGGATCACAGGACGAGAAGCCGGCGTTGCGGTCGGGCGTCCACTGCATGGGTGTGCGTACGGCGTCCCGGTCACCGAGCCAGATGTTGTCGCCCATCCCGATCTCGTCGCCGTAGTACAGGATCGGCGAACCGGGGAGGGACAGGAGCAGCGCCGTGAACAGCTCGATCTGGTTGCGGTCGTTGTCGAGGAGGGGTGCGAGCCGCCGGCGGATGCCGATGTTGGCGCGCATCCGCGGGTCCTTGGCGTACTCCGCGTACATGTAGTCGCGCTCTTCGTCCGTGACCATTTCGAGGGTCAGCTCGTCGTGGTTGCGCAGGAAGATGCCCCACTGGCAGTTGGACGGGATGGCCGGGGTCTTGGCCAGGACTTCGGAGACCGGGTAGCGCGATTCGCGCCGTACGGCCATGAAGATGCGCGGCATGACCGGGAAGTGGAAGGCCATGTGGCACTCGTCGCCGCCCTTTTTGAAGTCGCCGAAGTAGTCGACGACGTCTTCCGGCCACTGGTTGGCCTCGGCGAGGATCACGGTGTCCGGGTAGGACGCGTCGATCTCCTTGCGCACCCGCTTCAGGAACTGGTGGGTGCGGGGGAGGTTCTCGCAGTTGGTTCCCTCCTCCTGGTAGAGGTAGGGGACGGCGTCGAGGCGGAAGCCGTCGATGCCCAGGTCGAGCCAGAAGCGCAGGGCGGAGATCATCTCCTCCTGCACGGCCGGGTTCTCGTAGTTGAGGTCCGGCTGGTGGGAGAAGAAGCGGTGCCAGAAGTACTGCTTGCGGACGGGGTCGAAGGTCCAGTTGGACGTCTCCGTGTCGACGAAGATGATCCGGGCGTCCTGGTACTGCTTGTCGTCGTCGGCCCAGACGTAGTAGTCGCCGTACGGACCCTGCGGATCGGACCTCGACTCCTGGAACCACGGATGCTGGTCGCTCGTGTGGTTCATGACAAAGTCGATGATCACGCGCATGCCACGGTGGTGCGCGGCGTCCACGAACTCCACGAAGTCGGCCAGGTCGCCGAACTCGGGGAGGACGGACGTGTAGTCCGATACGTCGTAACCGCCGTCGCGCAGCGGAGACTTGAAGAACGGCGGCAGCCAGAGGCAGTCGACGCCGAGCCATTGGAGGTAGTCCAGCTTGGCGGTGATGCCCTTGAGGTCGCCTACGCCGTCTCCGTTGCTGTCCTGGAAGGAACGGACGAGCACTTCGTAGAACACCGCCCGCTTGAACCACTCCGGGTCGCGGTCCTTGGCGGGCGTGTCTTCGAACGTGTCGTGGACGGGCTCATTGACGATCATGATGTGGGTGACCCTCCGATCGGCGGGGACGGTCGCAGGACGAAGATGTGCGCGGGCGTACGGCCCGGCTCGAGGCGCACATAGTTGGCCCTGCCCCAGTGGTAGGTCTCGCCGGTGAGCTCGTCGCGCACCGGGACGGAATCGGACCAGTCGAGGCCGAGTTCCGGCATGTCCAACGAGACCGTGGCCTCCTGGGTGTGGTGAGGGTCGAGGTTGACGACCACCACAACGATGTTCGAACCGGAGCGCTTCGAGTACGCGATGACCGCGTCGTTGTCGGCGTGGTGGAAGTGCAGATCGCGGAGCTGCTGAAGCGCCGGGTGACGGCGGCGCACGCGGTTGAGGGTGGTGATCAGCGGGGCGATCGTGCGGCCCTCGCGCTCCGCCGATTCCCAGTCGCGCGGACGCAGTTGGTACTTCTCCGAGTTCAGGTACTCCTCGCTGCCCGGCTTGGCCGGGGTGTTCTCGCACAGCTCGTAGCCCGCGTACACGCCCCACGAGGGCGCCAGGGTGGCGGCGAGCACCGCCCGTACCTCGAAGGCGGGACGGCCGCCGTGCTGGAGGTAGGCGTGCAGGATGTCCGGGGTGTTCACGAAGAAATTGGGACGCATGTACGAAGCGGCGTCTCCGGTGAGCTCCGTGAGGTACTCGGTCAGTTCCTGCTTGGTGTTGCGCCAGGTGAAGTACGTGTACGACTGCTGGAAGCCGATCGCCGCCAGGGTGTGCATCATCGCGGGGCGGGTGAAGGCCTCGGCGAGGAAGATGACGTCGGGGTCGGTGCGGTTGATGTCCGCGATGACCTTCTCCCAGAAGACCACCGGCTTGGTGTGCGGATTGTCGACGCGGAAGATCCGTACCCCGTGGCTCATCCACAGCCGCAGCACCCGCAGCGTCTCGCGGATCAGGCCGGGCATGTCGGCGTCGAACGCGATGGGGTAGATGTCCTGGTACTTCTTCGGCGGGTTCTCGGCGTACGCGATCGAGCCGTCGGCGCGGTGGTGGAACCACTCGGGGTGCTCGGTGACCCAGGGGTGGTCGGGCGAGCACTGGAGCGCGAAGTCCAGTGCGATCTCCATGCGCAGGTCCCGGGCGCGCGCGACGAAGGCGTCGAAGTCCTCGAAGGTGCCGAGGCCGGGGTGGATCGCGTCGTGGCCGCCGTCCTTCGAACCGATCGCCCAGGGCACGCCGACATCCCTGGCCGACGCGGACAGAGTGTTGTTGGGGCCCTTGCGGTGCGTGGTGCCGATGGGGTGAATGGGCGGCAGGTACACCACGTCGAAGCCCATCGCGGCCACGGCGGGCAGCCGCTCGGCGGCCGTCTTGAACGTTCCGCCGGTCTGCTTCCCCCGTTTGTCGGTACGGACGCCCTCGGAGCGCGGGAAGAACTCGTACCAGGAGCCGAAGAGCGCGCGCCCGCGCTCGACGAGCAGCGGCATCTCGGGTGAGGACGTGACCAGCTCGCGCAGCGGGTGGCGGCCGAGCGCCGCGTCCGCCTCCGGGTCGAGCGCGGCGGCGAGCCGGACGGCGGGGGGCTTCGCGGTGTCGCGCAGCGCGTCGACGGCGGCCAGGACCGCCTCACGCCCGTCCTTCTTCGGCACGCCGGAGGCGGCCCGCTCGTACAGCTCCGCGCCCTCCGCGAGTACCAGCTCGGTGTCCTGGCCCGCCGGGATCTTGATGCGGGCGTTGTGGCGCCAGGTCGCCACGGGATCGGACCAGGCCTCCACGGCGTACGTCCACTGCCCCTCGGCGAGAGGCGTCACGCGCGCGCCCCACCGGTCGGTGCCCGGCGCGAGTTCGCGCATCGGCGTCCAGGGCCCCTCCCGGCCCGCCGGGTCACGCAGGACGACGTTGGCGGCGACGGCGTCGTGGCCCTCGCGGAAGACGGTGGCGGTGACTTCGAACGTCTCACCGGCCACCGCCTTCGCCGGCCTTCTGCCGCAGTCGACGGCGGGACGTACGTCCAGGACAGGGATGCGACCGATCATTGGCTCACCTGGGGGCTGAGCGGCCGCGGACGAGCGCGGCTCGCGTTCGGGGGCTTTCTTGGGGTCTGTCCTTTTTATCTGCTCCGTTGGCGACTGGTGGGGTGCGGGCATCACCGCTCCTGTCCACGTTCACTCGGGTGGACCGACTTGGGCCGACTTGGGTACGTGGGGGGTGCGTACCGCAGGAGCCTTCCCTCGTACCACGGGTGCGCAATCCGGGGGATTGTTAACTACCGCCGCGTAAGAATGCCGAAAAGAAACGGCCCCGCCTTTCGGGCGGGGCCGTCCGTTTTCCGGTGTGCGGGTGTGCGGTTGTGCGGGTGTGCGGGTGTGCCGCTGCGATCAGTTGTTCACCTGGAGCAGCAGGTTCGGCGAGGCGAGGCCCGCGCCCGTGACCTTGCCCTTGGCCGCCTTCCCGGTCAGCGCCCGGCTCACGTCCGCCGGGGTCGCCGACGTGTGTCCGGCCAGATACAGCGCTGCCGCGCCCGCGGTGTGCGGGGCCGCCATCGACGTACCGGATATGGTCTTTGTCGCCGTGTCACCCGTGTTCCAGGTGGACGAGATCGCCACTCCGGGTGCGAACAGGTCGAGCTGCGGACCCCAGTTCGAGAAGCTCGCACGCGCGTCCTTGACATCCGTCGCGCCGACCGTGAGCGCTTCCGCGACGCGGGCCGGCGAGTACAGGTTCGCCGGCAGCCCGTCGTTGCCCGCCGCGACCGTGTACGTGACGCCGGACGCGATCGAGTTGCGTACGGCCGCGTCCAGCTGGGCGTTGGCGAAACCGCCGAGGCTCAGGTTCGCCACGGCCGGCTTCCCGGCGTTCTTCGTCACCCAGTCGATGCCCGCGATGACCTGGGCCGTCGTACCGGAGCCGGCGTTGTCGAGCACCCGTACGCCGACCACCCTGGCCTTCTTCGCGACGCCGTACGTCCGGCCCGCGACGGTGCCGGCGACGTGCGTGCCGTGACCGTTGCCGTCCTGGGCGGTGGCGTCGTTGTCGACGAAGTCCCAGCCGCTGCTCGCCCGGCCGCCGAAGTCCTGGTGGGACGAGCGGATACCGGTGTCGATGACGTACACGTTCACGCCGCCGCCGGCGCTCTCGGGATACGTGTACGACTTGTCCAGGGGGAGACCGGGCTGGTCGAGCCGGTCCAGGCCCCATGTCGGGTTCTGCTGGGTGCCTGCCAGCGACACCTTGGTGTCCTGGACCACGGAGGCGACGTTCGGGTCCGCCGCGAGGCGCTTGGCCTGCGCCTCGTCCGCTCTCACGGCGTAACCGTTGAGCACGGTGCTGTACGTGTGCTTGATGGCCGCCCCGTACCGCTGCGCGAGGTCGCTGCCGGCCTCGGACGGAGCCTTGATTCCCCCCGGTCCTGTCTTGAGCGTGACGATGTAGCTGTTGCCGACCGAGCCGGGTGCGCCGGCTCCCAGTATCCGCCCCTCGGCCGGGGCGGCCTGCGCGGGCAGCGTGATGGCCGAGAGAACCGCTGCCGTGGTGACAGCGGTGACGGCTCCCGCGAGGCGCGGGCGGGAAGTGCGCGTTTGTGCCATGTGCTGAGTCCCCTCCTCAACTTGGCGCACGTACTGCGGAGTTGATCCGGCCCTGTCCGCCGGCCCCCGTGGCGCTGCGGCAGACACCGCCGGGCAGCCTCTCGTGCGCTGTGAAGCACTACAAGACCGCACGTGGGGCCGGAATTGGCGATATCGCTGGTGAGGGGATTGCGGAGGTGATCACTCAGGTTGTCCGCAGGTCTTCACAAAAAGGGGAGGACCCGAGAGGGGAGGACCAGGGTCTGTCCGACGGATCATGGCCGGGGCCGCGCCTGATCCGCCGGACAGGTCCTAGGAGACCGCGGTCGCGTCGTCCGCCCAGATCTGCCACGGCTGCCTGGCCACCCACTCGTCGACCGGTGCCGGCTTCACGCAGAGCGCCTCGGCGGCGCTGCCGTCGTCGCCCGCCATCAGCTCGGGGCCCGCGCCGCTCGCCATGTAGTGGTAGATGCCCGCCACACCGGCCGCCGCCCGGGGTCCGATGGCCTGCGCCAGCCCCTCCTCGAAGACGTGTGGCGGCAGCGGCGCGTAGTGCACATCGCGGCCGAGCCCCTGCGCGAAGGCCGCCGCGAGCTCGTCCCCGGTCAGGCTCTGCGAGCCGCCGATGTCCAGCGTGCGGCCGGCGACACCGTCCACGGTCAGCGCCGCGTACACGGCCTCGGCGAGGTCCCGGTGGGAGAGCCAGGCGGTCCTCGTGTCGGCGGGCAGCGGGTAGGCGAGTACGCCGTCCTTCGCCAGCGCCGGGCCGTTCCACGGGCTGAAGAGGTTGTCGAGGTACACCGGCGGCCGCAGCACGACCAGCTCCACACCGCTGTCGCGCAGGCCCTCGCGCAGAACCGTCTCGGCGAGCCGCCGGGTCTCGAAGGCCGCCACATTCGTGGAGGCCTCGGGGACACGGGTGTTGGAGTTGTAGACAACTCTGCGCACTCCGGCCCCACGGGCCGCGTCCGCGATGTTCCGGGCGTACGCCTCGACCGTCTCCGTGTCGTACACCAGCGGCATCACGACCGAGGCGTGCGTGGCGCGCTCGAAGAGGTGGCGTACGTCGTCCGCGTTCGCGAGGTCGCCGAGGACGAAGGCGGCTCCCCCGAGCTCGGGGCGCTCGCTCTCGGACTTGCGGGTCAGTGTGCGGACGCGGTGCTTCCGCTCCGCCAGCAGGCGGGCCACCGCGCCGCCCTGGAAGCCGGTCGCCCCCACGACCGCGACGCGCATCGGAATGTGATCGGACATGAGTGTCTGGAGCCCTTCGATAGGGTGAGGCTGTTGCCGTGAACGGCCTTTCCAGGCTGGCGGCGGGGGCTTCGGCCGATCAATTAACAAACCGGGGCGAGGGTTGAGGGATCGTCCAATGGACGCGATGGAACGACCAGGCGACGAAGGCGGCGAAAGCGGCGAAAGCGACGACCTGCTCAGCGAGCTGTTGAAGCCTTTGCGCCTCACCGGCGTTTTCGACAGCCGCTGGCATGTGAACGCCCCGTGGGCCATCGAGGGCGACGCCGAGCAGAGTTGCGCCGTACTCCATTACATCGTCGAGGGCGGCTGCTGGATCAGCGGCGAGGGCCAGACCCCCCTCGAACTGAACGTGGGCGACCTCGCCGTCTTCCCGACCGGGACCGCGCACCGCCTCTCCGACCGGCCGGACCGGCAGGGCATGCCGCTGCGCGCGGTGCTGCCCGAGCGCCAGCCCGGCACGTCCGGCGAGATCAGGATCGAGGGCAGCGGACCGGAGAGCCGACTGCTGTGCGCCGGGCTGCACTACGACGCGAGCGCCGCGACCGGCCTCTACAAAGCGCTGCCGTGGGCCCTGGTGCTCGACGGCCCGCAGGTCGCCGCCGAGCCGCTGCTGCGTGACACGTTGCGCCTGCTCGCGGCGCCGGACCGGCCCGTCGGGCCGGGCGACCGGCTCATCACGCTGCGCGCGTTCGAGATGGCGCTGGTGCTGGCGCTGCGGCCGCTGCTGCGCCAACTGGCCGACAACCCGTCCGCGCTGCCGGTGCTGCGGCACCCCGGCATCAGCAGGGCGATGGTGATCATCGCGACCCGGTTCGCGGAGCCGTGGACGATCGAGTCGCTGGCCCGCGAGGTCGGCATGTCCAGGTCCGCCTTCACCGCGGCCTTCCGCACGCTGGTCGGGGACGCGCCGGCGCGGCACCTGACGGGGCGCCGTATGCAGGAGGCGGCGCGGCTGCTGAGGGAGACGACGGTGGCGCAGTCGGCGGTGCCGCAGCGGGTCGGTTACCAGAGCTCGGTGGGCTTCCACCTCGCGTTCCGCAAGTGGTTCGGCACGACGCCGGGCGAGTACCGGATCGCGGCGGGGCCGGCGTAGGGGCCTGCGGGGCGGGCCGGGCCACCCGCACCCGACTGGCCGGTTCATAAGGACCGGTGGACGGGTGTTCATTGCCGGGGCGGGCGCGGCCAGACAGGCTCGGCAGCGGCATTGCCGTTCCGTATGAGGAGAATTGGTGACGAGGTCCGGTCAGGATTATCTGGAATCGCTGCGAGACGGCCGAGAGGTGTGGCTGGACGGCGAGCGGGTCAAGGACGTCACCCGGCACCCGGCCTTCCGCAACACCGCGCGATCCATCGCCCGCCTCTTCGACCTCGCCCACGACTCCGAGCACACATCCGTGCTCACGTCGCAGGGCGTGCACCGCGCGTACGCGATCCCCCGCTCGTACGAGGACCTGGTCGCCCGCCGCCGGGCCCACAAGGTGTGGGCGGAGGCCAGCTTCGGCTTCCTCGGCCGTACGCCCGACTACATGGCCGCCGGGGCCGCCGGATTCGCCGCGCTCCCGCAGGTCTTCACCACGGAGTCGTTCGACGGAGCCCCGAACGCCCTCGCCTACCACCGGCGGCTCGCCGAGGGCGACCTCTACCCCACCTTCACCATCACCAATCCGCAGATCGACCGCACGAGGTCCGCCTCCGAGCAGGAGGAGGACGACCTGGTGGTCCGCGTCGTCGCGGAGCGGGACGGCGGGATCGTCGTACGCGGCGCCAAGATGATCGGCACCGGCGCCGTCTTCGGCAACGAGGTCATCGTCGGGACCATCGAGCCGCTCGCCCCGCAGGACATCGAGCACGCCGTCTGCTTCTCCGTGCCGATCGACACCCCCGGCCTGAAGTTCCTCTCCCGCACGTCGTACGAGGCGCAGGCGCGCAGCGTCTTCGACAACCCGCTGTCCTCCCGCTTCGACGAGAACGACGCCCTGCTGGTCTGCGAGGACGTCTTCGTACCGTGGGAGAACGTCCTCGCCTACCGCAACGTCGACGCGAGCTTCTCGATGTGGTGGCAGACCCCGGCGTACGTCAACTTCGTCCACCAGGCGGCGACCCGCTTCTGGACCAAGCTCGAATTCCTCACCGGCCTCGCCATCCTCGTCACCAAGGCCAACAACACCTACCAGCTTCCGCCCGTCACCCAGGCCATCGGCCGGCTGATGGGCAAGGTCGCCCAGGCGAAGGCCTTCGTGCTGGCCGCGGAGGCGTCGTACGAGAACGTCGAGGGCGGGCAGGGCGTCAAGCCCGGCAAGGAGATCTCCTTCGCGCAGCGCATCATGGCCGGTGAGCTCTACCCGCAGGCCGTGCAGGAGATCAAGATGCTCGCGGGCGGCGGCGTCATCCAGCTTCCCGCCTCCGCCGAGGACCTGCTGCACCCGGAGCTCGGGCCGCTCGTCAAGAAATACATCCGCTCGCCCGGACACCCCGCCGAGGACCGGATCAAGCTGCTCAAGCTGGCCTGGGACGCGCTCGGTTCGGAGTTCGCCGGACGGCACGAGCAGTACGAGCGCTTCTACCACGGCGCCCCGCACATCTACCTGATGCAGCAGGTGTGGGAGGGCGACACCGGCGCCTGCGAGTCGCTCGCGCAGGCCTGCCTCGACGGCTACACGCTGGGGGCGGGCGGCGGGGAGCGCCCGGCAGGGCGAGGCGCGAATCGGTGAAGGGCTCTGCGAAGGCGGCCCTCGCGCTGCTCGCCTCCACCCAGCTTCTGCTCATCATGGACACCGCGATCATCAACGTCGCGCTGCCCTCCATCGGTGAGGATCTCGGCTCGGGCTCGGCGGGACTGTCGTGGGTGGCCAACGCCTACCTCATCACCTTCGGCGGGCTGCTCCTGCTCGGCGGGCGTACCGCCGATCTCCTCGGCCACCGGCGGCTCTTCGTGGCCGGTCTCGGCCTGCTTGCCGCCGCCTCCGCCGTCGGCGGGATCGCCCAGACCTCCGGCGCGCTGATCGCCGCCCGAGCCGTCCAGGGCGTGGGCGCCGCGCTGGCCGCGGCGGCCGCGTTCGCCCTGCTGCTGATCCTCTTCCCGGACGGGCCCGGGCGGCACAAGGCGCTCGGCGCGTTCGCCGCGATGGGCGGCCTCGGCGGCGTACTGGGAACCGTGCTGGGCGGGGTCCTCACCGACCTCCTCGGCTGGCGCTCCACCTTCTGGCTCAACGTGCTCGTCGGGCTGGCGCTCGGCCTGCTCGCCCTGCGCCTCCTCGACGGCGGTACGCGCGCCGCCGAGCGCGGCTTCGACCTCGGCGGCGCGCTCACCGCCACCGGTGGGCTCGGCCTGCTCGCGTACGCGCTCGTCGGCGCGGGCGAGGCCGGGTGGACCAGCGGGCGGACGCTCGCCACCGGTGGCGGCGGACTGCTGCTGCTCGCCGCCTTCGCCGTACTGGAAGGGAAGATCGCGCGTCCGCTGGTGCCGCCCGCCGTGCTGCGGCGCCCCGCGCTGCGGCTCGCCAATGCGCTGAGCGCGCTCGCCCAGATGGCTCTCTTCCCGATGTTCTTCCTCGTCAGCCTGTACCTCCAGAGCGTGCTCGGCCACTCGCCGCTCTTCGGCGGGCTCGGGCTGCTGCCGCTGTCGGTCGTCGTCGTGGTCACCGCGCCGCAGAGCGGGCGCCTCATCGCCAGGCTCGGCCTGCGGTCCACGATGACGCTCGGCTTCGGGCTGCTCTTCGCCGGTACGGCCTGGCTGGCCCTCGCGCTCGCCGCGGAAGGCACCTTCTTCACCACCGTGCTCGTCCCCAGTCTGGTACTCGGCGTCGCCCTGCCCCTGGTCATGGTCACCACCAATGTGGCCGCGACGGCCGAGGCGTCGCCCGCGGAGACGGGCCTCGCCTCCGGGCTCGTCAACACCAGCCAGCAGTTCGGCTCGGTCCTCGGCCTCGCCGTCCTGGTCGCCGTCGCCACCACCGTCACGGACGCGTCCACCAGCGCCGCCGCCACGGCCGAGACCGCGGGCTTCAGGGCCGCGCTCCTCGTCGGCGCCGCCTTCGCCGGCGTGGCCGCACTGCTCTCCACCCGGTTGCGCCTCCCCGCACCGGCCGATCTCCCGGCACACCGGGAGCAGGTGGAGGACGCCGTGAAGTGAGGCCGCGGCGGGCGGCGTTGAGGGGCGCCGCCCGCCCGCGCGCGGGACTCGCCGCGCGCCGGTGCGCGCCAGGGCGTGCCGTACGGAACGGGCAGCGCTGCCCGGAGTACGGGACACCCCGGCGCTGACCGGCACCACGCGACGGCCGGCCACGAGCCGCCGTCGCGATCGATCCGGGGCCGCCACCAGGGACCGCATCACCGCACTGCGCAAACCTCCGCCGCGCCCACACCGCGGCGGAACCACGCCGTCGGCCGCACCGCATGGCATCCACCGAATCCCATTGCCCGAGGGGGGCATCCCATGACCACGCACCTCACGCACCTCACGCACGTCACCGAGCTGCGGAACGCCGTCGACCTCGTCGCGCCCGGTCTCGACGCACTGCGCGAGCCGCGTTACCGGATATCGGAGATACGCGAGGCCGACCCACTGGCCGCCGACCCGCTGCTCGCCGTACTGCCCGCGATGAACCGCGACGCCGACGTCCCGGCGCTCACCGTCGCCCTGCGCACCCTCCTGCCGCTCCCCGCCACCGTCGACCGGTGGAGCGTCGTCGAGTCGCTCGCCGCCATGCGCGACCTCGGCATGATCCTCGGCTCGCTCAAACGGCACGGCACCGAGCCGCTGGCCGTCGTACCCGAGGCCCTGCCCGTCCTGGAGGCGCTCGGGCGGCGTACCGACATGGTGCCGCGCGACACCGTGCACCACTACACGACGTGGAACCCCATCGGCGTACGCCGGCGCATGTACACCGGTGAGGAGATGGAGGGCAACCTCCAGGACGCCGTCCGCATGGTCTTCCCCAGCCTCGCCGCGTCGCTCGACACCTGCGCCGCGCTGGCCCGCCTCGAACCGCACGATCGGGGTTTCGCCCTCGCCCTCGACCGCACCGCGCAGCACGTCCAGTCCATGGTCGACTCCATCGACTTCACCGTCGCCAACGTCTCGCCGGTCTTCTTCGCGCGGGTCCTGCGCCCGTACTTCGAGGAGATCGACGTGGCGGGCAGCGACTACCTCGGCCCGGCCGCCGCACAGGTACCGCTGTGGCTGGTCGACCTGACGCTGTGGCAGTGCGACCACAGCAGCCCGGAGTACGACCGGTTCCTCGCCGAGTCGGTGCAGTACTCCCTGCCGCGCTGGCGCGACTTCTACGCCGCGCACCGCGTCGGCACCTCCGCCGTCTCCAAGCTGTCCGCCGCCATCGAATGGGAGAACGCGGCGCGGCTGTCCCCGCGGCTCGCGGCCTCCGCCATCTCCCTCGCCCGCGTACTGCGCATCCTCAAGACCTTCCGGGCCCGCCACATCGGCATCGCCCGCAAGGCGTACAGCGAGGAGGTGCGGCTCTACGAGGTGGGCTCCGGCGGCGCCCCCATCGAGCTGCTGCGTTCCGTCCTCGACCTGACGCGGGACAACGAGAACCTGGTGCGCCGCGCCACCGCACGGCCGCGCACCCCGGTCGCATCGAACGCCTGAAGGGCCTACCCACCCATGACGCACATACTGATCGCAGGCGGCGGCATAGCCGGACTCACCGCCGCCCTGAGCCTGCACGCGGCCGGCTTCGACCGGATCACCGTGGTCGAGGCGGCGCGCGAGATCCAGCCGGCCGGCGCCGGGCTGAACATCATGCCCAACGCCGTGCGCGAACTCGACGCGCTCGGGCTCCTCGACGTACTCGAACAGCGGGCCGTACGCACCCGCGAGCTGCGCTACTACCACTGCTCCGGCGGCCTGATCTCCCGCGATCCGCGCGGTCTCGACGCCGGCTACCACTGGCCGCAGTTGTCCATCCACCGCGGCCACCTCCAACTGACGCTCGCCGACGCGGTACGGCAACGGCTGGGCGCGGAGGCCATCGTCGGCGGCGTCCGGGTGTCCGGGCTGACCCCGCTGCCGGACGGCCGCGCGCACGTGAAGCTGGAGCACCGCGACGGCGGGACCCGCGGACACGCCGTCCTTGAGCCGGACGTACTGATCGGTGCCGACGGCATCCGCTCCGCCGTCCGCACCGCGCTCCACCCGGACAGCGGCGAGCCGCCGTGGAACGGCATGCTCGTGTGGCGCGGCACCTCGCGGATGCCCGCCGACCGTACGGCCGCGTTCATGTTCATCGCGGGCTCCGACCGGCAGAAGGCCGTCGTCTACCCGATGACAGAACCGGACCCGGAGACCGGGGAGGTGCTGGTGAACTGGGCTCTCGCGATGCCCGCCGAGTCCATCGACGACCCCTCGCGCGGCGACTGGAACCGGCCGGTCCCGATCGGCAAGTTCCTGCGCCACTACGAGGGCTGGGAGTTCGACGGCGTCAGCGTCCCGGAAATACTGCGGGCATCGGACCGCGCGTTCGAATACCCGATGGTGGACATCGACCCCCTTGAGCGCTGGAGCCATGGCCGTACGACGCTGATCGGTGACGCGGCCCACGCCATGTACCCGGTCGGGTCCAACGGCGCGACCCAGTCCATCGTGGACGCCCGCGCCCTCGCCCACGCCATGGCGCGGCACGCCGATCCGGCCGATGCGCTGATGGCGTACGAGGCGGAGCGCAGGCCCGCGATGACCGAACTCCAGCGGGCCAACCGGCGGCTCGGCCCCGAGGTCGTCATCAATCTGGCGCACGAGCGGGCACCCGGCGGTTTCACCGACATCGACGAGGTGATCCCGCCCGAGGAGCTGGCGGCCATCGCCGCCACGTACGCGGCGACCGGGGCGTTCGACCCGGTCACGGTCAACCTGGGATCGCCGTACGGCGTCGGGGTGCACGCCCTGCGTTGATCCTCAGCGCTCCCGTGCGCCGTGGTTGCGGGGGGCGGGGTGGCACTACCTTCGTCAGGGAAAGGCCGGGCACACGCCGTCGTGCGTCCGACCCGGTTCGTATGTCCCCTGCGAAGGTGGAACACGTGAAGGCCATTCGTCGATTCACCGTGCGCCCCGTTCTTCCCGAACCCCTACGACCACTCAGTGACCTCGCCCGCAATCTGCGATGGTCCTGGCACACCGAGACCCGCGAGCTGTTCCAGGCCGTGGACCCCGAAGGCTGGGCAGCTTCCGGGGGTGATCCCGTACGGCTGCTCGGGGCCGTACCTGCCGGGCGGCTGGCCGAGCTGGCCCAGGACCGGCGTTTTCTGCGCAGGCTGACCGCCGTGGCAGACGACCTGGACGACTATCTGCGCGGCAGGCGGTGGTACCAGTCGCAGGACCCGACGCCGGAACTGCCCGCCGCCGTTGCCTACTTCTCACCCGAATTCGGAGTCACCGCCGCCCTCCCGCAATACTCGGGCGGCCTCGGTATCCTCGCCGGCGACCACCTGAAGGCCGCCAGCGACCTCGGCGTACCCCTCATCGGGGTAGGGCTCCTCTACCGCCACGGATACTTCCGGCAGAGCCTGTCCAGGGAAGGCTGGCAGCAGGAGCACTACCCCCTGCTCGACCCCAACGAACTCCCCGTCTCCCTCCTCCGGGAGCCCGACGGCACCCCCAGCCAGGTCGCACTCACCCTTCCGGGCGGCCGGTCCCTGCGGGCCCACATCTGGCAGGCGCGGGTCGGACGCGTACCGCTGCTGATGCTCGACTCGGACGTCGAGGAGAACGCGGCGGGGGAGCGCGACGTCACCGACCGGCTCTACGGCGGCGGCAGCGAGCACCGGCTGCTCCAGGAGATGCTGCTCGGCATCGGCGGCGTGCGGGCGGTCCGCTCGTACTGCCGGCTGACCGGCCACCCGGCCCCCGAGGTGTTCCACACCAACGAGGGCCACGCCGGCTTCCTAGGCCTGGAGCGGATCAGGGAACTGGCGGGCGAAGGGGTGGAATTCGACCCCGCGCTCGAATCGGTCCGTGCCGGGACCGTCTTTACGACGCACACACCGGTCCCGGCCGGCATCGACCGCTTCGACCGCGAGCTCGTCGCGCGCCACTTCGGTGACAACGGCGAGCTGCCGGGCGTCGACGTCGGACGCATCCTCCAGCTCGGCATGGAGACGTACCCCGGCGGCGAGCCGAACCTCTTCAACATGGCGGTCATGGGCCTGCGGCTCGCCCAGCGCGCCAACGGCGTCTCCACGCTCCACGGCGCGGTGAGCCGCCAGATGTTCTCGGGCCTGTGGCCCGGTTTCGACCCCGACGAGGTGCCGATCACCTCCGTCACCAACGGCGTGCACGCGCCGACCTGGGTCGCCCCCGAAGTCATGCGCCTCGGGGCGCGGAAGATCGGCGCGGGCCGTGCCGAGGACGCCCTGTCGGTCGGCTCCCTCGGCGGCTCCGACCGGTGGGACTCCGTCGCCGACATCGCGGACGCCGACATCTGGGACCTGCGGCGCACCCTGCGCGAACAACTGGTGCAGGAGGTACGCGAGCGCCTGCGCGCGTCCTGGCACCAGCGCGGCGCCGGGGACGCGGAACTCGGGTGGATCGACGAGGTGCTCGACCCCGACGTCCTGACGATCGGCTTCGCGCGCCGAGTCCCCTCCTACAAACGCCTCACCCTGATGCTGCGCGACCGCGACCGCCTGATGGAGATGCTGCTCCACCCGACCAGGCCGGTGCAGATCGTGGTGGCGGGCAAGGCCCACCCGGCGGACGACGGCGGGAAACGGCTGGTGCAGGAGCTGGTGCGGTTCGCGGACGATCCGCGGGTACGCCACCGGATCGTCTTCCTGCCTGACTACGGCATGGGCATGGCCAAGAAGCTCTACCCCGGCTGCGACGTCTGGCTGAACAATCCGCTGCGCCCACTCGAAGCGTGCGGGACGAGCGGAATGAAGGCCGCCCTCAACGGCTGCCTCAATCTGTCGGTGCTCGACGGCTGGTGGGACGAGTGGTTCGAGTCGGACTTCGGCTGGGCCATCCCGACCGCCGACGGCGCGGCGACGGACGAGGACCGGCGCGACGACCTGGAGGCGAACGCCCTCTACGAGCTGATCGAGCAGCGCGTCGCGCCGCGCTTCTACGACCGGGGGCGCGGCGGACTGCCCGACCGCTGGATCGAGATGGTCCGTCAGACCCTGGTCAGGCTCGGCCCGAAGGTGCTGGCGGGGCGCATGGTGCGGGAGTACGTCGAGAGGCTGTACGCCCCGGCCGCCGAGGCGCACCGGGCGCTGGTCCCGGAGGCGGCCCGCGAGCTGGCGCAGTGGAAGGCGCGGGTGCGGGCCGCGTGGCCAAAGGTCGCGGTGGACCACGTCGAGGCGCTGGCGGCGACCCCGGTCAACGGCACCGCGGAGCTGGGCTCGACGCTCGGCCTGCGCGTACGCGTGGCTCTCGGCCCCCTGTCCCCCGATGACGTGGAGGTGCAGGCGGTCGCGGGCCGGGTCGACCCGGACGACGCGATCGGCGAGGCGCAGACCTTCCCGCTGAAACCGGCGGGCGGCCCGGACCTGGAGGGCCGCTGGATGTACGAGGGCCCGCTGGCCCTCGACCGCACGGGCCCCTTCGGCTACACGGTCCGGATACTGCCGTCCCACCGCCTGCTGCCGCACAGTGCGGACATGGGGTTGGTGGCGCTGCCGACCGAGGCGACGGGGGAGGGCGCGGGCGTACTGATGCGCTGACCCGCGATTTCGCCCCTGGGCGGTCCTGCGGAGCTTCCCCTACCCGCCCCTTCCCGGCTGTGACATTTGCGGCTCCGCCGCCGGGGGGCAAGCCCCAGGCCCTGCCGCAGCCAAATCCAGCCCCTCCGGCGTTTGAGGAGCGGGGCCTGGGGCAGCGCCCCAGTTCGGGAAGGGGCGGGTAGGGGAAAAGGAGCCCCGCACGTTGAGCGGCCCCGGTGGAACGAGTGTTCCCCGGGGCCGCTCGATCCGTTCCCGTCGTTACTACGGGAACGTCACCTTGAAGCTGTTGATGTAGCCGGTGTCCTGCGCCGCCACGTCCTGGACCCTGAGCTTCCAGACCCCGTTGGCCGCCTCGGACGACGCGTTGACCGTGTACGTCTCCTTGACGTTGTCCGCGGAGTCCGACCCGCTGGACCCCTTCAGCCGGTACGCCGTACCGTCCGGTGCGAGCAGGTCGACAACCAGGTCACCGCGCCACGTGTGAACGATGTCCACGCCGACCTTGAGCGTGCTCGGCGCCGCACCCGTCTTGGTCGAGGTCACGGAAGAGGTGACCGCCGCACCGTTGTCCGGGATCGCCACGTCGGTGGTGTTCTCGAACGACGTACCCGTCCCCGGGTCGCCACCGCCCGGCCGCGTCCCGACGTTCACGCCGGCCCAGGCATCAGCCACCGCCTTGTACTCCGCGCTGGTGGTGCCGTACAGCTCACCGGCGACCGCGAGCGTACCGGTGCGCGCACTCGCGTAGTTGGTCGACGAGCCGAACTTTGTGGTGAGCGCCTTGAACCAGATCTGCGCGGCCTTCTCCCGGCCGATGCCGGTCACCGGCAGACCGTCGGAGGTCGGCGAGTCGTAGCTGACGCCGTTGACGGTCTTGGGGCCGCTGCCCTCGGAGAGCAGGTAGAACCAGTGGTTCGCCGGGCCGGACGAATAGTGGACGTCGATGCTGCCGATGCCCGAGTACCAGGCGTCCTTCGACGAGCCGTCCCTGCTCGGCTTGTCCATGTAGCGCAGCGGCGTCCCGTTGCCCCGGATGTCGATCTTCTCGCCGACCAGGTAGTCGCCGACGTCCTTGGGGTTGTTGGCGTTGAACTCGACGGCGGCGGCGAAGATGTCCGAGGTCGCCTCGTTGAGGCCACCCGACTCGCCGCTGTAGACGAGGCCGGCCGTGTTGGAGGTGATGCCGTGCGTCATCTCGTGCGCGGCGACGTCGATCGACGTGAGCGGCTTGGCGTTGTTGGCCCCGTCGCCGTACGTCATGCAGAAGCAGGCATCCGACCAGAAGGCGTTGACGTACGCGTTGCCGTAATGGACGCGCGAGTACGCGCCGACGCCGTCACCGCGGATGCCGCTGCGGCCGTGCACGTTCTTGAAGTAGTCCCAGGTCAGGCCCGCGCCGTACGCCGCGTCCGCGCCCGCGGTCTCCAGGTTCTGCGGAGTGCCGTTGCCCCAGACGTCGTCCGGGCCGGAGAAGAGGGTGCCGGTGCCCGACGTACCGCGGTTGAGGTTGTACGTCTTGTGGTTGCCGCGCCCGGTGTCGGTCAGCGTGTACGACGGGGCGGAGCCCACCGTCACCTGGCCGCTGTACTGAGTGTTGCCGGTGCCGTTGTGGATGGCCTGCCACTCGAAGATCTTCTTGCCGGTGGAGGCATCGGTGACGACGTGCAGCTCGTTCGGCGTGCCGTCGTGCTGCAGGCCGCCGACGACCGTCTCGTACGCCAGCGTGGGCTTGCCCTGCCCCATCCACACGACCTTGCGCGGGGCGCGGTCGGCCTCGGTCTTCTTCGACCCCTCGGCCTTCGCGGCGCCCAGCGCCTGCTTCTCCGCGACGGCCGGTGCGACCTCGGCGCTCATGTCGACGGACTTGAGCTGCTCCCTGGACGCCTTGGTCACGCCCTCGGTCCTGCCCGCCTTGGTCTCGGCGACGATCAGGTCGCCGCCCAGGATGGGGAGTCCGTCGTACGTGCGCTCGTACCGCGTGTGGGTGGTCCCGTCGCGGTCCTGGACGACATCGCGTACGGCGAGCTTCTCCTTCTCGCCGAGGCCGAGTTCCCTGGCGGTGGCCGCCTTGGTGGCGTTGGCCTCGCGTATCAACTCCGCGCGCTGGGCGGGGGAGAGTTTCGCAGGCAGGGCGCCGGGGTCGGCCTTCCCCGCTGCCGCTGTCTTCGGGGCGGCGGACCAGGGATCGTCGGCCGATGCGGTGCCGGCCTGTACGCCGACGGTGAGCAGTGCCGCTGCGGTCAGCAGCGCGCCGGTCGCGGTGGCACGTCGTCTGGGCGTGGATCTCACGCGAACTCCTTCTGCAAGGGGGGTGGCGGGCGGCTTGGGTGGGCTGCCCGGGCAGAGCCGTGCGGAGCTGGCAAGGTGGAGCGCGGAACGGGGGAAGAGTGGCAGCAGTGAGCACTCGCTGTCAGGAGCGCGTCAAGAAGTTGGCCGGAAATCGTCCGTTGTCCGAATAGCCATGTTCGTTAAGCGGACGTTTGGCGGGCCGTCACCACAACGCTGTAGAGGCGTCCGGCGGCGCCCGGAACCGAGGAGCGATGATGTGGCGAACTGACCAGTTTTCAACGCGCCTTGGACGGAAGGAAACGTAACGATGAACGAACCGGCTTTGGTCACGGGAGCCACCGGCACGCTGGGACGCCCCGTGGTGGACCGGCTGCTGGCGGACGGCGCGGCCGTACGGGCGATGAGCCGCCGCCCCCGGAGTGGGAGCGACGACCGGCCGTACGAGTGGGCCGTCTGCGATCTCGCCTCGGGCGCGGGTCTCGACGCCGCGGTGCGGGGCGTGGGGACGATCGTGCACTGCGCCACGAACGCCCGTAACGACGTGGCGACCACCCGGCGGCTGATCGAGGCCGCGCGGCGGGCCGGCCCCCCGCACCTGGTGTACATCTCGATCGTGGGCGTGGACCGAGTGCCCTTCCCCTACTACGACTCGAAGCTCGCCGCGGAGCGGCTCGTCGAGGCGTCCGGACTGCCGTGGACCATCCTGCGCACCACCCAGTTCCACGACCTGGTGGCCGCCATGACCCTGGTTCAGCGGCGGCTCCCGGTGGCGCTGGTGCCGGCCGGTGTGCGCTTCCAGCCGATCGAGGTGACGGAGGTCGCCGGGCGGCTCGCCGAGCTGGCCCAGGGCGCCCCGTCCGGGCGGGTGCCGGACATGGGCGGGCCCGAGGTGCGCGAGGCCCGCGACCTCGCCGCGTCGACGCTGCGCGCGGCGGGGCGGCGCCGGCGACTCGTGCCGGTGCGGCTGCCGGGCAAGGCGTTCCGGGCGTTCCGGGAGGGCGGCATCCTGGCCCCTGACCGGGCCGTCGGGACAGTGACGTTCGAGGAGTACCTGGAGGGGAGGGCGAAGGCGGGCCGGCTGTGAGCGGTGTCAGGCAAGGCTGTCGCGCCACGCCCGGTGCAGGTCGGCGAAGTGCCCCGTACCACGGATGAGATCGGCAGGTGAGCCGTCCTCGACGATGCGGCCGTGCTCCATGACCAGCACCCGGTCGGCGATCTCCACGGTCGACAGCCGGTGCGCGATCACCACCGCCGTACGCCCGCGCAGCACGGTGTCCATCGCCCGCTGCACCGCCCGCTCGCCCGGAACGTCCAGGGACGACGTCGCCTCGTCGAGGATCAGCACGGCGGGGTCGGCGAGCAGTGCGCGGGCGAAGGCGACCAACTGCCGCTGGCCCGCCGAGATCCGGCCACCCCGTTTGCGTACGTCCGTGTCGTACCCCTCCGGCAGACCGCTGATGAAGTCGTGCGCGCCGATCGCCTTCGCGGCCTGCTCGATGTCCTCGCGGGTGGCGTCGGGGCGGCCGATGGCGATGTTCTCGGCGACCGTGCCGGAGAACAGGAACGCCTCCTGGGTCACCATCACCACCCCACGCCGCAGTTCGGGCACGGCGAGGTCGCGCAGGTCGGTACCGTCGAGCAGGACGCGGCCCTCGGTCGGGTCGTAGAAGCGCGCCAGCAGCTTCGCGAGCGTCGACTTGCCGGCGCCCGTCGAGCCGACGACGGCGACGGTCTGGCCCGCCGGCAGCGTCAGGCTGAAGCGCGGGAGGACCTCGCCGCCGGTGCGGTAGGAGAAGCTGACGCCGTCGAAGACGACTTCGCGGCCCGGCCCGCCGCCGTCCAGCGGGGGCAGTTCACGCGGCTCGGCCGGCTCGCGGACGCTCGGGACCTGGGCGAGCAGGCCCGCGATCTTCTCCAGGGAAGCGGCGGCCGACTGGTAGGAGTTCAGGAACATCCCGAGCCGGTCGATCGGGTCGTAGAGCCGCCGCAGATAGAGCACGGACGCGGCGAGAACACCGAGCTCCAGGCTGCCGTCGGCGACCTGGTAGGCGCCCCACAGCACCATCCCGGCCACCGCCGTGTTGGCGACGAGCCGTGAGCCGACGACGTACTGGGCCATCTCCAGCAGGCCGTCGCCGTTCGTCCGCTCGTGGCGGTGGTTGAGCGCGTGGAACTGCGCGTCGTTCGCCCGCTCGCGCCGGAACGCCCGTACCGGCCGGATCCCGTTCATCGTCTCCGCGAACTTCACGATCACGGCGGCGATCGCCGTCGACCGCTTGCCGAAGATGACGGAGACACGGCGCCGGTAGCGCCGGATGAGCAGATACAGCGGTACGAACGAGAGCACCGCGAGCCCGCCGATGCCCACGTCGAGATACAGCAGCAGCGCGCAGATGTAGACGGAGGAGAGGATGACACCGATCAGCTCCTGGAGACCCTCGCTGAGCAGCTGCCGCAGCGACTCCACGTCCGTTGTCGACCGGGAGATGAGCCGCCCGGACGTGTACCGCTCGTGGAAGTCGACGCTCAGCGCCTGCGCGTGCCGGAAGATCCTGCCGCGCAGATCGAGCAGTACGTCCTGGTTGACGCGGGCGGCGAGCCGGATGAAGGCGTACTGGAGCAGGCCCGCGCCGACCGAGCAGAGCAGATAGCCGGCCGCGACGATGATCAGTGGCCCGAAGTCGCCGCGCCGCAGGGCCGGTACGCCCCGGTCGATGGCGTACGCGACGAGCAGCGGGCCCGCCTGCACCGCCGCCTGCTGGAGCAGCAGGATCAGCGTGGCGACGACCACCCGCCCCCGCCGGGGCCGCAACAGCGACCGAAGCAGCGCCCCCGTCGCCCCCCGTGCCGCAGGCAACGCATCCCGGTCAAACGGATCACCACCCCGCCCCCCACCATCCGTACCCGCGCCTGCGCCGCGGGTGTCACCCGCGTTTCTCGCCCCGGCTGCGGCTGCGGTTCCGGCCGTCGTCTGGGTTGCGGTCTTCGGGGCGGCTGCGTTCCCGGCCCCGGCGACGTCCGCCGACCCGGCCGCGGGCTCGCGCTGCGCCTGCGCATGTGCCTGCGGCTTCGGGGCGGGGCCGCTGTCCGCGCCGGCCTGGCCGTCCTCCCGGCCGTCCGCCCGGCCGTCCGCCGTGGTGGTCATGCGGTGTCCCCCTTCTCGCTGACGGCTCCGCTGGCGCGCGTCCCGGACATCAGCCAGGCGTACTCGTCGCTGCTGTGCAGCAGTTCCTGGTGTGTGCCTACGGCCGCGATGCGGCCGCCGGAGAGCAGCGCCACCCGGTCGGCCAGCAGCACGGTGGACGGGCGGTGCGCGACGACGAGCGCGGTGGTGTCCGCCAGGACGCGCCGCAGCGCCGCCTCCACCAGCGCCTCCGTGTGCACGTCGAGCGCCGACAGCGGATCGTCGAGCACAAGGAAGCGCGGTCTGCCCACCACCGCCCTGGCCAGCGCGAGCCGCTGCCGCTGCCCGCCGGACAGGCTCAGCCCCTGCTCGCCGACCTGCGTGGCCGTGCCCTGCGGCAGCCGGTGTACGAAGCCGGCCTGCGCGGTGTCCAAGGCCCGCCCCAGCGCCGCCTCGCCGTCGCCGTCGCCCGCTCCCATCAGGACGTTCTCCCCGACGCTCGCCGAGAACAGCGTCGGCTCCTCGAACGCGACGGACACCAGCTCCCGCAGCCGCTCGCGCGGTATGGCCGTGATGTCCTGCCCGTCGAGCGTGATCCGACCACCCGTCACTTCGTGCAGTCGCGGTACGAGCGTGGTGAGCGTCGTCTTGCCGCTGCCGGTGGCTCCGACGAGGGCCATGGTCTCGCCGGGCCGTACGTGCAGATCGATGTGCGCGAGGACAGGCGGCGCGTCGTCGTGCGCGTCGGGGTAACGGAACTCGACTCCGTCGAAGACGATCCCGTCCCGAGGGGGAGCCGACGGGGAAGGAGTCGACGGGGAAGGAGCCGGCGTGGGCGGCGGCGACTTGGGCTGTGGCGTATCCCCCTGCGCCTCCTCCCTCGCGTCCATCACCTCGAAGTACCGCTCCGTCGCCGTCGCCGCGTCCTGGCTGACCGCGAGCAGGAAGCCGATCGACTCCACCGGCCAGCGCAGCGCCAGCGCCGTCGACAGGAAGGCCACCAGCGTGCCCGCCGACAGATCGCCGTCGGCGACCTGGACCGTGCCGAGCACCAGCGCCGCGCCGACGGCCAGTTCCGGCAGGGCGGTGATCACCGCCCAGATCCACGCGAGCAGCCGCGCCTTGGTCAGCTCGGTGCCCCGCAGCGTCAGCGACAGCTCCCGGAAGGCGTGGGCCTGACTGCGGTGGCGGCCGAACCCCTTGATCACGCGGATGCCGAGCACGCTCTCCTCGACGACCGTCGTCAGATCACCGACCTGGTCCTGGGAACGCCGCGCGACCAGCGAGTACTTCGACTCGAACACATGGCACAGCATTACCAGCGGAATCACCGGCGCCAGCAGCACCAGCCCCAGCGACCACTGCTGCTGCAGCAGGATGACGAAGCCCACCAGGATCGTCACCCCGTTGACCAGCAGGAAGGTAAGCGGAAAGGCGAGAAACATCCGCAGCAGCATCAGATCCGTCGTCCCGCGCGACAGTAACTGCCCCGACGGCCACCGGTCGTGAAAGGCCACCGGCAGCCGTTGCAGATGCCGGTACAGATCGCCGCGCATCGCCGCCTCCACCCCGGCGAGCGGCCGCGCCACCAGCCATCTCCGGAGCCCGAAGAGCGCCGCCTCCGTGAGCCCGAGCAGCAGCAGGTACAGCGCACCGAGCCACACCCCGCCCGGATCCCGGTCCGCCACCGGTCCGTCCACGATCCACTTCAGAACCAGCGGGATGACCAGGCCAAGGCACGAGGCCAGCACCGCGACGAACGCCGCGCAGAGCAGGCGTGTGCGGACCGGGCGCACGTAAGGCCACAGGCGCAGCAGTGAACGTACGGCCGATCGTTCCTTGGTGGGTGCATCCGTTCTGGTCATCACGCTCGAGCGTACGGTTCACCACTGACAGCGCTCACTTGTTTTAAGCCGTACTGGCCTTCAGCAGCAGCACCGATCTGGCCGGCACGGTGATCTCCCCGCCCGCCGGACACACCGTCCCCGGCCCCTCCTCCTGGCTCTCCCGCGAGGTGTCGACGACCAGTTCGTACGTCCGCGCCCACGGCGGCCTTGGCAGCACGAAACGGGCCGGACTTCCCCCCGCGTGCAGTACGGCGAGAAAGCTGTCGTCCGTGATCTTCGCTCCCCGCGCGTCACGTCCCGGAATGTCGCGGCCGGACAGATAGAACCCCACGGTCGAGGCCGGCGCGTACCAGTCCTCCTGCGTCATCTCCTCCCCGCGCGGGGTGAACCACGCCAGGTCGCGCAGCCCGTCCGCCGCCTGCGGCCGGCCCGAGAAGAACGCGCGCCGGCGCAGCACCGGATGCGCATGCCGCAGCGCCAGCAGCCGCGACGTCAGCGCGAACAGCTCCCGCCAGCCGGGGTCGTCGAGCAGCGACCAGTCGATCCAGCCGACCTCGTTGTCCTGGCAGTACGCGTTGTTGTTGCCGCCCTGCGTCCGCCCCATCTCGTCGCCCGCGACCAGCATCGGAACGCCGGTCGACAGCAGCAGCGTCGTCACCAGGTTGCGCAACTGCTGCCGCCGCAGGGCGTTCACCCCGGCGTCGTCCGTCTCGCCCTCGGCCCCGCAGTTCCACGAACGGTTGTCGTTCGTCCCGTCCCGGTTGCCCTCGCCGTTCGCCGCGTTGTGCTTCTGGTGGTACGACACGAGGTCCCGCAGCGTGAAGCCGTCGTGCGCGGTGACGAAGTTGACGGAGGCGTACGGGCGGCGGCCGCCCCACGCGTACAGATCGCTCGACCCGGAGAGGCGATAGCCCAGGTCCCGCACGTCCGGCAGCGCGCCCCGCCAGAAGTCCCGTACAGCGTCCCGGTAGCGGTCGTTCCACTCCGTCCACAGGGGAGGGAAGGCGCCGACCTGATAGCCCCCGTTGCCCACGTCCCACGGCTCGGCGATCAGCTTCACCCGCCGCAGCACCGGGTCCTGCGCGATCACCGCGAGGAACGGCGACAGCATGTCGACGTCGTGCATCGAGCGCGCGAGGGCCGCCGCCAGGTCGAAGCGGAAACCGTCCACGCCCATCTCGGTGACCCAGTACCTGAGCGAGTCCGTGATCAGCCGCAGCACGTTCGGCTGTACGACGTGCAGGGTGTTGCCGCAGCCCGTGTAGTCGGCGTACCGCCTGGCGTCGTTCTGGAGGCGGTAGTAGCCGCGGTTGTCGATGCCGCGCAGCGACAGGGTGGGCCCCAGCTCGCCCGCCTCCGCCGTGTGGTTGTAGACCACGTCGAGGATGACCTCGATACCGGCCGCGTGCAGGGCCCGCACCATCTCCTTGAACTCGCCGACCTGCTGCCCGGCCGTGCCCGACGCCGCGTAGCCCGCGTGCGGCGCGAAGTAGCCGATCGAGTTGTAACCCCAGTAGTTGCGCAGGCCGCGCCGCAGCAGATGGTCCTCGTGGGCGAACTGGTGCACCGGCAGCAGCTCGACCGCCGTCACCCCCAGCCGCTTCAGATGCCCGATCGCCGCCGGATGCCCGAGCCCGGCGTACGTACCGCGCAACTCCTCCGGGATGCCCGGATGCAGCTTCGTGAAGCCGCGTACATGCAGTTCATAGATGACGGTGTCCGCCCACGGCGTCTTGGGCCGCCGGTCGTCCACCCATTCATCACCCGGCGCGTCGTCGTGGACGACCACACCCTTGGGGACGTACGGCGCCGAGTCGCGGTCGTCGCGCACCGTGTCCGCGACGTTCTGCTGCGGCCAGTCCCTGACGTGCCCGTACACCTCGCCGGGTAGGGAGAAGTCGCCGTCCACGGCCCGCGCGTACGGGTCGAGAAGCAGCTTCGCGTGGTTCCAGCGCGCGCCGGTCCACGGGTCCCACCGGCCGTGCACACGGAAGCCGTAGCGCTGCCCCGCGCGGATGCCCGGCAGAAAACCGTGCCAGATCTCGTGCGTCAGCTCGGTCAGCCGGCAGCGCGTCTCGGTGCCGTCCTCGTCGAAGAGGCACACCTCGACGGCCTCGGCGCCGCCCGCCCACAGTGCGAAGTTCGTGCCCGCGACACCGTCGGGCCCGACACGGAACCGCGCCCCCAGAGGGGTCGGCGCGCCGGGCCAGACGGGCGGCCCGCCCCGGTCGTGGCCCGGGCGCCGCCCGTTGACGGCGGCCGGGGCGGGTGCGGGTGCGGGGCGGCTGTCGTGCACCGCCTCGGTCACCGCTGCCCGCACCGCCTCCTGTACTGCCTCCTGCTCGGGTGCGCTGGACACCTGTAAGCCTCCCGCGGCTCGTTGGGACCGGCGGATCCTTGAGACCGTACGGCGTCCCGGCCGTGGCCCCCTCGCGCAGTCCTCCCACCTGTTCTGCCCGGAACAGGGGTCGTACTCACGTTTCCCCTGGAGGGGGGCGGTCGTTGGGCCGGACGTGAGAGACGCAGTGAGACGCGCACGGGCGGCCCTGGCCGCCGCACTGGCAGGGGCAGCACTCGTCGCCGGGCTCGCCGGGTGCACGGCCGACGGCGAACCGCTGTTCGGCGGCAAGCCGCGCTCCCCCGGGGACGCCATCCGGATCGTTCCCGAGGACGGCGCGAAGGGAATCGGGGCGGACGCCCGGATCGAAGTGAAGGTCCCCGACGGGCGGCTGGAACGGGTCCAGGTCGTACGGGTCGAGGACGCCGACCAGCACGAGGTCACGGGCCGGATCGCGGACGACGGGCTGAGCTGGCGGCCGGATTCCGGGCCGCTGCGGCTGGCCGCCAAGTACACGGTCGACGCGGTCGCCGTCGACGGCCACGGCCGCCGCTCCGCCCGGCACACCTCGTTCACCACGGTCGTCCCCGAGCACCGCTTCATCGGCTACTTCAAGCCGGAGAACCGCTCGACCGTCGGCACCGGCATGATCGTGTCCTTCTCCTTCAACCGTGCCGTCGTCAACCGCGCCGCCGTAGAACGCGCCATCAAGATCAGCTCCCAGCCGCCGGTGGAAGTGTCCGGCCACTGGTTCGCCGCCCAGCGCCTCGACTTCCGGCCGCGCCACTACTGGAAGCCGGGCACCCGCGTCAGCGTCGACCTGGGACTGCGCGACGTCGAGGCGGCGCCCGGTGTGTTCGGCATCCAGCACAAGGAGGTCGGCTTCACGGTCGGCCGTTCCCAGGTCTCGACGGTGGACGCCGAGGCGCACACCATGGTGGTACGGCGCGACGGCGAGAAGCCGGTGAGCGTGCCGGTCAGCGCGGGCGCGCCGAAGACCACGACGTACAACGGAAAGATGGTCGTCACCGAGCTGTACGACGTCACACGCATGGACGGCAGGACCGTCGGCTTCGGTGGCGAGTACGACATCCCCGATGTCCCGCACGCGATGCGGCTGACGGCTTCGGGGACCTTCCTGCACGGCAACTACTGGGCCCCGTCCGAGACGTTCGGATCGGTCAATACCAGCCACGGGTGCATCGGGCTGCGCGATGTGAAGGGCGGCAGCCCCGACACCCCGGCCGGCTGGTTCTTCGACCGCACGCTGGTCGGGGACGTGGTGGAAGTGGTGAACTCCCGTGACCGGAAGGTCGCTCCCGACAACGGCCTCGGCGGCTGGAACATGGACTGGAACCGCTGGAAGGCCGGCTCCGCTCTCCGGTGACCCCTCGCTGACCTGCACGGCCCGCACCGGTCTCCCCGTCACTTGGGACCGAATGGTGACATACACGGGGAGTCGGCGAAACGCCCGGTGTGATTACCATTCACCAGGCGCGCGGTTGCTGCGCGTGGGGGTGCGGGCCATGGCTGGGGCCAGGCCGTGCGAGGGGAGAACAACACGTGAAAAGGCAGCCGATACCGGGGACATCGGCCGGAGCGCGGCGGGGGCGCGGATCTCGGCGCGGGGGACCGGGACTGCTGGCTCTGCTGCTGGGGGCGATGCTGCTGTTCGTCACGGCGTGCGCGGGAAGCGGTGCTTCCGGCGACGGTGGCGGCAAGGGCAAGAAGGACGGGGCGGGTAAGACCGGCGACACCGAGGCGTCGCAGGCGGTGGTGACGATCGTGCCCAGGGACGAGGCGAAGAACGTCGCCACGAGCGGGGCGCTGAAGATCGGCGCCGACAAGGGCAGGCTGACGTCCGTCAAGGTCGAGGACACCAAGGGCAACGAGGTCGAGGGAAAGATCACCGGCGACGGCACCTCCTGGGAGCCGGCGCACCACCTCGGCGCCGCGACCAAGTACAAGGTCCACGCGATCGCGAAGGACTCCGAGGGCCGTGAGTCCGCGAAGGACACCACCTTCACGACACTCGTACCGAAGAACACCTTCGTCACTTACTTCACGCCCGAGGACGGCTCGACGGTGGGCGTGGGAATGCCGGTCTCGCTGCGCTTCAGCCGTGGCATCACCGAGCCGGAGGACGTCGAGAAGGCGGTCAAGGTGACGGCCGAGCCGTCGGTGCCGGTCGAGGGCCACTGGTTCGGCAACGACCGCCTGGACTTCCGCCCCGAGAAGTACTGGGCCGCCGGCACCAAGGTGACGCTGAAGCTGAACCTCGACGGCGTCGAGGGCCGGCCGGGCGTGTACGGCAAGCAGTCGAAGACGGTGAAGTTCACGGTCGGCCGCAGCCAGGTCAGCATCGTGGACGCCAAGGCCCACACGATGACGGTCAAGCGCGACGGCAAGGTCCTCAAGACCGTCCCGATCACCGCGGGCGCCCCGTCGACGACGACGTACAACGGCCAGATGGTCATCAGCGAGAAGTACAGGGTGACGCGCATGAACGGCGCCACCGTCGGCTTCGGCGGCGAGTACGACATCAAGGACGTACCGCACGCGATGCGTCTGTCGACTTCCGGCACCTTCATCCACGGCAACTACTGGGCGGGCGCCGGGACCTTCGGGTCGGCGAACGTCAGCCACGGCTGCGTGGGTCTGCGGGACGTGCGGGGCGGGTGGGACAAGCAGACTCCGGCCGCCTGGTTCTTCAACCACTCGATCCTCGGTGACGTGGTCGTCGTGAAGAACTCCAACGACAAGCAGATCCAGCCGGACAACGGCCTCAACGGCTGGAACATGTCCTGGGCGGAGTGGAAGAAGTAACACGCGCGGTACGTACGTACGGACCCGGTGCACTGTGATGGAGCGCACCGGGTCCGTTGTCGTTAACGGCGGCTAACCTCGCTCGTATGACTGTGAATCTCGAAGTCTCCGAGGGCGTCGGCACCATCCGCCTGGCCCGCCCCCCGATGAACGCGCTGGACATCGCCACCCAGGACCGGCTGCGTGAGCTCGCCGAAGAGGCGACCCGGCGCGACGACGTGCGCGCCGTGGTCATCTACGGCGGCGAGAAGGTGTTCGCCGCCGGCGCGGACATCAAGGAGATGCAGGCGATGGACCACGCGGCGATGGTCGTACGCTCCAGGGCTCTCCAGGACTCCTTCACCGCCGTCGCCCGCATCCCCAAGCCCGTCGTCGCCGCGGTCACCGGCTACGCGCTGGGCGGCGGCTGCGAGCTCGCCCTGTGCGCCGACTTCCGTATCGCCGGCGACAACGCCAAGCTCGGCCAGCCCGAGATCCTCCTCGGCCTGATCCCCGGCGCGGGTGGCACGCAGCGGCTCGCGCGGCTGGTCGGCCCGTCCAGGGCCAAGGACCTGATCTTCACCGGGCGGCACGTGCGCGCCGACGAGGCGCTGACCATCGGCCTGGTCGACCGGGTCGTGCCGGCGGCCGAGGTGTACGAGCAGGCGCACGCCTGGGCCGCGAAGCTCGCCCAGGGCCCCGCGATGGCGCTGCGCGCGGCCAAGGAGTGCGTCGACGCCGGTCTCGAGACGGACCTGGAGACCGGGCTGGCCATCGAACGCAACTGGTTCGCGGGGCTGTTCGCCACCGAGGACCGGGAGCGTGGCATGCGCAGCTTTGTCGACGAGGGCCCCGGTAAGGCCAAGTTCCTCTGACCGTCGGCAAGTTGGCGCACAGGTGGCGGGTACTCCTCTCGGGCGGATTAACCCGGCCTTAACGCGGCCTGAAGGGGACCTTGGCGCGAGGGCTCCGTGATCAGACGCGTCCGTCGCCAACCGCAGGTCAGTTGCTGTGCGTCGATGCATTTTCTGCCACCGGCATATGTCAACCCGTACCCCCTGGCGGGGTGGTTCCGAGGGGCCGAATCCCCCGGAACGGCCCCGGAGGGCCTTTCGGACGGCCATGATGGGGGGCATGGCGGGGCTGGAGGGTGTCGAGCAACCGCGGCCGCGCGGCAGCGCGACCGCCGCACGGTGGACACCGGCTATTGAAGACGAACAGGCGTTCAAAGCCGTGGAGTTGTTCGGGAACCCGACCGACGAAGAGGTACGGCTGCCCTCCCGGCCGGAGTCGGCGGCCACGGCGCGGCGGCTCACGCACTGCGTGGTCCTGCGCCAGTGGCAGCTCTCCCCGCAGACCGCCGAGCATGCGGTGCTGCTCGTCTCGGAGCTCGTGGGCAACGCCGTGCGGCACACCGGCGCCCGCGTCTTCGGACTGCGCATGCTGCGCCGCCGGGGCTGGATAAGGGTCGAGGTGCGGGACCCGTCGCGCGGCCTGCCCTGCCTGATGCCCGTGCGTGAACTCGACATCAGTGGCCGCGGGCTCTTCCTCGTCGACAAGCTCTCCGACCGGTGGGGCGTGGATCTGCTGCCGCGCGGCAAGACCACCTGGTTCGAGATGCGGGTCAGTGACCGTACCGCCGAGCGCTGACCTTCAGAAATGCCGCGGCATGCACAAAAGCCCCCTGCGGGCCGGGGTGCGGCACTTCGGGGGCTTTTGTGGAGCGCCGTGGAACGGGGGGGTGTGATCCACGGCCGCTTGTGATGGCGACCTGGCCCGGGTCAATGGGGGTCGTGGCACCGACTATGGCAGACAGGTGAGCAGGGCGCCAAAAGCCCGCACTGGGTCAAAACGCCGCAACATTGGGCATTCCTGCGATGAATCGCAGGTGAGCTGAGCCACTCACCTGGCAATGTCCGCATAAATATGGGCCAGGGCGAGTGAATCCATACCGGAAGTGGGTGTTGGACACCTGAGCACCGGCGACCCGCTAGACCCCGAATTGGCTCAATCGGTATCTTTTGCTCGCATTACCCCTTAAATAGGGCGCGTGACACTGACCTGCCGCCGCAGCGTGCTGCGCGCCGGAGCCGGAGCGGCCGGGGCGGCCGTCGCGGGAGCGTTCGCCACCGGCTGCGACGCGGACTCCGCGGCACCCGCGCCCGCCCCGGTACCGTCCGCGGTGCCACGCCCGGCCCCCGCCCCCCACCGCTTCCCCGGCCTGCCCGTCCAGATCACCCACGGCCCGCGCGACCGCCGCCGGGTCGCCCTCACCTTCCACGGGCAGGGCGACCCGGCCACCGCGAAGGCCGTACTCGCCGAGGCTGAGCGGGCCGGCGCCCGCGTCACCGTCCTCGTGGTCGGCAGTTGGCTCGACGCCCACCCGCGGCTCGCCCGCCGGATCATCGACGGCGGCCACGACCTCGGCAACCACACCCAGCGACACCTCGCCATCTCCGCCATGGGTGAGGAGGAGGCGTACGCCGAGATCAGCGGCTGCGCGGACCGGCTGCGCCGGCTCACCGGCTCCATCGGCACCTGGTTCCGGCCTTCGCGCACCCGGTACGCCACGCCGCTCGTCCAGCGGCTGGCGCACCGGGCCGGCTACCCGCACGTCCTGTCGTACGACGTCGACTCGCTCGACTTCACCTCGCCCGGCGCCCCGGCCGTCACCCGGAAGATCAGCGGGGAAATCCGCAACGGATCCGTGGTGAGCCTGCACTTCGGCTACGCGGACACGGTCGCCGCCCTGCCCGCCCTCCTCGACGAACTCGACCGCCGCGGCCTGCGCGCGGTGACCACCACGGAGCTGCTGACCCGATGACGACGATCATTCGACGTACGACCGCGCTGCTCGCCGGCGCCCTCCTCGCCGCCCTCGCGGGCTGCGCCGACTCCGACGGCAAGGGGCCCGCCGAGGCGGGCGGCACCAAGGGCGTGGCGTCGCCCGCCGAAGTGAAGAAGACCGCGCCCGCCGGGCTGCCGGGGATGCCACCGGTGCTCGACCCCAAGGACGTGTACGCCGCCGACCGGCCGAACCAACTGTCGCCGGTCGTCAAGAACTTCCCGTCCCGCGTCTATGTCCCCAACACCAACTCCAACACGGTGTCGGTGATCGACCCCAAGACGTACAAGGTCATCAAGACGATCCCGGTCGGTGTCCAGCCGCAGCACGTCGTGCCGTCGTGGGACATGAAGACCCTGTGGGTCAACAACAACCGCGGCCACACCCTCACGCCGATCAACCCCGCCACGGGCGCGGTGGGCAAGCCGGTGGAGGTGCACGACCCGTACAACCTCTACTTCACGCCCAACGGCAAGTACGCCGTCGTCATGGCGTCGATGGACCGCGAACTGGTCTTCCGCGACCCGCACACCATGGACCGCGTCAAGACCGTGCCGGTGAGCTGCGCGGGCGTCAACCACGCGGACTTCTCCGCCGACGGCCGGTACTTCGTCGTCTCCTGCGAGTTCTCCGGCGAGCTCCTCAAGGTCGACACCGAGAAGATGGAGGTCATCGGCCAGCAGAAGCTGCCGTTCGAGGGCGCGATGCCGCAGGACGTGAAGATCTCGCCCGACGGCAAGACGATCTACATCGCCGACATGATGGCGCACGGCATGTGGGTCCTGGACGGCGAGAAGTTCACCACCCCCGATCTGCTGCCGACGGGCAAGGGCTGCCACGGCCTCTACGTCTCGCGCGACTCCAGGGAGATGTACGTCTCCAACCGGGGCGAGGGGTCCGTCTCCGTCTTCGACTTCAAGAAGAACAAGCTGACGAAGAAGTGGCACCTGCCGGACGGGGGCAGCCCCGACATGGGCGGTGTCTCGGCCGACGGCAAGGTGCTGTGGCTGTCCGGGCGTTACGACTCGGAGGTGTACGCCATCGACACCACCACCGGCGAGCAGCTCGCCCGCATCCCGGTCGGCGGCGGCCCGCACGGCCTCGCGGTCTACCCCCAGCCGGGCCGCTACTCACTGGGCCACACGGGCATCTTCCGCTGACGCGAGGTCTCTTGGTCTCCGTTACGTGCCCCGGCGCCCCTACCAGAGCACCGGCAGCCGCTCCGGCAGCCGCTTGATGAAGCCCGTACGCCACACCAGTTGTTCCGCCGGGACCGCGAGCCCCAGCCTCGGCATCCGGTCCACCAGCGCCGCCAGCGCTGTCTCCGCGTGCGCGCGGCCCAGCGCCGAGGCCGGGCAGAAGTGCTTGCCGCCGCCGAAGGCGAGATGCGGGTTGTGTTCGCGGTTCAGGTTCAGGATGTGGGGGTCCTCGAAGACCTCCGGGTCGAAGTTGGCGCCCTCGACCAGGACAAGGACCAGTTCGCCCTTGCGGACGAGCACGTCACCGAGCTGTACGTCGGCGAGGGCGAGGCGGGGCAGACCGTCGCCGATCGACAGGTTCCAGCGCAGCAGTTCGTCGACGGCGCGGCCCATCCGGTCCGGGTGGGCGCGCAGATAACCGATCAGCTCCGGCCGTTGCAGCAGCGCGAGCACGGCGAGCACCAGGAACGCGGACGTGGAGAGCGCGCCGGCGCCGAACAGCGAGGCGGCGACGGTGGCGAGCATCTCGTCCGTCAGATGCGAGGACTCCGCGTCGTCCCGCAGCGCGGCCAGCTCTCCCAGCAGGCCCGCGCGTTCGGACGCGGGGGCGTTCAGCCGCTCCACCATGTAGCCGACGTCCTTGTACCAGTTGAGCTGCGAGCCCTCGAAGGGCTGCGCGCTGGTCATGAACGCGATGTCCAGGCTCGACATCAGCCGGGGCCAGTCCTCGAACGGCACCCCGAGAACCTTGCAGTGCAGGGCCGCCGAGAAGGGATCGGCGAACCCCGCTCGCAGGTCCACCGGCGGCCCCCAGGCCATCAGGTCGTCGATGAGCCGGTCAGCCGTGAGGCGCAGCCAGCCGTGCAGCCCGCCGCCCGTGGGCGGGTTGAGCGCCTTCATCACCGCGCCGCGCAGGCGGGCGCTGTCGAGGTGCCCCATGTTCTTGACGACCTCGGGCGGGATGGTCGGCGCGTACTGCTTCGGCACGCCGGGAGCGGCCGTCTCCCTGAGGCTGAACCGCTCGTCCTCCAGCACCTTTTTGGCCAGCGGATAACTGCTCACCAGCCAGGCACTGTCCCCGGTGAGCGTGCGTACCCGGGCCACCGGCTGCTGCTCGCGAAGCCAGGAACACTCTTCGGGAAGTACGTCGCCCCGCCGCGAGAGGGGAAAATCAAGCAGCTTGTCGGTCATTGTCCGCAGTCCTTCCGTAGGCTTCGGGTTTTTCGACGGCATATGCCTGATCGCGCGCGGCGCGCAGAGGCTTGAGTTCGCCGGCGTCACTGGGGGCATGGCTGCCCTCGGAACAGATGACGCGGCATTGGGGGTATAGGGCTGAAACGTGAATTGCGTCAGTCGTGAGGTCCACTGAAGAACGCCCTTGGCGCCGCTAGTCCCGAGGGGCCCTGTGCTCCTGGTGTGGCGGCGACGCCATGAAGTTATCGCCCGGCGGCAGAGAGTGACGAAGTGGCCCCTGGTATTGGCCGGAACTGTGCAATCCGGGGCGGAAAACGCACTGTTCCCGTGCGGAAAAGGTTTTGCGGAGAAGTACTTGCGGAGGTACTTCAGTGCGCCATCAGGGACCGGCGGCCGGGCCGATAATCTGTGCGGGTTCTATCAGCACCAGAAGGGGTGGATCCAGTGGCGGACATCGAGTCGGCGCGCAAGGCTTTCGAGCGGTACGACATCAACGGGGACGGCACGATCTCGGCGGTCGAGTACAAGAGCGTCATGGCGCAGCTCGGTGACCCCTACGTCACCGAGACGGTGGCCCAGGCCGTAATCAACTCCCATGACAGCAACGGTGACGGCAAGCTCACCTTCGACGAGTTCTGGGCGTCCCAGAACAAGGGCTGACCGTCGTACGGTACGGGCCCGGAATCCACTCAGGCCGTGGATTCCGGGCCCGTACGCGCATCAGTGCCGGTGTCCGGGCCCGTGCTGACGCCCGGGCCCATGTCCGCGAGCTCCGCACGCGCCGCTTCCAGCCAGCCCACCCAGAAGTTCTCCAGGTCGATCCCGGCGCGCAGGACGAGATGCCGCAGCCGGTCGCCCTCGCTGTCCCTGCCGTTCCCGAAGTCCCGCTCCTCGATCGCGCGGTACTCCGCCAACTGCGCCCGGTGAAGCGTCAGATGGCGTCGCACCTCCGCCTCCAGGCCCTGCGTACCCACCACTCCCGCCGCGCGCAGGCGCAGCAGGAGTGCGTCACGGATGGGCTTGGGATCCTCGATCTTCGCCACCCATGCGGCCAGTTCGTTCCGGCCGGCCGGCAGGACCTCGTACTCCTTCTTCTGTCCCCGCGTCGGCTGCCGCGGCCCGGGCAGGGCCCGGATCGCGCCGGACTCCTCCAGCTTGCCCAGTTCGCGGTAGATCTGCTGGTGCGTGGCGGACCAGAAGTAGCCGATGGACTTGTCGAACCTGCGGGTCAGCTCCAGCCCGGACGACGGCTTTTCGAGCAGTGCGGTGAGGATGGCGTACGGGAGGGACATGAGCGCATCCTAGGCAGGTCCACGTCACAGGGTGGCCGCGAGTTCCGTTCCCTGCCGGATCGCGCGCTTGGCGTCCAGTTCGGCTGCGACGTCCGCGCCGCCGATGAGGTGCACGGGCAGTCCGGCGGCGAGCAGGGTGTCGTACAGCTCGCGGCGCGGCTCCTGCCCGGTGCACAGCACGACCGTGTCCACGGGGATCAGCCGCTGCTCGCCGTCGACCGTGAGGTGCAGTCCTTCGTCGTCGACGCGGTCGTACGTCGCGCCCGCGACCATCGTGACGCCGCGGTGCTTGAGCTCGGTGCGGTGGATCCAGCCGGTGGTCTTGCCGAGTCCGGCGCCGACCTTGGTGGCCTTGCGCTGGATGAGGTGGACGGTGCGGGTCTGGGGGGCGCGGACCGGGGCCTGGAGGCCGCCGCGTGAGCCGTACTCCATGTCGACGCCCCACTGGGCGGAGAAGACCTCGGGGCTGAGGCTCGCCGCGTCGTCCGCGTCCGTGGACGTGTCGGTGAGGAATTCGGCCACGTCGAAGCCGATGCCGCCCGCGCCGATGACCGCGACGCGGTCGCCCGCCTTCGCGTCGTCGCGCAGGAGGTCGAGGTAGCTGATGACGCTGGGGTGGTCGATGCCCTCGATCCGCGGGACGCGGGGGGTGACGCCGGTGGCGAGGACGATCTCGTCGAAGCCGGCGGCGGTGAGGGATTCGGCGGTGGCGCGGGTGCCGAGGCGGAGCTCGACGCCGAGCTCGTCGAGCCGGCTGCGGAAGTACCGCAGCGTCTCGTTGAACTCCTCCTTGCCGGGCACCTTGCGCGCGATGTTGAGCTGGCCGCCGATCACCTCGGAGGCGTCGTACAGCGTCACGGCGTGGCCGCGCTCGGCCGTCGTCACCGCGCAGGCGAGCCCGGCGGGCCCGGCGCCGACGACGGCGACGCGCTTGGCGCGGCGGGTGGGAGTCAGGACCAGCTCGGTCTCGTGGCAGGCGCGGGGGTTGACCAGGCAGGAGGTGATGAGCCCGCTGAAGGTGTGGTCGAGGCAGGCCTGGTTGCAGCCGATGCAGGTGTTGATGGCGTCGGAGCGGCCGGCCTCGGCCTTGGCGACGAAGTCGGGGTCGGCGAGGAAGGGGCGGGCGAGCGACACCATGTCGGCGCAGCCGTCGGCGAGCAGCTCCTCGGCCTTCTCGGGGGTGTTGATGCGGTTGGTCGTCACCAGCGGGATCTTCACCGACCCCATGACCCGCTTCGTCACCCAGGCGTACGCGCCGCGCGGCACGGAGGTCGCGATGGTGGGGATGCGGGCCTCGTGCCAGCCGATGCCGGTGTTGATGATCGTCGCACCGGCCGCCTCGACCGCGCGGGCGAGCGTGATGACCTCGTCGAGGGAGGAACCGCCGGGGACGAGGTCGAGCATCGACAGCCGGTAGATGAGGATGAAGTCCGGGCCGACGTGCTCGCGCACCCTGCGGACGATCTCCACGGGGAAGCGCATGCGGTTCTCGTACGAGCCGCCCCACCGGTCGTCGCGGTGGTTGGTGTGCGCGGCGATGAACTCGTTGATCAGGTAGCCCTCGGACCCCATGATCTCCACGCCGTCGTAACCCGCCGACTTGGCGAGCCCTGCCGCACGGACGAAGTCCTCGATGGTCTCCTCGACCTCGGCGTCGGTCAGGGCGTTCGGCGTGTACGGGCTGATGGGCGCCTGGATCGCGCTGGGGGCGACGAGGTCGGGGTGGTAGGCGTACCGCCCGAAGTGCAGGATCTGCATCGCGATCCTGCCGCCCTCGCGGTGCACGGCGTCCGTCACCTGCCGGTGCTGCGTCGCCTCCTCGGGGGTGGTCAGCTTGGCGCCGCCGGGGTAGGGGCGGCCGCGGTCATTGGGGGCTATGCCACCGGTGACCATGAGGCCGACGCCGCCGCGGGCGCGGGTCGCGTAGAACTCGGCCATCCGCTCGAAGCCGCGCTCGGCCTCTTCGAGTCCGACGTGCATGGAACCCATCAGCACGCGGTTGGGCAGGGTCGTGAAGCCCAGGTCGAGGGGGCTCAGCAGGCGCGGGTACGCAGTCGTCGGACTCATGCCGCAATGTGTAGTCGACGCGGGCACCGTTGTGCAACAAGTTGCATAAAGAATGCCCGTGTTAGTTCGGCGACACTCGCGGCTCCGTCACGGCCGACCGCGCACGGCGAACCGGGCTGTCCGGGCCGGGCGTGCCGGCGCGGACAGCCCCGAGGCGGCGTATCAGATGTTGACGCCGAAGTCCGTCGCGATGCCGCGCAGGCCCGAGGCGTACCCCTGGCCGACGGCGCGGAACTTCCACTCCGCGCCGTTGCGGTACAGCTCGCCGAAGACCATGGCCGTCTCGGTCGAGGCGTCCTCGGAGAGGTCGTAACGGGCGAGCTCGTTGTTGTCCGCCTGGTTGACGACCCGGATGAAGGCGTTGCGGACCTGGCCGAAGCTCTGGCCGCGGCTTTCGCCCTCGTGGATCGACACCGGGAAGACGATCTTGTCGACCTCGGCGGGAACCGTGGAGAGGCTCACCTTGATCTGCTCGTCGTCGCCCTCGCCCTCACCGGTGAGGTTGTCACCGGTGTGCTCGACCGAGCCGTCGGGGCTCTTGAGGTTGTTGAAGAAGACGAAGTGCTGGTCCGACACGACCTTGCTGTTGACATCGAGCAGCAGGGCGCTGGCATCGAGGTCGAAGTCGGTCCCGGTCGTGCTGCGTACGTCCCAGCCCAGGCCCACCATGACAGCGGTCAGGCCGGGGGCCTCCTTGGAGAGCGAGACATTGCCGCCCTTGGAGAGACTGACACCCATGAAGATCCCTGCTCAATCCGGCGCGGGCCGCGCCCTTTGACGATCTCTTTGCCCAACCCGCCAACGCTTGCGCGGCCCGCTCAGTTCCCGCCGATCGCCCTCAGTCCTCCGAATGGCGGTCCCATCCGACCGGAATGACGAGCTCCGGGCGGTCCCACATCACCGCGGGCGGGTTGGCGGGTTCGGTTCCGGTCCGCTCGCCGCCCACGCTGAGGTAGAAACCCTCGGCGGGCGGGTGCGAGACCACCCGCACGCCGGAGATCCCCGCGGCGCGCGCCTCGCCGCGCATGTGCGCGACGAGCAGGCGGCCGATGCCCAGGCCCTGGGCGGAGTCGGCCACGAACATCAGGTCGAGCTCCGGCGGGTCCAGCACCAGAGCGTAGAAGCCGAGCAGCCGGTCGTCGTCCGGACCGACGGCCACGAACACCCGGTGCGTCTCGATGTAGTCGGGCCCCACCCGGTATCCGGCCACCATCGGGGCGTACGGGCCCTCGTAGGCGCGGGAGGTCCGTACGAGCCGCGTGAGCCGCTTCGCGTCCCGTGAGGTCGCCCGTCGGACACGGGTAATGCGTGAGCCCATACGGAGAGTATTACTCACCCGCGCCTCGAAGCGACAGCCGTCCGGCCCCGAACCCCGCTGTTCATGCGACGGATCCGGCGGCCAGTCCTCCTTGTCACCGGTACGACCGTCGCCCCCGCCATGCTCCTTGCGCGATCGGCCCCGAACCGGACGGAGAACGGCACCCATGCGCCTCATGCACACCACAGCCACCGCCCCGACGCCCGCCAGCTCGTACGTCACCTCCATCGCGGACTCCGAGGACCAGATCCGGGCGGCGCAGCGGCTGCGGTACCGGGTCTTCGGCGAGGAGATGGGCGCGACCCTCGACTCGCCCCTGGCCGGGCACGACATCGACCCGTACGACGACCTCGTGGACCACCTGATCGTCACCGAGAGCACGACCGGCGAGGTGGTCGGCACCTACCGGCTCCTGCCGCCCGGACGGACCGCACGGTCCTACTCCGACAGCGAGTTCGACCTGCGGGCCCTCGACGGCCTGCGCCCGGCCATGATCGAGGCGGGCCGCTCCTGCGTACACCCGGACCACCGCTCGGGCGCGGTGATCAACCTGATGTGGTCCGCGCTCGCCCGCTACGTCCTGCTCTCCGGCCACCGTTACCTGGCCGGCTGTGCCTCCGTACCCCTGTCGGACGGCGGCACGGCCGCGGCCGGCGCCTGGCTGCTCGGCACGGCGAAGCACTCCTCGCCGCCCGAACTGCGCGTCCACCCGCGACGGCCCTGGAGGCCCGACGCACTGCCGGCCAAGCAGCCCGGTTACGCCGGCCTGCCGCCGCTGCTGCGCGGCTACTTCAGGCTCGGCGCGTGGATGTGCGGGGCGCCCACCCACGACCCCGAGTTCGACGTCGCCGACTTCTTCGTCCTGCTGGACATGGACCGGCTCGGGGACCGCTACCGCCGCTACTTCCTGGGCGAAACCCCGTGAACCCCGTGAACCCGGTGAGCGGGGGCCCCTGGGCCGTGGACGCCGGGTGCACTCCCGACTGCGCGGCCCATGCCGCCCCCCGGGTCCCGATGGCGGAGTCCGTACGCCGGTGCGCTGCCCTGGCGTACGCGATCACCAGGGGCGCGGCCCGTGGTGAACGGCTCGCCGAACCGGGCACGCTGCGCGGCCAGGCAAGGAGCATCCTCGCCGCGCTGGGAATCCGCCTGGACGCCGGCCTGGAACCGCTGACCGTGCCCGGCGGCGGTACGGGCACCCTGATCGTGGCCAACCACGTCTCCTGGCTCGACGTCATCGCCGTACTCGCCGTGGAGCCCGTGACCCTCCTCGCGAAGCGGGAGATCGGCCAGTGGCCGGTCATCGGTACCCTGGCGCGACGCGTGGGCACACGCTTTATCGACCGGGAGGGGCTGCGCGAACTCCCCCGTGCGGTGGCCGACTTGTCCTCGGCCCTTCGCTCAGGCCGCTCCGTGCTGGTCTTCCCCCAGGCCACCACCTGGTGCTCCGCGCCCGGCGGCCGGTTCCGGCGGGCGACGTTCCAGGCGGCGCTCGATGCGGGGGCGCCGGTCCGGCCGGTGACGATCGCGTACGAGCAACTGGGCGCCCCCAGCACGGTGGCCGCGTTCCTCGGCGACGAGGACTTCGTCACCTCGCTGCGCCGGGTGGCCGGCGCGTCAGCTCTGACCGTACGGATCACCCCCCACCCACCGCTGCCGCTGACCGACCGGCGGTCCCTGGCCGGCGAAGCCCGATCGGCTGTGGGCCGGGTGGACTCAGCGCTGTACGCGGGCGCGCGCGTGTCCTCGTCCTCCGCCTGACCGGCCTGCCGCCTTTGACCCCGGACGGAGGAGACGGCCGGGCCCCGGAGGACCCCCGCCCGCCCGGCGCGGGGGTGGGGGGCGGGGGCCCTGCGGGGCTTTTCCCCTACCCGCCCCTTCCCACAACCGGGGCGCCGCCCCGGACCCCGGTCCTCAATCGCCGGACGGGCTGGTTAGTAGTGCGGGGGCGCTGCCCCGGACTCTGGCCCCGGTCCTCAGTCGCCGGACGGGCTGGTTGTCGGTGCGGGGCGCTGCCCCGGACCCCGGGGGCCCCGGTCCTCAGTCGCCGGACGGGCTGGTTAGTGGTGCGGGGGCGCTGTCCCGGATCCTGGCCCCGGTCCTCGGTCGTCGGGCGGGCTGGTTGTCGGTGCGGGGGCGTTGTCCCGGATCCTGGCCCCGGTCCTCGGTCGTCGGGCGGGCTGGTTGTCGGTGCGGGGCGCTGCCCCGGATCCCGGACACCGGTCCTCAATCGCCGGACGGGCTGGTTATCCGCGCGGGGGCGGGGCCCGGACCTGGAGCGCCTTCGGGGGCGTCGTCTCAGCGCAGCCGTGCCCGTACCGCCTCTCGTGCCGTTTCTGTGCCGCGTTCTACGAGACGGACGACGAGCGTCTTGTGGCCGGTGCCGTACGCCGATGTCGCGAAATCGAACCTCCAGTCGTCGACGCCCGTCGCCTGCCGCCACGCCGCCGGGTCCACGGGGGCGTTACGGTCGACGACCTGCCACTCGACCCGCGCGTCGGGCGTGACGCGGAAGGTCGTCCGTGCGACCGCCGACGGCGTGCCGTCCCGTACCGCGCGGACGTACAGCACGTGCTCTCCGACGGCGAGCTTTCCGGCCGACGCCTGCCAGACCCCGGCGGCCTCGTCGAGCTTCGCCGACAGCGGTGAGCCGAACGACTCGTCGTCGACCGACACCTGCACCCGCCGGGTTTCCGGCCGGCCGCCGACGCCGTCCGGGTCGCTCCCGAGGTCCGGGAAGGCGTACCCGCCGCCGGCGACGACCGTCTCGCCCGCCGCGACCTCTGAACCGTCCGAGGGCGCGGTGACCGTGACGCCGAACTCCAGTCCGGTCGGCGGCAGCGGCGCCGGGTCGACCGAGATCCTCGACGCGTGGCCGTCCTCGTAACCGACCTCGGTCAGCGCCGTATTGTCCATCAGTAGCTGCACGGCGAGCTGCTCGCCCGTGAACGCGGGCCGCGCGGTCGTGAAGTCGATCGTGAACTTCACCCAGCAGGGCGAGCCCGAGGCACCGCACAGCACACTTCCGACGACCGGCTGAGTCGCGGCTTTTCCACGGCCGATCTCCCGGTCCGTAGCCATCAGCACCGCCGTGGGCGTCACCACGGCCGGCGCGCGCGTCCGTAGATACAGCTCCGCCCGTACCCGCGATCCGGACGCGAGAGGCTCGCCTAGCTCGTCCGTGGCCGGGTACGCCGACACGGGCAAGTACGGCGCCGCCGACGAAAGGGTGTCCCCGGCCGGGCAGCCGTCCGGGTCGCCCGCGCTGTCGGTGGCTTCCATGGTCCGTTCGCCGCCGCAGTCCGGCCGCTGGTGCAGGTAGTAGTGGAGTGCGTCGGCGGACAGCGGGCCGTCCGCCACTCGCGTTCCGCCGCTGCCCCGCGCGGCCAGTACCGTACGCAGCACTCCCAGCGAGCCGTCGAGCGTCGCCACGTCATCGAGCCCCACCGACACACCGGACGGTATCGGCGCACGATCCGCTGTGCCGTCGCCGTCCCGGTCGTAACCGCCCCAGACACTGTCCCGGATCGCCCGGTCGGCGGCGAAGAAGTCGTCCTCCACCGGCCGTTCCGGCAGCAGCGCACGGCCGAGCAGGACGTCCACCGCCCGGCGCCCGCTCTCCGGTGTCGCCGCGCCGTACCCCTCGAAGAGCACGTTCGCGGGCGTGTACGGCGCGCCCGCCGGCCAGGACGGCGACGGCAGGTCGTCCTTGCCCAGCGGGAAGGCGTTCTTCAGCACGGCCTCACGCAGCTCGCCGCGCGTGAGCCTGCCGTCGTCGAGGTAGACGCTGCCTTCCAGCGCCGCGCCCTCGGCGACGACCTGGCCGGGCTTCTGGCCCGGTCTCGCGTCCCCGATCGCCTCACGTACCCGCTGAAGGGTCGTACCGAAGACACCCGCCGTGTACGGCGTCGCCGCCGACGTCCCGCTGAACTGGTCCTGGCAGTACACCGCCGTATGGCAGGCGGACGGCAGGCTGCCGATGCCCCACGACGACAGGTGTACGGGGATCCCGTCACCGACGACCGCACGTTGGTCGTTGCGGCGCAGCGCCCCGACGGTGATGTTCCAGTCCGGTCCTGTCTGGTCGGAGTGCCAGGTGCTGACCGGTACGTCGAAGGCGTTCCCGACGCCGTTCCCGGCGGCGAAGAGGACCGTCTGGCCGCGCTCGGCGGCCTTCTTCGTGGCCTCCTCGCCGCTCACGACCGGGCCGACGGGCGCGCCCGCGACGTAACCGAACGAGTGCGAAGTGATGTCGATCCACGGGTACTTCACCGCCACGGTCTCGTCCAGCCCCTCCACCATGACGAGCAGGCAGGACGGGCAGTAGCCGTACCGGTTGCCGGCCGAGACCGACGCCGAGCCCGTGCCGTGCCCGTGGTCGTCGAGGACCGGGTGGGCGCCGTCCATGCTCGACGAGTACGCGCCGATGATCTTCGTGCCGGGGATCCAGTGGAGCGTGCCGCCCGTCGTCCGCCCGGTGGTCCAGAGGTCCTTGTCCTCCTCGGGCAGGTAGCCCTTGCCGAGGGTGACGGGGATCGCCGGTGCGGCGGCCGGATAGCCGGGGACGTACTCCGACGGGTGGCGCGTGAAGTTCTTCGTCAGGGCCAGGACATCGGGGTCCGGGTACGTCCGCGCGAAGAACTCCAGGTGGTACGGGTTGATGCCGGTGTCGGCGATGCCGATCACCGTGACGGGCGGTCCGGCGGCGAGCCGGTCCGCCGTACCCACGAGCACCGAGGTCGTCTCCCGCCGCTCCAGGCCATGGGCGTCGGTCGCCTTGAGCGTGACCAGATGCCGGCCCTCGGGGAGCGAAGGCGTGACGGCGGTACCGTCACCGTCGTCGAACCGCCCGTCGCCGTCCAGGTCCCAGGCCGCCTGTACGGGATCGGCGCCGCCCGAGACCGAGCCGCTGAGCCGCTGCCCGGCTCCGGTCTCGAACTCGTACGGACCGCCCGCCTTCACGACCGGACGCGGATCGGCCGGCCGGGTACGCGCCACCACCTCGGCCGTCACCTCGTCCGTCACCGTGGCCCACCTGACCGCGACGACCTTCCAGGTCCCGGCCACCGGCGAGGAGACCGACGTACGCTCCGGATGCTCACCCGACTCCGATCGCGCCACGACCTCACCGGACGGATCGGCCACCCGCAGGTCGTAGTCCTGGGCCGTCGTCTTCCACGACAGGGTGACGTCGAAGGACTTCACCCCGGCCGGAACGGCGAAGGGGAACTCCACGGCCGTCCCGGCGGGGAAGACGCCCGGTGTCGGGTCGGTCTTCGTCTCCTTGAGAAGCTGGTCCGAAGTCTCCTCGACCACGACGACCTTGACGTCGTCGCTCACCGTGGTGCCGCGCGCGTCGGTGACGGCCAGCCGCAGCTCGTACGTCGCCGGGGCGAGGCCGGCGGTGTCGAACTCGGCGCTCGCCGAGTCCGCACCGGCCACCTTGCCCCGCACCGCCGACCAGGCCCAGGTGTACGGCGCCGTACCGCCGTGCGCCGCGCCGAGCAGCACGGCCTTCTCACCCGAGGCGACGAAGGCGCTGTCACCGGCGTCGGCCACCAGCGGCGCGGGCTCGGCCGGTGGCTCACCGGGTGCGCCCGGTCTCGCCGTACCGGTGACCGGCACATCACCGCTGAGCGCCTTCGGCACCTTGCCGTCGACGACTTGCTGCCCGCCGACGGTGCTGACCGCGACGTCGGCGGTGCTGGTCGTGGCCGAGCTGGGGCCCGCCGAGAGGGGGGCGAGGAGAAGAAGCGAGACGACGACGGATGCGAGCCGGCCCGTCCGTACGCGGGCGGCCGTCATCCGGTCGTCCACTTCTGCGCGCAGAGGCCGAGGTCCGCCTTGACCTGCTGGTTCCGGTCCACGACGACCGGCAGTTGCTGGAGGACCCTGCCGTTCTTCTCGCAGGACAGCGTCCAGTTCTCGATGAGGCCTCCCGCCGTCCGCTCGCCGGCGTCGAACAGCGCGGCGGTCATGGTCCATGAGGGCGCGACCGACGCCCAGTTCTCCACCCGCAGTACGTATGTCCCCTGCTCGGGGTTCTCCAGGAACACCCGTTCCTTCACTCCGACACTGCCGGCCGAGCTGCCGGCCCCGGTGAGCGTCCCGTCGGCGTTCTTGCGGAACACGCGCAGGTCGAGGTCGTCGGGCGTCGGCCAGTCCAGCTTCACCTCGAAGACGTCGGCCGCCCGGTCGACGGTGAACTCCTTGTCCGTCGGCATGGCGGGCAACGTCGTACCGGTGAACGTCTCCCGCTTCAGCGGCTCGGACGAGATCACCTTGATCTGCCTGGCCTTGACCACCGGGCGGGTCGACGGGTTCACGTGCCAGCTGTACTTGCCGCCCGCCCCGACCACCATCGTGGTGTCGAGCGTGTCCTTGATCGCACCCGACCACGTCGGCGTGGCGAAGGTCTTCTTCAGCCGCAGCGTGGCGCCGGCGGGCGCCTTGCCCGCGATGACGGAGTGCGTACGCGCGTCGACCGCGTGCTCCAGCGCGATGAGGTACGTCTCCCGGTTGCCCTTCCCCGCGAACGCACCGGCGCCGAGGTACTCGTCGATCACCTTCGGGAACGGCGGGTGGAACTCGTCGGGACCGATCTCGAAGGTGTAACCGAAGCCGCCGGTCGCGTTGTACGACCAGTCCTCGGTCGAGCCGGTGGTGTCGTACAACTGCCAACTGTGCTGGCTGGTATAGCCGTTCTGCGCCGCCATCCGGTCGCCGAGGTCCTTCAGAGCCGCCTCGTCGGGCGGATCGCCGACGGGCTGCCCGTCGGGCCCGGTGGTGTCGGGCGCGACGCCGTTCGGGCGCAGCACCAGGTTGGAGAAGGTGTGGTTGGTGATGAGTGCGGTCACCTGCCGCGTGCTCACCAGCTCCCGGATGTTCTGCGTCTCCGGCTCGGAGAACGGCCCGGCGCCCCGGTAGGTGGCCTGGACGGGCTCCGCGGCCGCGCCCGGACCGCCCCAGAATCCGCCGTAGTTGCGGTTGGGGTCCACGCCCGCCCCGAAGCCGCCCGGACTGGACACCAGCGCGCACTCGCCCGCCACCGGTGCCTGGCCGTCGACGATGCGGCAGTTCTTGCGCTTGTACGCGTTGCCGGGCGTGGCCAGGATCGACGCCGTACCGCCGTCGTCGACCGACCGCAGGTCGATCAAGTGCCCGTCGCTGACCGACTTCTCGAAGCCGTCGACGTTGACGACGGGCACGACCACGACGCGGGCCTTCTTCAGCAGACCGGTGATCCTGTCGTCGCTGCCGTAGTTCTTGACCAGGTCGTAGGCGAACTCGATGGCGTGCTCACCGGACGGCCATTCGCGGGCGTGGTGCACACCCATCATGAGGAAGACGGGCCGGCCGTCCTGCGCGGCCCGCACGTTGTGCCCGATCTCCACGCCGTAGACCGCCTTGCCCTCAAGGCTCTTGTGGTTGAGGGCGAACTTCTTCACGAGGTCGGGCCGGATCGCGGCCAGCCGGCCGAGGTCGTCGTTGTAGTCGGCGAGATCGCGGTACGTGTCCCGGCCTGAGGGCAGCGGTGACTCCTGGGTGGCGGCGGCGTACGAGCGGTTCGCCGTGTTGATCTCGGACTCGCGCTCGGCGAGGTCGGGTATGCGTACGTTCCAGGTGAGGCCGGCGGCCCGCAGGGCTTCGGCGTCGGCCGCCCGGTGCAGTACCACCTCGACGTAGTCGTGGCCCGCGTGCTCGGTCATGTCGAGGCCGAGTCCGCTCAGCAGGGCCTTCGCGGCCCGGTTCGGCGTATCGACGGTCACGAGCTGGACCGGGAAGCCCCCGGCTGCTCCGGCTGCTCCGGCGGGCGGGGCGATGACGGTGGGAAGCAGGCCGAACGCGACGGCGGTGGCCGCGGCGGCGGCGAGCGTGGTGCGTCTGCGGTGAGGTCGGAACGAAGCGGTCACATGAACTCCTGCCAAGTGAAGCCCTGCCCCGGCGGCCTCGCGTCTCGTGGACGGCGGAGGAACCGAGCGCTGTCCGATCGGACACGTAACCGGGACCGTAATCACGGGTCATGGCATGCACAAGACATGTAGCGGAATCTCCGCGTCCTGTCTCGTCGGCAGGTTTGACCGACGCGTTTGCGGTGAGACGCAACAGCGTCCGATTCGTTCGACCGGCAGGACGTGAGCACTGTGACTGGGAAGAAGGGCGAGAAGCCCAAGGCCAAGACCGAGCAGGTCAAGGGCAAGGTCAAGGAAGCCACCGGACGGGCCGTGGGCGACGAGTCCATGGAAACCGAGGGCCGCGTGGAACAGACCAAGGGCGACGCACGCCAGGCGAAGGAAAAGATCAAGGACACTTTCAAGCACTGAGGTGCGGGAAGAGCGGGATGCGTCCGGCCCGGTCAAGTCACGCCTGACCGGGCCGGACGCGTGAGCCTTTACCGCCCTACCGCCCTACCGCCCTACCGCCCGTAGGCGTCCGTACGGGGCAGGGGACCGGCGTCGGCGTGCCGGCCGGGGCGCACGGCGGCGTGGCGCCGGCCGGGTCCGGGGCCGCTGCGGGCGGCGAGTGCGTCGGCGACGGCGCCGGTGACGAAGCCATAGACGGTCTTGTGCAGCAGGTCCACCACCAGTTCGGTGCGTGGCCAGGTCGCGGGCGGGGCGCCGACGCCCGTGGCGTTCTCCAGGATCTGGTCATTGGTGAGACGGACGACGGTGAACTGCGCCGAGGCCACCGGCCCGCGCAGGCCCGCGTGGGCCATCACCGAGCGCAGGACGCCGAGGAGGGCGGCCTGCCCGAAGTGCATGGCCCAGTTGACCGGCAGCGGCTGCTTGCCGGGACGTTCGCCCATGCCGGTCAGGCGTTCCAGAACGCGTCCGGGGACGTGGGAGTCGGGTCGGCCGGTGATCGCTTGCTCGATTTTCTCGCCGAGCGTCATCACCACGCCTCCGGCGGCGCCGGCCACCAGGCCCTGCCACAATGCGCGTTTGATCATGTCCTGCCGCGTACCCCCTGCCGGTGCGTCCACCCACTCCACGCCCCGCGGTGCACCCCGTTGCCGCGCCCGCTCACCCGGACGCGCGCAACGCAAGAACACCGAGCGGAGGGCGGCCCTCGTGGATGCCGCTATTGAGGTGCTGGCCAGGGAAGGCGCCCGCGGCCTGACGTTCCGGTCGGTGGACGTCGAGGCCGCCGTACCTCCGGGGACGGCGTCCAATTACTTCGCCAGCCGCGACGACCTGCTCACCCGGGCGGGCTCCCGAGTGTACGAACGGCTCCAGCCGGACGACGCGACGATGGCCCGGCACCGGACGAGCGCACCGGACCGTCACACCTACGTGGTGCTGATGCGCGAACTCATCGCCCGTATCGGCGCGTTCCGGACCGGCCACCTCGCCCTGCTCGAACTCCGGCTGGAAGCGACCCGCCGCCCCGAGCTGCGCGCGGTGCTGACCGGGAGAGTCCGTGCGGACATCGACGCCAACGCCAACGTGGCCTACCACCTGGCCTCCGGCCTGCCCGGCGACGCGACGGCCGTTCGCCTGCTCTACCTGGCGTTCAACTGGATCGTCGTGGAACAGCTCACCCTGCCGGACGTCTTCTCCGAGGCCGAACGCGACGCGCTCGTCGCAGCCGCGGTCGAGCGCATCGTCACGCCGTAATACGCAAACCGGGGCTGTTCCCTCAGCACTCGATGATGTTGACCGCCAGACCGCCGCGCGCCGTCTCCTTGTACTTGACCGACATGTCCGCGCCGGTCTCCTTCATGGTCTTGATGACCTTGTCCAGAGACACCTTGTGGCTCCCGTCGCCGCGCATCGCCATCTTCGCCGCCGTGACGGCCTTGACCGCCGCCATGCCGTTGCGCTCGATGCACGGGATCTGGACCAGGCCGCCGACCGGGTCGCAGGTCAGGCCCAGGTTGTGCTCCATGCCGATCTCGGCCGCGTTCTCGACCTGCTCGGGGGTGCCGCCGAGGACTTCGGCGAGCGCGCCGGCCGCCATCGAGCAGGCGGAGCCGACCTCGCCCTGGCAGCCGACCTCGGCGCCGGAGATCGAGGCGTTCTCCTTGAAGAGCATGCCGATGGCGCCCGCGGAGAGCAGGAAGCGGACCACGCCCTCCTCGTCCGCGCCGGGCACGAAGTTCATGTAGTAGTGCAGGACCGCCGGGATGATGCCGGCGGCGCCGTTCGTCGGCGCGGTGACGACGCGGCCGCCCGCCGCGTTCTCCTCGTTGACCGCCATCGCGTAGAGCGTGATCCACTCCATCGACAGGGCCAGCGGGTCGCCCTCGGAGCGCAGCTTGCGCGCGGTGTTCGCGGCGCGCCTGCGTACCTTCAGACCGCCCGGCAGGATGCCCTCACGGGACATGCCGCGCGCGACGCAGTCCTGCATCGCCCGCCAGATCTCAAGGAGGCCCTCGCGGATCTCCGTCTCACTGCGCCAGGCCTTCTCGTTCTCCAGCATCAGGGCGGAGATCGACAGGCCGGTCTCCTTCGCCAGGCGCAGCAGCTCGTCACCGGTGCGGAAGGGGTACTTCAGTACGGTGTCGTCGAGCTTGATCCGGTCCTCGCCCACCGCGTCCTCGTCGACGACGAAACCGCCGCCCACCGAGTAGTACGTCTTCTCCAGCAGCGGCGCGCCCTCGGCGTCGTACGCCCACAGCGTCATGCCGTTGGCGTGGTACGGCAGAGCCTTGCGGCGGTGCAGGATCAGGTCCTCGTCGAAGTCGAAGCTGATCTCGTGCACGCCGAGCAGGTTGATCCGCCCGTCGGCCTTGATCCGCTCGAACTCCTCGTCGGCGGTCTCGACGTCGACCGTGCGCGGGGAGTTGCCCGCCAGCCCGAGCAGGACGGCCTTCGGGGTGCCGTGGCCGTGGCCGGTCGCGCCCAGCGAGCCGAACAGCTCGGCGCGTATCGAAGCGGTGTGGGCCATGAGGCCGTCGTTCTTGAGGCGGCCCACGAAGAGGCGGGCGGCGCGCATCGGGCCGACCGTGTGGGAGCTGGACGGGCCGATGCCGATCGAGAACAGGTCGAAGACCGAGATGGCCACGGGGTGACTCCTAAGGGTTGGTAGACGCCGCTGTCTGCCTGCGGGGGTGGTGCAGATGATCTAGGGCGGGGCAACACGGTGCGGGGCACCGCACTCACTGTTCAGTGTGCGCGGTGCCCCGTTATTCAGTCTGTGCCGTACGTAACTACTTCAGACCAGGGTAAAGCGGGTGCTTCCCGGCCAGGGCCGTGACCCGGGCGGCCAGGGCCTCGGCGTCGTACGACGGCTTCAGCGCCTCGGCGATGATGTCCGCGACCTCGGCGAAGTCCTCGGCCTGGAAACCGCGGGTGGCCAGGGCCGGCGTACCGATCCGCAGACCCGAGGTGACCATCGGGGGGCGCGGGTCGTTCGGGATGGCGTTGCGGTTGACCGTGATGCCGAGACCGTGGAGACGGTCCTCGGCCTGCTGGCCGTCGAGCTCGGAGTTCCGCAGGTCGACCAGGACCAGGTGGACGTCCGTGCCGCCGGTGAGAACGGACACGCCGTGCTCGGTGACGTCGGCCCGCACCAGGCGCTCCGCCAGGATGCGGGCGCCGTCCAGGGTGCGCTGCTGGCGCTCCTTGAACTCCTCGCTCGCGGCCACCTTGAAGGAGACGGCCTTCGCGGCGATGACGTGCTCCAGCGGGCCGCCCTGCTGACCGGGGAAGACCGCCGAGTTGATCTTCTTGGCGAGCTCGGCGGTGGAGAGGATCACTCCGCCGCGCGGGCCGCCGAGCGTCTTGTGCGTGGTCGTGGTGACGACGTGGGCGTGCGGCACCGGGTTCGGGTGCAGGCCCGCGGCGACCAGACCGGCGAAGTGCGCCATGTCGACCATGAGGTACGCGCCGACCTCGTCCGCGATGCGGCGGAAGGCGGCGAAGTCCAGTTGACGCGGGTACGCCGACCAGCCGGCCACGATCAGCTTCGGCTTCGACTCCTTGGCGAGGCGCTCGACCTCGGCCATGTCGACCTCACCGGTGGCGTCGTCCACGTGGTACGCGACCACGTTGTAGAGCTTGCCGGAAAAGTTGATCTTCATGCCGTGGGTCAGGTGACCGCCGTGGGCGAGGTTCAGACCCATGATCGTGTCGCCGGGCTTCAGCAGCGCGAACATCGCGGCGGCGTTGGCCTGGGCGCCCGAGTGCGGCTGTACGTTCGCGTGCTCGGCGCCGAAGAGCGCCTTGATGCGGTCGATCGCGATCTGCTCGACGACATCGACGTGCTCGCAACCGCCGTAGTAACGGCGGCCGGGGTAGCCCTCGGCGTACTTGTTGGTGAGTACGGAGCCCTGGGCCTCCATGACCGCGACCGGAGCGAAGTTCTCCGAGGCGATCATTTCGAGGGTGGACTGCTGGCGGAGCAGCTCGGCGTCGACGGCGGCGGCGACGTCCGGGTCGAGCTCATGCAGGGGAGTGTTGAGAAGCGTCATCACGGTCCCGATCGAGGTCTTAGTTGCCGGAGGAGAAGGCGTCGTACTCGTCGGCGGAGAGCAGGTCGCCCGGCTCGTCCGTGACGCGCACCTTGAAGAGCCAGCCGCCCTCGAACGGGGCGGAGTTCACCAGCGACGGGTCGTCGACGACGTCCTGGTTGGACTCGACGACCTCACCGCTCACGGGGGAGTAGAGGTCGCTGACCGACTTGGTCGACTCCAGCTCGCCGCAGGTCTCGCCCGCGCTCACCGTGTCGCCGGCCGCCGGGAGGTCGGCGTAGACGACGTCACCGAGCGCGTTGGCCGCGAACTCCGTGATGCCGACCGTCGCGACGCCGTCCTCGGCGGTCGACAGCCACTCGTGCTCCTTGCTGTAACGCAGCTGCTGGGGGTTGCTCATGACCTGAATTCTCCTGTACGCGGGGGAGTGGTGGTGAACGGGGAGGTTGTGCGGGGGGTCACTTCTGGCGCTTGTAGAACGGCAGCGCGACGACCTCGTACGGCTCATGCGTACCGCGGATGTCGACGCCGACGCCGGAGGTGCCGGGCGCCGCGTGCGCGGCGTCGACGTACGCCATGGCGATCGGCCTGCCCAGCGTCGGGGACGGGGCGCCGGAGGTGACCTCGCCGATGACCTTGCCGTCGGCGACGACGGAGAAACCGGCACGCGGGACCCGGCGGCCCTGCGCGATCAGGCCCACGAGCTTGCGCGGCGGGGCGGTCTCGGCGCGCTCGGCGGCGGCCTGAAGGGCGGCGCGGCCGACGAAGTCGCCCTCCTTCTCGAACTTCACGACCCGGCCCAGGCCCGCGTCGAACGGGGTCAGCGCGGTGGTCAGCTCGTGTCCGTACAGCGGCATGCCCGCTTCCAGGCGCAGGGTGTCACGGCACGAGAGGCCGGCCGGGACGAGGCCCGCGTCCTTGCCCGCGTCGGTCAGTGCCTGCCACAGCTTCTCGGCGTGCTGCGGCTCCACGAACAGCTCGAAACCGTCCTCGCCGGTGTAGCCGGTACGGGCGATGAGGGCCGGGACTCCGGCGACGGTGCCGGGCAGGCCGGCGTAGTACTTGAGCCCCTCGAGGTCCGCGTCGGTGACGGACTTCAGGATGCCGGGGGACTCGGGGCCCTGGACGGCGATCAGGGCGTACGCGTCCCGGTCGTCCCGTACGACGGCGTCGAAACCGGCGGCGCGCTCGGTGATCGCATCGAGGACGATCTGCGCGTTTCCGGCATTGGCGACCACCATGTACTCGGTTTCGGCCAGGCGGTAGACGATCAGGTCGTCGAGGATCCCGCCGTCCTCCTGGCAGATCATCGTGTAGCGGGCGCGGCCGGGGCCGATCGTGCCGATGTTGCCGACGAGTGCGTAGTCGAGGGCGTTCACGGCCTGGGGTCCGGTGACGGTGATCTCCCCCATGTGGGAGAGGTCGAAGAGGCCGGCGCGGTTGCGTACGGCGTTGTGCTCGTCGCGCTCGCTGGCGTACCGCAGCGGCATGTCCCAGCCCGCGAAGTCGGTCATGGTCGCGCCCAGCGCACGGTGCAGCGCGTCGAGGGCGGTGTGACGGGGGACATTGCTCATGTGTGGGGCTCCCAGGGCATGACAGGCGAGGACAATCCTCCCCATCTGTCATCGGAACCTGAGAGGTTCACCGAGAGAGTGACGGTCTCGGCTTGCACCTTGGGTGGAGCCGCGACGAAGCGGCCCGCTTTTCAGATCTGCCTCGCCCGCGCGGTACGGGGCCTGAGAGATTCAAGGGAGGAACTTGCTCCTTCGGCGTCCTCGGCACACAGTGCTTCGGACTCTCCCGCGCGGATTCAAGCGGCCGGTATGCAGTTGGCGCGCACATCATTGCACGTGGGCGGCGTCCGGGCAGCACCTGGACAGCACCTGGACAGATCCGGAAATGGACTTGTGGCGCATTACCTTTTCTTTACACTTCTTGGGGAAGGGTGGGGGGAAGGGTGGGGGCCACCCGACAGGGGGAAGACGATGACGTTCCAGCAGCCAGGTGCGTACGCGACGACCGCGGGCACCGCACACCGCGCGGTGCCCGCGCAGCAGGGTGTGCCGGTGCGGGCCGCCGCCCGCCGGCCGGCGCCCACCGTGCGCGATCTGCGCGAGCGCGAGGGGCGCAGCCCGCGGGTACTCGCCTTCGCGGCCGGTGACACGGTGGTCGTGTCCGGCCTGCCCGGCAGCGGCAAGAGCACCCTGATCCGGCGTACGGCGAGCGCGGCGGCGCACCGTATCGACTCGCAGGACGCGCGCGAGCGCTGGGACGCGCGCCTGCCGCGGCTGCTGCCGTACGCGCTCTACCGGCCCCTGGTGCGTGCGGCGCACTACGCCGGGCTGTGGCGGGCGCTGCGCTCCGGCGAGGGCGTCGTGGTGCACGACTGCGGCACGCAGGCGTGGGTACGGCGCTGGCTGGCGCGCGACGCCCGCCGCCGGGGGGTCGCGCTGCACCTGGTCCTCCTCGACGTGACGGCCGATGTGGCGCGGGCCGGGCAGCAGGAGCGGGGCCGCGGAGTTTCGGGGTACGCCTTCGCCCGGCACCGGCGTGCGGTGGGCCGGCTGGTGCGGGACGCGGAGGATGGCCGGCTGCCGGTGGGCTGTGCGTCGGCAGTGCTGCTCGACCGGGATGCGGCGGGCGCGCTCACGGTGATCGACTTCCTTCCCCTGCCCGGCACATCCGGCCCCTCCGGCGTCTGAGGAGCGGGCCTGGGACAGTGCTCCGGGGCACGCGGCGCGCCGCGTTAAAGTCGTGCCGTGGACTTCCCCGACTTCCCGATACCCGCCCACCCGCACGGCGGCAACGGCTGGCCCGGCAACGAGCTCGAAGAGGTGCTGGGCGCCTCACTCGGCAACCCCGGCGCGGGCGGCCGCATCGTCGAGGTGCTGGGGCGCAGCCAGGTGTGGGTGCCGCTGCCGTCCGGTGGCGGGCCCGACTCCCCGAACCTCGACCTGCCCACCGTGCTGATCCACGGCGAGGCGTACGTCCCCGTGTACAGCTCCGAGGAGCAGCTGCGCCAGTGCGCCGGGCCTCACATGTCCTTCACCGTGGCGCCCGCCCGCGAGTTCGCCCGCGGCCTGCCGCCGCAGCTCGGCATCGCGGTGAACCCGGACGGCGCGGTCGGCGTGCCACTGCCGCCGCCCGCCGTCGCCGAGCTCTGCCGGGCCGGCCGTACGCCGCTGGACGGACCGGCCAGTGGGGGCAGGGTGCGGCTCTTCGAGCCGGACTGGCAGGAGGAGCCGGTCGACTTCCTCTCCGCCGCGGCCGGGGAGTTCGAGGAGAGCGGTGTGGTGCTGACCGCCCGCCGGGCGCTCGCGAGCGTCGAAGGCGAGTCCCCCGCGCTGTTCGTCGGCGTACAGCTCTCCACCTGGGAGGGCGCCGACCCCAACGCCCCGATGGACGCCCTCGGCCGGGCGCTCGGCCGCGTCCAGGTGCCCTGGGAGGTCAACCTGATCCTGCTGGACGTGGCGCAGGACCCGGTCGCCGGCTGGATGCTGGAGAAGGTGCGGCCCTTCTACACGCGCGCCTGACTCGTGCCCGACTCGTGCTCTGTGCCAGTACTGCCGCTTAAGCTTGGTCGACAACCGACACGGTGGATCGAAGAGGGGCGGGACCCAGGGTGAGCGCGTCAGGCACTGCGGCGGCCGGGCAGGTCGAGCACATGCTGCGCCAGGTGACACCCGGGCGGTACGACGCGTACGAGGCGCTGCTGCGCGCCCTCGCCGACCCGGCGGGCGGTCAGGTCTGGATGCTGCTCTGGCACGGCCAGGCCGGGTCCCCCGACGCGCAGTACGGGAACATGGACGTCGACGGCCTCGGCTACGCGCCGTGCGTCACCTCCGCCCAGGAGCTCGCCGCGAGCGGCTGGAGCCGGGCGTACGAAGTGGTGCCGGCGCGCGACGTCGCGCGCGCCCTCTTCCCCGACCGCTGGGGCATCTGGCTCAACCCGCACGCCCCCGGCGGCGGCGTCGGCATCCCCTGGCTCGATCTGCGGCGTATCGCGACCGGACTCGACCGGATGCCCGCCGGGCCGCTGCGGCTTTCCGAACCGGCCATCGAGATCCCCCAGTTCTACGCCCTGCTCACACAGAACGCCCACCGTACGCCCGCGGTCCGCTCGCTGCGCCGCGCGTGGGTGCAGCCGGCGCTCGGGGCGCCGTACCTGGCCATCGGTCTCGATCTCTACGACACGAGCCAGCCGTCCGTCGAGGCGGTGCGCGCGATGATGCAGCAGTCGGTCGGCGTGGTCCCCGACGGCCTGCCCGTGTCCACCGTCGCGATGTCCGACGAGTACGACCCCGTCTCCCTGTGGCTGCGCGCCAACGCCCGCCCGTTCTACGCCCGCGAGGCGCACGCGCCCGCCGCCCCCTCCTCCGCCGCCCCGCAGGGTGGCTACGGCTACCCGGCCCCGCGCGCCTACTGAGCCGGCCTCTCGGGCCCCCGACCCGATGCCACGGCACCCATAGCCCAATTCCGCGGCCCATAACGGCCGTTGGGCGGCATGTCCGGTCTGGTGCAATAGGCCGCTTCTGATCCGCTCAGCCGATCACGGCGTCCGGATAACGGAAGGCCACAGGCCACATCACGGTTACGCATCCATTGCCCGTCAGGGCTGGCGGGTGATCGCGCGCTCATTGAAGACTCCCGCAACAAGGAACGTCGGTCCTGTGTGCGACCCGCTTTCCCCGTGTCAACTGTGTTTGTCCCAGCTCTTTCTGAACACCTTCCGCACGTTTCCGCACCACTTGCACCTGCGATGCGAACAAGCCGCTACAGCGGCAGGCGCGGGCCGACCACCCGTCGGCCGAGCCGAGAGGGGTCCCCACCACGATGACGGCACCACTGCACGACACGAACGCGGCCCAGACCGCGGCCGTTGACGTCGCGGCCGATGTTCCGGCGAAAGCCATCGAAGGCCGCTCGCCCTGGAAGATCGCATGGGTGCGTCTCAAGCGCGACAAGGTCGCGCTGGCCGGTGGCGTCGTCGTGTTGTTCCTGATCCTGGTCGCGGTGTTCGCGCCCTTGATCGTGAGCGCGTTCGGCCACCCGCCGAACGACTTCCACGAGGACAAGATCGACCCGCTGTTCGGCACGCCGATCGGCAGCTTCGGCGGCATGAGTTCCGACTTCCTGCTGGGAGTCGAGCCCGTCAACGGCCGCGACGTGTTCAGCCGCCTCGTCTACGGCGCCCGGATCTCGCTGCTGGTCGCCTTCCTCGCGGCCCTCTTCGCCGTCGCGCTCGGCACGGTCTTCGGGATCATCGCCGGTTACTTCGGCGGCTGGGTCGACGCGGCGATCAGCCGGGTGATGGACGTCCTGCTGGCCTTCCCGCAACTGCTGTTCATCATCGCGCTGGTCTCGGTACTGCCCAACTCCCTCTGGGGGTTCAGCGGTTCCGGTGTGCGCATCGGTGCACTCATCGTCGTCATCGGCTTCTTCGGGTGGCCGTACGTGGGCCGGATCGTCCGCGGCCAGACGCTGTCCCTCAGGGAGCGCGAGTACGTCGAGGCGGCCCGCAGCCTCGGCGCGGGCCGCGCGTACATCCTCTTCAAGGAACTGCTGCCCAACCTGGTGGCCCCCATCACCGTCTACACGACGCTGATGATCCCGACCAACGTGCTCAGCGAGGCCGCGCTCAGCTTCCTGGGCGCCGGGGTCAAGCCGCCCACCGCTTCCTGGGGCCAGATGCTCTCCAAGGCCAAGGAGTACTACGAGGCGGACCCGATGTTCATGATCGCGCCCGGCGTGGCCATCTTCGTCACGGTCCTGGCCTTCAACCTCTTCGGTGACGGCGTGCGTGACGCGCTGGACCCGAAGGGCTCCCGCTGACCGTTCCTCCCGCACCACCGCACGTTCTTACCGCGCCGCCCCTGCCGATGTGTCAGGAGGCCACCCAAACCGTCGGACCCGCAAGGGACCGGCACTCTTACGGAGGTTGCTGATCGTGACAGCCAACAGTTCTTCCCGGCGACGGCTCGCCGCAAGCGCGGCGCTCGTTGTCGCCGCGCTCGTCGGAACCGCGGCCTGCGGCGGCGGTGGCAAGGACGAGTCCGACGGCAAGGGCAAGGCCCCTGGTTTCAACGCGGCCGTCGGCAAGATCGCGAACCCTTCGGACAAGAAGGGCGGCACGATCAAGTTCATCGGTACGCAGGACTCCGACTCCTGGGACCCGCAGCGCGGTTACTACGGCTTCATGTGGGACTTCGCCCGCTACTACACGCGCCAGCTGATCACCTTCAAGCCGGTCCCGGGCACCGAGTCCACCGAGCTCGTCGCCGACATGGCGACCGACACCGGCCAGGTCTCCGCAGACAAGAAGACGTACACCTTCAAGCTGAAGGACGGGCTCGCCTGGGAGGACGGCAAGCCCATCACCTCCAAGGACATCAAGTACGGCATCGAGCGCATCTGGGCCCAGGACAAGATCTCCGGCGGCCCGATCTACCTTCAGCAGGTCCTGGACCCGAAGAAGGAGTACAAGGGCCCGTACAAGGACAAGTCGGCCGACAAGCTGGGCCTGAAGGCCATCGAGACGCCGGACGACAAGACCATCGTCTTCAAGCTCCCGAAGCCCAACGGTGACTTCCTCCAGATGCTGGCCATGCCGGCCGCCACGCCGGTCCGCCAGGACAAGGACACGGTGGAGAAGTACGGCCTGAAGCCCTTCTCCAACGGCCCGTACAAGATCGACTCCTACACCCCCAACAAGGGCATGGAGCTGAGCCGCAACCCCCACTGGAAGAAGGAGACCGACACCGTCCGCAAGGCGCTGCCGGACAAGGTCTCGCTCAAGCTCATCACCAACGCCGACGACATGGACAACCGCCTGATCGAGGGCGCCTACGACGTCGACATCAACGCCACCGGCATCAGCCCGGCCGGCCGCACCAAGGCGCTGCGCGACCACAAGGCGAACGTCGACAACCCGCAGACCGGCTTCATCCGGTACGCGGTGTTCCCGCAGACGGTCAAGCCGATGGACAACGTCCACTGCCGCAAGGCGGTCATCTACGGCTCCGACCACAAGTCGCTCCAGACCGCGCGCGGCGGCCCGATGGCGGGTGGCGACATCGCCACCAACATGCTGCCGCCGAGCATCAAGGGCTCGGACGCGAAGTACGACCCGTACAACGTCCTGAAGGACACCGAGGGCAACGTCGCCAAGGCCAAGGAAGAGCTCAAGGCCTGCGGCAAGCCGAACGGCTTCGAGACCACCATCGCGGTCCGCAACAACAAGCCGCAGGAGATCGCCACCGCCGAGTCGATGCAGGCGTCGCTGGGCAAGATCGGCATCAAGGTGCAGATCGACCAGTACGACGGTGCGCAGACCTCGGGCATCATCGGCGCTCCCAAGAACGTCGACAAGAAGAACTACGGCATCATCATCATGGGCTGGGGTGCCGACTTCCCGACCGGCCAGGGCTTCCTGCAGCCGCTGGTCGACAGCCGCTTCATCCTCGACAGCGGCAACAACAACTTCTCGATGATGAAGGACAAGTCGATCGACGGCCTGTTCGACAAGGCGCTGCTCGAAACGGACCCCGACAAGGCCGCCGAGTACTACAAGCAGATCAACGAGAAGGTCTCCGAGCACGCGGTCTACCTGCCCTTCACGTTCGAGAAGAACGTGATCTGGCGCAGCTCGCGGCTGACCAACGTCTACACGGCCGACTCCTACAACGGCCGCTACGACTACGCCTCCCTCGGCGTCAAGTGACCGTCCGTTCGCTCCGCCGGCACACCCGCCGCTAAGCCCGAAGGGCAGGTGATGGCCGCGTGCGGCGGCCCGGCAGTCCCTCACCGGACTTCCGGGCCGCCGCCGGGCCGACCGTAGTGCTCGCATACCTCATCAGGCGGCTGACCGCCGTCGTCGTGATGCTGCTCGTGGTCACTCTCGTGACCTTCGGCATCTTCTACGTCATCCCGAAACTGACCGGCAGCGACCCCGCCGCGATGTTCATCGGCAAGCAGGCGGACCCAGGCGCGGTCGAAGGCGTCCGGGAGAAGCTCGGCCTCGGCGATCCCATCCTGGTGCAGTTCTGGAACTTCATCAGCGGAATCTTCGTCGGCCGTGACTACACCGGCGGCGGCTCGTCGTTCCACTGCGACGCGCCCTGCTTCGGCTACTCCTTCCGTACGGAGCAGGAGATCTGGCCCGTACTCACCGAGCGGCTCCCCGTGACGCTGTCGCTGGCGGCCGGCGCGTGCGTGCTGTGGGTCATCGTCGGTGTCACCACCGGCATCATCTCCGCACTCAAGCGGGGTACGGCGATCGACCGTACGGCGATGACCATCGCGTTGGCCGGTGTGTCGCTGCCGATCTACTTCACCGCGCTGCTCTCCCTGGCGGTCTTCCGCACCCAGCTCGGCTGGTTCGACGCCGAGTACGTGGACATCGCGCAGGACCCGCTCGGCTGGTTCAGCGGCCTGGTGCTCCCGTGGGTGACCCTCGCCTTCCTGTACGCCGCGATGTACGCCCGGCTCACCCGCGCCACCATGCTGGAGGTCCTGGGCGAGGACTACATCCGTACCGCCCGCGCCAAGGGCCTGAGCGAACCGGTCGTCGTCGGCAAGCACGCCCTGCGCTCCACGATGACGCCGATCCTCACCATCCTCGGCATGGACCTCGGTGCCCTGGTCGGCGGTGCGATCCTCACCGAAACCGCCTTCAGCCTCCCCGGCCTCGGCCAGGCGGCGGTCAAGGCGATCGGTGACTTCGACCTTCCGCTGATCCTCGGTGTCACGCTCATCGCCGCCGCCGCCGTGGTGCTCGCGAACCTCGTCGTGGACATCCTGTACTCCGTGATCGACCCCCGAGTGAGGCTCTCGTGACCACTGTGCCTGTCCCGGAGGAGGCCCCCGGAGCCCCCTTGACGAAGACCGGTGCGGTCGGGGAGCCCGTACGCTCCGGCTCCCCGCAGCCGGATGCCTTCCTCGACGTCCGCGACCTCAAGGTGCACTTCCCCACCGACGACGGTCTCGTCAAGTCGGTGGACGGCCTCTCCTTCCAACTGGAGAAGGGCAAGACCCTCGGCATCGTGGGCGAGTCCGGCTCCGGCAAGTCGGTGACCTCGCTCGGCATCATGGGCCTGCACACCGTCGGCCAGTACGGCCGGCGCAAGGCCCAGATCTCCGGCGAGATCTGGCTGGACGGCAAGGAACTGCTGTCCGCCGACCCCGACGACGTACGCAAGCTGCGCGGCCGCGAGATCTCGATGATCTTCCAGGACCCGCTGTCCGCACTGCACCCGTACTACACGATCGGCCACCAGATCGTGGAGGCGTACCGCATCCACAACAAGGTCGACAAGAAGGCCGCCAAGCGGCGCGCGATCGAACTGCTGGACCGGGTCGGCATCCCGCAGCCCGACAAACGGTTCGACGGCTACCCGCACGAGTTCTCCGGCGGCATGCGCCAGCGCGCGATGATCGCGATGGCGCTCGTCAACAACCCCGAGCTGCTCATCGCGGACGAGCCGACCACCGCCCTGGACGTCACCGTCCAGGCGCAGATCCTGGACCTGATCCGGGATCTGCAGAAGGAGTTCGGCTCGGCCGTCATCGTCATCACGCACGACCTGGGCGTCGTCGCCGAGCTGGCCGACGACATCCTCGTGATGTACGGCGGCCGGTGCGTGGAGCGCGGTCCCGCCGAGAAGGTCTTCTACGAGCCCCAGCACCCGTACACCTGGGGCCTGCTGGGCTCGATGCCGCGCATCGACCGCGACCAGACCGAGCGCCTCATCCCGGTCAAGGGCTCGCCGCCCAGCCTGATCAACATCCCGAGCGGCTGCGCGTTCCACCCGCGCTGCCCGTACGCGGACGTGCCCAAGGGCGGGATCACCCGCACCGAGCGGCCGGAACTCAAGGTGCTGCCCGGACAGGAAGCCGAACGGCACTACTCCGCCTGCCATATGGCGGCCGAGGACCGGACGCGGATCTGGACCGAAGAGATTGCGCCGAAGCTGTGAGCGAGACGAAGGATCCTGAAGTGACGATCCCGGAGCAGGCATCCTCTTCGCCTTCCCCTTCTTCCCCTTCCCCTTCACCCGAGCCCCTGCTCAGGGTCAGCGGCCTGGTGAAGCACTTCCCCATCAAGAAGGGCGTCCTCCAGCGCCAGGTCGGCGCGGTCCAGGCCGTCGACGGCCTCGACTTCGACGTACGGCCGGGGGAGACCCTCGGCGTGGTGGGCGAGTCGGGCTGCGGCAAGTCGACCATGGGCCGGCTGATCACGCGGCTGCTGGAACCGACCAAGGGGAAGATCGAGTTCGAGGGCCGGGACATCACCCACCTCGGCACCGGGCAGATGCGTCCGCTGCGGCGCGACGTACAGATGATCTTCCAGGACCCGTACTCCTCGCTGAACCCGCGTCACACGGTCGGCACGATCATCAGCGCCCCCTTCAAGCTGCAGAACATCACGCCCGAGGGCGGGGTGAAGCGGGAGGTCCAGCGGCTGCTGGAGCTGGTGGGTCTCAACCCGGAGCACTACAACCGCTATCCGCACGAGTTCTCGGGCGGGCAGCGCCAGCGCATCGGCATCGCGCGGGCGCTCGCGCTCAAGCCGAAGCTGGTCGTCGCCGACGAGCCGGTGTCGGCCCTGGACGTGTCGATCCAGGCGCAGGTGGTGAACCTGCTGGACGACCTCCAGGACGAGCTCGGCCTCACGTACGTGATCATCGCGCACGACCTCTCGGTCATCCGGCACGTCTCGGACCGCATCGCCGTGATGTACCTCGGCAAGATCGTCGAGCTGGCGGACCGCAAGGCGCTGTACGAGTCGCCCATGCACCCGTACTCCAAGGCGCTGCTGTCGGCCGTCCCGGTGCCCGACCCGCGCAGCAAGCACAAGCGCGAGCGCATCCTGCTCAAGGGCGATGTGCCCTCGCCGATCTCGCCGCCCTCGGGGTGCCGCTTCCACACGCGGTGCTGGAAGGCGACGGACATCTGCACGACGCGCGAGCCGGTGCTGACGGCCCTGAAGACCGGCCACCAGGTGGCCTGCCATCACGCGGAGAACGCGCCCGACCAGGCGCCTCAATCGTCGGCGGTGCTGGAGACGGCGCGTGAGGCGATCGCGATCGTCGACGTCACGCCGCCGGCGGCGGGGGCGGGGACTGCCGAAAGCGGGGGAACCGCGCCCGCGGGCACGGAGGACAGCAGCAAGGAATAGAACCGGCACAATTGCCCGGTGTTCCAGGAACTCTTCACGCCCTCCGTCCAGCATTCGCTCGACCTCGCCGGGATCTTCGTCTTCGCGATCTCCGGCGCCCTGCTCGCCGTGCGCAAGAACTTCGACGTCTTCGGCATCGCGGTGCTCGCAGAGGTCACCGCGCTGGGCGGAGGGCTGTTCCGCGACCTCATCATCGGCGCGGTGCCGCCGGCCGCCTTCACCGACCTCGGGTACTTCACCACCCCGCTGATCGCGGCCGCCCTGGTCTTCTTCCTGCACCCGGAGGTCGAGCGCATCCAGGGCGGGGTCAACGCCTTCGACGCCGCCGGGCTCGGGCTCTTCTGCGTCACCGGCACCACCAAGGCGTACGACTACGGGCTCGGCCTGACCGCTTCGGCGGCCCTGGGCCTGGCGACCGCGGTCGGTGGCGGCGTACTGCGGGACGTCCTCGCCAACGAGGTGCCCTCGCTGCTGCGCTGGGACCGCGATCTGTACGCCGTCCCTGCGATCGTCGGGGCCGCGATGGTCGCCCTGTGCATCCGCTTCGACGCGCTGAACGCGCTGACCAGCGGCGTCGCCGTCGTCACCGCTTTCATGCTGCGATTGCTCGCCATGCACTTCCACTGGCGGGCGCCGCGCGCCTGGCACCGGAGCTCGGCCAAGGCCGAGGAGCAATCCGAGGCCACCACTTAGCTACCGCTTAGTAATGTGCCGGTGTACCGTGCATGCCATGGCACAGGCATCCATCGGGGACAGCGAGTTCGACCGCGACACCGCGATCTCCCCGCGCGAATCGGGCGAACCCGGCGTCTACGACGCGGAACTCTCCGCAGGCTGGACGATCATCCACGCCGTCAACGGCGGCTACCTCCTCGCCCTGCTCGGCCGGGCACTCCGCGACGCCCTGCCGCACCCGGACCCGTTCACCGTCTCGGCGCACTACCTGACGCCGTCCGTACCCGGCAAGGCAGTCGTCCGTACGCAGACCGTCCGCAGCGGACGCACCCTCTCCACCGGCCAGGCGTCCCTCTTCCAGTACGCCGACGACGGCACCGAGGTCGAGCGGATCCGGGTCCTCGCCTCCTACGGCGACCTGGACGCCCTGCCCGACGACGTACGCACCACGGCGAAGCCGCCTGTCATGCCGCCGTACGAGCACTGCCTGGGCAACGACGCCGGGTCCGCCGTCATCCCCGGCAGCTCGGGCATCACCGAGCGCCTCGACATCCGGCTCGACCCCGCCACCGCCGGCTGGGCCGTCGGCGCGCCCTCGGGCAAGGGCGAGATGCGCGGCTGGTTCGGCCTCGCCGACGGCCGTGACGCCGACCCGCTCTCGCTGCTGCTCACGGTCGACGCCCTGCCGCCGACCTCGTTCGAGCTGGGCCTCAAGGGCTGGACGCCGACCGTCGAACTCACCACCCACATACGCTGCCGGCCCGCCCCCGGCCCGCTGCGTGTCTCCATCACCACCCGCAACCTCGCCGGCGGCTTCCTGGAGGAGGACGCCGAGGTCTGGGACAGCGCGGACCGGCTCGTCGCCCAGTCCCGGCAGCTGGCGCGGGCACCGCGCGGCTGAGTGCCCCTGCGGCTGGTCGCCCCGGCTGTCAGTCCAGCCAGTGGCGGCGGCCGAGGCTGACCAGGCGCAGCTGGCGGCGGGCGAGGGAGGCGGCGGCCTCGACGCGCTCCGCGCCGTACGACTCGGCCTCCAGGAACGCGGACGCGGTCATCACCATGTGGTCGACGTAGACATGCGCGAGCATCCGCCGGTCGTCCTCGCTCCAGGCCGCGCAGTCCGGCTGGGTGGCGAGCCAGGCCGCCACCTCGTCGGCGAACAGGCGTAGTTGCTCGCCTATCGCGGTGCGTACCCGCTCCACGCCGCCGTGGCGTTCGCGGGTGATGAAGCGGATGTGGGCGGGGTGCGCGTGGACGTGGCGGGCGATGAGGCCGACCGTGCTGTCGATGCGCCCGGCGCTGTCGCCGGTCGCGGTGAGGGTCGCGCGGATCACCGCGTGCAGGCTGCCGAGCGCCTCGTCGACGAGTGCGACGCCGAGATCGGCCGTGTCGCGGAAGTGCCGGTAGAAGGCGGTCGGGGCGACGCCGACGGCGCGGGTGACCTCGCGCAGACCGAGGCTGCTCAGGCTCTGGCCCTCAAGGAGGACGAGGGCCGCTTCCATGAGGGCCTTGCGGGTCTTCTGTTTCTGGGCCTCGCGGACGCCGACGGTGTGACTCATGACATTCAGTAAACAACTGTTCTCTGTTGCGGGGAACCGCGGGGTGAGTCCTAGACTGGATAGTCAGTGAACAGCCGTACTCTCAGGAGGGGTTCACGTGTTGGTCCTCGTAGCGGCACTCATGTTGCTGGGGGTGCTGATGGGCTCGGTGGCGCATGTTCCGGTCCCGGTGTCCCTGGCCGCCGCCGCGCTCATCGGCGTCTGGCTGCTCGTCTTCGCCGCCCGTGAGCGTCACGCGCGACGGTCCACCCGAAGGAGCTGACCGCGCCATGGAGTTCACCGCATCCGCATCCGCACGCGCCCGCACCGGCACGCGGGACGCCGACGGCATGGCCGTCGCCTCGTTCGTGCTCGGCCTCGTCGGACTGCTCGTCTTCAACATCTTCCTCGGCCCCATCGCCGTCGTCCTGGCCTCCATGGCCCTGTGGCGGGGCACCGCACGCCGGGGCAGGGCGCTGCTCGGCCTCGGCCTCGGTGTGGCCGACCTGGTGGTGCTCGCCGTCCTCGCCTCGGCCGTCCACACCGTGTCCTGGACCTTCGGCGGCTGACCGGACGCGGGTGAATGCCGGCGGGGGAGCGAGGGCGGGACCGGGGGGAGCCGGGGGACTCGTAGAATCGAGTGCACCATGGCTTACCTCGACCACGCCGCGACCACCCCGATGCTTCCGGAAGCGGTCGGGGCGATGACCGCCCAGCTCGCCGTCACCGGCAACGCGTCGTCCCTGCACGCCGCCGGCCGATGGGCGCGGCGTACCGTCGAGGAGGCCCGCGAGATGCTCGCCGAGTCCCTCGGCGCCCGGCCGAGCGAGGTGGTCTTCACCGCCGGCGGCACCGAGGCCGACAACCTCGCCGTGAAGGGCCTGTACTGGGCGCGGCGCGACGCAGACCCGCGCAGAACCCGCGTCCTGGCCAGCCCTGTCGAGCACCACGCCGTGCTGGACGCCGTCCACTGGCTGGGCGAACACGAGGGCGCGACCGTCGAGTACCTGCCGGTCGACTCGTACGGCAGGGTGCACCCGGCGGCGCTGCGCGAGGCCATCGAGCGCGATCCCTCCGATGTCGCCATGGCCACCGTGATGTGGGCCAACAACGAGATCGGCACCGTCATGCCGGTCCGCGAACTGGCCGACGTGGCAGGCGAGTTCGGCGTACCGCTGCACGCCGACGCGGTACAGGCCTTCGGCCAGCTCGACGTCGACTTCGCCGCCTCCGGGCTGGCCGCGATGACCGTCTCGGGGCACAAGATCGGCGGCCCGTACGGCATCGGCGCGCTGCTGCTCGGCCGCGAGTACACCCCCGTCCCCGTGCTGCACGGCGGCGGCCAGGAGCGGCACGTGCGCTCCGGCACCCTCGACGCCCCGGCCATCGCCGCCTTCGCGGTGGCGGGCCGGATCGCGGCCGAGCGGCGCGAGTGGTTCGCGCGCGAGATCGGCGGCCTGCGCGACGACCTGGTCGCGGCCGTACGCGCCGCTGTTCCCGAGGCGGTCCTCGGTGGCGACCCGTCCCCGGCCGGCCGGCTGCCCGCCAACGCCCACTTCACCTTCCCCGGCTGCGAGGGCGACTCCCTGCTCCTGCTCCTCGACGCGCAGGGCATCGAATGCTCCACCGGATCCGCCTGTACGGCCGGAGTCGCCCAGCCCAGCCATGTCGTGCTGGCCACCGGAACCGACCCGGACCTCGCGCGCGGCACATTGCGCTTCTCGTTCGGGCACACCTCCACGGCCGACGACGTGGCGGCAGTGGCGGAGGCGATCGGCCCGGCGGTGGAACGGGCGCGTACGGCCGGACTGGTCTGATCCGCTGAAGGACTACGCCTTGGCGGGCGGGCCGCCGGCCAGCTCCTTCTGTACGAGCCGGAGGTAGCGGGGCCAGTCCCAGTGCGGGCCGGGGTCCGTGTGGTCGGTGCCCGGAATCTCGACGTGGCCGATGATGTGCTCCCGGTCGGCGGGTATCTCGTACCGCCGGCAGATCCCCGCGGCGAGGCGCGCCGACGACGCGTACATGACGTCGGTGAAGTCCTCCGGCCGGTCGACGAAACCCTCGTGCTCGATGCCGACGGAGCGTTCGTTGTACGAGCGGTTCCCGGCGTGGTAGGCCACATCGAGCTCCCGCGCCATCTGCGTGATGTGGCCGTCCTTCGCGCGCACTATGTAGTGCGCGGCGGCCGCGTGCAGCGGGCTCTTGAAGACGCGCACGGCCGACGCGAAGCTGCCCTGCGTCACGTGGATCACGATGCGGTCGATGGTGTAGTCGGCGGGCCGGTCGGCGGTCCGCAGATTCGCTGCCGACGCGGCCACCCACTGGGCCCCCTTGTGATCCACCTCTCCCTCCACCCGCTGCTTGTCGATGCCCGGCACGAGCCACCACAGCCGGGACAACTCCTCCCCGAACAGGGCCGCCGTACCGCCCACGACGGCCGCCCCGCCCCCGATGAACAGCGCCCGTCTGCTCACCCCTGCCACCCTCTTCTGCCCCATGCGCCCTTTAACGCTTTCGGCCCTGTCGGTGGTTCCGTCTACCCTGGTGGAGCTATGACTGAGACCCCGCGCCGCCTCCGTGTCCTCGCCGCCATGTCCGGCGGGGTCGACTCCGCCGTTGCCGCCGCCCGCGCCGCCGAGGCCGGGCACGATGTGACCGGCGTACACCTCGCCCTGTCCGCGAACCCGCAGTCGTTCCGTACGGGCGCGCGCGGCTGCTGCACGATCGAGGACTCGCGCGACGCGCGCCGCGCCGCCGACGTCATCGGCATCCCCTTCTACGTCTGGGACCTCGCCGAGCGCTTCCGCGAGGACGTGGTCGAGGACTTCGTCGCGGAGTACGAGGCCGGGCGCACCCCGAACCCGTGCCTGCGCTGCAACGAGAAGATCAAGTTCGCGGCGCTGCTCGACAAGGCGCTGGCGCTCGGCTTCGACGCGGTGGCCACCGGCCACTACGCCACGGTCGTCGTGAACGAGGACGGCAGCCGCGAGCTCCACCGGGCGTCCGACATGGCCAAGGACCAGTCGTACGTCCTCGGGGTCCTCGACGAGCGGCAGCTCGCGCACGCGATGTTCCCGCTCGGCGACACCCTCACCACGAAGGACGAGATCCGCGCTGAGGCCGAGCGCCGGGGTCTGGCGGTCGCGAAGAAGCCCGACAGCCACGACATCTGCTTCATCGCTGACGGCGACACCCAGGGCTTCCTGGCGAACCGTCTCGGCGGCAAGGCGGAGGGCGACATCCTCGACGAGTCGGGCACCAAGCTCGGCACCCACGACGGCGCCTTCGGCTTCACCATCGGCCAGCGCAAGGGCCTGCGCATCGGCCACCCGGCGCCCGACGGCAAGCCGCGCTACGTCCTGGACATCTCCCCCGTGAACAACACGGTGACGGTGGGCCCGGCCGAGGCCCTGGACGTCACCTCCCTGACCGCCATCAAGCCCCGCTGGTGCGGCACGCCCCCGGCGGGCAGCGGCACGTACACGGCCCAGCTGCGCGCCCACGGCGGCGAGACACCGGTGACGGCGGAGCTGGTCGACGGCTCGGAGCTGCGGGTCACCTTCACCGAGCCGGTACGCGGCGTCGCCCCCGGCCAGGCGATCGTCCTGTACGACGGCACCCGCGTGGTCGGCTCGGCGACGATCGCGACGACGGCGCGCGCGGCTGCGACCGCCGTCTGATCCACCACAGGGGACGGCTTGTGGCCCGGCGCGGTCGACGTGTCAGGCTCGGGGAGGTCCGACCTCCCCGGCCTTCACGCCGAGCACAAGCGCGCGCAGCGCGGCCCGGTTCGTCGACACGACCAGCCCCGGAGTCTCGCTCTCCCGGATCGCGACGCCGTTGCCTTGCGCCGTAGCGAGTTCGACGCAATTGTTGCCGCCTCCTCCGCAGAAAGACGAGCGTTGCCAGTCACGTTCGGACATCTTCTGGACCTCTCACAGCTCGCGGGCGATGGACCGGATGAGCTTCTGTGACTCATCAGGAGGGAGTGCGGAGCCCTCCATCAGGTCCAGAAGGGAACGATAGTTGGTCAGCGGCGTAGGGGCATCCACGAATTGCGCGCCGAACGACGTGTCCAGGTGGACCGTGTCCAACTGCGGCACGGGGCCCTCGGCGTAGAGGATCGACTGTCCCGCGCCGTGGAAGGCGCCCGCGCTGAACGGGATGACCAGCAGCGTGACATGGTCTCGCTCGGATGCGTCCGCGAGGTGTACCAGTTGTTGGCGAGCCACATCCCGGCCACCGAACTCCAGCCGCAACGCGGCCTCATGGATGATGCCGAGGTATGGAGTGGGGTTCTTTCCAGCGAGGACGGCCTGGCGGGCCATCCGGTGCGCTACGCGCAGTTCAACCTCCAGCCGTGGCAACTTCGGCACCGTGAAGTCGAAGATGGCGCGTGCATGCTCTTCGATCTGGAAGAGGCCAGGCAGGTGCACAGTCTGTGCCGTCCGGATGCGCGTCGCGTAGTGCTCGATCTCGGAGACGTCGAGAAACCCGTCCGGGAGCTTGCCCCGGTATTCGTCCCACCAGTGCCGGGTCCGGCGGCTGCCCGCCATCGCCGCGAGTGCGTCGACCAGCGCTGAGTCTGGACATCTGTAGTGGCAGGCGAGTTGACGCACCCGGTCCTCGCTGAGCCCGGTGCGGCCTGCCTCGATGTTGGAGACCATCGTCCGGTCGGCGCCGAGCATCGCGGCCGCCTCCTGGATCGAGATGCCGGCCTGCTCGCGCATGCGGCGTACTTCCGCTGCCAAGCGGCGCTGGCGGCCTGTGGGTGCATTCCGTGGAGCCATGAAACCTCTCTCGTGCCCGCGCGCAGTCTTACAGGGGCACTGTCGGGCGGTCTAGTGAGCCAATCAACAGGTCACTCTTTCGTGAGAAAATGACTCACGTGTGAGCCGAAGTGCTCTAGCGTGTGTGTTGCGCCACTCAACGTAGCCGTCGCAGACGGAAGTGCACCGGTTTCTGGCCTACCCGGAGGCAGGAGGTCGGCATTGCCACCGTTTCCGACGCCCAACGCCCCGTGGCGCACGTCCACTTGTCGCCGCTCGCACGCACCCAGGAGGTGCCTCGTGAGGACAGGGTCAACTCCCTACCTACACCCACGCCCCCACCCCACGCCCATCCCGTTCACCGAACCGTGGCAGTACGAACTCAGCTTCCCCTGCGACCCCCGCAGCCCACGCATCGCCCGCACCACCCTCCGTGCCATCCTCTCCGCGCACGACCTCGCCGAACTCAGCTACCGCGCCGAGCTATTGGCGTCGGAGCTGGCCACCAACTCCGTACAGCACACCAAGGGGCCCGCCGCCGTACGGCTCCAATGGCTGCATCCCGTACTGCGCGTCAGCGTCTGGGACATGAGCCCGGATCTGCCAAAGCCGTACGCACCGCGCGCCGGTGCCGACTCCGAAGCGGGCCGGGGGCTGGCCATTCTGGAACTCGTCGCCGACCGGTGGGGCGGCTGCGCCATAGGGGAGGGGCCGTACGGGCCCGGCGGCAAGACGATCTGGTTCGAGCTCGCCATCGCGGACGGACCGTCCCCGCAACCGCCCGCGCTCGTCGCCTGATCAGGGCATTTGCTGTGCACGTAACCCGAGGCGGCGGCGCCCCCCCACGGGCCGCCAGGTCCTCGACTTCCCGCGCCACCGCGTAGGGCGCGGTGTCCCCACTGTCGCCGCGTCCGCGCCGGTCGTACGTGACGACGCCGAAGTGCGGCGCGAGCAGGCGATGGGCGTGCCGTCACGTGAAATCACTTTGGTCATACGGTGCTGACCGGGCGGCGCCCGGGAACTCATCGCTCCCCGCGAAAGACATTCAGCCCGTACGGACAACGTCCGTCTCGTAGAAGCAGAAGTGGCCCTTCACGGCGGTCACTTCGGGCTTCGGATCGAGGTACGCCCACACCAGGTCCGGCGCGTCCGGCACCGACCAGTACGAGGCGTCTCCCTTGAAGGGGCAGTGGGTGCGCTTGTCCGAAGGTGTCAGCAGGTCGGTCCTGACGTCCTCGGGCGGCAGGTAGTAACGCACCGGCAGGCCCGTCTCGCGCAGCAGCAGCGGCCGCCGGCTCTCCGCCAGCACCTGCCCGCCGTGCGTGACGCGCACATGCTCGGTGCCCTGCTCGACGGTGATGCGGTGTCCTGCGGTCACGGGCGACCCTCTCCTCGGTTCGTCGGTCCTTGTGGGGCGACAGCCGTCTCACACTCCAGCATGCGCGCGGCCTAGGTTCTTCCCCAAGGCGCTGATGCTCGCCAAGTCCGACGCGGTTGTGATCACACCAAGCGGGTGGTGCTCCTCAACGCGGCGGGCTTCTACGACGGCCTGAAGCTGCGTTCCAGCGGATGGAGGCGGAGGGCTTCCTGCCCGTCCCCCTAGCCGACCTGGTCTTCTTCGCGGAGGACGGCGTCGCGGCACTCGCCTACCTTGAGGAGTCGACCGGCGTGCGGTGATGCGAGCATGGGGCCTATGGCTACACATGTGATCACCGGAGCGGGCTCGGGCATCGGCGCGGCCGTCGCCCGCCGCCTGCACGAGCGCGGCGACGACGTCGTCCTGATGGCCCGCGACGCGGGCCGCGCCAAGCAGCTCGCGGACGCTCTCCCCGGCGCCCGTACGCTCGTCGGCGACCTCGCGAACCCGGACAGGCTCTCCTGGGCGTTCTCGCACCAGCCGATGCCGGAGCGGGTGGACTCGCTGCTGCACATCGCGGGCGTCGTCGACCTCGGCCGGATCGGCGACCTGGGTACGAAGACCTGGCACAGCCAGCTGAACGTGAACCTGGTCGCCCCGGCCGAGCTGACCCGGCTCTTCCTGCCCCAACTCCGCCAGGACAAGGGGCATGTGGTCTTCGTCAACTCGGGTGCCGGTCTCGCCGCGCATGCCGAATGGGGCCCGTACGCCGCCAGCAAGCATGGTCTGAAGGCCCTCGCCGACGCGCTGCGCGAGGAGGAGCACGCCAACGGTGTGCGCGTCACCTCGGTCTATCCGGGGCGTACCGCCAGCGCCATGCAGGAGAAGGTGCACCAGCAGGAGGGCAAGACGTACGACCCGTCGCGCTGGATCGACCCGGAGTCGGTCGCGACGACGATCCTCATGGCCCTCGACCTCCCGCGCGACGCAGAGGTCAACGACCTGTCCGTACGGCCGGGCCGATGAGCGGGCCCACGGACGCGTTCGCGTGTGGCCCGGCGACCGGCGTCGGGTCCATGCCCGGTGGAGACGCCCGCGAGACCGCCAGGGCCGTCGCCGGCAGCTTCGAGGACTTCCCGCACCTGGCGGAGCTGCCCGCGCGCGGCCCCGGCGCCGACATGATCGGGCGGAGCGCCGGAATGCTCGTCGAGATGTACGTCCATCTCGAACCCAGCGGCTGGCGCGTCAGCGACCGGCCGGGGCGCGACACGCGGCGGGCGCGGTCCTGGCTGGGGGAGGACCTCGACGCGCTGGAGGAGTTCACGCAGGGGTACACGGGCCCGCTGAAGGTCCAGGCCGTCGGGCCGTGGACGCTGGCGGCCGGGGTCGAAACGCGCAACGGCGAGTCCGTGCTCCGCGACCCGGGCGCGGTACGCGACCTCGCGGGTTCGCTGGCCGAGGGGCTGCGGGCGCATCTCGCGGAGGTGCGGCGGCGGGTGCCGGGCGCGCGGGTGGTGCTCCAGCTCGACGAGCCGTCGCTGACGGCCGTACTGCGGGGCCAGGTCAGGACCGCCAGCGGGTACCGGACGTACCGGGCGGTGGACCGCCAGGTCGTCGAGGGGACGCTGCGGGATGTGATGAGGGCCCACGACGGTCCGGCCGTGGTCCATTCCTGCGCGCCGGACGTGCCTTTCGCGCTGCTGCGCAGGGCGGGTGCGGCGGGAGTCTCGTTCGATTTCTCCCTGCTCACCGAGCGTGACGATGACGCGATCGGTGAAGCGGTGGAGGGCGGTACGAAGCTGTTCGCCGGAATCGTGCCCGGCACCGACACGGCATTGTCAGACCCGGCCGGTAGCGTCATGGGTGTCAGGACGCTGTGGCGCAGGCTGGGGCTGAATCCGGGGACGCTGGCCGAGTCCCTGGTGATCACTCCGTCGTGCGGGCTCGCGGGGGCTTCCCCGGCGTACGCGCGCGCCGCGCTCGCGCACTGCGCCAGGGCCGCGAGATCGCTCGCGGACAACCCTGAGTAACGGGAATCGAAAACTGTCGGAAACGGGAGGACAAGACGGTGGCTGGCGAACAGCAGGTGGCGGTACCCGCGGAGGCACGGGATCGGCACGCACAGCTCGCTGAGCAGGTCGAGGAGCACCGCTTCCGGTACTACGTGAAGGACCAGCCGGTCATCAGCGATGCCGAGTTCGACCGGCTGCTGCGGACGCTGGAAGCGCTGGAGGACGAGTACCCCGAGCTGCGTACGCCCGACTCGCCGACCCAGAAGGTCGCCGGGGCGTACGAAACGGACTTCACGGCGGTCCAGCACCGCGAGCGCATGCTCTCCCTCGACAACGCCTTCGACGACGAGGAGCTCACGGCCTGGGGCGAGCGCGTGGCCAATGAGCTGGGCTCGGTGCCGTACCACCTGCTGTGCGAGCTGAAGGTGGACGGCCTGGCGGTCAATCTGACGTACGAGAAGGGGCGGCTGACGCGGGCCGCGACGCGGGGCGACGGGCGCACGGGCGAGGACATCACGCCCAACGTCCGTACGATCGCGGGCATCCCGGACCGGCTGAAGGGCGACCGGATCCCGGACCTGGTCGAGATCCGCGGCGAGGTCTACTTCCCGATGGAGAAGTTCCAGGAGCTGAACGCACGGCTGGTGGCCGCGGAGGACAAGCCCTTCGCCAACCCGCGCAACGCGGCGGCGGGTTCGCTGCGGCAGAAGGACCCCAAGGTCACCGCGAGCCGCCCGCTGCACATGGTGGTGCACGGCATCGGGGCGCGCGAGGGCCTGGACATCGACCGCCTGTCGCAGGCGTACGAGCTGCTGCGCGAGTGGGGCCTGCCGGTCGCGCGGCACAACAGGGTCGTGAACGACCTCGCGGGCGTACGGGAGTTCATCGCGTACTTCGGCGAGAACCGGCACTCCGTGGAGCACGAGATCGACGGCGTCGTCGTCAAGCTCGACGAGATCCGCCTCCAGGGGCGGCTCGGCTCGACCTCGCGGGCGCCGCGCTGGGCCATCGCCTGGAAGTACGCGCCGGAGGAGGTCAACACCAAGCTGGTGAACATCCGGGTGGGGGTCGGGCGTACGGGGCGCGTGACGCCGTACGCCCAGGTGGAGCCGGTGACGGTCGCCGGTTCCGAGGTCGAGTTCGCCACCCTGCACAACCAGGAAGTGGTGAAGGCCAAGGGCGTGCGCATCGGGGACACGGTGGTGCTGCGCAAGGCGGGCGACGTCATCCCCGAGATCCTCGGGCCGGTCGTGGACCTGCGAAACGGCACCGAGCGGGAGTTCGTCATGCCGTCCGAGTGCCCCGAGTGCGGTACGCCGCTGCGGCCGATGAAGGAGGCGGACATCGACCTCCGCTGTCCCAACGCCCGCTCGTGCCCCGCCCAGTTGCGTGAGCGGCTGTTCTACCTGGCGGGGCGCAAGTCCCTGGACATCGAGAACTTCGGGTACGTCGCGGCGGCCGCGCTCACCAGACCGCTGGAGCCGGCCGAGCCGCCGCTGCGCGACGAGGGCGACCTGTTCGACCTCAAGGTCGAGCAGCTGCTGCCCATCAAGTCGTACGTACTGGACCAGGATTCAGGGCTTCCCAAGCGGGACCCGAAGACGGGTGAGGAGAAGGTCGTCACCTTCTTCGCCAACCAGAAGGGCGAGCCGAAGAAGAACACCCTCGCCATGCTGGAGAACATCGCGGCTGCGAAGCAGCGGCCGCTGGCCCGGATCATCACCGGTCTTTCCATCCGGCACGTGGGGCCCGTCGCGGCGGAGGCGTTGGCCCGCGAGTTCCGTTCGCTGGACCGGATCGAGCAGGCGCCGGAGGAGGAACTGGCCGCCGTGGAGGGCGTCGGGCCGACCATCGCCGCCTCGCTCAAACAGTGGTTCGAGGAGGACTGGCACCGGGAGATCCTGCGCAAGTGGCGGGCCGCCGGGGTCCGGATGGAGGAAGAGGGCGCCGGCGAGGAGCAGGGGCCGCGCCCGCTGGAGGGCCTCACGGTGGTGGTGACCGGAACCCTGCAGAACTACACGAGGGATGGCGCGAAAGAGGCGCTCCAGAGCCTTGGAGCAAAAGTGACCGGATCTGTTTCAAAGAAGACCGGTTTTGTGGTGGTCGGCGACAGCCCCGGCTCTAAGTACGACAAAGCCATGCAGTTGAAGGTGCCTGTTCTCAACGAAGAGGGATTCGCCGTCCTTTTGGCGGAGGGTCCGGACGCGGCCCGTGAAGCGGCTGTGCCGACCGAGGAGTAGGGGTGGCGCGGGACGGGGAAAGGGGCGGTGAGAGGGGGTAAGCACCGCAGCCGGGATCACCCGTTCGGCGCATAGCAGACGGACTCGGGTGGCTGGGTCGCATTCGGGCAACAGCGGTGGACCGCTGCCCCGGAGAGCCTTCTGCGGCCTACTGTTGAGATGTGCGCCTGCCGTGAACGGCTGCAATGAGGTGTCCCCTGCTCATAAAGAGCCCGGGGAAGGGATTTCAGTCGTGAACGGCATGACAACGGGGCCACCGCTTGGCAGGGGCACCGCCGGCTGTGAGAGGGACGCAATGAAACCGACCGAGAGTGCCGACCCGGCCTCACGGCTGCGGCGGTGGGCAGGCGCCCCGAGGGCGCTGCCCGCCGCCGTCGTGACACTGGCCGCCCTCGTCCTGTTCACCGGGATGGTCCGCGCCGTGACCGCGGACCGCGCGCTGTTCCCCAACGGCACGGTCGGCTGGTCCCTCGCGCTGCTCACCGGAGTCATCGTCGGCCATCTGGTCGCCCTCGGCCGCGACCGGTGGTGGGGCGGCACGGGCTCGGGCGCCGCGCTCACCCTGGCCGTCCTGCTGCTGTACGGCTGGGTGCCCGCCGGTCTGGTCAGTCTGGCCGTCGTGGTGCTCGTCGGTGTGGCCCGCAGGCACCGCTGGAAACAGGGACTCCTGCACGGCGCGGTGGACATCCTGGGGATAGGTGTCGCGGCGCTCGTCCTGGCCGTGTTCGGCGACGTACCGACCGTCGAGAAGCCCTGGAACCCGCTGGAGTGGGGGATAGAGACGGTCCCGGAGGTCGTGCTCGCCGCCACCGCGTATCTCGCCCTGACCCGGGTCCTCCTGTGGTACACGCTGGCGCCGCGCGGCGGACGGCTGCCGTCCGTCGCCCGGACGGCCCTGTACCGGCAGGCGCTCGTCGCGGTCGCCCTGCTCGGTATCGCACCGCTGATCTGCGTGGTCGCGGTGGCGCTGCCGGTCCTGCTGCCGCTGTTCTCCGTACCGCTGATAGCGCTGGACTCCACGCTGTGGATCGCCAGGGCCAGGGCGGAGGAGCAGTTGCGGGACCCGCTGACCGGGCTGCCGAACCGGCACTGGCTGCTGCAGCGGGCCCGGCCGGTGCTGGAAGAGGCCCAGAGCACCGGCACCAGGTCCGCGCTCGTACTGATAGACCTCGACCGTTTCAGAGCGGTCAACGACACCCTCGGCCACCTGGCGGGCGACCGGCTGCTGCTCCAGATAGCCGACCGGCTGCGCCTGGCGCTGCCGCGCGGGGCGGAGGCCGCGCGGCTCGGCGGTGACGAGTTCGCGGTCCTGCTCCCCACCGCGGACTCGACGACCAGTGCGCAGCGCATCGCCAGGCACCTGGTGGCCGACCTCTCCTCGCCGCTCGACCTGGACGGCCTGACGCTCGTCCTGGAGGCCAGCGCGGGCGTCGCCGTCTTCCCCGACCACGCGCTGGACGCGGAAGGACTGCTGCGGCGCGCCGACGTGGCGATGTATCAGGCCAAGCGGGACCGTACGGGCGTAGAGGTCTACGAATCCAAACGGGACAGCAACACACCCGACCGGCTCGGCCTGCTGGGCGACCTGCGGCGGGCGCTCGACGCGGGTGACGTCGAACTCCACTATCAGCCGAAGGTGCGCTTCGACGGACAGGTGGCGGGTCTGGAAGCGCTGGTCCGGTGGGTGCACCCGGAGCGCGGGCGGGTCCCCCCGGACGAGTTCATCGCCATCGCGGAGTCGTCGGGGCTGATGCCGCACCTGACGGAGTACGTCCTGGAGACCGCGCTCGCACAGGTCGCCCGGTGGCGGGCGCAGGGACTGAACACTCCCGTCGCGGTGAATGTGTCGCCGCGCGACGTGCACACGCCCGGCTTCGCGGGAGCGGTCGCGGCCCGGCTGGCCCGCCACGGTGTTCCCGCCGGGTCCCTCCAGCTCGAGATAACGGAGCACGTGCTGCTTGAGGACCCGCAGCGCGCGGCCGACACGCTGGCCGGCCTGACCGGACACGGCGTGAAGATGTCGCTGGACGACTTCGGTACGGGCTACTCCTCCCTCGTGCACCTGCGCCGGCTCCCGGTGAGCGAGCTGAAGATCGACCGGTCCTTCGTGGCCCGGCTGGCCGTCGACAACGAGGACGCCGAGATCGTCCGCTGCACGGTCGACCTCGCCCACTCACTGGGGCTGCTGGTGGTGGCGGAGGGCGTCGAGGACGACGAGACGTGGGAGCGGCTGCGGGACCTGGGCTGCGACGCGGTGCAGGGCTGGCTGGTGGCGGCGGCGATGCCGCCGGACGAGGCGACGGCCTGGCTGCTGGCCAGGGGCGAGCGCGGCTGGCACCGCCAGGTCGACCTGGACCGCGTCGCGGCCGCGGCCGCCCTGCAAGAGGCGCAGAGCCAGTCCCCGTCCCCGTCCGGCCAGCCGGTGAAGTAGCGGCACCCGGAGTGCATCAGGAGCGCATGAGAAGCGCATGAGAAGTGCGCGAGGAGTACATGGGACGTGTGTGAGGAGCGTACGAGGCGGTTCGCAGGGAATCCGTTTCGTGGGCAGGGGCCCGAGCCCCATAGGATTGGGCCAAAATCCACACACTCACCCCTGAGGATCGCTGCATGCCTGGCATCACGCGCGAGGAGGTCGCCCACCTCGCACGGCTGGCGCGTCTGGAGCTGAAGGGCGAAGAGCTCGATCACTTCGCCGGTCAGCTCGACGACATCATCGGCGCGGTCGCCCGCGTCTCCGAGGTCGCCGACCAAGACGTACCGCCGACCTCCCACCCGCTGCCGCTGACGAACGTCATGCGCGCGGACGAGGTCCGTCCGTCGCTCACCCCGGAGCAGGCCCTCTCCGGCGCCCCCGCCCAGGAGCAGCAGCGTTTCAAGGTGCCGCGGATCCTGGGGGAGGACTAATCACCATGACGACCGCCACACACAACGTCGAGCACATCATCAAGCTCACCGCCGCCGAGACCGCCGCGAAGATCGCTTCGGGTGAGCTCACGGCCGTCGAGGTGACCGAGGCCCACCTGGCCCGGATCGACGCCGTCGACGAGAAGGTGCAGGCCTTCCTGCACGTCGACCGCGAGGGGGCCCTGGCCCAGGCTCGCGCCGTCGACGCGAAGAGGGAGAACGGCGAGAAGCTCGGCCCGCTGGCCGGCGTACCGCTCGCGCTCAAGGACATCTTCACCACCGAGGGCATGCCGACCACCGTCGGCTCGAAGATCCTCGAAGGCTGGATCCCGCCGTACGACGCCACGGTCACCCGCAAGCTCAAGGCGGCCGACGTCGTCATCCTCGGCAAGACCAACATGGACGAGTTCGCCATGGGGTCCTCCACCGAGAACAGCGCGTACGGTCCGACCGGCAACCCCTGGGACCTGACCAAGATCCCCGGCGGCTCCGGAGGCGGCTCCTCCGCCGCCCTCGCGTCGTACGAGGCGCCGCTGGCCATCGGCACGGACACCGGCGGTTCCATCCGCCAGCCCGCCGCCGTCACCGGCACCGTCGGCGTCAAGCCCACGTACGGCGGCGTCTCCCGCTACGGCATGGTCGCCTTCTCGTCCTCCCTCGACCAGGGCGGCCCCTGCGCCCGTACGGTCCTGGACGCCGCACTCCTGCACGAGGTCATCGCCGGGCACGACCCGCTGGACTCGACCTCCATCGACGCCCCGGTCCCGCCGGTCGTCGAGGCCGCCCGCAACGGCTCCGTCGCCGGCATGCGCGTCGGCGTCGTCAAGCAGTTCCGCGGCGAGGGCTACCAGGCCGGTGTCCTCCAGCGCTTCGACGAGTCCGTGGAGCTGATGAAGGAGCTCGGCGCCGAGATCGTCGAGCTGGACTGCCCGTCCTTCGACCTGGCGCTGTCCGCGTACTACCTCATCGCCCCCTCCGAGTGCTCCTCCAACCTGGCCCGCTTCGACGCCATGCGTTACGGCCTGCGGGTCGGCGACGACGGCACGAAGTCCGCCGAGGAGGTCACCGCCCTCACCCGTGAGGCCGGCTTCGGCGACGAGGTCAAGCGCCGGATCATTCTCGGCACGTACGCGCTCAGTTCCGGCTACTACGACGCGTACTACGGATCCGCGCAGAAGGTCCGCACCCTCATCACGCAGGACTTCGAGAAGGCCTTCGAGAAGGTCGACGTGATCGTCTCGCCGACCACGCCCACCACCGCCTTCCCGATCGGCGAGCGCGCCGACGACCCGATGGCGATGTACCTCGCCGACCTGTGCACCATCCCGACCAACCTGGCCGGCAACGCCGCCATGTCGCTGCCCTGCGGCCTCGCGCCCGAGGACGGCATGCCGGTCGGTCTCCAGATCATCGCCCCCGCCATGAAGGACGACCGCCTTTACAAGGTGGGCGCTGCCGTAGAGGCCGCCTTCGTGGAAAAGTGGGGCCACCCGCTGCTTGAGGAGGCACCGTCGCTGTGAGCCCCATGACTGTCAAGGCAAAGGGATTCAAGAATTCCAAGGCCGGTACGTACCTGTCGATCGGCACCACCGCCTTCGGCGCGATCAGCGTCGTCAAGCAGGCCAGGATGGCCCGCAAGGACAATGACACGCTCCGTCTCATCGACGCCGCTGTCTCCGCCGCCGCCATCGTCACGGGCCTCGCTCTGCTCTACCGCGAGCTGAAGAAGCTCGGCGACGACGACGTTCTGCTGGGCTGAGAGGGAAAGTTTCACCGTGACCGTCACTGAACTGGTGTCGTACGAGGACGCGCTGGCGTCCTACGACCCCGTCATGGGCCTGGAGGTCCATGTCGAGCTCGGCACAAAGACGAAGATGTTCTGCGGGTGCTCCACGGAGCTCAAGCAGGACGCCAACAGCCAGACCTGCCCCACCTGCCTGGGTCTGCCCGGCTCGCTCCCGGTCGTCAACGCGATCGGCGTCGAGTCGGCCATCAAGATCGGCCTCGCCCTCAACTGCGAGATCGCCGAGTGGTGCCGTTTCGCCCGGAAGAACTACTTCTATCCGGACATGCCGAAGAACTTCCAGACCTCCCAGTACGACGAGCCGATCGCCTTCAACGGCTATCTGGACGTCCAGCTTGAGGACGGCGAGATCTTCCGCGTGGAGATCGAGCGCGCCCACATGGAGGAGGACACCGGCAAGTCGCTGCACGTCGGCGGCGCGACGGGCCGTATCCACGGCGCGTCCCACTCCCTCCTGGACTACAACCGGGCCGGCATCCCGCTCATCGAGATCGTCACCAAGCCGATCGAGGGCGCGGGCACGCGTGCCCCCGAGGTCGCGAAGGCGTACGTCGCCGAGCTCCGCGAGCTCATCAAGGCGCTCGGCGTCTCCGAGGCGCGCATGGAGCAGGGCCAGATGCGATGCGACGTGAACCTCTCGCTGCGGCCGCACGGCCGTGCGGAGTTCGGTACGCGCTCCGAGACGAAGAACGTGAACTCGCTCCGCTCGGTCGAGCGCGCGGCCCGCTTCGAGATCCAGCGGCACGCCGCTGTTCTCAACTCCGGCGGCACGATCGTCCAGGAGACCCGGCACTTCCACGAGGAGGACGGCTCCACCACGGCCGGCCGCATCAAGGACAACGCCGAGGACTACCGGTACTTCCCGGAGCCGGACCTGGTGCCCGTCGCCCCCTCCCGCGAGTGGGTCGAGGAGCTCCGCCGCGGCCTGCCCGAGCTGCCGCGCGTACGCCGCAACCGCCTCCGTGAGGAGTGGGGTGTCAGCGAGCACGACATGCAGTCGATCCTGAACGCCGGCGCCATCGACCCGATCGTCGCCACGATCGAGGCGGGCGCGGACGCGGCTTCGGCGCGCAAGTGGTGGATGGGCGAGCTGGCCCGTAACGCCAACGAGTCCGGCCGCGATCTCGCGTCGCTGCCGATCACGCCGGAGCAGGTCGCCCGTGTCACCGTCCTGGTGAAGGAAGGTTCGCTCAACGACAAGCTGGCCCGCCAGGTCATCGAGGGCGTCCTCGCGGGCGAGGGCGGCCCGGACGACGTCGTCGAGAAGCGCGGCCTGAAGGTCGTGTCGGACGAGGGCGCGCTGGGCACGGCCGTGGACGAGGCCATCGCGGCCAACGCCGGCATCGCGGACAAGATCCGCAGCGGCAAGGTCGCGGCGGCGGGCGCGCTGGTCGGCGCGGTCATGAAGGCCACGCGCGGCCAGGCGGACGCGGCGCGGGTGCGCGAGCTGATTCTGGAGAAGCTCGGCGTGACCGAGGGCTGAGGCCCGTACGCCTGATCACGCCTGATTACGTACGAGGGGCGGCGCACCGGAATCATCCGGGGCGCCGCCCCTCGGGCATGATCCGGGGCCCGTGCGTGGCCGGATAGGGCTTGGACTCTTCAACACGTTGTCTTGGACGTTCACACCGGAGTCGTCGCCGGGTCTTCTCGTCGCCATCCGGTCTCACTACCGTCCCAGGCGAACCACTCAATGGATCACAGGCGGACCATTGGCTGTCGACTGGGAGGTCGAGCTTGTCACCGGACATTTCACGCAGAAGGATGCTCGCTCTGGGCGGAGGCGCCATCGGCGCCGCCGCGGCCGGATCGCTGCTTCCGCCCTCGCTGCGGACGGCGATGGCCGCCGAACCGCCCTCGGGCGGGCTGGGAGCGGTCAAGCACGTCGTCGTCCTCATGCAGGAGAACCGATCGTTCGACCACTACTTCGGCACCCTGCGCGGCGTACGCGGATTCGGTGACCGCAACGCCGTCGAGCTCCCGTCCGGCAAGCCGGTCTTCGAGCAGCCCGCCCCCTCGCGCACCGTCCTGCCCTTCCCGGTGAGGGACGCGGCCGAGGCGCAGAAGAAGGACCTCCAGTACATCGGCGACCTCGACCACTCGTGGGGCGGCGGCGCCAAGGCCTGGAACCAGGGCTGGATGGACGGCTGGGTGTCGGCCAAGACCGCCGCCACCATGGCGTACTACGACCGCCGCGACCTGCCGCTGCACTACGAGCTCGCGGACACGTTCACCATCTGCGACGCCTACCACTCCTCGATCCATACGTCGACGAGCCCGAACCGCAACCACCTGTGGAGCGGCTGGACCGGGCACGAGGCCGACGGCAGCCGCGCCGTCACCAATGCGGCGTACGCCGAGGGCACCCATCCCGGCTACCCGTGGCCGACGTACGCCGAGCGGCTGGAGAAGGCGGGCCGGTCCTGGAAGACGTACCAGGAGTGGGAGAACTTCACCGACAACAACATCGAGTTCTTCACGGCCTTCAAGAAGATCGCCCGCAAGGCCCTCGCGAAGGCTCCCGGCGGCTTCACCTACATGGAGGCCTTCTACGCCAAGGTCCGCGACACCGGCGACGCCGCCGAGCGCGAGCGGCTGCTCGCCGCGCTGGAGGAGGGCGTGGCCACGCTGACGAAGGCTGAGCGCTCCCTCTTCGAACGCGGCCTGCGGCGCGTCGAGACCGGCGGGCTCGCCGACGACTTCCAGGCCGACGTGGCGGCGGGCAAGCTGCCCGAGGTGTCGTACCTGGTGCCTTCGGCGGTCGACTCGGAACACCCCGGCTCCTCCTCGCCGATCGCCAGCGCCTCGCTCGTCTACAAGGTCCTCGACGCGCTCGGCTCGCACCCGGACGTCTGGCGGCACACCGTCGTGCTGATCAACTACGACGAGAACGACGGGTTCTTCGATCACGTGCCGCCGCCCGTGCCGCCCACCGGCAACACCGACGAGCGGTATCAGGGCCGGCCGACCGGGCTGGGCATCCGCGTCCCGATGCTGGTCGTCTCGCCGTGGTCGGTCGGCGGGTACGTCTGTTCCGAGGTCTTCGACCACACCTCCGTGATCCGCTTCCTGGAGCGGTGGACGGGCATCGAGGAGCCCAACATCACGCCCTGGCGGCGTACGGTCACGGGCGACCTGACCTCGGCGTTCGACTTCAAGCGCGGGCGCCGGCAGCCGCAGGTCGAGCAGCCGGGTGCGATACCGCCCTTCACGGGGCGCTGGCGGCCGGTCCCGCCGCTGGAGCAGCACATGCCCGTACAGGAGGAAGGGACGCGTCCCGCGCGCCCGCTGCCGTACCAGCCGGACGCCCACGGGAAGGTCGACGGCGGCGTCTTCACGGTCGAGCTCAGCAACACGGGGCGCGCGAGCGCACACTTCGCGCTCTACCCGTACGCCGGTGAATTCGCCATTCCGCAGCACCGGGATGTAAGGGGCACGGTGCAATGGAACGTACCCCTTACGCGCGACGACTACCGCTTCACGATCACCGGGCCGAACGGCTTCCGCCGCGAGTTCGCCGGTACGAAGACGGGCGTCGCCGACGTCTCCTCGCACCTCGACGTACGCGACCGTGACCTGCACCTCACCCTCGTCAACCGGGGCAAGGACCCGGTGACCTTCACCGTGCGGACGCTCGCGTACGCCGACGAGGCCGACCTCGACGACAGCCGGCCCCGCGAGGTCACGGTGAAGCCGGGCCGCAGCCGCACCGTGGTGCACTCCGCCGCGGACGCGCACGGGTGGTACGACCTGGCGATCACCGTTACGGGTGATGAATCTTTCCGCAGGCGTCTCATGGGGCACATGGAGAACGGGCGCGCGAGCGTCTCAGGCTGACACGCCGGGTGGTACGCGGGAGGCCGGGAGCTGTGCCCCTGGCTCCCGCGATTTCTGTGACTATGCGCACGAAAGGGACAAAGGATCGCTTTCGGCTGTCAAAGTTGCTGGTCGTAGGTCCTGAGTTCTTTGCGGGTTTGTTCCCGGTAAAGATCCACGAACCCTCCAGGGAGCAAGTCCGTTGGCAGCAATCGCCCGGTGGTGCGTCAAGCACCGTTTCGCCTCAGTCCTGCTGTGGCTGCTCGCGCTCGGCGTAGTGGCCGGAGCCGCAGGAATCGCCGGTTCGGCATATTCCAACGACTACGAGGTACCCGGCACCGAATCGGGGCGTGCCACCGCCCTCCTCGATGCCGGATTCGACGGCCGGGCAGGCGACAGCAACACCGTCGTCTGGCACACCGCGGGCCGCACCACCGTCGAGGCCGCCGGAGTCCAGCAGTCGATGACACGAACGCTGGACGCCATCGAGGACCTTCCGGGCGTGGTGGGCGTCGTCAGCCCGTACGAGAGCCAGGGCGCCGCCTCCCAGATCAGCAAGGACGGGCACACCGCCTACGCCACCGTCACCTTGGACGCGCAGACCGACGACGTGCTCCAGCGGCAGGCGAAGGCTGTCGTCGACACCGCGAAGGCGGCGGAGACCGCCGAGCTCCAGGTGGAGCTCGGCGGCAACGCGGTAGCACTCACCGAGGCTCCCGACTCCCACCTCAGCGAGCTCGTCGGGGTCGTGGTCGCGGCCGTCGTCCTCTTCGTCGCCTTCGGCTCGCTCGCGGCCAGCCTGCTGCCCATCGCGACCGCCCTGGTCAGCGTCGGCACGGCGTACGCGGGAACCGTCCTGCTCGGCCATGTCATGACGGTCGCGGACTTCGCACCGATGCTCGGCATGCTGGTCGGGCTCGGCGTCGGCATCGACTACGCCCTGTTCATCGTCACCCGGCACCGCCAGGGGCTGCGCCGAGGCCTGTCCGTCGCCGACTCGGCGGCGAACGCGGTCGCCACCACCGGCCGCGCGGTCGTCTTCGCGGGCGCCACGGTCTGCATCGCCCTGCTGGGCATGCTGATACTGCGGCTGTCCTTCCTCAACGGCGTCGCGATCGCCGCGTCCCTGACCGTCATCCTCACCGTCGCCGCCTCGGTGACCCTGCTGCCCGCCCTGCTCTCCCTCATCGGCATGCGGGCGCTCAGCCGCCGCGAACGCAGGCAGCTGAGCGAGCACGGCCCGCAGCCCGAGCTGCCCACCGGGTTCGCCGCCCACTGGTCCGCCTTCGTCGAGCGCCACCCCAAACTGCTCGGCGCCGTCGCCGCCGTCGTCATGGTGGTCCTCGCGCTGCCCACCCTCGGGCTGCACCTGGGCACGTCCGACCAGGGCAACAACCCGGCGTCCTCGACGACCCGCTCGGCGTACGACCTGATCGCCGAAGGCTTCGGCCCCGGCAGCAACGGCCCGCTGACCCTCGTCGCCGAGGTCCACGGCGCGGACGACCGCGCCGCCATGGGCGCCCTCGCCGGCACCGTGCGCGACGCCGACGGTGTCGCGTTCGTCGGCCCGGTGGCGTACAGCGGCGACGGCGAAACGGCCGCACTCACCGTCGTACCGCAGTCGTCACCGCAGTCGAAGGACACCAGCGACCTCGTCGACCGGCTGCGCGACAACATCCTGCCGCAGGCCGAGCAGGGGACCTCGCTGGAGGTGTACGTCGGCGGGATCACCGCCAGTTACGACGACTTCGCCGAGGTCATAGTGGGCAAGCTGCCGCTCTTCGTCGGCATCGTGATCGCGCTCGGATGCGCCCTTCTGCTGCTCGCCTTCCGCAGCGTCGGCATCCCGCTGAAGGCAGCCCTGATGAACGTGCTCGCCGTCGCCTCCTCCTTCGGAGTCGTCGTGGCCGTCTTCCAGTGGGGCTGGGGCAGCGAACTGCTCGGGCTCGGCAGCGCGGGACCGATTGAGCCGTTCCTGCCGGTGATCATGGTGTCGGTGCTCTTCGGGCTCTCGATGGACTACCAGGTCTTCCTCGTCAGCCGGATGTACGAGGAGTGGCTGGAGACCGGTGACAACCGGCGGGCGGTGCGGGTCGGCCTGGCCGAGACCAGCCGCGTGATCAACTCCGCGGCCGTGATCATGATTTCGGTCTTCCTGGCCTTCGTCCTCAGCGGCGACCGAGTGATCGCGATGTTCGGCATCGCGCTCGCGGCGGCCGTCGCCCTGGACGCGTTCGTGCTCCGTACGCTCCTGGTCCCCGCTCTGATGCACATGCTCGGCGGCGCGAACTGGTGGCTGCCGCGCCGGCTCGACCGGTGGCTGCCGCGCATCAGCATCGAACCCGCCGAATGCCTTACGGCACATGACAAGATCGATGCCCAGCGCACGGGCGACTCCCAGGAGCCTCCGCAGCTCGTGCCCTGACCGGCGAGGAGCGGGATGTTCGAGATACAACTGGGCGACGACGGCGCGGTGCTGCGCCCCCTGGAGCCCTGGCGGGCCGAGGAGTACCTCGCCCACATCGACCGCGGGCGCGAGTACATCGACCAGTACATCGGGCTCGCGGCGGCCGCCAAGGACCTCGGTGCGGCGCGGGCCTTCCTCCAGTCGTACGCCGAGAAGCGGACCGCTGACACCGGCCACCTCTACGGCATCTGGCTCGAAGGCACGCTGGTCGGCGGCGTGCTCTTCCGGACCTTCGACGCCGCTTCGGGGAACTGCGAGGCCGGCTGCTGGCTGGAGGAAGGGGCGGCGGGCCGCGGCCTCGTCACGCGCGCCATGCGGGCCCTGATCGACTGGGCGGTGGACGAGCGCGGGATGCACCGCGTGGAGTGGCACGCGGCGTCCGCGAACACGGCGAGCATCAAGGTGGCGAAGCGGCTGGGGATGACGCGGGACGGCGTACTGCGCGAAAGCCACCCGTACCGGGGCGTACGGCACGACATCGAGGTCTGGTCCGTGCTGGCGCACGAGTGGCGGAAGGGGCGTTAAGAAAGCTCTCAGAAACCGCGCCTAGCGTGCGGCGTATGACAGCCACAGCCCGTACGCAGACCGACAAAGCAGCCGACGAGATCGCAGCAGAAGAGACGGAAGAGACCAAGAAGAGCGAGGCCGCCGACGGCGCCGCAGAGGCCGCCGCCGACACCGACGAGCTCACCGACGCGGACGACGACGCGGACGTCCTCGACCAGGCCCCGCGCGTCTCTTCCCCCGGCGCCGGCGCGGGCGCCGCCGCCGTGGTTTCCACGGTGCTCGGCCTCGCCGCCCTCACCGGGACCTGGGTCAGCGATGTCTTCGCCGAGCGCCGGCGGATCGTCGGGCAACTGGGGATGGAGCAGACCGCCGGCCCGGCCGAACAGATCAGCACGATGTACGGCGACCCGTGGCACCTGACCGCCCTCGTCAACGGCGGCTTCGCGCTGCTCGCGCTCGTCGTCGCCGCCGTGGTGCTGGCCCGCCCGGCCTTCGCCGCCCCCGGCGCCGGCCACCAGCCCGGCTGGGTCCGCTCCTTCGCCTGGGCCGGCATCGCACTCGGCGCCCTCGGGCTGCTCGTCTCCGCCGGGATGTACTTCGACGTCTTCGCCTCGATGCCTACGCCGCCCACCGCGGGAACGGGCGCCGGAGCAGGCCAGTAAGGCAGCCACACCAGGGGCCTTAGGCGCGTACGCACCTTCGCGCGTACGTCCCTAAGGCCCTTCGTGCTCCCAAGATGCGGCACTCTCCCGATGCGCCGGAGCCCCCTGGGAAACGAGAGTTGAGGCATCGCGGAATGCGAACTCGACGAACGACTCGACTCCTTGAGGAGCACACCATGTTCGAGCACGAGATCCAGCAGCAGTACGCGGCCGAGCTGATGCGCGTGGCCGCCGCCGAACGCCTCGCACGGCAGGCCGCCAAGGACCGCCGCGCCGCCCGCAGGACCGACCGGCGGGCCGCCCGCACGTCCGGGCAGAACGCATCCGAGGGGCCGGTGAGTTCGCTGCGCAACCGGCTCGCACGGGCCGCGTGACGGCGGACTGACGGCGCGGCGAAGGACGTGAGATGAGTGTCGTGCCCTTTGCGGGTTCCCTGGTCCAGCCCGCGATGTCGGACCCCTGTGCGATGCTCAGCGATGTGGAGACCAGGTCTGTCAGCCCCGTGTTCGTCGGCCGCGCCGGCGAGCTGGCCCAGCTCACCGATGCGCTCGCCCGCGCCACCGCGGGCGAGCCGCAGGCGTTGCTCGTGGGCGGTGAGGCAGGGGTCGGCAAGACCCGCCTCGTCGAGGAGTTCTTCGCCGCCGCCTGCCGGGCCGACGCCGTCGTCGTGGTGGGCGGCTGCGTGGAGATCGGCGCCGACGGGCTGCCGTTCGCGCCGTTCTCCACCGCGCTGCGCGCCCTGCGGCGCAGAATGCCCGACGAGGTCGCCGCCGCGGCCGAGGGCCAGGAGGGCGAACTGGCCCGGCTGTTGCCCGAACTCGGCGAGACCTCCCGCGACCAGCACAGCGAAGACGGCATGACGCGCCTCTTCGAGCTGACCGTCCGCCTTCTGGAGCGCATCACCGCCGACCGTACGGTCGTGCTCGCCCTGGAGGACCTGCACTGGGCCGACACCTCCACCCGCCACCTCCTCGCGTACCTCTTCCGCACGCTGCGGCGCGGACGCCTCGTCGTCATCGGCACCTACCGCGCGGACGACATCCACCGCCGCCACCCGTTGCGTCCCCTCCTCGCCGAACTCGACCGGCTGCGCACGGTCCGGCGCATCGAACTGTCCCGCTTCAACCGTCTGGAAGTGCACCGCCAGCTGACCGGAATCCTCGCCGCCGAACCCGAAGCGGCCCTCGCCGAAGAGGTGTTCACGCGCTCCGACGGCAACGCGTTCTTCGTCGAGGAACTGGCCTCCTGCATCGGGACCGGCTGCACCACCGGCCTGAGCGACTCCCTGCGCGACATCCTGCTGGTGCGGGTCGAGGCGCTGCCCGACGACGCCCAGAAGGTCGCCAGGATCGTCGCCGAGGGCGGCTCAACCGTTGAATACCGGCTGCTGCTCGCCGTCGCGCGGCTCCCCGAGGACGATCTGATCGAGGCCCTGCGGGCCGCGGTCGGCGCCAACCTGCTGCTCGCGACGCCGGACGGCGACGGGTACCGCTTCCGGCACTCCCTGGTGCGCGAGGCGCTCAGCGACGATCTGCTCCCCGGCGAGCGCTCCCGCCTCAACCGGCGGTACGCCGAAGCCCTGGAAGCCGACCCCTCACTCGTACGGGCCGACGAATACGCCACCCGTCTCGCCAGCTACTGGTACGCCGCGCACGACGCCGCCAAGGCCCTCCCCGCCGTGCTGAAGGCCTCCGTCGAGGCGCGCGGCCGCCACGCGTACGCCGATCAGCTCAGCCTGCTGGAACGCGCGATGGAGCTGTGGGACGACGCCCCCGCCGAGATCCGCGCGGTGCTGCGCCCCCTGGACTACGCCGAGGTCTACCCGCCCTGCGGCTGTGACGCCGCGACGACACCGCTGCGCTACCTCGACCTCATGGCGGAGGCCACCGTCGCCGGCCGGTTCGGCGGCGAGCGCGAACGGGCCCTCAAGATCGCCAAGAAGGCGCTGCGGCTCCTGGAGGGCGAGGGCGACGCCCAGCGCGAAGCCTGGTTCTGGGTGCAGCGCTGCAAGCTGATATCGAGCCTGGGACGGGGTGACGGCTGGGCCGAACTCGCCCGCGCCCGCGAACTCATGCGCGGACTGCCGCCGTCGGCCGTCCATGCCGAGGTCCTGTCGTACGTCGCGGGCTGGGGCATGCTGCACGAGCCGGGCCCCGACACCCTGGTCGCCGCCGAACAGGCCGTGGAGTACGCGCGCATGGTCGGAGCGCGGGACACCGAACTCTCCGCGCTGACCACGCTGGGGGGCCTGACGGTCGACGCGGGCGACGTCGAGGGCGGCCTCGCCACGCTGTACGCCGTCAAGGAACAGGCGGTCGCACAGGGCATGACCAGAGTGGCGGGCCGCATCTACGTGAACCTCCCCTCGGTTCTGGAATCCCTGGGGCGCTCCCGAGAGGCGCTGAAGATCGCCGAGGAGGGCGTCGTCTTCTCCAGGAAGTACGGCCTCGTCGACATCGAAGCCTGGGTGCGCGGAAATCTCGCCGAGGCGCTCGTCTCCCTGGGGCAGTGGAGCGAGGCCGTCGGACACGCCGTGGACATCGAACGGGCCTCCGCGCCCAGCGCGAAGCCGCGCGGCGCCGCCGCCTGGATACAGGCCGACGTGGCGCGCGCCCGCGGCGAACTGACCGCCGCCGACGAGCGGCTGGCAGCCGCCCACGCGTACTTCGGCACCCATGACCCGATGCCCCAGCACGACCTCCCCAGGCACCGGATCGAGCTGACCCTCGCCGCCGCCCGTGGCCGCATCCTGGATGTCCGCGCCGGATTCGCGCGGGCCGCCGCGGCCGGCTTCCCCCTCGGCACACACCGCTATGCCTGGGCGCTGCTGGCCGAAGCCGCCGCCGCCGAGGCGGACGCACGTGGCCTCCCGGCCGCCGGGACGGGCCGCGCCGAGGCCCTGGAGCTCATCCGGAACCGGGCGAAGCGGCTGCCCGCCCCGGCGCCGCTCTGGCAGGCGTACGAGCGCTGGGTGAGAGCCGAACTGCGCCGGGCCGAGGGCCTCGCCACCCCCGACGACTGGGGCGGCGTCGTCACGGCGTTCGAGACGCTGGAGCGCCCGTACGACCTGGCCCGCGCGCGCCTGCGCTGGGCGGAGGCCCTGCTCGCAGCCTCCCCCCACACCGGCGGCTGCGACGCCGAGACCGCCGCCGCGCAGGGCGGTGCGGCGAGCCTGCGCGCAGTGAACGCCGACGAGCGCGAGCGGGCCGCCGAGCTGCTCCGGCTGGTCCGGGCCGCCGCGGAGCACCTGGGCGCCCGTCCGCTGGCCGAGAGCGTCGCACTGCTCGCCCAGCGCGCCCGCCTCTCGCTGAACCGGGAGTCGGCCGTGCCGGTACTCACCGCGAGCCCGGCCGCGTCGCTGGGACTGACCCCGCGCGAACAGGACGTACTGCGCCTGGTCGCGGCCGGCCGCAGCAACCGGCAGATCGCTGAGGAGCTCTACATCTCACCCAAGACGGCGAGCGTCCACGTCTCCAACATCCTCGCCAAGCTCGGTGTCTCCGGCCGTGGCGAGGCCGCCGCCGTGGCCCACCGGCTGCGCCTCTTCCCCGACACACAGGACCACCCCCTGACCCCCGGCTGACCCCATCCAGCGGCGTACGCCCCCCTGCCCCCACCACGGGACCCGTCGCCTGCGCCACCACGTGCGGGCCGCCAACCCTCACCACGTGCCTGCCACCCCCTGCGCCCCACCACGGGCTCGCCGCCCCCGGCCCCTCCCGCCCCGGCCCCTCCCGCCCCGGCACCCGCGACCGGGCCCGGACGCCGGGGGCGGGCCCGGTCGGCACACCAGTCGCCGGCACCGATCCCCTGGGCCAGTCGACTCCGGCCCCGGCTGCAGGAGCCGGACTTCGGGGCCCGGCCGTGGCATGGCATGGCGTGCACGCGGGTGGTGGTTGGGGGGCGCGGCCTTGGGCCGGGCCGGTTACTTCACCTCCAGGTTCAGGATCCGGTCGTCGCCCGGCTCCGGCGTGCCGCGGGTGTCCGTCTCACTGGTGACCAGCCACAACTTGCCGCCGCCGGCCGCCACCACCGTGCGCAGCCGGCCGTGCTCCTCCGCCAGGAACGACTCCGGGTCCGCCACCGGCTCCGTACCGTCCAGCGGAATCCGCCACAGCCGTTCACCGCGCAGGCCCGCCATCCAGACCGAGCCCTCGGCGTACGCGATCCCGCTCGGTGAGGCCTCGGACGTCCTCCACTGGGCGACCGGGTCGACGAACCCCTCCTTGCCGCCCTTGCCCTCGACCTCGGGCCACCCGTAGTTCTGACCGGGGCGGATCTGATTGAGCTCGTCCCAGGTGTTCTGGCCGAACTCGGCCGCCCACAACCGCTTCTCGCTGTCCCAGGCCAGGCCCTGGACGTTGCGGTGCCCGTACGAGTAGACGACCGAGTCCGCCTCCGGATTGCCGTGCACCGGCTCGCCGTCCGGAGTCATCCGCAGGATCTTGCCGCCCAGCGACTTCTTGTCCTGGGCCAGGCCGGTGTCACCCGTCTCGCCCGTCCCGGCGTAGAGCATCTTGTCCGGGCCGAAGGCGATCCGCCCGCCGTTGTGGACCGTGCCCTTCGGGATGCCTCTCAAGATGGTGTCCGGTGCGCCCAGTTGCTGCCCCGCGGGCTTCTTCTCGTCGTACAGCATGCGGGCGATGCGGTTGTCGGACTCGGTGGTGAAGTACGCGTAGACCAGGTGGTCCGAGGCGAAGGCGGGCGAGACGGCCAGGCCCATGAGGCCGCCCTCCCCGGCCGGGGCGACCCCCGCCACGGTGCCGATCTCCGTCTTCTTGCCGCTCTCGCCGTCGACGCGGGTGATCGTCCCCTCGTCGCGCGAGGAGACCAGCAGATCGCCGTCGGGCAGCGGAGCGAGTCCCCAGGGCGACTTGAGGTCCTCGGTGAGGGTGCTCACCACCTTGACCGACCCCTTCGCGGGCGGCGGCTCGGCACGGGACCCGGACCCGGGCCGGGACGCATCGCCCGAGGGCGGCGCACTCGCGCCGCCCGTGGCCGTCGGGGCCGGCGCGCTCCCGTCCGCGCCGGAACACCCCGCGGTGAGCAGGAGAACGGCGGCAGCCAACAGAGCTGTCACAGCAGGACGTTGCACGGTACGCATCCCTTCGACGGCCGGCAGTCCTCACCGGCAGCGGCTCTCACTCTTCATACACCGCTGGTGCGCCGCGGGTTCCCTTCTGGACCGGCCCGGTGATCGGTTCTTTGCGGCCGGGGGGGGGCCGGTGAGCGGGGCGGTCAGTCCCAGGAGCCGCGCGCCGGCGGCAGTCCCGCGATCTCCGCCAGGTCCTGCGCCGTCAGCCGCAGCGCCGCCGCCCCCGCGTTCTGTACCGCCCACCGCTCGCGCTTGGTCCCCGGCACCGGCACCACATGCCGGCCGCGCCCCAGCACCCAGGCCAGCGCCACCTGTGCCGCAGTGGCGCCGTGGCGCTCGGCGACCCGCCGCAGCCCGGCCACCACCGGCTGGTTCGCCGCCATCATCTCCGCCGTGAAACGCGGATGCCGGGCCCGTGCGTCGTCCGGCTCGAAGCCCTGCCCCGGCTTGAGCGTCCCCGTCAGAAAACCGTTGCCCAGCGGCATGGCGGCCAGAAAACCGACGCCCCGCGCCTCGCACCACGGCAACAGCGCCGCCAGCGCCTCCGGCGACCACACCGAAAGCTCGGCCTCCACCGCGCTCACCGGGAAAACCTGCTGCACCCGCTCAAGCTGCTGAATCGTTCCGTCGTGCATCCGCGCCCCCGGACGCCGCGACGCCCGCGCCCCCACCGCGCACACCCCGAGAGCCCGCACCTTCCCCGCCCGCACCAGATCCGCCATCGCGCCCCACGTCTCCTCGACCGGCACCTCCGGATCCGGCCGGTGCAACTGGTAGAGGTCGATCACATCGGTCTGAAGCCGCCGCAAAGAAGCGTCACAGGCCCGCCGTACGTACCCCGGCCGCCCATTGGCGACGATGTGCTGATCACCGACGAGCAGCCCGCACTTGGTCGAGACGAACGCGTCGGCACGCCGCTCCCTGAGCACCCGCCCCAGCAGCAGCTCGTTGGTGAAGGGCCCGTACATGTCCGCCGTGTCGAGCAGGCTGCACCCCGCGTCGAGCGCCGCGTGCACGGTACGCACCGACCGGTCCCCGCGCTGCTGCGAACCGGTGTACGCCCAGCTCATCGGCATGCATCCGAGGCCGATCGCGCCCACTTCGAGCGCTGCCGCACCGATTGTCCTGCGCTCCAACTCCCCGTACCCCTCCCTCTGCCGCTCCCCAAACTAACCTCTGCCTCGCACGCCCCTTCGCATAGCCTCCTGACCATGACTTCAGATGTATGGCTCCCCGTCCCCACCGACGGGATACAGGGTCTTCCCGAGGGATTCACCTACCGCTTCTGGGACGGTGGCCAGGGCTTTCCCGCCGATCCCGCCGACTGCGCCTTCTATGTCGTCCCGTACATGAAGGGCACCGAGATCGCGGTGCGCCCGCTCGCCGCGATGACGTCCGTACGCGCGGTCCAGACGCTCTCCGCAGGCATCGACCACGTCGAGCCCGGCCTCGGGGGCCTGCCCGCCGGCGTTCAGTTGTGCAACGCCCGAGGCGTCCACGAGGCCAGCACCGCCGAGCTGACCCTCGCACTGATCCTCGCCTCGCTGCGGGGCATCCCCGGCTTCGTGCACGGCCAGGACAAGGAGGAATGGCGGGCCGGTTTCTATCCCGCGCTGGCCGACAAGTCGGTCCTCATCGTCGGGTACGGCTCGATCGGCGCGGCCATCGAGGACCGGCTCACGCCGTTCGAGTGTGCGCGGGTGGCGCGCGTCGCGCGCTCTGCCCGTACAACGGAGCGCGGTCCGGTGCATCCACTGGCCGACCTGCCCGGACTGCTGCCCTCCGCCGATGTGGTGATCCTCTCCACCCCGCTCACCGAGGCGACGCAGGGCCTGGCGAACGCCGGCTTCCTGTCGCGGATGAAGGACGGGGCGCTGCTGGTCAACGTCTCGCGCGGCCCCGTCGTCGACACCAAGGCACTCCTCGCCGAACTCGAATCGGGCCGGCTCCGCGCCGCCCTCGACGTCACTGACCCGGAGCCCCTTCCCGCAGGCCACCCCTTGTGGCACGCGCCCGGCCTCCTCATCAGTCCCCACGTGGGCGGCAGCACTTCGGCCTTCATGCCGCGCGCCAAGCGCCTGATCGCCGGCCAGCTCACCCGCTTCGCCGCCGGGGAACCGCTGCACAACATCGTCCTCACCACGTCCTGAAAGGCCCGGCGAAAGACACCGCGAACACACTCCGAAGCCACCCGAATGCGCGGCGTGCCGACTGCATCCCTGCTGGTCACGCAGAGTAGAGGGAGTATGTCCCTGAGTGACTGGATTGGTGTATCGTCCGGACCAAGGGGCTGCGCCGCGCATTATCACGGCGCTGGGGAGCGACCGACTGTGAGGGGGGCGACGGGCGATGTACGGCGAATGGACCAAGGATCCGACGCGGCAAGGCCATCGGCGACCACCCTCCTGCGATCCGGCAGTCACACCGCAGCCGCGACCGCTCCTCGGACCTCCGGCGCCCGGAGTGCCACGCGTCAGGGCGGTCCGGTGAGCGCCCCCGGCGCGCTCCTCGCCCGGCAGCAGGTGCCCGGCGGCGGGGTGAGCCTGCTCTCGCAGCTCACCCTCACCCTGGTCTGCGGCGCCTACGCCGTCGGCTCGGCCCTCGGCTGGGGCTCTGCTGAAGTCGCACTGATCATGGGCGACTTCGGCCTCGCCGCCGCCGCCGGGGTCGCAGCGGTCTCCTGTTTCGTCTACGCACGCGCGCGTGAGAGCCGCTTTCGACCCGCCTGGCTGCTGTTCGCGGTCTCCTCCGCGATGGCGGCCTGCGGGAACGCCGTGTGGGGCTGGTACGAAGTGGTGCTGGACCGCGAGGTTCCCTCGCCGTCCCTGGCCGACCTCTTCTTCCTCTGCTTCGGCCCGCCCGCCATCGTCGGCCTGCTGGTCCTCGCCAAGCGCCCCGTCACGCGCGCCGGCTGGGTCTGCCTCGCGCTCGACTCCTGGCTCATCGGCGGCTCACTGCTCACGCTCTCCTGGAGCCTCGCTCTCGCGCACACGGCGCACTTCCAGGCCGAGAGCACGGCCCACGCCGCGCTCTCCCTTGCGTACCCGCTGCTCGACATCGCGCTGGTCAGCATGGTGCTCGCCCTGCACTTCCGGCGCTCCAACGCCAACCGCACGGCGATCAACACCGCGATCGCGGCCCTCGCCACGACCGTGCTGTGCGACGCCCTGTTCACCTCGCCCCTGCTGCGCGAGAGCTACCGCTCGGGCCAGCTCCTCGACGCGGGCTGGTTCGCCGGCTCGCTGCTCCTCGCCTACGCGCCCTGGGGCGCGCGCCGCGCGGAGCAGTGGGGGGAGGGCGCGCCGTACAACCGGGGCACCCACGGCGCGGGCACGCGCCATGCGGCGGGCAGCCGCCCCATCGGCGGCTCACTGGCCGCCCTCACGCCGTACCTCGCCGCCGCCGTCTGCACGCTCGGCATCCTCTACAACGTCATCGAGGGCCGCCGCGTGGACCGCGTCGTGGTCCTCACCGGCTGCACGGTCGTGCTCGCACTGGTCGTACGCCAGGGCATCATGCTCGTCGACAACATCTCCCTCACCCAGGAACTGGCGCAGAAGGAGAACCACTTCCGCTCCCTGGTGCAGGGATCGAGCGACGTCATCATGATCGCCGCCCCCACCGGCATACTGCGTTACGTCAGCCCTGCCGCGTCCGGCGTCTACGGACGCGAGGCCGAGGATCTCATCGGATCCGAGCTCGCCTCGCTGATCCATGCGGAGGACCTGGGCAGAGTCGTCCACGAAGTACGCCGCTTTCTGGCCGCGCCTCCCGCCGAGGAGCCGACCACCCGCATCGAGTGCCGCTTCAAGTCGGGCACGGGGGAGTGGCTCAATGTCGAGTCCACCGTCAACCGGCACCAGGGCGGCCTGATCTTCAACTGCCGGGACGTGACCGAAAGAGTCCGCCTTCAGGCGCAGCTCCAGCACAACGCCGAACACGACCCGCTGACCGACCTGCCCAACCGCGCCCTGTTCACCGCGCGGGTCCGCCAGGCCCTCAGCGGCCGCCGCGTCGGCGATCCCGGCACGGCCGTGCTCTTCATCGACCTCGACGGCTTCAAGGCGGTGAACGACACCATCGGCCATCAGGCCGGCGACGAGCTGCTCATCCAGGCGGCCCGCCGCCTCCAGGAATCCGTACGCGCGGGCGACACCGCCGCCCGGCTCGGCGGCGACGAGTTCGCCGCACTGATCGTCGGCGAGGGCTCCAGGGACCAGGCAGCCCGCGAAAGCCAGGTCCACGAGATCGCCGACCGGCTGCGCCTCACGCTCTCCCAGCCGTACCGGATCGACGGCAACGAGGTGCGCGTCGCCGCGTCCATCGGCGTCGCCTTCGCCGAGCCCGGCATCAGCCCCACCGACCTCATGCGCAACGCCGACCTCGCCATGTACCGGGCGAAGGCGGCCGGAAAGGACCGGGTCGAGCTGTACGCGCCACAGATGCAGGCCGAGGTGGTCCGCAGGGGCGAACTGGCCACCCGGCTGCGCACCGCCCTCCACGACGGCGAGTTCGCGCTGCTCCACCAGCCGGTGGTGAGCCTGACCACCGGCGAGGTGGCCTCCGTCGCCGCCCAGGCCCGCTGGCGGTCCACCCAGGGCATCCTCTTCACGCCCGCCGAGTTCCTGCGGGTGGCCGAGACCGGCGAGGCTCAGGAAGGTGCCCGCACCGCCGAGCTGGGGCGCTGGCTCCTCGAGCAGGCGGTCGAGCAGGCGGCGGAGCGCAACCGGGCGGGTCACGACGCGCCCGTGACGGTCCGGCTCTCGGCTCGCAGACTGGTGGACAAGAGCTTGCCGCTCGGCTCCATCGAGGCCCTGCTCACCCGGCACGGCCTGCCCTCGGGCTCGCTCATCATCGAGCTGGCCGACAGCGACCCGCGGATCTCCTTCGATGAGCTCGAACGGCGCCTGGTGGCGCTGCGCAGGCTCGGGGTGCGGATCGCGCTGGACGGGTTCGGCAGCGGGTACGCCGCCATCAACGCGCTGCGCCGGCTCCCCATCGACGTACTGAAACTGGATCGCGGTCTGGTCGAGGGCGTTGTCGAGTCCGCCCGGCTGCACAAGATCACAAGCGGGCTGCTGCGCATCGCGTGCGACCTCGGGATGGAGTCCGTGGCGGACGGCGTGGACGTGCCGGAACAGGTGACGGCCCTGCGCGCCATGGGGTGTACGCACGGGCAGGGGATGGCCTTCTCCGGGCCGCTCGACGAGTACCGGCTGCGGCGGGCGCTGGTGCGCGGTGAGTTCCCCGTGCCGGGAGTGGCGGCGGCCCTGCCCGTTCTGGCGGGCGGGTCGTGTGGATCACTTCCCGTGCGCCATGTGGGCACGAACGGAAGCGAAACGATCACACGCCCTCCAATCCGCTCAAATAGTGAGACGCCCGTCCCACCTACTTGACAGGCACTGGCTGCCGGAGGGAGGGTCAGTGCCATGCGCACCCGAATTCTCGTACTTGGAAAGCGCGTCGGCTGAAGCAGAGCACGCACATGCAGCTCTGCGGACCGCACCGGCGCGCTCCCCTCGCTTGCCTCACGGCACGGGGGGTTTTTTGTTGCACTGGCACTTCCCAAACCCTCGTAAATCCCTCAGCTTCGAGAAGAGAATGCCGATGACCGAGCAGGCCTCCGGGGCCCACCATCCGCAGCCGCGGCCCCGCAACGGCGGACACCACGCCACCACTGTCGAGCACGTGACGGGCGCCCAGTCGCTCATCCGCTCCCTCGAGGAAGTGGGGGCCGACACGGTATTCGGCATTCCCGGCGGCGCCATCCTGCCGGCGTACGACCCGCTGATGGACTCCACGAAGGTCCGCCACGTCCTGGTCCGCCACGAGCAGGGGGCCGGCCACGCCGCGACCGGTTACGCGCAGGCCACCGGCAAGGTCGGCGTGTGCATGGCCACTTCGGGGCCCGGCGCCACGAACCTGGTCACGCCGATCGCCGACGCCCACATGGACTCCGTCCCCATGGTCGCGATCACCGGTCAGGTCGCCTCCAAGGCGATCGGCACCGACGCCTTCCAGGAGGCGGACATCGTCGGCATCACCATGCCGATCACCAAACACAACTTCCTGGTCACCAAGGCCGAGGACATCCCGCGCACCATCGCCGAGGCGTTCCACATCGCCTCGACGGGACGTCCGGGCCCGGTTCTGGTCGACATCGCCAAGGACGCCCTCCAGGCGAAGACCACCTTCAGCTGGCCGCCGAGCCACGACCTGCCCGGCTACCGCCCGGTCACCAAGCCGCACGCCAAGCAGATCCGCGAGGCCGCCAAGCTGATCGTCCAGGCCAAGCGACCCGTCCTGTACGTCGGCGGCGGCGTCATGAAGGCCAACGCGACCGCCGAGCTGAAGGTCCTGGCCGAGCTCACCGGCGCCCCCGTCACCACCACCCTGATGGCGCTGGGCTCCTTCCCCGACAGCCACCCGCTGCACGTGGGAATGCCGGGCATGCACGGTGCGGTCACCGCCGTCACCGCGCTGCAGCGGGCCGACCTGATCGTCGCCCTCGGAGCCCGCTTCGACGACCGCGTCACCGGCAAGCTGGACAGCTTCGCCCCGTACGCCAAGATCGTCCACGCCGACATCGACCCGGCGGAGATCGGCAAGAACCGCGCCGCGGACGTGCCGATCGTCGGTGACGCCCGCGAGGTCATCGCCGACCTCGTCCAGGCCGTCCAGGCCGAGCACACCGAGGGCAACACCGGTGACTACGCCGCCTGGTGGAACGACCTCAACCGCTGGCGCGACACCTACCCGCTCGGCTACGACCTGCCGGAGAACGGCCAGCTCTCCCCGCAGCAGGTCATCCAGCGCATCGGCCAGCTCGCCCCCGAGGGCACCATCTACGCCGCGGGCGTCGGCCAGCACCAGATGTGGGCCTCGCACTTCATCCAGTACGAGCAGCCCGCCACCTGGCTGAACTCCGGCGGCGCGGGGACGATGGGGTACGCCGTCCCGGCCGCCATGGGCGCCAAGGCCGGCATGCCGGACCGTACGGTCTGGGCCATCGACGGCGACGGCTGCTTCCAGATGACCAACCAGGAACTGACCACCTGCGCGCTCAACAACATCCCGATCAAGGTCGCCATCATCAACAACGGCGCGCTCGGGATGGTCCGCCAGTGGCAGACACTCTTCTACAACCAGCGCTACTCCAACACCGTGCTGCACAGCGGCCCGGACGCCGACGGCAAGCAGCCGAGCGCGGGCACCCGCATCCCGGACTTCGTGAAGCTGTCCGAGGCCATGGGCTGCCACGCGATCCGCTGTGAGGACCCGGCCGATCTCGACAAGGTCATCGCCGAGGCCAATGCCATCAACGACCGCCCGGTCGTGGTCGACTTCATCGTGCACGAGGACGCCATGGTCTGGCCGATGGTGGCCGCCGGCACCTCCAACGACGAGGTCATGGCCGCCCGCGGGGTGCGCCCCGACTTCGGCGACAACGAAGACGACTGAGCAGACGAGAGAGAGACTTAAAGCCAATGTCCAAGCACACCCTCTCCGTCCTGGTCGAGAACAAGCCGGGCGTCCTCGCCCGCATCACGGCCCTGTTCTCCCGCCGCGGGTTCAACATCGACTCCCTCGCGGTGGGCACCACCGAGCACCCCGAGATCTCGCGCATCACCATCGTGGTCAACGTGATCGAGGCCCTGCCGCTCGAACAGGTGACGAAGCAGCTGAACAAGCTCGTCAACGTCCTGAAGATCGTCGAACTCGAGCCCAGCGCCGCGATCCAGCGCGAACTCGTCCTGGTGAAGGTGCGGGCCGACAACGAGACGCGGTCGCAGATCGTCGAAATCGTCCAGCTTTTCCGCGCCAAGACCGTCGACGTCTCCCCGGAGGCCGTGACCATCGAGGCCACCGGCGGCGCCGACAAGCTCGAAGCGATGCTCAAGATGCTGGAGCAGTTCGGCATCAAGGAGCTCGTCCAGTCCGGGACGATCGCCATAGGGCGCGGCTCCCGGTCGATCACGGACCGCAGCCTGCGGGCCCTCGACCGCTCGGCCTGACCCGGCTGCTCGCATAGCGCTGTGACACCTGCTCGCATAGCGCCGTGACATCTGCTCGCATAGCGAGACCCAAAAACTTTCATTCCGCACCCCGCCGTACGGTGGGACGCACAACCAGCACACAAGGAGAAACCCAGTGGCCGAGCTGTTCTACGACGACGATGCCGACCTGTCCATCATCCAGGGCCGCAAGGTCGCGGTGATCGGCTACGGCAGCCAGGGCCACGCCCACGCGCTGTCGCTCCGTGACTCGGGTGTCGACGTCCGCGTCGGTCTGCACGAGGGCTCCAAGTCCAAGGCGAAGGCCGAGGAGCAGGGCCTGCGCGTGGTCACTCCGGCGCAGGCCGCCGAAGAGGCCGACGTCATCATGATCCTGATCCCGGACCCGATCCAGGCCCAGGTCTACGAGGAGTCCGTCAAGGACAACCTGAAGGACGGCGACGCGCTGTTCTTCGCCCACGGCTTCAACGTCCGCTTCGGCTTCATCAAGGCCCCGGCCGGTGTCGACGTCGCGCTCGTCGCCCCCAAGGGTCCGGGCCACCTGGTCCGCCGTCAGTACGAGGAAGGCCGCGGCGTTCCGGCGATCGCCGCCGTCGAGCAGGACGCGACCGGCAACGCCTTCGCGCTGGCGCTCTCGTACGCCAAGGCCATCGGCGGCACCCGCGCGGGCGTCATCAAGACGACCTTCACCGAGGAGACCGAGACCGACCTGTTCGGTGAGCAGGCCGTGCTCTGCGGCGGTGCGTCGGCGCTCGTGAAGGCTGGCTTCGAGACCCTGGTCGAGGCCGGTTACCAGCCGGAGATCGCGTACTTCGAGTGCCTCCACGAGCTGAAGCTGATCGTGGACCTCATGTACGAGGGCGGCCTGGAGAAGATGCGCTGGTCGGTCTCCGAGACCGCCGAGTGGGGCGACTACGTCACCGGCCCGCGCATCATCACGGACCAGACCAAGGCCGAGATGAAGAAGGTCCTCGCCGAGATCCAGGACGGCACGTTCGCCAAGAACTGGATGGACGAGTACCACGGCGGTCTGAAGAAGTACAACGAGTACAAGACGCAGGACTCCGAGCACCTGCTGGAGACCACCGGCAAGGAGCTCCGTAAGCTCATGAGCTGGGTCGACAACGACGAGGCGTAAGTCTCGAAGGGGGGCCGCGGCGTATCGCCGCGGCCCTTCGCGCACAACTGGACAGAACGTCCAGCCACGGACGGGTGATGCTTCCGTTGAGGCGGAAGACCACCTGCCCCGCGCCACTAGACTGCTTCTTACATAACGCGTCAGGCCCACAGCGTCGTGCGTCTTCCACGCGGCTAGCCCCTCCACCGCCTGCGGCCGTCGGGACGGCCGTCCGCAAAGGACCAGTGAGGACTCACGTGAGCTCGAAACCTGTCGTACTCATCGCTGAAGAGCTGTCGCCCGCCACAGTCGACGCCCTGGGCCCGGACTTCGAAATCCGGCACTGCAACGGCGCCGATCGGGCAGAGCTGCTGCCGGCCATCGCCGACGTGGACGCGATTCTTGTCCGCTCCGCCACCAAGGTCGACGCCGAGGCCATCGCCGCGGCCAAGAAGCTCCGCGTCGTCGCCCGTGCCGGTGTCGGCCTCGACAACGTCGACGTCTCCGCCGCCACCAAGGCCGGCGTCATGGTCGTCAACGCCCCGACGTCCAACATCGTCACCGCCGCCGAGCTCGCCTGCGGCCTGCTCGTCGCCACCGCGCGCAACATCCCGCAGGCCAACACCGCCCTGAAGAACGGCGAGTGGAAGCGCTCGAAGTACACGGGCGTCGAGCTGAGCGAGAAGACCCTGGGCGTCGTCGGCCTCGGCCGCATCGGTGTCCTGGTCGCGCAGCGCATGTCGGCCTTCGGCATGAAGATCGTCGCGTACGACCCCTACGTGCAGCCCGCGCGCGCCGCCCAGATGGGCGTCAAGCTGCTCTCGCTCGACGAGCTGCTCGCGGTGTCCGACTTCATCACCGTGCACCTCCCCAAGACCCCCGAGACGCTCGGCCTCATCGGCGACGAGGCGCTGCACAAGGTCAAGCCCGAGGTCCGGATCGTCAACGCCGCCCGTGGTGGCATCGTCGACGAGGAGGCGCTGTACTCCGCCCTCAAGGAGGGCCGGGTCGCCGGCGCGGGCCTCGACGTGTACACGAAGGAGCCCTGCACCGACTCCCCGCTGTTCGAGCTCGACCAGGTCGTCTGCACGCCGCACCTCGGCGCCTCCACCGACGAGGCGCAGGAGAAGGCGGGCATCGCGGTCGCCAAGTCCGTGCGCCTCGCGCTCGCCGGTGAGCTCGTGCCGGACGCGGTCAACGTCCAGGGTGGTGTCATCGCCGAGGACGTACGCCCCGGTCTGCCGCTCGCCGAGAAGCTCGGCCGGATGTTCACCGCGCTCGCGGGCGAGGTCGCGGTGCGACTCGACGTCGAGGTGTACGGCGAGATCACGCAGTACGACGTCAAGGTGCTCGAACTGTCCGCCCTGAAGGGCGTGTTCGAGGACGTCGTCGACGAGACCGTGAGTTACGTCAACGCGCCGCTCTTCGCGCAGGAGCGTGGCGTGGAGGTCCGCCTCACGACGAGCTCGGAGTCCCCGGACCACAAGAACGTCGTCACCGTGCGCGGCACGCTCTCCGGCGGCGACGAGGTCTCGGTCTCCGGCACGCTGTCGGGCCCCAAGCACCTCCAGAAGATCGTCGGCATCGGCGAGCACGACATCGACCTGACGTTGGCCGACCACATGGTCGTCCTGCGCTACCAGGACCGTCCCGGTGTCGTCGGTACGGTCGGCCGCATCCTCGGTGAGGGCGGCCTCAACATCGCGGGCATGCAGGTCTCGCGTGCGGACCAGGGCGGCGAGGCGCTGGCCGTTCTCTCCGTGGACGACACGGTTCCGCCGGCGGTCCTCTCCGAGATCGCCGACGAGATCGGCGCGGCCTCGGCCCGCTTCGTGAACCTGGCCGACTGACCCGGCTCGTTTCTCCTGCCCGTGCCCGGAACGCACGGATGCCTCGTACGAAGAAGGTGTACGAGACATCCGCGTTCCGGGCACGGTGCTGTCCGGTCCGCACGTCCCTGCCAGGGGGGCGAAGGAAGGGCAGCGGGAGACCGGAGGGGCGCTCAGCCGTCAGTCGTCAGCACACCCACAGGCCGTCTGCCTTGTCGTTGTTGGCGTTGCCGACGTAGGAACTGGACGACGGGGCGGTGGACGTCCACAGGCGGACCCAGGAACTGCCCGACCAGTTGTAGACATGAGTCTGGGTGCCCCGCGTCTGGTTGTTGTGCCAGGACGTCGTCTTGTCGTTGAAGCCCCAGTTGGCGAGGTTCTCGAAGTTGCAGTCCGACCAGGTCAGGCGGCGGCCTTCGAAGTTCCGGTGCTCGTAGAGACACGTCCAGGCGTAGCTGCAGTTCGGCGTTCCGAGGGTGCCGACGGGCTCGTTGACGGTGCGGGCCCGCTTCTCACCCGGTAACGGGAACGTCATGACGGCCTTGCCGCCGCGCCAGGCGACCTGATTGACGCCGATCTGCCGGCCACCGGGCGTGGTGGCGAGCTGCTTGTCGATCTGCTTCTGGAGTCCCGCGGCCTCGCTCTTGCTCAGCCCGGCCTGCTTCACCTCGGACGCGATCTTGGATTCGAGCGTGGCCGACGCGGAGGTCGGGCCGGCCAGGCCCAGAACTGCCATCGCTCCCGCTGTGGTGGTGACGGCGAGCTTGGTTCTCATGCGCATAGGAAGTGCGTTCCCTTCGCTCACGTCGCTCCGGGCTGTCCGGAGCGACGCAAACGCTAGTGACGCGGCCGGTGAGCCTCCAGAGGCTTTCTGGCCGTACGCCCCCTTGTGCGGCGCACGTCACGGTCGCCGGGGGCGGCGGCGACGTGGTCGCGCGCAGGGCCGCAGGTCGCGGGGCGGTTCGCCGTGTCCGGCGAGGGGCGGCGCTGTGCGGAGCCGGTTCCTCCGGAGCCGCCCGCCGGCGCTGCTTGATGCCCACAGCGCCCGTAATGAGTCAAGTCATGATTGACACGCGCATCGGGCGGCGCCGGACGTCACAGACGGGCGGCCTTGAGGGACATGTGGAGCAGCAGCCGGTCCTCGCCGTCGTGGAGGTCGAGACCGGTGAGCTGTTCCACACGGGACAGGCGGTAGTAGAGCGTCTGGCGGTGGATGTTCAGGGCGCTCGCGGTGCGGCCCGCCTGGCCGGCGCAGTCCAGGAAAGCCTCCGCCGTGCGGGCCAGTTCGGCGTGCGCGGGTTCGAGCAGGGGGCGTACGGCGGGGTCCACCGGGTGGCCGGGCCCGCTGTCGGGGAGCGCGGCCAGCAGGCGGTACGGACCGATGCCCGACCACTGGGCGACCGGGCCCAGGTGGGGGCGGGCCAGGGCCGCCCGCGCGGCGGCGGAAGCCTCGCGCCATGCGCCCGGCAGGTCGTCCAGTGCCGGTACGGGGTTGCCGATGCCGACGACCGGGCCGGCTGACGTGAGCAGGTTGGCGGCTGCCTGGTGAGCGGGGGAGAGGTCGTCCCGCGTACGGATCCTGATCAGGGCGGCGAGGCGCGGCCCGGCCGGGCCCGGCACCGGCAGGAGGCACACCGCGGCCGCCCCCGGCACCGTACGTACACCCGGCGCGGGATCCGTCCAGGGGGCGACGCACAGCAGGGCGTACGGTCCCGAGTCGCCCAGCGCCGCACCCAGCGAGGCCAGCGCGGCGGAGCGGCTGTCGGGGGAGTCCGAGGTGAGCAGGGTCAGCAGGTGGGGGCCGAGGTCGGCGCGGGCGCGGGCCTCGTCGGCGAGCAGCTCGCCGATCCTGGCGCAGACCGCCATCGCCGAGGCGGGGACGGGCCCGGGCGGACCGCCCTCCCCGGCGAGCAGCCACACGTACCCGTGGACGATGTCCCGATGCCGTACGGGAAGGCAGAGCCGGCCGCGCAGCACGCCCGCGGCGGGGTCGGCGGGGATGTACACCGGCGCTTCCGCGGTCGCGATGCCGAACTTCTCGAACCAGGCGCGCACCTCGGCCGTCGAGCGGCGGGTGAGGATGGAGCGCGTACGGACGGGGTCCAGGGTGGTTTCGTCGAAACCGCTGCCGCTGTCGTGCGCGCCGAATGCGATCAGGCGGAAATCACGGTCCTCCAGCGTCGCGGGGGCGCCGAGCAACGCCGAGATCTCGTCGACCAGGTCCTGGTAATCGCCTTTCACGTTCCCCATTCTCGCATCCCTTCAGACACCTGTATGAGATACGGGACACGGATGCGTGACACGTGTCGATGGCTGGCCGGGCGAGCGATCCTTAGATTTCACGGTGGTTATCCGTGCCGTGACGATTTTCCCTGGTCGCGGCCCCCTTCAAGCCTTTTCCGTGGAGGTGCCCCGTGCTGGGTCCCGTGATCCTCGCCGCTTCGCGCAGCGACAGAATGCGCCGCTTCGTGTCGGCTGCGCCGGGCACCAAGCAGGTCGTCGGCCGGTTCATCGCCGGTGAGACGGTCGAGCAGGTCATCCCGATCGTCCAGGACGCCGCCGACAAGGGGCTGGAAGTGACCCTGGACGTCGTGGGCGAGGACATCACCACTCGCGAGCAGGCCTTCGCCGCCCGTGACGCGTATCTGGACCTGGTCGAGCACCTCAAGGGCCTGGGCCTCGGCGAGCGGGCCGAGATGTCGGTGAAGCTGTCGATGTTCGGCCAGGCACTGGAGGGCGGCCACGAGCTGGCGCTCGCCAACGTCCGGCCGGTCGTCGAGGCCGCCGCCGCGATCGGCACCACGGTCACGCTCGACGCCGAGGACCACACCACGCTCGACTCGATGTTCGCCATCCACGAGGAGCTGCGGAAGGACTTTCCGCAGACCGGCTGTGTGATCCAGGCGTACCTGTTCCGCACCGAGGACGACGCGCGCCGTCTGTCCGGGGCCGGCAGCCGCGTCCGTATCGTCAAGGGCGCCTACAAGGAGCCCGCCGGCGTCGCGTTCCAGGACCGGGCCGAGATCGACAAGGCGTACGTCCGGATCCTCAAGATCCTGATGGCGGGTGACGGCTACCCGATGATCGGGTCCCACGACCCGCGACTGATTGCCATCAGCCAGGAGCTCGCCCGGCGCGCAGGGCGCAAACTGGATGAGTACGAGTTCCAGATGCTGTACGGGATCCGCAGCGAAGAGCACGTGCGGCTCGCGGCAGAGGGCCACCGGATGCGTGTGTACACCGCGTACGGCACCGACTGGTACGGCTACTTCATGCGGCGCCTCGCGGAGAAGCCGGCCAACCTGCTGTTCTTCGTCCGCTCGATGATCACCAAGAACTGACTCAACCCTCACGAAGACGAAGGAGTCAAGAACTCATGGACGCTGTGACCCAGGTCCCCGCGCCGGTCAACGAGCCGGTGCACACCTACGCGCCCGGTTCGCCGGAGCGCGCGCGTCTCGAAGTCAAGCTCAAGGAGCTGGCCGAGAACCCCATCGACCTCCCGATGACGATCAACGGTGAGAAGCGGATGGGCGGCGGCGAGCGTTTCGACGTCGTACAGCCGCACAACCACAAGGCCGTCCTCGGCACAGCCGCCCACGCCACGCAGGCGGACGCGCGGGACGCCATCGACGCCGCGCTGGCCGCCGCTCCGGCGTGGCGCGCCATGTCCTTCGACGACCGCGCCGCCATCATCCTGCGCGCCGCCGAGCTGCTGTCGGGCCCGTGGCGCGAGACGCTCGCCGCCTCGACCATGCTCGGTCAGTCGAAGACCGTCCAGCAGGCCGAGATCGACACCCCGTGCGAGCTCGTCGACTTCTGGCGCTTCAACGTCAAGTACGCCCGTGACCTGCTCGCCGAGCAGCCGCCGGCGAACTCGCCGGGCGTGTGGAACCGGCTGGACCACCGTCCGCTGGAGGGTTTCGTCTACGCGATCACGCCCTTCAACTTCACCGCCATCGCGGGCAACCTGCCGACCGCTCCCGCCCTGATGGGCAACGTCGTGGTCTGGAAGCCGTCCCCTACGCAGACGCACGCCGCCGTGCTGCTGATGCGGCTGCTGGAGGAGGCCGGGCTGCCCAAGGGCGTCATCAACCTGGTGACCGGCGACGGCATCGAGGTCTCCGAGGTCGCCCTCAACCACCGCGACCTGGCCGGAATCCACTTCACCGGCTCGACCAAGACCTTCCAGTACCTGTGGAAGACGGTCGGCAACAACATCGAGAAGTACCGCACGTACCCGCGCCTCGTCGGCGAGACGGGCGGCAAGGACTTCGTCGTCGCGCACCCGAGCGCCGACCGCGCCGTGCTGAAGACCGCGCTGACCCGTGGCTCGTTCGAGTTCCAGGGCCAGAAGTGCTCGGCGTCCTCGCGTGCGTACGTCCCGGCCTCGATCTGGAACGACGGCTTCAAGGAGGAGTTCGCGGCCGAGGTCGACGCCATCACCATGGGCGACGTCACCGACCTGTCGAACTTCATCGGCGCCGTCATCGACGAGCGTTCCTTCGCCAAGAACAAGGCCGCGATCGACCGCGCCGCCGCCGACCCGACGTGCACGATCGTCGCGGGCGGTACGTACGACGACTCGGTCGGCTACTTCGTCCGCCCGACGGTCATCGCGTGCTCGGACCCGGAGAACGAGGTCTTCACGACCGAGTACTTCGGCCCGATCCTCGCCGTCCACGTCTACGAGGACGAGAAGTACGACGCCATGCTGGAGCAGATGGAGTCGGCGTCCGACTACGCGCTGACCGGCGCCGTCATCTCGCGTGACCGCGCGGCGGCGGCGTACACGATGGACAAGCTGCGCTACGCCGCGGGCAACTTCTACATCAACGACAAGTCGACCGGCGCCGTCGTCGGCCAGCAGCCCTTCGGCGGCGGCCGCTCGTCCGGCACGAACGACAAGGCCGGCGCCCCCCAGAACCTCCAGCGCTGGACCCTGACCCGGGCCATCAAGGAGACCCTGGTCCCGCCGACCGACTACACCTACCCGCACCAGGGCTGACCGCCCCGCGGCGCATGGCCCCCGGCCGCGCGCCCCGCGAGACACCGCCCCCGTCCCGGCCCCCACGCCGGACGGGGGCGGTTTCGTGCGCCGCCACGTGCCGTGCGCGGCCGGGTGTCAGATCTTGCGCCAGCGGGCCATCGCGAACGAGAAGAGGCCGAACATGGCCAGGCCGACGGCTATCAGAACCAGCAGCCACGGACCCGCCGGTGTGTCGGAGAACGAGCGGAGGGTGTCGTCGATGCCCTTCGCCTTGTCCGGTTCGTAGTCGACCGCGGCCTTGACCGCGAAACCGCCGAGGACGGCGAAGACGGCGCCGCGCGCGACACCGCCCGCCACGCCGGTGACGTCGACGGCCTGGCGCGTACGGCCGCGCAGCTCGCCCATCTTGAGGTGTTTGTGGTACTTGCGCAGGACGGCGCGGCCCGCGATCCACAGGCCGGTGACCGCGATGGCCAGGCCGCCGATGCCTACGAGCCACTGGCCGCCGGGGAGTTCCATGGCCCTGGCCGTCACGTCCTCCGACTGCTTGTCGCTCGATCCGCTGCCGCTGCCGCCCGTGCCCGCCGCGAACGACAGCACGCTGTACGCCACGAAGCCGTAGAAGAGAAAACGCGCCAGAGAGAACAGGCGCTTGCGGGGCTTGTTGCCGTCGGGTCCGGCCGCGCCGAAACAGGCTTCGGAGAGCCGCCACAGCGCCATGCCCACCAGGGCGATGCCCAGGGCCCAGAGCAGGAACGCGCCGAGCGGCCGCGCGGCCACCTCCGTGAGCGCGCCGCCGCGGTCCGCCTCCTGGCCGCCGTCGCCGAACGCGATGCGCAGCGCCAGGACGCCGACCAGCAGGTAGAGCACCCCGCGTGCCACGAATCCCCAGCGCGCGGCGGCCTCCATGGCCGAGCTGTTCGAAGCCTGCCGTGCCCTGAGCTTGCCTCTTCTGCCGAGTGCCGCTGTGCCCATGTTCTCGCCTCCTTCGTCTGAGACCGTGTGCCCCGAAGCGGGCGCCGGAACCAGTGCGGGCATGTGACATGGCGTCAATGCGCTCTTGTGAATTGGCAATGAGCATGTCAAATTCCTCGGCAATGTCTCTGTTTCCCCACGGAGACCTGACTGAGGAGCCCCCCCATGAGACGCATGCTCCGAGCGCGCACAGCCCTGACCGCCCTCATAGCCGCCGGCGCGCTGGGCGCCGGCGCGACACCCGCCGGCGCCGGGACCACCGCCGAAGCCGCCGCCGCGGGCCCGGCGACGTACCGCCTCGACTCCAAGCTCTCCCAGCGCCTCGGCGACGACACCGCCGGCAGCTACATCGACCGCCGCACCGGCGCCCTCACCGTCACCGTCACCAGCGACCGCGCCGCAGAGCAGGTCCGCGCGGCGGGCGCCGTCGCGAAGCGTGTGGAGCGCGGTGCCGCGCGGCTGGAGGCGGCCATGGCGGCGCTGGAGTCCGGAGCGAAGATCACCGGTACGTCGTGGGGCATCGACCCGAGGACGAACCAGGTCAGCGTCGAGGCCGACCAGTCGGTGTCCGCACGGGAGCTGGCCCGGCTGAGGAAGGTCGCGGACGCGCAGGACGGGGCGGTGCGCATCTCGCGCGTACCGGGGACCTTCAAGCGCGAGGTGGCGGGCGGCGACGCGATCTACGGCGGCGGGTACCGCTGCTCGGCCGCGTTCAACGTCTCCAAGGGCACGACGCGTTACTTCGTGACGGCGGGCCACTGCACGAACGACGTCGCCAACTGGTCGGCCACGTCCGGCGGTCCGGTGATCGGCGTCCGTGAAAGAACCAGCTTCCCCACCAACGACTACGGCATCGTCCGTTACACGGACGGCTCGGCGCCCGCGGGCCATGTCAACCTCTACAACGGCAGTTACCAGGACATCGCGTCCGCCGCGAACGCCATCGTGGGCCAGGCCATCAGGAAGAGCGGCTCCACGACCAAGGTGACCAGCGGCACCGTCACCGCCGTGAACGTCACCGTCAACTACGGCGACGGCCCGGTCTACGGCATGGTCCCCACCACCGCCTGCTCGGCCGGCGGCGACAGCGGCGGCGCGCACTTCGCCGGCAGCGTCGCGCTCGGCATCCACTCGGGCAGCTCCGGCTGTACGGGAACCAATGGCTCCGCCATCCACCAGCCGGTCAAGGAAGCCCTGTCGGCGTACGGCGTGAACGTGTACTGAGCGCTCGTGTACTCAGCGCGCCGGGCCGTCACCCCTCCGCCGGGGGTGGCGGCCCTGACAGAGTGCGGTGCATGAATCGGATCCGTACCGCACACACCGCCGACCTCGACCCCGCCGCGCTCCGCGAGATCCGCGCCCTCCTGGACGCCGCCTTCGACGGCGACTTCGGTGCTGACGACTGGGACCACACCCTCGGCGGCATACACGCCCTCGTCCACGACGAGCACGGCCGCCTCGCCGCCCACGGCAGCGTCATCCAGCGCCGGGTCTTACACCGGGGCAGGTCGCTGCGCACCGGTTACGTCGAAGGGGTGGCCGTAAGGGAGGACCGCCGCAGGGAGGGGCTCGGCGGCCTGGTGATGGCGGCGCTGGAGCGGGTGATCGACCGGGCGTACGTCCTCGGGGCGCTCTCGGCGTCCGACGACGGAGCGGCGCTTTACGCGGGGCGTGGGTGGCTGGTGTGGCCCGGACGGATCGCCGCGCTCGGCCCCTCCGGCACCGTCCGCCTGCCCGACGAGGAGGGGACGACGTATCTGCGACCCGTGGACGGGCTCCCCGACGCGTCCGGCACCCTGTTCTTCGACTGGCGCGGCGGCGACGTGCTCTAGCGGGCCGCACCCCCCTGCGGCGGTGGTGACGGCGCATGGCCACGCGCTCGCGGAGGCGTGGTCATGATCGCGTCTCAGATAGTAGGAAGTCCGAGTAATTGTGGAGACAGACAGTCCGGCCTCGCTTAGCTTGGTAGGAGCCGAACGTCTCGCTCCATCAGCGAACGGCGGTCGTGAGCCCGTGCCCTATGCAGGTAACCCCTGCGGCACCTGCTCCCCGCCCATTCCGGCGCCCTGAAATCATTCTGATCTCAAGGAGTCGATCACCATGGCCGAGACCGCCGTCCGCCGCGTCCGCCACACCCCCCGTTCGAACGACACCGACCGCAAGCAGGCTGCCGCCGCCCTCCAGCGTGCGCTCGACCGCCGTGACAACGGCGGCGCGACCGGCCACTGATCCGCCGGCCGCGCCCCTTCGCCTGTCCCTAACGGCTGCGCCGGATCTCGAAGTAGTCGACGCGCTCGCCCGATTCGGCGAGCGCGGAGACCTTCAGGCTCGGCGACGTACCGGCCTCGGCCTCCACCGCGAGGAACGAGAAGCCGGTGTACCGCACCCGTGACCACTCAACGGTGTCGGGGTCGGGGAGCCGCGACTTCGTCCAGTGGAAGCTGACGATGTGGTCGTGGTCGTGGACGTTGCCCTCGTAGCTGTCCTTCACGCCGGGTCCGAACCCGTACAGGTCCTTGCCCGCGCCGCCCGCCGTGACGTACACGATCCCGTCCCGCGTCGGATCGGTCGAGGCCCCGACGGGCACCGGCTTGCCGACCTCGCCGCCCTTGATGGCATCCGTGCGCTCGTACACGTGGTTGTGCCCGTTGATCACCAGGTCGACCTGGTGCCTGGTGAAGAGCGCGAGCCACGCGTCGCGCACGCCGCCGTCCGAGGCGTGCGTGGACGTCGAGTACACGCAGTGGTGGAAGAAGACCACGATGAAGTCGATGCCGGCCTGGCGCCGCAGCTCGCCCAGCCGCTTGTCGAGCCAGGCGCTCTGCGCGCCGTCCGTGTAGCCCTTGTTGGCGGGTATCTCGTACGACACGTCGTTCGCGTCCAGCGCCACGACGCCGACATTGCCGTACGTGAAGGAGTAGATGCCGGGGGCGTTCTTCGCGTCGGGGCCGTTCTCGGGCAGCGACCAGCGGGCGGACTGGCCGCCGTAGCCGTTGGGGGAGTACCAGGCCTCCATGTCGTGGTTGCCGGTCGTCACCATCCACGGCACCCGCGACGCCACGCTCTCGGTCTGCGCCAGGAACTGGTCCCACACGCGCGCGTCGTACGTGTCCGACTCCTTGCCCTGTCCGCTGCTGTCCGCGTAGCAGATGTCGCCCGCGTGCAGGTGGAAGGACGGGTTCTGACCGAGGATCAACTGGTCGTTGGCGAGGGCGTCGTAGCTGACCCCCTGGTCGCCGAAGGCCGTGAAGACGAAGGTCTCCGGCCGCTCGGGCGCCGTACGGAACGAGCCGATGGTCGACAGGCGCGAGGCGTCGGCCGGGTCGAATCCGTCGTGTCCGACGCCGTAGTAGTACGTCGTTGCGGGCTTCAGTCCGTCGAGCCCCACGTGCAGGTAGAACTGGTCGACCGCGGGCAGCTTCCGCGACAGTGACGGCGTGTGCAGAGCCCGTACCTCCGCCTCGATCTTCCGGCTCAGCTCCCAGGGCTTCAGCCCCACCCGTACGTACGGCCCCTTGACGGCGAAAGGCACCTGCCACGAGATCCGCATCTGCGTCTTCGGGTCGGCGCCGAAGGCGAGATGGCGGCCGAAGGGGGCCACCAGCGAGCCGTCCACCCGTGCGGTGACCGAGGAGGGCAGCAGGGTGGGGAAGCCGGCGTACGCCGGACTCGCGCCGCCGAGCAGGGCCGCGCCGCCCACGGTGGCGGCGGACGACGCGATCACGCGCCTGCGGGAGAGTTTCGTACGCAGATACTCGTGCTGCTCCGCCATGGTCATGCGGCGCGCGATCTGCTCGGGGATACCGGTGCGGGGGGTGTCGGCCATGGGAAAAAACTTCCCAGTAACAACCAACTATGGCCAGTACTAAGGGTGAACAGAATGTGTCGAGATTTTGAGTCCGAATGGCGGACGGTCGGTGTCAGAGGATGGGACGCGGGAGTAGGGTGCCGACATGTCTCGCAGCCTCAATCTCGCAGTGATCCCTGGTGACGGTATCGGCCAGGAGGTCGTGGCCCAAGGGCTCAAGGTCCTCAACGCCGTCCTCCCGCAGGACGTGAAGCTGCAGACCAAGGAGTACGACCTCGGCGCCCAGCGCTGGCACCGCACCGGAGAGACCCTCCCGGACGCGGAGCTCGACTCCCTCAAGCAGCACGACGCCATCCTGCTCGGCGCGATCGGGGACCCGTCCGTGCCGTCCGGCGTCCTGGAGCGGGGCCTGCTCCTCAAGCTCCGCTTCGCCTTCGATCACTTCATCAACCTGCGGCCGTCGAAGCTGTTCCCCAACACCGCGACACCGCTGGCCGGCCGCCCCGAGATCGACTTCGTCGTCGTGCGCGAGGGCACCGAAGGCCCGTACACCGGCAATGGCGGCTCGATCCGCACCGGTACGGAGCACGAGGTCGCGACCGAGGTCAGCCTGAACACGGCGTACGGCGTCGAGCGTGTCGTCCGTGACGCGTACGAGCGGGCCAACGCCCGCCCGCGCAAAAAGCTGACGCTGGTCCACAAGAACAACGTCCTCGTCTACGCCGGCCACATGTGGAAGAACATCTTCGACAGGGTCGGCCAGGAGTACCCCGAGGTCACCACCGACTACCTGCACGTCGACGCCGCGACGATCTTCTTCGTCACACAGCCGGAGCGCTTCGACGTCATCGTCACCGACAACCTCTTCGGTGACATCCTCACCGACCTCGCCGCCGCCGTGACCGGCGGTATCGGCCTGGCCGCCTCCGGCAACATCAACCCGACGGGCGCCTTCCCGTCCATGTTCGAGCCCGTCCACGGCTCCGCGCCCGACATCGCGGGCCAGGGCAAGGCCGACCCGACGGCCACGATCCTCTCCGTCGCCCTCCTCCTGCGGCACCTCGGCTACGAGGCCGAGGCCGGCCGTATCGAGGCGGCCGTCTCCGCCGACCTCGCGGAGCGCGACGGCAGCACGGTCCGTACGACGGACGAGATCGGCGACGCGCTCGCGGTACGCGTAGCGGGCTGACCCGACGGACTCCTCCCACAGCCGCCGGGTCACAGACACCCGGCGGCTGTGCTTTGCCGCGGCCGGGTGGGACCATCAATCCCGGGCCGCACTACACGCCGTTTCATGCACGCACTCCCACGGGCGATAATCGAACGTGGGGCCGCGGTATGAGGGGAAGCTCGGACGTCCTACTAGGCGTGAGCGCGGTCCACCACACACAAACGGTGAAGGACACGCACTCATGACGACGCCCACGATCGAGCTCAAGCCCTCCTCGCACCCGCTGTCCGACGCGGAGCGCGAGGCGATCCTGGCCAACCCCGGATTCGGCCGCCACTTCACCGACCACATGGTGACCATCCGGTGGACCGAAGGCCGTGGCTGGCACGACGCGCAGCTCGTGCCGTACGCGCCGCTGTCGATCGACCCGGCCAACATGACCCTGCACTACGCGCAGGAGATCTTCGAGGGCCTGAAGGCCTTCCGCCGGCCCGACGGCTCGGTCACCACTTTCCGCCCCGACGCGAACGCCAAGCGCTTCCAGGTCTCCGCGCGCCGGCTCGCGATGCCGGAGCTTCCGGTGGAGACGTTCATCGCGGCGTGCGACGCGCTGGTCCAGCAGGACAAGGCATGGGTCCCGGCGCACGGCGGCGAGGACTCCCTCTACCTGCGCCCCTTCATGATCGCCAACGAGGTCGGGCTCGGTGTGAAGCCGGCCAACGAGTACCTCTTCATCGTCATCGCGTCGCCCGCGGGCGCGTACTTCCCGGGCGGGGTCAAGCCGGTCTCGGTCTGGCTGTCGGAGAACTACGTGCGCGCCGTCCCCGGTGGCATGGGCTTCGCCAAGACGGGAGGCAACTACGCCGCCTCGCTGCTCGCCTTCGCCGAGGCGGCGGAGAAGGGCTGCGACCAGGTGGTCTGGCTGGACGCGCTGGAGCACAAGTGGGTCGAGGAGATGGGCGGCATGAACCTGTACTTCGTGTACGGCGACCGCATCGTCACCCCCGAGCTCACGGGTTCCCTTCTGGCCGGCATCACGCGCGACTCGCTGCTCCAGCTCGCGCGTGACCTCGGTTACGAGTCGGCGGAGGGCCGGATCTCCACGGAGGACTGGAAGCGCGACACCGAGAACGGCACCCTGACCGAGGTCTTCGCGTGCGGCACGGCGGCGGCGATCACGCCGGTCGGGTCCGTGAAGTCGCTGGGCGCGGAGTGGGTGCAGGGCGACGGGCAGCCGGGCAAGGTCACGATGGAGCTCCGCAAGGCGCTGCTCGCGATCCAGACGGGCACGGCGGAAGACACCCACGGCTGGATCCACGAACTGGCCTGACCCTGGCCGGTAGTTGTACGTACGTGAGGCCGCGCCCGGCCATTTTGCTGGGCGCGGCCTTGCGTTGTGGCGCGGGTGGCGCGTGGTGCGGGTTGCCTGCGGCGCTTTCCCCGACCCGCCCCTTCCCGAACTGGGGCGCTGCCCCAGACCCCGCTCCTCAAACGCCGGAGGGGCTGGATGGTGCCGGTGAGCTGGGACATCCAGCCCGTCCGGCGTTTGAGGACACGCCCGCAGGGCGTCCGGGGTCTGGGGCTTGCCCCAGTTCGGGAAGGGGCGGGGTGGGGAAAAGGCTCCGCAGGACAGGCGACGGTGGCGTTTACGCGGGGGTGGGGGTCTCGCTCGCCGGTGTCGGCTCCGGCTTCGCCTCCGCAGGAAGCACCGCCGGGCGCCCCTTCGCCGTCAGGGCCGCGTACGCGACGCCGCCCACCAGGCCCGAGAGGATGAAGCTGCAGTCCACGCCGCCGGTGAGGGCCAGAAGTGGGCCTTCGTACACCGTTGTTGACACCGCCGCGAGGCCGACCGCGGCGCCCAGCGCCCAGGACACCGTGGCCTGGACGTTCCAGCCGGACCGGTACCAGTAGATGCCGCCCTGGGCGCGGCGGTTGAAGACCTGGAGGGCTTCCGCGTCGTACTGGCCGCCGCAGCGCACGTACCCGATGAGGGAGATGACCGCCCACGGCGTGCCGATGGCCGTCAGGAGCAGGACGAACGACGTCATCGCGGACTGCACGGACCAGGCGAAGGAGCCCACGAACACGAACGCGGTCGCGATGGCCGCCGCGATCACGGTCGCCCGCGTGCGGGTCGCCCTCGGCACGATCGCGTCCAGGTCGAGTCCCATCGAGTACAGCATGAGGCCGGCGTTGCCGACGGACCCGGCCGAGGCCGCCAGGAGCAGCGGCACCAGGTACCAGACGGGTGCGGCCTCGACGAGCGGTCCGGCGTAGTCGAGGCCGGCGCGGGCGGCCAGTGCGGTGTACGTACCGAAGAGCTGCGGGACCAGCAGGCCGAGGAGCAGGCCGAGACAGGTTGCCCAGAAGACCTTGCGCGAGGTGTGGCGGCGCGGCGAGACGTAACGCGTGTAGTCACCGAGCAGGGTGATGAAGGCGACCGGGCCGCTGAGGCCCGCGGCGACGGCCGCGAGCAGCCAGGTGGGCCGGAACGAGCCGAGGAGGTACGGGGTGTCCGGGGGCGCGGCCGTGGTGAAGTCGCCCGAGTAGGCGTAGACGCCGGCAAGGAGCAGGACGATCATGCCGATGGACAGGACCTTGCTGAGGCTCAGCAGCAGCTTGTAGCCGTAGACAGCGGCGACGACCGTGGCGGCCGCCAGCACGGTGTACATCAGGGCGCGGGAGGACCCGCCGTCGGGCAGGCCCGTCAGCCGGGAGAGCGTCCCGACCATCACGTCGCCGCCGATCCACAGCGTGAGCGCCGTATAGCCGAGGGACAGGAGCAGGCCCACGACCGAGCCGACGAGCCTGCCCCGTACGCCGAACTGGGCGCCGCTGGAGGTGGAGAGGTTGGTGGCCGTGCGCAGGGAGATGAGCGCGAGCGGCGCGGTGACCGCGATGCCGGCCAGGGTGCCGACGAGGATCGAGGTCACCGACGGCCACAGGCCGAGACCGAAGGACGGCGGCAGCCAGCCGAAGACGATGACGCCAAGGCAGAGGTTGGAGCCGAGCAGGATGGAGACGAGGTCGCGCGGCCCGCTGGTGCGCTCCTCGTCGGGGATGGTGTCGACTCCGCGCTGTTCTATCGGCATGGCTGGGTCCTCCCGGTCCGCCGGACAACAAGGTTTTGAGTGCTGTTCAATGTGACTTGCCTCAAGGTGGCGCGTCAATGTTTCCGGCGTGCGAATCTCGTGGTTAGAGTGAAGCTCTAAACTTATGGGAGGTGTGGCGGCGTGCGACTGACCCCGACGGAACGCGACCGGCTGCTGCTGTTCGGAGCCGCCGAGCTGGCGCGTGCGCGCCGTGCCCGCGGGCTGCGGCTCAATGTGCCGGAAGCGACCGCGCTCATCGCGGACACGGTCTGCGAGGCGGCCCGCGACGGGCGGCGGCTCGCGGAGGCGATCGAGGCGGCACGCTCCGTGCTCAGCCCCGACGACGTGCTGCCGGGTGTGGCCGATGTGGTGACCGAGGTGCATGTGGAGGCCGTTTTCGACGACGGCTCGCGGCTCGCGGTCGTCTCGTCTCCGTTCGGCGGCGGTGCCTCGCTGGGGGACGACGCGCCGGGCGCGGTCCTGCCCGGCCCCGCCGACGCGGAGCCGGAGCCGGCCGTGCGGCTGACCGTACGCAACACCGCTACCGTCCCCGTCAGCGTCACCTCCCACTTCCACTTCTTCGAGGCGAACCCGCGCCTCGACTTCGACCGCTCGGCGGCGTACGGCATGCGGCTGTGCGTCCCGGCGGGTTCTTCGGTCCGCTTCGACGCGGGCGGCGCGGCCGAGGTCGGGCTCGTCCCGATCGGCGGCGAGCGGATCGCCATCGGCTTCGCGGGGCTCGTCGACGGGCCGCTGGACGCGCCCGGCGCGAAGGAAGAGGCCCTGCGCAGGGCAGCCGCCTGCGGCTATCTGGGAGCAGCAGGAGTAGAAGGAGCTGAGGTATGAGCATCGATCCGCACGAGTACGCCGCCGTGCACGGCCCCCGCGCCGGGGACCGGGTCAGGCTCGGCGACTCCGGGCTGACCGTGCGCGTCGAGTCCGACGCCCAGAAGCCGGGCGAGGAGTTCCTCGCCGGCTTCGGCAAGACCGCCCGCGACGGACTGCACCTCAAGGCGGCCGCAGTCCGCGAGACCTGCGACGTCGTGATCAGCAACGTGCTGGTCATCGACGTGGCGCAGGGCATCCGCAAGGTGTCGATCGGCATCAGGGAAGGCCGGATCCACGCCATCGGGCGGGCCGGCAACCCGGACACCCTCGACGGCGTGGACGTCGTCGTAGGCACCGGTACGTCCATCGTCTCCGGCGAGGGCCTGATCGCGACGGCGGGCTCCGTCGACACGCACGTACACCTGCTGTCGCCGCGCATCATGGAAGCCTCGCTCGCCTCCGGTGTGACGACGATCATCGGCCAGGAGTTCGGCCCGGTCTGGGGCGTCGGCGTGAACTCGCCGTGGGCCCTGCGCCACGCCTTCAGTGCCTTCGACGCCTGGCCCGTCAACATCGGCTTCCTCGGGCGCGGCTCGTCCTCCGACGCCGCCCCGCTGGTCGAGGCGCTCGCCGAGGGCGGCGCGTCCGGCTTCAAGGTGCACGAGGACATGGGCGCGCACACCCGCGCCCTGGACACCGCGCTGCGCGTCGCCGAGGAGCACGACGTACAGGTCGCCCTGCACAGCGACGGCCTGAACGAGTGCCTGTCGGTCGAGGACACCCTCTCCGTCCTCGAAGGCCGTACGATCCACGCCTTCCACATCGAGGGCTGCGGCGGCGGGCACGTCCCGAACGTGCTGAAGATGGCGGGCGTACGCAACGTCATCGGCTCCTCCACCAACCCCACCCTCCCCTTCGGGCGGGACGCGGTCGCCGAGCACTACGGGATGATCGTCTCCGTACACGACCTGAAGACCGACCTGCCCGGCGACGCCGCCATGGCGCGCGACCGGATCCGCGCCGGGACGATGGGCGCCGAGGACGTGCTGCACGACCTGGGCGCGATCGGCATCACCTCGTCCGACGCGCAGGGGATGGGGCGCGCGGGCGAGACCGTGCGCCGTACGTTCCAGATGGCCGGGAAGATGAAGGCCGAGCTCGGCCCGATGGAGGGCGACGGCCCGGACGACGACAACGCCCGCGTCCTGCGCTACATGGCCAAGCTCACCATCAACCCCGCCATCGCCCACGGCCTCGCCCACGAGATCGGCTCGATCGAGGTCGGCAAGATGGCCGACATCGTGCTGTGGCGGCCGCAGTACTTCGGCGCGAAACCGCAGATGGTCCTGAAGTCGGGCTTCCCGGCGTACGGCGTCACCGGCGACCCCAACGCGGCGACCGACACCTGCGAGCCGCTGGTCCTGGGGCCGCTCTTCGGTGCGCACGGCGCTACGCCCGCCGACATCTCGGTGGCCTTCGTCGCGCAGGCCGCCCTCGACCAGGGCAACGACCTCATGCCGACGCGCCGGCGCCGCGTCGCCGTGCGCGGCACGCGCGGCATCGGTCCCGCCGACCTGCGCCTGAACTCCCGTATCGGGCAGGTGGGGGTGGACGGACACAGCGGACTCGTCACGCTCGACGGTGACCCGCTCCACTCCGAACCCGCCGACTCCGTCTCCCTGAACCGCCTCTATTTCCTCTGATTCCCTGATTCCAGTAAGGACCCCCCATGGCTTTCCGTATGCCCGCCGAGTGGGCCCCGCACGAGCGCACCTGGATGGCGTGGCCCGGCCCCAACGTCACCTTCTCCGACGCCGAGGAGCTCGCTGCCGCCCGTGAGGCGTGGTCGAGCGTCGCCCGCGCCGTGCGCGCCTACGAGCCGGTCACCGTGGTCTGCGGCCCCGGTCAGTCGGACGGCGCCCGCGAGCTGCTCGGTCCGGACATCGAGCTGGTCGAGCGCGAGCTGGACGACGCGTGGATGCGGGACATCGGCCCGACCTTCGTCAAGGACGACGAGACCGGCGAACTGGCCGCCGTGGACTGGGTGTTCAACGGCTGGGGCGCGCAGGACTGGGCGACCTGGGAGCACGATTCGAAGATCGCCGGCATGGTCGCCGATCTCACCGGCGTACCCACGCTCTCCTCCCCGCTCGTCAACGAGGGCGGCGGCATCCACGTCGACGGCGAGGGTACGGTCCTGCTCACCGAGACCGTCCAGCTCGGCCCCGAGCGCAACCCCCAGTGGACGCGCGAGCAGGTCGAGGCGGAGATCCACGCCAAGCTCGGCACCACCAAGGCGATCTGGCTGCCGCGCGGCCTGACCACCGACTACCCGCCGCACGGCTTCGGCACCCTCGGCCACATCGACATCGTCGCCGCGTTCGCCGCCCCCGGTGTCGTCCTCGCGCACACCCAGCCGGACCCGTCGCACCCCGACCACGAGCCGTGCAAGGCCAACGTCGAGCTGCTGCGCTCCCAGACGGACGCCAAGGGCCGCCCGCTCAAGGTCATCGAGGTGCCCGCCCCGACCAAGGTCAAGGTCGACGGCGAGTGGGTCGACTACTCGTACATCAACCACTACCTCTGCAACGGCGGCGTGGTCCTGTGCGCCTTCGACGACCCGCGCGACGAGGAGGCGGCCGAGATCTTCCGCGGCCTCTTCCCCGACCGTACGGTCACGCTCGTCGACGCCCGCGAGATCTTCGCGGGCGGGGGCGGCATCCACTGCATCACCCAGCAGCAGCCCGCGACGCACAGCTGATCGGGTAAAACATACGAGTGAACGAGAACGCCTCATGACCGGGTCCGCGTCCGGCCCCGGCCCCGGGCCCGCGTCCGGCTCCGAGTCCCGATCCGGCTCCGCCAAGCGGCCGTCCCGGCGCCGCAACTCCGCCCCGCCGCGCGAGACGGTGCTCGCCGCCGCCATGGCGAGCATCGCCGAGCACGGGCTGGAGCGGCTGACCATGGCCGGGCTCGGTCGTGAGGTCGGAATGAGCAGTGGACACCTGCTCTACTACTTCCGCAGCAAGGACGAGCTGCTCCTCCAGACGCTCGAATGGAGCGAGGAGCAGCTCGGCATGGACCGCAGGGCCGCGCTTGCCCGCCAGGTCCCGGTCCGCGAGCGCCTCGACGCGTACGTCGACCTGTACGTGCCGTCGGGGCCCCGCGATCCGCACTGGGCGTTGTGGCTCGAACTCTGGAACCGTTCGCACGCCGTCGACGAGGAGGCCAGGGCCCGACTCCTCGACATCGAGCTGTCCTGGCACCGCGACCTGGTGGCCCTCCTCGTCGAGGGCGCCTCGCGCGCCGAACTGCGCACGGTGGTCGACGCGGACCGCTTCGCGACCCGGATACGGGCGCTGCTCGACGGCTTCAGTACGCATGTGGCGATGGGCCTGCCGGGCTCGGAGCGGTCGCAGGTCCTCGCTCAGATCGGCGAGTTCCTCGACGAGACGCTCCATTGATTCCGGGCGTGGACGCTTCCCGACCCGTTCGGGTTGTACGCAATCGGACGGATTGACCCGTGTCCGACGGTGCGCTTGTATCCCCTTGAGCTCATCAGCACACACGGGGGGAAACACCATGTCCATCGCCGCACGGACCTTACAGATCTCACGCGTCTCGCGAGTCTCACAGATCTCACGCGTCGCCCTGGGGGCCGCGCTCGTCGTCGCCGTCACCGCGACCGCCCTGCCCGCCGCGGCGGAATCCTCCGCTCCGCAGACCCGGCGCATCAGCGTCGCGCCGGACGGCGCCCAGGCGGACGACTCCTCGACCAGCCCGGCCGTGAGCGCCGACGGCCGCGTCGTCGCCTTCTCCTCGTACGCCTCCAATCTGGCGCCGGGGGGCACCGCCCGTACCAGCGACGTCTTCGTGCGCGACGCCCGCGACGGCAAGCTCCGGCGCGTCACTCTCGACGGCGCCGAGTCGTCCGAGACGTCCAGTCCCGCACTCAGTGCGAACGGGCGCTACCTGACGTTCAACGCGGACGACGGCACGTTGGGCGGATACTCCGTCCACGTCAGGGATGTGAAGACGGGGAAGACGGAGCGCGTGGCGCCCGCACTCGACGACGGGTACGCCGTTTCGTACGGCGCGGCCGCCATCAGCGCCGACGGCCGCTACGTCGCCTTCGACGCCCGCCCCACGGACGCCACCCCCGGCTCCGCCGACGACGGCTCCCGCGTCTACGTCCTGGACCGCAGGACGCGCAAGGCCGAGCGGATCAGCCACTCCCCGGACGACGCGACGGGGGCGCGCGGCTGCACGGTGGGGTCCATCAGCGCGGACGGGAGGAAGGTCGCGTACCAGGACTCGTACACCAACGGGCCGCGCGGCGACGACTGGGGCGACATCTTCGTCTACGACCGCACCACGAAGAAGGAGGTGCACGCCGACGCCACGCACGATGGTGCCAAGGCCGACAAGGCCTCCACCACACCGCTCCTCAGCGCCGACGGCTCGACGGTCGCCTTCAGCTCGTACGCCACGAACCTCGTGCCGGGCACCGACCCCAACCGGGGATGGAATCCCTTCGTCCGCGATCTGCGGACCGGCACGCTCAAGCGGATCGACGGCATTGCGCCGACCGACATCTCGGGGGCGGACGGCATCTCCGCGGACGGCAGGAAGCTGCTGTACTCCTCGTCGGGCTCGGTCTCCGCGCACTATCTGCGTGATCTGCGCTCGGGCAAGGACGTACTGGCGACGCCCGGCCTGGACGGCACACCGCGCGGCGCCGCCCCCGCGACGCTCAGCGCCGACGCGTCGACGGTCGTCTTCGGCGGCTACGACGATGCGAAGTTCGTACCCGGTGACACCAACGGCGAGGCCGACATCTTCGTACGCCGCCTGCGCTGATCCGCGGCAGGCGCCGCGGGCCCGTGACACGGTGCGGGCGGGTGAGTGATGATCCTCGATCACGCCCGCCCACATCGTGAGACGGGGGTACCACGCCAGGCAAGACGTGCCAAACTGCCCTTGTGTTCTCGTTCGCCGTGATTATGGGCAGCAGGCGCGCCGGTCCCCAGTGACCGCTTCCGTATCACCACGTACGGCGCGGCCACCGTGCCCCAGACCCGCGCGCAGACCTCTCGCACCCGCGAGAGGTTTTTTCGTTTCCCGGCCCCATCACGGCCGGGGCGAGGTGCGCGCGATGATGGGGGCAAGTGGAGCCAGTCCTTCCACTCGACAGGAGTCCAGAAAGCCATGACCACTTCAGGCCCCGACGACAGCTTTCCCAACGACAGCTTTCACGTCTTCGACACCACGCTGCGCGACGGCGCCCAGCGCGAAGGCATCAATCTGACGGTTGCCGACAAGCTGACCATTGCCCGGCACCTGGACGACTTCGGCGTGGGCTTCATCGAGGGCGGCTGGCCCGGCGCCAACCCGCGCGACACCGAGTTCTTCGCCCGCGCGAAGAACGAGATCAACTTCAAGAACGCGCAGCTCGTGGCCTTCGGCGCCACCCGCCGCCCCGGCGCCAAGGCGGAGGACGACCCGCAGGTCGCGGCCCTCCTGGACTCCGGCGCTCCCGTCGTCACCCTGGTCGCCAAGTCCCACGACCGCCACGTCGAACTCGCCCTGCGTACGACGCTCGACGAGAACATCGCGATGGTCCGCGACACGGTCTCCTACCTCCGCGCCCGGGGCCGCCGCGTCTTCGTCGACTGCGAGCACTTCTTCGACGGCTACCGCGCCAACCCCGAGTACGCCAAGTCGGTCGTACGCGCGGCCTCGGAGGCCGGCGCCGACGTCGTCATCCTCTGCGACACCAACGGCGGCATGCTCCCCGCGCAGGTCCAGGCCGTCGTCGCCACCGTCCTCGCCGACACCGGCGCGCGCCTGGGCATCCACGCCCAGGACGACACGGGGTGCGCGGTCGCCAACACCCTCGCCGCCGTCGACGCGGGCGCCACCCACGTCCAGTGCACCGCCAACGGCTACGGCGAGCGCGTCGGAAACGCCAACCTCTTCCCCGTCGTCGCGGCGCTGGAACTGAAGTACGGCAAGCAGGTGCTCCCGCCGGGCGCGCTCGCCGAGATGACCCGCATCTCGCACGCCATCGCCGAGGTCGTCAACCTCACGCCCTCCACCCACCAGCCGTACGTCGGCGTCTCCGCCTTCGCGCACAAGGCCGGCCTGCACGCCTCCGCGATCAAGGTCGACCCCGACCTGTACCAGCACATCGATCCCGGCCTGGTCGGCAACCACATCCGGATGCTCGTCTCCGACATGGCGGGCCGCGCCTCCATCGAGCTCAAGGGCAAGGAGCTCGGCGTCGACCTGGGCAACGACCGCGAGCTGGTCGGCCGCGTCGTCGCCCGCGTCAAGGAGCGCGAGCTCAGGGGCTACACGTACGAAGCGGCCGACGCCTCCTTCGAGCTGCTCCTGCGCGAGGAGGCCGAGGGCCGCGCGCTCAGCTACTTCCGTACGGAGTCCTGGCGGGCCATCGTCGAGGACCGCCCCGACGGCACCCACGCCAACGAGGCCACGGTGAAGCTCTGGGCCAAGGGCGAGCGCATCGTCGCCACGGCGGAGGGCAACGGCCCGGTCAACGCCCTCGACCGCGCCCTGCGCGTCGGCCTGGAGCGGATCTACCCGCAGCTCGCCAAGCTGGAACTGGTCGACTACAAGGTCCGCATCCTGGAGGGCAAGCACGGTACGGAGTCCACGACCCGCGTGCTGATCACCACGGGGGACGGCGAGGGCGACTGGTCCACGGTCGGCGTCGGCGAGAACGTGATCGCGGCGTCCTGGCAGGCCCTGGAGGACGCGTACACGTACGGCCTGCTGAGGGCAGGCGTCGAGCCCGCGGAGTAGCTGGACGTGGCACGCCGAGGTCAGTCCTGGGTGCGGGCGGAACCGTCGTCCGTACGCAGGACTGAAGCTCAAACACATCTGTCTTAAAATGCACCCATTCGGGTAGCTTTTAAGTATGAGGACACGACTGTTCTCCACCCTGTCAGGGCTGCTGCTCTCGCTGGCGGCCACCGCACTCGCCGTGGCGCCGGGCGCGCAGGCAGCCACGGGGCTCGATGCCGCGGCCCAGTCGCTGCGCCAGGGGCCTGTGTACGTCGATCAGCGCGCCAGTGACCAGCTGCCGCCCCGTGCGGCGGACGCGCTGGAGGAGAAGATCCTCGACGCCGGGAAGCCGGTTTTCGTCGCCGTACTCCCGCAGAACGCGGAGTTCCCCGAAGACGGACTGCTCGCCGACCTGCGCACCAAGACCGGGATCACCGGTGTGTACGCCGTCAGACTCGGCGACGCGTTCGACGCGGGCGCCGACTCCACGGTGATGTCGCGGCAGGCGGTCGCCAATCTCACCGCCTCCATCGAGCCGGCGGGCGGCATCGATGCCGTCAGCCAGCTGAACACCTTCGTCGACGACGCACTCGAGCAGGCGCGGGGCAGCGCCCCCAGTAGCTGGGAAGGCGCCCAGAGCGGGCCGTCGTCCGTCGTCGGCCTGGTCACCTTCGCACTGGTGCTCGTCGCCGGTTGCGCCGGTGTCTTCCTGGTGGCGAAGCGCAGCCGCACGCGACGGGCGGCACAGGAGCGGGCCGCGCTGGAGAAGGTGCGGGTGGTGGTCGACGAGGACATCACCGCGTTCGGGGAGACCCTCGACCGCCTCGACTTCCATCCCGCCGAGCCCGGCGCCGACGACGCGATGCGCGCCGACTACGAGCGCGCCCTGGACGCGTACGAGAAGGCCAAGTCGGCCATGGCCAGGGCGAAGAGGGCGGAGGATGTCCGGGAGGTCACCGAGGCGCTGGAGGACGGCCGCTTCTCGCTCGCCGTGCTCGCCGCGCGCCGCGAAGGCGCTCCGTTGCCCGAGCGGCGCCCGCCCTGCTTCTTCGATCCGCGCCACGGCCCCTCCACGGCGGACGTCGACTGGGCCCCGGCCGGCGGTTACACGCGCCGCGTGCCGGTCTGCGCGGCGGATGCCACCCGGCTGGCCGACGGCCAGGACCCGATGTCCCGGACGGTCGAGACGGCGGACGGCCGCCGCCCGTACTGGGAGGCGGGTCCGGCGTACGCCCCATGGATCGGCGGCTACTACGGCGCCGGCCTGCTGCCGGGCCTGCTGGTGGGGACGATGCTCGGGTCGATGCTCTCCACGCCTGCTTACGCCGACCCGGGCGCCGGCGGCTACGAGGGAGGGGACTTCTCCGGCAGCGACTTCAACTCCGGGGACTTCGGCGGCGGAGGCGACTTCGGCGGTGGGTTCGGCGGCGGCGACTTCGGCGGCGGAGGCTTCTAGCGGTCCGCTGAGAGGGCCTGACGGATGGACGGCCTGAACGCATAAAGGGCCCGAACACATGCAGTCCCCGGTAGTCCGTCCCGGTCTCATGAGTTCCAGCCGTCGCTGAAAGCTCTGAGGCCGAGGGGATCTGCCGGGGGCCTGGCCAGAGCCTGCGAGTGGGTCGACACGCAAGTCGACGAACGTCTTCGCCGACCGTGCGGCTCGCTCCGGTTTTCTGGTGTATTTAGGATTTTCCTCCCGATTTGGCACGAGTCAAGAGGTTGCCGGAATTTTTCTGATGGCCGTCGTGGTCGCCGATGCCGGTGTCGATGCCGGCCATCCTGACGTCGATCGCGGCGACGGAGCCGGCCGGGTGCCGGGGGCTGCCGCGACGCCCTCTGGCGGACGCGCGTAGCACTCGGGCACCATCTCCTTGCTCCACCTGCACAGCTGTCCCGTACGGCCCCAAGGCCCAGCACGGCCATCAGCAGGAGGAAAACCTCGTGAGAACCCGCTCCGTCCTCACCGCACTCGCCCTCGTGCTCGGCGCGCTCTTCGCGCCCGGCTTCGGCGTCGTCAGCGGCGCGACCGACGCACACGCCGTCACCAAGATCAGCCACGCCACCGCGACGTCGATGTTCCGCTCGTCCGGGATCACCTGGTCGTCGTCGGGCGGCTGCTCGGACCGCAACAACCCCACCTGTACGTCGTTCGAGCAGCTCAACCTCGCCACCGCGAAAGGCGCACAAACGCTCAAGAGCGCCAGCGGCTGCGCGCTCAACATCACCGGCGGCACCGAGACCGGGCACGCCGGCGGCACGTACTCCCACTGGAACGGCTACAAGCTCGACTACGCCAAGTACACCTGCGTCGGGAACTACATCAAGAACACGTTCACCTACATCGGTGTGCGCCCCGACGGGGCGCCGCAGTGGAAGTCCGGGTCCGGGAACATCTACGCGGACGAGGGCAACCACTGGGACGTGACGTACTACAACTGCGGCGGCTGCTGAACCGGGCCGACCGGGCGAGACAACCTGATCGCGCTTCGGCTCGTCGCCCGGCCGGACTTGGACTAACGCGCGATGGTTGTTGGACTACTGGCCGCCGTGGCGCACGACTTCGTTGACGGTGGTGAGAGCGGAGGACTACTCAGTCCTCATGTCACGAAGATTCCGAGCGGCGTGCGCTGTCGCAGCCGCATCGTCCGCCGTATTCGCCCTGGCCGGACCCGCCCTCCCGGCCGGGGCCGAGCCTCCCGTCGCCGCCCCGGCCGCCGGCCTCGTCATCGGCTCCGCGCAGCTCTCGGTCACCGTGGCCAAGGACTTCCCACGGGTCGTCTCCTACACCGACCGGGCGGGCGGCGCCCGGCTCCTCGGCAGTACGAGACCCGTCACCAAGATCACCCTCAACGGCAAGGCGTACGTCGTCGAGGTACAAGGCGGCGAACCGGTCGTCGGGGCCGACAGCGCGGCGTACACCCTCGTCTTCCCGGCCCTCGCGGGCGTGGAGATCGACGCGAAGCTGTCCGTCGCCGGCCGGGCGACGACCTTCCAGGTCACCGCGGTACGGGACACGGAGGCGTTCCGGGTCGGGACCCTCGACATACCCGCCCACGACCTCGTCTCCGTCGGCAGCCGGGACGGCGGCGCCGAAACGGCGTTCACCCGGCTCGACCCCGACTCGACGAAGACCGCCGACGTCTTCGCCGAGGTCACGGACGGGACGGCGGCCGAAGCCGCGCCCGTCGGGGCCTCGTACGCCATCGTCAACACGGACCGACTCGCCGCCGCCGTCGAGTCGAACTCCTCGTACGACAGACCGAGCGGCCCGACCAACGGCGACGACGCCCGCTTCTGGCACCAGGCCCACCAGGCCGCCGACGGCAGCGTGCGCGTCGGTGTCAGGTCCGGCCAGTGGACCTACCGGGGCGCCGGCGCACCCGCCCCCGCCTCCGGCGACGACCTGCCGTGGGCCAAGGTCGTCGTCACACCCGACGCCAACGGAGACAAGACCGTCGACTGGCAGGACGGCGCCGTCGCCTTCCGCGAGATCGGCGTGAAAGCACCGGGCAGCGACGAGACCCCGGACCGCGTCATCACCCACATCCCCTTCAACTTCGCGAGCCAGGCCACACACCCCTTCCTCCGTACCCTCGACGACGTCAAGCGGGTGTCGCTGGCGACGGACGGGCTCGGGCAGCTCGCCCTGCTGAAGGGGTACGGGTCCGAGGGACACGACTCGGCGCACCCCGACTACGGCGGCAACTACAACAAGCGCGCCGGCGGTCTCACCGACCTCAACAAGCTGCTCAGGAGCGGAAAGAAGTGGGGCGCCACCTTCGGGGTCCACGTCAACCAGACCGAGGCGTACCCGGAGGCGAACGCCTTCAGCGAGACCCTCGTCAACAAGAACGCCCCCGGCTGGAACTGGCTCAACCAGAGCTACTACATCGACCAGCGCCGCGACCTCAACAGCGGTGACATGGCACGCAGGTTCCAGCAGTTGCGCGACGAGACCGACCCCAACCTCAGCCTGCTTTACATCGACGTCTACTACACGCACGGCTGGATCGCCGACAAGACGATGGCCGAGGTCGGTGCGCAGGGCTGGAACGTCGCCACCGAGTGGGCCGACAAGTTCGAGCGGACCTCCCTCTGGTCGCACTGGGCCAACGACCTGAGCTACGGCGGGGCGACCAACAAGGGCCTCAACTCGCAGATCATCCGGTTCATCCGCAACGGCGAGAAGGACGTTTGGAACGCCGATCCGGTCCTGGGCCAGACAGCGCTGGAGGACTTCGAGGGCTGGACCGGCGAGACCGACTGGACGAAGTTCTCGGCGAACATCTGGCAGAAGAACCTGCCCGCCAAGTTCCTCCAGCACTACGACATCCAGCGCTGGGACAAGGCCAGGAACACCGTCGACTTCAGCGACGGCGTCCGCGGCACGGTGGAGAACGGCAGGCGGACGGTCACGGTCGGCGGCGCGAGGGTCCTGGACGGTGACAGGTACCTGCTGCCGTGGCAGGGCAAGAAGCTCTACCACTACAACAAGCAGGGGGGCGCCAGCACCTGGGAGCTGCCGGAGAAGTACCGCAAGGCCGATGCCTTCACCGTCTACAGGCTCACCGACAACGGCCGGGTGAACGCCGGGACGGCCGAGGTGAACGACGGCAAGGTCACGCTGGACGCGACGGCAGGCCAGCCGTACGTCCTCTACCCGCGAGGCCGTGTCCCGGAGGCGCGCGACACCGCCTGGGGCGAGGGCACCAGGATCAAGGACCCCGGCTTCAACGACGCCGGGCTCGACGGCTGGAAGAAGACCGGAGCCGTCGAACGGGACACCGACAGTCAGGGGCGCAACAGTGCCGAGCTGAGCGGTACGGGCACGGCCTCCGTGCGGCAGCGGGTCTCCGGTCTGAAGCCCGGCGCGCGCTACACCGCGTCCGCCTGGCTGGAGGTCGAACCGGGCAAGGAGCGGCGTACGACACTGTCGGCGGGTGGTGAGGAGAGAGTGATCGAGCGGTCCACCGCCAGGGAACAGACCGCCGCGAACGACTGGCACGGTTCGTACTTCCAGCGCGCCAAGGTCAACTTCACCGCGCCCGCGTCCGGGGCCACGACCTTCCGGATCGAGGCGGCGAAGAGGAGTACGGCGAACGGGGATGCGGCGAAGGTCCGGATCGACGACGTAAGACTCGTCGCGAACGCGCCCGCGACCAAGCCGGGCACGGTCGTGTACGACGACTTCGAGGCCGTCGACCAGGGCTGGGGGCCCTTCTTCAAGGGCAACGCGGGCGGCGCCACCGATCCCCGCACCCACGTCGCGCAGAAGCACGCGCCGTACACCCAGGCGGGCTGGAACGGGAAACGTATCGACGACGTACTCGGGGGCTCCGAGTCCCTGAAGTCCCACGACGAGAACACCGGTCTCGTCTACCGGACCGGGCCGGGCACCGTCCCGATGAAGGAAGGGCGCAGCTACCGCGTGGAGTTCGACTACCAGTCGAGTCACGCCGACGCGTACGAGTGGGTGACGGGGTACGACCGGATCGGCGCCGACGGTGTTCCCGCCTCGGTCGAGACGCGGCGTACACCCATCGGGGCGAAGGCCGCGACGACTCATCTGGCCGAGACCGTCACGGCGGGCTGCGGCGACACCTGGACCGGCCTGCGGAAGAAGGGCGGCGCGCCGGACGGCGCGGACTTCGTCCTCGACGGCTTCACGGTCACCGACCTGGGGCCCGCGCCGGAGAAGGCCGCATGCGGCACGCTCGCGCTGGCGGCCGCGCAGGAGACCCTGGAGCCCGGTCGGAAGAATGAGGTCAAGGCTGCCTTCACCAACTTCGAGGCGGCGCCGGCCACGGGTGTTTCGGTGAGCCTGTCCCTGCCGGACGGCTGGCGGGCGGAGCCCGCCGGGGCGGTGGAGTTCGCGACGGTCGCGGCGGGGGCGAAGGCGGTGGCGACGTGGCATGTGACGCCGCCGGTGGACGCGGAGTACGGGGCGTACAGCCTGCGTTCGGAGGCGGCGTACACCGTCGGCGGCGAGACGCGGAAGCTGGGGGCGACCGCTTCCGTCCGCACCCTGCCGCCCCCGCCCACCAGCGACACGTACGCCAGTGACCTCGAATGGACGTCGATGGAGAACGGCTGGGGTCCGGCCGAGCGCGACATGTCCAACGGCGGGACGGCGGCGGGTGACGGCAAGCTGCTGACCGTCAATGGCACGGTGTTCGCCAAGGGCCTCGGCACCGCGTCACCGGGGAAGATCCGCTACTACCTGGGCGGGAAGTGCGCGTCCTTCACCGCCCAGGTGGGGCAGGACGACTCCCAGGGGACGCGGGGCAGCGTGCAGTTCAGCGTCGCCGCGGACGGTGTGGAGAGGGTGAAGTCGCCGGTGCTGCGGGCGGCGGACCGTGCGTGGTCGCTGACGGCGGATGTGACTGGGGCGAAGTACGTCGACCTGCTGACGGGGGACGGCGGGGACGGCCCCGGCAACGACCACGCGGACTGGGGAAACGCGCGCTTCCACTGCGGAGGCTGACGGGCCCGTGGGGGCGGGGCCCGGTGCGGTGCGACGCGGCAAGCGTGCCGGGGTGCCGCTGCGCGGGGCCTTTCCCCACCCCGCCCCTTCCCGAACTGGGGCGCTGCCCCAGACCCCGCTCCTCAAACGCCGGAGGGGCTGGAGTGGGCCGGGGGTTGTTGGGGTTCCGCCCCGGCCCCGCTCCTCAAGCGCCGGAGGGGCTGGGGATTGCCGCTGCGCGGCATATCCAGCCCGTCCGGCGTTTGAGGACACGCCCGCAGGGCGTCCGGGGGTCTGGGGGCTTGCCCCCAGTTTCGGGAAGGGGCGGGTAGGGGAACAGCGCCGCAGGCACCCGCACCCGCACCGCACCCCCGGCGCCCCACCGGTAAGCGCTTTCCGATAACCGCGTCCGGAGCATTGAACGCACCCCGAACCCGTGCTACACCATCGGGGCACAGGTCTAAACCACCGCACAGGTCTAAACCACCCCCGCCCCGGAGGTCCCCACGTGCCGCCCACCCCGCCCTGGTCCCGCCGCACCTTCCTCGCCACCACCTCCGCCACCGCACTCGGCCTGGCCGCCCTCACCCCGCACGCCCCCGCGCAAGCCGCAGCACCCGCCGGCGAGTTCGACACGCTCCGCCGGCGCTGGGTCGAGCTCGCGCTCGGCACCGGCTTCGACGCGGCCGCCGAGCCGTACGCGTCCCGCCTCAAGGAGATCGGCCGCCTCGCCGCAGGCTTCCGCGCGACCATGGCCCCGGCCGACACGTCCCTCTGGCCCGGCTACTCCTTCGACCCGCCCGCCGGCATCACCCAGAGCTACGGCCGCCTGTGGACCATGACCCAGGCCTACCTCCAGCCCGGCACCGGACTCACCGCCGACGCGGGCCTCCTCGCCGACATCGTCCGCGGCCTCGACCACCTCTCCGCCAGGATCTACAACCCCTCCACCACCCGCTACGGCAACTGGTGGGAGTGGCAGATCGGCAGCCCCCGCCTCCTTATGGACATCGTCGCCGCCCTCCACGACCACGTCACCGACGACCGGCGCCAAGCCGCCTGCGCCGCCGTCGACCACTTCATCCCCGACGCCATGCTCACCAAGTACTCCGGTACGAGCACCGGCGCCAACCACGTCGACCTCTGCCGCTCCGTCGCCCTGCGCGGCGTCCTCGGCCGCAGCCCGGCCAAGATCGCCCTCGCCCGCGACGCCCTCTCGCCCGTCTTCCCGTACGTCACCAAGGGCGACGGCCTGTACGCCGACGGCTCGTTCGTCCAGCACACCTGGGTCGCCTACTCCGGTACGTACGGACAGGTCATGCTCGACGGGCTCGGCCGCCTCTTCACCCTCCTCGCGGGCTCCACCTGGGCCGTCACCGACCCGAACCGCCAGATCATCCTCGACTCCGTCGAGAACGCCTACGCGCCGCTCATCTACAACGGCCTGATGATGGACAGTGTCAACGGCCGTGCCATCAGCCGCGGTTACCTCAAGAACGACGACCGCAAGGTCATGCGCAGCGACCACTTCCACGGGCAGGGACTCATCGCCGCCATCCCGCTGCTCGCGGGCGGCGCGTCCCAGGCGGAACAGCGCCGCTGGACCGCCCTCGTCAAGGGCTGGATCGAGCGCGACCGTACGACGCCCATCCTGACCGCGCCGCAGTTCAACGTCGCCGACCTCTCCCGGCTGCACGCCGTAGCCGCCTCACCCGTCGCCGCCGCCCCCGAGCCCGTCGCGCACAAGCTCTTCGCCTCCATGGACCGGGCCGTGCACCGGCGGCCCGGCTGGGCGGCCGGCATCTCGATGGCCTCGGAGCGGATCTCGTACTACGAGTGCGGCAACGGCGAGAATCCGCGCGGCTGGCACACCGGCGCCGGAATGCTCTACTGGTGGCCGGGGGAGAAGGCGAACGATCAATACACCGACTGGTTCTGGCCCACCGTCGACTTCTACCGCCTCTCCGGAACCACCGTGTCCACCAAGCGACTTGCCGACAAAGCGGGCGGCGAATGGGGTGCGCCGAAGCCCGCAACCCAGTGGGTCGGCGGCGCCACCGACGGCGAGTTCGCCGCCGTCGGCCAGCACCTCAAGGGCCTCGGCTCGACCCTCGAAGCCCGCAAGTCGTGGTTCTGCGTGGCCGATACGGTCGTCTGCCTCGGCGCCGGCATCACCTCCACCGACGGCGTACCCGCCGAGACGATCGTCGACAACCGCATGCTGGGCGAAGGAGGTACGAACGTCCTCACCGTCGACGACGACCACGCCGGCCCCCGCTGGGCCCACCTCGAAGGCCACGGCGGCTGGGTCTTCCCCGGAGCCGGCGGCGCGGACCTGAAGACCCTGCGCGAGGACCGCACCGGCTCCTGGAGCGACATCAACACCACCAGCACCACGGCTCGCCGCACCCGCCGCTACCAGACCCTCTGGCTCGACCACGGCACCGACCCGGTGGACGCCGGCTACGCCTACCTCCTGATGCCGGGTGCGTCCCGGCGTACCGTCGCCGCCCGCTCGGCAGACCGCGACTGGCTGGACATCCTCGCCAACAACCGCGCCGTCCAGGCCGTGGCCATCCGCTCCCTCGGCGTCACGTCCGCCAACTTCTGGCAGCCGGGTACGGTGGAGCGGCTCACGGCGACCGCCCCGGCGAGTGTGCTCGTACGCGCCAGGCGGCGCACCGCGACCCTCGTCGTCAGCGAGCCGACGCGCACCGGGCGGCCCCTGGAAGTCACCTGGGGGCGCCGCAGCGTGCGCGTCATCTCGAAGGACCCCGGCGTCGAAGTGCTGTCCACCGGTCGTACGCTGAAGCTCCGCGTCACACCGGGGACGGCCGGAGCCGGCCACCGCTGTGAGGTGGCTCTCAGCTGACGCCCCTGGAGGCCCTTGTCGGACCCCCACAATCACCGACGTCCATGAGCTGGTACTTAGGCTGCATGGGCGGATGGTTCTGTCCAGTGGTGACAGGAGAACGGGCCGGAGACTGTGAAGAGTCGACGGCCTGTTTTTCTTGTACTCCTTCGTAGGGTCGGTACATGACCGTTTTGGACGAGACCCCGCGCGAGCCCACCGACGCCCGAGGCCGGGTGGCCGAGCTGCTGGCGCTGCGCGAGCAGGCCCGCCGCGGCCCCAGTGACCGGGCGACCGAGGCCCAGCACGCCAAGGGCAAGCTGACCGCCCGTGAGCGCATCGAGCTGCTGCTGGACCCGGGTACGTTCAAGGAGGTCGAGCAGCTTCGCCGGCACCGGGCGACCGGCTTCGGCCTGGAGGCCAAGAAGCCGTACACCGACGGTGTCATCACCGGCTGGGGCACGGTGGAGGGACGCACGGTCTTCGTCTACGCCCACGACTTCCGGATCTTCGGCGGTGCGCTGGGCGAGGCCCACGCCACCAAGATTCACAAGATCATGGACATGGCCATCTCGGCCGGTGCCCCGCTGGTCTCCCTGAACGACGGCGCCGGCGCCCGCATCCAGGAGGGCGTCTCCGCCCTCGCCGGTTACGGCGGCATCTTCCAGCGCAACACCCGCGCCTCCGGTGTCATCCCGCAGATCAGCGTGATGCTCGGCCCGTGCGCGGGCGGCGCGGCGTACAGCCCGGCCCTCACCGACTTCGTCTTCATGGTCCGCGAGACCTCGCAGATGTTCATCACGGGCCCGGACGTCGTCCGTGCCGTGACCGGTGAGGAGATCACCCAGAACGGCCTCGGCGGCGCCGACGTGCACGCCGAGACCTCGGGCGTCGCGCACTTCGCGTACGACGACGAGGAGACCTGCATCGCCGAGGTCCGCTACCTGATCTCGATGCTGCCGTCCAACAACCGCGAGAACCCGCCGACGGTCGAGTCCGAGGACCCGGCGGACCGCCGCTCGGACGTGCTCCTGGACCTGGTCCCGGCCGACGGCAACCGCCCGTACGACATGCGCAAGGTCATCGAGGAGCTCGTCGACGACGGCGACTTCCTGGAGATCCACGAGCGCTGGGCCACCAACATCATCTGCACGCTGGCCCGCCTCGGCGGTCAGGTCGTCGGCATCGTCGCCAACCAGCCGCAGTCCCTGGCCGGTGTCCTCGACATCGAGGCGAGCGAGAAGTCCGCACGCTTCGTGCAAATGTGCGACGCCTTCAACATCCCGATCGTCACCCTGTTGGACGTCCCCGGCTTCCTGCCGGGCGTCGATCAGGAGCACGGTGGGATCATCCGCCACGGCGCCAAGCTGCTGTACGCCTACTGCAACGCCACCGTGCCCCGGATCTCCCTGATCCTGCGGAAGGCCTACGGAGGTGCGTACATCGTCATGGACTCCCAGTCCATCGGTGCCGACCTCACGTACGCCTGGCCCACCAACGAGATCGCGGTGATGGGCGCCGAAGGTGCCGCCAACGTCATCTTCCGCAAGCAGATCGCCGAGGCCGAGGACCCCGAGGCCATGCGTGCCCGCATGGTCAAGGAGTACAAGGCCGAGCTGATGCACCCCTACTACGCCGCCGAGCGCGGCCTGGTCGACGACGTGATCGACCCGGCCGAGACGCGCGAGGTGCTGATCGCCTCGCTCGCGATGCTCCGCAACAAGCACGCAGACCTGCCGTCGCGCAAGCACGGCAACCCCCCGCAGTAATCCTGCGACGAAGACGGAGAGACTCCATGACCGAATCCTTGCTGCGCGTCGAGAAGGGCCACGCCGAGCCCGAGGAGCTGGCCGCGATCACCGCGATCCTGATGGCCCGCGCCGCGAACCGCTCCGGCGCCGTCGCCCCGGCGCACGGCCGCTCCACGGCCGGCTGGCGCCGCCTGGAGCGCACGCCCGGCTTCCGCGCCCCGCACAGCTGGCAGGGCTGAGCCCCACCGCATTGCAGCGCGACCGCTTTTCGGCGGGCGTACGGCGAAGGCCCCCGTCCACTCCTCGGAGTGGCGGGGGCCTTTCTCGTCCGTACCTACCGCAGCCGCGCCATCAGGGCGTGCTCGACGAGCGTGATCAGCGCGCTCTTGGCGTCCGCGCGGTGGCGGGCGTCGGTGGTGAGGATCGGGGTGTCGGGGCCGATCTGCAGGGCCTCGCGCACCTCGTCGGGGTTGTACGGCTGGTGGCCGTCGAAGCCGTTGAGGGCGATGACGAACGGCAGCCCGCTGTTCTCGAAGTAGTCGACGGCGGGGAAGCAGTCGGCGAGCCTCCTCGTGTCGACCAGGACGACAGCGCCGATGGCGCCGCGCACGAGGTCGTCCCACATGAACCAGAAGCGGTCCTGACCGGGCGTACCGAAGAGGTACAGGATCAGGTCCTGGTCCAGGGTGATACGGCCGAAGTCCATGGCCACCGTGGTGGTGGTCTTGTCCCCGGTGTGGGTGAGGTCGTCGATGCCCGCCGATGCGGACGTCATGACGGCCTCGGTGCGCAGCGGGTTGATCTCCGAGACGGCTCCGACGAACGTGGTCTTGCCCACGCCGAAACCGCCCGCCACCACGATCTTCGCGGAGGTTGTGGAGCGGGCTGCTCCGCTGCTAGAGCTTGCGAAGTCCACTGAGCACCCTTTCGAGCAGTGTCACGTCTGGCTGACCGCCGGCGGACTCGTCGCCGCCGGGCTGGTGAATGGCTACAAGTCCGGCCTCTGCCAGGTCGGCGACGAGGATCCGGGCAACCCCGAGGGGAATGGTGAGAAGTGCCGAGATCTCGGCGACCGACTTGATCTCCCGGCACAGATGGCAGATCCGCTGGTGCTCGGGCAACTGCCCTTGCAGACGTGACGGGTCCGCCGTGGTACTGACCAGTGCCTCGATGGCGAGCTGGTAGCGCGGCCTGGTGCGACCGCCGGTCATGGCGTACGGCCGGACCAGCGGGTTGTGGTTCGCCTGCGAGGCGGCGGGCGCGGGAGCCCGCCGCGACTGCGCCGACTGGATGCGCTGCTGCTGCGGCTGCCGCTGCTGCGGCGGCTGCTCGTACTGCTGCGGCCGACTCGGCGCGGAGGGGAAGTTGAACCTGTTGTGCGAGGTATCACCCTGATTCTGACCCTGGCCATAAGGCCAGTTGGCCGAAGAACTGTCCGGGGGTGTTGCCACGTTTCCTCCTCCGACTGCCGGGCGCCAAACCGCTGTTGATGCCGCGTTCTCGAACATTAAAGCCCGCGGACACCAAAGCGCACTCTCTGTCTGCTAGTTGAGCAGACTTCCTTGCAGCTCGGCGCGCAGGTCCGGGGTGAGGACGCTGCCGGCCCTGTCCACCAGGAGAGCCATCTCGTAACCCACGAGACCGATGTCGGCCTCCGGGTGGGCGAGTACGGCCAGCGACGAGCCGTCCGAGATCGACATGAGGAAGAGGAAGCCGCGCTCCATCTCCACCACGGTCTGGTTGACCGCGCCGCCCTCGAAGATCCGGGACGCACCCGCCGTCAGCGAGGTCAGTCCGGAGGCCACCGCTGCCAGTTGGTCGGCGCGGTCCCGCGGGAAGCCTTCGGACATCGCCAGCAGGAGTCCGTCGGCGGAGACCACCACCGTGTGCGACACCCCGGGGGTGTTGTCCACGAAGTTGGTGATCAACCAGTTCAGATTCTGCGCCGCCTGGCTCATCGGGCTCACACTAACGCTCCTGGTTGTAGGTGTTGCCATGGCCACCGTTCTGATCGTAGGTGGCCGCCGTGTTCGTGTCCGTTCCCGCGTTGCGTCCCTGCTGGACACCGCGACGCAGGTTGCTCAACCTGCCCCGTACGTCCTCGGGAGCGCGGGAGACCTGGGGGCCGCCCTGCGGGGTCTGCTCCGCGGTTCCCTCGACCAGGTTGGCCTTGGGCACCCGCCGGGGGAGACCGGAGGAGGTGACTCCGCCTGCCTTGGGCTCACGGAGCTTCTCCGCCCGCTGCCAGCGCTCGTCGTTCGACGAACGCCAGTCATCGGTTCCGCCGCTCTTCCCGTCCCCGTCCTGCCGCGGCGCGTTCTGCTGCGGCTGCTGGGCGACGACCGGCTGCTGCTGCTGAACCGCGTCCTGTCCGGCGGACTCCCCACCGGGCTGCCAGTGCTGCTGGCCGCCACGCCGCGGGAGGCCGGCGTCGGTCAGCGCGTGGCCGGGGGCCGGGGCGGAATCCGGACGGTCGAAGCCTACGCGTTCCCGGTCGTTCGCGGGAGCGCCCGGAGCAGATTCCGGTTCCGACCCGAACTCCGGTTCGTAACCGTTCTGGTAGGAACCCTGGTCCGGCCAGTTTCCCTGGTGGGAGGGGGAATCGTACGTGTCTTCGTACGTGGCCTGCGGCGCCGCGGGGTCCTGGTACTCGGCGTCCGGATACGTCTGGTACGCCGGGTAGTCGTCGTACCCGCCCTGGTCGTACGCCGGCTGCTGGGGCTGCTCGTACCGCTGCTGCGCGTCGTCGTAGGACACCTGCTGCGGGTCGTCGTACGACGCCTGCTGCTGGTCGTCGTACGACGCCTGCTGCTGCGTCTCGTCAAGGAACAGCGGGCGGTCGCCGGTGACCTGCGCCCCGAGCTGCGCACGCCGCTCCCCGCGCATCAGCGAGCGGCCCACCGGGTCGAGCTGCGTGTCGTCGCCCTCGTTGCCGTAGCGCGAGTCGTCGAAGCCCAGCTCGGCCGCGGTGCGCATCGGAGCGCTCTCGTACGCCTGCTGCTCGGGAATGATCGAGGAGACCGTGAAGTCGTCGTGCGGCAGCGGCTCGCCACCGCCACCGTGGGTGATGGCGTCCGGGAGCATGACCAGCGACGTCGTACCGGCCTGCTCGCCCGAGGGCCGGAGCTGGACGCGGATGCTGTGCCGGTCCGCGAGGCGGCCGACCACGAACAGGCCCATGCGCTGCGAGACGGCGGCGTCCACGGTCGGCGGGTTCGCCAGCTTGTGGTTGATGTCCGCGAAGTCCTCGGCGGTGAGGCCGATGCCCTTGTCGTGGATCTCGATCATGACGCGGCCGTCGGGCAGCCGCGTCGCGGTGACGCGCACCTTCGTCTGCGGCGAGGAGAACGTGGTGGCGTTCTCCAGGAGCTCGGCCAGCAGGTGCACGAGGTCGGTCACGGCCTGGCCGTGGATCTCCGACTCCGGTACGCCGGTGAGCTCGATGCGCTCGTACATCTCCACCTCGGAGGAGGCGGCGCGCAGCACGTCGACCAGCGGCACCGGCTGGTTCCAGCGGCGGCCCGGCTCCTCGCCGGCGAGGACCAGGAGGTTCTCACCGTTGCGGCGCATACGGGTCGCGAGGTGGTCCAGCTTGAACAGGTTCTCCAACTGGTCCGGGTCCGCCTCGTTGTTCTCGAGGTCGGTGATCAGCGTGAGCTGGCCCTCGATGAGGGACTGGTTGCGGCGCGAGAGGTTGGTGAAGATCGCGTTGACGTTGCCCCGGAGCATGGCCTGCTCGGCAGCGAGCCGGACGGCCTCGCGGTGCACCTGGTCGAAGGCGCGGGCGACCTCGCCGATCTCGTCGTGCGACGTGATCGGGATCGGCTCCACACGGGTGTCGACGCGGCCCGGCTCCGTACGGGAGAGCTGGTCGACCAGCATCGGCAGACGCTGCTCGGCGATGCCGAAGGCGGCGGTACGCAGCTGGCGCATCGCGTTGCTCATCTGGCGCGCCATCATGCCGGCCAGGATGACGGAGGCGAGCAGGGCGATGACGACGATCAGGCCGTTGACGATGGCGTCGGTCTTGGCGTCGGAGGAGATCGTCGCGGCCTCTTCCACCGCCTTGTCGACAAGGTCGTTCTCAATCTCGGTGTAGCCGTCGAACTTGGCGGTGGCGGCCGCCATCCACACCTGGGGCGTGACGCCCTTCTGCTTCAGCGCGGACGGCTTGCCCTGGCCGATCTCCTCGGCCATGCCGTCGAGGATCGAACCGTCCTTGCTCGGCGGAGCCACGAACGGGACGCCGGCCTGGTCGGCCTGCTGCTTGGCGGCGGCGAGCTTCTTGGCGCCGTCCTCCGCCTTGCCCTTCATGATGCGCTTGAGCTTGTCGGTGTCCTCCTGCGTACCGCCGGAGACGTACTCGCCGAGGGCGATCTGCTCCAGGTAGTTGTACGAGTTGAAGGCGACCGTCTGCTTCGCGAGCTTCTCCGGGTCACCGCTCGGGCGCACCAGGAGGTGCATGCCGATGGAGCGCTGGAGCGACGCGGCGGCCTTGGCGAGCTGGACGGCGTAGACCGTACGGCCGTAGGCGGTGATGTTGCCGGTGCCCAGCCCCAGCTCGTTCGCCAGCTCCATCAGGGAGTGCTGGATCTGGACGTAACCCTCTTCGGTCTTCACCGGGTCGAGGGCCTCGCTGTACGCGGCCTTGCGGAGCGCGGCGAGCTTCGGCTCCTCCTTCGCGAAGAGGCCGAGACGGCGTTCGAGGCCCTGCTTCTCGGGGATGTCCTTCGAGGCCTCGGCGAACTTCTTCGCGGCCTCGTCGGTCACGGCGTACGCCTCGGTGACCTCGGAGCTCTTGCGCTTGCCCTGGAGGAGCGGGGCAGCCGTGAGGTCACGCTCGTTGAGCAGCGCCTGGCCGTACTCGGAAGCGGCGCGGACGAGGACCGCGGTCTTCTCGGCGTCCTGGGCTTCCTTCCAGGTGTCGATCGAGCCCTTGACCTGGAAGCCGCCCATGACAAGGCCGACCAGCACGGGGATGAGCAGGATCGCGTTCAGCCTGGTGGGCACGCGCCAGTTGCGCGGTGAAAACTTGCTGTTGCTGCCGCCGCTGCCACCGCTGCTCGCGGGGGCGGCAGCGGGCGAGGTCGCGGGCGACGTCGCTGTGCGCGGCGGCGGGGTGAAGTTGCCCCGCGCCTGCTGCTGTGCGGAGCTCGTCTTGCTGCTACGCCTCACTCGACCAACAACCTCTCGGCGCCGGCACCTACGTTGTGCCGTTTTTCTCGTTCAGGGCCGTACTACTCGGGAGTTCGACGAATTCCAGCACGGGGAGCGGCTGCGTTCCAAACAGGGGGAACCGACCATTCCGAGTGTTGTAAGCCTCAGATAAAACGGTCAAAAAGAGCGAGCCCCGCCAAATGGCGGAGCAGATGTGAGCACAGCGAGACCGCGCGAACGCGTGCGGTGGCGGCCGCGGCGCAATTCTCTTTCGAAACGTTATGAACACAGGGGCGGAGAGTGTCAAAGGACACAGTCCGCCCCCGATCCGCTACGACAACTGCCGTATGCGAGGGACTACTTGAGACGTGCCATCAGCGCGTGCTCCACGAGCGTGATCAAACCGCTCTTGGCGTCCGCCCGGTGGCGGGCGTCGGTGGTGATGATCGGAGTGCCGGGGCCGATCTGCAGGGCCTCGCGCACCTCGTCCGGAGTGTACGGCTGGTGCCCCTCGAAGCCGTTGAGGGCGATGACGAACGGCAGCCCGCTGTTCTCGAAGTAGTCGACCGCCGGGAAGCAGTCGGCGAGACGACGGGTGTCCACCAGCACGATGGCGCCGATCGCGCCCCGTACGAGGTCGTCCCACATGAACCAGAAGCGGTCCTGACCCGGCGTACCGAAGAGGTACAGGATCAGGTCCTGGTCCAGGGTGATGCGGCCGAAGTCCATGGCGACGGTCGTCGTCGTCTTGCCACCGGTGTGCGTGAGGTCGTCGATACCGGCGCTCGCGCTGGTCATGACGGCCTCGGTGCGCAGCGGGTCGATCTCGGAGACGGCACCCACGAACGTCGTCTTGCCGACGCCGAAGCCGCCCGCCACCACGATCTTCGCGGAGGTGGTGGAGCGGGCCGTTCCGCCGCTAGAGCTTCCGAAGTCCACTGAGCACCCTTTCCAGCAGCGTTACATCCGGCGTGCCGCCGGCCTCTCCATTGCCCGGCTGGTGGATGGCCACCATGCCGGCCTCCGCCAGGTCGGCGACGAGAATCCGGGCGACGCCGAGCGGCATCGACAGCAGCGCCGAAACCTCGGCCACCGACTTGACCTCACGGCACAGGTGGCAGATCCGCTGGTGCTCGGGCAGCAGCGAGGAGAGGTGCGCGGGGTCGGCAGTGGTGCTGACCAGCGCCTCGATGGCGAGCTGGTAGCGCGGCCGGGTCCGGCCGCCGGTCATCGCGTACGGACGTACCAGAGGCTGGTCGCCTTCGTGATCGTACGACGCGTCGAGGCGCACTCCGTACGGATCATGAGAGGCGGGGGGCGGGGTCATGGATCGATCCTCCGGGCATGACAACAGGGGATGGGCCTGCCGTCTGACGGGGCCGGGGTGGGGGGGCTGTGCGCGGCCTTTACGGTCTGTTCTCGGCAATACCTGGGGTGCGCTGCCTAGTGGAGAAGGCTGCCCTGAAGCTCCGCACGGAGGTCAGGGGTGAGGACGCTGCCGGCCCGGTCGACCAGCAGCGCCATCTCGTAACCGACGAGGCCGATGTCGCAGTCGGGGTGAGCGAGCACGGCCAGGGAGGAGCCGTCGGAGACGGACATGAGGAAGAGGAAACCGCGCTCCATCTCGACGACGGTCTGGGTCACAGCCCCGCCCTCGAAAATCCGGGAAGCCCCCGCGGTCAGCGAGGTCAGGCCGGAGGCCACGGCCGCCAGCTGGTCGGCACGGTCACGCGGGAAGCCTTCGGACATCGCCAGAAGGAGTCCATCGGCGGAGACCACCACCGTGTGGGACACCCCTGGGGTGTTGTCCACGAAGTTGGTGATCAACCAGTTCAGATTCTGCGCCGCCTGGCTCATCGGACTCAACTAACGCTCCTGCTGGTGAGTGGGGTCAATGTTGAAACTCCCGGTCGACGAGCCGCTGCCGGCCTGCCGACCCTGCTGGATACCCCGACGAAGATTCGTCAGCCGGCCGCGTACGTCGTCTGGCGCACGCGAAACCTGCGGACCGCTCTGGTGGTTCTGCTGCTGCGCGGTACCCGGCACCAGATTGGCGCGCGGGACGCGACGCGGCAGACCCGAGGTCGTGACACCGCCGGCTGCGGGCTTTTTGACCCGCTCGGCCTGCCGTACGAGTTCGTCGTTCGGCGAGGTGCGCCAGGCGGCGCCGTTGGTGGCGTTCGTACCGTTGGTGGTGCTGCTCGCGGCACCCGTGTCACGCGCCTGAGCGCGCTGCGGCATCGGAGGGGTGGCGGCCTGCCCGGCAGGTGACTGCTGTGCGGGCCGCCCGGACTGCTGTGGGGCGGCGGGCGCCTGCTGCTCGCCCTGCTGCTGGAACCAGTTCGACTCAAGCGTGTCGAAGAGCGGCGTACGTCCGTCACCGGCACCGGGGGCGGGCGGCAACTCGTGCTGCTGCGGCTGCGGAGGCAGGCTCGCGGCGGGCTGACGCGGCGCGCCGGCGCCGGGGTTCTGGGCGTCACGGCCGTGCCGGCGCGGTGCCGGGCCGAGGGCCTGGGGCCCGCCCTGGTTCTGGCCGGCCTGGTTCTGGCCGGCCTGGGGACGGCTCTGGCCCGGACGCCGGCCCTGACCCTGGCCGTGCTGGACCTGTCCGCCGTACGCGCCGGCCGGGTTGGCCTGCTGCGGGGCGCTGAAGTCCGGCCGGGGGAGCTGGGCGGTGGACGCGGGGTTCAGGGGGCCGGGGAGCTCGGGCCGCTGGTACTGGCCGGTCTGGCCGTTGCCCTGCGGAACGTTGCCCTGCGGGAAGTCGCTGTTCGGAACGTTGCCGTGCGGGGCGTTGTTCGGCGGGAAGTTGGCCGCGGGCCTGGCGAACTGGTTCGCGGACGCGGGGTCCTGCGGACCGCGCTGTCCGGGGCGCTCGTACTGCCCGGCGGCCGCCGGTCCCACCGGGCCGCGGACATCGGAACGCTCGAACACGCCGGTGGACGCGGACGGCGATGCGTCCGGTGTGCCGAAGTCCGGCCGCTGGAACTCCTGGGTCGAGCCCGGCCCCTGCCGGGACGCCGTCTCCGCCTCCTCGTGACCGCGCGGCTGGTCGCTGCCCCAGCTCGTCGTCTGCGGACGCGCGGGACGCTGCGGGGCGGGGCCGCCGCCCGGCAGCTCGGCACGAGCGCCGCCCCGGTTCGGCTGCGGCTGCTGCGGACGGCCCTGGTCGCCCTGGGCGGGGCCGTTCTTCTGGAAAGCACTGGGGCGTACGTCGGAACGCTCACGGTTCCCGCCCTGCCGGCCGCCGAAGGCACCGCCGAGCCCGCCGCCCTGGCCGACGCCCGGCTGCTGCCCCTGCGCGGGGCCGCCGTCACGTCCGGGCAGCGCCGTACGCGGACCGGAGCCCGCGACCTGGCCGCGCGCGCCACCGCCGCCGGCCGCGCCGGGACCGGCCGGCATGCGTGCGCCGGGACCGGAAGGCACCTGCGCCTGAGCGGCGGCCCCGGTCTTCGCCGGAGCCTTCTTGCCGCCCTGGGCGACATCGACGGGAAGCATGACCAGCGCGGTCGTACCACCGGAGTCCGAGGGGCGTAGCTGGATGCGGATGCCGTGTCGCAGGGACAGGCGCCCGACCACGAACAGACCCATGCGGCGCGAGACCGAGACGTCCACGGTGGGCGGCGAGGCGAGCCGCTCGTTGATCGCCGCGAGGTCCTCGGGGGAGAGGCCGATGCCCGTGTCGTGGATCTCGACGAGCACCCGCCCGTCGGGCAGCGCGTGACCGGTGACGCGGACCTTGGTCTGCGGGGAGGAGAAGGAGGTCGCGTTCTCCAGCAGCTCGGCGAGCAGGTGCACGAGGTCGTTGACGACGCGGCCGGCGACCTCGGTGCCCGGCACCGACGACAGCTCGATGCGCTCGTACTGCTCCACCTCGGACGCGGCGGCACGCAGCACGTCGACGAGCGGCACGGGCCGGGTCCAGCGGCGGCCGGGCTCTTCACCGGCGAGAACGAGCAGGTTCTCACCGTTACGGCGCATGCGGGTCGCGAGGTGGTCGAGCTTGAAGAGCGAGGACAGCTGGTCCGGGTCGGCCTCGCGCGACTCCAGCTCGGAGATGAGTGAGAGCTGACGCTGGATGAGACCCTGCGAACGCCGCGACAGGTTGGTGAACATCGCGTTGACGTTGCCTCGCAGCAGCGCCTGCTCGGCGGCCAGCCGGACCGCCTCGCGGTGCACGTCGTCGAAGGCCGCGGCCACCTGGCCGATCTCGTCGCGCGAGTGCACACCGACGGACTCCACGGACGTGTCGACGTCCTGCGGGTCGGCCTCGGAGAGCTGCTTGACGAGCTCGGGGAGACGGTCCTGGGCGACCCGGGTCGCGGTGTCCTGGAGGCGGCGCAGCGAGCGGATCATGGAGCGGGCGACGACGAACGCGCCGACGAGCGAGACGCCGAGGACGAGGAGGATCAGTACACCGTTGAGGATGGCGTCCTGCTGCGACTCGTTGCGCAGCTCACGGGCCTTCTGCTCCATCTCGTTGAGCAGCGTGGCCTCGATCCGCTTCATCGCCTGGATCTTGGTGGAGTCAGCGTCGGTCCAGTCCATGTAGGAGCGCTCGGGCTCGCTCTTGAGCCTGTCCGGCGTCTGGAGCACCCGGTCCGCGTACTTGTTGGCGGCCTCGATGGTGGCGTCGTTGCCGCTCTCCAGCGAAGCGGTCAGGTCCTCGTTGTCGCCGACGTAGACCTGGTCGAACTGCTTGAGCGCCGCGGCCTCGTTGTCCTGCGCGGACTTGGCGTAGAGGCGGTCGTTCTCGGTGAGCTTGCCGACCTCGCGGTCGTTCGCCGGCAGGGCGGCGGCGATGATCGCGCGCTGGATGGAGGCGTACTCCTTGGCGGAGGAGAACGCGGACAGGGCGCGCGTCCGCTTGATCATCTCCGGGTTGGAGGTGGCCTGCGCCATGTCCTGGGAGAGGCTCAGCAGCGACTCGATGAGCTGGTTGTAGTTGTTGACCGTCTGCGAGTTGGTCGTCTTCTTCTGGTACGCGCCCTCGCGGATCTGGCGGATCGAGTTCAGCCGCACCCCGATCTGGTAGAGGCTGCCCCTGATGCTCTGGAGGCTCTCGTCACCGTTCGGGTCGACCTGCTGGGTTCCCGCGATGAACGCGGCCTTGGCCCGGTCGGTCTTCTCGCGGGGGCCCTTGACCTTGAAGTCGGCCGGGCTGGTGCCGTTGGCGAGCGGACCGGCCGACCGGTCGCGCTCCTCCTGGAGCGCGGCGGCGAGCTCGGTCGCCTGCTTGGTCATGTCGGTCAGCAGCTGCATGTGCTCCAGCTGCTCCATGTCGTTCATGGACTCGTTGATACGCAGACCACCGAGGGTGGTCGCCGCGACCACGGGCAGCGCCAGCAGGGAGACCAGACGGGTGCTGATGCGCCAGTTGCGCAGGGCTATTCGCGAGCCCGTGGAAGTGGGTTCCTTGGCTCGTACGGAAGCCGCCGGCTCGCCGCCGCCCTTGACCCCGGTACGCACGGCACGATCGCCGCCACCGGCCGAGGCCGACGCGTGATTTTGGGCGTGCTGGGGTGAGGATCCGCGGTCTGTCCCGCGCGGCTCCTGCTCCGCCGCAGCGCTGCCATCCCTCTTGAAACGTCCCTGCACTAGCGTCGCAACCTCTGGACCAGGCGTTCCTCCGCGCGAACGGCGGAACGGTGTCGAGTCGTGGGGCACCGAGCGGCCCCATGGGTGGTCGTGAGTGACCGGCGCTTCTCCCCTTCCCGCCGCCACTCGGCGCTGCGTTGCGCCCTGCGCGCCGGCTGGAATCTCGCGGCGGTCCGGGGAATTTCAGCACAGTGCCGGATCTCCAACAAGGCCCGCGTGTCGGGCCGTGACCTGGATTACGCCCAGTGAGTACCGCGTAACCAGGTGTAGAAAGTGTTCAGTATGAAAAGGGGCAAAGGCGAGCGAGTCGCTTAGGGGTAGGGGGTGTCCCAGTCCTCATGATCAGGAGCGGAATGGTGCCTTCAATGACGCAATGTCCGTTTCCTCGGCGCACGGATGCCGCCCGGAATGGCAAATATGTCCGCCATCTCGTGAGGAAACTCACACACTGTTCTCCCCTGCTTCACATCTTTGGCGGGGAATCCGGTGTTTAGCCTGACGCTTTGCAGGGATGGCGAATCCAACAACACCGCGCCCAGCCGGCGCCCGAACCGAACAGGCCCGAACAACAGATGAAGACCACGTCGATGTTCCGCAGCACGGCCAACCCCCGCCGCACCACGCTGGTGCATCTGGAGGACGCCGCGGACCTGCGCGAGCCCGAGCGGCCCGAGCACCCCGTCGACCTGCCCTCCGAGACGGCCAACCCGCGCCGGACCATTCTCATGGAAGCCCCCGCCGCGTAGCCGGGCACGGCGGTAATACGGGAGGTCGGACGCCCCGGCCGCGTTAGCCTGGGGCGTCAGTCTCCAGCCAGCCAGCAAGTAAGGGGCGGCAGCATCCCGTGCGCATCGCCAGGTTCTCCATCGACGGCAATGTGGCCTTCGGCTCGGTCGAGGGTGAGCGGCCCGACGACCTCGTCCTCGACATCATCAAGGGCATTCCGTACGCCGACTTCGAGCTCTCCGGCGTCAAGGTCCCGCTGAGCAAGGTCCGCCTCCTTCCCCCCGTGCTCCCCAGCAAGGTCGTGGCCGTGGGCCGCAACTACGCGGAGCACGCGGCGGAACTGGGCAACGAGGTCCCCGACGCTCCCCTCACCTTCTTCAAGCCGTCCACCTCGGTGACCGGTCCCGGCGACGACATCGCGTACCCCTCCTTCTCCAGCGAGCTGCACCACGAGGCCGAACTCGCCGTGGTCATCGGCCGCATGTGCCGTGAGGTCCCGCGCGAGCGCGCCAAGGAAGTGATCCTCGGTTACACCTGCGCCAACGACGTCACCGCACGTGACGTCCAGCAGCGCGAGAAGCAGTGGGCCAGGGCCAAGGGCTTCGACACCGCCTGCCCGCTCGGCCCCTGGGTGGAGACCGACCTCGACCCCGGTGACCTCGCCATCCAGTGCACGGTCAACGGCGCACAGCGCCAGCTAGGGCGTACGAGCGACATGGTCCGCTCCGTCGAGGACCTGATCGTGCACATCTCCGAGGCCATGACGCTGCTTCCGGGCGACGTCATCCTCACGGGGACCCCGGCCGGAGTCGGACCCCTGAACGTCGGCGACGAAGTCGCCGTCACCATCGAAGGCATCGGCACTCTCACCAACAAGGTGATCAAGCGTGGCTAGCGCACCCGTACGAGTACGTTTCTGTCCCTCGCCGACCGGCAACCCCCACGTGGGCCTGGTCCGCACCGCCCTGTTCAACTGGGCCTTCGCCCGGCACCACGGCGGCACGATGGTCTTCCGCATCGAGGACACCGACGCCGCCCGCGACTCCGAGGAGTCGTACAACCAGCTGCTCGACTCGCTGCGCTGGCTGGGCCTCGACTGGGACGAGGGCCCCGAGGTGGGCGGCCCGCACGCCCCCTACCGCCAGTCGCAGCGGATGGACATCTACCAGGACGTCGCCCAGAAGCTGAAGGCCGGCGGTTACGCGTACGAGTGCTTCTGCACCGCCCTTGAGCTGGAGGTCCGCCGCGACGCCGCCCGCGCGGCCGGCAAGCCGTCGGGCTACGACGGCACCTGCCGCAACCTCAGCGAGGACCGTATCGCCCGCTACAAGGCCGAGGGCCGCGAAGCCATCGTGCGCTTCCGGATGCCCGACGAGCCGATCACCTTCACGGACCTGGTCCGCGGCGAGCTGACCTTCAACCCGGACAACGTCCCGGACTACGGCATCGTCCGCGCCAACGGCGCCCCGCTCTACACGCTCGTCAACCCGGTCGACGACGCGCTGATGGAGATCACCCACGTCCTGCGCGGCGAGGACCTGCTGTCCTCCACCCCGCGCCAGATCGCGCTCTACAAGGCGCTGATCGAGCTGGGCATCGCCAAGGAGATCCCGCAGTTCGGGCACCTCCCGTACGTCATGGGCGAGGGCAACAAGAAGCTCTCCAAGCGCGACCCCGAGGCGTCCCTCAACCTCTACCGCGAGCGCGGCTTCCTCCCGCAGGGACTGCTCAACTACCTCTCCCTCCTCGGCTGGTCCATCGCCGAGGACCGCGACATCTTCACCATCGAGGAGATGGTCGCCGCCTTCGACATCAAGGACGTCAACGCCAACCCGGCGCGCTTCGACCTGAAGAAGTGCGAGCACATCAACGCCGAGCACCTGCGCAAGCTCTCGGTGGAGGAGTTCACCGCGGCCTGCGAGCCCTGGCTGAAGGCGCCGTACGCCAACTGGAAGCCGGAGTCCTTCGACCGCGCGTCCTTCGAGCGGATCGCCCCGCACGCGCAGACCCGCGTGACGGTCCTGTCCGACATCACGGCCAACGTCGACTTCCTCTTCCTCGACGAGCCGGTCGAGGACGAGGCGTCCTGGACCAAGGCGATGAAGGGCGACCCCGCCGCCCTCCTCACCACGGCCCGCGCCAAGCTCGAAGCGGCCGACTGGACCAGCCCCGAGGCCCTCAAGGAGGCCGTCCTGGCCGCCGGCGAGGAGCACGGCCTGAAGCTCGGAAAGGCCCAGGCCCCGGTCCGCGTAGCCGTCACCGGCCGCACGGTCGGCCTGCCGCTCTTCGAGTCCCTGGAGATCCTGGGCAAGGACAAGACCCTGTCCCGCATCGACACGGCCCTGGCCAAGCTCACCGCGTAGCCCGTACCCGCGAGGGGCCCGGAAGCCGCACCGGCTTCCGGGCCCCTCGCGCTGTGTTTTCCGGGGGGTAACCCCCGAACCCCCAGCCGGGCGCCACCGGCGCGGGTACCGTCGGACCATGCCGATCCGCGCTGTGGTCTGGGACATCGACGACACGATCTTCGACTATGCGAGTGCCGACACCGCCGGCATGCGTGATCACCTCGCGGCCGAGGGGCTGCTCGGCGGGTACGAGTCCGTCGCGCAGGCACTCGACCGCTGGCGCGAGACGACCGCTCTGCACTGGGCGCGGTTCGCCGCCGGGGAAGTGACCTTCGAGGAGCAGCGGCGCGACCGCGTGCGGTCCTTTCTCGGTACGCCGCTGAGCGACGCCGAGGCGGACGACTGGTTCGTGCGGTACGTCGCCCACTACGAGGCCGCGTGGAAGCTGTTCCCCGACACCGTCCCGGCACTGGACGTCCTGGCGGCCGACTACCGCCACGCCGTACTGTCCAATTCCAGCGTCCACAATCAGGACCGCAAGCTGCGCGTGCTGGGTGTGCGAGACCGGTTCGAGGTCCTGCTGTGCGCGGCCGAGCTGGGCTTTTGCAAACCGGCCGCCGAGGCCTTCCACGCCGCCTGCGACGCGCTCGCGCTGCCTCCGCACGAGGTCGCCTACGTCGGTGACCAGCCCGACATCGACGCCCGGGGCGCCGAGGCGGCCGGGCTGGTGGGCATCTGGCTCGACCGCGGCGGACTCGGCGGCCGTCCGGAGCTCGTCCGGATCACCGGCCTTGAGCAGCTACCAGGGCTGTTGCGGGCCGATACCCGTTTTGGAGCGCCGTCCACCTTCGGGTAATGTTCTTTCTGCGCCGCCCGAGCGGGCCGAAAGGTCCGGCAGGGAAGCGCAAACCAAACAAACCCCCACCAGGGGGTTGTGTTTTGGTGGGCTATGGTGTAATTGGCAGCACGACGGTTTCTGGTTCCGTTAGTCTAGGTTCGAGTCCTGGTAGCCCAGCTCGCAGGAGCTGTTGAAGTACATGCAGCACTCTGCAAGGCCCCCGTTGTGTAGCGGCCTAGCACGCCGCCCTCTCAAGGCGGTAGCGCCGGTTCGAATCCGGTCGGGGGTACGTACGGAGAAAAGAAGGCCTTCCGCATCACGCGGAGGGCCTTCTTGCATTGGAACCCCTCGTACACACCGCGGAGTTACGCGTCGCCCGCACCTACGAGACGTCCAACTCGTCCTGTCCGGACTGGAGTTCCTCGACCTCACGCCCGCAGGGCGTCCGGGGGTCTGGGGGCTTGCCCCCAGTTTCGGGAAGGGGCGGGGTGGGGAACAGCGCCGCAGGCACCCGTACCGCACCCGTACCGCACGCGCACCCGCACCCCACACGCCGCACGCCGCACCCCCCCCACGCACCGCCCGCTCAGCCGCCCGACCGCCGCAGCGCCTCCGACAGGCGGGCCGCCGAGTCGATGACCGCCTGGGCGTGCATCCGGCCCGGGTGGCGGGTCAGCCGCTCGATCGGTCCGGATACCGAGACGGCGGCGACCACGCGGTTCGACGGCCCGCGCACCGGCGCCGACACCGACGCCACGCCCGGCTCGCGCTCGCCGATCGACTGGGCCCAGCCCCGGCGGCGTACACCGGACAGAGCGGTCGCCGTGAAGCGGGCGCCCTGGAGGCCGCGGTGCAGGCGCTCCGGCTCCTCCCAGGCCATCAGGATCTGGGCGGACGAGCCCGCCTTCATGGTGAGCGTGGAGCCCACCGGGACGGTGTCCCGCAGTCCGGACAGCCGCTCGGCCGCCGCCACGCAGATGCGCATGTCGCCCTGCCGGCGGTAGAGCTGCGCGCTCTCGCCGGTGACGTCACGCAGGTGCGTGAGGACGGGTCCTGCCGTGGCCAGCAGCCGGTCCTCGCCCGCCGCCGCGGAAAGTTCCGACAGCCGCGGGCCGAGGATGAACCGGCCCTGCATGTCCCTCGCCACCATCCGGTGGTGTTCCAGTGCCACGGCAAGGCGATGTGCCGTGGGTCGTGCGAGCCCTGTCGCCGCGACCAGCCCGGCGAGGGTGGCCGGACCGGACTCCAGTGCGCTCAGTACCAGAGCTGCCTTGTCGAGAACGCCGACGCCGCTAGAGTTGTCCATGCGTCGATACTCGCGTCTCACTCTGTGAAACGCAAGTTCAATTTTTCCGGGAACTTGCGAATCTGTAGGGGAGGCCGCACAACGGCCCGCAGTCACCGCCCCGTACGGGGGTCGAGGCGAGGGCGATCCGATCTCTAGATGGGCCGGCGAAGACGCCGGCCGAAGGGAAAGCGATGGGTAGGACACTTGCGGAGAAGGTCTGGGACGACCATGTCGTCAGGCGCGCCGAGGGCGAGCCGGACCTCCTCTTCATCGATCTGCACCTGCTGCACGAGGTGACCAGCCCGCAGGCCTTCGACGGCCTCCGCAAGAGCGGCCGCCAGGTGCGGCGGCTCGACCTCACCATCGCCACCGAGGATCACAACACCCCCACCCTCGACATCGACAAGCCGATCGCGGACCCGGTCTCCCGTGTCCAGCTGGAGACGCTGCGCAAGAACTGCGCCGATTTCGGGGTGCGCCTGCACCCGCTCGGCGACGTCGAGCAGGGCGTCGTCCACGTGGTGGGACCGCAGCTTGGCCTGACCCAGCCCGGCACCACCGTGGTGTGCGGCGACAGCCACACCTCCACGCACGGCGCGTTCGGCGCGCTGGCCTTCGGTATCGGTACGTCGCAGGTGGAGCACGTCCTGGCCACCCAGACCCTGCCGATGGCGCCCCCGAAGACCATGGCGATCACGGTCGAGGGCGAACTGCCCGCCGACGTAACCGCCAAGGACCTGATCCTGGCGATCATCGCGAAGATCGGCACCGGCGGCGGTCAGGGTTACGTACTCGAATACCGCGGTTCCGCCATCGAGAAGCTCTCGATGGAGGCCCGGATGACCATCTGCAACATGTCGATCGAGGCCGGCGCTCGGGCGGGCATGATCGCCCCCGACAAGACCACCTTCGACTATCTCCAGGGGCGGGCACACGCGCCGCAGGGCGAGGACTGGGACGCGGCCGTCGCCTACTGGCAGACGCTGCGCACCGACGACGACGCCGTTTTCGACGCCGAGGTCGTCATCGACGCCGCGGAACTGGCGCCGTTCGTCACCTGGGGCACCAACCCGGGCCAGGGCGCGCCCCTGTCGGCGAACGTCCCCGACCCTGCTTCGTACGAGGACGCTTCGGAGCGCTTCGCCGCCGAAAAGGCCCTGGAGTACATGGGTTTGGCCGCGGGGCAGCCGCTGCGCGAGATCAAGGTGGACACCGTCTTCGTAGGTTCGTGCACCAACGGCCGCATCGAAGACCTGCGGGCCGCCGCAGCGCTCATGGACGGCCGAAAAGTCGCGAGTGGCGTACGGATGCTGATCGTTCCCGGCTCGGTGCGCGTCGCCCTCCAGGCCATCGAGGAGGGCCTGGACAAGGTGTTCACCGCCGCCGGGGCCGAATGGCGGCACGCGGGCTGCTCGATGTGTCTGGGCATGAACCCGGACCAGCTCGCGCCCGGTGAGCGCTCCGCGTCCACCTCCAACCGCAACTTCGAGGGCAGGCAGGGCAAGGGCGGCCGTACCCACCTGGTGTCGCCGCAGGTCGCCGCCGCCACGGCGGTGCTGGGCCACCTGGCCGCGCCCGCCGACCTGTCCGACGTTCCGACGCTCGTGGAGGCCTGAGCATCATGGCCATGGAAGCTTTCACCGCACACACCGGCCGGGCCGTTCCGCTGCGCCGCAGCAACGTCGACACCGACCAGATCATCCCGGCCCACTGGCTGAAGAAGGTCACCCGCGACGGTTTCGAGGACGGGCTGTTCGAGGCCTGGCGCAAGGACCCGCAGTTCGTGCTCAACCGCCCCGAGCGGGAAGGTGCCACGGTTCTGGTGGCGGGCCCCGACTTCGGTACCGGCTCCTCGCGTGAGCACGCCGTGTGGGCCCTGCAGAATTACGGCTTCAAAGCCGTGATCTCCTCGCGGTTCGCGGACATCTTCCGCGGCAACTCGCTCAAGAACGGGCTGCTGACCGTCGTACTGGACCAGAAGACCGTGGACGCGCTCTGGGATCTGGTCGAGGCGGACCCCACGGCGGAGATCACCGTGGACCTTGAGGACCGTCAAGTCCGTGCCGGAAGCATTACGGCTGATTTTGAGCTTGACGAGAACGCCCGCTGGCGACTGCTGAACGGTCTCGACGACATCAGCATCACCCTCCAGAACGAGCCGTCCATCGCCGCCTACGAGGCCGCCAGGCCGTCGTTCAAGCCCAGTACGGTGCAGGTCTGACCCCCTTCCATCACTCCGTTGCCCCCTGCCGTCCACGGCGGGGGGCAACGTCATGTTTGGGCCTCAACTCCCGTGGTACGCGTGCAAGATGAGGGCGCTGAGGCAAGTCTCCTGGAGGCCTTTTGGACACCGGGAATCCATTAGTTGCCCCCGCCGGAGGCGACAACTCGCCCCAGATGGCACAATCGGTGCATGGAACGCGACAGCCAACTCAAGCTCTATGAGGCAGTCGCGGACCGGTTGAAAGAAGCACACACAAGGGTGCGCACACTGCAAGTCCCGGAGGGCGTACGGATGGCGCTGACCCGGAAGCTGCTGGTCATAACGGCCGCGGCGAAACACGATCTCGCCGATGCGGCAAGGCGCCTGGACAGGTTGATGAAGGACCTCGATGAGGGTCGATTCCCTGAAGGTGACTGAGACCTGTGGAACTCCCGCCGGTCTACTTCGTTGCGGCACTAGGGTGATTAGCCCGTTTCGTGTTTGATTTGCGGTATATATCTGCCTAACGTGCGAAAAAGCTTGAACACATTCGTTCTGGCAATGTCTCCGAAGGGGAAGACGTGAACAAGGCGCAGCTCGTAGAAGCGATTGCAGACAAGGTCGGCGGCCGTCAGCAGGCCGCGGACGCGGTCGACGCGGTACTCGACGCGATCGTCCGTGCAACGGTCGCCGGCGACCGTGTGTCGGTCACCGGCTTCGGATCGTTCGAGAAGGTCGAGCGTCCGGCCCGTTACGCGCGCAACCCGCAGACGGGCGAGCGGGTACGGGTCAAGAAGACCTCGGTTCCGCGCTTCCGCGCCGGTCAGGGCTTCAAGGACCTGGTCAGCGGCTCGAAGAAGCTCCCCAAGGGTGGCGAGGTAGCCGTCAAGAAGGCGCCCAAGGGCAGCCTTTCGGGTCCGCCCCCCACCATTGCCAAGGCAGCGGCCAAGAAGGCCGCCACCAAGAGGGCCGCCGCCAAGAAGACGACCCCGGCGAAGAAGGCGGCTCCCGCCAAGAAGACCACCGCCGCGGCGAAGAAGACGGCCCCGGCCAAGAAGGCCACGGGCGCCGCCAAGAAGACCACCGCGGCCGCCAAGAAGACCACGGCGACGGCGAAGAAGACGGCCGGCGCCAAGAAGGCCACGCCCGCCGCCAAGAAGGCCACCGCCAAGAAGACCGCGCCGGCCAAGAAGGCCACCGCGAAGAAGGCCCCCGCCAAGAAGGCCACGGCGCGCAAGACCACCGCGAAGAAGACCGCTGCGGGGAAGTAAGCAGGGGCAGCAACGACTCACGCGCCGGGCCGGGCTCCCTCCGGGGAGCCCGGCCCGCGGTGTGTCCGGGAGCCGCCCGGCGGCCCCCTCAGAACGTCTGCAGCGTCACCAGGGTGATGCGCAGGTCCGCGCCCTCGCCCTCCCCCTCGATGCGCACCCGCTGCCCTGGGCGCAGCAGCCGCAGGCCGCCCGCGTCGAAGGCCGTGGCGTCGAAGTCCACCGGGGTGCCGTCGTCGAGCAGCACACTGCCGCTGCGGGTCTCGGAGTCGTACGTGTACGCGGTCGCCTGCATGACCGCAGCGTATCTGCCGGTGACCGCCCCGCTCAGCCGGGCCGTGCGCGGACCCACGCCGAGCGCCAGCGCCGCCCGGAGATCGTCACCGGTGTCCACGTCCTGGCGTACGGAATCGACTCCGTCGAGAGGTATTTCCCGGGCGCCCGCAGCCGAATGCCGGGCGCGGGAAGGGCCGCCGAAGAACGGCGCCAATTCCACCCCCGGTGCCGCGGAAAGCAGTGTCGTACCGATTCCGGTCGCATCAGCCAGAAATGCGCGCGGAAATGCGGCGGCGTAATCGAGCACCTGCTGCAATTCGCCCGGCCGCAGTGCGGGCAGATCGGCATTCAGCGCCGCGACGGCCGCACCGGGCCGCAGCGCGCGCACCGTGCGCGCCCCGTGCGCCAGGGCGGCGTTGAGACCCGCGGCCGGGGCGTCCGGCGCGATACGCGCCCCGAGGGCGGCCAGTGCGGTGCCCGCGGGGCCGTCGTCCGTGACGACCACCACATCCCGTACGGCGGGGCAGGCCAGCACGGCCGCCACGGTGTCCTCGGCGAAGGCCAGAGCGAGCCTGGGGCGCAACGCGTCACCCGCCGACGGGCCGAGCCTGCTCTTGGCCAGCAACAGGGGCTTCAGGGGCACTACCAGGGACCAGGGAGCGGTCCGGAGCGTGTTCAGTGGCGGGCCCTCCGTCCAGTGAGCGTCGGGCCTTATTGTGGCCTGCCCGTACGGCCGGAAGGGGATCCGGGGCCCCGGGCCGGGGCGTACGGTGTTCTCGACAGACAGGGGACCTGGCGCGACACTTGTGCGGCTGACCAGGCGCACACGTACAAGCAGCCCGGTTCTAGAGGAAGGTGTCCGAGTGTCCCGCCGCAGAATCGGCTTCTGGTACCGCCTGGCGGCGGTCATCGCTAAACCGCCGCTGGTGGTTCTGTTCAAGCGGGACTGGCGCGGAATGGAGAACATTCCGGCCGAGGGCGGATTCATCACCGCGGTCAATCACAACTCGTACCTGGACCCGCTCTCCTACGGGCACTTCCAGTACAACACGGGACGTGTTCCCCGGCTGCTGGCCAAGGCGGGCCTCTTCAAAACCCCGTTTGTCGGGATGATGCTGCGCGGTACGGGCCAGATCCCCGTCTACCGCGAGACCACCAACGCACTCGACGCCTTCCGCGCGGCCGTCGCCGCCATCGAGCGGGGCGAATGCGTCGCCTTCTATCCCGAAGGCACGCTCACCCGCGACCCCGACATGTGGCCGATGGCCGGAAAGACCGGAGCGGCGCGTGTGGCCCTCATGACCAAGGCCCCCGTCATCCCGGTCGCCCAGTGGGGCGCCAACTTGGCGATGCCGCCGTACGCCAAGGAGAAGAAACTCCAGCTCTTCCCGCGCAAGACGCTTCAGGTGCAGGCGGGTCCGCCGGTCGACCTGAACCGGTTCTACGGCAAGGAACCGACGCCCGAAGTGCTGCGAGAAGCAACCGAGGCCATCATGGCCGCCATCACGGAGCAGCTTGCCGAGCTGCGCGGCGAGCCCGCGCCCACCCAGCCGTACGACCACCGCAGGGCCCGCGCGCAGCAGCGGCGCGAGGCCGAGGGAGAGAACGCGAAGTGACACGCCAGCCGGTCAAGGCGGCCGTATTCGGAACAGGGTCCTGGGGCACGGCCTTCGGCATGGTGCTGGCCGACGCCGGCTGCGACGTGACCCTCTGGGGCCGCCGCGCCGAAGTCGCCGACGCCATCAACAAGGGCCGTACGAACCCCGACTATTTCCCGGGCGTCGAACTGCCCGCCTCGCTGCGCGCCACCACCGACGCAGCCGAGGCCGCCGAGGGCGCCGACTTCACGGTGCTCGCCATCCCCTCGCAGACGCTGCGCGGCAACCTCGCCGCCTGGGCGCCGCTGCTGCCCGCCGACACCGTCCTCGTCTCCCTCATGAAGGGAGTCGAACTCGGCACCGCCAAGCGGATGAGTGAGGTCATCGAGGAGGTCGCCAAGGTGCCCGCCGAGCGGGTCGCGGTGGTCACAGGCCCCAACCTGGCCAAGGAGATCGTCGCCCGGATGCCCGCCGCCGCGGTCGTCGCGTGCACCGACGAGTCGGTGGCCACCCGGCTCCAGGCGGCCTGCCACACCCCGTACTTCCGCCCGTACACCAACACCGACGTCGTCGGCTGCGAGCTGGGCGGCGCCGTCAAGAACGTCATCGGCCTCGCCGTCGGCATCGCGGACGGCATGGGCCTCGGCGACAACGCCAAGGGCTCGCTCATCACCCGCGGCCTCGCCGAAACGACCCGCCTGGGCCTGGCGATGGGAGCCGACCCGCTCACCTTCTCCGGTCTCGCCGGTCTCGGCGACCTGGTGGCGACCTGCTCCTCGCCGCTCTCGCGCAACCACACCTTCGGCACCAACCTGGGCCGGGGCATGACGCTCGAAGAGACCATCGCGGTCACCAAGCAGACCGCCGAAGGCGTCAAATCCTGCGAATCGGTGGCCGATCTGGCCCGTCGGCACGGCATCGACATGCCGATCACGGACACGGTCGTGGACATCGTCCACAACGGGAAGCCGCCGATCGTCGCGCTGAAGGAGCTGATGTCACGCAGCGCCAAGCCCGAGCGCCGCTGACCCCTTCTTCACGTACCTCTCACGCACCTCTCACGGGCTTCGAGGTACCGCGGTGGCCTGCGCGCACCGGCCGGGGAGCCGGGCAGCGCGCCGCGCCCGCGCCCGCACTCCACGGCACCGGATGTGCACGGTAGTCTCAGCTCGATATGAGCAGCGAGAACCTCCCCCAGAGCCCCGCGCAGGAGCCCCGCAAGCCGCGCGTGGCCGTCGTTTTCGGCGGCCGCAGCTCCGAGCACGCCATCTCGGTCGTCACGGCCGGCGCCGTACTGCGGGCCATCGACCGCGAGAAGTACGACGTACTGCCGATCGGCATCACGACGGACGGCCGCTGGGCGCTGACCGCCGACGAGCCCGACCGGATGGCCATCGCCGACCGGACCCTGCCGAGCGTCGAGAACCTCGCCGAATCGACCGAGGGCGGCGTGGTCCTCTCGGTCGATCCGGGCAACCGCGAGGTCGTCCTGAGCGAGCCCGGCTCGGTGCCCAAGGCGCTGGGCGAGATCGACGTCGTCTTCCCCATGCTGCACGGCCCGTACGGCGAGGACGGCACCCTCCAGGGCCTCCTGGAGCTCTCCGGCGTCCCGTACGTCGGCTCCGGTGTGCTCGCCTCGGCCGTCGGCCAGGACAAGGAGTACATGAAGCGGGTGTTCATCTCCTTCGGCCTGCCGGTCGGCCCGTACGAGGTCATCCGCCCACGGGAGTGGGAGAACGACCCCTCCGCCGCCCGTAAGAAGATCGTCGACTTCGCCGGCGAGCACGGCTGGCCGCTCTTCATCAAGCCCGCCCGCGGCGGATCGTCCATGGGCATCACCAAGGTCAGCGACCTCTCCGGCCTCGACGCGGCGATCGAGGAGGCGCAGCGCCACGACCCCAAGATCCTCGTCGAGTCACTGCTGCGCGGCCGCGAGATCGAGTGCGGTGTGCTGGAGTTCGAGGACGGCCCGCGCGCGAGTGTGCCCGCCGAGATCCCGCCCGTGACGTCCCACGACTTCTACGACTTCGAGGCGAAGTACATCGACTCGGCAGCCGGCCTGGTGCCCGCGCCGCTGACCGGGGAGCAGACCGCCGAGGTGCGGCGGCTCGCGGTCGAGGCGTTCGACGCCGCGTCCTGCGAGGGCCTGGTGCGCGCCGACTTCTTCCTGCTCGACAGCGGCGAGTTCGTCATCAACGAGATCAACACCATGCCGGGCTTCACGCCCATCTCCATGTACCCGCGGATGTGGCAGGAGACCGGGGTGTCCTACCCGGAGCTCGTCGACCGGCTGATCCAGGCCGCGCTGCGCCGCCCGACGGGCCTGCGCTAGCGAGCGACGCGACGTGCGCCGGGCAGCGGCTAGAGGCTGTCCGGCACCGTCTTCTTCACCGGCGCCGCGAAGGCCGCCAACGGCGTGACGTCGTGGGCGTACTTCGCGGGCAGGGTCACCTCGACGTAGGCCTCGCGGTAGGTCGTGGTGAAGCGCGGACTGCCGTCCCCCTGCCGCTCCAGCATCCAGTTGACGCCGTCCGCCTCCACCGCCTTCGCCGCCGGATCGTCCATCTTCTCCGGCCGCGGGACACCGCAGCGCAGTACGATCGCCGGATCTCCCCATACGGCGGTGAGGTCCGACTCCGGTTCGGAGGTGCGCCGCTGCTGCCCGTCGACGGCCTGCGGCAGCTCACGGTGCAGTGCCCGGCACACCTCGGCCTCTTCCGGGGACGGCGTGGGAACCGGGACCGCCACGGCATCGTCCGTGAGGGAGCAGCCGGCGGCAGCGAGCAGCAGGGCGGCGCACGAGAGCGCCGACACCGACCAGTACGAGAGAAGCCGGCGGGAAGTGGAAGTCACCGGCCAAGAGTAGACGGGGGCTAGATGTGCACGACCGGGCAGGTCAGAGTGCGGGTGATCCCGTCCACTTGCTGGACCCTGGCGACCACCAGCCGGCCGAGATCGTCGACCGTGTCGGCCTGCGCCCGCACAATCACGTCATAGGGTCCGGTCACGTCCTCGGCCTGGATCACTCCCGGAATCTTGCCGATGGTCTCGGCGACGGACGACGCCTTGCCCACCTCGGTCTGAATGAGGATGTACGCCTGTACCACGGAACCTCCAGGGCGGCCACGAGGATCATGTGGGAGATAAAGAGACGCCACCGTATCGCGTCGTCACGGGCAGCGGGGAGACCCGCGCGGCCGTCGGCGTACGGAGCGTGGCGTACGAAGACCAGAAGTTGACGTATGTGTTGACGGTACCTACAGCAGTGATGGCTCGCGACCGCAAGCGCACTGGGGCAGAAGGGGCACATCCATGAAGGGCACTGTGGGCGAACTGGGGGAGTTCGGGCTCATCAGAGAGCTCACCTCCCGGCTCACCTCCACCCCGGCGGTACGGCTGGGGCCCGGCGACGACGCCGCCGTCGTGGCCGCACCCGACCGGCGGGTCGTGGCGAGTACGGACATCCTGCTCGAAGGACGGCACTTCCGGCGCGACTGGTCGACGGCGTACGACGTGGGCCGCAAGGCCGCGGCCCAGAATCTGGCCGACATCGCCGCCATGGGCGCGGTACCGACCGCGCTGCTGCTCGGCCTCGTCGTGCCCGCCGAACTCCCCGTGAGCTGGCCGACCGAGCTGATGGACGGCATCAGGGACGAGTGCGCGGTCGCGGGCGCCGCCGTCGTCGGCGGTGACGTCGTACGCGGCGAGACCATCACCGTGGCGATCACCGCGCTCGGCGACCTGCGCAACCACGAACCGGTGACCCGGTCGGGCGCGAGGCCCGGCGACGTCGTCGCCGTCACCGGCTGGCTGGGCTGGTCGGCGGCGGGCCTGGCCGTCCTCTCGCGGGGGTTCCGCTCGCCGCGCGCCTTCGTCGAGGCGCACCGGCGCCCCGAGCCGCCGTACCACGCGGGCCCCGCGGCCGCCGAGCTCGGCGCCACCGCCATGACGGACGTCAGCGACGGGCTCGTGGCGGACCTCGGCCACATCGCGGAGGCCAGCAAGGTCCGTATCGACCTGCGGTCCGGGCTCATCGACATCCCGACGCAGATGTCCGACATCGGGCAGGCCGTGGGCGTGGACCCGCTGCAGTGGGTGCTGACCGGGGGAGAGGACCACGCGATCGTGGCCACGTTCCCGCCGGACACGAAGCTGCCCGCTCGCTGGAAGATCATCGGCGAGGTCCTCAACCCGTCCGCGCTGCCGCAGGTGACGGTCGACGGGGCGCCCTGGACGAGCAAGGGCGGCTGGGACCACTTCGGGGACATCGAGACCGCCCCTTAGAGGTCGTTTTCATCTTGAGCGTCATCTCTTAGGGCGGTTTGCGCTTCTCGATGAGGTGTTGCTGGTGGGGCTGTAGTTGTGGTTATGCGTGGTGAGGCCAGTGGTGTGTCAGATGGGGCGAGATCCTGCTTGCGCCTGTCTCATTCCAGGACGCCAGATCTGTCCCGTGCTTCGACACGGCGGGTTGCGCGCCTGGGCGCACGCCCCCAGCTGGCGGTACGCCCAGTTCATGACGGAACGACGTGCGTATCCAAGTGACCTGTCCGATGCGCGCTGGGAGTTGATCGAGCCGGTGCTGTCCGCATGGCGCTTCGAACGCCGCGGTCGGGCCCTGGACTTCGGCCG